>CP136752.1 GCA_033471095.1 Nitrosopumilaceae archaeon AB1(1)
GGCTCTATTGCAAATTCGGGTGTTATTAATGGTTCTAATAATTTAATACTAAAAACATCATTACCGATCTAAATATATGAATTATTTAAAAATAATCGTGTCCGATGATTCTAAAATCCATATTTCTCATAAAAATATATGGAATGGTGTTAGATATAGTGCAAAATATGCAAAATCTTTAATGAATCATAACGACATACTATGTGATAAATTTGAATATCAGTCAGCAATTTCATTAGCATGTTTATCCCATGAATAATCATATAATGTGCACATTATGTAATTTCCATTTTGAGAAAAAAGATATTACAAAAGATTACTGGATGAAACATTTTCTTAATCATCACAAGAAAGCAGGATACTTTACCAATTTTTTATTAAAACAGTAAACTTTATCTCGTGATAAATATGAGCAGGCAACTGAGGGATTGAAAGATACTGCTATAACCTACAATGAACAGGTGTCATCACAATATGAGGATATATTCAAGCAATTAAATGTCTATACTGACAATTTTAACAAATTGAAATTATTATGTTTTTATCCTAATTGGGATAAGACCAATGAGCGATGAATTAATTTTAGGATATATCTGATAAATAGCACCTTGCCGATTTTATTATAAATCACAGTAAAATGTTTCATTATTTGAGTATGTTTAATGTTGAATGACTCGTTAGATTAGATCCAACGTTAGAATTAAATGGAAAATTATGTGGCAAACATGACAAAATCTATATGAATGATGATAAATGTAGTGAATGCAATATTGAGCAATTAGAGTCTAACTCTATTAACAAGGATATGAAGAAATGTCATAATGCAATGAAAGGTTTAATTGAAAATTTTGCCCCAAAAATTAGATGGTATCATAATCATGCAAACTTGCACTCTGTATCAAAGTATTCCACTTGTTATGACCCTTGACAGTTATCTTTGCTCTCTTAGATGGTCTCTTATTGTCAATATCACTATACTTTTTGGCATAATTGTAATACACTGTCACACCATTAATAATCAGACTATCTTCTCTTCAATCCTCTAAACACTTTCTTACAATCACGAATCTCACCATTTAGACGTTCCATCATATTTAATCATGTTGTGTTTCTCTGCCAAATACTCTTCTTGACGATTTACTCTATGATGGTAATCCATCTGTGATAAAATGCTTGGGTGTTTTATTCCCAGTAATCAATTTAGTCAGTTTCAACAAATAATCTGCATTGTGCTGAAATTTAGTATCGGCCATGTCTTTCAGCTAAACCAAAACGAGTGTCATTATTCATAGATGCAAATAGATATTTTGACTTACCTGACACCTTTATTCATACTTTATCAGCACGAATCCAATTGCCAACACGTGGTATAATCTCATCTAGATATCTAGTTAACATTACAGGGTATTTGGCAATCCAGCGATTCATAGTAGAATGATTCACATCAGTATCAAACTCATAATGTGTTGAAATATCTCCAACTGACATACCTGAATAGTACATTTGTAATGCACCTGTAATTATTTTTGAATTAGATTGTTTACCCTCAAATTCAAAATTTGATGTAAAGCGTTTATTACAATATAAACATTTGAATCGTTGTATTTTTCCTTGTTTGTTGTTCCTCATACCATCTTTTTTGATATTACCTGAATTACAGTATTTACACAGATTCAGTCTAGTCTATTCCATTATTCTAAAATTATTATTCGCATATCCTCTATTTGTAATCATTATACATTTGACTAATTGTATATGCTTGCAATCTGCTCTTCGAATTGTGTGATTTTTACACACACATACACAAGTCCTTGACCCGTTCTGCTTACATTGTATAGTTTGTTTGGATTTGTTTGAGATTTTATTTCAAATTTGTTGGTGTCCACTTGTGCAAAGTTGCCTACTGTTTGCATCATTACTTTTGCTTTTTGTTTACATTGATTCATACTATGGATTAATAGTATATTATTATATGAATCTATGGTATTAACTAATTGTATAATAGACTTATAATATGAATCGTATTAGAGCCAGTATGCAAATATTGGAAAAGATACAGAATAAGAAAAAATACATCTATCTTTCTCATTATGATAAAGATACTCAAAGGGTAAAGAATGATTATTGTGGTCCTGCTAATGACACTACAATGATTAAGGCGTATAGTATGCAACTGAAGATACTCGTTGGTCAGAAAAAAGATGTTGAGAGACAAAAAGTAGAGATCAATGAGGAGATTAAACAGATACAAAAAAGGATTGCCAGATTGAAGAGTAGGAATTCTTAGTGAAAGATAAGAATAAGATAAAAACAAAATTAACATAATATGGCAAATGAATTGATTATGATAGGGTTTGGCAATTCATATTCGGTTTGATTGTATCAGGCATTGGCATCTTCAAAGGGAATAAAAATATAATTGCTCTAGGAGGTACACTATCTATTTCAAATATTCCCAGTATTAATGAATATGTTGGTCTTTATGACAAAAGTGTCGAATTATTAAACAAGATGAAAGAAGTACAGAAACTAAACAATGAATTGATACAGTTAGAATCTTACGCAAATGTCGCAACCTTAACGTGATAAACTTTGAGACAGTTCAATAAGATATATGCTGAAATCACCACAGAGTATAATGAAGAGTATATAGTCTATTAAACACTCTTTTGACAAGATACTCTACAAATAATCAATGGGATCGTTATGATGAAATTTTACAGTATATGACCGTATTAGAAAATAATTATTTAAAAGATACCAATGCTCATAATGCTCATTTGAGTAATTATTTTGATGATCTTTTAACATAACGTTCAACATATAATAACAAATACGGTGATTTGGCAAATAAGATATCTGATATTATTGACAAGTAGTGAATAAAATGTATTTGAGATTCTTTTTTATACACTGGATAAAAACGGAGACAAAATAACATGGATGTTTTATTGATTGTATATCTCACGATTAATATTTTGATTGCGTATATCAATCAAACAGATCTATCTTTTACACATTATCTTGGCAGATATGGATTTTATATTCTTCTAGCAGGATTATTAATTTATGGTTCATATATGTTGATTACAAGAAATAGTGATAAATCCAAGAAGAATCAAAAGAAATAAAATTAAAATAGAGATTATAGTATCGCTCCATGAATAGCACCCGAATTTGCAATAGAGTCTTTACTATGATTATTAACAATTAACTCATTGCCACTAGTACCAAGTTTATTTGGTGTGGATTTTACAGATATGTCACATAAATAGTCGGCAAATATCTCAGATTGAGTTTTTAAATTAATAGTATCAGATTCGTCATATTGCATATATCAAATATTTAATTTTTTTCCATCACATCATTGTGGTCAAAATTAGGTTTGAGTGAAATGATTTTATGTAAGGAATTTAAGATACGAGTTTGACAGATTTAATTTTTTTATGTAGATAAACAAATGCCAATGTTGGTAGACCAACATAAATTAGCAAGTTGATAGCAATTACAAGTAATCCCAAAGCCAACACACTATTCTCCGAGTCATCTGCCATCGTCATTATAGAGACACTAGAGAGTAGAGGATACAGAATAGTCTGAATTATTTCACGCAGTAGAGGGTTTTCACGCTCAGCATCTGCAATTACAGGTGAAAAGGTGTAATAGATTTGGTTGAATGATGTTATAAATGATATTCCAGGTAGACTAGTCATTAAAGTTGTATCACGTATCTCTCTGAGCATTTGTACTTGTTGTGAAAGCTCAGTTCCATATACTGCTGTTGCGATTAGACAACCACCTTCACCAGGAGGAGTGGTAGTAGAGTCATCATCCTTTATGGTTTTATCATCCTTTATGGTTTTATCATCCTTTATGGTTTTATCATCCTTTATGGTTTTATCATCCTTTATGGTTTTATCATCCTTTATGGTTTTATCATCCTTTATGGTTTTATCATCCTTTATGGTTTTATCATCCTTTATGGTTTTATTGTCCATTATGGTTTTATTGTCCATTATGGTACCGGTAGATGCAACAGGTAATGTAGAATCAAAAGTGATGGAACCTGTGGGTTGAGAAACATCTACTAATTTTTTTTCACTTGTAAAGAAAGTATTAGAGTATACGCTAGCCTTTACAGATACTAAGCGTTCATCAGAAGACACTAGACCCAAATAGACGGCTCTATCAGAGTAGGGCTGTGTTAGGGAGAGTTGAGTTGCAATTACCCCTAGTTTGGAACTACTAATAGTAACAAAAGCATCATCAGATGATGGGCTAGCAATAATTTCAACTAGTTTTTTATCATCAGTGACTTCCCAAGATACTTTGTGAATAATAGCCTCTACAATTATTGGGGCTTGACCACCAGTGAATATACGATTTGCGCTGCCACCTCCTCCTCCTGAGCTACTGCCACCACCACTACTAGTAAATGGAATAGGTGCAGGTGCTTGAGTACTAGTGGTACTGGTGGAAGATGTTAGAGCAAAGGTGGATAGGTGAGTGGTGTAAATTGCTACATGAGTGTTGTCATCTACAAAACATTCGTTTGTGGAAGTAGTGGTTAAAAGAGTATTAATTTCTGCGATATTACTAGTACCACAGGATAATATCTGGGTTGGTGTAGAGCCAATAGTATTTACATAATATATATTATGATTATTTCCACCTTGATTTTCAAATACAATAGACGCAACTGTATCACCTAGGTTGAGATCAATTGTTACATCTCCCAAAGTTATAGCTGTAATCGTTACATGACTAGTAGTAGTCTGACCTACAGTTGTAGAGGGTATAGTAATAGTAGCAGTACGTGGTGCAAGGAATTGCGAATCCCAAGTACCATCATGAGTAATAATAGTACTAGTAGGTATCATGACTGTAATGACATTAGTAGATACAAGTTTGGCAGTTAATCCTGCAGTGATATTAGTAGTGTTTAAAGTAGTAGCGACATAATTGATAGTAACATTTTGATGTTCAGGTGTGAGAATTAATGGTGCGTCCACATGAATAGTGGCAGGAGATAATACCTGATCGTCTGATGAAATGATGTTTTGGACACTGAATGATGGGTTATTAGTAAGTATACCATTATTTGCAGTATCTACAATTGAATTTGCATTAATAGTTACCCGAGTACCATCAACTGACTCGATAAAAACGTTAAATATAGATTCGGTGGCTGTGCTGTTAAAAGTTAGAACCAGAGTAGGATTGTTTGTATAATTAATATTAGAAGGGAAAACGAATCCTATAAGCAATTGTGATGGATTAGTTATACTTACATTTTCACTAAATGTAATGGATAGAGTGTGTGTTTGAGCATCATATACTGGAGTACCAACGACTGTTGGGGCAATAGTGTCACGAACAATTACAGTTCTATTCACTTGGATAGCATCTCCTACCGAATTCGTAGAGTCGTATGTGATGGTATAGTTGCCCAAGGTATCAGGATTTACAGTGTCACCGCCAATGACTATTGTAGAGCCATCATGAGTGGCAGCTCCCAGTTCAGAGTAGGATGTGCCTTGCTCTACGTAAATAGTAGCATTACCATCCAGTGTGATGATTGGTGAATATAAGGTGGTATATTCCAGTATCACAGCAACTAGACTATTATTTGCAGCATCTGTGATGCCAAGTCCAGTAAGAGTCAAATTATTGCTAAGAGTTGCTTGATTTATAATGTAAGATCGGGATACAGCCGAAGGATAAGTTACAACCAAAGTAGGATTGTTTGTATAATTAATAACACCAAAAGAGTTATTGGAACCAGATAAAACAAATTCTAATGAGTCAGTTATAGTTACATTTTCACTAAATGTAATGGTTAGAGTGTTTGTCACAGTATTATAAATCGGGGTACCAACGACTGTTGGTGGAGTAGTGTCACGAACAACTATAGTTCTATTCACTTGGGTGGCATTATTGCCTGATGAATCAGTAGAGTGGTATGTGATGGTGTAATTGCCTTCAGTATTTGTATCTACAGTGTCACCACGAATAACGATAGGAGAACCATCATCAGTAGTGGCGTTTTGCTCAGAATAGGATGAGCCAAGTTCTACATAAACGATATTATTACCATTCAGTGTGATTACTGGGGGAGTAGTATCTGGTACAGAAATTATTACAGTTCTATTAACTTGGGTGGCATTATTGCCTGATGAATCAGTAGAGTGGTATGTGATGGTGTAATTGCCTTCAGTATTTGTATCTACAGTGTCACCACGAATAACGATAGGAGAACCATCATCAGTAGTGGCGTTTTGCTCATTATATGTAGCGCCAACAAATAGTGTTATGATACTATTGCCATTCAGTGTGATTACTGGGGGAGTAGTGTCACGAACAATTACAAGCCTATTCACTTGGGTGGCATCATTTCCTGATGAATCAGTAGAGTCATAGGTGACGGTATAATTTCCCACGAGAGATGAATTTACAGTGTCACCACCAATTGTTACTAGAGAACCATCATCAGTAGTGGCGTTTTGCTCAGAGTAGGATGAGCCAAGTTCTACATAAACAGTAGCATTACCAATTAGTGTGATTACTGGGGGAGTATCATCTGGTGCATCAGAAATTATTACAATTCTATTAACTTGGGTGGCATTATTGCCTGATGAATCAGCAGAGTTGTATGTGATGGTGTAATTGCCTTCAGTATCTGTATTTACAGTGTCACCACCAATAACGATAGGAGAGCCATCATCAGTAGTGGCGTTTTGCTCATTATATGTAGAGTTTATGCTTAGTGTTATTGTACTAGCACCATTCAGTGTGATTACTGGGGGAATAGTGTCACGAACAATTACAAGCCTATTCACTTGGGTGGCATCATTTCCTGCTGAATCAGTAGAGTCATAGGTGACGGTATAATTTCCCACGAGAGATGAATTTACAGTGTCACCACCAATTGTTACTAGAGAGCCATCATCAGTAGTGGCGTTTTGCTCAGAGTAGGATGAGTCAAGTTCTACATAAACAGTAGCATTACCAATTAGTGTGATTACTGGGGGAGTAGTATCTGATGCATTAGAAATTATTACAGTTCTATCAACTTGGGTGGCATTATTGCCTGATGAATCAGCAGAGTTGTATGTGATGGTGTAATTGCCTTCAGTATTTGTATCTACAGTGTCACCACCAATTGTTACTGGAGAACCATCATCAGTAGTGGCGTTTTGCTCATTATATGTAGCGCCAACAAATAGTGTTATGGTACTATTGCCATTCAGTGTGATTACTGGGGGAATAGTGTCACTAACAATTACAAGCCTATTCACTTGGGTGGCATTATTTCCTGCTGAATCAACAGAGTCATATGTGACGGTATAATTTCCCACGAGAGATGAATTTACAGTGTCACCACCAATTGTTACTGGAGAGTCATCATCAGTAGTGGCGTTTTGCTCAGAGTAGGAATGAGTCAAGTTCTACATAAACAGTAGCATTACCAATTAGTGTGATTACTGGGGGAGTATCATCTGGTGTACTAGAAATTATTACAGTTCTATCAACTTGGGTGGCATTATTTCCTGCTGAATCAACAGAGTTGTATGTGACGATATAATTTCCCTTGAGAGATGAATTTACAGTGTCACCACCAATTGTTACTGGAGAGTTATCATCAGTAGTGGCGTTTTGCTCATTATATGTAGCGCCAACAAATAGTGTTATGGTACTATTGCCATTCAGTGTGATTACTGGGGGAATAGTGTCACTAACAATTACAAGCCTATTCACTTGGGTGGCATTATTTCCTGCTGAATCAACAGAGTCATATGTGACGGTATAATTTCCCACGAGAGATGAATTTACAGTGTCACCACCAATTGTTACTGGAGAGTTATCATTAGTCGTGGCGTTTTGCTCAGAGTAGGATGAGTCAAGTTCTACATAAACAGTAGCATTACCAATTAGTGTGATTACTGGGGGAGTAGTATCTGGTACAGAAATTATTACAGTTCTATTAACTTGGGTGGCATTATTGCCTGATGAATCAACAGAGTTGTATGTGACGGTATAATTTCCCTTGAGAGATGAATTTACAGTGTCACCACCAATTGTTACTGGAGAGCCATCATCAGTAGTGGCGTTTTGCTCATTATATGTAGAGTTTATGCTTAGTGTTATTGTACTAGCACCATTCAGTGTGATTACTGGGGGAGTAGTGTCACGAACAACTATAGTTCTATTCACTTGGGTGGCATTATTTCCTGCTGAATCAACAGAGTCATAGGTGACGGTATAATTTCCCTTGAGAGATGAATTTACAGTGTCACCACCAATTGTTACTGGAGAGCCATCATCAGTAGTGGCGTTTTGCTCAGAGTAGGATGAGTCAAGTTCTACATAAACGACATTATTACCATTCAGTGTGATTACTGGGGGAGTAGTATCTGGTACAGAAATTATTACAGTTCTATTAACTTGGGTGGCATTATTGCCTGATGAATCAGTAGAGTGGTATGTGATGGTGTAATTGCCTACAGTATTTGTATCTACAGTGTCACCACGAATAACGATAGGAGAGCCATCATCAGTAGTGGCGTTTTGCTCATTATATGTAGAGTTTATGCTTAGTGTTATTGTACTAGCACCATTCAGTGTGATTACTGGGGGAGTAGTGTCACGAACAACTATAGTTCTATTCACTTGGGTGGCATTATTTCCTGCTGAATCAACAGAGTCATAGGTGACGGTATAATTTCCCACGAGAGATGAATTTACATTGTCACCACCAATTGTTACTGGAGAGCCATCATCAGTAGTGGCGTTTTGCTCAGAGTAGGATGAGTCAAGTTCTACATAAACGACATTATTACCATTCAGTGTGATTACTGGGGGAGTAGTGTCACGAACAATTACAGTTCTATTAACTTGGGTGGCATTATTGCCTGATGAATCAGTAGAGTGGTATGTGATGGTGTAATTGCCTTCAGTATTTGTGTCTACAGTGTCACCACGAATAACGATAGGAGAGTCATCATCAGTAGTGGCGTTTTGCTCAGAGTAGGATTAGCCAAGTTCTACATAAACGATATTATTACCATTCAGTGTGATTACTGGGGGAGTAGTGTCATGAACAACTATAGTTCTATTCACTTGGGTGGCATTATTTCCTACTGAATCAACAGAGTCATAGGTGACGGTATAATTTCCCACTAGAGATGAATTTACAGTGTCACCACCAATTGTTACTAGAGAACCATCATCAGTAGTGGCGTTTTGCTCAGAGTAGGATTAGCCAAGTTCTACATAAACGACATTATTACCATTCAGTGTGATTACTGGGGGAGTATTATCTAGTGCATCAGAAATTATTACAATTCTATTAACTTGGGTGGCATTATTGCCTGATGAATCAGTAGAGTGGTATGTGATGGTGTAATTGCCTTCAGTATTTGTATCTACAGTGTCACCACGAATAACGATAGGAGAGCCATCATCAGTAGTGGCGTTTTGCTCATTATATGTAGAGTTTATGCTTAGTGTTATTGTACTAGCACCATTCAGTGTGATTACTGGGGGAGTAGTATCTGGAATGTTGTTAATTACAGGTTGATTCACAAAGTTTTCTAGTGTTATGTCTGTACTTTGAATAGAGTTTATTCCACCACTAGTTTTAGTATATGAAATAGTGATGATTTCATTTGACAAGAGATTTCTGCTTAAATTCAGAGTAATTGAAGAGGAGTTTGATGTTATGCCATCTATTGTAGCAGATGTACCAGTAAGAGTAAAGTCTGTAGTAGGAATAACCGAATAGATAATGTTTTCATTAAAAGTAATTATAATGTTATCACCTTGTGTGTTGGTAATAGCAGAAGTTATCACTACACTTCTATCTTCAGGTGCAGATATAGTAAAGAAAGTAGAAGGAGAATTTTGATTTGCATACTCTGTTGCAATCCAGTCTGCAGAGCGAGCAGTAGATGATAGTCGGAATTCATCGAATTTGCCATCAAAGTAGGAATCACCTTCCCAATTGGATCTTCCGATATAGTTTGATACTCTATTCACATTAAGAGATGTATGCACAGAACCACTATCAATTGAGGTGCCATTTTTGTAGATAGTTGCGGTACCTGATGATTCATGTACAACTGTAAAGTATGCCCATTGACCTGTCTGCGAAACATTACTCAGCTGTGACACCCAAAGAACTGTCATTCCGTAGCATTTCATATCTTAAATTCGTGGTACCTGGAGGGGTAGCAAATAGAATATTGTGATTTGCCTGACCCTTGCCAAAATCAACGATTCTAGCCCAATTTTTAAGGACATCAATATTTGCCCATGCCGAGATGGTAAAGTCTGTATTGTAGAATAGACTACTTGCCAAGTCTGGAAGATCAAGATAATCTCCGTGGTTGTTGTCTACTCCATCAAAGTTTAGTCCATTACCAATTTGTGCAGATACTAAATCACTAGAATTAAAGTCAGTAGAGCCTGTAGATAGTGGTGTTGCGTGACAATCATTCCCTGATGAGTCTAGTGTAGATTGTGCACCAAAAGTGGATTGATCCATGTGATAAATTATTACATAGTCTGAATCCCAAACATCAGGATATGGAATAGATGACGCTGTTGAGACATTATAATACATGTAGAGTATGGTATCACTGGTACTGCTCAAAGTAGGTAGACGAACCCAAGCTACTAGGGTACCGGTAGTAGCATTATTAGTAAATGATTCAATTTCATGCTCTAAGAGAGTAGTGCCATCAGTAGTAGTGAATCTTATATCTTGTCCAGCAGATTGAACAGTTGTAGAATTGAGATTTGTATCATTTATTGATATTAAAACTGTGAAATTTTCATGATTTCCAATTACTTGAGATGAATCTATAGTGATCTGTAGTCTTGTGTTCCAAGAGGTGTCTAGTGTTTGTTGAACAACTACAGTTCTATTCACTTGGATGGCATCATTACCTGATGAATCAACAGAGTTGTATGTGATGGTGTAATTGCCTACAGTATTTGTATCTACAGTGTCACCACCAATGACGATAGGAGAACCATCATCAGTAGTGGCGTTTTGCTCATTATATGTAGAGTTTATGCTTAGTGTTATTGTACTAGCACCATTCAGTGTGATGACTGGAGCAATAGTATCTAAAATGTTGTTAATTACAGGTTGATTCACAAAGCTTTCTAGTGTTATGTCTGTATTTTGAGTAGAGTTTATTCCACCACTAGTTTTAGTATATGAGATAGTGATGATTTCATTTGACAAGAGATTTCTGCTTAAATTCAGAGTAATTGAAGAGGAATCAGATATAATTCCAGATATTGTAGCAGATGTACCAGTAAGAGTAAAGTCAGTAGTAGGAATAACCGAATAGATAATGTTTTCATTAAAAGTAATTATAATATTATCACCTTGTGTGTTGGTAATAGCAGAAGTTATCACTACACGTCTATCTTCAGGTGCAGATATAGTAAAGAAAGTAGAAGGTGAGTTTTGATTTGCATACTCTGTTGCAATCCAGTCTGCAGAGCGAGCAGTAGATGATAGTCGGAATTCATCGAATTTGCCATCAAAGTAGAAATGATCTGGATTATTGGCTCTTCCAATATAGTTTGATGTTCTATTCACATCATTAGATGTATGCAGAGAACGACTATCATGTGAGGTGCCATCTTTGTAGATAGTTGCTGCACCTGATGATTCATGTACAACTGTAAGGTATGCCCATTGACCTATCTGCAAAACATCTATAGCTGCTACCTTCTGGACGTTATCAGCATTGTGTATTTGATATTCCAAATGCGATATAGTTTGAACGGCACGAAATATAATATTGGCTTGTTCATGACCATTGCCAAAATCAACGATTCTAGCCCAACTTTTAAAGGCATCAATATTTGCCCATGCCGAGATGGTAAAATCTGTATTGTTGAATAGACTACCTTCCAAGTCTGGAAGATCAAGATAATCTCCGGTGTTGTTGTCTACTCCATCAAAGTTTAGTCCATTACCAATTTGTGCAGATACTAAATCATTAGAATTAAAGTCAGTAGAGCCTGTCAGATAGTGGTGTTGCATGACAATCATTCCCTGATGAGTCTAGGGTAGAGTTTGCAATAAAAGTGGATTGATCCATGTGATAAATTATTTCATAGTCTGAATCCCAAACATTATCATGTATAATAGTTGCCGCTGATGAGACATTATAATACATGTAGAGTATGGTATCATTGGTACTGCTCAAAGTAGGTAGGCGAACCCAAGATACTAGAGTACCGGTAGTAGCATCATTAGTAAATGACTCAATTTCATGCTGTAATATAGTAAATCCATCACTGCTAGTGAAAATAATATCAGCTCCGTTAGGTAGAACAGACTGAATTGTTCAAAGCAGAATCAGAGATACTTACTAGAAGGGTAAAGTTTTGAAGAGTTGTAGTTATTTGGTTACTGTTAATAGTAATTTTCTGTCTAGTATCCCACAAGGAAGGTAGATCAAAAAATGGAACATTAATAGTGATTGGTTGATTTATAAAGTTTGCAAGTGATAAATCATTTACGTTTGTGATATTACTAGTTGTTTGATTATATGATAGTGTTAATGATGATGTGAGTGATGAATATGCTAGAGTCTAGTGTTAGATTGATTGCAGTGTCATTATGTCTAGTTATACTAGTTGTATCAATACCTAAAATATTTACTGCAAAGTCAGTTGGAGAAGTGGTATTGGTAAGAGTGATTCCTTTATCAAAGTTGACAGTAATGATGTCACCTTGCTGGTTTGTATAAGCACTAACAAAAATTGGAGGTGGTAGAACATTATTAGTGATTGGTTGATTCACAAAGTTTTCTAGTGTTATGTCTGTACTTTGAGTAGAGTTTATTCCACCACTAGTTTTAGTATATGAGATAGTGATGATTTCATTTGCCAAGAGATTTCCGCTTAAATTCAGAGTAATTGAAGAGGAGTTTGATGTTATACTATCTATTGTAGCAGATGTACCAGTAAGAGTAAAGTCAGTAGTAGGAATAACCGAATAGGTAATGTTTTCATTAAAAGTAATTATAATGTTATCACCTTGTGTGTTGGTAATAGCAAAAGATATCACCACACGTCTATCTTCAGGTGCAGATATAGTAAAGAAAGTAGAGGGAGAGTTTTGATTTGCATACTCTGTTGCAATCCAGTCTGCAGAGCGAGCAGTAGAGGATAGTCGGAATTCATCTAGTTGTCCAACATATTGTTCTCCATTGTTTTGATTACTACCAATACGATTAGCAGTACAATCTACAGAATTGGGGTTGTCTGCAGATCCGTTTTTAACTTGCTGACCATCTTTGTAGATAAAAGTATTAGGTGTTAAAGTAGGATCAAATGTTATTGTGATATGACCCCATTGATTTGTGGATAAAATATTATCAGCTGAATTAACAGACATACCAAAAAAATTCGTACCATTGTGTACTACAAAATGAATACCACTAGCGGTATAATCATTTGCAAGTACAATATTGTTATTTGGTGATCCACTTCCAAAGTCCACTATACGTCCATATGAAGTAAAGTTGTCATAGTTTGCCCAGACAGAGATAGTAAATGAAGTACCAGAGAAGAGATTTGCAGGTATGGAAGGTAAAGCAAGGTAATCACTTGTAGTGTTAAAGTTTAGACCACTGCTTATTTGTCCAGTGATTACAGAAGATATGTCTTGTGGTGTTGCATGACAATCATTCCCTGATGAGTCTAGAGTAGAGTTTGCACCAAAAGTGGATTGATCCATGTGATAAATTATTTCATAGTCTGAATCCCAAACATCAGGATATGGAATAGATGACGCTGTTGAGACATTATAATACATGTAGAGTATGGTATCACTGGTATTGCTCAAAGTAGGTAGACGAACCCAAGCTACTAGGGTACCGGTAGTAGCATTATTAGTAAATGATTCAATTTCATGCTCTAAGAGGGTATTGCCATCAGTAGTAGTGAATCTTATATCTTGTCCAGCAGATTGAACAGTTGTAGAATTGAAATTTGTATCATTTATTGATATTAAAACTGTGAAATTTTCATGATTTCCAATTACTTGAGATGAATCTATAGTGATCTGTAGTCTTGTGTCCCAAGAGGCACCTAGTATTTGTTGAACAACTACAGTTCTATTCACTTGGATGGCATTATTGCCTGCTGAATCAGCAGAGTTGTATGTGATGGTGTAATTGCCTACAGTATTTGTGTCTACAGTGTCATCACGAATAACGATAGGAGAGCCATCATCAGTAGTGGCGTTTTGCTCAGAGTAGGATGAGCCAAGTTTTACATAAATAGTAGCATCACCATTCAGTGTGATTACTGGGGGAATAGTATCTAAAATGTTGTTAATTACAGATTGATTCACAAGGTTTTCTAGTGTTATGTCTGTATTTTGAGTAGAGTTTATTCCACCACTAGTTTTAGTATATGAGATAGTGATGGTTTCATTTGTCAAGAGATTTCCGCTTAAATTCAGAGTAATTGAAGAGGAATCAGATATAATTCCAGATATTGTAGCAGATGTTCCATTAAGAGCAAAGTCAGTAGTAGGAATAACCGAATAGGTAATGTTTTCATTAAAAGTAATTATAATTTTATCACCTTGTGTGTTGGTAATAGCAGAAGTTATCACCACACGTCTATCTTCAGGTGCAGATATAGTAAAGAATGTAGAAGGAGAGTTTTGATTTGCATACTCTGTTGCAATCCAGTCTGCAGAGCGAGCAGTAGAGGATAGTCGGAATTCATCGAATTTGCCATCAAAGTAGGAATCACTTGCCCAATTGGACCTTCCGATATAGTTTGATGCTCTATTCTCATTAAGAGATGTATGTACAGAACCACTAGTAATTGAGGTGCCATTTTTGTAGATAGTTGCTATACCTGATGATTCATGTACAACTGTAAAGTATGCCCATTGACCTGTCTGCAAAACATCACTAGCTGTGATACCATCAGAGCTGGTACCCTGTCGCATATCATATCTCAAATCCGTGCTAGATGGAGGGGTAGCAATTAGAATATTGTTATTATCCTGACCATTGCCAAAATCAACGATTCTAGCCCAACTTTTAAGGACATCAATATTTGCCCATGCCGAGATGGTAAAGTCTGTATTGTGAAATAGACTACCTTCCAAGTCTGGAAGATCAAGATAATCTCCGTTGTTGTTGTCTACTCCATCAAAGTTTAGTCCATTACCAATTTGTGCAGATACTAAATCATCAGGTAAAAAGATACCACTACCTGCAGTCCGTGGTGTTGCATGGCAATCATTCCCTGATGAGTCTAGTGTAGATTGTGCACCAAAAGTGGATTGATCCATGTGATAAATTATTTCATAGTCTGAATCCCAAACATTATCATGTATAATAGTTGCCGCTATTGAGACATTATAATACATGTAGAGTATAGTATCACTGGTATTGCTCAAAGTAGGTAGACGAACCCAAGCTACTAGGGTACCGGTAGTAGCATTATTAGTGAATGACTCAATTTCATGCTGTAATATAGTAAATCCATCACTGCTAGTGAAAATAATATCGACTCCGTTAGGTAGAACAGCTGAATTGTTCAAAGCAGAATCAGAGATACTTACTAGAAGGGTAAAGTTTTGAAGAGTTGTAGTTATTTGGTTACTGTTAATAGTAATTTTCTGTCTAGTATCCCACAAGGAAGGTAAATCAAAAAATTGAACATTATTAGTGATTGGTTGATTTGTAAAGTTTGCAAGTGATAAATCATTCACGTTTGTAATACTACTAGTTGTTTGATTATATGATAGTGTTAATCGTAATACAGGTGGAATGTTAGAGTCTAGTGCTAGATTGATTGCAGTGTCATTATGTCTAGTTATACTAGTAGCAATACCTGAAATACTTACTGCAAAGTCAGTTGGAGAAGTGGTATTGGTAAGAGTGACTACTTTATCAAAGTTGACAATTATGTTGTCACCTCGCTGGTTTGTATAGGCGTTAACAAAGTTTGGAGGTGTTGGAACATTATTAGTGATTGGTTGATTTGTAAAGTTTGCAAGTGATAAATCATTCACGTTTGTAATATTACTAGTTGTTTGACTATATGATAGTGTTAATGGTAATGCAAGCGGAATGTTAGAGTCTAGTGTTAGATTGATGGCAGTGTCATTATGTCTAGTTATACTAGTTGTAGCAATACCTGAAATATTTACTGCAAAGTCAGTTGGAGAAGTGGTATTGGTAAGAGTGATTACTTTATCAAAGTTGACAGTAATGTTGTCACCTCGCTGGTTTGTATAGGCGTTAACAAAGTTTGGAGGTGATGGAACATTATTAGTGATTGGTTGATTTGTAAAGTTTGCAAGTGATAGACCAGTGCTTACACTAGTAATATTTGTGCCTGTATCGTTGTATGATAAAAGTGGAGAGTCGTCAAAAGATAGGGTAGAGTTTAGTGAAAGAATTATAGAAGTTGCATTATTACTAGTTATACTATTCACAGAAGTGGATGAATTAATTATAGCAAAGTCGCTAAGGAATGTAGTACTACCTACTGTAATATTATCAGAAAATACAACAGTGATATTTCTACCAGTTGTGTCAGTATATGCGCTACTAAAAATAAGAGGGGGACCTAGGACATAGTTTCGTACAATAACATCAGAAGTGGGCGTAAGCTCTATATCAGAAAAAGTAAATATAACTAGATTGCCAACCCTATTGTAAATCATTCTAAACTCAGCGGCGTTGGAAGATATGGGTGGAGATACAACTAGGTAGATACCGGATGGTCCATCATTACCGAAAGCAGTTATGTTTAGAAGAATATTAGTAAAAGTAAAAGATGACTTCACAAGAGGCAAAGTAGCTGAATCGGTAAATTGGGGTGCATGATTACCATATTGGGAATTAGGATCATGATCAGGATCTTGAGCCCAAAGTATCCTAGTACCATCAGTATTAGTACTTAGAATTTGTCCAAAAGCAGAATCTAGTGGAAAGAGCAAAGTGGCAGAGAGAACGATAATAGCAGTTAAAGAGAGAGTCATCACATATGAATTATAGACATTATGCAATATTTAGCAAAATAAAAAAATAACTTATAAAGTTATGCTATCCTATGAATCGGTGTGAATTATATGTTACATTATTTTTGTTAAATTAACTATTATTAGACACCAATGCTTATATAAATAAATTTATCTTTTTGATAATGGTTAAGACATCAGTTTTAAAATGTCTTCAGTCTTTTATTGAAGTAGATAATCCAAGATTGTGATTATCATCAGATTATGCTCATGTAATTCTTGCAGGTAAGAAGATAAAAAATATAGGTTCACAATCTGCTAAAAAAAGACGTGAATTTTTTGAAATTAGAAATGTTAAACCTACTGCATTTTTTTCATCTTATGATAAACGAGGGTATCTCATACCAATAAAAAATGCTGGTCATACTACTGTGATTTTTTCACATAGACTTCAATACCCAATTTTTCAATTACCACTTGCTCTTAAAATATTATCAATTGAATGTGAATATTTACGTAAATATTTATCATCTAATAATAATGCACGATTTGAGACACTATTCCATTAAAAATACCCACTAATTCTACTGTTGAAAAAATAATTTCTAAAATAAAATTAGGACTCCATACAACACAAGCAACAAGATATGAAAAAGTTTATACTCGTTTAGATAAAAAAAATTATCATCCAATAAATTGTAAATGATTAGGAGTTCGTTTTACCCCTGTAAGTTCATACTATCTTAGTAAAAAAGCAAACAAAATGTTATCTGAATGTTTAAAGGAGGTGACAATATGAGAATATAATCATCAAAAATGACCAATGAAAGATGTGGTCATACATGGGCTAACCATAAAATCACAACTAAACTTAATGCTACAAGTATAGATGGTAAATGTAAAAAATGTAGATGTAAAGGAATATCCCTTGCTTAATCATCATATTGGTTCAAACTAGCATTTTGAGATAGTATTTTCCATTTATTCTTACCATCAATAACAATACCTGCTGATTCACTAGGAGTTGACCCGTTTAATGCTAGATGTTTTCTAGTAAAATTGTAGTAAATATAATATCCATCTATAATAGAACTAACTTGTTTTTTAAGACCTCTAAATGCTTGTTCTCTATCTCTAAATGAACCATTAAATCGTTCCATTTTATTATTTTGTTTATCCCCTTTCAAGTGAATGTGTCTAGTATGTAAAGTATCTTTACCAAATATTTTCTTACTTGATTTCATGTATGCTAGTAGTCTATCTGTAATGAAATGTTTAGGGTTTTTATTACCTGCAACTTGTTTAGTCATTTCTAATAGATGATCTGCATTATGTTGAAATTTAGTATCTGCTATATCCTTAGCGATAAAGAACCTAGTATCATCACAGATACTAGCAAATAGATAATTTTGTTTTCCTTTGATATTTAGCCATACTTCATCTGCCCTAAACCANAGTAGATAATCAGGCGTTATATTTGTCAAATATTCAGATATGGATTTAGAGTATTTGCATATCCATTTGTAAATTGATACATGAGATACACCAGTTCCCAACATCTCAAAGTGATCAGATATTTTTCTAACACTCATGCCTGAAAAATACATCTGTAAAGCACTTGTAATTATAACACCATCATATCGCATAGATTCAAAGCCATAGTTTGTAGTGAATATTTTATTACATTCTAAACATTTGAATCGTTGGTTATTTCCACTTTTTGTTTTTTTAAATCCATATTTAGTGATATTATCTGAATCACAAAATTTACAGATTTTAAAATCATCTCTGCTCATTATTTTGAATTTCTTTGAAAAACTGTTTTTCATTATTCTAGTCTTGATAACATGAATATGTTTACAATCAGAATGTCTAAACTTATTATCGTAGCATGAGCATTTTAAATCATTACCAGTTGAATTAACATTGTACCATTTGTTGTAATCTTTTTGTGATCTCACTCTAAATTTACCTAATTCGTACATTTCAGCATGATGATTTGGTTTTATCATTTCCATTGCTTGTTGTTGTCTTTGATTTATACAATTATAATATATCCGTAGATATAAATAATCTATTAACCAATATATGATATGCCAAAATGGAAAAAAGATGCAACTGAATTTATTGTTAGCGTAAATTATAATGATGTTAGAGGCTTCCAAACATCAATACCTAAACCCATAGCTAAAATTCTCAAAGAACCTAAAAGTATTAAATTCAAAGTTAAGGGTAAAAAAATAGAAGTGTCTACTGTATGATAAAATGACTAGATTTTGTGTAATGATTAATTTTTATGAATACCAACCCATAAGATACAGAACCAATAATAACAAAATAAAAATACTCCAAAATTCTTTGTACAATTATGAATTCATTACGAAGGCAAGATGCATTTCCAAAGATAGACGAAACAGTTGAAGTCGGGATAGGTTCGTTACGATTGCCTCCTGGTGTACAGCCCCCATGGCGTAAAATTAAACAATTTCAAATTGATGATCCCACTAAACAATTTGTAAATAAAGCAGATAAATTACTAGAAATTACAAGTTCAAATATAATTCCTTCAAAACACCCACTAGATAATAAAGAGAGAACGTTAGCGTCACTTTCAGCAGAAAATAAAAAACTACAGCAAGAAAACATAGAACTTAAAAAATTACTAGATAGTAAGGCTAGAAAAAACTAGTCAAAATATTTTACCAATGATATCTTGCAGAATAGGTTCTGCAGACAATATCACAAGTACAATAATCATTGTGAAAGATAAATTCATAGTATGTTTTACCGTATGATAGCAAATTTTACTGATAGATATGCTAGCAAGAGTAACAGATAGTATAATCATTAAATTAAATAATTTATTCAAGTCGTCAGTTATTCTAGATAAATCAAGATTAAATCCAAATGTCATGAATGTGCCAGGATCAAAAATTTCAGGTTTAGCAATTTCAAGTAGAATTAATTTTACAAATAAAAGCATCCCAAGTCCTATGTAAATAAAAATTAAATGTCCTCGTATTGCAGATTCATTGTGCTTACGTGTTTGATGAAAGCGTTCAGCAAAAAGCTCCATACGGCGCAAAGTGCCACTATGACCACCTTCATAACGTTGTATGTTACCTAAAATGAATAACAGAAATATCGAAAGCCACGGTCGTGTTTGTAGTCTTTGAGCAATTTCACTAATCTCCTTACCACGCATGATACAAGAATGAATTAATCGTATCAATTGTTGTGCGGTGTTATTTGTAAAATTACTAGTATTCATTTGCCTGATAGATTCAGAGATTGTTATGCCAACTATTTGATTTTTCGAAATCAAATGTACCATATTTACAATACAATCATCCATGTCTCGTAATAATCGAAATTGTCTATGTACCACGATTGCGTTTAAAGATGAACAGACAAGTATGCCTGAACCAAGTGAAAACCAAATGGATACATCAAGTAAAATAAATACAAAAAATAATAATGCTCCGAGTAGAAAAGAAACATTAGAAAACGAAACATTATCATCTATTTTTTGCTGACTACCATCTATGAGTAAAAGAAAAAATACTGCAATAATTGGAAATAGTAAGATAACAAATATGATTATATTTTGTACGTGTGATGCACCAATAAATCCAAATGTCATTATAAATATAGGCATTACAAGAAAAACTATCATGATTACTTCTGCATACAATCGTGCAACATCAACATATCTCTTCATTTTTGATTCTAAATTACCATATAGTCTATCAGTCAGACCATTAAGGAACATAGTAGTATCAGTACCATTCGTTACAACATGAACATAGTCGAATAAAAAATTACTATACACTTTATTCGGATGATTTTGTGCCACATGAATAAAAGTTTCAACATAACTATGTTTCCAAGTTATGGCATATCGTTTTATCATAGCAACTTCATTATTAATAATTTTGAATAGATTAGATTTGTGTGAATGTAAATTTAACATGGCATTATACAGAGGAATACCGACACCTTCCATTATTGCACAGTATGTAAGAAAGAATGGCAATTCATACTCGATTAGTGTTTTTCTCTCCAAAGTTTTTAGATATAATTGAGTTTTATTCCACAACAAAAACACCACAGGAATTAATAAAATTCCAATAAACCAATTATTATTAATTAAAAGTATAAGAACAATACTGCTAGGAACACAAATTATCAGACTAATAATCATCAAAGTTACATTTGTTATGCTTTTCTGACGAGGGTTACCAACGGTACCAGAGGAAATTATGCCACGATGAATATCTTGTTCCAATATTGATTCAGTACGTTTCAGTAGACTAGTTGAGCGTATAGGCTCTAAAATTCGAATCAATTCAGCAAATACATTTTGTAATTCAGATAGAGGTTGAAATTTAAAATCATGTGATTGAAGATTAGATAAATTAAACACATGTTTGTGGAAGTTAAATTTTGAATAAAATATAATAAAGCACATACCTGCAATACCAATTAAAATTGAGTCTATGATTTTTGTGAATATTCCAAACCACATCAATCCTAATAATATCAGAATTGGTATGATCCGAGCATTCATCGATGTGTATTGTCAATTTGTCTTTAAATGCAAAAATGAGATATGTATAATAATGAAGAGTATAATTAATCATAAAAAGAATGCATTAGAGAAACCAATTCTTGCCATACTATTCATCATAATTGCACTTGGAGCATCAGGACTTGCAGGAGCATGGTTCACAGGACTTGTTGGAAATATAACCACATTGATAAAAGCAGATGTAAATGATATATCGATATCCAGAATTGACGATACACTTTACCTGTCAGGCGTATTGAAAAATATAGGAACTGTTACAATCAGCTCGTATAATTTTACAGTGTATCATGATGGCACGACAATTAGTATATCTCAAGGAAGCAAGGTTCTTTTGCCAGGACAACAATCAGGTTTTGATGCAGCAATGAATGCCACACAATTTGGCACTAGTATACCAGATATTGGGCAGAAGGTAAGAATAAAAATCAACATAGACACACTGGACAATGGAAATGAGCAGATAGAGAGAATTGTTCGTGTAAGATAATGGGATCCACGTCTGTTAATTTTTTTAGAAAACGACGATGGAGTTTTAATGAACCAACTCAAATCATACCCATTCTAGGTCTCACCACATCTAGACAGTATTTTTTTATAATTACTTTTTGTCTTGCACTGCCAGCAATTTTCTTACATATGATGAACGTTCCATTGGCAATTCTTTCCATATCTATTGGTGCATTTTTAGGAATTCAAAAGCAGAAAATTATGTCATTTGAGGAGAGGTGTTATCATTTGGTTATGTTTAAAATTAGAAAGTCCTCATTGAATTTGAAAAAAACAAAAAATAAAAAAAATAAAGCAAAGATAACAATAACAAAATCCACAGATACAAATCAAGGCGTAAGGAAACATATCGTACGTTGCCCAATCAAAGATATTGGTGAAGAATTAGTTTCATTTTCAGCCACGTTGAGAAAAAATGGATTTACACTTGAAGATACAAAAGTAGAAATTTACATTGATGGAATAATTGTAGGATCAAACATATCAGATAAAAATGGTGAAATCGCAGTTTATTTTTTACCAATTGATTATGGTATTAGATATTTAAAAATCATAGCAGAAAATATCACAAAACCAATCATAGAGGGAACCATACAAATCTATAAAGAATAAGTTCTACACAGAATATACCAGTATTTATCACAAAGATAATTATAATAGATAAATCAAATTGAAAAATTGAATAAAAAGATCAACATTTCAAGAATTAAAGGAATGAAAATAAAGAAATACTTTACAGGGGATGTAATTTTACGTGATATCACTGCTAAAATTGGTACACCAAATCAGGTAATGTATTTTGTGACATTTAAAACAGCATCAAAACTATCAAGGACCAAACTGCATAAACATACAGGTGATCAAATACTTTTGGGAATGGATGGGCAAGGTAGCGTAGAGTATTTTAAAAAAACCAACAATGACAAACAATTCAAGATCAAACGAATAAGCAAAGTCATTTTGAAAAAGGGTGATATTATACGCATACCTGCAAATACATTGCACACTCATGGTTCCACCACTAATAAAACTGATTTTTCACATATTGCTATAAATCTACACAACAAAGGCAGAAACGTCAAGACCACATGGTATGAAACGGATAATCTCAAAATTACAAAGATTGTAAAATAATATAATGTATTATAAATAATTAATGGCGCCGGGAGAGAGATTTGAACTCTCGTTCCCTTGCGAGAACGCGCTTTATGGTAATTATTTCCAGGCGCGCGCCCTACCAGGCTAGGCGACCCCGGCACGATCTTACGATCAAAAAGATTATTGATTCTGATTATATTAGGTTATGTTGATAATTACAGAGCGCTCTAATGCTATGTCATTAGCAGTTGCACTAGATGTAACTCGATATGTACCACTAGTTATAAAATTACCATCAGTACGAATTTGATCCCACACAAATGTAAATTCTTCTCGAGGCTCCAGAGTGTATGTAGTATCATTTTTTGGGGATTCGTATTGTATAATTCCAACAAGACCACTTACCTTGATACTGTATGAATTTACAAATTTTAATGGCACAGTGCCAGTATTGATTAGTAATAGTGTTATTGGTTCCTCACGTGTATAATCGGTTTTATCAGAGACCAGTGTTAAAGACGAACCTTCCACATATACAGGCTCGCCAGTGTTGTACAAATCAAGTAAAAGACCAAATCCCGTCATAGTACCGGCACCTAAAATAATAAAAATTATCAAACTTTGGGGGAAGAAGATAAATCACTCCTTGGTGTTTTACTAGACCATCTTTTTGGATAGACGTCCACATCCATAATTATTCTCTTTGTAATGAATGCCTGTCCCTTTACCATATTTTTAATTTCTTCAGGATTCAATTGTGCTTCGGCAATGGCCACAATCTCATTTTTTTGAGTATATACTGCAACAAAATCACCCTTTTTGAGATCTTTAGATACTTGAAGTACTCCGGGAATTGCAAGTTGTGCTCCATGGCATAACGCTCCAACAGCAGAATCACGAATAATAACAGATTTCATTTCGCTAAATACTTGTTCTATGGGACGAATTATTTGCCTCAATTTTGTGTCATTTTGATTATCTTTCCATTCATTATATGCATCTGTCAATTCATACAAAGTAACAAGATGATCGGATTCAGAGAATTGATGGACACGGCTTCGTCTCAATTCAATCATGGTAGAGCCATTACCTAACACCTCTCCAAGATCATAGTATAATTTACGAATGTATGTACCAGACTCACATAATACTCTTAATAATAATAGACGTTCTTTTTGCTCCAACAGTTCCAATTCATGTATGGTACGCACACGAGTTTGTCGTAGTACAGAGGAGCGTTGTGGTGGTTTTTGATAAATTGGTCCACGAAAATTTGAGAGAGCATCATCCAATTTCTTACCATCAAGAAATGAATGTATTCGACCAAGAGCATAGTATTCCTTTGGACCCAAAAGCAATACACCAAGTGCCTTTGTAGCATTACCAAGACCCAAGGGCAATACACCAGATACTGCAGGATCTAATGTTCCACTATGACCAATTTTTGGTAAATTTAAAATGCGCTTTGTCCATGCAACAGTCTCATGACTTGTAGGACCCGGTGGTTTATCTAATAAGATTAAACCGTAATTGAATAATTGTTCAACACTTCGTTTATCTATATAACTTCCAAACGAATCATCTGTCAGATCTTCATCAATAACGGTAAGATTCTTTAAATGAGAAAGTATCAAAGCATATCCCTTACCTGATTTATAATATTAGTCAAAACCTGTTTTGCGTCAAGATTATCAGTATTCAAAATTATATCAAAGATGGTTTCATCCATACCAAAATCAAAATTGTATAATTTTTTATACAAGATTTTATTTTGGTCATATCGGGTTTTTGTAATTTCCATGGCATTTTCAGCAGAAATATTATCACGCACCTGCATACGTTTGGCACTGTTTGGGTGTGAGCCCTCCAACCAAATTTTTACACCCCCATTTACAAGCCATGGAAGTGTATAGCTAGTAAGAACAGCATTATTTTTATCAAATATTTTTTTTAATTGTTCATCAACATGTATGTCAAAATCAGAATTCAAGGTACGCTGTTTTAAAAACTCCATACCAGGTTTAGTATCCCACCAATCATTACCGGTTGGATCAAATCCTTTCTCTTTGGCTAAATTTTTGAGTATATCACCACCGCTCACATAATTTAAAGCAAATTCTTGTGCCAAACCTAGTGCAACTGTTGTTTTGCCCACGGCGGGAGGTCCAGATACAATGATAGATTTTGTCAATTAAAATCCATAGAGGTTTTTGTTAATTTTAGGATCATGCCGCTAAATGCGATTGAGCATAAAAAGTACCATGCCCAAAAGTAGACTTCGTTCTCTTGGGCACAAATAGTACCATCAACATTTTCTAGTGTACATGTAAGTTGGAAAAAGTCACCAGGTATTACATTAAGTGGTATTGGAGAGAGTGCAACAGTGTAAGAAAATAATGGTGGCAATACAAAATAAAATATCAAGATAAGTGGAATAAAAGTTATCATCATTGGACGCATATTCATCTGCATCATCTCCATGTTGAGTTTGCTCATATAGGATGATTTTTTATTCAACTCTGCTTGTTTTGCAGTATTTTTAGATCGGAATGCAGCCATTCTTTCTTTTTGCCATGCTTTAGTTTCACGCATGATTCTCTTTAGTTTATCTTGATCAATCATTTTTTTCCTAATGCCAGAATTAAATAAATTTAACAGTAGAGCAAATCCAAGTATTCCAAGCAGTGATGGAATAGTACCCTTTATTATAGGATCAGCACTTCCAAGTGGACCTTCGCTCACACCAAATAGATCACCTTGTAATATTACGTCCATAAATAATGGTAAAATATCCATCAATGTGTTATCGCCTCAATGATTTCATTTACGGTGGCAATCAAATTACCTTCAGAGTTTAAAACCGTATGTATTGGAGATCCTGCCAATACAGAACAACTAGATATCATAGCATCTTGCATGGCAAGTTCGCGTTTTATAAAATTTAGGGACACAACATCACGATTTCGGGTATTATCCTTCATTCTTCGGTTATAGATCTCCTCAGGTTTTGCAGATACAGATACAAAATGATGTGGCATTATTATGTGCAATATGGATTCAGGTAGACCAGGATAAAACCCCACAGGTGTTTTAACGAAAGCATGTGTGTCTATAATCACAAAATCATTAGTCATATCTGCTAATTTTTGAGCAACCATATTTTGTAACTCACGTTGTTTTAAAATATCAAGTTTTCGTAATTCATCTCTATTAGTTATCCCGATTGATTTTGCAGTATCTAACATCATAGTACCAAAACTACACACGGATGTATCATAATCTTTAGAAAGTGCAATACGAATTTCTTCGACCAAAGTGGTTTTTCCCACACCTGGAATTCCAACAATGACAATTTTCTTACTTTCTGCCAAGTAGAGCACCTAAACGAGGCATAACCACTTCAACTTGTTCACGTACAAGCTGGTTGTAGTAATTTATCAAAATATCCACCATTAGTAAAATTCCAATACCAGTACCAAATACACCCAAGATATCAGATACGCCGGCAAGAACTCCAAGAATGACAGAGCCAATAATAGTCACAGACGGAATGTAACGATTCAGTAGTGTCTCAATTGGTTGATTCGATTGTCTGAATCCAGGTACTTGTACATCAGCATCAAGTAGATTTTTAGCAGCACTCTTTGGAGATAATCCCCCAAGCTCTACCCAGAGTTTACCAAACACCACTACAACACAAGTAATGAATATGACATACAAGACTCCACGTAGTGGGTCTAGTGCCACCAAGTCAAGACCACGCGGTGGTGTTACATAGTAAATTAATCCGCCTATAGGCGTAGAAGGACTAGTAGGATCAAATTGACCAATAATATTCATAAAGACATTAGTATTACTTGGGTTAAAGTTGGCCCAAAATATTTGTCCTATAAAAACAGCGTTTGCCGTGAGTGCAGATGCAAGGATGACAGGAATGTTGGAGACATACATGAGTTTGATAGGAAATGTGGCAGAAAATCCTCTATACTTTGTAGACACAATTGGAATTTCAATTTTAATACCTTGAGTGTATATTAAAATGAGTAAAATGCCACCTGTAAGACACAGTCCAAATATGCTAGGCAGTTGATTTGATCTGAATAGTACATCTAAAAATTGCCCACCTCCGCCTGTGATCCATTGACCCAAATATGGAATTATTCCAATAGTACCGCCATCACCGGCAGGTAGAGGACTGAACATACTCCACAGAATCTGTTGGGCTACGCCGGCCATAATAAATAGACTAATTCCACTGCCAATGCCCCAACCTTTTTGAAGTAATTCATCAAGGAACATAATTATGACAGCAGACGCCATCAATTGCGCAACCAAGATGTATAGAATCGTAGGATCTGCAATACCAGGTCCATATACGGCAATACCATACACTATAGATTCTACGACAATCACAATGTATGTCACAAGTTTAGTAGCAGTTTGAAATATGCCCCTCTCTTCAGGCTTTTTGAAATCAAATTTTAGAATATCTGAACCTCGAAGTAGTTGCATGAGTAGTCCTGCAGTGACTATAGGTCCAATACCCAATTCTACAAGAGTGCCTTGTTGTGAGGCAAAAATTACTCTAGCAAATGCTAGAAAGTCAAAATCAGGTGTTGTCGCTCCAAACAGAGGAGTCTGACCCATCACCATATAGATGAGTAGTGCTAAACCACACCACATTAGACGTACTTGGAGTGATAATTTTTTTTTTGGTTTTGGAACTTGTGGCAGATATGGTTCAGCCTTTGCTACAACTTTACGGATAACTGAGGTAAGAGTACCTTCAGCCATCTTTGGTTAAAACCTCGCCGCCTGCACCTTTAACTTTTTCAGAGGCAGATTTTGTAAAGCGTTTAATCTTGACCGTATACGCATTGTTTGTACTGCCACCACCAAGTAGTTTTTCAAATCCAAGACTTTGGAGATTTATCACTTTTTTACCATCTTGTTCTACACCATATTTTACATATAGATCATCTAATTCACGTACACTGATCCATTTTTTTACATTATTAGAGTGAGGGGGTTTGGTAGTACTATGTCCAAAGTGATTTGGATCTTCTTTGAGCATGGTACTAAAATGGTGTTTGAGTAGACCAGACATTCCAAGTCCACCTTTGTGACCACTAGCACGGTGTTGAGCGACTTGACCCCACCCGTGAGTTCTAGAACCGCGGAATTTTCGGGTCTTACGTAGACGTGTTACCAAGTCAAATCATTCTCCTAACTAGTTCATCGAGGTCTTTATTATGCCCCAAAATACCTTTTTGACCATATAATTTTTTGCTACTCTTCTTAAAGCCCTTACGTGGTGGAGCAAGTGCAAACCATGGTTTTAATGGTTTGAGTTTAGACAATACTGATTCACCAGAGGATAAAGATTTTGCAAGTTCGTCAAAGCTTGAAAAGCCCAATTCTTTTAGATCAGCATCTGTAACTTTAACATAGCCAGATTTTCTTGCCTTCTTCTCCAACAATTCTTTTGCAAGAGACTCGTCTAATTCAATCCAAGAGACATAATGTTTGACTTTATCTAACATGCCAAGTGTGTTATCTTTAATTGGAAGAATAGTTGCACGGAATTTTTTTTCAAGTTTTAATAGATTCATCGTGGTATGTGCCCAATATGGAACATCTGCTTGCCCTCGAATTCTCACTACTAGATACGCTTGTGCCATTTACAAATCAACCCTGACTAAATGTCTGTTTCAAACAGTGTAATATAGCCTGTGATGTAGAATTCATGGTAGTAGTAGAGCCTTTAGCTGTAGTCCAAGCATCTTTAAGACCGGCAAGTTCCAATAGGCGCTTAATTTTACCGCCAGCGACTAGACCGAGTCCTCTTGGTGCAGGGATAATTTCTATAGTAACACTACCACCACGACCCCGAACTTTAAACGGTACAGAGTGTTGTTGATCACAACGACACTCCCAACTACCACAGCCCATCTTTATCGGAGAGACATTCAAGTATGCAGCATTTGTTGCTTTTTCTATAGCAATACGTACTTGTTTTGATTTACCCATTCCAATACCAAGCCAGCCATTTTCATTCCCTGCAACTACAAGGGCTTTGAACCTAGTGGATTGACCATTTGGAGTCATTTTTTGGATCATAACTACATCAAATACTTCACTTTTCAAGTCAGGTAGTAGTTTTTTAACGATGCCAGATTCCTGAATTCTCAAACCATTTTCAAGAATGTTTTCCATAGAAGTAATCTCACCACGATTAACTTTGTGACCTAAAACAGTTCTTGGTATCCAAGGAGGTTCAACAAATGGTTTTCTTTCTGTTCTACGAGGTGGACGATTCATTTGATATCTCCATCTATAATATTTTTAAAATCACCGACATTATTTTTTACAGTAAGATGTTTTCCATCAATTCTATCCTGAGAAGGAAATGTTTCCGAGTCTGCATTAACGGCTATACCGGCGTCAATAATTCCTTTCAGAGATGCTGCCATTCTTTGTGTATATGAGCGTGTACCACTATACAAAATAGCATTCGATACACCTGCGGCAAGAGCCTTTTTACCTGCAATGTATCCTGTCAAGTATGCTGCAGGAATATTTTTACATGAACCTTTCCAACCTTTGTCTACAAGGTATCGTGAGTGAGAAGACGCCAATACTTTGTCTCCAGCAATCTCAGGTTTTAATATTTGAACTTGGGTATTTTGATTAGATATAAATACAGAAATAAAATTATGTCTGCCCATAAGCATGCCACGACGTTTTTTATAATTCGTCTTTTCGTTTCGAATGCGGTGTAATATCTGTGCATATACCATATATAATGGCATATTCAAAATTGCTCTTATAAACGTAATTTGTTAATTTTACAACAATTCCATTCCAGTTTATTTACATGTGATGTATGATGGTACAAGAGGTGTCATAAATCAACATATCATGTAAGTATAGATACCAATAGTGCTTTTTGGGCATGCAGACGATTTTCAGCTTCTTGCCATATAACTGATTGAGGACCATCAATAACAGAGGATGTTACCTCTTGATCACGTTTTGCCGGAAGACAGTGTAAAAAGATAGAATCGCTCTTGGATAGTTTGAATAGATTATCATTTATCTGAAACGTTGGAAGAAATTTACTCAACTTATCTGCATCATCATGAATTGATGTGAATGTATCAGTCATTACTACATCTGCATCAGTTATAGCTAGACTGGGATCATCAGTCAAAGTTATGGATCCTAATTTTTTGGCATCATTAATTACATTTTGATTGGGTTTAAAATCAGGTGGTGTTGCAACTGCAATATTAACATTAGATTTGACACACCCATAAATTAGAGAGTTGCATACATTATTTCCATCACCAATCCAAGCAAGTTTAAGTCCATCGAGTTTTCCTTTGATTTCATAAATTGTCATAATATTTGCTAATATTTGACACGGATGAAATGAATTTGACAGTCCATTAATTACCGGTACAGTAGAATTTGCAGATAATATATTCAAAATATTATGATCATATACTCTAGCCATCACACAATCCACATATCCAGATAATGTTTTTGCAGTGTCTTCAATAGATTCCCCCCTAGACATCTGCATTTGATCAGAGGACAGAATTAGTGCATGTCCACCAAGTTGAAACATTCCAGCCTCAAAGCTTATACGTGTTCTAGTAGATGGTTTTTCAAATATCATAGCAAGAGTTTTCCCTTGTAATGTATCAGCAAATGAATTTGGATCTTTTTTAATTTTTATACCAAGTTTAATCAACTCCATTATAGAATCCGAATCTAATTCGTTTAGTGTTAGTAGAGAGTGCATATTTAGTGTCATCGCTTGAACCTATTAAATAAAGAACGCTTTTCCTTTTTAGAGTCATCTCTAGATTTCTCCTTTTCATCAAGCCATTTTCTAATATTAGTAGCCAATTCTCTAGCTTGGGCATCATTTTCTGGTGGAGAAATGCTGTGTAGATCAACATAATGATTAATGTCAGATGTATCCAAACCAGCAAAAGGATCATCAGGGTTTGGAGTTTTTGTTGTTGTTGTATCTTTAGACAAATATTCATTACTAGTAGGTGTTATTTCAGAATCTGGTATTTTATCTGCAGATTCAGAAACAGAAACGGATTGTAATTTCTCAGAGACATCAGTTGGTTTTACATGTTGCTCAATTTGTTTAGATTGTTCCATAGAATCCCCAAGCGTGATTTTAGGATCATCGGCAAATACAGTATCAATGAATACTTGTTTATCAAATGGCGCTAGATTATCATATTCTTGTCCCACACCAAGATAAATAATTGGAGTAGACGTAGTATGAACAATAGACAGAGCTGCGCCTCCACGTGAATCAGCATCACATTTTGTAAGTACAGAGCAATCAAATTGTGTAGATTCATGAAAAGTTTTTGCTTGACTAACAGTATCATTTCCTGCCAATGAATCTCCAACAAAAATTTTAAGGTCAGGGGATACAACCTTTGTAATTTTTGCTATTTGATCCATAAGATTTGTACTTGTTTGCATACGACCAGCTGTGTCAATAAGAACACAATCAGTTTTGTGCGATTGTGCATACAAGATGGCATCTTTAGCTACAGCTGCCGGATCAGAACCATAATTTTGTGCTATTAGTTTGAGACCCAAACGGTTCGAGTGTTCACGTAATTGTTCTATCGCTCCTGCTCTAAAGGTATCTGCAGCAGAAAGAACTACGGAATATTGTTTCTTTGACAACATATGTGCAAATTTTGCAAGGGTAGTGGTCTTTCCAGTACCATTTATTCCTACAAATAATATAATGTATGGTTTACCTACCGCTTTTTTAGATTCAATCTGTTCGAAAATATCGATTGTGCCAGATGCATCAAAATAAGAGGATATATCTTGAATTAATGAAGTTTTTATGAATTGTGCAATCTCTTTTTTGTCCACCATTGTTCCAGTTAGATGTTTTTTCAAATTCTCTTTAATGGAATCGATTACAGGTAGGGCCACGTCAGATTCTAAAAGTGAAAATTCTAATTCAGTTAAAATCTCATTGATGTCTTTTTCATTTAATTCTTTTTGCGAAATTTTTTTAATGGTTTTGGAAAAAGAACCGCGTAGGGCATCAAACATTTTATTCACTAACTTTTCTGAGTAGCAAGGTTTGCTGCCTCGTGCCGCATATTTTCCATGCTATCTACAACAGATTGTTTTTTTGTAGTAACTTCACGTAATCCAACTGTGAGTGTTTTTATTCTCATTTCAAGATATGACAAGGCAGCATCACGATCCTTTTCAATGGCCATGCCAGTACCTACATCTACTAAAATTTTATCATCTTGTTTGATCTTTGCCTTTACATGTATCCCAGGTCCTAATGGGGCAAATACTTCCAATTCAGGCATATCAAATGCGCGTAACGAGTCTATTGAATCTGCCACATACTTTAATGTGGTACTTAGCATAGATTCTTGTTTGAGAATATCAGAATAATAAGACTCCATCATCTGTAATTCTTGTGCAAGTTGTTGACCACGTTCGCTCATGTATGTACTAGAAAATAAACAATATTATAAATCATAACAAAAATGGTACTGTAATAATACAGATATAATAAATAATAAAAAAAAAGTAATGTTATTGTGTCTGTGATAGACGAGTATTTACCTCATCCCAGTTTATGGTATTCCACCAAGATTCAATGTATACTGGTCTTTTGTTTTGATACTTTAGATAGTATGCATGTTCCCAAACATCACAACCAAGTAGTGGAATTAGACCTTCGGTTCTAGGACTAGTTTGATTCGGCATTGATTTGTACTCTACCTTTTTTGATGAAGGGTTAAAGATCAACCAACCCCAACCACTGCCTTGAATTACAGTTGTAGTGGAGGAAAATTTTTCTTTAAAACTAGTGAAATCTCCAAATGAAGAATTTATGGCGTCTGCAATTGCACCGCCGGGTTTACCACCACCATTAGGTTTCATGCTATTCCAAAACAAACGGTGATTATCAAAACCACCACCGTTAAAGTTGATGGCACCGCGTTGTTCGGCAGGTACTGAATTTAGATTACCTAGAATTTCTACAATGTCACCTTGTACATCAGAGCATTTTTCAAGAGCAGCGTTTAATTTGTCAGTGTATGTCTGATGATGTTTAGTGTGATGAATCTCCATAGTTTGAGCATCAATATGAGGTTCTAATGCATCGTATGCATAGGGCATATCAGGAAGTGTGTATTTCATTAATGATTTAAAACCACGAGGTAATTTATTCATTTTGACTACAAATTAAGATATACTAATTTTTAAAATAAAATATAGAAACACTACAGATATTCACGTACAAGTATAGAACAAAGACGATTAATAGTAGATATATGTATTTAATTATTTAAAGAAGAATCCGATTATGATTCAAAATGTACAACAGGGTATTAGATTTTATTCTACAGAAAAAATTATTTTGTGTGAGAATAATCATTACTAGTGTTATAATATTAATAATTAGTATAACACTAGTGTCATCAAATAACGATGAATCCAGTATACGTACCTATCTGGATACAAGTGTTCCACAAGTAGGAGTGACTGAACAGGTAAGAGTACAAAATGATGGTAGTGGAATCATAGTTGCAGTTATAGATACTGGCGTAGATTATACTCATCCAGATTTGATCGGATTTGGAAAAGATGGTAAAGTGATTGGAGGTTTTGATTTTGTAGACAATGACAATGATCCGATGGATACAAATGGTCATGGAACAGGTGTTGCAGGTATAATTGCCGCAGACGGAATTTTAAAAGGCGTGGCGCCCAAAGTGAAGATCATAGCATATAGGGTTTCAAGTGATGGGGAATCAGTATCTTCAGAATTAATTGAAAAAGCAATACAAAAAGCAATAGAGGAAAATGTAGACATTATTAATATCAGTCTTGGAGTTAATCAAACGAATAATAAAATAGATGAAGCAGTAAGACAGGCGGTGAAAAAAGGCATAGTGGTAATTACTGCTGCAGGTAATGACGGTCCTAATGAATTTACAATAGGAAGTCCAGGAAAAACATCAGAGTCCATCACAGTAGGTGCCACATACAATAATCTTAGTTCTAGCATAGTGGCCACATTACAAATAGCAGATAAAGAATTTCAATTACTGCCAATGAAAGACGCCCCAATTAGTGCAGGTAGTATTAATGAGAGAGTAGTGTATGCAGAATACTCTAAAGTGATTAATTATAAGGGAATAACGGCAAATAATTCAATTATTCTGGCCAAACGTGGAAGTGATATAGATGGTGAAAAAATCTTCTTTTCAATCAAAGAAAAAAATGCCGCCGATGCCGGCGCGTCTGCAATAATTGTGTACAATAATGATTCAGGCATATACCTAGGAGAGTTGGTTCATGAATTGAACAAAGAAGACTACACCCCACACATACCAGCATTTTCAATGGACGGGGATGACGGAATAGAGGTGAGAGAATTATTAAATAGTTTTGATTCAGCAGAGTTGAATATTATTTATGATTCAGATTATGTAGTGTATTTCAGTTCACGTGGACCAGTATCTGAATTTTATATAAAACCAGATCTAGTCGCTCCAGGAGTATTCATAAACACTACATCAATTAATAACGAGTATGCAATATTGAGTGGTACAAGTTTTGCAGCTCCACATGTTACAGGTGCAGCTGCATTACTATTAGAAAAAAATCCAAATCAAAATCCAGCTCAGATTAAAACGATTCTAACTACTAGTGCAAATCCACTAGTAGGTATATTAAGAATAAACTCACATGAAGCATTTGGTTCTGGAAGATTAAACGTAACATCAGCATTGAATAGTGATGTCAATTCAACAATGTCACAGATAGTATTTCATTTATCAAACAAAAAATTATCTCAGAGTGTTGCATTGGATATTGAACCAGACAGCATAGATATTAAAATTAATGATTCTATAAAATTAGAATATTCAGATAAATCAAATAGTATAACAGCTAAATCAAAAAAAGATAATTTTGGAAAATTTTATGGCGTCATCACTATACATCAGAAAGACTCTACATACAGAATTCCAGTACTAGTACACATGAATCGTGGAACCATAATAACAGAGTATGAGAATAACACGTTAAATATTTCACTAGCATATAATGGATATTGGTCTTATGCAAAAATTAGCATATTCGATGGAATACAGACACATACTAAATCCATAACTCCAGAAAAGGGCACAAGTATTACAACTACTACAACTGGTAATTATCAGATTAGTGCAAAGATACTTGAATCTGAGAGAGTTGTAGGAGACGCATTTGATGTTTTAAATATACAACAAGTAGGGAATCAATATGATATCAACATCATTCCACCAAGAACATTATTTATAATAATTGCATTTATGTCCATAGTGACAATTATAATTATTAGAACTATAAAGACGGACCGGCAGCAATAATATCATCAGATACATCTTTAAAGTGAACAAAATTATTTACAAACATTTTTGCAAGGTTTTTTGCAGAAGCATCATAATGATTTTTATTCGTCCAAATATTTCTTGGATTTAAAATTTCACTCGGTACACCATCACAAAAAGTTGGAATATCAAGATTTAGAAGATCATTATGATTAAAAGATACATTATCAAATTTTCCCTCAAGAGCATTAGTAACCATAAATCTACTAAACTTTAATTCAATACGTTTTCCAATACCAAATGGTCCACCGGACCAACCAGTATTAATTAGATAAACAGATGTATTATGTTTGTTGATTTTCTCACCCAACATCTTTGCATATACTGCTGCAGGTCGTGGCATGAATGGTGCACCAAAACATTCAGAGAAGACGGCCTTTGGCTCCTTAATCCCCCTCTCAGTTCCAGCAAGTTTACTAGTATATCCAGAGATAAAATGATACATTGCCCCTTGCATGGTAAGTTTGGATACGGGGGGCAAAATTCCCAATGCGTCGGCGGTAAGAAATATGATCACTTTTGGATGATTACCAAGGCTAGGAATAACAGCATTTGGGATAAAACTCAGTGGATATACCACACGTGTATTCTCAGTCAGGGAGTTGTCATCAAAATTAGGGATCCCGGATTCATCCAGAGTAACATTCTCCAAGACAGAACCGGAGCGTATAGCATTCCAGATCTGCGGTTCATTTTTTTTCTTCAAATTGATACATTTTGCATAACAACCACCTTCAAAATTTTGGATTCCAATATCAGACCACCCATGTTCATCATCACCAATAAGATGTCTATTCGGATCAGCTGAAAGAGTAGTCTTACCAGTACCAGATAGACCAAAGAATAACGCAGTGTTTCCTTTTTCATCCATATTAGCAGAACAATGCATAGGAAAGATATTTTTTTGTGGTAGCAGAAAATTCATAACAGAAAACATTGATTTTTTCATCTCACCGGCATATCTTGTACCTCCAATCAGTACAAGTTTCTTTGTAAAATTTATTAAAATGAATACATCTGAATTTGTGCCATCAATGTTTGGATCTGCAGTAAAACCATTTAGACATAATAATGTAAACTCTGTATCATTTGGTGTATTATTTTTGTCAGGGTGCACAAAAATATTTTGAGCAAAAAGATTTTGCCACGGATGATCATTAATCACACGTATAGCAAGTCTATTATCTTTATCAGATCCTACATAGCCATCAAATACATACAAATTTTTATTTTTTGCAAAATCTAACATTTTGTTAAAGATCTGATCAAAGTGGGCAGTGGAGAATTTATGATTAATCTTACCCCAGTCTACAGTATCTGCAGTTATTGGATCCTCAACAATAAATCTGTCATGTGGTGAACGACCAGTATACTTTCCAGTTTTGACAGTGAGTGCACCCATGGAGGAGATATCACCTTCCTTGTTCTCGACTGCCAGTCTAATCAACTCCTCAGAAGACAGGTTTCTATGTATGATAATGTCCATAAATCCTAGTTTGGACAGATTAGATTGCACATTACTAGTAGAATCGTCTTGCATATGATGTATATAATTTAGAATCCTTATTAGCGCTTTGGAAAAGCGAGAAAATTTAGCAATAATCAAACTATTTATATAAAAAATTTGTATATTTGAGTATGCCAATTAACAAAGCAACATTAGAGAAGAGAAGAATAGTTGCAGAGCACAGACCAGAATTCAAGAGACCAGAGAGTTGGAGGTATAAGAGATTAGAATCCACATGGAGAAAGCCCAAAGGGGTTGATAACCATCAGCGTAAGCAAAAGAGTCGTGGACGTCCTGGAATTGTCAAAATAGGTTACAAGGGACCTAAAGAGGCGCGTGGATTACACCCATCGGGTTTTGTGGATAATTTAGTGCATAATGTAAATGATCTAGAGAAATTAGATCCGGCCAAGGATGGAATTAGAATTGGACATAGTGTGGGGATTAAAAAACGATTAACAATTTTATCAAAATCAACAGAATTAAAGTTCAAAGTGTTTAATGCGAGGGTTCACATTGGTAGTTAATCTTCATGCAAAGAAAAGACTAGTTTCACGTATTACTGGCAAAGGAATACACAGAGTACGATTTCATATAGAACATCTAGATGACATAACAGATGCAATTACTAGAGGCAATATACGTAGCCTCATTACTGCAAATACAATTACTTTTTCTCCCATAAAAGGCACATCAAGGACACGTGCTAAGATTAAACACCTGCAAAAGATCAAGAGAGGTGCAGGTCAGGGTTCCAAAAAAGGTAGAAAAGGTGCACGAGAGGGTAAAAAGATCAAACACATCATAAAGGTAAGATCCCTTCGAAAATTACTCAAAGTATTCAAAGATAGAAAAGAGATCAAGAATGACGAATTTTGGAAATTATATAAAAAGATAGGCGGGGATACCGTACGAAATAAAGCACATCTGCACACACTCATCGACGAGACTATTGCAGGCAGACAATCTTAGAATTTATATAAATACTTTTCAAAGTCAGATATTTTACCATTCTTAATACTAATCCCCTCTCTCTGCAACATTGTTGCCTTTACAGATTCTCCACCCATGGAATACCCACCAATTTTTCCATCAAAGCACACCACTCTGTGACATGGAACTATCCCCGGATATGGGTTTCTGCTCATGATTCTACCAATTAATCGCTGACCATTTACAAGACCCATCTCTCTGGCAAGTTGACCATATGTGGTGATGCTGCCAGATGGTATAGACAATAATTTTTTATATACACGTTCTTCAAAATTCATAATTTTATAATCTCCAAGTTTGTAGTTGTTAGCATATCATTTATTCTACGTTTTTGTGTTCCAAGTCCACTCCAATCTAAAAAGGCAACAGTCGCATCTTTGTTTTGATTAATAATATGTTTGAATAAAGATTCATCTAAAAATTCAAGAGCATGTTTCGGTATTATAGTACCAAGAGCATATTCACTTTCTAAAATTTGTTTTGTAAATTTTTTAGGATAATGAGTTCCACCAAAACAAATTCCCACCGGTGTAATTGAAATAGTATTTTTTAATGTTGACTGTACGATGTTTGCAATTTCACTGCACAAGGTAACATCGTTCCATTCTTTCTCAGTAGTGCCAATCTCTACAAATAAAACTGGTTTACTAAGCGCAGTTGGACCGTGGTGTGTGGTCTCTAGTGTAATTTGAAATTTTGAAAACTGTTCACGCATATTCCATAAATTTTTAAAATATTCTTTTTGAAATGATGGATAGGGAACAGCAACTTGTTTGGGATTTCCGCCAACATTGGCATCTGCAAAATTACCAGTACTATGACAAGTAAGAGACAAAACACCAGATGCTGCAGCATGTTTTGAGAGAAATATGTATCCGTCATAGTCATAGTCATATTTAGTTTCAAGCCAGTCAGCAGATATGGTGGGTGTGGAAATAATTGCCAAATCAAACCACTCATTGGTGTAAATACCATCATCAAGGGTCATATCAGTGGCAAGTGATTTGGCCATGTTATACCCAGCAGGATCATCTTTGTATGCTACCAATAAATTCATAAAAATAAATATAAAGACAGGTTATTATGTTTCATTATTGAATCCAGAAAGAACATTACGAAATATGATAAATACTTTAAAACTTGCAAAAAAGCCAGACAAGGATAACTATACCCAACATTTGAGACTGGTCTTACTTGGAATTGGGTGTATCGGCACTATAGGTTTTATTATACAATTTGTTTTTTCAACATTGACATTAGGGTATTGAAATGGTAGAATCACATCTGTACGCTATTCGCACAACAGGGGGTCAAGAAAAAATTGTAATGAATACACTAGAGGCCAAAGTTCGTGCAAATAAAATAAATATTGCATCAGTACTAATGGTAGATAACCTAAAAGGATATGTTGTGATAGAGGCATCAGGTCCAGACACAGTATTTGAAGCTACACAAGACATACGACACATACGAGGACAAATCAGAGGAGAATTAGATTTCAAAGATGTAGAAGGGTATTTGGTAAAAAAGTCTTTAATCACACAGCTTCAAGCAGATAGCACAGTGAAAATAATTGGTGGACCATTCAAGGGTATGAAAGCAACAGTATCAAGAGTTGATGTAGAAAAAGAAGAGGCAACAGTATTACTTTTGGATGCAGCATATCAACTTCCAATTACTGTTGATGCAAATCATCTAAAACCAGATACAGAAGTATAGGAAGGAATAAATCACTATTGTAAAAGGTATAACAATATTGGCAGAACTTCAGAAAATTTCATCATTGGTAACTGGTGCTAAAGCATCTTCAGGTCCACCACTAGGTCCTGCACTAGGTCCCTTGGGAGTTAACATCATGGAGGTAATTAACGCCATTAATGAAAAAACAAAGGATTTCGAGGGTATGAAAGTACCAATAACAGTAACAATAGACACAGACACAAAAAAATGGGATATAGAGGTAGGTATACCATCGACATCTGCTTTAATTTTAAAAGAGGTTGGAATTCAAAAAGGATCAGGAACATCAGGCTCAGAATGGGTAGGGGATATCAAGATGGAGAATATTGTCAAGGTAGCAAAAGCAAAATCTGAAACATCATATGCTACATCATTAAAATCAATTTCAAAAACAATTGTCGGAACATGTTTGAGTTTGGGTATTAAAGTAGAAGGTAAATCTCCAAAAGAAATTACAAAAGAAATTTCAGATGGAAAATGGGATTCGAATTTTAGCGAATAAAACGTTTATTATTTTGTGTTTTTTGTAACTCTACAAAAGTTTCAGTATTAGATATACCATGTATTTTACCAATTTTGTTAATAACTAATGCGTGTAAGTTTTTTAAATTTGTAGTGTGGATATATAGTAAAATATCAAATCTACCAGTAACTTCACAAAGAGATACGATTTCAGGTATTTTGAGTAGTTGATTATGAATTAATTCTTTGTGAATCGAATCACGTTTTATGCCAATATGGGCTTTGACAGCAAGACCCAGTTTGCTCTCATTTACATCAATAGTGAATTTTTCAATTATACCATTATTAGTTAGTTTTTTTATTCTATTATATGAAATTGATGAATGCACACCGAGTTTTTTCGATAGTATTGGAACAGAAATAGAGCTATTATTATCAAGTTCGGAAAGAATTTTCAAATCAAGTTCATCACAATTATGCAATTTATTCGATTTTTTATCATATCAATACTGTTATAAGTTTTCAAGTATATTCGATATAATATATATAAAAATTACACAAGATCTACCAATAATCAATATTTTTTACATATGGATTAGTAATTGGGGAAGAGAGAAAGACGAAATCTCCAAAACTTAATAAACAAAGATCATGAATTGTGTATGATATGAATAGTGTTTCTATCAAGAAAACAAACCCTACAACAAATTGGGCCAGAATGGAAGAGGCAGATAATTTTGCACACACAGTAAAATTATTCAGGCAGGGCAAGTATGATGCAGCCAACTTTAGACGTTTTAGATTACAACATGGGGCATATGGTACTAGAATGACCGATGATTATGCCATGGTACGAATAAAAGTACCAGCAGGAGAAGCGTACCCAGTACAATTAAGAAAAATCGCAGAATTATCTGAGGCATATTCTATAGGCAGTGCTCATGTATCCACAAGAGAAAATCTACAATTACATTGGATAGTTTTAGAAGATGTATCAGAAATTATGAAAGGACTTGCACAAGTTGGTTTGACTTCACGTGAGGCATGTGGTAATACAGTGCGTAATGTAATGTGTAGTCCCCTCTCAGGTGTATGTCCAAATGAAGAGTTTGATGCCACACCGTATGCTATTGCAACTGCAAAATTTATGTTACGAAATACGTTAAATCAAAATCTTCCACGTAAATTCAAATTTAATTTTACCTGTTGTGAAAAACACGGCATGATACGAATGGTAGATGTTGGACTAGTTCCTGTAATAATGAGTGATTCTGACGGAAAGCACAGGGGATTTAAAATATTCCTAGGTGGAGGTTTGGGAAATAAATCATTTGTAGGACACCAATTGGAAGAATTTACTCCAGAGGAAGATATTTTGTACACATCTATTGCAGTAATACGCATATTCGATAGACTTGGAAACAGAAAAAATATGGCTAGGAATAGAATGAGGTATTTGGTGGACGATATGGGATGGGAAGTATTTCAAAATCTTGTTCTAAAAGAGAGAGCAGTTGTCAGAGCAACACAATCTGTAATCACAAAATTAGATATCATAGATATGAAAAATAGTTTTGACCCCATGCTTGTATCCTCAGAGCAACCAGATGATATAGAATTTACAAGATGGAAAAACACCAATACGGTTAAACAGAAACAAAACGGATTCCATACGGCATTTATAACCTTAGAGGCAGGAGACATCACTGCAACACAATTGAGGTTATTTGCAGATATTTGTGAAAAATATTCAGCAGAAGGTAATGTTAGAGTTGGATTTACACAAGATATGTGTATACGTTGGATACATGAGAGTCAGTTATCTTCAATGTATAAAGAATTAATGAGTGCAGGTCTTGCAAAAACAGGAGCTCTTACTATGGCATCCCCTATTGGATGTTCTGGAACCACATCCTGTAATTTAGCACTAACAAATTCACATAGGTTAGCCAAAGAGATTCAGAGAAAATTTTTAGAATTAAAATTAGATGCAGAACCTCTCTTAAAGAACGCATCAATTAAAATTAGTGGCTGTCCAAATTCTTGCGGACAACATGAAATTGCAACTGTAGGATTTTATGGTGGAGGTAGTAAAATTAATCATAATATGTATGCTGTTTATCAAATGTCTCTTGGTGGAAGATTCGATGAGCACACAGCACTAGGCACAAGTTGTATGAGAATTCCAGCAAAACGAGTAATTTCTGCCATATTACAAATTATCGAGGCATTTCGCGCACAGAGAACAGATAATCAAATGTTTGTAGATTGGATCGATTCCATAGTACAGGAATCGACTCCTACTAATGTCACCATACGTACTGTCAAAGATATCAAAAAAATGCTAGAGCCTCTGGCAGTTCCCCCTACCAAAGAAGAGGATGAGGAATTTTATGCAGACTATGGAGCAGATACAAGTTATCATACAAAGACTGGTAAAGGTGAGTGCGCTGCGTGAAAAACAATACTACTACAAATATCGACACACTGCGCTCAAGTCTATCTGATAAAAGCGTTCAAGTGATTGACACACGAAGAGAAACAGATTACAAAATGGATCACATCCAGAATGCGATAAACTTACCATTGGCAGAGATATTGAAGAATGATGATCCACAAAAAATTGGAAATATACTAACAAAATTAGGAATTAGTAACGAATCACCAATTACTGTTTATGATGACACATTTGGAGCTCTAGCATCGCGTATTGCATGGACACTAGAGTATTTAGGATATGATTCAGTATCACTTTTAGATGTAACATATTCACGATGGAAGAATATGAAATTAGAGATGAGTTCAGAGGAGACAAAAGTAAAACCAACTGAACCCATATCATTGAATCTGCGTAAAGAGATACTTGCCACAATTGAACAAGTAGACACAGACAAGGAAAATGAAGATACGGTACTAATAGACAACCGCGAGAGATTAAATTATTTAGAGCAACACATACCTGGCGCAATCAATATACCATATAGAATGCTTGCAACACTGGATAATATTTTAAAATCACCAGCAGAGATGACAAAATTATTTGAGAGTAGAGGAATAAAGAAAAAATCTAAACTAATTACATATTGTGGTAGTGTCGGAACACTTTCAGGGCTAGCATATTATGCTTTGAAGACCATAGAGCACCCAAATGTCAAATTATACGTACGATCGTTTAAAGAATGGAAAGAGACAAAGAGACCTACAGAAAAACAACAAGACGCAAATTATTGGGATTTATCTGCAGAGTAAAAGGTAGTTTTACTACGTAGTTTTTTTGTCAAAATAGCGTCGATATTATCCAAAGTGTCTAGTATTTTTTCAGAGTTGTCATCCAAATAATCTTTACCATGATCAGTTAGACGAATTATCCACAATCTAATTTCACGATGTTCCTCAAAGAAATGCTCGATCATCTGTGAACCATGTTTTTTAGGATTTACAAAATCACCGAATTTTTCAATCACATCATCCACATTACCATACCGTACTGTCTCTTTTGTTTGTTGAATCATAGCACTCAAATCTTCAAGAATATCATCAGATAAAATAGGTTTATCGTGTATGAGTTTCATTGTGTTTTTTTTCGCACCAATTTTTGTAGAGATGGATGGAATTAAATCATAAGTGGGTATCCTACTTAACCCTTGACGTTTTTCATGTACAACTATAATTCCTTTTTCTATCAATTTTTGAAGTGAAGTCTCTACATCAATTTTGTCTAAAAATGTCGTCCACACAATAGCACCAATGGTATGATAACCTTGTCTAACAGATTCCAACACCACAACTTCAATAATTCTCTTAAAACCGTCTTCGACTCTGACATTTTTAAAATCTCTATCCTTTACTGCTTTACGCGCGTTCTTTACATCAATCTCTATAGAACGTTTTAGCGCATCAAGCGACTCTGGAATATGAGTTAGCAAAGACAGATAGCATGCTTTATTGTACCATGCCATATCAAATGTAGGATCAGATTCTATAGATTTTTCAGCACAGTCTAATGCTTTCAAATATTTTTTCTGCTCATAATGAATAAGTGATTTTAGATTCCAAGCTTCTGCATTTGTTACATCTATGTCCAATATTTGATCATAAGCACGAAGTGAACCTTCATAATCATTTAGATGAAATCGAGCATATCCAAGCTTGAGAAGCACCTCTACATTATTAGGATCTATACGAAGTGCTTGTTCAAAGATGGCAGATGCCTCTTCTAGTTTTTCATCTGCCATATAATTAATGCCTTTTTTGAATAGTTTTTTCTTGTTATAATCTGAATCAGTAAGACTAGTGACGTCTTTATCTTTTTCAGTGGACGATGAAAAGGGTTTTTTCATAAAATCCATTATCACACCATAGATAAATACTCTAGTTTCCATTATGAATAAAAATATAGAAATTTGTAGATCAGATAAAACAACAGTAGACTAAATCTAGTTGTATGTGTGGAGAATAGCGCTTAATTGAAATACTTGTATATAACTTAAAAAATAGTGGTCGCATCTCAAATTGAAGTATCTGGGAAAGCTCCATTTGGAGATTCAGCAATATACGAAGTTACCATTTCCATATATTTGACTAAACCAACAAAGGAAGAAATTCACTCAAAAACAAAAGCATTATGGTCAAAAGAATATAGTTTGGAGATAACAAGAGGCACATTTACAAAGATTCTAGGTAGTAAAGAATCGCCGTTACCATCAAGTGTGTTTAATCAAGAAGTAGTTTGGGTTGCTGTACACGATGTATTATCAGAAGAGACATCAATATTCTCACATACTATAAAGTCGTCTGAACAAAATAAATCAACAAAAAAACTTGCCAGTGATGAAAATATAACAGGAAAATCCAAAATGAATGTTTCAAAGAAAGATTCCAAAGGTGCAGAACGCACAGATATGCAAAGTACAGAGAAAGGAATCAGAGGTGAGAGAGGACAGGTAGGAGATAAAGGTGAAGTTGGAGTACGGGGACCTGATGGTTCAAAAGGGTCTGTTGGTCTGAGTGGACCTGTTGGAGAGAGAGGATTCGTTGGAGTACGGGGACCGACCGGAGAGAAGGGACCTGTTGGAAGAGAGGAGAGAGAGGACTTGTTGGAGATAAAGGATTTGCAGGAGAGAAGGGACCGCGAGGTATTACCGGACATGTTGGAGAGAAAGGGGCAACAGGTTCATCAGGAGAAAAAGGAGATCGTGGATTTGATGGTCTGAGAGGATTTGTTGGAGAGAAGGGACCTGTTGGAGAGAAAGGAGAGATTGGTCAGAGAGGTGAGAAAGGTATTACAGGATCAGTTGGTAGTAAAGGATTACAAGGACCAGCAGGACAGATTGGTGAGAAAGGAGCAACAGGAATTTCTGGTGAGAAAGGATTTAAAGGAACACAGGGATTAGCAGGAGAGATAGGTTCCAAGGGTGTTACAGGAGATAAAGGTCTAGTTGGATTACAAGGTGAAAAAGGCGCTGTTGGAGAAAAGGGATCAATTGGTGTTCAGGGACCTGTTGGAGATAGAGGATTGAAAGGATCTGTTGGAGAGAAAGGAATAATTGGTGTTCAGGGACCTGCCGGAGAGAGAGGATCGAAAGGATCTGTTGGAGAGAAAGGAACTACAGGACAGATTGGTCCAATTGGAGAGAGAGGATTACAAGGTGTTCAGGGATCAGCCGGTGAGAAAGGTGAGCGTGGAATTCCAGGTTAACCAGGCGAGAGAGGTTCCAAGGGCCCACAGGGTCCTACCGGCGAGAGAGGATTACAAGGTATAAAAGGTGAAAAAGGATCTACAGGATCTCAAGGTATTCAAGGTGAACGTGGCATACAGGGATCAGTAGGAGAGATAGGCTCCAAGGGCCCACAGGGCATTCAAGGTATTCAAGGTGAACAAGGCTCCAAGGGTAAACCAGGACAGGACGGCAAGGCGGGGCTACCAGGAATTCAAGGATCATTAGGTCCACAGGGACCCACAGGTCCAATAGGACCTACAGGTTCGCCAGGACCCCCGGGCCTACCAGGACCGACAGGGACAGGTGGTGCAACACAGAGTGGCAATACACAAAATGAGAAAAAACTATTTCAAAATCTGTTAAAGATACTAGTAGAGAAGAACGTAATCACAACAGATGAGCAGATCAAATTATTAAGTTTATTATATTAGATTACAACCCACGTTTTTTAATTACAGTCAACACATCTTCATCAAGCAAGATATGGGTTAACCCTACACGTTGACCTCCAAACTTTACACTCTTTCCCCAAACCATACCATATCTAAAATCTTTCTTCAGTTTACGATGTAACTTGTTACAAATATCTAAAACGGTAGAATTTCTCATTACAATTAATGGTTCAACGTAATCGACTTCACCTCCTTTAGGGCGCAGATAAATTCTAATAAATTTTAATTTATCATAGATCAAAGTTTTAAGTGATTCTACATTTTTATCCGAGTCAGCAGAGAGATACAACATACCAGGTGATGTTTTTTTTAATTTTGCCAGAAACTGTTTATCGACTAGATCAATTTTATTCATCAAGGTAAGAGATTGTGCATATGTTTTATTGCCTGTTATAAAATCAACCAATTGATCTGATATTATATCCTCACGAATCACCACTCTGGCGCTCGTAATACCATAAATGTGCAATATGTCTTTGACCATCTTTTCAGTAGTTTTTGTCAGTTTGGTTTGTTGAGTTATGGCAATACCGCCGGTAGATGTCTTCTCGACCACAATGTTTGGTGGTTTTTGATTTAAACGTAATCCAATATTGTATAATTCGTTAATCAATACACGTTCATGATGTGGTTGAAATACATCAAGTACCAACAACACTAGATTTGCACTTCTTGCAACAGATAAGATACGTCTTCCCAATCCTTTACCAGATGACGCCCCCTTGATGATTCCGGGTAAATCAAGTAATTGAATATTTGCACCCTTGAACTTCATCATGCCAGGTACAACAGTCAAGGTGGTAAATTGAAATGCGCCAATTGCGGATTTTGCTCCAGTGAGTCTATTTAGAAGTGTGGATTTACCAACACTTGGAAGACCAATGAATACTACTGTCGCATCACCAAATCTTCGTATATCAAAACCATCGGATTTTGTAGTTTTTTTAGAAGCAAATTCTTGTTCATGTTTCAATTTTGAAATCTTTGCTCGAAGTAATCCTAAATGATGTTCAGTTGCTTTATTGATCTGCGTTTTTGCCATTTCGTCTTGAATCGATTTGATCTTTTCAGGTATACCCAAATTAGTGCCTCAAAATTAATTCTAGATACTATATTATACACCTACTCATATAATACAAGTTGTAAGATGTATGATTTCAATAATTTATAGAAAAACTAGAGGGGAGTTTTTTGACATTTGAGATAGTACTTGAGCGACTCGACTCTAACATATCTGAATTATTAGATTATTTGAAGATCAAAGCACCATATACGGTAGAGCCGACAAAGGAAGGATTTGGAGATATTGTGTGTAATGTTGCGTTTCTGCTTGCAAAAGAGATGAAAAAATCTCCCAAAGATATCGCTATAATATTGGCAAAAGAGTATGAGACAAAATTCAAAGATGGGATGTGCAAGGTTGTGGCTAATCCTAGCGGATATTTGAATTTTACAATAAATATGGAAAAGTTTGCAGGCGAGACGTTGAAAAAATCTATGAAAAATGATTACGCAAATGGCAATGAAGGGAAAATTATAACAATTGAGCATACTAGTGTAAATCCAAACAAGGCAATACACATTGGACATGTACGCAACATGATTATTGGTGATGTAATTTCACGTATATTGATCAAGGCCGGAAACAAAGTACATGTGCTAAATTACATAGATGATTCTGGGCTTCAAGTTGCAGACATAATACTTGGGTTCAAGGAACTAAAATTTTCACAAGATTCTAAAAATGAGAAATTTGATCACTATTGTGGAGATACGGTATATGTAAATACAACCAAACAGTATGAAACAAAACCAGAATTAAAAATAAAGAGAGACAAGATACTAGAAGAGATGGATGATGTAAAATCAGACACTGCAAAATTTGCAAATGAGATTACAAAGAAAATTCTAGAGCAGCAGATAAAGACGTGTTGGAGACTTGGCGTCACATATGATTGTCTCAACTTTGAATCACAAATTATTCAATCCGGAATGTGGTCAGAGATATTTGAGAGATTAAAAACGGATGGTACCATCATTCAAGAAAAAGAAGGGGAGAATGCAGGTTGCTGGATACACAGAGACGGAGATTATGACAAAATAGTAGTGCGAAGTAACGGTATTGCTACCTATTTTGCTAAAGATATACCATACGCCATGTGGAAAATGGGTTTAATCACAAATCCTTTCAGGTATGTACAATACAGCACACAGTATAATGACAGAGTTTTGTGGCAGACGATACTAGGGGATGAAGGAGAGAAGAGAGATTTTACAGGCAAACAAATCATTACAATCATAGACAATAGACAGTCGCAGTTACAAGATATGATTACAAAATTAATGAGCAAAATTAACAACACCATCACATACACGTATTTGGGATACGAGGTTGTAACACTGAGTAGTACAACTGCAAAACAATTGGGTATTGATACGAGCAGAAATGTACAAATGTCAGGTAGAAAAGGCACATACATTAACGCAGACACGGTACTAGATACTTTGTACAAAAAAACACTACAAGAGACACAAAAGAGAAACCCTGATTTAAAAGAGAATCAAGTACAAAATATTGCAAATGATTTAGCAACGGGGGCATTACGTTATGAAATGATAAAACAAGATTTAGATAGGAAAATAATTTTTGATCTAGACGAATCATTAAATTTACACGGAGATACGGCAGCATACATACAATATTCCCACACAAGAGCAAACAGAATATTAGAAAAATCTAAAAACAAATCAAACGATTCGTCATTGAATAATCTAACAGATAAACATGAACGTTCATTAATAATTGAAATCTCAAAATTCAAGATGCATGTATCAGATGCTACAAGAAACCTGTCACCGAAAATCATTGCAAAATATTGCCACACACTTGCAGTTGCATTCAATTCATTTTATGAACATGTAAGAATTATAGACGAAAAAGATTAGTCCATCCGAGTCTCCAGATTGTACCTAGTAGAGTCATTTCAGAAGACACTTTTATCATCACTATACCTACTAGGCATACCGGTACCTGACAGAATGTAAATATGTCTAGATTTTTATCATGATTCAGTCTGCTGTTTATAATGAATGAAATTAAGAATAAAGATTATGTATTATTCTTTTTTAATAATTCAAAAAAATGGTTGGTGCGAATAAATAGAAAAGACCAACTACACACGCATATTGGAGTGATTCAACATGCTGATGCAATTGGTAAAGAATATGGCTCTAGAGTTTTAACAAATAAATCAAAGTATGTGTATCTGTTCAAACCTACAACATTTGATTATATCATGAAGATACAACATGGAACACAAATCGTATACCCAAAAGATATAGGATATATCATTGCACGTTGTGGATTACAGAGTGGACAGAAGGTAGTAGAGATTGGGACCGGTAGTGGTGCGCTAACAATATTTCTAGCTAGTATCGTAAAGTCTCGTGGTCATGTGTATACATTTGATGTGAATCAAGATTTCATGGACATTGCAACTAAAAACATACTCAAAGCAGGTATGACAAAATATATCACAATGAAAAAACTAGACATAAAACAAGTAAAAAAAGTTCCAATCAAGGATGCAGATCTTACAATAGTTAATCTAGGAGACCCCTGGACGGTCCTACCTCAAGTTCGAGAGATGTTAAAGGGTGGCGGACAAGTTGTAACAATTTGTCCAACAATGAATCAACTTGAAAAGACATCAGCAGGGTTTGTAGAGAATGAATTTACAGACATCGAGTGCACAGAGCACATACTTCGTAGAATAGAGGCCAGAGANGGGAAAACTAGACATTCGTTTGATGGTATTGGTCACACGACATATCTGGCTCATGCTAGAAAGGCATACTTTGAGGTATGATTATGCAGATCACAGAAGAGATAGTAGAGAAAATGATGCCTGCAAGAGAGACATCTTCAAGAAAGGGCGATAATGGTTCGGTGTTGGTAGTTGGTGGAAGTTTTGTGTATCATGGAGCCCCTGTGTTAACATCCATGGCAGCTTTGAGAACAGGTGTAGATTTGGTATATACTGCCATACCCAAGATTCATGCAATACCAGTGCGTGCATACTCGCCCAACTTGATTGTTATTCCACTAGCTGATGGCAAACTTACTAGAGGTGCTACAAACAAATTGATAAAATCTATTCCAAAAAAAATTGACTGTGCAGTAATTGGTAATGGAATGAACACATTTGATCGTAGAGCACTTTTAGCATTACTCAAGGCATTAAATCAAAGAGGGACAAGAATCGTACTAGACGCCGGCGCTCTAGTACCGGAGATTTTAGATATAATTGCAGGTATGAAGGTCATACTTACACCACATTCAGGAGAATTTTACAGAGTATTTGGCAAAGAGGTTCCTCAAGATGTCACAAAGAAAAGTATGATGGTACAAGAATGTGCCAAACAGTATGATGCAGTTATTGTACTAAAGTCAAATACAGATATAATATCAGATGGTACAAATACATATCAATTTGAAAAGATTATTCCGGCAATGACAGTGGGCGGAACAGGAGATGTCTTGGCAGGAATCATAGGAGGATTATACGCAAAAACTACAAATGCGCTAGATGCAGGTGTATGTGGAGCATACTTTAACGGAGTTGTCGGATTTAGTGTTCAAGATAAAATAGGAAATCATTTGGTTGCAACAGATCTAATTGACGCCATACCATCAATCATGAAGAAATTCGACAAAACAGTATAAATCATCTCACACGAGTCTCATAAATGGCAGTAGCATAACTACATTGAGCATTTAATCTCAAGTATGGAATTAATTTGTAATGAATATAGTACAAATTTTTCTCTTTGTATATTATTCCCTTATTCATTAGAGATAGTAATCCTCTAGACACCTCAACAATAGAGATTTTCAGTTCTTGGCATTTTTTATCACGCATATTTTGATATTGTGGAATAGTAAAGAAGAGATCTTGTTGTTGTATAATTAGAGGCCATACAATTTCTGCCCAAACAAATCTTCGTATGTGTGTAGCTGTAGCATACTTTCCTTTAATCAACATTAATAGTGAGATAATTTTAGATATAACTGAATACTTGAGCCACACCGATATTAAAGAAGCATTGGAATTATTAAAGAAACAAGATTGGGTCATAGAGCCTGTAATTAGTAAATTTATGTTGGGAGAAATTACAGATGTTGTGGATCATACAATAAAGATAGATAGTGTGATATTTCACATACCCAAACTTGTAAAAGAATCAGCATACATACTGTGGAAATGTTTTTGGCCAGATTGTAACAATTGTTGTGACAGACAGGGTTGACTGCCACTAACATCTAGTGATTTAATTACAATCGGAAGTGGTTTGAAATATAAAAATACAGCAGATTTTATTAAAAAAGAGACACTCATGGCAACATGGAAAGAGCAGTCACCATCCGGTCAAGATATTACAATCACAGGAATAAATCTAAAGCGCAAAGAAAACGAAACATTACAGGAAGATGGAACTCACATATCATGTAGATTTTTAGATGAAAAAGGAGGATGCGGTATCCACCCTAATCGTCCAATGGTTTGTTATATGTATCCATTTTTCTCTTGGACAGAGAATGAATCTGGAACCGCACGTGTTCACGCATCATTTCAATTTACAGGAGACTGTCCAGGTTTTTACACATCACATGAAATATCCCCAATGGATGAAATTCTGAAAGAGTATTCTAAAATCATTTATGATTATAACACAAAGTATGAACAGACATTAAGAGATGGATTTGCAAGTATAAACTAGAATCATGCTTGAGATACACGCCAGAGATCCTTGAGATGAATCTCCATACCAAATCTATCTTCATTTTTTTTCATGTATCTAAATATTGCAAGTAATGATGGCATCTGTTTTAACATGTTAAATTTACCACACATCTTGGCAGTGATAAAATCGTACACTTTGCTATATATGGCAAAGTAATTCAAGACATCTTTTCTATACGCATTCATATCTGTAAGATTATTTACGAAAAATTTTGCACAATACATGCTAGGAATTATGCCCTCTCCGAGTAGTGGATATACAGTACCTATAGACTCACCAACTCCTACTACTTTGCCATGATTAAAGGGAGTACACCTATCTGGTGTGGCAAGACGAATTGGTCTACCAACTGTTTTGTGTATTGTACCACCATATTTTTCAAAAAATCGTTTAGTCTCCACAACATGTTGTTTTTTATAATCACCAGCTCCAATGTGTGCCCATTTATCACCTAGTGGAAAATACCACAAATATCCAGACATCCCAGAAAATGGTCTTATGTAAAAATCATCCAATGGAACACCATGTTCATAATATACCTTGTATTGAAATGTAGGAAGATAAAAATCATTTTTAATTTTTGGAAGATAATTTCTATGAAATCCAGTAGCATCTACGATCAAATCAAAATCAGATTCCAAGTCTTTTAATTTTGGAATAGTGGAATAGTGAATTTTACAACCTTTTGCCATCTGCTGAATAAGACCGATTTTATCATATGTACATATTCCTTTCAATTTTATATCAAAACGTTGTTTGTCTGTCATATCAATATAGATATTTTTTCCATCATGAATGATAAACTTGTTAAAATCAATATCCACAGCAGAACACAGTTCTTGCATTGTATTCTTTGATGTACCCCACGCACATATGGAATCATGAGAGACCTCATCCATTCTCTCAAACCCTACAACATCATGTTCTTTTTTTAATAATGACAGGAGATAACTGCCAGCTACACCAATACCCACAATAGCTGATTCTCATAATGAAAGTAATTTGGTAGGTATTTAATAAACCATAGAAACCAGTATGATTAACAAGTTAAATATTTAAAAGAGAAAACAAGATAATTTAAAAATAAATATTATAAAAAATCATTCTACAAATATTGCAGGTTTATGTGGACGTGCAAATCGTGCCTTGTCATTTGGATCATGAATGCCTTTGTCAGATTCACAATACACTAGAATTTTGGCATTATATTCATCTTCAAAAGATTCTAGTTGTGTCTGCAACATCTTTTTCTCATCCACATTAATGGTATTTTCAAGATATACCTGTTCAGGGGATTTTGAGAAAATTTCACTGGTTGTCTTTTTTACAAAATCCGGATCTTTTTTAATATCCACAAATTTTAAATCATTAAACAGAGTCTTCATTATATCTTTAGGCAAGATGTGTTTTAATGTCATAGATAATACCTCTTTATAGACATTGTATTTCAATGGGCTTGCAGTGTAGAGTATTATTTGCTTGGGTTTTATCTTTGTTACACGAAGAATCTTTTCAATGTCTGCCACTATATCTCGCAACAAATCTTCAGCATATGAATCCCTTGAATCAAAACGTTCAGAGGTTGGCCAGCTACTAGTAAATACACTAGCAGTGTTTTTTAATTTTTGCCACATCTCTTCTGCTACAAATGGAGCAAATGGAGCTAACAACTGTACACGGTTAGATAAAATATCATAAAATATACCAGATGTGTCTGTCCGTTTTTTCAGTGCAACACGTTTCTTGTACCAAATCAAATCTTTTTCAAAATTAAATAAAATATTATGTAACGCTTCTCTAAGACGCATGTTTTCAATCTCATCGGTGACCTGTACAATCAAAGTGTGTAGACGTGCTAATATCCACCTATCCTCTTGTTGTAAGGTGTGAGTCTTTTCATCGACAGTACCACAATGCTCCAAAATAGAGCCCAGTCTATTCTGAATTGATTGGATAGACTCTGAATCAAAATCAGCATCTTGTAATAGTTCAGCGGAGCCAATAATTGCAAGTCGAATAGGATCTGCACCATATTTTGTGATCGCACCACGTAATGGTATGATATTCCCCATGGATTTGGACATTTTTTTCCCATTCATCAATACTGAGCCATTAATCACAATACTACGTGGCCAGTATTTTTTTGGAAATATTGCAATATGATTCAGAACAAAAAACAAGAGATGATTCGGTACTAGATCTCTGCCAGAGTGTCGAGCATCCACAGGATAAAAGTATTCAAATTCAGAACGTATTTCATGTAGTTTTTCAACATCAACACCAATAGATGAAGATATAGTGTTTGGATCTCCTTTACCAAGTAGTGTATAATCAAAAAAAGCATTATTCAATCTTTCAGGGTCGATATCTCCCGAGTTTACAAATCTTACAATAAGATAATACGACATGTAAATTACAGAATCTGTTAGACTCTCTACAATCCAGTCTTTATCCCAAGGCAGTACGGTTCCCAAACCGTGTTGACGTGCACATGCTCGTTGTTGAATCCAATCCAAAACATGATCAAACTCTTGTCGCATTTCTTTGGGTTTAATATCCAAACTATCAAAGCATTCTTTGCCAATTTTTTTCCAATCTTTATCACCATAATTCAAAAACCACTGATTGTTCAATACCTTTACAACACATTCAGTGCCACATCTGCATTGTACTGGAGCATTTGTCATCTCTAGAAATTTCCCACAATTTTGCAGATTATATGATTCGTCTCTAGCCTGTTTGACAGACATACCAACAAGTGTGTCAGTATTACCTAGCATCACTCCGTCATTGAATTCGGTATTGTATACCTGCTTTGTGGCAGATTCCATTGCAGGATCTGCTTGCGAAGAGATGTTGAATTTTTCTAAAACCTGTTCTACCATGTTTTCACCCTCACCAGTCTTGATTATTCTAATTGGAGTTATGTTACGTGCCAATTCAGATACATCAGAGTTTTTGTCCCCTTGCAGATCCAACAATGCCTGTAAATCATAAGGGGCGTGTGCAGGTACAGACATTACAATACCGGTTCCAGTAGTGCTATTAACAAAGGATGCAGGTAGTATTGGAACCGTTTTATTTATTGCGGAAACACGAATAGATTTTCCTATGAGATCTTTGCCTGATATGTCACCTATGATCTCAACGGTATGATCCAAAAATGACAACTTGTGTGCACATTCTTTGCTCACTATCCATTTAGAGTCATCCACCATTACAATTTTATAATTAATGTCTGGATTTACCCACAAATTTGTTACGCCATAAATCGTTTCAGGTCTGAGTGTAGCTGCAGGAATCATGGTATTATCATCTAGTCTCAAATCTGCAAGGAGATATTCAGTAAAGCTAGGCTCCACATCACCCAAAGTATCATGTTGAGATACAGGATTTTCATCTCTAGGACACCAACCCACAGGATGTGATCCTTGTTCTATGTATCCTTGATCACGTAGTGATTCAATCTGCCAAGAAATGAATTTTTTGTATGCAGGATCAATGGTAGTAAATTCACGTCTCCAATCAATGGAATACCCCATCTCAATCATACCCTGCTTAATCTCTGCATGAAAGTAATCTGCAATTTTTACCGGATCTACAAATGTCTTTATGACATCTTTTGGAACACCGTATAACGTATCTAACGCCTCTATCAACTTTTCATCGTTGTCCTCAATTCTACTGGCCATGCCAAGTATCGGGGTACCGGTATAGTGAAAACCCATCGGAAATAGCACATTGTAGCCACGCATTCTATAAAATCGTGCACTGATATCTGCAATAGTATACGTTCGGCCATGACCGATATGCTGAGGAGAGTTTGGATACGGATATGCCACGGTGATGAATTTCTTCTCTCGTGAGTCAGGGGTAGATTCATCAACAGAGTTTTCACACCATATCTCTCTCCACTTGTTTTCAATCAGAGTCCAATTTACTGTCATGATACATCACTTTGAGAGTATTTCCTCCAGTGATGTTATAGCGTTATTAATTTTAGAAGAGTCGCGACCTCCACCTTGAGCAAATTGATCATTGCCACCGCCGGAGCCATTTAGTATAGTAGAGATTTTTTTCATTAAATCATTAGCACTAAATGATGTATCATTACCAGAATAGATTATAATCTGAACAGTATCACCAACTAGAAATACACAATAAATCATAGTTGGATCTTGTTTAATGACTTCTTGACCTAAAGATATGAAATAATCAGAATCAAGTTCAGAGTTTGTTGTGATGTGCAGACCAACATTATCAAATCTCTTAGATTCAGAAATTATCTGTTTTGCCATACTTTGATTTGTGTTTTGTGTGATTATTTTTATATTCTTTTTTGTAGATTCTAATCTTGTTAGAGATTTTCTAAAAGAATCTAGAATTTTGGTCTTGTGTGAGTCTAGATGTTGTGCCATTGTAATTATATCATGATCCTGTTTTTGTATATAAGAAATTGCGTGTCTTCCTGCCACAAATTCAATTCGAACTACACCATCTTGGATACGTTCAGTCTTTGTAATCTTCATAAGACCAATCTCTCCAGTATTATTCACGTGTGTTCCCCCACATGCCTCAACGTCAAAATTTTCAATCTCTACGATACGCACCTTACTGACTGGAACAACTCCTCCCTGATAAATTCCAAAACCATATTTTTGCTCTGCGCCTCCACGTTCATACTCTGAGACAAGTACTGGAAGATTTTTCTGAATAGTTTCGTTTACCACATGTTCAATTTTATACATTTCATCATGATTTAACGCAGAGTGATGAGTAATGTCTAGTCGAGCATACCTTCCAACTTTGAATGCAGAGTGTTGCCACACCCAAGAGCCTAAAACATTTCTGCATGCAGAATTCAAAATGTGAGTACTGGTATGATGTCTAGACGTATCAAGACGATTCTGTTCATCTACAATACAATTTACCACACTTCCCACTTTGGGCAAATCCCCATTTACTTTATGGAGTATGATGCCACCACTCTTTACTACATCTACAACTTTTAATTCAGAGATTGTTCCTTTATCCGGTTCCTGTCCACCACCTCGAGCATAAAATGAGGTTTTATCTAAGATGATAAAATCATCTACTGTTTCAAGTACAGTAGCATCAAATGTCATCGGATCATCACCATAAAATAATAATTGAGTATTTTGTGTGGTACGTATTGAAATACTAGAAAAAGTTTTAGGTTTGTTGGATTGATGTAGGCCAGAGAGTTTGGTATAAAATGTTGATGGTATAGCATCGAGTACTTTCATCTCCATCAAATATTCAGGTGTAATACCATCTGATTCATAGAGACGAATCATGTCATCAATGCCTAGTGTCTTGCCTCGTAGTGTCTGGGCAGTCTTCTCGATTCTAGATTTAGAATCAGCATATCTACTAGTCTCAATGGATATGATTTTTTTAATATCATCACGTCTGGTTTTCAATTCAGGGTAAATCTGTCCTAGATAATCAATTTGAGAGTCTATCATATCATCCAAAGTTGTGGTAAGTGAAATTTTGTGAATAGTAGTGACTATTCTACGTAACATCATACGAAGATTATATCCACCACCCACATTACTTGGCAACGCCCCATCTGCAATTGCAAATATGAGTGTACGAATATGATTTGCAATTAAATAAATAGATTCCATTGGAGATATGAAATCATTGAATTGTTTGTTGTCAAGTCCTGCAGCTGATATAGAGTCACTTTTTGCAAGTTGAATGTCTTTGTCTAATCGTGTTGCAACCTCTGTATAATATCGTTTTAGAATGTCAGGGTTGGGATCAATACCCAAATTCTGCATCATTATTTCAAGTACAGGACCAAAGCAGCAATCATAAGCAGTAGGGGTACCAGATGTAAGCCATGCAAAGCGCTCAAGACCTGCACCCATGTCTATTATTCTATTCTCTAACAGTATAGGATTATCAAGTGTTCCTTGGAATTCTGTAAATACAGCGTTACCTAGTTCCAATCCTCCAACAAAATATTCCAATGATGAACCAAAAGAGCCACCACCTTCCCAAACATCTTCAACAAAAACAATTTTTTCTTTAGGAATTCCGAGATGAGTAGACAATAAATTATAATCAAGATTGATGCACTCATCTTTCCAATATCCAGAAGAATTCGATATACTGCACTGACCAATCATACAAAAGCTAGAAAAGTGCCTTCCAGTCACACCAACATTCTCTAAATCTTTGAATCTCAAACATGGTTGAGGGATAATTAATGGGTTTGCAGGAAATTCAAATGATACCTTGCCTCCCATAATTCGTTGGAAATTTACAATCGATGCAATAGTAAAGTATAGATTATCACGCCATCTGCACACTACAGGATATCTATTCACAGATGTATGATTATTTTTTACAAAGAATGATTCGATCTCTTTCCATGCATCAAGATAATCTAAACGCTTGGTAGATGGAGGATCACCGATGAAGGAATAGGGATCAGAGATATCATCAGGACATTTGGATATATTGGCATCACACGTCCAAAAGTAACGACCACAAGTGACACATGCACGTCTCTCAAATCCTTGTTCGGCAAATAATTTTACTGAATAATATCGATCAGGATCCGATGAGAACTTTGCAAGAATTTCACTTTTATTCATGATGTATGATAAAATTCAGTATTTAATAAATTAGTTTGATTAGATATTATAATGTTCAGTGAGGTGAGTTTGAAATGTATTATATCATTGGTATGATTAATCACTGAATATTTAAAAAAAATAGTGAATAATTATGATACATAATGGAGGATAATTATGAAATGAATTTATCAGATAGTTGCACTACAAATTTCAATACCAATATCATTATTGTGCGTGAATTTCACATTTTTTCCAAATCTACACTTTTCAATGCTCTTCATAGTATGATGATTAATGACATTACCTCCAATTTTTTTAACCTCAGCATTAATCGTATGATGAGAATAATATGTGAACGGTTGAACGTCTACATTTTTAGTAATTGTACCGAATCCAAATCTTAGCAGATATCTAGTTGAGGGATGAACGTATCGTACAGGTATGGAGTGCTCGAAGATTAGTTTATTTTCCAGTTTAGGATGTGTGAGTGTTTTTATGGTATTCCAGAATATATTTTTTGTAATATAGTATGATATTCCTTCTGCAACAATCACAGTTGGAAGTGTTGGGTCAAAACCATGTTGTACAAGTTTTTTATGAAATAATTTTGGTTTTGCAATATCTGCAGTTATACAATGAATTAATTTGGATAGTTTAGGAGAAGATTTGTAAAGTAATTTGGTTTTTTCCTTCATAAGATTAATGTCAGTCTCAAATAAGACGATATCATGTCTTTTAGATGCAAGGTATAATGAAAGAGCATCTATGCCTGCAGCTAGAATAACAAATTGGGTATTGGGTTTTGCGTATTGGAGGGCCAGTCTAGATACACAATACTTGCGATTCTTTACAATCTGTTCAAATACATCTGAATAATCAGTGTATTTTTTGGCCAGAGATTTACCAGGTGTTAAGTTGACAAGGGATTGGTATTTTTTACATGCAGGAGTCGTGTGAATGGTATTGCCTTGAAGTATTGTAACTAGCAAAGAGGTATCTTGAATATCATACATGATAAATTTACAAATTTTTGGCATATTTTAGGATTTAATTTGTACGTAATCATGATTAGTAGAATACAAATTTGATAGTAAATGTGATGTCAATTCCATGATTAATATAAATAATCAATAAATAGAATGAATTTATTCACACATTATGTTTGAAAAGAAAGATAACGCCAGAGAAGGATCTCATGTATTTTTTGCAGTAGAGGACAAATCCTACTCTAACATCATTTTTGGCACCATTACAGGGATAAAGGGACAAGATTTGGGAGTAAATGGTATTTTGGTCAACCCGGTTGGATTGAAAAATAAGCTGGATCAAGGTAAGACAGGTATACGTTCTAGAGAAATTTTAGAGAACCCAACTCCAGAGAATTGTATACTAGCATTCATCTACAGAGTAGAGTATGAAAATTATACAGGAATTGTAAATTTAGATAAACAAAGGGTTACTTTTATCCCCCCTGCAATATACGCAATACTAGAAGGTTGGATAAGAGAAGCATTACCAGAATTCTTAAACAATGTGTTATCCCTCCCACCAGGAGATGAACGTGATGAGAATAAACGTCTACTTCGAATTAAGATGGACAAGTTGTATGATAAGAACCTGAAACGTAATCTATACGCTGTATGTAGAAGTCTGAAAATTTTAACCTAGTGTATCGTATTCATGATATAATGGTATCAAGATTTAATAAAATATATGATATCATCATAATAGAAGTGATGAATAATTTCTAATAATATGGATATGCGTTTGGTTTATGTATTACTTGATGGAGTAGGCGACTTGCCACATCCAAGTATAGACAATACCACCCCTCTGCAGGGAGCACATACTCCAAATCTAGACAAACTAGTTAGTAATGGAAGTATGGGTAGAGTAATTTCTGTCGGAGAGGGAATTGCACCAGAGTCAGATATTGCAGTATTCAACATGTTGGGGTATAATTTTCAAAAATCCGAGTATGTAGGTCGTGGCGTGGTAGAATCTGTGGGGGTCGGAATTGACTTTAAAGATGGAGATTTTGCATTACGTGGTAATTTTGCAACATTGAATAATCAAAATTTTATAACAGATAGACGCGCAGGAAGACACATTGAACGACAAGACGCAGATACAATTGCAAAAGAGATTGAATCAAACATTAAATTCTCAGATCCAAACACCACAGTTTCAGTTGTGCCTACAATAGGGCACAGAGTGGTAGTGCGATTTCGTACCAACAATAGAAGATTATCATCAAATATATCAAATACAGATCCAGCATACGCCCGAGTTGATGGCATGGGTATTGCAAAGACGACACATGATGATATCAAAATTAGTAAATGCAACTCAGAGGAAGATACAGAAGATGCAAAATTCACAGCGACAGTGATTAATGAATTTAATTCTGAATCATTACGCATAATGTCAAATAGTGAAATAAATTTAAATCGAAGAGAATCAGGGAAAAAGGANTTAGACTGTATCCTATTACGCGATGCAGGAAATATGTATCCAACGGCAACTCCGATAAACACCAAATATAGTATGAAATTCTCATCTATTGTAGATATGCCAGTTGAAATTGGAATATCAAAGATACTAGATATGAAGATGTATGAGAGCGGTGGTCTTACAGACTATGAGGCAAAAGCCCAAACGGCCGCATATGCAATGAGAGAGCAAAATGCTATCTATATTCACATAAAGGGACCAGATGAGTTTGGGCACGATGGTGATGCAATTGGTAAATTAAAGAATATCGAAGAGATTGACAAAAGATTTTTTGGGGTTTTGTTGCAAAAATTAGATATGAATAATACCAATGTTGTGGTATCAGCAGATCACAGTACACCATGTATCAATAAAGGACATAGCGATGATCCGGTTCCACTGCTAGTATCAGGAAATAATGTCACTAATGATAATACAACAAGATATACAGAATGCGACGGAGAGAAGGGCTCAATTGGGCTTTTACGCGGTGTACAAGTATTAGAGACGGCAATAAAACTAATCAAATCTGAAAAGTAGATATTTCAGAATGTATCATGTTTGTGACCAGTTTCTTCATAACATCTATGTTAATGCCCTCATAAATAACTGGAGAATTTACAAATTTTTCTAATGCTCTATTAAATATAGAGATACAAATATCATTTTCTGCCTTTTGATAATGAACAAAAGCGGCTGCGACTAGAATTATCCCTTGAACTGTTGTCTTCTCTATACCAGTGGAATGATTCCATACCCATTCTAGTGCTTCATGGCATTCCCAAAATCTCTCATTATTGAAATAATATTTTGCATCTTGTATAGCCGAGTCCTTTTCCATATCGCATTCAATAATTAACCTCGAGTTATCCAAAGAACCAATTGATTTTAGACCAATAATTAATGACTCTATGGTACCATCAGGTATTGATACATCAAACTCTAAACATTTACTGGCAACACGGCAATCTCGAATCATAATACCAGGATGGGGATTTAACTTGCGCGCCATTTGTAAAAGTGAAAGAGTATCTTGCGGAGTAAAAGTTTTATTTACAAGATGTAGCATGTATCTTTCCATGTTAAAATATGATACACCACATAGTTAAAGGAATAGTAGAAATAAAAAAAAGTATATTTAAAATTTTAACCAAATAGTGCTGACAGGCCTTCCATAGCTTGTTCTTCAGATTTGCCATCTGCTTTCTTTTCTTCTTTTGGTTTTTCTTTAGACGCCTCACCTTCAGTTGCTGGTGCTGCAGCAGTTGGAGCTACAGCGGCAACAGGAGCGGCTTTGACTGCTTCATCAATATTAACATCAGCAAGAGCGGCAACTAGTGCCTTTACTTGTGCCTCATTCACATCTGAGCCAGATGCTTTTACAACAGAGGTAAGATTCTCTTCGGTAACATCTTTTTTGAGTTTATGTAACATTAGAGCAGCATACACGTATTCCATGATATTGATTTATCAAAATGACATAATATAAAATTATATCCACTTTGATGGATAATTACAGGATAACGACCCCATTGTGAGAGATTAATTTTGTATCACTGTATCACTAGGAGTGTCATATGTACCCCACAGTATCCAGTCTCCATCAATGACTGCCCATAGATCATAATTTGCCTGAGCAAGATCACCGGCGTCATTTAATGTTATACTTCCAAGAGAACCCATGTGGGCATATGCCGTATCATGTAGATTACTAGTCAAAATATCAACATCGGTGCTTTGGGTATTTTGTATTGTAAGACCAATAAGCCATACAGAGTCATAGATCCCATACGTGTAAGTAATTGGATTGTATCCAAGTGTATCGAACAGAGTAGATTTTACATTACGTTTGACATCATTATCTGAAACACCTACAATTACTGAAACAAGTCTGGTATTGGTTACAAATTCTTTAGTAATCGGATCTTGAATTAGAGCAATAGACTGCGCGTTTGGACTTGCATCATACCATTTTACGTCATCTAGTATGTCATGTGCAGATGCAGATTGCATTAAAGGTAAGAGTTCTGCAAATCCAAAAAAAACAATACCAACATTGTCTGCACCATATTCAGAGACATACTCTTGTGTTTTTTTAGCTGAATAAAGATACAGATGTGGAAAACTCTGGAGATTCAGGGTTGTACCGTATACCCTCATCGGTTATTCCTCCACGAGCTGTAAAAAATTCAGATGTGTATTTATTCAAAGAGTCACCCCACGCATCACCACGCCACACAGGAATGAGTACTTTGACAGCATCATGATTCAGGACAGCGACCATTGCAGGTCCCTGATGTGAGGCATCGACGGTCATACGAAAGATATTATCATTTGCAATTGCAAGAGTATCGGCATTGGAGCAACAACTGAGTAAAAGTACGTTATTGGATTCGGCATATCCTGCCATATTCCTTAAACCTGCACTAGTTGGAACGCCAACTACAACATTGGCCCCTCTAGAGTATAATGTGGTCAATTTTTCAAGTGATTGGGCAGGGTTGGTTGCAGAGTCTTCAACTATTAAGGTCAAGTGCCAAGTCTCGCCAGATTCTTTCAGGTAATTATTGAAATCATCAATTGCAAGTCTTGTTCCCACTAGCAATTCTTGACCTACGGCAGTCAAATCCCCAGTGAGTGGAAGAATCGCCCCTATCAATACCTCTGAGGGAATCGCACTTGTCAATACTGGAGATCGTGTAGGTGTAGATTGTAAATTATTATCGGTTCCATCATGCACTCCCCAAAGTGTCCATTGTCCATCAACTACTCTCCATAAATCATGATCTGCTTGAGCAAGATCATCATTATTATTCAGATTAGTATATCCAATAGAACCGACGTATGTACTTGCTATTTGTGGAAGATTTGTCTTTATGGTATCAACATCACTAGAACCAGAGTCCAGTATAGTAAGTCCGACTAGCCAAACAGAGTCATAAGTGGCATGAGCGTAAGTGGATGGATTCTGTCCCAATTTATCAAATAGATTTGATTGTACATGTTTGTTTATAGAATTAGATGAGGAGCCGGCAAGTATTGATAATAATTGAGTTTGAGTTGCAAATTCACGTGTTATATCATCTTGAATTAATATTGCAGATTGTGCAATTGTACCTGTGTCATACCATTTTACATCATTTAATATATCATATTCTGAGGATGTCTGTAAAAATAATAAAAGTTCTTCAAAAGAATACACAACTATTCCTACATTATCTTTACCATACTCAGAGACATACTCTTGTGTCTTTTCAGCCAATAAAGATACAGAGGTAGAAAATTCGGGTGATTCTGGATTGTATCGTATACCTTCATCTACAATGCCACCCAATTCTTTGAAATAATTAGAGGTAGTTTTACTCAAAGAGTCACCCCATGCATCACCACGCCACATAGGAATCATTACTGTAATTCCATCTTTATCTAAAACAGACGATATTGCTGATGCCTGAGTGGTAGCATCAACTGTTAGACGAAAGATATTATCATCTGGTATACTAAGAGTGACGGCATTGGAGCAACAACTGAATAAAAATATATTATTGGATTCGGCATACACTGCCATATTTTTCAAACCTGCACTAGTAGGAACGCCGACTAGAACATCTATTCCTTCAGAGTAAAGAGAAGTCAATTTCTCCAAAGACTGAGATGGACTAGTTGCAGAGTCTTCTATGACTAGAACTAGACGCCAAGATGCATCAGTGTCTTTTAGATATTTATTAAAATCATCAACAGCCAATTTAGCAGCCTCTGCAGTCTCTAACCCTAAGAAAGAGAGATCACCGGTAAGCGATGTGATCATGCCTATTGTTACAACAGAAGTATTTGATGTAAAAGTCTCAACTGGTGTAGATGAATCATTGGTATAGTTAATAGCTGAGGCAATACCGAATCCAATTAGTATACCAATGACAAGAATAACAATTTTTTGATAATTTAAACTCATGAATAAAACAAGGCAAATGTTTGGAGGTAAAAAATCTTTAGAGTAAAATTATGAGTAAATTTCTAATTTGCGGTATAATCTAAAGTCTTTAAAGACACACCAAGAGCTGATCCATGAGATTTCTGTAACAAATGTTTGATGGTTTCAGCAGTGATATAACCAGACTCTAATGCCAAAGACATAGACGACTGTGCAGCCTCTGATAAAATAAAATGAATATTATCATCAGTAATGTATCCTGCTTTGATGGATAAAGAGACAGCCTCTTGATGAAATAGAGTAAAGTGTTCTCTAAATTTGTCAATGTCTACAAATAAATCATCCTGAGTATACTGCAATCCTCGTTCAAGTGCGGCGTTTAGTAAAATACCGGCCTCTACAGTCTTTATATCTAATTTACTGAGTAGTGGCGCAAGTTTAGCATTAATAATATCACCTTTTTTTGCAGGAATAGTATCTTTTGTAATCCATATAGTACCTTGATTTATCTTTGTTGGAATTTTCGCTTCTTTGAATTCAGTAAGCATTGGACCGGGCGCAATTCCAGTATTCTTTGCAGGAACTTTTACATCAATACTTGAAACATCCCCTCTNCTTGCAAATAGCATAACTTTGTTCTTACCCAACAGAACATTGAGTTTGAATGGAGACATATTCGTAAACATGAGTAAACATTGCCCCTTTAGAGTATCAAGCATCTTTTCTACATTAGTAATACCAGATTTCTTCAGAGCGATTTTGGCTATTCTGACCTTTATACTTAACATCTGTACCTCAGAGAGTAATTTTTTACGTAGAGGCAAAAGTTGAGACGAACGAACCTTTTCCATTCTAATTAGAGCCACAGTATCATATTCTGCGGCAAGTTTTTCTACTTGTTGAGCCATCATAGATTTTTTAGATGGATAATCAAATCTATTTTCATACATGTGATTTTTTCCTCTGCACAACTTCTAATTTAATGGCCTTACTCATACTAGCTTTAATCAGAATTTTTCTCATATTACGTTCAGCATTTGGTAGTTTTCGTATAACAGAATTAATTATAACAAGTGCGTTGGCAGCAAGATCCCCAGTGTCCATAGACTCATCACCAAATTTACAAGATAAAGAGAGTGATGTTCTCACACGAATTCTAATCGATGAACGAAATCTCTTTAGAAGAGACTCTATGGATGCATTAAACGGTACTGGGGTAGGCATCTTACCTCTAGGTCCCATCAATTGACCCAATATTTTTCCCACAGTAGGCATTAGTTTAGTATCGGCAAGAAAAAAATCATATTTATTTATAAATTTACGAGATTCACGTTTGTTAGATTCAAATTTGACTAGTTCTTCTTCATTAAGTACTTTGTCGGCCTTTGCATCACGTGCTTTTAAACTCATATCACCGGATGCCATCACACACACAAGTGCAGGGGATTTAGATTGTTTTGGTAATTCAAGAATATCATTAATTGCAAATCCCTTTTTTACATCAATATCTTTGAATACCATGATTAATTCTAATGTCTGGGTAAATTTTCTTTTTTTCATGCTAGATTTTACCTCATCTATCACAGTGACAAGTTGTTGTTCAGTTATCAATAAAATTTAACTTTATAACTCACTTAAAATCGTTTAGTAGTGATTTATTGAGTTTGGGGATTATGACATGATCAAAGTCTTTACAAATTTAGTTGAAGATTAATAATTTTGAATCAATAATTCAGTATGACCCAACCGCCTAGCAGAGTCACTATTAATGAAACGATTGACCCTGATTACACGTTTTTTCCATTTTTTGGAAAACGCGTTGGATACATAAGATACATTAGAATTTGATAATAATACCTTGCAATTTTTTTTATCTAGTGAATCGCACAAGTTAACTAGGCGATCAAAATTTTCCGTGTTGAAATTTTGTTCAGTATAACTAGTAAATGATGATTTCTTGATTGGAAAGTAGGGAGGATCAAAATAGATGAAATCATTTGCTCGTGTAAGTTTTGAAATTTTAGTAAAGTCATTACAATTAATTTGAATATTTGGAGAACGTAATGCACGATTAATTTTTCTCAACATAATTTCATTAATTATATTTGGATTTTTGTATCTTCCAAATGGTACATTAAAGTGACCATCAGAATTTACACGGTATAAACCATTATAGCAAGTCTTGTTTAAAAATAAAAATTTAGATGCAATTTCTATCTTACCGACGGGGTACAAGTCTCGTATTTTATAATAATAATTTTTGGGATCCTTGGAGTAAGATGTATAATGATTTGTCAAAGATTTTATTAAAAGTCCTATACGATTACGTATTACTTGATAAGTTGTGATTAGATCTTTATTCAAATCAAATAGATGGCATTTTTGTTTAGGATTTGTTGATAAAATATGGAATAGTAGACTCCANCCACCCAAAAATGGTTCAAAATAACAATCATATTTTGACGGAATCTGTTTATCCAACTCTGATATTATCTGTCTTTTACCACCTGCCCACTTGACAATAGGTTGCAGAATATCAGAATTAGAAGATATAGACATTATATCATGATTATAATATTACTAAAAATAAGGGTGTGTATTATTGGCGTGTTTCATAAATATAACAGTCAGATACAAATAATTATGAATAGTGGCTCTAGAGCAAACAAAACAGGCGGAAAATTAGAAAATACAATTGAATCTACATTAACAAACTATACAAAAATCGATAGAACCCAATTTTTGACGACATATATGAAAGCAGATGCACCAATTTATTCAAGACAAGTTCACATAGGGGATAGTATTTACAATACAAAATTATTTTGCGATTTTATATTATATCACCCGAAAAAACACCCACATTGTCTAGTCATAGAGAGTAAATGGCAGCAGACAGCAGGTAGTGTGGATGAGAAATATCCATATCTAGTTGAAAACATAAACAAACTCCCATACAAGACACTAATTGTAATTGATGGTGGAGGATACAAAAAAGGGGCAGAGGAGTGGTTACGTAAACAACAAAATGATAAACTACAAGTCATGAATATAGTAGAATTTCTAAAATGGACAAATAATGATAATATTTAGTTAGATTTTTCATATTTTTATGGTTCTGAATTATCTTTCAACCTTGCAATCTCTGATACATTTGGTTAGAAAATATATCAGAATAGGGAATAGTGGTAATATTAGAAGAAATTGTAACAATGGGATAGACAGAATATAAGCGGTATGAAAAAATGTTTCAGCAATCGCAGTAAGTAATTGGAGAGATAATATGCTAAATAGTATCGCCTTTAGTAAAATATTTTGACGAATTTTTTTGAATAGTAATGGAATAGCGAATAGAATAAACGAGAAAGATCCTCCCCATAGGTAAAAAATATTTTTATAAATTATGTCAGGGCAGAAAACACTTGCAAATTCAATTGGAAAATTATCCAGATTCAAGGTATAGTCACTACCATCAGCAACACATGCGATGATATGTCCCAATTCATGTGTTAGAATAGATATGAATAATAGAGGAAGTATGATTATAACATACAAAAAGATAAAACGGAATGGTGTCATGTTAATATACAATATGTTTGGTAGTAAAATAAATTTTTATAGAACACATACTTTATTCCCAGTCCTCAAGGCTGCCGGCATGCTCACCTTCAGTACTTCCAGAATAATCAGATAGAATGTCAGAGTATTTTGGGTCATTGTGTGCAATGTATTTTACATAATCACCATACGACATACGAGTATCGCAGTTAGCGCATGTAACCATACTAAAATCGGATTCTAATTGTGCATCTTTTTTGCATTTCGCACATACTATCTTCATAAATTTGCAAGGGTTGTTGTTTTTAATATTACTTTATATTCACAAATCTGAGAGTTTTCAAATTATTCACAAATAGAAATAAAAACATGGTTAAATCTGTAAATTTATGGCACGAGTGTGTACCAAATGTAAATCAGACATACCAGATTCTGATGAATTGAATCCTATAACTGAGAAATACCCATGCTGTAACAAGTGTTGGGAAGAGTGGAAAGAATACAAAGTAATGGTAATTAATGAAATGCGATTAGATATGTCAATGTCAGATCACCGTAAAGTAATTAAAAAACATGAAAAAGTATTCGTTGGTGTATTATCACCAGAAGGGGATATCATAGATTATGGTAATGAGGATAATAGAAATCCAGAAGAACCATCAGGTTAAAGCCCAATCATACGAAATATAGATTCAGGAGCAAGTTGAATTAGGATCTTTTTTTGAGATTCATTTAATGTGTTTACAATATTTTTAAAAGTTTTAGATAGAATATTTTGTTCTTGTTTAGTTAGTGACAAAAAAACCCCAAGCAAACCATCATAATTAAAATTGATTGCAACATCAGGACGTTTGCATATCTCAAATACATATCTTGAAAATATATCGTGACGTTGATTCTCCGGTAGTGTAGCAGATACTTCAAGCCAAGTTTTGAATAAACTACTAAATGTATGAAAAGGAATAGTACATCCTACAGACATGGCACTAGACACAATATCAGAGCACTCAGAATCAGACATGGTGAAAAATTCTTTCATACGCATAGTTAGCATTGGTTTACGAAGAAAAGATTGAAGATTTGCCAAAGTTGTGATAATATTCTTACTAAATTCAGGATCAGTCATAATTTCATTTATTCAAAATAGTATTAAACTGTATATCATATTAAAAACTTCAATTTAATAACAACAAAGAGTATAAAATAAACATTGCAATTTCTACTAGAAAATATTTTAAACATGCTAGGTGGATTAGTAGGAGTAACAATTGGAATCATGACATTAATAGGGTATAGACATACAAACAGTCCAATATTATTTAGACTCTCAATTGCATTTTTTTCCATATCTACAGGATTTTTCATGATTTGGGTCGGATATACACTAGAAGACTTTATATTCAAAGTAGGCTCTATTAATAGGGGAATAGAGGTAGTCGGAGTAATATTTCAGACAATAGGTTATTTCTTTTTAGCATTTTCACATACAATAAAATCATTTTTCCCAAAGACAAGACAATTTAGAACAATAGCAATTATGCCACTATTCATAGCATTAATTCATGTTGAACATCTATTACGTTCCATCGCATTCATACTTTTGATATATGCGGCAATTGAGACCATAATGACATATGCTACGGCACAGAAGAAAGGCACACTAATTATTGCAATTGGTTTGGGTCTACTTGCAACAGGAGAATTTTTAGGTTGGTACTCTGTCGTATTTCCCAAATCAGTGTTATACTACATATCCATAATGATTCAAATCTTCGGATTAATCTGCATATTCATACCTATAGGTAGGATTACACTCACACGAAGCAAATTCACTCCTAGTGATATGTGAAGTAAGGGTTATCCAAGTTGTCAAATTCTTTTGTGTTTACCAAATATACCAAATTATATCAATGATTCAATATGTCAAATCATAGAACGCACATACAAATCATTGGAGACATACTATATAGCGTTGCCAAAGAGACAGTTAGAAGTAGAACACTAGGGGATGTAATGAGAGAGACAAACATTGCTCACTCTAGATTAACAAACATATTGAATACACTGGTAGAGCGTAGTCTTGTAGAGACATATAGCGCAGATGGATCACAAAGATATAGAATTACAGAAAATGGTAAAGCATATCTTGAAGAATATGATATATTTTGTAAATCAGTTTTTAATCTAGGTTTGGTAATTTAATCATCTAAATTATCTTCAAAGTCATCTTCAAAGTCATTATCTTCACCATCAATGTCTTTCCATTCACACACAGACAACAAACAAATTAGAGCGTTATAATTTATTCCATCATTGACAATAAAAAAAGTAAAATGTGATGAGAAAGGAACAGATATTTTTACAAATGCTGTAAGAAATGGTAAAGTTGTCGTATTTCCCACAGATACAGTATATGGAATTGGAGGGGATCCATACAACGAAGAAACAATAAATAGAATTTATAAGATAAAGAATAGAGATTTAAAAAAACCCATGCCAATTTTAGCAGACAATATCAAGAGATTAGAGAGAATTGTAAAATTTGATAAAAGCACCTTGATGCTTGCACGAAAATTTTGGCCAGGTAAAATAACCATGATACTTGAAAATCAAGATGAACGATTGGGAAAATTATCACATAATGGTAAGATAGGGGTACGGATACCTAATAATAAATGTCTGTTAAAGATGCTAGGTAATTTAGGACTAATTATTGGCACCAGTGCAAATTTTTCAGAGCAAAAACCATTCATAAATCCAGATGAGTGTCTTGAAAAGTTTGCAGGGTATGATATTTTACTAGATGGTGGAGTATTGAAAGAGATGGCCGAGTCTACAGTAGTAGAGATTACAGATGAGAGAGTAATAATTCATAGGGAAGGGGCAATAACAAAAAAGGAGATTTTAGATTTATTTTGAATTTGATTATTACGTGTGCACGACATTTTGAAAAAGATGCTAAAAAAGAGATTACAGAAATTCTAAAACAGACAGAGTGTAAAGAGATAGATGTAATCATTACAGAGATGTCTGGAATTTTATTCGTAAATAGTAGTTGTGATCCAGTCGAGATCATAAGAGGATTGAAAAAAATATTTGCCGATGAGCCTTGGTCGGTAAGATATTGTCTCAGAATGATACCAATACATCATGTCATATCTACAAATCTCGATGAGATTGCAGAAATTGCAAAAACATTAGAAAAAGAGATGGATGAGAATCAAAAATATAGAATAACAGTAGAAAAGAGAGAATGTGACATACCCATCACAGAAATAATTACAAAGATAGCAGATAATATCAGTAATTCTGTATCGCTAGAACATCCTGATGTTATAATATTGGTGGAGATTATAAAAGACACCACAGGAATTGCATTGATTCGTCCAGGGGATATATTCAGTCTTGATAAATCTAGACAATCTGTATCAGAGTAAAATACTGGCCTTCTCTACCAATATATCCTCAACAGGGTTTGTTGATTGAATTGCATCAATGTGTTTTTTTGATATGGCAAATTTATGTTTCATAGTTGTAATAGTACTAAATTTTGGAGTGGAGGTGATGTAATTTTTTATGCTACGATTCAGTCGTGATATATCAATTTTATTTCCTACAATTATGAGTATAAAATCAAATTCACTAGACAGACCTGCAAGTTTCAATGATTGAGTTATTTGGTTATTTAGGGCAAAGCGCATTAGAATGTCGGTTTCTAGTTTTTTTGACAATAACGCTTTATTTTTTTTCATGTGTAAAGATATCGTGATAATTTTTTTCATATGAGTAAATCCGAGAATATACTGTGCAGATATTCCCTGTATTACAAGTCTAGGATACTGTCTTCGTATATTAGTTATAAAATCAGCATCAAGCTTGTGATTTTTAGATATTGGAAATAAACGTACATTGTGATTTAAAATTGTAAGTGATAAATTAGAGCCGCCATGGATTATAGGAATTATACTAGCTGTATCATCTGCTTGTAGTATAGTAGACATCCCATCTAAAGCATTAGAGTCAGTACCATTTACCGCAATTATGATATTTTTACCATCAAATTTATCATCGGTATGATTCGCCAAATATTCAATTAAATCACGAATTGTTTTACCATCAAGATCAACTACAATAGAATCTTTTTGTAATAATTGTTTCAGATTACCATATAATTTTACGGTGATCATAATTGAACAATAATTCAATCATCTGCAGGTTTATCTGCATTTTTAAATTCACTAGTAGATACTTCTTCAACCTGATTCATAGACTCTTGTTCAGATTCTTGTTTTTGTTTAAATTCCAGTTGCTCTTTTTCACGTCGTATCATTCTAGTGATATATCCGGCAAGTTTGTTGCGAAGTTCCTTAGAGCGCACAATAGATATCTCCCCAAGAGCAATTTTATTGTCAGCAAAATCAGTACCAAATTTATCCTTGTGCTCTGCTAACACCTCAAGAGATATTTTTTTTATTCTGTCCAATAGACAAAATAGAGATCATGGGTTTTTTATACCTATACACACATGAAAAATATAAATGATATAATCAGTTGAGTAAATCCATCAAAAATTCACAGGGTAGACTAGACACATATAACTGCCAAAGTGTACTAATTATTAATGATGTAAGGTATCCATATCTTGAATGTTATAGAAAATAAATATCAATTTTACAAGAATTAATACTGTAAACAGATGACACATCATATTCAGTATACAATAATCAAAGAGTATTGTATTCGTTGAGTGTGTAGGTGATCTTGTCATCTTGTAATGGTCATTTACATATTGGTGAATTTTGCAAGGTTGAAATTTTTATATTTCCAACAATCGTATAAAATTTTCATATACAATATATGGAAATTAAGATTTTAAAAGTTGCTTGAATGCGATTTTGACATCTTCTGCCTTTACTGTTTTTCTTCCTGCATGAGTTGCAAGTTCCACAGTACGTTTTGCCACATTTGCAGACACCTCATCTATTACATTGCGTAATTCATCAGTAGCCTCATCACTCACACGATTAGCACCGGCCTTTTTTAAAATTCTGAACATTGGTAATATACTAAAATCAGATGCCATAATTATAATTGAATAATCAGGGTTAAAAAACTTGGGGTAAAACCTTATTGTATAGAATGATTAGTTGTAAATAGGAATGGTACGTTAATGACTTGGTTTTTTGATACGCACATTCATTTATCAGATCCATTATACACACCATACATAAAATCAATACTATCAAGTATGACTCGACTACACATCAAAGCATGTTGTGTATCTACAGATTTGACCACATCAGAGGCTACTGTACGCCTAGCTGAAAAAAATAACAATATTATTTCATTTGTAGGAATTCACCCAGAATTTACAAATGTAGAATTGGAAGATATCAAAGAATTTGTATTAAATCATATCAAAGAGATTCATGGGATTGGAGAGATTGGTCTTGATGGTACATTTAAGGGCGGAGTGACAAAAGAACAAAAGAATCTATTCACAAAACAATTAGAAATGGCAGAAAAATCAAACCTACCTGTATCAATACACTCACGAAAGGCATTAGATGAAGTGGTAGATATTTTAAAATCATATAATACTAGAAAAACACTCATACATTGGTTTGATGGGAACAGTAAACAATTAAGAGTAATTATGGATATGGGGTGTTTTGTATCATTTGGTCCGGTAATGATTTATGCTAACGACAAACAAACGTTACTTGCAAAAAGCAATGAGGAGCAGGTTTTAGTGGAAACTGATGGTCCAGTTAGATTTTCAAGATGTTTTGAGGGCAAGGTGGCAGATATCACATTTATTCCAAGTGTAATTCATTGTGCTTCCAAGATATTAAAAAAGAATTTCGAAGATATGACACTACTACTAGAGAAAAATTCTAAAACATATCTTGACATAAATAATATTTAAAACTATAAAATAATCTAATGATTTAATTGTTGTTTATGACAAATAGTTGTGTGGTGAGGTGGCAGAACGGTGATGTGTGGGTCTGCAAAACCCATTTAAGAGGGTTCGACTCCCTTCCTCACCTTTAGTAATTACATTAAGAATTGTGTATTGTTTTAACATGATTTTTATATAAATGAATATACGGATAATAGTTTGAAGATCAATAATGTTGCTATAATTAGTAAAGTGGGTTCAGAAGAATCAGAAGATGTTGCAAAAAAGGTTGCTGAAAAATTTCTAAAAAAAAAATCTAATGTATTCACAATATCACCAATAGATGTGAATGGAGCAAAAAAATTAAAATCAATTAAAGATATTGCAAATATAAAATTAAATCTTGCAGTTACACTAGGAGGAGACGGCACTACACTGCGTGTATTTCGATATTTGAGTGAAGAGACACCAGTATTGACAATAAATGTTGGTGGGAATAGAGGTATATTATCTGAAATCAAAATTGAGCAGATCGATGATGCTATTAATCAGATTATAGCAGACAAAATTTGGTTGGATAAAAGAATACGTCTAGTAGCATCGTGTAACGGGGAAGAGTTTCCACCTGCATTAAATGAGATATATATTAATAGAAAAAATCTAACAAAGACTGCAGAATTTGAGATCAAATTTCAAAATGATACTGTAAAGCAAAAGATGGACGGTGTGATAATTGCAACCCCTAGTGGATTTACAGGGCATTCATTCTCACTAGGAGGCCCAATTCTACATGAGAGTCTAGATGTGTTGATAATTACACCTGTGGCCCCCGTGTATAGATTAGCGTCAATCGTAGTTCCAGATGATAAGATTGAGATTAATTGCTCTCATGGGTGTAATATTGTAATGGATGCACAAGTGATTAAATCATCAGAATTTGATCAGACAATTACTGTAAAATTCTACAAAAAACGGGCAGTTTTTGTTAGATTAAAAAAGCAAGGTCTAAGGCAGATGAATCGCCTTGGTTTCTAGAGGTACTAGATGCCAGTGCATTTTATTCAGGACTGCCATTTACCTCAGAGACAACAAGTTATACCACACCGCAGATACTAGATGAAATCCAACACATTAAAGGAAAATATGATATGACACAGGTATTAATTGATACAGGTAGATTAAAGATAGCAGAAGCAGATGAGCAAGATATTAAAATTGTAAAAGATTTAGCAAGGCAAACAAATGATATAACAAAATTATCAAAACAAGACATATCGGTTTTAGCTCTGTGTAAAAATCTAAATGGTGAATTAATTACAGATGATTTTGCAATGTCTAATGTTGCAAAAACAATGAAAATTAATGTCATACCAATCATGACAAAGGGGATAAAGCATGTAGGTAAATGGATATATTATTGTCCAAGATGTAAAGTGAATTTCAATGGTGTAACAAACTGTGATAGATGTGGTGGAATCTTGAATAGAAAATTACTCAAGAGGTAGTTTATGACCATGCCAATCAATTATAGAGCCATCATAAACTAATACATTTGTGAATCCAGATTCTCTCAACTGATAAAATAAATTGGACGCGCGATGACCGTGTGCACAATAGCAAATAATTTTTTTATTCGTTGGAATATTTTGATAGATTTTTTTCAAATTATCTGTGTTTAAAAATATACATCCATCCGTACCAACACCTCTCTCAAATGGAAAAGATAATGCATTGGGAAGATGTGCAGACATGTACTCTTGAGGAGATCTAGCATCAAGAAGAGAATAGTCAGTGTGAGATTGCTGTAATGTGTCAGTTGTTATTCGTAGATTTGGTTTCACTACAGGTACAAATTCTGCAGGAGTTGGTGTAGGAACTTCTCTGACAAGTGGGATATCATATTTTTCAAGTTGATTTGCGCTTGTATCTAATAAATTGATATTTTCAAGTCCTAGATACTCTAGTGTCCATGCAACTCTAGTCAAAGAAGGATTTTGGGCATCACCGTATAGTATTATGGTCTTTAAAGTATCAACCCCCAAAGCAGAAAGTGACGATGCGATTACTTTGGAATCGGCCACTAGGTGTGCACCAAACTGATTTGGAGTCAATACTTTATCGACAGGAAAAGAATGCGCATTAGAGATATGTCCATTTTTATACACAAATGCAGGACGTGTGTCTAAAAGAATCGTATTGGGAGATTTATAATTCTCCTTGAGCCAAGGAATAGTTACAAGCATACAATGTATAACAATAACAACTATTTGTATCTAATCAAGTTTTGATTGATCATTTATAATTTCATGTTTATTTTGCTTATGTAACATACTGTGTATTTTTTTAGCTCTTGCAGTACCCAAGCCTTGAATTTTACCAAGATCAACACTAGTTGCATTGAGAACATTGAGTGGAGTGTGCATCTTCTCCAACATACGAATCACTATCTTTTCGCCCACTCCGGGTAAACTAGATAATACTGACAATTGTTGTTGTTGAATATTGTTTGATTTTTTGATCTTTTTAATTAATGGTCCCTTGGAATTTTCTTTTCTCGAACACATAGCGACCAATAATTTTACTGTATGCTCAGCTGTAGGGGTGTGAAGTACAGGGATATTGTATTCTAAAATTACAGAAGATAGAGCACCGTAGAAAATTAAGGGGTTTTCAGTCATATCTTCAATCTCAATTACATCGCCTTCAACTAGTAAAACTGGATGTTTATAGTATTTTTTTAATCTGTTACACTGATCAAACAGTCTACCATCAAATACAGAGGCGATTAAATCACGTATACTTTTTCTTTCAATTACAACCTCTGGTGCTACAACATAATCTCCTACAGAAAGTGTCTTCATAGTAACAGTTATTCCAATAGCTTTCAAAAGATTAGGGATCCTACTTTTTCTTTCTCGATCATCAACTACAATACGTAATTTGGATAAACTCATGAAATGAGATAATGATTTAGTTTAAAATGTTTTGTTATTTTGGAGGATTAAGATTGGTAGTACCGGGTTGAGATTGAGTTTTTGTAATCATTTCATTAATTTTGGTCTCTTGTTCTTGCAGTGATGTTTTAAGTTGAGTTTCTTGTTTTTCTAGCACCGCAGATTTTGTCTTTGCAAGTTCCTGAATCTCTCCCAAGTCAGAGATAAGAATAGATTTTTTGGATTTTATCATTATAGAGCCGGCGCGTTTATAGACAGTGTCAGTATCACTTGCCTTTTCCAACTCCTCAAGGGCATGTTTCGATTCACTTGTCTGTCTTTGTAATTCTTGCTTTTGCATCAAGATGTGCTGTAGATTTTGCTGAGATTGTTGAAATTTCATAATCTGTTCTTGTAGCCATGGTGGGATCTGAGGATTTGACATAAATAGAGAAAATCAGCATATTCTTATATTCCTATCTAGTATGAAAACGCGATCTTAAAATTTGGATACGTATAATATTGTATAATGAGTGATTTGACGGGTAAAGAAAATATTGAGTTCAGAGTAATCAAAGAGGATTGGAATCAATATGAATTTAAAAATGACATAATAATTAGAGGTAGAACTTTCATAACTAGAATACAGCAAGATACTATCTCTACTACCAATTCAGATAAACCAAACTATAAAATGCAATTTCAAAATCATTTTGTAGTATTTGCACCAAATAGAGAATGTGGTACTCCAACATTACCTCTTCCAAATCCACAACAAATTACCAAAGATATGATGCAAGAGATAGAACCGATAACAAATAGTGAACCATGGAACGCATATGAGATTATCAAAAATGGAACAATTGTAAAAGTTAAACTTGTAGTGAATGAATTTATAAGAGTGATGGATAAATTTGATCAGTTTGGACAGCCATTCTTTATAATTAATAGTGGACAGGCAGTTAACATCAAAGTAAATACAAGCGTTGAAAAATTTGCCTAGATATGCAAGATTTAATTTAGATTATATAATTATTTCAATATGCCAAATCTCTTTATAGATATAGAAACAATACCTGACATAAAACCAGAATTATATCTGGATTCACAAAGAAGAGTAGAATCCGGAGAGCTAACAAGAAATTCAGAGGAGAAGGAATTATACTGGTTGTCTCAAAGAGGGGCACTGAATCCATTAGAGGGAAAGGTAATGTTGATTACATATCAGATAAATGATGCCCATATTTTTAGGCTAAAGGAATGGGAAAGTGACGAGAAGACAATATTAAGAAAGTTTTTTGACATCTTGTCTGATTTATCATATGGTTCAAGTAAGGACAGGCTACACATAATTGGGCACAATATACTAAGTTTTGACATATTTTTCCTATACAACAGAATGATAAAAAAGGAGATATTTGAGAAAAAATTCATTTATCAACGTCTGATAAGCAGACCTATGTTTATTGATTTTCTACAGATGCATTTACCTCTGAATAATTTTACGTCTAGGGGATTAAAGCACGATGTGCTTGCACATGCATATCAACTTCCTACAAAAGAGACTCAGGGATCAGGTGCTATAACAGATTATTTTGAGGGAAATTTTGATAAAATATTAGAGTATTCAAAAAAAGAATTTGTGTATCCTCAGATGTATAAAAAAATTACAGAGAATGGATTAATTTCAAAAGAAAAACTACAAGAGTCGATAAACTGGTATAATGATACACATCAAATTAAGTAATAACAATAACAATGGTTTCACCTTTGAAAGATGACATCATTCCAGCTAGACGAGCTCGAAAACCATATTTTTTCTTACGCAAAGAAATAATTTTATCCACAATAGCGCCTGTAACAAATATTGCATTTCCACTATCCCATTCACCCTTGGAGATGCCTTTGGAGGTACAAGGCATAAATCGTACAGCAGACGTATGTTGTATTCTTTTAACTTTACCCGTGCCACTTTTAGTGGTGACATACAATTTGTCATTCAGCACAACAAACCATACAGTAGTTTGTACAGGGGTATTGTCTTTACGAGTAGACTCGAGGGATATACAATCAAAACCTTTTAGGTAATCAAATCTTCCCATCAAAACACACCTTTTGTAGACTCTAAAGTATCAAAACTTACCTGAGCCAGTCTAAGAATTGAATTAACACTAGCTCTCATATGCGGTAGATGATTAGAGGTTATGCCAATATGTACCGTATCACCAGTATGAGAGATATTTGTTTTTGTTGGATTTTCAAGATAGTATTTTTCATCAGTCTTTAAGGAATCAGAGATGGATTTTGAATAAGCTCTGGTATTAATAGAGATATCAACTTTAAAGTTTAACGTCATAAGCTGTACCAGTTATTTTACAACCACATTTTGGACAAGACCATATACCAACAGATTCTCTGCTAAATTTTGCAGAGCCACAGGCAGGGCAGTATCGTTTTTCTTTTAATAACATATGGACTTTGGTATATTGTTTACGAAGTTTGATACCATATCGAGCGCCAAGACCTTTGAGTGATTTTTTCTTTGCCATATTATGCAGCATCCTGTAAAATTTTTCTAATATTTTTCCCAATAGACGTAGCTAATTCACCACAATGTATCAATTGCTCCATAGTAAATCCACCATTACCACCTTTTTGTAGTGCACAAATGTTTCCATCAGAATCACTAGTAATTGTTACACGTGCATCAAGACAGAGCCATTCATCTGCATCAGGATCTACAATAATATGATCATCAATTCTAACCATGGTTACAGATATTGGTGTTGTAAGTATTGGTAGTTTAGACACATCACCTTCGACCAAGGTTGGAGCATCATCCTTCATCTCCCATTTTGGAAGTTTGGTATTATTCAGAGCAGCAACAGATGCAAAAGAACATGCATCGAATAAATTCCCACAGTCATCTATCACACTATTATCAGTAAAGACGCCAACTACAGATTTGTTTTGCTCAATTACTAATTGGGATAAATCAATCATATGACTTTCACGAATTCCTCTGTCTACGACTCGAGCTATCTCTATAATTTTTTCATTTGGTGGTCCAGGTTCAGCATCAGGATGAGCAAGAGGAAGAATCTCTGCAGTACACATCAACATACCACGATCACCGGCGTCTGGGTATGGTCTATCGGGTTGAACTTTTACTCCAGTGACTACCTGAGTATCACCAAGGAATACACGTGCAGAACCTTCTGCTTTTGGAATAACACCTGGCTCTATTTTTAATTCACGAGGTTGATCCAATGCCCTACCATCAGAGCGAGTACCATTATCTAAAAGTGTCAGAATATGTTTACGTTTCAAATTATCAATTATTGTTGTATGGGTCATAATTCACTACCAAAAAATCTATCATGAAGAGCTTGTTTTTGAATCTCATAAACTTGTTTACAACCATCAATTGCAGTGGAGATACACTTTGAATATTCTTCAGGTGTAAGAACTCCGTCTAGTTGTAAAAGTGTTATTTTGTCAAGATTTGGCATGTATCCAACTGGCATGTCTGCTTGACCTGCTTGATCCTCTTCATTATTAATATCTAAAACTATAGTATCTTCCACTTTACCTACAGCACATGCACATACCAAGTCACGCATTGGTATTCCTGCATCAGCAAGAGCTGCTGCAGCAGCATCAAGGGCAGCGCATCTAGAACCACCATCTGCTTGTAAAACTTCGATAAATACATCAACAACCGTTCGTGGAAATGCATCTAAAATCACAGCTGGAATTAATGCCTCTTTAATTACTTTAGAGATCTCAATCTCACGTCTAGAAGGTGCAGGTCTTTTACGTTCTGGAACTGAAAATGGAGTCATGTGATATCTACATCGAAGAATTCCAGTATCAACATTAGAGAGGTGTTTTGGATGCACATCTCTAGGGCCATACACTCCTGCTAAAATTTTATTATCTCCAAATTCAATATACGCTGAACCATCTGCATTCTTCAACACTCCTGCTTTGATGGTGACCTTACGTGGTTCGTCAATTTTTCTACCATCGCAACGTAGACCTTTATCGTCCAACAATACCATTGTACTTTTTCTTCCACCCATTCTAATCACTCGATTTCAACATTTTTTCTACCCTGTCAGTCAGGTTAGCAATATGTGCCTCTTTATTCACCATTTCAACAGCCTTTACCGCCTTTAATAATCCAACGGAATCATCATTACTTACCACAATCAAACCATTCTGTCCTACTGTGAGCACTGATTTTGTTATATCTTCAATTAACTGTATCATGGAACCACTTCTTCCAATTAATTTTGGAATCTTTCCTGATGTGATTGGAACTAATAGTCCTGAATCAATCTTACCCAAATCACGATCTGCGACAGTAATTAGAGGATCACGTGTTCTATCAAAGTTTACAATTCTAGCTGCTATCATATCACCTTTAGCAAGTTTTACATTTAATTCATCAGCATGTGCGTTATAATCTCTACCGAATACATCCTGAGCAGGTAATACTCCAGAGTAACACGAATTGATATCAACCTCCCAAGAAAGAGATGTGTGAGATACAACCTTACCTACAATCAGATCATCAATATTTGGCATGTATTTACCAGTAAGTGGAAGAACTCGAACACCACTATCAGCGATTTCAGAGTAGCCAGTTATTGTAGATATGATGTCATTACCATGGAATTGCACATTTGATTCTAGACGTAAAGCCTGATTTGTAATGACTTCACCGGGTATGACTTGTTGTCTATCAGACATTATTGACGCACCTCAACTGACGCTGTTCCTTTAGTAACAGAACCTAGTTTATCTATCACAGTAGGTCTTACAGCGGCTGGTATTTCTAGTATCGCTTTAAGAGAACCATTTGTCTGCCATTCTTCGTTTTTCAGAGTACCAACAGATTTTAGCACAGAGTATGATTTTGAAGCATATTGTGCAGGAATGAGTATGTCTAGTTCCAAATTTTCTGATTTTAATGCGATTATAGAACGAAGTCCTTCTACTATATCCTTGACTTGTTCCTCAGCTTTGACATCTGGATCTATCGAAATTCTAGCATCTTTTATAGCCTGATCAATCCTCAAAGGCGGATGAGGTAATTTAGTTCTAGGATCAACATAGGTTTTGGCGATATGATCAATTATCTGTTTACGTTTTTCATTTACCATATGTCTACGCTGATCAGTAGTAAGATTCAAAGAGCCTTTATTCATAATTATATTGGCAATCTCAGATGCGTTTTGGGTTTGAAACGCTTTTTGTAATTTCTCTCCAGATACCCTAGTGCCCTTGCTAGAATCAGAATAAATTTCATCAGAGATCAATACCTTAGACAGATCAGATATCTTACCAGTTTTAAAATCCAAAGCAGGATCTGGTTTTACCAAAATCTCAAATTTCTCTCCGGCATGAGTAAATCGTACTACGCTAACCTTATCTGCCATACACTAAACTAAATAAATTATGGATATTAATCTATATTAATAGTAAAAATCATAGGTTTATATTCATAATAAAACTTAAATTGGTATTGGTAGTAGAAGTAAAAGTTATTGAGAAGAAAAACAATAGACTGTGGGTCAGTATAAAAGGTGTACCAATTCAATATGCTAATGCCCTTAGACGTATCTGTTTGAATCAGGTACCAATAATGGCAATAGACTCGATCGATGTAATTAAAAATTTCACAGTAATGACAGATGAAGATCTCGCTCACAGATTAGGCATGATACCATTAAAGACTAATCTCACAAGATTTGCAGAGCCCCATGCTTGTAAATGTAATAGTGAGATTGGTTGTATAAACTGCAGAGTCATGTTGGTATTACAGGCTGACAGTAGAAATGAGACATATACTGTAATGTCTGATGAATTAATATCAGAAGATACAGATGTAAAGCCAACATCCCAAGGAATTCCAATCGCAATTTTGGCACCTGGTCAAAGTATTCACATAGAAGCATACGCAAGACTCGGAAGAGGTACAGAGCATGCTAAATGGAATTCGTCAAACATAGCAGTGTTAATTCCAGGAGACAACCCAGAGGAATATGTGTTAATAGTTGAGGGTACAGGAGCACTAAGCCCAGAAATGGTGATTAATAAAGCCGTTGAAGAACTTGGTGAAAAGATGAAAGAATTTAAAAGCAAAGTAAAAGAATTGAATGTATAAAAATCAAAGTTTTATTATATAAAATAGAGGAATTGAGGCATAGTTTTTCAAAATAGATACAATGTAGTGCATATATTATATTTGGGTAATATGATTTACTCGATATATGAGTAAATATCCAACGAGTCTAATCAAGGAATTAAAGGCTGCAGGAACTGCAAACAAGGCGCCAATTTGGACAAAGATAGCAAAATGTGTGACAAAATCCAGAGTAGCACACAAAGTAACCAACATAAAACAAATTGCAAAATTTAGTAAAGATGGAGATACTATAGTATTTCCCGGAAAGGTGTTAGGGGTTGGTCTATTGGATTATAAAATTACACTCTGCTCATTTGCAATATCTAATACCGCTGCTCAAAAGGTATTAGATGCAGGAGGTAAGATTGTTGAATTTTCAAACATCATAAAAGAGAAACCAACTGGTACAGGAGTGATCATACTTGGATAAAGAAAATACAAAATCATTAAATCCAGATCACATAGTGGTAGACGGTACCGATCACATTGCAGGAAGATTATCTTCTATGGTAAGCAAATTACTGTTAGAAGGAAACAGAGTATCAATAATTAATTGTGAAAAAATAATGATCAGTGGCGCTAGAAAGAGTATAATCAGAGAGTATAGAGAATTTTTAGAAATTTCCAGTATATTAAATCCAAAGCACGGACCATTTCATCCAAGACGCCCGGATACCATAATCAGTCGAATGATTCGAGGTATGCTGCCAAGGAAAAAAACATCTGGTCGTGAAGCTCACAAAAGATTAAGAGCATATATCGGATCACCAAAGGAGTTACGTTCGATCAAAAGATTGCAATTCAAAAAGGCGATGATTACAAGAAGAACATCTGCATATACTACTATGGAAGAGCTGGGACTAACTATAGGGTGGACTGTATAATGGACAAGAAACAACTCTATTACGCCACTAGAAAATCGGCACATGCACATGCCTTAATCACAAAGGGATCAGGCGTGGTAAGAATAAACAACATACCAGTAGAGATGGTAGAGCACATAACTGCTAGAGAATTAATACTAATTCCTTTTGAGTTGATTGGTAATATTCGTCAAAAAATAGATGTTGTTGTAAAGGTAAGTGGCGGTGGATTTATGGGACAGTCCGGAGCTGCAGCTACTGCCATATCCAGAGCACTTACCGGTTGGACAAAAAATAAACAAGATCCAACTAGCCACCCACTAGACAAAGCTACTCGAAAGGAGATTAAAGAGAAGATACTTGCATATGATAAATATTTGATCAGTGGAGATGCTAGACGCAAAGAACCTAAAAAGTTCGGCGGACCTGGCGCCAGACGCAGAAAGCAAAAATCATATCGTTAAAGTGAAAATCATTATCTTAGCCGGTGGGCATGGAACGCGTGGCAGACCATTTACAAGTTATATATCAAAAGCTATGATTCCAATTTTAGATAAACCACTTGTAGAGAGAATAGTCGAATATGTAAATTCATTTAAAATTATTGATGAGATTATTATTATCGCAGATTATAAAAAACTTGGCGGTCAAATCAAACATCATATAGAATCATTAAAAAATATGCCAAAGATTACATTTGTACAAGATACAGATAGCGGTACAGCAGGGGATTTAATTCATGTCAAATCCATAAAGAAAGAGGAGGATTTTATTTTATGGTTTGTAGACAATTTATGTGCCATAGATTTAGACGCCATGATAAAATTATACAGAAAAAATAATTGTATAGCTTGTATTGCAACACGAGATGAAAAGAGAGAAGAGACGGGATTTGCAAAGGTGGAAAATGACATAATTGTAGAGTTTGTCGAAAAACCAAAGATCAGTCTTCCAATGAATGAGTGTCTAGGGATATACATACTAAATGAAAAGATTTTACAGTGAATAAGAGAGGTAGATAATCCTAGCGTGAATCTATCTTATGACATATTACAAAAATTGTCCAGTACACGACAAATTTGTGCATACAATATTAGACAGACCCTATGGTTGGATATAGAATCCCCTACCGTACTAGATAGAAATCCAAAAATAGTTAAACAGATTGTACAATCGATGGAGTCTTAGAGTTTTTCTCAAATTGAGTGATTTCTTTCTCATAGTTTAAAGTCTGAGAGATATCATCTAGCCCCCTCAGTAAAACATTCTTTTGAAATGAATTAAATTCAAATGAAATATCTTTATCATCAGCACGAATCATTTGATTTTCTAGATTAACTTTTACCTGTCTTGTTGTTTCAAGTAGCCAGTGGATAGTATCATCAGGAAGGGATATTGGAACTAGACCATTTTTAATACAATTACTCTGAAAGATATCAGCAAAAGAAGGAGCAAGAACTACATTAAAACCATAGTCCAAAAGAGACCAAACAGCATGTTCACGACTAGACCCACACCCAAAATTTTCACCAGATACTAAAACTTTAGAATCTTTATACTTTGGATCATTTAATACAAAATTTTGTATAGGAGAGCCATTTTCATATCTCCAATCATAAAATAGAAAATCACCAAAGCCAGATTTGGTAATTAATTTTAAAAATTGTTTAGGGATTATTTGATCAGTGTCCACATTAGTTTTATTCAATGGAGTAGTAAAACTAGTAATTACTTTAAACGGTTTCATGGTATAATCTTCCGTGTATCTACAAAATGACCCTCAATGGCAGCAGCAGCGGCCATTACAGGACTGACAAGGTGGGTACGTCCCTTGTAGCCTTGTCTTCCCTCAAAGTTACGATTTGATGTACTTGCACAACGCTCTCCCGGCTTTAAAATATCAGGATTCATGCCTAGACACATACTACATCCAGCACCTCTCCATTCAAATCCTGCATCCAAGAATATTTTATCCAGACCCAACTTTTCAGCCTCTCGTTTTACACTCTGAGAGCCAGGAACTACCATTGCCTTTACGCTAGGCGCAATTTTATTGCCCTTAACCACTTTGGATGCCTCTATTAGATCTTCCAATCGTGCATTAGTACAAGATCCCAAAAATACTCTATCAATAGCGATGTCAGTGATTAGAGTTTCAGGTTGCAGATCCATATACTGAAGGGCCTGTTGTGCATTCTTTAATTTGCCTTCATCACCCTGAGCATATTCTTTAGGATTTGGAACTCTATCTGTCACATCACATGTCATACCAGGATTGGTACCCCAACTTACTTGTGGTTCAAGTCTATCAGCGTGAACTGTATGACTTTTTGCAAACGATGCGTTAGCATCGGTGTATAATGTGTCAGACCACTGTTCAACTAATTCATCATAATTTTCAGGTGTAAACATTCTATTTTTAATATAAGCGAATGTAGTTTCATCTGGTGCAATTAGTCCAGCCCTTGCACCACCCTCAATAGACATATTACAGATAGTCATACGTTGCTCCATTGACAACTCTTGTATTGTGTCACCCCGATATTCTATAACATGTCCCATCCCTCCTTGGGTTCCAATATCACGTATTATGCTCAGTATGATATCTTTGGCAGTTACAGCATGCGGGTGTTGTCTTTTTCCAGTTACAGATATCTCAAATGATAATAATTTATTCATCCATAATGTTTGAGAGCCAAGTACGTGTTCTACATCACTAGTACCAATACCGAATGCAAGAGAGCCAAATGCACCATGTGTAGATGTATGGCTATCACCACATACAATGGTGGTACCGGGCAGAGTTATACCCAATTCAGGACCAATAATATGTACAATTCCCTGTTGAGCACTATCCATATCAAATAGTCTAATTCCGAAATCTTTACAGTTTTTAGATAGAGCTTTAATCTGAGATTTAGAAGTATCATCTACTATTGTCAGAGGGCTAGTAGGAACATTATGATCCATAGTAGCTATGGTAAGATCAGGTTGACGCACTTTTCTATTATTCACACGTAATCCATCAAACGCCTGTGGAGAGGTTACTTCATGAATTAGATGACGATCAATGTATAATAAAGAGGGATCATCTTTACCATCAACTATAACGTGTGATGACCAAATTTTTTCAAATAATGTTTGAGCCATAAATCATACCTTGAGATGAAAGAGTCCACCGGCAGTAATAATTTTTTGTATAATTTCAGGAAATGGTTTTATAGAATGAGTAGTGTTTTGAGTAGTGTTTGTTAATTTGTTCTCATCTAAATTTATAGCAATTTCATCACCGTCGGAAATAGAATTGTATGTATTAGCATCAATCTCTATCGGGAGTAGAAATGCTCCATCTACACTATTTCGATAAAAAATTCTAGCAAAAGATACGGCGATAACTGCCTTTATTCCACTATGAGACAGAGTTATTGGAGCGTGCTCTCGACTAGAACCACAACCAAAGTTTTTACCTGCCACCACAAATGTAGCTTTTTTAGAATGAAAATCAGGATCTAAACCTTCCATAGCATGTGTTGCAAGTTCAGCATAATCATGAATCTTCAGATATGTACCAGGTATGATAACATCAGTGTCGATATTATCACGATCATATTTTACCACTTTTCCATTCAAAGAAAATCCCTCGGATCAGTAATTTTTCCAGTAATGGCAGAGGCAGCAGCTGACAAGAGGTGATGCAAGATATGTCTGTGAATCAATATCCCCCATTCTGCCAGGAAAGTTTCTGTTTGTCGTACTAATGCAAATTTCGTCTTTTCCCAATACCCCCATATGCGCTCCACAGCACGCTCCACACGTTGGAGGACCGATTGTGGCCCCAGCGCTCAAAAAAAGTTGTATTAGACCTTTATCCAAAGCCCTCTGATAGATAGATATTGCAGCTGGAAGAATTTGTGTACGAATTTTTACAGTTCTGCCCTTTAAGATTTTAGCTGACGGCAACCAGATCTTCGAATTTTGCACCAGTGCACGAACCAATGTATGCTTTGTCCAACTCAACGTTAGGAGCCTCACGCACAGGAGTGGTATTTGCCGGAGAGAATGGTTTTGCTACAATAGGCTCCATGGTAGACGCATCATAATCAATCACTTTAGAGTATTGTGCGTCATCATCTGAATGAAGCGTCTTCACATTAGTAGCTCCGTGTTGTGTGAGATAATCTACAGTCTTTTGATCAGATTCCACTATGCCATTTTTAGCACCTGCCTCTGTAGTCATATTTGTAAGGGTAAGTCTCTCTTCCACAGACATTACATCTATACCGCTACCACCAAATTGTAGTGTCTTGTAGGTTCCGCAATCAGTACCATGATCACCAATAATTTTAAGAATAAAATCTTTAGCCATAACAAAAGGTGGTAATTCTCCATCAAGATTGATCAGAATAGTTTCTGGAACCTTGAACCATATATTACCATTCAACAATACATATGCAATGTCAGTGTGACCTAATCCACATGCAAATGCTCCAAGAGCTCCAGTTGTATTTGTGTGAGAGTCACCACCAACATACACTTCACCAGGTAAAACTAGTGCTTCTTCATGTGACAGAGTATGACAAATACCATGTTGGCCTAGACCATACTTGAAGTGTTTCTTTATTCCATATTGTTTAGTAAATTTTGATAATTTGTTAATATTTTCAGCAGATATTTTTTCGGCACTAGGAACAAAGTGATCTTCGGCCACCCAAACTTTGTCAGGGGAGTGAAGTTTAGAGACATCAATTCCTTGTTTGGATAGTTTATCAAATACTTTGATCACACCAGGTCCAGATACATCGTGTAACATGACTTTGTCTACATTTGCAAATATGACATCATCTGGAGATACACTAGTCTTGCCTGATGCTCTAGCAAGAATTTTTTCTGTAATATTCATAAATAAAAATGATATACTAGGAATTAAAATCTTATGTGCGAGTCTAGTTTCAAGGAATTCAAAACAAACAAAAAGAATGCATCACATAATTATATAATGCCAGAATTAATAATACGTCCTATCAAGATTTCAAAGCAAAAACAACATTTTGACTTGTCAGGTATAATTTATGACTCTGTGAGAGAGGATATTCAGACAGGGGATATACTAGTAGTATCTAGTAAATTTGTTTCATATTCGCAAGGAAGATTAATTGATAAAAAAGTAAAGAGATCAAAATTGGGATATGATTTGGCAACAAAGTTGCAAATGAGTTTAGATATAGCAGAGGTGGTAATACGTGAAGCAGATAAAATTCATGGAGGTGTAGCAGGATTTGCGTTGGCCACATCAGACGATATAATGGCCCCAAATGCAGGAGTTGACGGATCAAATGGATTGAATAGTTTTATTCTATACCCAAAAGAACCATATGTAATTGCACAACAAATTAGAAAAAAAATATTTTTAGAATCTTTGAAATTAATCGGGATAATTATATCAGATAGCAGATTACTACCTGCCAGGGTCGGAACATGTAGTGTTGCAATAGCATGTGCAGGTATGGAACCAATTAAGGATAAGCGTGCGACAATGGATTTAGAAAAAAAACCATTACGTGTCACATTGCAGGCCACTGCAGATAGTCTTGCTACCAGCGCAAATCATGTAATGGGCGAGGGGGATGAATCTGTTCCAGTAGTTCTGATTAGAGGCTCAAACGTTACAATGACAGATAGAAAAATTTATCCTGATGAGATGACCATACCATACGATCAATGTATTTATGTGAAAAGCTTGTCACATAGCATTAATGTATAATAATGTGGAAATATTTAAGATGTTAAACATACACATCAGGTTATGAATGATGATGTGAAAATTATGTGGCAAAATATTTTAAAATTAAAAAAGGATATTGAAAAACTCCCCAAGATTACAGATAGCCCAGAGATGATAAATAACACAAATCTCTTGCGGAACAACGAATCATTGATAAAGAGACTAGACATTAATGAAAAAATGTTGAATGAATATATGAAATACACCAGAGGATTAGAGAATACACTAAAGAGTATGATAAAAATGCAAAAAGAACTAGTCACACTACTACAGACTGTACGAAAGAAAAAACAGTCTAAAAGGTAAGGCTACCGGACAAAACTCTATGTATAGAATCATTTGATATTACTAGTGCCCCATCAGGGTCAAGTCGTAATGCCTTACCAGTTATAGTAGATTGTAAAGTGGTAACAGTAACCATCTTACCTATGGTAGAAGAAAGACCAGTCCAATCATTTATGATTTTATCATGATCTTTACCAATCATGTTAAATGTGAACTCTATATTACGCAGTATACTTTGAATAAATTCTATACGACTTCCAGAGTAATTAAGACTAGCAACGTCTACCGATTCAGACATATTCTTTGATATCTCTTTGGCATTTACATTAAGATTAATTCCTATGCCAATTACCATATAGGAGATTATTTCTTGTGCCATGACTGAATCGATTAGAATACCTGCAACTTTTTTATCACCAATCATAATATCATTTGGCCATTTCAAATTTACAGAAATCCCAATGATACTTTGTATTGCATTTGCAATAGCTAGAGAAATACACGCCGGTACAAGTGTGCTATTAATCGGCTCAAAATTTGGTTTTATAATTATAGACATCCAAATTCCACCCGGTGGAGATATCCATTGTTTGTCTTGTCTTCCACGACTATGTGTTTGAGTTTTAGCAATTATTACGGTGCCATTCTCAAGAGGGTTTGTTGCCATCTCTATGGCTATATCTTGAGTAGATTTTACCTCATCCATATAGTAAATTCTATTTCCCATCAAACGAGTATTAAGATTATTTTGAACCTCCCACGGTAACAAATCATCAGGGATTGACACTAGTGTAAGATTATCAGTTATATCATACCCCAACGCCTTTAAGGTTTTTACGTTATTCTCAATTTCAGAGGATTTCAAATTTAGTAAATCAACATTGGGTTTAACAGTATCTTCAGAATTCTTTTTTAAAAGATTGACAAATTTTCCTAATTGGCTAAAAGATGTGTGAATCAAAAACCAATATCAAAGTCAAATCTGCTATCGTCCATACCACCATCGTCTATTCCATCTCCGCCATAACCATCAGGAATACTTTCAGTTGGGATATAGTCTGTCATTGTTGAACCAATCATACTGAACATCATTGAAAACATCACCATGTCAATGATTCCAAAAAATAACATCGTTGGTAGAATAGAACGATTACTATCCATAAATTGTCGAACATCTTTCTTATTACCAGATTCATAGGCAGTTGCCATTTTGCTCCAATTTTGTTCCATTACTTGTATTTTTACATCCAATTCATCATCACCGCGTCTAGTTGTAGTGATTTCAATTTTTTTACCCAACCAACCACTCTTTTCTTCAACTCTGATCATATGATTTTTCTCAAGGCGCTCAAGGGCAGAATTGATATCGGTAGACGGTAATTTAGTCATGTTTTTAATTTTATTAAATTTCTTACATCCACGCTTAATTGCTCCTAAAACAGTAATTTCTATAGTATCATCATTCACGATTTATAGATATATCATGATGTTAAAAATGTTAGTTTGTACATTAACTTATCAAATTTGATTTAAAATTAAATATTAAATAATATGGAGGATTGATAATGTGATTAAATTCAATAAAATATAATTTTTCTAAAATAAATTTATGCTCAAACTTCAAATTATATCCTACCGGTATAAAATCAAAATCATAACTACTAACAATATTTGTTTGTTGCATAAACTGATCTAACATGGTTTTTTCATCTGATTCCCATTCTTTTAGAATATGTATATCTCCAATTAGTTTCCCTGTATTTCTTTCTAATTCTGCCCACTGTATTGTAATAATTTTATCCTTAACTTCATCTAAACCCGTTGTCTCTATATCTAAATAATAACTAGTCAAATCTATTATTATTAAACAATTATGGCTTTAACCATTTCCCAAAAAGTATTTAGCATACTTCCCTTTTAAGATAAACCATTTTTCACTCTAGGTTTGTTTAATTATTACTATACTGATAATGAAACGGAGAATGGCCACACTAATGACACGTATTGTGCATTAAAGATTGTGTTCCAGTTTAAACGAATACTGCCTCAAAACGATGAACTAACTTATGTGACCATTAATGGCCAATTCTCAATTTTCTATACTATACACTAGTAATTAATCATTTATTGAAAATTTTACGCTATGTTTTAATATAAATTATTTTTTAAAAGTTCGGGGAGGAAAACCCCTATTCATCAACAAAGCTCTGCCAAGAGCTCGCTTCATAGGTTATCACTCTAATTTCGCTTTTGCGCGCTTGCTTGCTGCATTAATTTTAACGCATTCATATCGCCAAACCCATCTACATACAATTCTCTTTTTATGGATGCAGTTTGTTTTTTCTGCATTCATTTTTCAGATGTATTGATGAAATGAATGGAGTGCCTGGGCTGCTCGTAGAGTATAAAGACGTGAACCTCGGGCCCCATATGTGGAGATTAAGGACGTGAATCTATACTCCTTGATTGGACGCTCATTCATTTCCACCAAATGGATTCGTTTCATCATTCGTTGGAATGATCAAAATGAATTCAAGTCTGCCACTTGGAGAGATTACGTGCTCCTACTCTTCCAACATTATTTCAAAGTCATTTTGATCAAAATGACTTCGAACGTGTGCCACTTGGAGAAATTACTTTTCTCTCTTCAAGTGGGCAATTTTTGTCCAACTCCCTAGCGAGTTCCACCGGAATGGACAAGGAGAAGTTGGACAAAACAAAGACTTTCTTTTTTTGATGGAAATGCATGGCACGCGGACTGTTGTCGCTCTCTCCCTAGTATCTCAATGATACTAAAAAAACGCACAGTATCTCCACAATTATGGGGGTGCTGTGCGTTTACTTTTACCCATCGAAAAAACAGCTGATTGTTTTCTGTGTTTTTGAATAAGCTCAAAAGTAAGAGGCGCAAACATGGGGGGCTGGATACACATGATGACGGTGTCCACCTCCATCCAAACTCAATCCCTCTATTACCCCACTTAAAAAAAACATGGAGTACAGAAGGATAGGATGGACATCCCTTTCATGTGTGTCTCTTACCTGTTTATTGGTAATTTTTCAAAAAAACTACACATGAAGGTGATGCCAATACCCGTTGATTCATACTTGTTCTGTTAGATGAATGTGAGCAGTGAAGGATAATATGCCTGAGTATTCTTTCACTGTCCCCATAGGAAGAGACGGGTGGTACTTGGTAATCAAATACTATCTGTCGCTCTATAATCCTTATGTTGAATTTTTGGGTGCCTAGCGGGCGCGAGGCATAAATCTCTCTGAGGCGGGCTCTGAGAAAACCAATGCCTGGTTTCTATACTGTTTTACCAGTTTACTAGGGGATACCGAAGTTGCCCTCGGGGGGTCTATCTCCCTAAAGTGGAACGGTGTTTGTTAGGTTGCGTTGTTGGCGCAACCAACAAGGATTATCATTTGCAGAGGGAGTGTACGGAGTAGAGTGTTAACCCTACGGGGATATTTGGTACATCCTTGCCCAATGTTAACCCGACGGTATGAGAAACCCGCTTTACTTTGATACCCATTTATAAAAATAAAATGATTTTATTCTTTAGTTCCTTTAATGATAAATAATTTTACCATTGGTTAAAAAGAAGATATCAATATACCCACTCTTAGAGTCTGAAAAAATAGATGAAATTGAATCATCTGTTATACTTGGAGGTAATGCACTATGTGATAAATTAAGTACATTACAGTTCTGGTGTGGTAATAATACCTTACATCATACCAAAGAAAATTACCATGAAGATTATTGTTGTTTAACACATGTAGTTGGCCTACCACAACATCCAGGAACTGGACTATCAGAACCACTGACACCATTTCAGGTGGATTTTTTTAATAAAGTAAATGATACAGTCTCCCAGCCAGAAGGTGTGGAAAAGTCTGACTGGTTGAGATTAGCCCATAAATTCCATCTTAACAAAGGACGTCAGATGGGATTTACAGAAATTGTACTAAGAGTAATTCAGTACTATTGTTTTTCTAGATATGCAGGAGCTAACGTTGGAATCATGGCAGCCACCAATGGTAATCTGGCACGAAAAGACCTTAGACGATTTTACAGACTATTTGCAAATATCAAACCAGTATTAGAAGGACCACTAAAAGGCAGGGATATCAAACTAGTAAATGACACAGTTGTTGAGGCATTTCCAGCTAGTGAGGAAGCACTCACAGGGGATACCAAATACAAATGCATATTCATGGATGAGGCAGCAAAATGGAAGCTAGTTGATGACACACCAGTCTTTAACAGTATCATGCCAATTGTGAGAAGTAACGGTTCTGATTTGTTTTTGGTATCTACTCCCAAAGGCCCAATCAAAATGTTTTATAAAATATTCAAAGACCCTCAAGACTTTGTTATGATGGTATATGATATTTGGGAGGCAGAAGGCAACCTGTTTACCAAAGCACAAATAGAAGACATGATTGCCTCCTCCAAAGAAGATCCCAATCAAGAGTATTTATGTAAATTTACCATAGGCCAGGATTCAATATTTGGAATGATGGCAGACCAGAACAGAGGGGATGGATCATGGGGCGAATGGAATGTAGAGGATGATGATGAGGATGATCATTACGTTGAAGATGATGATGATATAGAATGGTGATAAATCAAAAATCTAATTAAATTAATTATTGGCTTTAAGCATTTTGGATCAGCTATATAGAAAAGTATCTTCAAAGTATTATAATGCAAAAAAATAAACTAGTATTCATTGCAGCAATGGCACTAACTGTAATTGGCGCAACAACGTTTATTTTCTTAGAGGAATCAATTTCTGTCTCTGATAGAATGGAGACAGAAAATACCGAAACTGTAAATGAAATCTCAATTAAAACAATAACCATGACAACTAAAAGTGGTCATTATAATACAGGTAGTCATATATTATGGCCAAAGGTTTCACTAGATTTTCCAACACAGGTACAAAAGGGAACTCCATTTGATGTAACTGCACATTGGACATGGGTAGAATATGAAATAGATGAAAATACAGGTGAGTATGTAATAGATGACGATACAGGCGAACTTGAAATATCAGAAACTGCATCTCAATATGACAACGAACTTGTTTCATACGCTCATGATACTGAGCTTCAAACAAGTGTATTTAGTGGAACTGATTTTATAAATAATTCTGACTTTGCAATGACTGGTAATTCTACAGGATATCAGCTTGGTTGGGGTAATAATTACAATTTTTACGAACAACCAATGATTTATGATGAAGTGGGTCCTCACAGTAAAACCCTAACATATCAAATCGACAGTTTACTTGATTTACAATATTTTCATGTTATAGGAGTTACTATAGGATTTGGTAATAATTTTGATTTGTATCTGCAGGAAAGTCCACTAGGGACGATAAACATTTCTGATTCTCCATTTGTACCTAGTGGTATGCAGAGCCCTCCTAATCCCGATGCAGTTAGATTAGCTGATTAAGACAGAATGCATGAATACGCACTTGCAGAGATGGATGCAACTGGAAAAACATTTGATGAGTATTATTATCCTGAACCAACTGCAGATGAATTAGAAGATCTTGAAAAAGCGAGACAATTTGAATTTGAGAATAGTAATGGTAAAACTATAGAGGATATTCCTGAAACTGCACAATATATCATGGATAATAATATTTCCAATATTGTGGATTATCTATTTAATGAATCATACACCTTTGAGTTTATCGATGAATTTTTTACTTAATATCCTGACTTGATAGGACAGAGTTTCGAAAATATATTTTCTTACTTTTTACTTCCTTATGCATATGCAGCTAGTGATGATATTAGCGTACGAGGATATTTTTATTTAAATGATGAGAATGAACGTTTAACATCTGCACAAAATGTAAAAGTTTGTGTATTAGAATATAATTCGGTTCTTCCTGCATATGCACAACAATTCAACAACCAAGAAATTTGTTCTACCACTAATAGTAGAGGGTATTATTCTTTAACAGTGCCAAATATAGATATGGATAATCGTAACAGTCAACCTGATGTTAAAGTTATTTTTTCTTTAGAGAATGATAATTTCACAATTAAAAATTCAGATAGGATTAATATCAATCAGGTTTTTTTTACAGCTAAACAAAAATCAAACGTGTCAGGCAATTCAGGATATATGGGATTGCATTATCCTTCAACTAGTCCTGATAACTATTCTGGATTTCCAAGGGAAAAAATTTCAACAGCTTACTTGATCTATGATGAATTAAATTATGGATATGATAAAATAAATGAATATTTTGGTTATTCTGTGCCTTTTGTGACTGTAGAATGGGGTGATGAAAGATTAATAAAATCAACATTCTTCGACCATGAAACAAATACAATCATACTTAATCATAGGGTTGTTCCAACTTACAATCATTTTATTGACGATGCTAAATCTCCTAATACAATTATGCATGAATACACACATAAAATACATCACTCAGTTTATGGTTTAGATTATAACACAGATTTACCGTTAGGTACTGGATGTGATGACCATGGAGTAAATAGAATATCAAGTAATGAATGTGCATGGACAGAAGGGTTTGCACATTTTATGTCTGCTGTAGTGTATAATGATCCTGTTTTAAAATTTTCATCATACTTACAATCAATTAACATCGAGAATGCAAAATATAATACATCACCAGACGGAACTGGAGGAACATCATTTCCAACAAATTCCTTAAACTTGGGAACTGCAAACGAGGGTTGGGTTGCATCTGCATTATGGGATATTTATGATGATTCCTTAGAGAGTGGAGATGATATGAATGAGCAAAAATCAAAATTATGGATTGCATTTACTGATGTAAAAGAATCAACTGAAAATACTTATCCTGCATCCTCAATTTTAGAATTTAAAAATGATTGGAATGATAATGGTTATTCTAGTCTAGATAATGTGTTTAGTTTGAATAATTTAATTTCTGAAACCACTGTAACACCAACAGGCAGTACGATATTTTCTGATGACTTTGAAGGTACACTATCTAACTGGACCTTAACTGGAGATGATGAGGATTGGGAGTTAAAACGAGGTAGCCAAACTGGTACTACAGGATATGTTGCATCTTCTGATGATTGTGACAGAAATTGTTACATGGAGTCAATTACTATTGATGCAAGCCAAGCTGTAACACTTGGCTTTGATAGATACATAGATACAGGAGTTGATAGAAATGAAGGACTTAAAGTTTCAGTATCTACTGATGATGGCGCATCATATACTCAACTTGCATTTTACTCTCAAAATAATAACAAAGATGACTCTATTTGGCACACTGAAACACTAGACATATCATCATATCAATCAAGTACATTCAAACTAAAATTTACAGGTGTATCGTCATACTATGATGATATTGTCAAGATAGATAATGTTACTATCACCGGATCTTCTGAAAGTACTACAACATCATCCTCATCATTTGATGAGAACTTTGATGACTTAACAAATTGGAGCAAGTCTGGTGATAACAGATGGAATGTAGTATCTTCTTGGTATGAGGATTTACCACCAAACGGAGGTAATTTTATTTCTTCAAAAAATTGTGACAACTCTTGCATACTAACCAGTGATACAATAGACTTGTCATCTTATTCATCTGCAACACTAGAGGTATCAAGATTTGTGGATAAATCCTTGGATAGAGGTGAATATCTATCCATTGAGGTGTATAATGGAAATACCTGGACTGAAATTGCAAAGTGGGGTGCAGATAACAATGAAGATACTGATGAATGGGAAGATGAATCTATAAACATCACAAGATATTTGGATGACAACTTTAAGATAAAAATCACATCTTTGCAGAGCAGTAGTAGTGAAGATACAGGTCTAGACTATATCAGAATAGCTAATTGATTATGATATTTTGTAACATTTTAGCACACCAGCTAACCACAACTTAATACTATCTTCATATTATAATTTACCATGGATATATTCCTAGACAAATTAGATGAGATTATAAAATCATATGAGGAGATTGTACTTGATGATGCCACACCACAACAGACATCAGTATTGTACTCTATGATACTACTTGATTTGATGTATCTCAGATATGATCCAACTGGAGAGAAGAGAAAACTATGGGCGATATCCTAAAATCAGTATACATTGCATTATTTGGCAGTTTTGGAATTGGGATGATGGTTGGATATCTTATTGGATTGTTAAAATAATTACTATAACTGTAATTACTTCTACAATACCTGATGCCCAAAAGAAGTATCACAAAGAGTGAAAAAATTAATGTCAATAGGGGAGCGAAAGGCTAGTACGATTCGAATAATTTGTGGTGATCCAGGAAGAACCAACGACCCATTTGGTGTAGTTGGTGTAGAGTTAGACTTGGATACTCGAAGAATTCGAATAAGACTTGCAAGACAATTTCTAAAATTAATTTATGCTCAAACTTCAAATTATATCCTACCGGTATAAAATCAAAATCATAACTACTAACAATATTTGTTTGTTGCATAAACTGATCTAACATGGTTTTTTCATCTGATTCCCATTCTTTTAGAATATGTATATCTCCAATTAGTTTCCCTGTATTTCTTTCTAATTCTGCCCACTGTATTGTAATAATTTTATCCTTAACTTCATCTAAACCCGTTGTCTCTATATCTAAATAATAACTAGTCAAATCTATTATTATTAAACAATTATGGCTTTAACCATTTCCCAAAAAGTATTTAGCATACTTCCCTTTTAAGATAAACCATTTTTCACTCTAGGTTTGTTTAATTATTACTATACTGATAATGAAACGGAGAATGGCCACACTAATGACACGTATTGTGCATTAAAGATTGTGTTCCAGTTTAAACGAATACTGCCTCAAAACGATGAACTAACTTATGTGACCATTAATGGCCAATTCTCAATTTTCTATACTATACACTAGTAATTAATCATTTATTGAAAATTTTACGCTATGTTTTAATATAAATTATTTTTTAAAAGTTCGGGAGGAAAACCCCTATTCATCAACAAAGCTCTGCCAAGAGCTCGCTTCATAGGTTATCACTCTAATTTCGCTTTTGCGCGCTTGCTTGCTGCATTAATTTTAACGCATTCATATCGCCAAACCCATCTACATACAATTCTCTTTTTATGGATGCAGTTTGTTTTTTCTGCATTCATTTTTCAGATGTATTGATGAAATGAATGGAGTGCCGGGGCTGCTCGTAGAGTATAAAGACGTGAACCTCGGCCCCATATGTGGAGATTAAGGACGTGAATCTATACTCCTTGATTGGACGCTCATTCATTTCCACCAAATGGATTCGTTTCATCATTCGTTGGAATGATCAAAATGAATTCAAAAGTCTGCCACTTGGAGAGATTACGTGCTCCTACTCTTCCAACATTATTTCAAAGTCATTTTGATCAAAATGACTTCGAACGTGTGCCACTTGGAGAAATTACTTTTCTCTCTTCAAGTGGGCAATTTTTGTCCAACTCCCTAGCGAGTTCCACCGGAATGGACAAGGAGAAGTTGGACAAAACAAAGACTTTCTTTTTTTGATGGAAATGCATGGCACGCGGACTGTTGTCGCTCTCTCCCTAGTATCTCAATGATACTAAAAAAACGCACAGTATCTCCACAATTATGGGGGTGCTGTGCGTTTACTTTTACCCATCGAAAAAACAGCTGATTGTTTTCTGTGTTTTTGAATAAGCTCAAAAGTAAGAGGCGCAAACATGGGGGGGCTGGATACACATGATGACGGTGTCCACCTCCATCCAAACTCAATCCCTCTATTACCCCACTTAAAAAAAACATGGAGTACAGAAGGATAGGATGGACATCCCTTTCATGTGTGTCTCTTACCTGTTTATTGGTAATTTTTCAAAAAAACTACACATGAAGGTGATGCCAATACCCGTTGATTCATACTTGTTCTGTTAGATGAATGTGAGCAGTGAAGGATAATATGCCTGAGTATTCTTTCACTGTCCCCATAGGAAGAGACGGGTGGTACTTGGTAATCAAATACTATCTGTCGCTCTATAATCCTTATGTTGAATTTTTGGGTGCCTAGCGGGCGCGAGGCATAAATCTCTCTGAGGCGGGCTCTGAGAAAACCAATGCCTGGTTTCTATACTGTTTTACCAGTTTACTAGGGGATACCGAAGTTGCCCTCGGGGGGTCTATCTCCCTAAAGTGGAACGGTGTTTGTTAGGTTGCGTTGTTGGCGCAACCAACAAGGATTATCATTTGCAGAGGGAGTGTACGGAGTAGAGTGTTAACCCTACGGGGATATTTGGTACATCCTTGCCCAATGTTAACCCGACGGTATGAGAAACCCGCTTTACTTTGATACCCATTTATAAAAATAAAATGATTTTATTCTTTAGTTCCTTTAATGATAAATAATTTTACCATTGGTTAAAAAGAAGATATCAATATACCCACTCTTAGAGTCTGAAAAAATAGATGAAATTGAATCATCTGTTATACTTGGAGGTAATGCACTATGTGATAAATTAAGTACATTACAGTTCTGGTGTGGTAATAATACCTTACATCATACCAAAGAAAATTACCATGAAGATTATTGTTGTTTAACACATGTAGTTGGCCTACCACAACATCCAGGAACTGGACTATCAGAACCACTGACACCATTTCAGGTGGATTTTTTTAATAAAGTAAATGATACAGTCTCCCAGCCAGAAGGTGTGGAAAAGTCTGACTGGTTGAGATTAGCCCATAAATTCCATCTTAACAAAGGACGTCAGATGGGATTTACAGAAATTGTACCAAGAGTAATTCAGGACCATTGTTTTTCTAGATATGCAGGAGTTAACGTTGGAATCATGGCAGCCACCAATGGTAATCTGGCACGAAAAGACCTTAGACGATTTTACAGACTATTTGCAAATATCAAACCAGTATTAGAAGGACCACTAAAAGGCAGGGATATCAAACTAGTAAATGACACAGTTGTTGAGGCATTTCCAGCTAGTGAGGAAGCACTCACAGGGGATACCAAATACAAATGCATATTCATGGATGAGGCAGCAAAATGGAAGCTAGTTGATGACACACCAGTCTTTAACAGTATCATGCCAATTGTGAGAAGTAACGGTTCTGATTTGTTTTTGGTATCTACTCCCAAAGGCCCAATCAAAATGTTTTATAAAATATTCAAAGACCCTCAAGACTTTGTTATGATGGTATATGATATTTGGGAGGCAGAAGGCAACCTGTTTACCAAAGCACAAATAGAAGACATGATTGCCTCCTCCAAAGAAGATCCCAATCAAGAGTATTTATGTAAATTTACCATAGGCCAGGATTCAATATTTGGAATGATGGCAGACCAGAACAGAGGGGATGGATCATGGGGCGAATGGAATGTAGAGGATGATGATGAGGATGATCATTACGTTGAAGATGATGATGATATAGAATGGTGATAAATCAAAAATCTAATTAAATTAATTATTGGCTTTAAGCATTTTGGATCAGCTATATAGAAAAGTATCTTCAAAGTATTATAATGCAAAAAAATAAACTAGTATTCATTGCAGCAATGGCACTAACTGTAATTGGCGCAACAACGTTTATTTTCTTAGAGGAATCAATTTCTGTCTCTGATAGAGTAGAGGCAGAAAATATTGACATATCAACTATACAATATGACTTTCCATTACATGGTGAATCTGAGAATATAGGAATACCATCAATATATGGTGGAGAACTTGATTTTACAATATCTAATCTACCAAAAATAGGTGAGACTGCTGAAATTAAAATGAATTATACTCAAGGAAATAATATAGTTCTTCAAGTTCTAGCCAATCAATATGCAATTGATGGAGTTCCAGAACAATTTTATCGGTCCATATCAATTAGTGATAATTTTGAGTTTGTAGGCCAAGATAATGTTATTACTTCTGAATTTGAAAATAGAATATATCAAATAATTAGAAGTCCTATAGATACAAGTAATCCTAATGAAAACATTTCCTTGTCTGCAACTATCAGAGCAGTTTCAGAAGGTATGGGTAATATCACTGGTGGTGGTGCAATAACCTCTACATATATTCAAGTACATGTAGGAGAAAATGAAACTCTACTCAAAGAAGACTATCTAAATTTACATCCTGAAATGAGACCACAACGAACACCACCTCAACAAGAACAAATAGAATTATGTTATGGTCAGCCATGTCCACCACTTGATGGACTTCCTTTTGGTGGTAATGGTACAACTACAATCACTCCTTCTACTGAAGAAGGATATCGTACTTTCCTAAAGGATGTAATGAAAATGAGTGATGAAGAAATCGAGGAGTTGGTTCAAAAAGAATATCCAGACCCAGATGACTCTAATCCCTCTATTGAAAGATTTTCTAGTGAATTAGAAACTTTTGGATCTAGTGGTCCAGGTATTGCACATACATATCCACATTATAACATTGACATGCCAAAATACGTTACAGTAGGCGATGCATTTGATATTAATATTAATTACAGTTTTGTTGAGATTGATGAAGATGATGGATCAATTGATACACGAATACAAGATAATGGTCCCAATGTATATCTTGACGATGTTCATTCTGGTGTAAAATTAATTACATATTTCCCAGAAGAATTTGAATTACAAAATAAAGATGACCTTGATTTTATTAGTTATAGTGTTGGTCGTGATTCTGAATGGGATAGACATACTACCTTTTCTACTATTGGATTATTCTATAATCTTGAAGGGCCAAAAACTATAACTTACTCATTTATCCTAAACAGCACTGTTAATTATCCAAACAATGAATTTCAAATGGCACTTGATGTTATTTTAGATAAATATTATCTTAATCAAATAAGCCCAGATAGATATGAAATTTCTAAAACTCTAGTAGTTCCAAACTTTGGTCCTGAAGGAGAACCACAACCACCTTATCCTGGACGTATTACTTCATCATATCCTCCTATTTCTATTGGTAATGATTCAACGAACACACCATCTGTTGATTCAATAGAATCTTTGATTTTACTTGCAGAAGCTGATGAAATTGATGAAATAGTAGAAGATTTTGGTTTTGAAACTATCGAAGAATTTTATTACTCTATATTCTCATCTGAACTCGTAGATGAATTCCTAGAGAAATACCCACAGTACAGTAATGCTAACTTTATTCTTCCAACATTAAACTGGATACTACCAGAAGCATATGGACAAAGTTTTCAACAATTCATTGTACAAGGCCAAGTCTTAATTGAAAATGATTCTGGTGACTTTGTAGTACCTGAAGGTGAATTTGAAGTATGTGCATATGATAAAAATTTACTACTACCTAATGAAGACCCAACTCCTCTAACTGAATACAATAGTAATGATGAAGCTTGTGATGATTTGAATAGTCGTGGTTATTTTTTAATGAGGGTTTCACCAACTGATCCAGATAATGATGGTACAACCCCTGATATTATGGTGGGTTTACCTTTAAAAAATAGTGGTGTGTTGATGTTTGATAATTTGAATATGCCGGAAGAAACAATTATTTATTCTGAACCAAGGGAGAACGTATCCTCAATTCTTGTGAATTTTGTAAGTGATGAAAGAATTGATATTGATAATGAAAATTTTTTAAAATCTTACAAAGTATTTGGTACGATAAATGAAACACTAGAAACATTCCATGATTTGGGGTTTAGAACTAATACACAATTACAAGTTTTGTATGATCCAATCACCACAACTGAATTTCGATTAATGTATCAATCAAATCTAATATCTCTTACAGATTATTATCATCCCACTAATGGTGAATTCATACGAAGTATAGTTGACCATCCTGTAGCAATCTCTCATGAAGTAGGACATTTTATTCAAGATAAGACTTACAAAAATGTAAAGGGTGATCAAGGTAGAGTTCCATCTTGTGCAGGAATTATCGGTACACATGGTGACCATATAACAACAAACCCTCAATGTGCATGGAGTGAAGGATGGGCAACTTTTGTAGGACTATTAACATCTGATAGTTCTGAACATACCACATTTGTTACAAATGATGCTATAAATTCTGAGTCTGGAACAAATAATGGAGTAAAATTTCCAACTAGAAACGGATATTCTGTTGAAGGTTGGGTAACTGCTGCACTTTGGGATATTCATGATATAGTAGATGAAAGGAGTTCTCGTTCATCTTATGATTGTATAGATGGCCAAACACAAAATTTATGGAATGCATTTAGTACAGATACTGCACCAAGTGGACCAAATTACATTGCAAAAAATATGAACGAATTTAAAGATGATTGGAATGCATTGGGATATACCAGTCTTATTCCTTTGTTTAATTTGAATCATTTAACTGGTCCAATTACACCTCCTACAACAGATGTCGTAATATTTAGTGATGAATTTAATTCGTTTACAAACTGGACACTAACAGGAGATGATGAAGATTGGGAGTTAGTATCTGATACTACTGGATATGTTGCATCTTCTGATGATTGTGACAGAAATTGTTACATGGAGTCAATTACTATTGATGCAAGCCAAGCTGTAACACTTGGCTTTGATAGATACATAGATACAGGAGTTGATAGAAATGAAGGACTTAAAGTTTCAGTATCTACTGATGATGGCGCATCATATACTCAACTTGCATTTTACTCTCAAAATAATAACAAAGATGACTCTATTTGGCACACTGAAACACTAGACATATCATCATATCAATCAAGTACATTCAAACTAAAATTTACAGGTGTATCGTCATACTATGATGATATTGTCAAGATAGATAATGTTACTATCACCGGATCTTCTGAAAGTACTACAACAACATCATCCTCACCATTTGATGAGAACTTTGATGACTTAACAAATTGGAGCAAGTCTGGTGATAACAGATGGAATGTAGTATCTTCTTGGTATGAGGATTTACCACCAAACGGAGGTAATTTTATTTCTTCAAAAAATTGTGACAACTCTTGCATGCTAACCAGTGATACAATAGACTTGTCATCTTATTCATCTGCAACACTAGAGGTATCAAGATTTGTGGATAGTTCATTGGATGGTGGTGAATATCTATCCATTGAGGTGTATAATGGAAATACCTGGACTGAAATTGCAAAGTGGGGTGCAGATAACAATGAAGATACTGATGAATGGGAAGATGAATCTATAAACATCACAAGATATTTGGATGACAACTTTAAGATAAAAATCACATCTTTGCAGAGCAGTAGTAGTGAAGATACAGGTCTAGACTATATCAGAATAGCTAATTGATTATGATATTTTGTAACATTTTAGCACACCAGCTAACCACAACTTAATACTATCTTCATATTATAATTTACCATGGATATATTCCTAGACAAATTAGATGAGATTATAAAATCATATGAGGAGATTGTACTTGATGATGCCACACCACAACAGACATCAGTATTGTACTCTATGATACTACTTGATTTGATGTATCTCAGATATGATCCAACTGGAGAGAAGAGAAAACTATGGGCGATATCCTAAAATCAGTATACATTGCATTATTTGGCAGTTTTGGAATTGGGATGATGGTTGGATATCTTATTGGATTGTTAAAATAATTACTATAACTGTAATTACTTCTACAATACCTGATGCCCAAAAGAAGTATCACAAAGAGTGAAAAAATTAATGTCAATAGGGGAGCGAAAGGCTAGTACGATTCGAATAATTTGTGGTGATCCAGGAAGAACCAACGACCCATTTGGTGTAGTTGGTGTAGAGTTAGACTTGGATACTCGAAGAATTCGAATAAGACTTGCAAGACAATTTCTAAAATTAATTTTTTGATATTTTTAAAGGAATTAGTATAAAGATCATAGATGATACACACATCATCAGATAAAAATCACTCTAAATCTGTGATTAAATTTCAGTGTTAAAGCGAAAATTACATTAAACAAGGTAATGTTTATAATGTTTAGAGTGTAATTAACTAATATTGTCTTTTGAAAAAATTATAGAAAAAATAAGAACTGAGAATGATAATCCAAATATACTCAGTGAAGAAAAAGCAGCTGAAAAAATAGAGGAATATGCAAATAAAGAAAAGAAAAATACTAACAAAAAAATTGAAATCAAATTTAAGGGTTTTGATGGAATAGAGATTACCTGTTCTCCGGACAATATAAAATATTTAGAGAAATCGGTTGAAAAACATAAACCGAATCTGAAATATTTAACTTATGAACGATACCAATATCAAATTAAAAAATTGGAAGCTAAAATCAAATATGAAAATTTGAGAAAAGAAAGTACTAACACTAGATAATTATAGTACTAAACTAAAAATCAAGGTATCATTTCTTACAGAATGTAAAAAAATCCAAAGTATTACGCCATTTAAGAGTAATAGAGATTGTACGCGCCTTTTTTAAATTATCTTTTATAAGGTTATGAAAGTAATCTGTTTTAGTCGATGCTTCTTGCACCATGAGTGGATATGCTGGCCAATTAATAGCCCAACCGCTTTTTTCTATACAAGTTTTTAAAGGTATATCATATTTTACATATATTTTATTACCGTATAAATCAAATTTAGAAGAGTCTGTTTTATCAAGTATGTTATAAACACTAGGTGATGCTGAAATGCCAATCCATTGTTGTAAATTGTAATATTCGAGCTGCCTCATCTATAGCTGGACCCAATATTGAGTTTTTGGTTTGTATTATTCGGCCATAACTTATACATCCACGAAAATTTATTCCTCGATACAAACTGTTAATCATAAATACAATCAAAAATTTACCAACATTAACAACAGACGACTCTTTGGTATCTCCAAACACGGTAATACAAATGGTGTCTGAAAATACACGAAAATTAACTGTATAGATTTTTTTGTCTAATATATTGTATATTTGTTCTTCAAACACAAGAAGTAATGTATCCCAAGTAGCTGCTACATCGATAGGATCATTTTTCCAAATATCTTTTGTTCCCAACCTATCTATTAAAATTAAAACACCCTCTTTGTCTGTCATAGATGGTTCTGTGGAAGAGTCTGAAGTTTTATGCACATAAGTAATTGATATTATCATAAATAATCTTTTGGTATAATATTATGAATTCTATAAATCATTGTACAATTCACCATATCAATAATTTTAGTAATTAGAATTTCCACATTTTGTCATCAGTGAAATTCAATTGTACATGGATATTTTGAAAATATGATTTAAAATATCATGTATTATGAAAAATAATTAATTATAATTCACAGTAGAATAAATGTCACATTACAAAAATATAAAATCTAGTATCCATTGATCAATTCATGGAAGAAGATCCACACACAGATGAGCAGATACGAGGCATATTAGGATTAAAGAGGGTGGCAGTAGTTGGCATGTCTAAAAATCCAGAAAAAGCAGCCCACTATGTACCAAAATATCTTTCAGAGAATGGCTTTAGCATCACTCCAATAAATCCAACTGCACAAGAAATTCTAGGTAAAAAATGCCTTCAAGATGTAACTGAGATTGATACAGAGATAGACATCATAGATGTATTTCGTCCCTCAGAAGATGTTTTACCAATAGTAGAGAAGGCAATTAGCAAAAAACCCAAAGTAATTTGGTTACAAGAGGGAATTCACAATAAAGAGGCTGAAGATTTGGCAAAGAAGGCAGGCATAGATATTGTGTTTAACAGATGTATGCTTGCCGAACATAGGCGTTTGACGTAATTGACAGATGAACAATTTCTAGATCAGTTGAAACAGTTTTGTAAAAAATATAACGATATAGATGTTAGAGTAAAACAGCACGAGGATTCAGGAGTTGTGCAAATCTTAAACGACAAAGCCACACCAGTCAAGAGAGCAAAATTAGGATCAGATGAAATTATGGAACTTGCATGTGCAACAGCAGAACATCATCCATACTGGGATATTTTATATCACTGTACTCAAATTACCGAAACCGTATTGGGAGAGTGGAATGGAAAATTGAACAAAGATCAGATTGAAGAGATAAATTGGTTGTTGTCAAAAACACAAGATGCAATTAATCGTGTAGCAAAGAGTTAGGCCTTCTCACTAAAAATTGATTCACGTTTTATCCATATAGTGCCAGAGTTGTAATCTAAAAAATCTACATTCATAGATGTAATTTTATCTCTTACAGAGTCTGCCTCAGCAAATTTCTTCTCTTTTCTATAAATAATACGCATATCCATGAGCTTTTGAATCTCTTGTCTCTCAGTTGATGTGACAGAAATTAGTTTTAATCCCAATATATTTAGGATATAATGAAACAATGTGATAGCATTTTTTGCATCATTTTTTGACAGAGTTGATGAAGCAGCTGCATTATTTACCACATCTCCAAGTTGAAAGAGAGCAGATAATGCAAGATGAGTGTTGAGATTATCGTTTATTGCAGAGTCAAAAGCTTGTTTTATCTGTGAAACGGTATCATTTAATGTCTCAGAGATAGATAATTCTGTCTGAAGACATTCATGATACGCAGATTCAATCTGCCTCCATTTTGTTGTACACTCTAGCAACATTTTTGGTGTATAATCTATGGGTTTTGCATAATGTCCAGACAGACAAAATAATCTTGTCACGTTAGAGCCCCAATCATGAATAACTTGACGTGCAGTTTTTGTATTACCAAGGGATTTAGACATTTTTTCACCATCAAGTGTTACCATTCCCACATGCATCCAACATTTAGCCGTAGGTTTGTCAGTACAAGATTCACTCTGTGCAATCTCATTTTCGTGATGTGGAAATATCAAATCACGTCCACCTCCATGTATGTCAAAGTTATTTCCTAAATACTTTAGACTCATTGCAGAGCATTCAATATGCCAACCAGGTCTACCACAACCCCACGGACTAGACCAGTTAGGTTCAGTATTAGAAAACTTCCACAGAGCAAAATCCAGAGGATTATTCTTTGACGAGTCTATCCCTATACGTGCCCCCGCCTCTAATTCATCAATATGTTTGCCAGATAATTTACCATAGTTGAGAAATTTACCCACATTATAATATACACCAGTTTCAGTCGAATAGGCAATTTCTTTTTCCATTAATTGTGATATCATATCTTGTATTTCAGATATGTGTTCTGTAGCAACCGGATACTGTGATGCGCGTTTTATATTTAATTTATCTGAGCAAGATAAAAATTCATTAATGTATTTCTTTGCAATTTGTTTTGGTGTAGTAGATTCATCAATAGCTCGTTGAATGATTTTATCATCAACATCTGTAAAATTTTGTACTAACGTAACGGTAATATCCATAGATTCAAGATACCTACGCAATACATCAAATACAATTATTGTCCTCATATGTCCCACATGGGAATCATCATAAACAGTTACCCCACACACATAGATGGATACTGTCGAGGTAGAAGATACGACATTTTGATTTGTCAGAGTATCATAGATTTTCATTACTAGTCATTTCCTATTTAAAACTCTGCTGTCCCTTGTGTTTATTATTTTCATATAATGTTTTAATGTAAGATATAAGGTAATCAGGAATTTCAGTACACGAATATATCTCTGAAGAATCTAGATTAGACTCTAAACAGTATAGTATAGAGTCAAGTTCCTCATACGTCGGACCAACTTTATGATTAAGAGTAGACCGAGATGGTAAATTTGGCATATCTGATTTTTCAAGAATATTTTGTGGTATGCCTAGAAATTCTCCTAGTCGCATAATTTGACTTTGGTATAATCTATGCAAGGGTAGAATATCTGCAATATTATTCATAGACTGTATAACATTGTTAGTAAGATAGTCACTATAATTACAAGTATTTACTACAAGATAATTTAACGTGTATGCAAAGTGATACAATAAAGTGATTTGAATTTGTATTGGAATATCACTAGTGTTAATTGAGGATTGGGTGATTTTCTGATATGCATTTTTTATAAAAGTGGTATCAATTATTTCATATGGAATTTTTAAATCCGTTGCCAAAGATTGCGCATCACTTGTATCAGATGAAACTGTAGAATTGGTTGTAAATATCAATACTTTAATTTTTTTAGTCATAAATTTTCTAAACAAGAATAATAGTATAGCAGAATCAAGTTTACCATCAAGGGACAATATTATTCCAGAAGAGTTTGTTGCAGTAAGAAATTTTTGTGTAAATTCACAGTTACGTTGAATAAATTGTTCACAATCTAAATGTGATACCTTGTCTAAAATAAATTGGTTCATGAATAAATTCATCAAACATATAAAAAATTATCACATATCAATGTAGATTTCATTATTTTCAACCTTTGTTTTATAGGTAGTGAGTTTGACACCTTTGACATAATCTTGCAATTCTCCAGTCTTAAAATTAAAATGCCAAGCATGTAAAGGACATTCTACCACATCTCCATCAAGTTCTCCAGGAGCGATGGATCCATCTTGATGAGGACATATCCCATCCATGGCATAATATCCATCTTGATTAAATAACGCAATACGTTTATCATCAATGTTAAATTCTTTGCCATGACCGGCTTGAACATCATCGGTAGATGCAATTCGTCTCCATGCCATTATATCTAATCATAAATATGGACATATTTAGATTCTATGAATTAGTCGTGATAAGTTTTTTAATTGCCCATACTAGTCATATTATAATGAATGAGGCATACGTGTTACTAAACGTAGATTACAAGAGTCAAAAGGCAATAATTAGTGAATTGGAAAAAATATCATGTGCAAAGAGCGTAAAGACGATATATGGCATATATGATTTATTGGCAATTTTGCAATCAGAGAATATGCAAGAATTAAAGACTGCAATTGATGGCGATATACACAATATCAAAGGAATCAACAATATGACTTCACTAATCACAATAGAGTAGAAATTGGCAGAATATGAAATAATTGTGATTGGCGCAGGACCAGCAGGTTTGTCTGCAGGAATATTCATTGCCAGACAAAAGGCATCTTGTCTATTAATTTCAAAGGATCTAGGTGGTCAAATGAATCTAATTCCAAAACTTGAAAATTATCCTGGTACCATCATGTCTAGTGGTCCACTACTTGCAAAAACATTAGAAAGTCAATATCTCACATTCAATGGAGAGTTGAGTTATGATACAGTCACAAACATAGAAGAGTCAGAGAAAGGATTAGTAGTAAAAACTGAAAGAGGTGAACACATAGCAAAAGCAGTTGTAATAGCTCCGGGAAAAATTCCAAATAATTTAGGAGTAGAGGACGAAAGTAAATTTGCAAACAAAGGGGTACATTATTGTACCAAATGCGATGCACCATTTTATCAAGGTAGAGTCACAGCATCCGTAGGAGTTGGAGCATACCTGTTAGAATCAGCAGTACTGTTATCACGAATGGCAAACAAGGTATATGTAATATTCAAAGGAGGTCGGCTAGGAGGAGATAAAGATCTCATAGCATCACTGGAGAAGAAAGAAAATGTAGAATTAATTCCAAGTTCCAGCATAATATCAATATCAGGATCTGGAAATTTACAGCAGATTAAACTAGAAGATTCATCAGGTACACAGAAAGAACTTGATGTCGATGGGTTATTCGTAGAAATGGGATCAAAGATTAATCTAGATTTTGTCAAAAATCTGGTAGGGTTGAATTCAAAGGGAGAAATTGAAGTAACAGCAGGTGGAAAAACATTACATCCAGCAATATTTGCAGCCGGCGATGCCACAGATATTCCATATAAACAGATTGTCGCTGCGTGTGGAGACGGAGCCGCCGCTGGAATATCCGCATTCAACTATATAGAAAGATTAAAGGGCAGACCAGGCATACGCTCAGATTGGAAGAAACAGATTGGGGATACCGTATTCCACTATTAATTAAAAGTTTTAATTTCACTACAATTATTATTAATTATGAAAGTAGTATTTGGAGCAGGGTGTTTTTGGCACGTAGAAGATCTATTTAGCAAAATACCAGGAGTGACCGATACCATGGTAGGATACCTTGGTGGCACATTAGATAACCCCAGTTATGAAGATGTATGTAGAAATAATACAGGTCATGCAGAGGTAGTTCAAGTTGATTATGATCAAAGCAAGGTAACATTTCAAGAATTATTGGATGTGTTTTGGAATAATCATGATCCCACCACACTAAATAGACAAGGTCCGGATGTGGGCAATCAATATAAATCCGCGATATTTTACCATGATGAAGAACAAAGGACGTTAGCAGAAAAATCAAAGAATCAGATGAATGATTCTAAAAAATTTACAAATCAAATAGTCACAGAAATTACCAAAGCTACACAGTTTTATCCTGCAGAAGATTATCATCAAAAATATTTTAAAAAATGTGGGATTAATCGTTAAAAATAGAATGTGAATTTAACCTTGACCTTCAATGCCCATAAGGGTAAGTGTTGAACGTATTTTGTCAATTTTACGAATCTGCCATGTAATTGCTTCACGCAATAGACTGACCTCTTTAGATTCAACTTTTACAAGTATATCATATGCACCAAATGTGCCATGAACTTCTTTAACGGTATCCAGCTTTTTTAGTTGAGCAATTACAAGTTCCTCAGAGCCCAGCTCACAATTTATCAATACATATGCAGACGCCATTACTTTGTTGTGGTATTTTATCATATATAACAATTAAAAACAAATGAACTCATGATTCAACATAAAACCAATAATTTCACATATTAATAAATATCATGATTTTCACCATTAACAAATTCTAATATTCAAAAAATATATCAGAATTGGGTATTTAAAAAAAGTGTAGAGTATGTGATAAAAATATACATAAAATAAAAATATCCTAAAAATTAAATTTATAAAAAATTAAATACAAGTATACTAGTAATTGTAAATGAATACACCATGCATGAATTTATAATACGTAAATTAAATGAAGATGATTTATCAAAAGGATTTTTTGATACCTTGCAATCATTATCAGATGTAAAAAATATGAATATAAAAATTGCAAAAAAAATATTTAAAAAAATAAACATTGATGAAAATTATCATGTATTTGTAGCAGTGAATAATGATCAAATAGTTGGCACATTAACATTATTAATCGAACAAAAATTAACTAATAATTGTGGTAAATCAAGTCACATAGAAGATGTATCAGTACATAAATCATTTCAGAACAAAGGAGTTGCCACAGAATTATGTAAAAGGGCAATAGAGTATTCAAAAAAAATGAAATGTTTTCAAACTGTATTAGATTGTGCAGATGAGGTAATTCCCCTATATCAAAAAAATAATTTTAAGATACATGGAAGTGCCATCAGATATAATCATCTATGATAAAGCAAATTCACATTTGTAAATATGTAAACTAGAATTCAATATGATACATGGTAAAGGTTTAGGAATATTTGTAATTTATCATTTAGCACAAAACATACAATATAAGAGAAAAATTTGGATTTATGAAATATAGAATAATTTTAAATAACATACACTGTATCATAGAAACCTTTATCAAATATTATACAAATCATAACTTATGCAAGTTCAAGAAATCGCATCTAAAGTTCTAAAGACTGGTAAAGGCGTTCGCGTTGTTACAGTTTGTGATATGAATGGCAAAATAGTGTACAGTGCACGTCCAAAATCCATCAAAATACTTTTGGGCGCAGATGACAGCAAGACATCACTACGAAATGCAGCTAGACAATGGAGAGCCCGAAAAGCACTCGCTAGAAAAATCGGTCAGTGTAGATATGTTTTAGCACACTATGAAAAGGTAAAAAGAATCACAATGCCAGCTGGAAAAAATCACCTACTATTCATAACGACTTCAAATTCTTTTGATCACATGAAAATTGTGCGCAAAGTACGTAGATTATAAAAATTTTACCAACTAACTATTTTTAGACTATTTAGAGTGTAGAGTTAATCACTAGCTAATCTGAGGTATAAACACAATCAATCATAGAATTATTATTATGAGGTACAAAAAATTATGTATGAAAGCAAGATTTGCTACAGTTTGTATTTCGTGTGGAGATCAAATAGAAAAGGGTAAAGAAATTGGAAAAGATCCTACAGGAAAGTGGGTACATAGACATTGCATAGATGATTTAGAAGGGTTACCCTGAAAATTAAATATAAAACAACGGTTAGATTTTTATTCCAAAATATACAACTATATTATAACATGGATGAGTCGTATGAACCCAAGTGTCAAGAAATTTTAAAACAGAAAAAGATCAGATTCGCAGGAGTAATAGATGAAAATGGAAAAATATTAGCAGGTGGATTTAAAAAAAATATAATTCCTCTAGAAGAGGATAAAAAGAAATTAGACTCGTTTATGGAATTCGTATCCATGGTATCAATAAGAAAAGAATATGATCATAGTTTGGGACCAATAAATTATCTAGCAGCACGAAGAGACAAGTTGGTACTAGTTAGTTTTCCATTTCCAATAACAAAGGTTATTTTACTAATATCTGCAGAACCTACAGTGAATATTGAGGAAATAGCAGGTGTGGTAGTATCTACATTTAGTGGTTACAATTAAATCTCAAAGTATACAGTTCAATAAATTTTAAAAAAGATAGGATATGCCGGAGGTGGGTTTCGAACCCACGACCTCCAGATTATGAGTATTACCCTTTATGAGGACTGGCACTCTAGGCCAGGCTGAGCTACTCCGGCACAAAATTTCACATATTTGATTATAAATTAAATGATTCGTAGATGTAATTATACACTAAACAAATACAGAATAATATATTGCAGTTTTATAATCAACATATTGAAATCTAGACGAGTAATAGACATTATTAGAAAAATGCATATGAGCAAAATTGGTGATGAAAAAACTTGGATGGAGATTGAAAATAAAATTATAAACAACATCCCCCTCATAACAGAAGAATCAAAGTATTTTGCCCAAATGACTAGAATTTATAAAAATCCATCCATCCCACATCGCAAAATATTTCACTCCAAGCTACCAGAAGATAACATGTACATACCATGCAATACATGTAAAGAAAGTGCAAAATACTATTGTCACATGAATGATCTGTATTTTTGTATGAAACATATAGTTGGACACGATGAAAACGAATAATCATTGTCATATATGACTAGGTTGTAGAGAAAAATATGGAATCCATAAAATTTACACTGGATAAGGAACAAGAGATTACCAAGGCACAGATTAAAGAAATTCAAAAATATCTAAACAGTATGCCAGTAAAAGATATTTTGGCAGGACTCAAATTTGCAAAAAATCGTTGGGATGCAAAAGATGCAGGAGTGCTAAACATGGGAAGAAAAAGTATTGTACAGAAAGAAATTGAGGGAATCACATCAGAGCAAGCAGTATGGAGATTAAACAATTGGAAAATCATGATTGTCAATTATAGGGAAAAAGGATACAGTTATCCCACTATATCACGAATCAAAAAAATATTAATTACAAAACGTGGCTAAATTTGAACCATGGTTTTGTTTGCAGGAGTTGTAAGATTATTAGGTATTTCAGGAATGTTTGACTTTGCATTACCTTCTATTAATTGACTTACCTCTTGTAGAATATTTGCTGCATCAGAATTACTATTTACAGAAGGCAACATAGCATCGGATGAATTTAATGAAGTATCATTCATCACATCACCTAGTGTAGATGATAGATTTTGCATAACACCATTCATCTCTGGCATTATTCCACCTAGTGACATACTTAGATCTTTAATGATGGACATACATGGACTTAGGGTAACTACGACATCACCTAGTTCTGAAACAGTTTTCAGTCTAAAATCAATCTGTTCCATAGATAGACGTGCCTTACTTACCATTGAATGCATTTTACGAATTTCTACTAATTCTGCAGCATAACCTTTTGCATATAATACATTATGTGTACGTTGTGCATTAACAATTTTTTGTAGTATAAAAGAATCTTTACTTTTCAATTTTTTCTCAATTTGAGTTAATTTGCTAATTGGTTGCATCAAATGGTTATGGGCATTTTCTAATTTGGATTTAAGGGGAACGGCAGGTTTTACCCTATTTAGAACTTTTTGAGATACACTCACAGATGACATTTTATTCCAACTATTACCTAACATAGATTTACAATAGTATTTTATCAAATTACTTTAAAACAGGCGTGTAACTCTGCCCTGTGTCACTAGGGTTACAGATTTCAGGAAGACAACTTATCCAAAGGTAAATGTAAAGATCTCAAAGTCAGGCGTATCTACTTTGATTACTAACAGATGAGATTCAGTATCATCAGTACTAACTAAATTATATAAATCAGAATCAGATACACGAACAATTCCATCAGAGTCAACATGTTTACCGGCACGTTCAGCAGATATGATCTCACCGTCAAGTGAGATTTCCAAATTTGCGTTATTTGCAGCTACGATATTCACTTCTTTGGCAACGAATGGCAATACAACATATCCAGAATCAGATACAAGTCTCATAGAATCGTGCATATTGTTCCATGTACCTTGAATGTAAAACTTGTTTTTATAATACTTGTCATCTTTTGGTAGTACATACACTACATCTTGTCCAGGCAAAAATCCATTTTCATTTCCAAAATTACCACGAGTAAAGCCATATCCAAAATATAGCTCTGGAGTTACTCTTTGAAAAGAATGGGTAAATTCTGTAACATCAACAGTAGTATCTGCAGACACAAATTTAACACCCAGAGATTCTGAGCGCTCTTTTAATAATTTTTGAATTTCAAGTTCAGTTTCATCATAAGAGCCTTCACCAATATGATCGTATCTGATGTATCCTTCATGATCTGCAAGATACTTGCGTGGCCAATATCTATTTTCAAACGCTTCCCAAATTTCCTTGTCATTATCTAATATTACAGGATAATTTATAGAGTGTTTATCAACTGCAGTTTGAACATTAGATAGATCTTTTTCAAATTCAAATTCTGGACTGTGTATACCAATTATTAACAATCCATCATCTACATATTTTTCATCCCATGCAGTGATGAATGGTAGTGTACGTATACAATTGATACAGCTGTATGTCCAAATATCATACAACACCACCTTGCCCTCAATGGCAGCGGCTAGTTCTTCAGGAGAGGTATTGATATAGCCTGCAATGCCAACTAAATCAGGTGCCTGTTTGTACCTAGATTTATCAATTAACGCCACAACGTTAGACAAGTCTGTAGTCGTACCCTGTAATGTAGTAGTGTTTGAATTTTGATATTGAGGTTGAGTATTTTGGTCCAAGTAGGAAAAAGATACACCAAGTGCAGCTATAACGCCTACTATAACAATTCCCATTATAACAGCAGTACGAATTTCAGATTTCAACCCAACAGCACCAATTCATTCAAGAGTGGGAAATTTGCAATATATGCAAGTTGGTTTGTAAATACAAGAATGCCTAAAAGTATAATGAATCCTCCAAGAATAAAGGAATAATATTTGAGATGTTTGGTCATAGAACGAATTACTCGTGTTGCACGTGAAAAGAATATACCCATCAAAATGAATGGTATGCCCAATCCTAAGGAATATGCCAATAAAAGATAAAATGAAAGAGATGGAGTCGTAGCTGCAAGAGTAAGTATTGTACCTAAAATTGGTCCTACGCACGGAGTCCAACCTGCAGCAAACGCAAGTCCAAATATAAATGACATTGGATAACTTGATTTTGAATTAGTGGGGAGAAATTTTTTTTCTATATTCAAAGATCGAAATTTGTTGGCAAGAATTAAAAAAACACCAAAGCCAATTATAATTATACCACCGATATAATTGAGTCCTGTTAATACTTCATCTGCTGCACCACCTAAAATACTATTAATAAAAACACCTAATGCGGAGAAAACCACGGCGAATCCTAAAACAAAGAATACCGAATTTAATACAACACGTGATCGATTCACCATTACTGTTGAGCCATTCTTTGTAGTTAGATCTGATACAGTAGTACCTGAGATATAGGCAAGAAATGCAGGAATCATAGGTAAAATACACGGTGCAACAAAAGATCCCAATCCAGCAAGAATTGCAATAACAATTGTTATCTCGGCCATAACTCAATATTATTACTTAGTAATTTAAATGAAGATCATACCATAATTTGATGTATAATATATTATAAAATTCAAAAATGAATACATTTCATGAGGTTCTGTGAACTCTCAAGCGCATAGGCACGATATGGATCTTCTCTAAAATCTCAGAAATGATTACATAGTGTGGTTAAATATTCTATAAATTTTTTAATACTTAGATACAATGTGGATCTTTAAAATATTACAACTAAGAATCGTATGCTTTAAAATCTTTTTATCTGTTCACTCTATTCACAATATTATATATTGTGGGTTAATATTGTATACAAAGAATGCATCGTGGTTTATTTTTATTTATAAACTCACATAATTTTTCTATAATATCACTGATTTTTAGTTGTGCAGTGTCATATTCTTTTTTCTCAATGTCGTCATAAAAACTAATTAATTTTCTTTGGAGTGATATATCGATATTGGATATCTCGTTTGAAGATTTTAAACTATCATATGCCGCTGTATGCTCCTTTAACATAATAATATTATTTTTAGATTTACTGGAAACATAATTGAAACCAAATTTCTTAGAAAAATCTTTTACTTCATCATGTAACTGACACGCATTTTTATAGTTTTTTTCTTTCAAATCGTTAGATTTTGTATAATTATATATTCCTAAAGTAACTAAACCAGTAGTGAGAATTCCTATAAAATTCCAATACGGATGTATATCATCAAAAAAGACAATTGAAATTATAAAAACTAATGATACACACACACAAATTAGAAAAGGGGAAAATAGATATACCATCAAAACCACATCAGGAGTTTCTTAATTTAGTACATAAATTAGATACGAATTTTTCATCTATTTCTAGTTTTTCGATTTTGGGGTGTTTTTCTCGTGGCATAAATGAAGGAGTATCATTGTAAGCAAGGACACTATTTTTATCACTTCCACCTAAAGCATCAAGAATCAAATGATATGATGCAATAGCATGGTAGTTCTTACTTTTCATTTCTTCATTGTTTTCATCTACTTTCAAATACGAACCAAATACGTTCAAAGTTTTTAGTATAATTGCGCTGAGTTGATCTTTAAACATAGTATCAGATGCACTATATTTCATAAGTTGTTCATACTCTGTATACAAGTTCAATAAAGAACTGGTAATGTCCAGCAATCTTTTCGTAAAATCTACAATATATTCAGTATTATTTGGATTGGGACTACAGGCTCCCATCATCACAGGAGTGTGTGATGGATAAGATCCAACAAGTGGGAGGGCGCCAGATATAGAATCTGGGGATTTCGTCACTATAATAGGTTCCATGTTTTCAACAAATCCCATACTTCTTTACATTGTTTCGCGGTAAAACTTTCTCTTTTTTGCTCTACTTTTTTAATTGCATCCTCATCAGACAATTTCTTAACATGTTTTTGATAATGTAAAGACGCAGCAATTTCTAAAAATGTCATGTCTGTTTCACGACCTTGTATGAATTGCTGAAAAATTTCAAATTTATCTTGAGATTCTTTGTTTACAAATTGTGTTTTTTTATCAGGTATTGTATCATAAAACTCGGTTAGTGCAAATCCGCATGTTGATAGCGTTGAACAATAAGGACCGTGTATATACCATGAAAAATCATATCCCAAATAGATGTCAAATGTTTGTAATAAATAAATAAATTTTTGTAATTTTATACGATCATCAAGAGTTTTCATAGAAAAGTCAAAGTTTGGAAATTGCTTAAGAATAAATCCTAAATCTATTGGTTGTTTATCCAAATTTCATACACCTATAAACAGATACGTTACAATAATATATGCCATATTGTACCGTACTATACAGTATGTTATAATCGTATATATACAATAAATGGCTGTACGAATAGGTATTAATAAATTGAAGTGTTAAAAAATTAAAAATTTTTATATATCTCTGGCAAAGCCTGAAAATTTTGAATCGGATGATCATCATAAATATCAATGTGCGTACAGATTTCCGTATTGGCAAGTTAGATGGACTTGCTGATTCCTGTGAGACATCATTAAATCTTTGAAATTTTTCACAGGGTATCAAATTATTGATAAAGATATGTCGAGAGTGCAATCACATATTCGGTGCTATTATGTGTAAATGTTACAACTATTTTTTTCTTTACCAATTCATCTATTGCATCTAAAATTTTTTTTCCGTTTAGTTCATTCCCATCTGGCGTTTTTAAATATTTATCATTTACATCTATTGGGTAAATCACATGAACTGGAAATAATTTATAAATTAAGCTATCAAAGATTTCTTTTTTAGTGATATTGTATATGATTTCATTTATTGAGTATGCACGATTCCAATTTATGAATAGATACCACACAACAAGTTTCTTAGGATTTGTATCTGGTATATACACACCCTTATGATCTTTAGATGGTAGTTGGTATTTGTCACTAAATTTGGCTTTTACATCGGCTATTGGAAATGTCATGATGTAATTAATTTTGTATGTGGTATAAACATTTCGTAAAATGTGTTGGATGTAAGTCATATCATCTGAAATAATGTAAACTAAAAAAACTGACGCTCAGTCAGTTAAAAAATAATTCGTATTGACATCATCTACAACAACGAATCCAACTAGGTCGCATGATGAATTTATTAGTTCTGACATGATCTTTAGAGTCATACCAAACTTTAGCATAAATTTGTCTCATAGATTATATTGTCATTTCTCTTTTTAAAATCATATTGTAAAGATGAATTCTCAGATGTGATTACTTGAATAGATGATGATTGAAATAAATGCTAAGACATGCATACATTGATTTTAAATTACAAATTTGACAAACCTGAATCTACAATTAAATTATCATTAATTATTGTCAGTGTAATTAATTGCCCTGCTTGAAATTTATCTAACTCTCTCATCATTGATATTCTACGTTTAGATACACATCTTTTTGGTATAGATTTACCATCTAGTATAATGGTAAAAAATTCAGGCAGTAAACTGTAAAAGTTTTCAGATTGATTCTCGATATACACTTATGACACCATAATTTATTTCAGATCTGGTTAAGACTCTTTGAATTTGCATTAATATTTAAAATTATTAACAACAATCTATTAACTGTATATCATATATTCAATCATATAGTATACGCCAATATCTAATTACAAGGTTACTGATCTAATTTTAAAATTTTTGCCTCTCCTACATCAATAGCCCCATCAGGTATTTCATCAACTAAATTTGAATCATATTTCTCTAAAAATTCTTTATGGTTAATAGGATCAGGTAACCATATTTTAGATTTACTCGCTACTTCAGTTAAATACTCAAAAATTATTATTACTTTCCAAAATGTTTTGAATTGACAAAATTCATCTGCAATATTTAAAATATCTTTCAAACCTGAGATATTACTTTTAAAGCCCACACCATCAATCAAAGCCATTATTTTAGGTCTTTCTATATCTTTTACATCATTCCAACTATTTTTTGCTTCTTGTATCTCTAATGAATCTTTTGATTCACCATACTGACCTATGTTTGAAGTATGCACAGTAGATTTAAAACAAATTTTAGGATGACTAGCATTTGGAATTACAAAATCATAGGAAATTTTTCTAATTGTAATATCTTTTGAAATTGGTTTTATTGCTTTTTGTTGTGGTTCAAATGGTATATTCAGTTTAAGAAGTTGTACAGCTAAGCTTTTTTCAGCATAGTGTCCTAAACGCTTTGCACGTTCCTGTCGTATAAAACCAGGCCATGTTGCCTGATTCAAGGTTTCTAGTATTACATCTAACATTTTATCATCCACTTCACAATTTTTGTCAATTATTTCAGCAAACACCCTTCTCATATTATCTGTTAAATATTTTTCAGCATATGGGAGTATTTTAGAATCTGAAGATAATTTAGAAGATTTAGTTGGGACTTTAATGGACTTATTACTCTGAAGCATAGAGCGTAAATCAGTAAGTATCTTATTTCTAGTAGAGCCAATTAACTGTAGTATTATCGAAACTAAATCAGTATCTTTTTCTTCTTCAAGAATTTTATAAATTTTATTACACGCAATTTTAGAATCTTTATTCTTACACAATATACAAATAATTTTTTTTAGTGTAATTTTATTCTCAACTGTCAATTTAGCACGATATATGAATGAGTTAAGAAACTCATCTTTTGTATGTTCCCATACATGATCAAAAAATTCTTTTTGTAAGGTTTCAGCATTTGTCAATTTAAGAGTTAATTCCATTCGATGTAGCCATACGTCTTCGTGGATTATTTCCAGTATCCATAGTTGTAGAATGTATTATATCCAACGTTTTCCAATCAGGTATTTTAAAAGGTTCGCAAATTTTATTTCGTATTGTATCTCTAAAATCAGAATTGAGTTCAACCCCTATTCCCTTTCTATTCATTGCTCTTGAAATTTTTAATGTAGTACCTGAACCTAAAAAAGGATCAAATACAACATCGCATTCATTAGTCATTGTTTCTAACATTATAGATACTAACTCGTCAGGATATGATGCAATATGATAATTCATTGTTTTAACATTAGGAGGTCTATATGCAGGGATTCGTAGTATATTACCTAAACATCTACCTCGCGGATTCATTTTGTTCTTACGAGGATCTACATGCTTGTATTTATTTTCTACACGTGGTTTATGAAACGTATAATCACTATTCCCACCATCTTTTGTAAATATCAATAATAATTCATACTTATTATCAAATAATCGTTCTATGTAAGATCTAGGTTGTGGTAATGCATTTGGGATATACCAAATCAAAGAATCCCACAATTTCCAATCTTTCATTCTGCCATATATGTCATAACCGATTGGAATAAATTGTTTATTATGTCTCCTATTTCCAACATTTAATACAAAGATTGCATTTGGTTTTGCAATTCGATAACATTCATTCCAAACATTGTTTAGTCTTCCCAAATATGTCTCATAGTCACTTGAACCTATTTGATTCTTATGACCATAATCTTTCAAGTTCCAATATGGTGGACTAGTCATAATGAAATCTACTGACTCATCTTCGATGAAGTCTAATGATTCAGAATTATTAAAGTAAACAGTTTGTCCACTCACATGTAGAACTTGTTTAGAATGTAAGCGTTTTTGACCCAATACTTTTTTTTAGTATTTACTACTTTTTAACTTTATATGATTATTTATAAAGAAATACATAATATTCTGTAAATTTTTTTAGTCTGCTTTATTCACGGATATACTACCATTCTTCTTGATCTCAAAAACAATAGTCTTAGGCTCATTTAGTTCTTCTAAAATTGGTTTGGGAACAATCACCATACATCCTCGTGTATCATGATATTGTAATTTGACGTTAAATTTTGTTTCATCTTTTTTCCATCTAGTCATAATATTGTGTTAATCGTTTATAATTTAAATCTAACCAATAGGATACGGTAATGTTAATATTAACCAATAGGATAACATAGTGTATGAATCAGCGCAAACAACAAGCAAAAACAATGTTGGAAACACCCAACACGGTTATGCAAACTAGTACTAACACATTCAAAGTAAAATCAATGACAACACCAGGTAAATATTATGTTGTTCCTCGTACATGTCAAAAACTTGTGTGTGAATGTCCTGATAATCAATACCACAAAAGTGACTGTAAACACATTCATGTTATTCTCAATATAATAAAACAGAATAGATGTTATGTTAATAACGAATTTAAAATAATGGAACGTTCCAAACTTAACCTTTGTAAATATTGTAGTTCAGGTAATATACGCAAACGTGGATTTAGAACTAACAAATATGGTAAACTCCAAAAATACCAATGTTTAGAATGTACAAGACTCTTTACTACAAACTTTGGGTTTGAAAAAACTCAGGTTCACCACTCTATAATTACTGGTGCTATGCAGATGTATTTTACAGGTATGTCAGTTAGAGATATTGCAAATCATTATGAGATGATGGGTATCAAAATATCTCATATGGCAGTTTACAAATAGATAAGCAAATATTCACAAATGACTCAAAAATATCTAAAAGAAATAATCCCTAGAACCTGTAATCGCACATGGGTAAGAGCAGATGAAGTATGGCTAAAAATAGATGGTCAGAAAAAATACTTGTTTGCATCCATAGATAACGACACTCGGTATTTTCTCGCTTATGATGTAGCAGATACAAAAAAACAACACAAGGCAGACGATCTTTTGATTCGTACAAAAAAAGCAATNAGTAAATCTCCTAAACATTTTACAACTGATGGATTAGTTGCATACGCTAAAGCATCTAAAAAAATATTTGGTAAAGATACTCAACATCACCCACACATCCATCTAAAAGATGATAGTAACAATAATGTGATGGAGAGATTTAATGGTACGTTTCGTGATCGTGAGTTAGCATTTAGATGTCTTAAGAAAAAAGACACTCCAATTATTGGAGGCTATCAAGTCTTTTACAATTATACAAAAAAACACATTGGACTTGGTGGATTGACTCCAGCAGAAGTATCAAAGATCAAAGTTGAGGGTGTTAACAAATGGCAAACTTTGATACAAAACACAAGTTTGTATACTTGGGAATAGACACCATAAAATATACGAGTGATTTTATTAAATCAGATTTTTAGTTTATATCGTAAAATAGCAACTAGGTTTATGAGACAAATTTGTGCCAAAGTGTGGTATGATACAAAGGACAGCATCAAAACTAGTACGTTTACCATTCATCCTTGTTGGGTTCGTTGTAGCAGATGTAACCCAAATCCATTTTATGAATTATGATATTCCTTAGTTTTTAAGATTTCAGAGAGATTCATATTGAGCATATGCGCCTAAGGGTTTACAGAACCTTTCATGATCTAATTTATTTAATGATAAATTTATGATTAATTATGAATAAACGATTCATAGTTGTCGGTATAATACTTGGATGTGTTCTTACAATGGCAGTTATAGCAGGTGCACCGGGACTCGGTGGCTTTGATATGGCAAGATGATTAAATTAATTTAAATTTTTTGCCTGCCGATTCCACAACATTTAGAATTTTATCCATATCTTTAAGATTGAGACGTGCTGTTATCGACATACGAATTCTAGCACTGTTTAGTTGTACAGTTGGATAACGTACAGCTTGAGCAAATACATTACGATCAAACATGTATTTACTAAATTGCATGGAGATTTTCTCATCTCCAATCATAATTGGCAAAATATGGGTAGATGATGATAAATCAAATCCACATTGTATCAAACCCTTTTGAATATATTTTGTATTTTTTTTCAAAATTTTCAATCGTTTAAATCTATCAGAATTTATTCGAAGCAAAGAGTCTTGGATGTGAATAGATGGTAGTGCAGAGGTATAGATGAATGATTTTGATTTATTTATACACAAATCAATTAGATCATTTGTTGATGCAATATATCCACCAAATGAGCCAAGTGCTTTACTCAGACTGCTAGTTAAAATATCCACTTTTCTAGATACACCAAGTAAATTAGATGTTCCACGTCCATCACTTCCCATTACAAAATCGCCATGTGCGTCATCTAGAATTACCATAGCATCATACTTTTGCGCAAGTTCGGTAATTTGTTTAAGATTGGCCATATCACCATCCATACTGAATACACCTTCAGTAATAATGAATTTTCTTGCTTTAGATTTTAGTTTTGTTTGTAAATTATTCATGTCATTATGTTGATATATTGATACTTTGGCCCCAGCTAGTTTACACGTATCAATGATACTAGCATGATTTAATGAATCACTAATTACTAAATCATTGTGCTGTATTATAGAGCCGGCAAGTCCTAAATTTGCCATATAGCCAGTTGGGAATACTAGAGAACTCTGTTTTGATTTATGAGTGGCAAGTCGTTTTTCTAATTTACTAAACATAGAATCATTTCCAGATAATAATCTAGAACTAGATTGATTCGATGATAATTTAAGTGAGGTTTCAATTCCAAGATAGTCATTAGAACATAAATTTAATAATTTTTTTTTATGAATATAGATAAATTGTTTATTGTATCGTGCAGGATACATGAATCTGTAAAGACCATTAGCATGAATATCATGCAATACATCTTGGAATGATTCTCTAGACTTTAAGACCAATTTTTTCAATCATCTCTTTATCTTTGAGTGAAGAGTTACCACCCATTGTAAGATACCCAGATGTTATAATTCCATTAGCTCCACTCAATAAGAGATGTTCTCCACCATTTGAGATTCGAGTCTCTCGTCCACCAGATATCTTTATGATGGATGTTGGCAATAAAAATCGAAGAATAGCAAATATTCTCACTATATCCAATTCAGATAAATCAGAGTTAATTTCTAATGGTGTACCTGGAATTGGAACAAGAATATTCAATGTTACCTCTTCAGGTGCCAAAGATCCTAATTCCATCGCAAGCTCTAATCGTTGTGCGTCAGTCTCATTCATTCCTATTATCCCTCCTGTGCATAGTTGTAAGCCTGCATGTCGTGCTATGCGTAATGTATTCAATCTGTCATCATACGAATGGGTAGTACAGATATCAGGGAATTTTGATTGACATGTCTCCAAATTATGATTATATCGATGAATCCCCAATTCTACAAGTCGTTCTGCCTGCGATGATGTTAGAAAGCCCAGACTACAGTCAACTTTTATTCCAACTAAATCATTAATCTGTTGTATGATTTCACAAACTTGTTCAAAATCATCGGCAGATGGTTCACGCCATGCTGCAACTAAACAATAAGATACGGCCCCTTCATCTTTTGCCTTTTGAGCACGACTCACAATTTCTTCAGGCAGGGGTAGTCGATAGGAATCAATTCCAGTATTATAAAATGCAGACTGGGAGCAAAAGGTACAATCTTCACTACAAGCATTCTTTTTGATATTATCAATCTGTTCCAAATCTACCAATGTACCATGAAATTGTCTTGTGATTTCATTAGCTGCCTGTGCTAATTCAGACGTATGCTCAGTTGAAAGAGAATAGAGTTTTTTTACATCACTAGTAGAGATAGAATCACCATCAAGGATTTGTCTCTTGCAAGAAAGAATAAACTCTGAATTGTTCAACTACAAGTCTTAGAATATACTTCTAAATAATTCTTTGAGTTTATACGGAATAATTAGGATTTGAGTAGTGGTGTTGCAGATTTAATTGTAGATATGGTTTTAGAAACCAGCATGTTGATTTGTGCCTCGCTTATAATCAGAGGGGGCACGAGCATCACAATATTTCCAAGTGTTCGTAGATATAATCCATTTTTTCTACCTTGCTCAAAGATGATTCTATTTATTGACATTTTAGGTACAGGGGAAGACTTTGTTTTTTTATTTGTTACCAACTCAATGCCAACCAACATACCCTTGTGTCTTACATCACCCACCAGATTTAGCTTTAATAATTCATCAATGTGTTTTGTAAATACTCTGGATGTTTTTTGTATTTTTTGAATTAATTTGTGTTTTTTATATAATTTGAGATTTGCAAGTGCCAATGATGTCGCAATCGGATTTCCTGTAAATGTGTGTCCGTGAAACAAATGCTTATTTTCTGCATATTCTCCAGAAAAAGAATCATAGATTTTTTTACTAGATGCCGTCGCAGCTCGTGTCATATAGCCACCTGTGAGCATTTTACCAAAAGTTACAATGTCAGGTCTACTATTTTGATTCACGTATTGTATCATAGAACCAAGACGGCCAAGACCAGTGGCAACCTCGTCAAGAACTAGTAGCGTATTATACTTTTTACATATTTTCATCAGATTATGCTGAAAATTTTTTGGGTAAATAACAACGCCACCTGCAACTTGTGTGCCACTCTCCATTACCAGAGCTGCAATTTTGTCATTTTTTGAAAATAAACGTTCAGCTTTTTCAAGACAGTATTGCAGATGATCAGAGTGCGAGTATCTTTTAGGGGTACGATACCTATTAGGTACAGGTAGTCTATGCACAGAGAATAGTTGACGTTTAAATTGTGAAAAAAACTGCGGTACATACCCAACTGACATGGCTCCAAACGTATCTCCATGGTAGCCATTCTCCAGTGATGCAATCTGCGATTTGGGTTCATTGATATTACTCCAATACTGTATAGCCATTTTTATGGCAATCTCCATACCACTAGAACCATTATCAGAGTAAAAGATACGATCCATGCCAGGTAGATGATGTAGTAAATTTTGTGCCAATTGTATAGCAGGTTTATGATTTAAATTGAACAATGGGGCGTGTTGTAAATTTTTAGATTGTTGAATAATTGCCTGAATTAACTCAGGTTTAGAGTGTCCCCATACATTACACCACATAGATGCTACAGCATCAAAAAGTTTTTTTCCATCAGAGTCTATAAGATATACACCTTTAGCAGAAACTATCTGAGGAAAATTATTCCATTCTGTCATCTGAGTGTTGGGATGCCATATTTTCGATTCCATAGTATAAAATTTTCTTTATCTTTAATTATTGTTGTTAGAACAGATATGAATCAGAAAAGTCAGATGTTAGAATATACTTATAAAACATAATGAATTATGTGGAATAAATCAAATTCAATATGCAGATATGTTTCAATTGAAAAAATAATTATAATTTACCGAAAAAAACCACATTCAGTATACAACTAAGACTTAAACGATGTCAGTATTATCACGATGTATAATGTCAACATATTTCATCACAGGTTCGGATACGGCAGTAGGAAAAACTATGGTCACAGCAGGAATCGCCAATCTGATGATAAATGATGGTATGGACGTAGGAGTAATGAAACCATTTGCTGCTGGAACGACATCAAAAACAGATCCAACATCGGATATGAAAATATTAATGGATGCTGCACGATCAACGGACTTGCTCGATTCTGTATGTCCTCAGTATTATGAAATCCCTGCATCACCATACACTGCGTGTAAAAAATTGGGAACAAAGCCAGATGTGTCATTAGTAATGAGAGAGTTTGAGAATCTCAAACAGAGATATGAAATCTTACTAATTGAGGGAATGGGTGGGATCATGACACCAATATTGGAGAAATATTATGTTGCAGATTTGATAAGAGATATGAAATCTAAAGTGATAATAACGGTTGGAAATAAAATTGGGAGTCTTAATCATAGTATAATGACATGTAGGATGTGTGCAGAGTATGAACTAGATGTTTTAGGAATTATAATATCACAAAATGATAAAATGGGTTATGAACCGTATGAGTTGAAGAGTGATTTAGAAGAGATTACACGAAAGAAAGTGATTGGGATTGTACCATGGCTTGATGATACAAAGTTTACAAATGTGGCAAAAGAGTGAAAAATATGCTGTCTCAATTATGACGCAAATACATATCTACGCTCGCCCCTAGATTCTACACTATTATTAATATCAACCAAGATGAATTCATTCTTGCCATCAAGTACAGGATCATCAAGAGTTCGTTTGTTTTCATGCAAGGATTCATAATCTTGTAAATTCAACTTTACGCGCTGACCGAGTTCTTCTAATAGATTCATCTTTGATACAACTTGCTTGTAATCATCTTGTATTAGACCGGAGAATATCATGGCAGAACTTCCACTACCATATGAGCAAAAGCCGATACGCTTCCCCACAAGATCAATGTTCTTTTTGAATTCAAATTCAAGACAACTACGAAATCCCAGATATAATGAGGCAGTGTATAGATTACCAATCATCGAGGAGGCAATTAGAGAACTTGCCATCTTGGATTCATACAAATTCGTATACTCATCAGTGGCCATAAACCGTTTTGTAAATTCATGATCCTGTTTCATAAATTCAGTATCATGTAAAATGGATTCTATAGTTCCTTGTTTTAACATTGTAGGCTCTTCCATGCCTATTTTTTTTATCAGATTTAGCCACAAAGGGAGATTACGCCATTCGTGTCTTAATAGATACGCTAATGCTTTTTTGCCCATATTAGCATATGGAAGATGCATGCATAGATAATCAATATGATTTAAAATAGATTCATCATCTCCAACAGCATAGAGACCGGTTTCATGCACACGTTTTTTATAAATTTCTAGTGCGTTACGTATCTGTATAAGATATAACAAACTAGAGTATTGACCATGAACAATTGGAGTCTCTTTTCCAAATGGTCTGTAAAAATCATATTCGTCTGTAATTGATGTAGCAGTTACACGTGGATCAAATTCTAACAAACGGGGAGTATTGTTTAACAACATAGCAACAGAGCCAGCTCCTTGAGTCATCTCACCACTAGAACCCATATCATATTTTGCAATATCAGATACTACCACGATAGCGTATTGATCACCGGCCTCTCCGGCACGAATCCAATTGGTATTATCATATAGAGCATAAGATCCACTTACACAAGCAAACTTGGTCTCAACACCACCGCAGTGCCCAAAAGAATTTTTACCATAAATCTGTTCCAACATTCCAATCACATACGAATTCATCGCCTTTGATTCATCAAATGAAGATTCTGTAGATATGTATAATCTGCCAATATCAGATGGCTTTAGATTGTTTTTTTGTAAAATACGTAAACATGCATTTGCTGCCATGCACGCCGGATCCTGATTAGAATCAACTATTGCCATCTGAGATACACCAAGACCCTTTTCAAGCTTGTCAGGGTCTAAATTTCGAAATGACGCAAAATCTTTTGAATCTATACATAATCGAGGGATGAATATTGAGATATCATCAAGACCGGCTACCATATTTGTTATAAGATTTATTTTGATATAAAACTTATAGCAGATTTATTTTGACAATTCAGTATCAATTATAGCGGAAAAATCATTATATGAATAAAATCCAGGTACAAGCCGTATATCGTTATTTTTACCTACAAGAAGAAATGCAGGAGTGCCTGAAAGATCAAGACTTTGAGCATCGTTTTGATTGGCAATTAATCTGGTTTGATATTTGCTAGAGGTCATACACTCTTCAAATGTGGGTACATCCAAATCTAAAGATTTTGCAAATCCCACAATATTAGAGTATGATGCCCAACCATTATTCTCCCCAGTCCAGTTATCATATAGAGTATTGTGAAATTCCCAATATTTTTTTTGATTCTGGGCGCAATATGTGGCATGTGCAGCTGTAGCAGAATCTTGACCAATAATTATGTAATCTTTGAACACGATTTGTATTTTTCCAGTTTCTACATATTGTTGAATTAATAATTCTTCAACTTCATGATAAAACTTGTTACAGTAAAAACATTGATAGTCTCCAAATTCAATCAATAAAATTGAAGCATCTGAACTTCCCAATATAGGGGATGCACTTTCAAGAAACGAGCGTACACTAAAAGAAGTATCAGATTTTGGTTCAGATATGATTTGCAGATCTGGTGTTGTAGGAGATAATACAAACATTACAAAAATAATGGCAACAGTAGAAATTCCTCCACCTAGTGCCAAAGATGGACCATGTATCATCATGACAAGACTTTACACAGTGCATTTAGATGTTTTGTTAAATTTAATTTTAAATTTATAAATTATCGTACAAGAATTTAGAATAATTAATAGATATGACTATTCACAACAATACATGAAGAAAATATTTGTAAATGGATATGGCTCCATAGGGAGTCGCATAGCCTCATTCATTGCAGATGATCCAGAGGTTACGTTAATTGGTGTAGGAAAATATTCGGCAGATAAGCGTGTAGATGTTGCCAATTCTCGTGGATTTGATGTGTATGTACCTGAAGACAGAACGGAAAAATTTGTGGGAAAAAAAATTGCTGGAACCATAAGGCAAGCTGTTAGAGAATCTGATTTAGTGATAGACGCATCTCCTAGTGGAATGGGATATGAAAATAAAAAAAATCTTTATGATTCTGAAGAATGTCGTGTCATATATCAAGGCGGAGAGACAATTCAAGGAGACAATTCAGTATCTCAAACTCTGTTCAATTCCAGAACAAATTATGATTCAGCCTTGAATGCAGATCATGTTATGCAAGGTAGCTGCAATGTCACAGGTATGGGCAGAGTGCTAAAACCAATACAAGAAAAATATAATGAATTTATTAAAAGATTTGACGTTACTCTTGTAAGACGTTGGGCAGATTTAGAGCAGACAGAAAAAGAGATACCAGATACAATAGAGTGGACTGTAAATCCACATCATCAAGATGATGTAAAAGCTACTATCAATCAAGACATACCACTTTTTCTGCGTGCAATCAAAGTGCCAACTAGACAGATGCATTTGCACATCATGGATATCAGATTTCAGAATATTACCCCTAAATTTGATGAATTTCTAGACATATTCAAAGACGAGTATGGTGTAGCCGTACTGTGGACAGCAAACGGAACTAGAGATGTCAGAGAGTATGCTCAAAGTATGAAATTTAGCTTTTCAGATACAAATATGATCCACATACATGCAAATATGTTGTCTTGTGCTCAAGACACACTACAATTGATGTATTCAGATGATCAAACTGGAATTGTAATACCTGAGAATCATATTTTAATGCAAGCTATGTTATTTGGTAAGACACGTCAGCAAGCTACTAAATACACAGAGTCGTTATTCCACATGGATGAGAAGAAGAGAATGTTAGAGAAACATTTTGCAAAAACTAGTTAACACGCTCAATTCTAATTTGCTCGGTACGATTATTCTCAACCTTTTCAACAATAATTTTAAGTGAGTTAATTTCTACTTTATTACCCTCTTGTGGTATATCATGAAGTTTTTCATGTAATAATCCATTTAACGTAGAGTAATCATCACCTTTAGGAATATTTGATTTAAAAAATTCATTTATGACATCTAATTCTACATCACCATTTACAATAATTGTGTTTTTATCAAGAGTTTGAAATTGCAAATCTCTTTTTGCATCACTTTCATCTTCAATATCACCTACAATCTCCTCCAATAAATCCTCTAGAGTAACTAGACCCTCTACTCCACCAAATTCATCTAAAACAATAGCCATATGACTTTGGCGTCCCTGCATCTCACGAAATAAATTACTCAGCATTTTCTCCTGAGAAACAAATATGGGTTTTCTAGATATAGATTCAAGATCCTTCATATTATCATCATGCTCTAATAATTTCAATACGTCTCGAACATGTACAATTCCTATAATTTCATCTTGGGTTTTGCCATGAATAGGAATTCTAGAGAATCCTTGTTTGTTAATCTCAGATAGAGCCTCAAAAAGTAACATCTTACTTGGTAGTGTAAACATCTTTGTCCTAGGTGTCATCACTGCTCGTATAACCACTTCATCAAAATTCAGAGCTCCATGAACTAATTCACGTTCATGTTCTTCAATAACATTCTCCTCCAATCCCTGATCAACTACATCTTTAATTTCATCCTCTGTAAGAGGTGGAGGTAAGTAGTTACTTCCAGTAAGACGAACGACACCACGAGTTATCACCTCAAATAATTTTACAATTGGGTATAAAGAGTAACTAAATATTAGTAGCACAGGGCTAAATCGTAAAGCAATTCTAGTTGCATTTGCATTGCAATATGTTTTAGGTGTAATTTCTCCAAACACTAGGATCAGAAATGTCATCATTCCAATCACTATACCAAGACCATCATTTCCAAATAATTCAATAGCAACACTAGTTGCAAGTGCAGCGGATGCTACATTTACTAGGTTATTTCCTAGATTTACACTAGTCATCATCCATCCAGGATTAGATTTTAGATGGTACAGTGCCTTTGAGCCTTTGACTTTATCTTTATACAATTGTAAAACTTTGGATTTATGAATTCCAACTAGAGCAACTTCAAGACCACTGAAGAATCCAGATAGACCAATTAAAATTGTCAGTGAGACTAGAGATATCCATAAATCTACCATTCAGTCACCCAAGTACATTGTTCAAAATTATGTAGGATATGCATCCATTATTCAATATGTATACATCATTCACACTTAAAAATCTCTCAAGTGTCATGAATGATTATATTGTCATTTTTACCTCTAAACTAGTCTAAAATTAAATTTGTGTGATCTATTTATATACACATTCAGATCTACGACACGAAAACCTTAAAATCATCAAAGATTTTGATTACTCATGATTACAGATGAAATACTAGTCAATGGTAAAAAATTCAGAGTTATCCTCACAGATCCGATCATAGAGCAGATAAAACAACTCAAGAATTTATACTCTACAGCTTATGAAGATACAGANAGCTTTGAGCAGGTGAGCACAGAAATTTCAAATACCATACAGGGTATTTCTGCAGCCGCAGAACCACAAGTATCAGGTGAGGACCTAGATGGATTCATTCAAGAAGTTATCATAATGGTGGATAAATCCGAAGAGGGGAAAAAAGAGACAAAACCAGTATCAAAAAAGAGAAAAACCTCAAAAAAATAAAATTATTATTGTTTAGTTGACAAGATTAGAAATATAGTTATATAGATTAGACACATAATATATGAAATGGAAAAAAGTTGCGAATGTGGAATATGTGGACATCATAGTGAAAAAGATTGCACGGAGAAACAGTGCAGTTGTTGTATGAATTTTCATGTGAGATCTGGAAAAAAGTAAAAAAACTAGTTTGACAAATCTCTTAATGTTTTTTTTATCAACTCAATTAAATTATTAGTGTTTAACGCATCTAATATTTTAAATCTTATGTTATGTAGTCTATGCGGATCATCAGAATACAATTCAGACATGGTATTAATTTCTCGGCTAAAATCAAAGCTACTAGTAAATAATTTCAACATGTCTAATAATTGCAGATATTCAGTATATTGTGAATCATTCATACGATGTGAGATACTAATCATGAGACCTACTATTTTGGCATGTTCTCGTTTTATGATATCAAGATCACCTGGTTTATCAGGTAAACTCTCAAGTAAAGTTACAGAATCTATAATTTGTTGTAGAATATTCAGAAGATATTCATGATGAGTAGGCATATCTATGTAATGAGATGATCATGAGACAGATATTAAATTGTAAACTTTTTTATCCTTAAATTAGTCAAATTTATCACTAAAATATGCAAAAAGCACATACAAGATGCATATCACCATCATGCAGTCTAGAATATCCTATCGAAGAGAACAGAGTAGAGTGTAAGAGAGGACACTTGTTAGATGTCATATACAAAGAGGCACCAAACACAAATCTAAAAGAGATGTTTTATGCTAGACGTAATTCACAGGGAATAATATATAATGAAAGTGGCGTATGGCGATTCAGAGAATTATTGAATTTTTGTCAAATAGACACGAATGATTATGCAGAGTGTTCAAAATATTTAGTATCCCTAGATGGCGCAGAGGGTAGACAATCAAAACCATACCACATGTCCAAAGTCGCAGAGTTTATTGGAATGAATACAAAGAATATTTGGTTGCAACCAGAGGGGTATAATCCTAGTGGTTCATTCAAGGATAACGGCATGGCAACTGCCGTAACTCATGCAAAAATAGTACATGCAAAAAAGATCATATGCGCATCCACAGGAAATACATCTGCAGCAGCTAGTATGTATGCTGCAAATGAGAATATAGATTGTGATGTGTATATTCCAACAGGTCAGATTGCTCCTGGAAAACTCAGTCAAGCTTATCAATTCGGAGCGCAGTTAATACAAGTAGATGGGAATTTTGACGATGCTTTAACAAAATCGTTGGAAAATTCAAAAAATAATAATGGGTATACAGTAAATTCTATAAATCCATTTAGAATAGAGGGGCAAAAAACAATTCTTTATAGATTTCTAGAGGCTCTAAAATGGGAAACGCCAGATTGGGTAGTTTATCCAGGTGGAGTTATGGGAAATACATCTAGTTGTGGCAAATGTTTAATGGAGTTGTATGAATGGGGATGGATAAAAAAAATACCACGTATTGCAGTAATTAATGCAGAAGGAGCAAAAACAGTATCAGATTTGTATAATGGAAAGTACGATGAACCAATGCGTTGGAACAGGGGGAAACCAAATTTGGATATTTTGAATAATTATTATAAAAAATTAGATTCAGAGAATATAAGGCCAAATACTAAAGCGACCGCAATACAGATTGGCAGACCTGCAAATATCCTCAAAGGGCTAAGGGCATTAGAATTTACCAATGGGGTGGTAACTACAGTAACAGATTCACAGATGTTAGATGGTATGTCCATAGTAGGTTTGAACGGATTTGACTGCGAAATGGCATCGGGGGCAGTACCGGCAGGGATTCGCAAGCTGGTCAGTGAAGAAATTATAAAAAAAGATGACGTTGTGGTTGGAATTCTTACTGGAAGGCAAAAAGAATCCATGCTAGCCGTGGATTATCATAATGCGTCTACAAATAGATTTGCACTACCACCAAAAAAATGAGGCACACACTAAACTATAAATTCAGATTGCTTTTGGTGTAAAGTATAATGTCGTCTGTAGAACTTCCAAAATGTAGTTGTTGTAAAAGGCACATAATGCCAAATGATAAATGTGTAAAATTTGATTGTCCTTCATGCGGATTTAGTTTACTTTGGAGATGTCAAAGTTGTAGAGAATCTGCAGGTCAGTATACTTGTGAATCATGTGGATTTGGTGGACCGTAGATGGCAAAATTATTAATAATTGTAAAAATACTTCCAGACAGCGCTGAAGCAGATTTGGATAAGATTATAGAGAATGTGAAATTAAATCTACCAGATAATATAACTTTGAGAGCAACAGAAAAAGAACCTCTTGCATTTGGATTATATTTTGTAAAGGCCCAGTTTGTTTTAGAAGATAAGGAAGGGCAAAGTGATGCACTTGAAGATGCTATACGTAAAACAGAACATGTAAGTGAATTAGAAATATTAAACATGAGTCGAATGTCAGTAGATATGAAATAGGTGTGTGACAGTTTTGGATGACGTTAGAGCATCCCTTAAAGTCAAGATTATAGAAGCAAAGCCACGTGATGTTGGGAAAAAACGAATAAGAATTGATGAAAAAGATATGAAAACTATACAAGTAAAGGCAGGTGATTTGGTAAAGATTGTAGGTGACAAGACAAGTTGTGCTGTAGTTTGGCCAGCAGATGAGGATGATAAATTAGTGGAGGTTGTACGTATGGATGGACAGAGTAGAAAAAATATAGGCACATCATTGTATGATCATATCACGATTACTAGCTGCAAATCACAGAATGCGGCAAGTATTGAAATAATCCCAATATATGAAAAAATGAATAGTGATTATGAATTCACAGATTTTGTAAAGAATAGAATAAAGAATATGCCATTAATCAAAGGAGATGAGATTTCAGTAGTAATTCTAGGAAACAGTATAGAGTTCAAGATAGGCAAGACGACGCCAGATGGAGTTGTAACCATTAACGAATTTACCAAACTTAGCATATTAGAGAACATCACACAAGATACAAAAACTCACATAATGTATGATGAGATTGGAGGGTTGGAAGAGGAAGTCTCTACAATGAGAGATATTGTAGAGATGCCACTTAGACATCCAGAATTATTCAGAAGTTTAGGGATAGAAGCTCAAGCAGGGATATTATTGTATGGTCCCCCAGGATGTGGTAAAACACTTATTGTAAAAGTTTTAGCAAGTGAATCATATGCCAATATGTATATAATTAATGGCCCAGAAATATTAAACAAATATTATGGTGAAACAGAAGCTAAATTACGTGAAATTTTCAAAGAGGCAAAAGAAAATTCACCTAGTATAATATTCATAGATGAGATCGACGCAATTGCTCCACGAAGAGAAAGCGCACAGGGAGAAGTAGAGAAAAGAATAGTAGGACAACTACTTGCTCTAATGGATGGTGTTACAGATAGAGGAAATGTCATAGTTTTAGGTGCGACAAATAGACCAGATAGTATAAATCCAGCATTACGTCGTCCAGGCAGATTTGATAAAGAGATAGAAATTCCGGTTCCAAATATAGAGAGTCGTACTGCAATATTACAAATTTACACACGCGGTATGCCACTTAAATCTGAAATAAAAATAAAATCACTTGCATCAGATCTTATAGGATATACAGGCGCAGACATTAAATTATTATGCAGAGAGGCGGCGGTAGTTGCCATAAAGAGATATTTACCAAAAAACACTCCAATATCTAGTAAAATTCCCTCATCAGTGTTACAATCCATGGTAATTAAACGAAGTGATTTTTACGAAGCGATGCAAAAGATTGTACCGGCAACCATGAGAGAATTTTACATAGAACAGCCAAAAATTATTTGGGATAACATTGTAGGATTAGAAAAAATAAAAAAACAGTTAAAAGAAAATTTTGTTTTGGCTATAAATGATCCACATAGATTTGATGAAATAGGAATAAAACCTCCAAAAGGGATATTATTGTATGGTCCCACAGGATGCGGTAAATCACTTTTAGCTCAAGCTCTTGCAACAGAATGTAAAGCAAGCATCATTTATGTTCACGGAGCAGATATGTTGTCTAGGTGGGAGGGTGAATCAGAGAAGGCGATTAAAAAAATATTTCTCAAAGCAAAATCATCAACTCCATGTATTATAATTTTTGATGAATTTGAAATTATTGCAGGAAAAAGAGAACATGTTAATACATTATCAAGTCAGATTATATCTCAGATACAAAATTCAATTCCACAAGTATGCGTTATAGGAATTACAAATAGACCAGATATGATAGACTCATCAGTATGTGCTGCAGGAAGATTGGACATATCCTTGTATGTTCCTCCTCCAAATCAAAATGAAAGATTGGGTATTTTAAAAATCCTAGTTAAAAAATTTAAGTTATCAAATGATGTAAATTTGGAAGAAATTGCACAGAGGACATATGGGTACACGGGTGGAGATTTGTCCATAATCTGTCGAAGTGTGGTAATTCACTCAATACACAGAGATAATCACACTATAACGCACGATGATTTCAACGAGTCTTTGGCAAAGATTAGACCATCTGTTAGTAAGGAAATGATAAAATCTTATGAAGATATTCAGCAAGGATTATCTAGTATTAACATCGATGATAAAAATAAGGGGCTGTATAGTTGACAATACCATTTAGAAATATTGTATTTGAATATATTAAAAACAAGGAGTCACTTACCAATGTAGAGTTACAAAAATTACTTGTAAAAACAAATCCAGAGATAACAAGTGATAGATTAGAGAAATTATTATTAGAACTAGAAATACTAGGAACCATCTCTGTTACATGGCTTGCAAAGGATACAAGGAGAATAGAGGTAATAGTAGAGAAGGAAGAGATTGACAAAATTGAAGAACAAAACAAAGAGACACAAATTAAAGAGTATGAAGTTAGTTTCCCAGGCGCAGTAGACTAAATTCGTATATGAAAAGTTGCATCAAGTACTAGAGCTAAGAATATTATAGTCAAATACGGAGCTGTAATTTTATACGCTTGCCACGCAAATTCAGATGTAGGTGTTTTTGTTAATTTATAGTGATAGACAAGCATCAATCCACCAGAAACAGCTGCAATAATGGTGTAAATTAAACCAAGACCAAATGAATATAAAATTAATGAGTATGGTAATAAAATTATTGTGTTTGCTAAAATATATTTTGAAGTTCGTTGCATACCAATCACAACAGGCAGCATTGGAACATTAACTTGAGTATAATCATCATTCATTTTCATTGCAAGACACCAAAAGTGGGATGGCGTCCAAACAAATACCAAAAATCCTACTAAAAATCCTAGTAGATCAATTGAACCAGTTGCAGCTGCCCACCCTGCCATTGATGCGGCGCTACCGGCAAATCCACCAATTACAATATTTGTAGTACTATTCCTTTTCAACCACATAGTATAGATAATTACATAAAAGAATATTCCAAGTGCAACAAAAAATGTAGACAATTCATTTAATGTTATATACGCATAGATTACAGATACACAACTTACTACAACACCATAAATCAAGACGATATTAGGGGATATGGTTCCACTCGGAATTGGTCGTGTGCTTGTACGAGTCATCTTAGAATCAATATCACGATCGTAATAATGATTCAGTGCGCTAGAACCTGCAGATGCCAAGATGCCAACAATAATCAGATGTAGCATTGTCAGGTAGTCTATCTCCTGACCGGCAAGAGTACCTGCAGTATACATGGACGCAACGGCGGTAAATACGAGTAGTACTACAATACGTGGCTTTGATACAAGTAAGATCTCTTTAATTGTCAACTACATCACAGGTCAGGACTAGGAAATTAATGTATTCGTATTGACTTACAAAGAATTAAGTATATCAATCTAGACGCCATGATAAATGAGTAATTGGGATCTAATGATGCCAGGTATGGGACTGACTGGAATAGGTCTAACTGGCATAATAACATCATATTCGGGTTTGGCACACACATTCATAGATGGAATGCATGCATTAACTGGACTTACATTATTCATTGGGCTTATAATTTTAGCCGCTGGAATAATGGAAGGTGGTGTATCTACAAGCAATAGAGCAAAGGCTACGGTACTAGTTGTTGCTGCAATATCACTTTCCTTTGCAGCTGTTTCACTCACATCAAATACAATCGACTCTGTTATTACATTCGCAGGTGTGATGTTAGTTATTGCAATACCATCAATAGTCATTGCATATGTAGGTACAAAACATAAAGAGTATATGAAACCAATTGCAACAATATTTTTACTTGCAGTAGGTGCAGGAGTGTTGGCATATATTGGATTTGGTTTTTCAGGTCCAGAACCATATCTTGTTTCAACAGTAATTGAAGAGGTTAAAGAGGAGATAAAAATAGTATCAGATACTCCAATATTTTCAATTGCAATATTAGAAGGGGCAGCAATTAATGGAAATCCAGATTACTTACCAGATGAGGATACAAAAGTTACAAGAGGTGAAATTATAGAGTGGATTAATGAGGATGCAGCAGCTCATACAGCTACAAGTTTTGATGATTTAGGCGATACATTTGATTCGGGGCTTTTGAGTAGTGGAGATACATATCAATTAGATACTACAGATTTACCCGATTCTGTTTCCTATTTTTGTACATTGCATCCATGGATGGAATCAGCATTTGCAATCGTAGATGATTCTGAAGCAACTACGACTGAGATGATGAATAATGAGAGTATGATGATGGAAGAGAAGATATTAGAAATTTCAATTCCTCAAGGAGCAGGAATTCCTGGATCAGATAAAATATTTTATGATCCTGAGGAAATCACAATCGATACAGGAGATACAATAACATGGACAAATAATGACATAACAATTCATACTGTAACATCTGGGATGGTAGAATCAGGACATGATGGAATATTTGATTCTAGTATCATAGGATCAAGTGAATCATTTGAATACACATTTGATGATGCAGGATATTATCCATATTATTGTGTGCTTCACCCATGGATGTTAGGCTCTGTAACGGCAGAATAATTTGTTAGTACTAGGTAAATTTTACAAGACGTTGGTAGAATATGCCGAACGTAGTAAACCGAACGAAGTATCATCCATGCTATTTGGCAAACATGAAGATGATAAAATAGTGACATACGATATATTTGAAACATCAAATGAAAATGAGTCACCTACAAGTTTTGTGATACCAAATGATGAATTACTTTATGGGTACAAGGAAGCAGAAAAAAGAAATTTACAAATAATTGGAATATTTCATTCACATCCAATTTCTGAGGCTTATCCATCACTAACCGACAAAAAATTCATGATTATCAATCCAATTGTATGGGCAATATATTCAGGATTAGATAAAAAAATTAAAGCATTCACTCTAGATGATGAAATTAAAGAAATACCAGTTGTGTAATAATAAATTTATAGTTAAATAAGTACAATACGTCACAGTATATTCTAAATTATATCATATCTTGTTTTAAATATACGAATATTTAATGAAAATTATGGAAATACATGTGTACGACACCTATGTAAAAGCACAAGATGGTCATACTATGCATTTTGACGTGATTACAAAAGAGAAAGATCATGACAAAGCAATAGAGTATGCAAAACAGTGGTTAACATCAGTAAATGAGAACAATGCTACTGTGACTACTAACGAGTGCCAATTCTGTCATTCACAAGGCGCTCCAGAACCAGTAGAGCAGGCCATTGAGAAAGACGGATACTTCATCCAAAAGATGGAAGGCTGTCCTTAGAGATAGCACATCCAATTTTTTTTTATTTTTTATTTAATAATTTTACAGTGATACAACTGCGATAAATGCAGATACGAAAACTAGAGCAACTGTATTTAATAATTTAATTACAGTATTAAGAGCAGGTCCAGCTGTATCTTTGTAAGGATCTCCAATTATATCACCAACAACAGTTACCTTGTGTTCCTCAGTACCTTTGTCGCCTTTCATTTCTACTAATTTCTTAGCATTATCCCACGCGCCGCCAGTATTTGCAAGATGATATGCCAAAAAGATGCCAGTGACAACTGCACCCATCAAAAGACCGGCAACTGCAGAAGGACCTAAGAAAACGCCAAGAACAATAGGGGCCGCAATTACAATACTTGCAGATTTCCACAGTTCTTTTAGAGATGCGACAGTTGCAATATCAACACATTTTGCATAATCTGGTTTTGATGTTCCCTCTAGAATTCCCGGATCTGCCTTGAATTGACGGCGTACCTCATCTACCATTTTAGAGGCAGACTTTGATACACCGCTTATTAATTGACCAGTAATCACAAATGGAAGTAATCCACCAACAAGTAGACCTACGATTACTGCAGGATTTGTAAGACTATAATCAAACGCCATATGAAATACCTCTTTGGCCTCAAATTGGAATGCCTGAATCATTGCAAGAGTTGCCAGTCCTGCGCTTGCAATTGCAAATCCTTTGGTTACTGCTTTGGTAGTATTTCCAACTGCATCAATTTCATCGGTAATTTTTCTATTCTCCTCACCCATTCCAGTCATCTCTACAATACCTCCAGCGTTATCTGCAATTGGACCGAACGCATCTATGCTAAGTACAATACCTGCTAGACTCAACATTGCCATTGCAGTTAAAGATGTACCAAATATACCATAAAGTAGTGCTTGATTTGGATCAGGAGATGCAGAAGAAGATATGTAAAATGAAATAATTATAGCAGTTACAAGTACGATCATAAATGGACCTGTAGATTGCATGCCTTTTGTAATTCCCGTGAGTGTCAAAGATGCATATCCCCATTTAGCAGAATCTGCTATTTCTTTGACAGGACCGAATTTATGATTTGTGTAATAGTCTGTAATTTTTTGAATCACTGGAACTAGAATTACACCAATTACAGTAGAGCCAAATAAAGCATATGCGATTGGGGTATTACCCAAAAACACCCACATGAATATAAAATTCAGAACAATGGCAATACTGGCAGATATGTAAAATGAACGATTTAGTGGTTTCATCACATCTTTGATATTTTTGGAGCCGACGCTAGCAACACCAATGATTGAGGCAATGGCCCCAGAGGCACCGATTAGAACAGGGTATAAAATATTTTCAGGTACTTGAATTAGTGCTGCAATTAGGAGCGATGCCAATACTGTAACGATATATGATTCGTAAATATCCGATCCCATACCAGCTGCATCGCCTACGTTATCCCCCACATTATCTGCAATTGTAGCTGGATTTCTAGGATCATCTTCTGGAATATTTGCCTCAACTTTACCAACTAAATCAGCTCCCATATCAGCTGCTTTTGTAAATATACCACCACCAATTCTAATGAATAATGCGATCAAGCTAACTCCAATTCCAATACCAGCAATCGCAAGTGGATCACGAAATATTAGAAATAGAATTGTAATTGCAAGTAACGCCATAGCAGGAACTGCAAGTCCTACGGTTGCACCTCCACGAAAAGCTTCAGCAAAAGTTTTACCAATTCCACCCGAAGTAGAGTTTGCAGTTCGGACAGCAGCCTTTACTGTAATTTTTAATGATATGACACCGGCAATGGCAGATAATGCAACTCCTACTGCAAATGCAATTCCGTTAGAATATCCAATTAATATTCCAATTATTACAGATAATGCTATAGATATCGGTATAATTATTTTCATTTCACGTTTTAGAAATGCTGCTGCTCCTTCTTTTACGGCGTTAGATATATCCATCATCTCTTTTGTTCCAGCTTGCTGTTTGATTACCCACCCAGCAAACAGAGCTGCTGCTAAAATGGAAACAATTCCAGCAACGATAGGCAAAATCTCTTCTAAAATCATAATATGAATTGAGCCCTATATGTACAGAATATAAATTATGGAATAAGGGTCATCAAAAAAGACATGTGGATAAATATGTAAATTATGAGATTTAGTATCATATATTCATCATAAAATCAAAAAAACAACGTAAAGCACATATACAACCAAATTAAAATTTAATTATGTTAATTAAGGAGTTGAATAGCTTATGCCTCAATCTGGAATTGTCAAATATCATGTCAAATTATCATTCAAAGTTGATGGGCTTGTCGAGCGCACAGATATCATAGGCGCCGTTTTTGGACAGACAGAAGGTCTGTTGGGTCCAGAAATGAACTTAAATGAGCTGCAACGTTTATCAAAGATTGGACGTATTGAAGTGCACACATCAAGTACATCAGACACAACATCAGGTACATCTCTATTACCTATGAGTACAGATATTGACACATGTGCATTAATTGCCGCCGCAGTAGAGAGTATTGATAAAGTAGGACCATTTGATTGTACGTTTAGATTAGATACGATAGAAGATGTACGTGCTGCCAAGAAAGATGATATTGTAAAACGTGCAAAAGAAATCAAACAACGTTGGTCTACAAAAACAGTTAGTGAAGGAGACACTATGCTCAAAGATGTACATGAAGGAAATGCAGGTAAAGTGGAATCTTATGGTAGATTTAAATTACCATGTGGTTCTGGAGCACTAGATTCTCAATGGTTAATTCTAGTCGAAGGTAGAGCAGATATTATTAATCTACTCAGAGCTGGATACAACAACACACTTGCAATTCAAGGCGCAACAATTGATGAATCTATAAAGGATCTGTGTATTGAGAAAGAAAAAGTTGTTGCATTCTTAGACGGTGATCGCGCTGGAGGTTTTATTTTAAAAGAATTGAAATCTGTTGTGCATATCGATGTAGAGTTGAGGGCAGACGAAGGTGTAGAGGTAGAAGAGTTGACCCCTCAGAGAATAGATGAAATATTACGACCAGTATCAGACAAATTAAACGGCACGAATGGCGTTAAACTAGACAGTGACGCAGATAAAATGTTGTCAACTGTTGGAACTGCAGTATATTCTAAAATCAATGAGACATTAGAGGCAGTGGCTCTAGATGACTCTGAGAAGGAGATATTCAAAGTGCCCATAAGCGAACTGGTAGAAAAACTAAACAGTCAATCAGGAATTACATATTTGATACTAGATGGAATCATTACACAAAGACTAGTAGATAGTGCCAAAAGTATAGAGATAAAATATATCATAGGAAAACGTATTGCGAAATTAATAAGACCAGTTGAAGGTGTCGTCTATAAGACATTTGCAGAATTGGGAATTTCCTAATTATAATGACAAAAATTCATCAAATTTTTACCATATCACAGTTGTTAAAAATGGGCGCAAGATATGCTTTTGTTCCAGTTACGACATCTGATCTTGCAAAGATTATGGAGAAATCTCAACAGTCTATATCAAAAGAGTTGATAGATATGGAAAAATCTGGATTGATAAAACGGACAATAGTTAGTAGAAAGCACGGTATAATGATAACTGCAAAGGGGTATGAAGAAGTAAAAAAAATAACAGAGGTTTTAAAAAAAAGTTTACAGAACCATACTATAATTAAATTACATGGAGAAATAGTAACAGGTGTTGGTGAGGGAGCTCATTATATGTCAATGAGTGGTTATACAAAACAATTTAAGAAAAAAATAGAGTACATTCCATTTCCAGGTACATTAAATATCAAATTAAAAAATACTAGTGACAAGACATTGTTATCTATGATATCAGATATGAAAGAGATCACGATTAATGGTTTTGCAGATAAAAATAGAACGTATGGCTGGGTAAAATGTTATCCTGCAAAATTGAAAGATATACCCTGTCATTTGGTAATACTTGAACGAACCCATCACGATAATTCCATAGTGGAAATAATAGCAAAGGTGGAAATTCGTAAAAAAGCGAAACTCAAGAATGGGGCCAAAGTAGTAATTACAATAAAGACAAATTAGATTCCATGTATGGATGTGCCATAGGTTTCACGAATATCAGAGCTAGACAGATTAGGTAATGATGACTCTAGACGTACTACCTTGCAATCAAGATTGATATTTTTACATCCATCGATGATAAATTGTTCTTGATGTAGTTGATCATAACCTAATACTATGGTTTGAGGTGATACTAGGTCTACTGTTTTAAAGATATCAGACTCATTACCTGCAAGACAGACATCCACCATTACTAGAGAGTTTACCAAATTTTGGCGCTGGGATTGTGAATGAAGTGGTGATTTCTTTTTCATTTTTTCCGCAATTTTATCGGTTGCAACAACAACAATCAAGAGATCACCATAGGTCTTGGCAGTATTTAGAGTTAGAATATGTCCCGGATGTATGATATCAAAGACTCCACCGGCAAGAACTACATCAAATTGTTTTCTTCCAGATTCAGTTATAGTCCCACCATCAGATAACAATCCAGATTGAACCAACTCTCTTGTAGACTGTGATGATACATTTGATTTTGTGTCAGTTATATCATCAATGTATAATGTTTTTAAAACATCTTTGATACTAGAATTCATAATTATTAATGTATAAACACCTCTTTAAATTCATATACAAATTATGAAATGTATCATCACATGCGTGGCTCCATGCCTTTGCCCATACGAAGTGCATCTACCAGACCATCAGCATAACCTATACTAAGTATTGCAACTTCATCACGACCCATCTCTAAAAAATTTTCAGCATCTTTTACATACAATTTTGCATTCTCAAGAACAGTTTTAAATTCAGTATTGATGTAATGTGATGTAATGTCATCTAGTGCACAGTTTACCATTGGGATGTATTTAGTCAGCATTTGATGAGATATTTTCTTGACTCTAGAAGAGTTGTCTTTTGGCTCATCTAAACAATCTGCAAATAATTCTAGTGCGTCAGACTCTGTAAAATGCATGCTACCAGGTATTATAACAGTGTGTGGTGGTTTACCAAAATCTACATCAAGCATGTGAGATAAATCCCCCACAATGATTTTTTGCTCCACCTGACCTACTCGTGATGCAACAATTATGCACGTATCGGAATTGAAGACATTTCGTATCTGCTCTTTCTCTTCATTAAGCAGCATTTCAAGTGCTTGTTTTGGATCAAGAAAAAAATCTTGATCTTGATTATACTCTAACAGTAGAATGGTGTGATTTGACTCGAGCATATTTTTTTGGGTTGTATAATATGGAGTGGTTGTTGTGTTTTTCCCACCCATGATGGTTGTTGTACGTCCAACTTTGTAATAGTGCAATCCACACTCACCAATTAATGAGGTCAAGGCAGATGCAGCATGAATGGTTCTAGTCTCAATACCTTCTTTGATTGCCCTTGAGCGTAATTCAATGTGTGTAGTTGCAATATATGGATCCCCATAGGCTGCCAAGACAACCGTCTGCTCTTTTGCATTTTTTAATATTTCAGTACCATCCTCCACTTGCCATCGTTTGGCAATTTTGATACATTTGTATCCAAGAGATTCGATATCTTGTATGTTCATATCTCCAAAGGGGCTAGTAAATTGTTCAAGATAAAGAATATCAACACTAGATGCAATATTCACAGCAGCTAGTGGAATTGAATCGGGCGGTGATGTGCCAAGACCTACAAACCACAGTATGATAAATCACCATTCTTAAAATATGTCATATAATTAATCATGATTTATCATGTACCATCTTTATTTTTTTAAGAATTGCACTCAAAACTTCGATTCCCTTGATATATTGTGAAATGGATACTCGTTCATCAATAGTATGAGAAGAGTGAGAGTCGCCAGGTCCATAAGTGACTACAGGTATTTCAAGTACATTTCCCAATATGTTCATATCTCCGGTTCCTGTTTTTCTTATCAGAGATGGACGTTTTTTCAACACATGAAAGATACCAAGATTCATTGCTCGAATCAGAACAGAGTCTGTGTTTGTCTCAAACGGTTCAGTTTCATCAAGTATAGAGTACGATACACTTGTAGAGGCATCATTAATGGTAGAGATGTATTTGTCGATTATATCATTAACAGTTTTACAACTTTTACCTATTGGAATTCGAATATCAATGGTAACATTACACTCTTGTGGAGTGACATTATGACTAGTACCACCCACAATTTCAGTAATTGTAGCAGTAAGGAGCATGCCTTTGGATTTATCCTCTTGTCCAGACTCTAGTGCTTTTTTTATATTTTCAGCATGAATCATTGATTCTTGTATTGCGTTAGTTGTAAGCCAAGGGGCAGTTGCATGACAACTATCCTTCGAGGATGTGGTTAATTTAATTGCAAATCTACCCTTGTATCCAATTGTGATTTGATTCAATCCACTAGGTTCTCCAAATATTGCATAATCTATCTTCAAGTCTTGTTTTACAAGATTTTTTATTCCAAGTGCATTTCCTTCTTCATCAACTACTCCTGCAAATATTACAGTACCACCATTGAGTACAGCAGAATTTGCAGCACACAGCATTGCCATAAGTGGTGCCTTTGCATCAGAAGAGCCACGACCGTAGAGAAAATCACCTTCTTGTCGTACATTTATTTTTCCAGGAACTGTATCCATATGACCACACAGTAGAATACGAGGAGAGCCAGAACCTTTTGTTGCTATTAAATTTCCCACATCATCTATGTGAATATTTTCAAAACCCATGTCATCACATAAATCCTCCAGATACTGTGCCATAGGAAGTTCATGTAATGACGGAGTGTAAAGGCAGACGGCCTTTTCTAAGATTTTAGTTGCATATTTTGGAGTAATTATAATAGTCAATTCTCATCGTCTAGCAATATCTAATACGTATTGAATAATCTGAGTTGGGATATCAACATCACAGACTCGTACTGTATTTTTAAACTCGGTGGTATTATTAATCTCATGAACCACTAGACCACCATCACTTTCCATCAAATCCACACCTACAATCTCCCCTTCAACGGCATCTTTGGCTCTAATACATATTTCTTGCATTTCATCATTAACCTTACACGGTTCTGCAACACCACCAAGTGCCATGTTGGTCTTCCAGCCAGAGCCAGAGTTACGATAAATGGCAGCTACTACTCTGTCACCTACTACTATTGCACGAATATCACGAGGTGGACGTTTAACAAACTCTTCCATATAGTGAATTTGATAAATTGGGTACATTGATTCGCGCCCCTCTAGTATCCCCATAGCCGAATCCAAATCATTAATTTTAGACACCATTCTACCCCAACTTCCAACTGTGGGTTTTATGATTTTAGGATAACCATCATTTTTCAATACTTGCAGTGCTGAATCTTTGGAGAATGAGACAGTTGCTCGTGGTGTCGGAACATTGAATTTTCTCAAAAGCATATGTGTGTATAATTTATTGCCTGCAAAAATTCCAGTGTTTAGTGAATTAATTGTTCGTGTTCCTATTCCCTCAAGTGCTGCAGTAGAGTGTATATTTCTATAATAACTTACACATCTTTGTAAAACTGTCCCAAGAGTATCATTTGATTCTAAATCAATAGACAAGTCTTTACAGTCTAACATATTCATATTAATATCAAGTTTTTTTGCTGCATTAAAGAGAGATTTTTCTTCCCATCTTATAGAATCGTATAATAGTGTAAGATTAATCACTGTCCCCAGTCCTCGCCAACAGTTTGTGCTGATTTCAACTCAACACCGCTGTCTGACGATTTTGCAATCTCAAAACTTGCACCACATTCAGAACAAGTAACGATTTCACCTGCAAGAGCATTTGAGGGTATTTCAATTACTCCATCACACTCGGCACAATTTGTCATGATTAATGTTGAGATGTACTACCTTTTTATTTATTGCTCAAATTTTTTTTCAATGTCATCGGCAAGTGGTACCTCTATTAGATCACCCATACGGAGTTTTTTAAGACCTGCTGCAACCTTGATCGCCGCCTCACTATTAGCATCAAGTCCGAGTAGTGATATGAGGTATGCTGCCCCCGTCTTTCCAGCAAGTTCGCCAAATACAATCCTGCGTTGATTCCCAACAGATCTAGGTGGTACTGGTTCATACGCAGAAGGGTTTCTCAATATTGCTGCAAGGTGTGTTCCTGCCTTGTGCTTGTATGCAGAAGATCCCACTATGGGTTTAGAGTCATATGGTTGTATAGTAGTGTATGATTCTATGATTCTAGATAGGTCTTGAAGCATGTCTAGTCGAAAATCATTCGGTGTCTTGTACAGATATGTCAATACCACAGCCACTTCGGCAAGTGATGGAATGCCTGTTCTCTCACCGAGGCCATCTATACAAGTATGAATCTGATCAGCACCAGCATCGCACGCTGCAAACGCATTGGCAAGTGCAAGACCCATGTCGTTGTGTACATGTACATCAAGTGGTATGGATATTTGATCACGTACTGATTTGACAAAGTTGTACATACCACGTGGTCTCATAATTCCAACAGTATCAGGTAGACTAATTCTATCAACACCGGCTTTTTCAAGTGCCTTGCACATTTTAATAAGAAATTCTGGTTCAGCTCTACTTCCATCTTCAACTGTAAATCTAATCTTTAATCCATGATCCTTTGCATACTGGACAGTATCAACGGCTCTCTCAAGTGCCACATCCTTTGTTATTCGTAGTTTATCATTTAGATGAATATCAGATACTCCAAGATAAGCTGCACACCATTTTGCATCACAATCTAATGATACATTAATGTCTTCACGCAGTGCACGACCGTGTGAAACAATATCCGCACGTAATCCCTGTTGAAGAATTTTTTTCGTAGACTCTTTATGATCTGTAGATATTACTGGAGAAATCTCAATCTGATCTACACCAAAATTATCTAGCATCCATGCAATCTGAATTCGTTGAGCGTTTGTAAATGACACTCCGGGGTGTTGTTCTCCTTCACGCAATGTACTATCCAGTACACGAATTTTGGAATCTCTATGTCCATTGTATAGATCTGCATAGTGATTTGGGTCCATAATTAAGAGTGATTATACTCCTATATTGAAATTACGAGAATTGGCCGGCTACGTATATGACAAACACATCATATCGGTTAATCGAGTTTTTTAATCACATCATCGTATGATTAATGTGTCCTCGGGTGAGCGTGTGGCTACTTTGTGGTGACAGTCAGCTCGTGCCCAAGATTACATCTTTATTTTATTAGTTGTATTGTTTTGGCTAGTTTTTCCCCTAAATCATTAGTTAGATCTTTAACAATCACTTCTTTCGGTTACAGATTATTATTAAACCATAGATTAGATTAAATACTGTTGTATCCAGTAATAATTGTCGTTGTTTGAACCTTCAAGGTTAATGTGAATATACGAGAACCCGTTGATGAGTTGTAGGACTTGGAGATGATGTGGGCAACGATACTAAATTTTTAATGACTTTAACATATTTTCTTTAATTTTATCGATTAAATTGATTTCTTTACAGCTAACTATTGGTTGTTGTGCATTATTAAACCAAGCGACACAATCAGCTATTTTATATGCTGAACCTTTTTTTTTATTTTCCAACCGCCTTTTTTTACAAATTGGTTACAGTCACCATCACATTGAATGTCTAATTCAGTAACAGATAATTTATGAACAAATGAAAAAGGTTCAACGTATTTTTTAATGTGACCTGCTACTGTCTTTTCAAAAATGTCATATAATTTTTTATCATTTGTTTTTTTATGTCTAGTGTATTTCTTAATCTCACTAAGCACTTCAGATTTATGGAGTTTAAAACAAAACGCAACTCTGTTTTTTCCATCAAATTGTAATAAATTTCTAATTTTCTCCTTTTGGCATGAATTACGTATTAGTGCTAAATGTTCTATTTTTTCAGGTAATTGTTTTGATAAACTAGTAATACTTTCAATAGTTCCCATTACCAATCCAAGATAACTACAATCGCCTGTGGAAGGATTTCCAGATACATCCATACCAATTAGTAATTTAGAATTATTCACATAGATTCATCAAAGGATTATAATATGATTCATGTGTCAATAGTACTTTGATCATTACTAATTGAGATATCGTTGAGATATGATATATACTCTATATCGTACTGAGGATTATCATTGTATCAGTATTTGCCACGGTTGGTATTTTACGTAATTTATCGATCGCCTCATTTATGTGATAAATATTATCTGCAGTGATGAATATGGCAATATCAAATTTGCCTGTAATTTCATGTACCTTTGTCACATGAGTAATATTAGATATCAATTGTGCAACGTCTCGAGTGTTAGCAGAGGGAGTAGTAGAGATTAACGCAAGTGCGCTAGTTTGATGTGTATCAGACATTTCTCCTCTTCTCCTCATTGCTCAACAATATATCCAATGTGTCAAGAACAGTATTAATCTCTTTTTCATTAATTACTAACGGTGGGAGAAATCGTAATACGTTTCTACCCGAATATAACAATAGAAGATTATGTTTGATACCTTCCATCAAGATATCTCGTACATCAAATTTTAATTCAACCCCAATCATAAGACCTTTACCTCTGATCTCTCTAATTATCGAATGCTTTTGTGCAAGTTTCTTCAAACCATCCATAAATATAATTCCCATATTTTGTGCATTAATAATTAATCCATCTTGTGTTAGTGCTTGAATCGCAGCTGTTCCTGCAGCACAGGAGATTGGGTTACCACCAAAGGTAGAGGAGTGATCTCCCTTACTCATTACAGATAAAATATCAGGACGTACAAGGGTTGCCCCCATTGGTATACCACCGGCAATTCCCTTTGCAAGACATAGTATGTCTGGTGTCACACCCCAATGATCACATGCCCAAAGTTTACCTGTACGGCCAAGCCCTGCCTGGATCTCATCAAATATCAACAGAGTACTAGTTTCATTACAAATCTCTCTTGCTTGTTGTAAAAACCCATCAGGGGATACGTGTATTCCACTCTCCCCTTGAATTGGCTCTATGATGACAAATCCCGTATCAGGTGTAATGGCAGAGCGCAATGCATCAGCATCTCCAAAGGGCACAAAATCTACTTTATCAACCAATGGGGCAAACGATTTACGATATTTTGGAGCAAAGGTAAGAGATAACGCTCCAAGTGTTTTCCCATGATACGAGCCATTCATTGCAATCATTCCAATCTTTTTTGTAAATTTTCTTGCAAACTTTATAGCAGCCTCTATAGATTCGGCACCGCTATTATTCAAATGAACTTGTGTCAGACCAGTAGGCGCTATATCTATTAATGTTTTGAGAAATTCTTCACGAGTTTTATTATACAACGAACTGTGTACAGTAATTACTTTGTCTAATTGATTCTTTTTAGCCTGTACAACACGTGGATTTCGATGTCCCACAAGCGCTACACCATATCCTCCCATACAATCGATATACTGATTACCAGACTCATCCCAAACAGTTGCTCCAAGGGCCTTTTCAACAACAACAGGAAATCTCTGATACAGCTCCCCCATGTATTGATCTTCAGTCATTACTAATCACCGTACACTTTTCATGATTAATTGCACATGATATCGGATTCTCTCGTGTTCCATTGGCAATTATAACTCTCCTCACTCCCATATCAAGTGCTTCAGTAGAGGCAAGTATCTTTTTTTCCATTCCAGGTCCAATCTTAGGACGAATATCTTTAGCCTCTTGTAAAGTAAGATGAGAGACTAGTTTATCCTCCATGAGTAGACCATCCACATTAGTAATGAATAGTACTGTATCTGCATGCATTGCCCCTGCAACAGACGCAGCTGCCCTATCCCCATCAACATTTAGAAATTCATGATCTTCACTTAGTGCAAGTGGGGATATTACAGGAACTAGACCCATGTCTAGTAGTGAATGTAAAAATGAGTCATTAACAGATTTGATCTTTCCAGTATAACCACCATCAATTGCTTGTCTACGATTATTTTCATTCATAATTAGTAATTTCTTTTTACGATCAGCACGTAAAAAATTAGCGTCTGCTCCACACAGACCTATTGCATTGATACCGTGTTGCTGTAACTGCTGTACAATACTTGTGTTGATTTTACCGGCCATGACCATTGTAAATATTTGTATAGTTTCTTTGTCCGTGTATCTGCTGCGAATTCCACTCGGTGATGTGACAAATTTAGGTTCTTTACCGAGTTTTTCACACATGCTACTCACATCTTTACCTCCGCCATGAACAATCACTAAACCATTCTTTGCAAATTTAGCAATATCTTGTATTGTAGAGGAGTGTAGACCATCCACTATACTACCACCTATCTTTATGATTATCATCAGACAGGTGTTAATGGCGTATATCTTAAACCTTCTAGTTCATCAAAGCCCAACATCAAATTCATGTTTTGTATCGCAGAGCCGGCAGCACCCTTCATCAGATTATCTGAGGCAGATAGGGCAATGAGTCTATTATTATCCTCGTCAATATCAAACCCAACATCACAAAAGTTAGAGCCTACTAGAAATTTAGGATCTGGAAATTTGTAGGCTCCTTTTTTATCACGAATGAGACGTACAAAAAATTCGTCACCATATGCCTCACGATATATCTTCCAAATGTCTTTTTCAGTGATTTTTTTATTAAGAAATGTATGATTGGTACATAATATTCCTCTTACCACATCAACTGCGTGTGGGCTCATAGATACAGAAATTTTACTACCGGCAATTTCGCTGAGTTCTTGTTCAATCTCACCGGTATGTCGATGTTTTGCAGGTTTGTAAGGTCGAATCACACCAGCTCTCATTGCATGAGATGTGCCAGCGCCAGATCCTGCACCAGATGATCCAATTTTAGAATCAACTATAATATGATCACGATCTATTATATCATGTTTTATTAGTGGTGCAAGTGCAAGAATGGACGTAACTGCCATACAACCAGGACATGATACGAGTTGAGATTTTTTTATTTCGTCACGATGCAACTCTGGAACACCAAATGTGGATTTACTCAAATAATCAGGTTGTTCATGCTTCCAACCATACCATTTATCATAATCAGATGCCTCGTGTAATCGGTAATCAGCAGATAAATCAATAATCTTGACACCAAGATCATACAATTCTTTCACAATATGAACTGCAGCCCCATGTGGTACAGCAGTGAATACAAGATCACAACTGTCTGCAAGTTTATCGGCATTGTATTCGGTAAATTTTAAATCTGTAAATCCCCGAAGACTAGGTTGAACACGGTGTAGATATTCACCTGCGTGTTGTCTAGATGTGACGGCTGCAATTTCTACATGTGGATGATTTACAAGGAGTCTTAGGGTTTCACCACCGACATACCCTGACGCACCAACTATTCCTACTTTCATGTAGTAAATTTCAGGGCATCTAATTTAATTGATAAGAATGTACTCTACTATTACCTTTTTAGATAATCCAAGGCATACTGAATCATTTTCTGAGGAATATTGACCGGTGATACCTTTGCTAATCCCTTGAATTCTGTCGTATTATTCACCTCATGGACTAGCAGACCCCTCTTTTCATCCTCCATTATATCCACACCTAATATTCCACCACCCATAGCTTCGGATGCCTTTGATGCAATCTCTTCAATCTCGGGGGTAATTTGACATAATTTCGGTTCTGCACCAATGGCCAAATTAGTCTTGAATCCTTCAGAAGACTCACGATACATGGCAGTGATCGGCGTATGATTAATGGTAATTACACGGATATCACGAGGTGGGCGTTTAATAAATTCTTGAAGGTAGAATATTCTATCATATACGCCATCTACAAGTTCTCTCATCTCAAAGACAGCATCAACAGCATCAATATCATTTAATAAAACAATTCCTCTACCCCAACTACCAACCACAGGTTTTAGGACAAGAGGGAATCCAACCTCAGAGATTAATTTTGACGCAGTATCTCCTGTAAATGAAAAATATGTTTTTGGTGTAGGAATATTTGCTTTTTTCAACATTAATGTCATAAACATTTTGTTACCACAATTTTGTGCTGTTCTGAAATCATTAATTACTGGTAGATTCATAAAATTTAGCATTGATGTAAAGTGTAATCCACGAAAATAACTTACACACCTCTCTAAAATTATATCACCAAGATCATATGAATCTGATTTGCTGTCAGTGTTAAATGATACATCTTTTGCATCAACTAGTGACACATCACATCCTAAATCAATCGTTGCCTGTTTTAGCATTTTTTCCTCAGATCGCATGCGATCATAGATTATGCCAACTTTGGGCATTATTCCCCCCAGTCTTCGCCTACATTTTCTGCCGGTTTAAGATCCATACCAGAGTCTTTCTTTGTCAGTTCATAATCTGCCCCACAGTCAGAGCAAGACACAATCTCACCTTGAGCAGCATCATCAGGTATACCAATTATAGCATCACATTCAGGACAGTTCATATTTTTATTCACATTTTTGATTGTAATTTATTAGCTTCTGTTGTTTCAAGACCCCATAGCGACACAAATCCAGTAGCAAGCCGTTGATCAAATGTAGAGTCTTTACCGTATGTAGCCTCACGTCTATTATACAGAAGATAGGGGGATTTACGACCTACAACTCGAATACTACCTTTGTGGAGTCGCAATCGAACAGTACCGGTGACCATATTTTGAGATTTTTCTATAAAAGCGTCTAGACTACTCTTTAAAGGATCCTGCCAAAGTCCCGAGTAGGCAAGCCAAGCCCATTCGCTATCTACTAGTTGCTTGAATTTATTCTGATGTCTAGTGTGCACCGCTTTCTCAAGATCAGAGTGTGCCTCTATAAGACAGGTAGCAGCAGGAGTCTCATACACTTCACGTGATTTTATTCCAACTATTCTATCCTCTATATGATCTACAATTCCAACACCAGATGCGCCAGTTAGTTTGTTTAATAGAGTAATCATAGATATTATATCCTTTTTACCATTAATTGATATTGGAATTCCTTGTTTGAATTTAATCTCTACATAGACTGGAGAAGATTTACCATTAATGTTTGTCCACTCAAATGCACTTTGAGGTGGTTCGGCATACGCATCTTCAAGAACACCACCCTCTATTGCTCTACCCCACAAATTCTGATCAATGCTGAAACGTTTTGCAACAGCGTCAATCTTTATACCATTCTTCTTTGCAAATTTCAACTCTTCATCTCGACTCAAATTTTTATCACGTATTGGGGCAATGATTGGAAGGTTGGAGCCTGAGCGTAACGTAATATCAAAACGTACCTGATCATTGCCTTTACCAGAGCATCCGTGAGCTAATGTGGTGGCTCGTTCTTTTTTAGCAATGTGTAATACTTTTCCAGCAATAAGGGGACGGGCAAGGGCCGTTGCAAGACAATACTTGTTTTGATATAATGCATTTGCCTTTATTGCAGGATGAATAAAATCAACAACAAATTCTCTTTGAGCATTAATGGTATAGTGTTTAGTCACACCCAATTTTTTAGCCTTTGCGGCAATTTTTTTAAAATCATCACCCTGTCCAACATCTACTGTCACGGTAATTACATCAAGATTATGCTCCTCTTGTAGATAGCGTACTACTACAGATGTATCAAGACCTCCAGAGAATGCCAGCACAGCCTTGCCTTTCATGATTAGAGAGATGATGTATAATCATTTATCTTTTATTACTAGTAGGTTAAGCTAAAATTCAATCATTATTTACATATAAGTAATAATGAATTTACATTGAAAAACATAACATATGGAATAATAGGTATAGTCGGATTAGTGATTATAGGTGTGCTAATTGCCACATTACAAAGTGGACAGGAGAGTAATGATAAACTACGGATTGCATATTTTGCAAATATTGGTCACCTAGTTCCGATCGTCGGATTAGAGCAGGGATTATTCAGTGAAGCATTAAGTGATATTGTAGATGTTGACGTGTATTTATTTGATAGTGGACCGCAAGCAATTGAATCACTCTTTGCTAATTCAATAGACTTGGCATATGTGGGACCCGGTCCTGCAATTAATGGATATGTCAAATCAGATGGTAAGTTGAGAATAATAACAGGATCTGCTAGCGGTGGAACAAGTCTAGTAGGAATTGACGAATCAATCAAGGGCATAACAGATTTGGATGGGAAAAAAGTATCCAGTCCACAACTTGGTAATACACAAGACATATCGTTACGTCACAACTTGAAAGAGAATGGTCTGAAAGGTATGAGATTTGGCGGAACTGTGACAATACACAACGTGGCAAATCCAGATACCTACACTCTATTTGCAAAGGGCGATATTGATGCTGCATGGGTTCCTGAGCCATGGGCTACCATACTAGTGAAAGAATTGAATGGGACTAGAGTATTCAGAGAAGAAACATTATGGTCAGATGAGAGATTTGCATCTGTAGTTCTAGTTGGAAAATCAGAGTATATTGAGAAGAATGAGGATATCATAAAAAGATGGGTACAGGTGCATGAAGAAATAGTATCATGGATAAATGAGAATCCCCTAGAGGCAAAAGAGATATTTCATTCATTCATGTACAAGACATATGGAAAGACAATTCCAGATTACATCATTGATGAGGCCATGAACAATTTGGAGATTACATCTGAATTAAATAAAGAATCCATAATTACATTTGCACAACGTGCAGATGAGTTGGGTTATCTAGGACGTGATGGGTACAGTCTAGAAGAAATATTCTGGGAGGGGAAACTCCCATGAGTATTCTACAAGCAAAAAATATATCAAAAAGCTTTGTACACAAGTACAATCTCAAAGTTCTTGATGGAATAGATTTAGACATTAATGAAGGGGATTTCGTATGTTTGGTGGGACCATCAGGATGTGGAAAATCTACATTTTTGAGAATACTGGTTGGATTTGAAAAACCCGATGAAGGTAGTGTCATATTCAATGGTAAAGAAGTTACAAGACCAGGATCGGAAAGAATCATGGTGTTTCAGGAAGGGGCATTATTCCCATGGCTAAGTGTCAGAGATAATGTAGAATTTGGATTAAAGATGGCAAATATACCAGTTGATGAGCGCCATAAAATATCCAAGAGATATCTTGATATGATGCAATTAGATAAATTTGTAGATTCATTTACATATCAATTATCAACGGGTATGAAACAACGCGTGGCAATTGCCAGAGCCCTTGCTATGGATCCGGCCATACTACTCATGGATGAACCGTTTGCATCCCTTGATGCGTTTACTAGAGATTTACTAATTAAAGAGATGCAGGCCATATGGAGTAAGACTAGAAAGACAATCATATTTGTGACACATAGTGTCATAGAGGCAACCATGTTGGGAACAAAAATTGCAGTATTTAGTGGTAGGCCATCCCAGATTAAGAGAATAATAGATGTGAGTCATGACTATCCACGATCAGCGCAGGATGAGAAATTGGTAGAACTTCAAAAAAAATCTTGGCAGAACTTGGTAAAAAGGAAGAGGACAAATCATGAATGTGTGGATGAAAAAAGTAGTATTCTTTTTAGCGCTAGTCATCATATGGCAGGCAGTAGCATACTCGAATGTATGGGCAAGTAATGTATTTCCATCACCGCTAGACATTATCGAGGATTTGGCATACATGGCATCAGATGGCAGTTTATTTTATGGAATTGGTACTAGTCTAGCAAGACTAGCCATAGGATTATCAATTGCAATATCCGGTGGCATAGTTCTCGGAGTATTAATGGCGCGTGTAGATACCATCAATCAAACTATCGGATCATTGGTTTTAGGATTACAATCAATACCATCCATTGCTTGGGTACCACTAGCAATACTGTGGTTTGGACTGACAGATGGAGGGATCATATTTGTTACTACCATCGGGGCAATATTTGCAGTTACCATAAACACATACACTGGAGTGAAAAATATTAATCCCCATTATATTGAAGCGGGAAAAAACATGGGAGCACATGGTAGTAAATTAATAACAAGTGTGCTACTACCTGCAGCATTTCCTTACATGATATCAGGTTTTAAACAGGGTTGGGCATTTGCGTGGAGAGGAGTAATTGGAGCAGAGATACTATTTTCATTTTTGGGACTCGGTTTCATACTCAATGCAGGAAGACAGTTGAATGATGTCTCTGAAATTATTGCCATAATGATTGTAATTATGGGAATTGGAATGTTGATGGACGGTGCTATATTCAAAAGATTAGAGAACAAAGTAATGATTAGATGGGGATTGCGATAATTCCATACCGAGTTGCAAATGGAATATGTGGAGAATCATTCATAAAATGAATATTTACCGATTAAAAATTATTGAAATATGATTATATTCAGCTTGTAATTTATATAGAAAAATGAGCAACGAAAAATGCATAAATGAATGAAGGGATAAAATCGACTCATCAGAATTTAGACGTTTTCAGACTTGGCATGATTCTACAAAATATAGATAATTTTGATACAACTACGTTTAAGGGCAGATTGACACTTCAAAAAACAATATATCTTTTACAAGTATTTGGACTTTACATTGGATATAATTTTTCATGGTATTTACGTGGACCGTATTGTTCACGATTGGCAAGAAATGGTTTTGAATTAGAGAATATTTATGAAAATATACACCAGGGATCATTTGAAAAAAAATCATCGCAAAAACGATTTCAAGAATTTTTAAAATTTATGGCTAATAAAAAAAATGATCCAGATCGAATTGAAATTCTTGCATCAATTCATTTTTTGAAAAAAATACACACAGATATGAAAAAATCTGAAATATTGAATAAAGTGAAGAAAAAACAACTCAACTTTACAAAAAAACAGTGTGAAGATGCATGGAGTGAATTAAAAATGGAGAAATTGATATAATGTCGTTAAAATTAAAAGAAAAAATCACATTTCCACAAAAAGAGATAAAGAAAACAGTTTCGAGTAAATATCACACAGTACGTAAATCATTGAGTAGTGACGATGCAGCACTATTTTTTATGCTGACAGATACAACATATGGAGATAAGCATCAAATCAATATTGAAAAAGTACACAAAAATGTATTTCAAAAAGCAAAAATTGCCAAAATAACAATATCTGATGAAGATATGGAAACATTAGAAATTATGCTAGATCCAAAAATGAGAGAAGAGATCAAATCTCGTATGGATGATGTAAAAAAAGGGAATCTGGTATCATGGAACAAGGTAAAAGACACGGTCTAATTTTTGAGATCAAACTACACAAAAATGTTGAAAAAACACTAAAGAAAATGAAAAAACATGACCCTAAATTATTATCAGAGATAAGAGTCAGGTTTGAATCTCTAAAGAAAAATCCAAATCTTGGAAAAAAATTAAAGGGTGACCTTGAGAAAATATATTCCATCTCTATCAAGAAATTTGATTTTCGAATATTATACATTAAAGAAAAAAAAGATATAATCATCATATTAGCAATAGGTCACAGAAGAAATATTTATGACAATATGAAACAATATTTAGAATTATTAAAAGTTTAATCTTGAAGAAAGATTCTGTTGCAACTTTGGGTGTTATTCAAGTTTTGTTAAGATAGCAAGACATTCATAGTGTTAAATTATCTGTGGCCAAGTACAATATGGATTGATTCTGAAATTAGAGTGTGTTATGTGTGATGAATATTCATTGAAACCACTCAACATTAAAAATCTAGAAACTATCACCATACAGATTCATTGATCTTATTACTATACAGTATACTAGTCTGAATTAACATTTTGACTGTATCTAGTACTCAGTTTTGAATTTTGAAGAATTGTAAATCTATGTTATATGTAACTAATTTCCACACCACAAATTATGTAACAGTTATTGTAATAAATTGTGATACAGACACATTACCTGCATCTCCACCTAGTAGTACTCTGTGTTTGCCGATAAGAGCAGTATCAGATACAACTATATTATAATTTATGGTATTTCGTAAAGCAGCATCTTCTGGATCAGAACCAAATGGTATAATGACAATATCAGATAACGGAGAGAATATGTTGGATGTTGGAGATACTGTACCACCTGTTTGATCTGCAACTTTTTCAAGCGTGGCAGATACAGTTCCTACTGTTCCACGTGGAATGACGACATCTGTATCATTGAAGTTTAACGTGTAAGGTAGTGGTATTGACGTATCTACAACACCGATATTATTTTCAACCCATTCTGTAAACCATATTAAATCTCCATCTATAGCAAAGTCAAATACTTGAGCCAATCCACAATTTTTCATTATTTGACAATCAGCCCAAAATGGATTCATCGAGGGTATCAGATACTCGACTAGAACCTCAGATTCAGGATCAAATACGCCTATACGATTTGCAGTTTGCTCATTGAATACAAGAAGGTTATCATCAGTAACATCTATCCAATAAGGTCTAGAAACAGGATTAACAATTACGCCAGTAACATTACCATACGTAGATACAGTGGGAATTGATGTAACATATCTAGTAAAAGTCTCTTTGATGGGATCAAATTTAAAGAAAAAGTTACTAGATGTATCTACAATCCAAATATTGTCATTTTTATCTGCCACCAATCCATTTGGCGTGGTCAGACCAGGGGGAAAAGGATATGCCTTAGAACTATTGGTCAATACAGAATCTAAATCATCACGGAATGAGTCGAAAGGTATGTTGGAGAGTACACCACCTTTTTGAAATACCCAGTTTGTAAACCAAAGAGAACCATTAGAGTCAAGAGCAACATCACTAGTAAAGGAATTTTCTACAGGAGACGGAAGTAGAGAGTATTCAGTATCCATGGATTTTGCATCTGCTATATCCAATAGAGCTAATTTAGCACCTGTAAAATCATTAATAATAATTGAAGAGTTTATTATGCTTAATTTTTGTGGTAAGGAACGAGTCTCAACAGGGAATGGGATCATAGTATAAGTATTCATAACAGGATCAAATTGCCAAATAGAATCAAAACTATCATCGGTGAACCAAATGTTTCCATCAGAGGATGAATCTATACCCCACATCATCGAACGTGAATCAGAAGTCCACTGTGGATTTGGATAATCAGTAAACGTTTCAGTTTTAGGATCAAACATTCCCAGTCCACCAGTATTTGTTTGTGTAAACCACACATTAGAGGAGTCATCCACAAATATTGCCAAAGGTTGAACACACCAAGTTGATATTTTATATTCTGTAATATAGGGGGTGGTCTTTGCCGTACTAGATTCACAAAAGCGAATCTGCTCATCAATAGAATAACTATTAGGATCTCCAGATACACCGTCACCAATAGAATCATCAGGCTCTGGAATTAATCCTGGTATACCTATCACAACTCCTGATGTCAACATTAGACCACCAAAAAATGCAAATGCTAAAATTCCTTTTGTTCGTTTTTTCACAAAAACAAAATGATAATAGACGTTAATATTTTATTCCAATGATTAATTCTATAAAAGACGCATATCGCCAGTTATATCGTCAATTCTGTTCCCATCTGCTGGTCCCAAACAGATGCACGTTACTGTACCCGGTTCAAGCTGAGTATGCCCTGCATCAGATACCTCAGCCCACGGAATATCCATTTCTGCAGCAGATCGCTTGAGTTTAATAATATCAGAGATACCAGATGCTCGAACTACTATTTTCACTTGAGATGGCCACCACGAATCATACCAATCAGAATAATTACGTCTGGCTTTATCGGCAGCCATTACACATGCATGACCTACTTGAGCGGCAATCTTACCTTTGCCCATACCTAGATCAGTACGAACAGCAATCACTTGTTTGAAATCAGCCATGAGTATTAATGAGTTACATCATAATTAAAAGCATATCAAATTTGACAAAGTTGTTTCATAATTGTAGAATTGACAACACGAATACAATAAATAATTACACGATACTGTAATAATCATGTATGATGTAATAGTGGTAGGTGGCAGTATTGCAGGGCTACTATGTGCAAGAGAGATTGCAAAAAATCATTCAGTATTAGTTGTAGAAGAAGATCATGAGATTGGAACACCAGAGCATTGTGGAGGTCTTGTTAGTAGGAAAGGATTGGATTCCATTGATGTTCCTATACAAAGGAGCGCCAGTAGAGTGAATAAAGCTAGATTGTATGCACCTAGTGGGAAAAATTTGGAGATAAATTCTATGGCACAAAATATACTCCAAATTGATTGCAGAGAACTTGATAAACAAGTAGCAATTCAGGCACAAGAGAATGGCGCAGAGATTATGGTTGGAAATAAATTTTTAAAATTTTCAAATAATATAGTACATACCAGTCAGGAAGATTTTGAGTGTAAATGTATGGTTGATGCTAGAGGCATACAGGCACTAGCAAACAACGACAGAGAGGGATTTTTATCTTCTGCACAATATCAGGTGTATGCGGATTGGATTGATGGCGAAACTGTAGAAATTTATCTCGATCAAAAATTATATCCTGGGTTCTTTGCATGGGTTATTCCCATTGGAAAACATGTTGGCAAGGTTGGCATTGCAGGTAAAAAAATTAATGCAGAGAAGACAGTAGAGAAATTCATGGAGAGTAGAGGTAAATATTCAATCATGAGAAAAATATTTGCACCTATTTGGATCAAAGGTCCAATCAAGCAATTTGTTACTAATAATGTAATAACAATAGGTGATGCAGCTGGACAGACAAAACCTACAACTGCAGGAGGCATATATTCAGCAGGGATGGGAGGCATACTAGCAGGAAATGCAATTGATAAATTTTTAAAATCTCAAAATAGTGAAGAGTTGAATCAATATAAAATACAATGGCACAAGATGTTTGGTGCAGAATTTGAAAAGCAGTTTTTGGGGAGAAAAATCCTAGAAAAACTTGATAATTCCACCATAGATTCACTATTTTCTGCAATATCACCTGAAATGATACAAGATATGGCAAAAAGTGAAGATTTTGACTTTCATAGTGGAATGCTGATCAAGATGCTAGGTGTAAAAGGAACTTTCAAGATTGCACAGATGTTACTTGGTAGTGAATTTAAAAAATTATTAAAATAAATAGAAATGATTTAATCAGATAGGTCTCTACTATACTGTTATGCTTCCTAAAATAGATCAAGAGATTGGCATGGATGTGTATAGTACTAATTTTGTAGGTTGTGGCGGTCGTATAAAGGAGAAAAATGAAGATTTTCAAGTTGTAGAATTATTATCTAAATCTATTCTAGAGGATATAAACTCAAAAGGCAAATACACAGTATATAATTTGAAAAAAAATGGGATAGATACAACACACGCTTTGAATTTAGTTAGAAATAAGACTGGTATGAATCTAAAAGCACTTGGTCTCAAAGATGCACACGCAATGACAGAACAATATGTCTGTACAACAAGAACACAAACTGGAAATAAATTAGTAAACACAGACAAGGTAAGCATATCACAAATTGGATTTGTAAATAAACCATTTTCAAAAAAAGATATGATAGGAAATCAATTTACTATAAAGATCAACGATATTAAATCAGATATTGCAAGTTTGAATGATGAAATAATTTTAAATTTTTATGGATATCAAAGATTTGGATCAAAGAGACCGGTTAGCCACAAAATCGGCAAAGCCATCATACAAGGAGATTTTCAATTGGCAGTGGAGACACTTTTAGGGGCTACATCAGAATATGATACAACAGAGAATAATAAAACAAGACAGAGATTAGCAGAGAATAGTATATCGTATGAGGAGATTCCAAAGGGCATGGATTTAGAGAGGATGATTTATCGAAAAATGACAGAGTGTGGAGATTATCTTGTGGCATTACGCAATATACCAGTATCTATGAGGAGATTTTTTGTTCAAGCCTATCAATCCTTTCTATTCAACAAGACACTGAGTAGAATATACAAAGATGAGATATCATTGGAGGCCAAAGATGGAGATGTCTGTTTTAATTCAGATGGAAAAATTGGAAAATATAATTTTAAAGCAGATGATAAACTTGCAATTCCATTTGTCGGATATTCCTATTACAAAAAGACAAGATTTCATGAAATAATATCAGAGGTTTTACAAGAAGAGAATATTAAACCAGCCGATTTTTTCACAAAACAGATACAAGAGGCAGGTAATGAGGGAGGGTTCAGAGAGGCACTAATCATGCATCAAAATTTTACAGTAACTAATAATATCATATCATTTATGTTAACAAGAGGTTCATTTGCAACTATACTTTTACGAGAGATTATGAAACCTGAAAATCCACTAGAGTCAGGATTTTAAGTTTCTTTATCTGGCATGAGATTTGCAAACACTCTATTGCCGAATTGTTTACACTCAGGACTAGTATTATCTCGATTAGATTTACACTCTTCAAATATTTTAGACTCTACCCATGTTCTATATGTAAAACATTCTGGACTTTCAAGATCATTATTTTTTAGACATTGTGAAAATTGAATACCATTTTTGAATTTTACACAGGATTCAGAAACAAAATCAACGGCTTTACAATTTTCAAATTCTAATACTTTTTGTCTCTTTATGCTATCTCCATACAAGACATCATCTGCAACAAATAAGCTAAGAATTCCAATAGTAGCAAGTGAAAATGCCACCATGAACATAGATATGCCCACAGCACGATAATTATGTGGATTTTCGTCGCTCAATGAGTAAAAATTCATTCAAGTAGAATTTAATCCTTTCAAAAGGGAAGATTAAAAATTAAACACAGATGAGTATTTTGTATAGTTATGGCGTTTCAGATATTTCAATATGAGTTTCTGGGTCCGATAAAAATCTCAGAGTGGGGACCACCGATGGAAGAGGTGGTATATCTGATACTCTCAAAAAAAGATGAAAAATTCCACATAATATACACCGACCAAACTGCTGGAACTCAAAAGAAAGATTTTTTCACGAAAGATTTAGAATCAGATTGTTGGCATACACATGGAGGGATATCAGATGAAATTTATCTTGCAATATATCCCATGTGGAAATCAGATGAGAATGCAAGGAAGCGTCTAGTAGATAGAATAATAAACAAGTTTAAACCAGTTTGTAACGAGAATTAAGATTTTCTAACCATATTTTCAACTTTGAATATATGAAGTGTAAGAAAATATATAGCTTTTTTTAAATGGTTAAATTCTTTTAGAGTGTGTGATTGTTGATCTACTAATACAAGAAGTGTTTTTGTGACGTTACGTTGCCAGTTATCTTCAGAAGATGCCTCTAGAGCATTAATTTTAGATTTTAGTGCATCTAGTTGTTTTTGCATTTCATCACTTTCGCTGTGAAGTTGAAGTTTATCATCATTACATGGTTTAATCTCAGTCATGACAATTCCTCATCTATTAATTGGATAGAGTCAACATACTCTTTGCACTGACATCCAGGGATCATACATTTACCTAGTTTTAAGAGAGATGCACCAGGTTCAGAGGTGTTGTGAATATCAGAGGTGTGATTACAATTGTCACAGTTCATAAAAAAATATAATCTAGGCTACATTTAGCCATTTTGAAAATATGTTCTGTTGCAACTTTGGGTGTTACTCATAAATCAATGAATTATAATTGTTATTATAAAAACAGTAAATTATACCACAAATGTGTTCACAAATTGCAACGAATCAATAATGTATTTCCTTGTTAATGGCAGTCCTGATACAATCTTAGAATTATATTTTTTGCTTTTCATAACACTGCAACAGTTAGGCATACTAGGGGACTCGCTCAGATGCCCATTTGCGATTTTATACAAGTCTCTTGCGTGTATTTCTATTTGTGACACTCCGTTCTGCCTAGCGTCATTCGTTCATAATATTCGATAAATTGTCAAACTCTAAAATTATTGGTATATCAATTATGGCCATCATCATAAGTTTGGGATCTGTGGCTTTGACCACACTATCTATTTCAAATATTCCCAGTATTAATGAATATGTTGGTCTTTATGACAAAAGTGTCGAATTATTAAACAAGATGAAAGAAGTACAGAAACTAAACAATGAATTGATACAGTTAGAATCTTACGCAAATGTCGCAACCTTAGAACGTGATAAACTTTGAGACAGTTCAATAAGATATATGCTGAAATCACCACAGAGTATAATGAAGAGTATATAGTCTATTAAACACTCTTTTGACAAGATACTCTACAAATAATAAATGGGATCGTTATGATGAAATTTTACAGTATATGACCGTATTAGAAAATAATTATTTAAAAGATACCAATGCTCATAATGCTCATTTGAGTAATTATTTTGATGATCTTTTAACATAACGTTCAACATATAATAACAAATACGGTGATTTGGCAAATAAGATATCTGATATTATTGACAAGTAGTGAATAAAATGTATTTGAGATTCTTTTTTATACACTGGATAAAAACGGAGACAAAATAACATGGATGTTTTATTGATTGTATATCTCACGATTAATATTTTGATTGCGTATATCAATCAAGCAGATCTATCTTTTACACATTATCTTGGCAGATATGGATTTTATATTCTTCTAGCAGGATTATTAATTTATGGTTCATATATGTTGATTACAAGAAATAGTGATAAATCCAAGAAGAATCAAAAGAAATAAAATTAAAATAGAGATTATAGTATCGCTCCATGAATAGCACCCGAATTTGCAATAGAGTCTTTACTATGATTATTAACAATTAACTCATTGCCACTAGTACCAAGTTTATTTGGTGTGGATTTTACAGATATGTCACATAAATAGTCGGCAAATATCTCAGATTGAGTTTTTAAATTAATAGTATCAGATTCGTCATATTGCATATATCAAATATTTAATTTTTTTCCATCACATCATTGTGGTCAAAATTAGGTTTGAGTGAAATGATTTTATGTAAGGAATTTAAGATACGAGTTTGACAGATTTAATTTTTTTATGTAGATAAACAAATGCCAATGTTGGTAGACCAACATAAATTAGCAAGTTGATAGCAATTACAAGTAATCCCAAAGCCAACACACTATTCTCCGAGTCATCTGCCATCGTCATTATAGAGACACTAGAGAGTAGAGGATATAGAATAGTCTGAATTATTTCACGCAGTAGAGGGTTTTCACGCTCAGCATCTGCAATTATAGGTGAAAAGGTGTAATAGATTTGGTTGAATGATGTTATAAATGATATTCCAGGTAGACTAGTCATTAAAGTTGTATCACGTATCTCTCTGAGCATTTGTACTTGTTGTGAAAGCTCAGTTCCATATACTGCTGTTGCGATTAGACAACCACCTTCAGTAGTGGTAGTAGTAGAGTTATCATCCTTCATGGTTTTATTGTCCATTATGGTTTTATTGTCCATTATGGTTTTATTGTCCATTATTGTTTTATTGTCCATCATAGTATCATCATCCATCATGGTATCATTATCCATCATGGTATCATTATCCATCATGGTATCATTATCCATCATGGTATCATTATCCATCATAGTATCATTATCCACTATGGTTTTATCGTCCATTATGGTTTTATCATCCTTTATGGTACCGGTAGATGCAACAGGTAGTGTAGAATCAAAAGTGATGGAACCGGTGGGTTGAGAAATATCTACTAATTTTTGTTCACTTGTAAAGAAAGTATTAGAGTATACGCTAGCCTTTACAGATACAAAGCGTTCATCAGAAGACACTAGACCCAAATAGACGACTCTGTCAGAGTAGGGCTGTGTTAGGGAGAGTTGAGTTGCAATTACCCCTAGTTTGGAACTACTAATAGTAACAAAAGCATCATCAGAGGATGGGCTAGCAATAATTTCAACTAGTTTTTTATCATCAGCTGACTTCCCAAGATACTTTGTGAATAATAGCCTCTGCAATTATTGGGGCTTGACCACCAGTGAATATACGACCTGCGCCGCCGCCTCCTGAGCTACTGCCATCACCACTACTAGTAAATGGAATAGGTGCAGGTACTTGAGTACTAGTGGCACCGGTGGAAGATGTTAGAGCATAGGTGGATAGGTGAGTGGTGTAAATTGTTACATGAGTGTTGTCATCTACAAAACATTCGTTTGTGGAAGTAGTGGTTAAAAGAGTATTAATTTCTGCGATATTACTAGTACCACAGGATGATATCTGGGTTGGTGTAGAGCCAATAGTATTTACATAATATATATTATGATTATTTCCACCTTGATTTTCAAATACAATAGACGCAACTGTATCACCTAGGTTGAGATCAATTGTTACATCTCCCAAAGTTATAACTGTAATCGTTACATGACTAGTAGTAGTCTGACCTACAGTTGTAGAGGGTATAGTAATAGTAGCAGTACGTGGTGCAAGGAATTGCGAATCCCAAGTACCATCATGAGTAATAATAGTACTAGTAGGTATCATGACTGTAATGACATTAGTAGATACAAGTTTGGCAGTTAATCCTGCAGTGATATTAGTAGTGTTTAAAGTAGTAGCGACATAATTGATAGTAACATTTTGATGTTCAGGTGTGAGAATTAATGGTGCGTCCACATGAATAGTGGCAGGAGATAATACCTGATCGTCTGATGAAATGATGTTTTGGACACTGAATGATGGGTTATTAGTAAGTATACCATTATTTGCAGTATCTACAATTGAATTTGCATTAATAGTTACCCGAGTACCATCAACTGACTCGATAAAAACGTTAAATATAGATTCGGTGGCTGTGCTGTTAAAAGTTAGAACCAGAGTAGGATTGTTTGTATAATTAACATTAGAAGGGAAAACGAATCCTATAAGCAATTGTGATGGATTAGTTATACTTACATTTTCACTAAATGTAATGGATAGAGTGTGTGTTTGAGCATCATATACTGGAGTACCAACGACTGTTGGGGCAATAGTGTCACGAACAATTACAGTTCTATTCACTTGGATAGCATCTCCTACCGAATTCGTAGAGTCGTATGTGATGGTATAGTTGCCCAAGGTATCAGGATTTACAGTGTCACCGCCAATGACTATTGTAGAGCCATCATGAGTGGCAGCTCCCAGTTCAGAGTAGGATGTGCCTTGCTCTACGTAAATAGTAGCATTACCATCCAGTGTAATGATTGGTGAATATAAGGTGGTATATCCCAGTATCACAGCAACTAGACTATTATTTGCAGCATCTGTGATGCCAAGTCCAGTAAGAGTCAAATTATTGCTAAGAGTTGCTTGATTTATAATGTAAGATCGGGATACAGCCGAAGGATAAGTTACAACCAAAGTAGGATTGTTTGTATAATTAATAACACCAGAAAAGTTATTGGAACCAGATAAAACAAATTCTAATGAGTCAGTTATAGTTACATTTTCACTAAATGTAATGGTTAGAGTGTTTGTCACAGTATTATAAATCGGGGTACCAACGACTGTTGGTGGAGTAGTGTCACGAACAACTATAGTTCTATTCACTTGGGTGGCATTATTTCCTGCTGAATCAACAGAGTCATAGGTGACGGTATAATTTCCCACGAGAGATGAATTTACAGTGTCACCACCAATTGTTACTAGAGAACCATCATCAGTAGTGGCGTTTTGCTCATTATATGTAGCGCCAACAAATAGTGTTATGGTACTATTGCCATTCAGTGTGATTACTGGGGGAGTAGTGTCACTAACAATTACAAGCCTATTCACTTGGGTGGCATTATTTCCTGCTGAATCAACAGAGTCATAGGTGACGGTATAATTTCCCACGAGAGATGAATTTACAGTGTCACCACCAATTGTTACTGGAGAGCCATCATCAGTAGTGGCGTTTTGCTCAGAGTAGGATGAGTCAAGTTCTACATAAACAGTAGCATTACCAATTAGTGTGATTACTGGGGGAGTATTATCTGGTGCATCAGAAATTATCACAGTTCTAACAACTTGGGTGGCATTATTTCCTGCTGAATCAACAGAGTCATAGGTGACGGTATAATTTCCCATGAGAGATGAATTTACAGTGTCACCACCAATTGTTACTGGAGAGTCATCATCAGTAGTGGCGTTTTGCTCATTATATGTAGCGCCAACAAATAGTGTTATGGTACTATTGCCATTCAGTGTGATTACTGGGGGAATAGTGTCACTAACAATTACAAGCCTATTCACTTGGGTGGCATTATTTCCTGCTGAATCAACAGAGTCATAGGTGACGGTATAATTTCCCACGAGAGATGAATTTACAGTGTCACCACCAATTGTTACTAGTAGAGTTATCATCAGTAGTGGCGTTTTGCTCAGAGTAGGATGAGTCAAGTTCTACATAAACAGTAGCATTACCAATTAGTGTGATTACTGGGGGAGTATTATCTGGTGTATCAGAAATTATCACAGTTCTAACAACTTGGGTGGCATTATTTCCTGCTGAATCAACAGAGTCATAGGTGACGGTATAATTTCCCATGAGAGATGAATTTACAGTGTCACCACCAATTGTTACTGGAGAGTCATCATCAGTAGTGGCGTTTTGCTCATTATATGTAGCGCCAACAAATAGTGTTATGATACTATTGCCATTCAGTGTGATTACTGGGGGAATAGTGTCACTAACAATTACAAGCCTATTCACTTGGGTGGCATTATTTCCTGCTGAATCAACAGAGTCATAGGTGACGGTATAATTTCCCACGAGAGATGAATTTACAGTGTCACCACCAATTGTTACTGGAGAGTTATCATCAGTAGTGGCGTTTTGCTCAGAGTAGGATGAGTCAAGTTCTACATAAACAGTAGCATTACCAATTAGTGTGATTACTGGGGGAGTATTATCTGGTGTATCAGAAATTATCACAGTTCTAACAACTTGGGTGGCATTATTTCCTGCTGAATCAACAGAGTCATAGGTGACGGTATAATTTCCCATGAGAGATGAATTTACAGTGTCACCACCAATTGTTACTGGAGAGTCATCATCAGTAGTGGCGTTTTGCTCATTATATGTAGCGCCAACAAATAGTGTTATGGTACTATTGCCATTCAGTGTGATTACTGGGGGAATAGTGTCACTAACAATTACAAGCCTATTCACTTGGGTGGCATTATTTCCTGCTGAATCAACAGAGTCATAGGTGACGGTATAATTTCCCACGAGAGATGAATTTACAGTGTCACCACCAATTGTTACTAGAGAGTTATCATCAGTAGTGGCGTTTTGCTCAGAGTAGGAATGAGTCAAGTTCTACATAAACAGTAGCATTACCAATTAGTGTGATTACTGGGGGAGTATTATCTGGTGCATCAGAAATTATCACAGTTCTAACAACTTGGGTGGCATTATTTCCTGCTGAATCAACAGAGTCATAGGTGACGGTATAATTTCCCATGAGAGATGAATTTACAGTGTCACCACCAATTGTTACTGGAGAGTCATCATCAGTAGTGGCGTTTTGCTCATTATATGTAGCGCCAACAAATAGTGTTATGGTACTATTGCCATTCAGTGTGATTACTGGGGGAATAGTGTCACTAACAATTACAAGCCTATTCACTTGGGTGGCATTATTTCCTGCTGAATCAACAGAGTCATAGGTGACGGTATAATTTCCCACGAGAGATGAATTTACAGTGTCACCACCAATTGTTACTAGAGAACCATCATCAGTAGTGGCGTTTTGCTCAGAGTAGGATGAGTCAAGTTCTACATAAACAGTAGCATTACCAATTAGTGTGATTACTGGGGGAGTATTATCTGGTGCATCAGAAATTATTACAGTTCTAACAACTTGGGTGGCATTATTTCCTGCTGAATCAACAGAGTCATAGGTGACGGTATAATTTCCCATGAGAGATGAATTTACAGTGTCACCACCAATTGTTACTGGAGAGTCATCATCAGTAGTGGCGTTTTGCTCATTATATGTAGCGCCAACAAATAGTGTTATGGTACTATTGCCATTCAGTGTGATTACTGGGGGAATAGTGTCACTAACAATTACAAGCCTATTCACTTGGGTGGCATTATTTCCTGCTGAATCAACAGAGTCATAGGTGACGGTATAATTTCCCACGAGAGATGAATTTACAGTGTCACCACCAATTGTTACTGGAGAGTTATCATCAGTAGTGGCGTTTTGCTCAGAGTAGGAATGAGTCAAGTTCTACATAAACAGTAGCATTACCAATTAGTGTGATTACTGGGGGAGTATTATCTGGTGCATCAGAAATTATCACAGTTCTAACAACTTGGGTGGCATTATTTCCTGCTGAATCAACAGAGTCATAGGTGACGGTATAATTTCCCATGAGAGATGAATTTACAGTGTCACCACCAATTGTTACTGGAGAGTCATCATCAGTAGTGGCGTTTTGCTCATTATATGTAGCGCCAACAAATAGTGTTATGGTACTATTGCCATTCAGTGTGATTACTGGGGGAATAGTGTCACTAACAATTACAAGCCTATTCACTTGGGTGGCATTATTTCCTGCTGAATCAACAGAGTCATAGGTGACGGTATAATTTCCCTTGAGAGATGAATTTACAGTGTCACCACCAATTGTTACTGGAGAGTTATCATCAGTAGTGGCGTTTTGCTCAGAGTAGGAATGAGTCAAGTTCTACATAAACAGTAGCATTACCAATTAGTGTGATTACTGGGGGAGTATCATCTGGTGCATCAGAAATTATTACAGTTCTAACAACTTGGGTGGCATTATTTCCTGCTGAATCAACAGAGTCATAGGTGACGGTATAATTTCCCACGAGAGATGAATTTACAGTGTCACCACCAATTGTTACTAGAGAACCATCATCAGTAGTGGCGTTTTGCTCAGAGTAGGAATGAGTCAAGTTCTACATAAACAGTAGCATTACCAATTAGTGTGATTACTGGGGGAGTATTATCTGGTGCATCAGAAATTATTACAGTTCTAACAACTTGGGTGGCATTATTTCCTGCTGAATCAACAGAGTCATAGGTGACGGTATAATTTCCCATGAGAGATGAATTTACAGTGTCACCACCAATTGTTACTGGAGAGTCATCATCAGTAGTGGCGTTTTGCTCATTATATGTAGCGCCAACAAATAGTGTTATGGTACTATTGCCATTCAGTGTGATTACTGGGGGAATAGTGTCACTAACAATTACAAGCCTATTCACTTGGGTGGCATTATTTCCTGCTGAATCAACAGAGTCATAGGTGACGGTATAATTTCCCACGAGAGATGAATTTACAGTGTCACCACCAATTGTTACTGGAGAGTTATCATCAGTAGTGGCGTTTTGCTCAGAGTAGGATGAGTCAAGTTCTACATAAACAGTAGCATTACCAATTAGTGTGATTACTGGGGGAGTATTATCTGGTGCATCAGAAATTATCACAGTTCTAACAACTTGGGTGGCATTATTTCCTGCTGAATCAACAGAGTCATAGGTGACGGTATAATTTCCCATGGAGAGATGAATTTACAGTGTCACCACCAATTGTTACTGGAGAGTCATCATCAGTAGTGGCGTTTTGCTCATTATATGTAGCGCCAACAAATAGTGTTATGGTACTATTGCCATTCAGTGTGATTACTGGGGGAATAGTGTCACTAACAATTACAAGCCTATTCACTTGGGTGGCATTATTTCCTGCTGAATCAACAGAGTCATAGGTGACGGTATAATTTCCCTTGAGAGATGAATTTACAGTGTCACCACCAATTGTTACTGGAGAGTTATCATCAGTAGTGGCGTTTTGCTCAGAGTAGGATGAGTCAAGTTCTACATAAACAGTAGCATTACCAATTAGTGTGATTACTGGGGGAGTATCATCTGGTGCATCAGAAATTATTACAGTTCTAACAACTTGGGTGGCATTATTTCCTGCTGAATCAACAGAGTTGTATGTGACGATATAATTTCCCTGGAGAGATGAATTTACAGTGTCACCACCAATTGTTACTGGAGAGTTATCATCAGTAGTGGCGTTTTGCTCATTATATGTAGCGCCAACAAATAGTGTTATGGTACTATTGCCATTCAGTGTGATTACTGGGGGAATAGTGTCACTAACAATTACAAGCCTATTCACTTGGGTGGCATTATTTCCTGCTGAATCAACAGAGTCATAGGTGACGGTATAATTTCCCTTGAGAGATGAATTTACAGTGTCACCACCAATTGTTACTGGAGAGTTATCATCAGTAGTGGCGTTTTGCTCAGAGTAGGATGAGTCAAGTTCTACATAAACAGTAGCATTACCAATTAGTGTGATTACTGGGGGAGTATTATCTGGTGCATCAGAAATTATTACAGTTCTAACAACTTGGGTGGCATTATTTCCTGCTGAATCAACAGAGTTGTATGTGACGATATAATTTCCCTGGAGAGATGAATTTACAGTGTCACCACCAATTGTTACTGGAGAGTTATCATCAGTAGTGGCGTTTTGCTCATTATATGTAGCGCCAACAAATAGTGTTATGGTACTATTGCCATTCAGTGTGATTACTGGGGGAATAGTGTCACTAACAATTACAAGCCTATTCACTTGGGTGGCATTATTTCCTGCTGAATCAACAGAGTCATAGGTGACGGTATAATTTCCCTTGAGAGATGAATTTACAGTGTCACCACCAATTGTTACTGGAGAGTTATCATCAGTAGTGGCGTTTTGCTCAGAGTAGGATGAGTCAAGTTCTACATAAACAGTAGCATTACCAATTAGTGTGATTACTGGGGGAATAGTATCTGAAATGTTGTTAATTACAGATTGGTTTACAAAGTTTTCTAGTGTTATGTCTGTACTTTGAGTAGAGTGTATTCCACCACTAGTTTTATTATATGAGATAGTGATGATTTCATTTGCAAAGAGAGTTCCGTTTATAATCAGAGTAACAGAGGAAGAGTCAAAAGTAATTAGAAATATACCAGCAGATCTACTAGTAAGAGTAAAGTCAGTAGTAGGAAAAGTCGAATAGTTAATGTTTTCACTAAAAGTAATTGTAATAATAGAACCAGCTGTATCGGTAATAGCAGAAGTTATTACTATACTTCTATCTTCAGGTGCAGATATACGAACAACTATAGTTCTAGTTACCTGAATAGCATCATTTCCTGCTGAATCAACAGAGTCATAGGTGACGGTATAATTTCCCTTGAGAGTATTTGAATCTACAGTGTCACCACCAATAATGTTACTGGAGAGTTGTCATCAGTAGTGGCGTTTTGCTCAGAGTAGGATGAGTCAAGTTCTACATAAACGGTATTATTGCCATTCAGTGTGATTACTGGGGGAGTAATATCTAAAATGTTGTTAATTACAGGTTGATTCACAAAGTTTTCTAGTGTTATGTCTGTATTTTGAGTAGAGTTTATTTCACCACTAGTTTTAGTATATGAGATAGTGATGATTTCATTTGCCAAGAGATTTCTGCTTAAATTCAGAGTAATTGAAGAGGAGTTTGATGTTATGCTATCTATTGTAGCAGATGTACCAGTAAGAGTAAAGTCTGTAGTAGGAATAACCGAATAGATAATGTTTTCATTAAAAGTAATTATAATGTTATCACCTTGTGTGTTGGTAATAGCAGAAGTTATTACTACACTTCTATCTTCAGGTGCAGATATAGTAAAGAAAGTAGAAGGAGAGTTTTGATTTGCATACTCTGTTGCAATCCAGTCTGCAGAGCGAGCAGTAGATGATAGTCGGAATTCATCGAATTTGCCATCAAAGTATTGATCATTTGCCAAATTGGATTTTCCGATATAGTTTGATGCTCTACTCTCATTAAGAGATGTATGTACAGCACCACTAGTAATTGAGGCGCCATTTTTGTAGATAGTTGCTGTACCTGATGATTCATGTACAACTGTAAAGTATGCCCATTGACCTGTCTGCAAAACACTATTAGATATGATACTCTGAGTGGTGGCACCCTGTAGCATATTATATGTCAAATTCGCAGTAGATGCATAGGTAGAAAATAGAATATTGTCTCGTCTATCACCATTGCCAAAATCAACGATTCTAGCCCATCTTTTAAGGGCATCAATATTTGCCCATGCCGAGATGGTAAAGTCTGTATTGAAAAATAGACTACTTGCCAAGTCTGGAAGATCAAGATAATCTCCGTTGATGTCGTCTACTCCATCAAAGTTTAGTCCATTACCAATTTGTGCAGATACTAAATCATTAGATTCAAAGGGAGTAGAGATTGTAGATCGTGGTGTTGCATGACAATCATTCCCTGATGAGTCTAGTGTAGATTGTGCACCAAAAGTGGATTGATCCATGTGATAAATTATTTCATAGTCTGAATCCCAAACATCAGGATACGGAATAGGTGACGCTGTTGAGACATTATAATACATGTAGAGTATGGTATCACCGGTACTGCTCAAAGTAGGTAGACGAACCCAAGCTACTAGGGTACCGGTAGTGATATTATTAGTAAATGACTCAATTTCATGCCGTAATATAGTAAATCCATCACTGCTTGTGAAAATAATATCAGCACCGTTAGGTAGAACAGATGAATTGCTCAAAGCAGAATCAGAGATGCTTACTAGAAGGGTAAAGTTTTGAAGAGTTGTAGTTATTTGGTTACTATTAATAGTAATTTTCTGTCTAGTATTCCAATCAGATTGCAGGAGATCAGAAAAGACATCATTAATCACAGATACATCTTGGAAACTAGATAGAGCGGTGTTTTGGTAATTGAGTGTGGTTGATGACGCTGCACTAAAACTCAGGCTGACGCTTTGACCAAGGTCTATTGTAGAGTTTAGTGTTAAAGTAATGGTATCATCAGATGCGGTTACCGAAACTATACCAATACTAGTTTCATTAAGAGTAAAGTCTGTAGTGATGAAATTAAATGAGACTAGATTGTGAGAGAGAAAAAGAAGAATAGAGTCACCAAGTTTGTTTGTGTATATAGAGTGAACAGAAAAGATATCAGCTAGAACATTATTGTTTACAGGTAGTAATGAGAAGGAACCTACCACCAATGGTACAGTATCATTTATCACACCTGATCCCTGTACATATGATAGGAGAGTGGTTTGATTAAACAGGATATTATTATTTAGATTAAGAACCAGAGTGTTAGCAATTGTAGTAATGCTTGAAGGAATAGTGGTAGTACCATTGGTAGTTATCGTAAAGTTTGATTCAGATACACCAGTCAGAGTAATATTATTATCAAAGGTAAGAATTATCGAGTCACCAGAGGTACTAGTATTGACTGATGTAAACTCCAAATATGGAAGTATAAGATTATGAACAAGTGAGCCATTAACAAATGCTAGGGCAGTACCGTTTTGATCATTAATGGTAGTACTGGTACCACCAGTATTGTTGTAAGATAGTGTAAAGTTTTGTCCACTAGGTATTATACCGTTAATACTTAGATCAATTACATTACTACTAGTAGAATTAAAACCGGAAACAGTAAAACCAGTTTTGTTGAAAGTAAAGTCAGAAGGCGATGGATTATTCAGTGTGACAGATTCATTAAATGTCAGAGTGATAACACTTCCAAGTAGATTAGTGGAAGCACTAGTAATAACAGGTGGTGTTTGTGGAATATTATTTGCTACAACGATATTGACAAAGTCTGCAAGATGAGTGCCGTTTGTATCTGTGATTCCATTTGATGTCACAGATTTAGAGTAATTCATTCCAATGGTTTCATTTGTTAAAATACTGGTTGTTGCCATATCAACTATATTATTACTAGTCTTGGTAAATCCAGTTATATTTATAGAATATGTAGTGTTGAAGGCAAAGTCTGATGGTACTGGGTTTGATAGTATTATAGTCTCATCAAATGTTAGAGTAATTATATTACCCAAGTTGTTGGTAGCTGCACTAGTAATAACAGGTAGTGTTTTTGGAACGTTATTATTCACATGTTGATTCACAAAGTTTTCTAGTGTTATGTCTGTATTTTGAGTAGAGTTTATTTCACCACTAGTTTTAGTATATGAGATAGTGATGGTTTCATTTGACAAGAGATTTCCGCTTAAATTCAGAGTAATTGAAGAGGAGTTTGATGTTATACTATCTATTGTAGTAGATGTTCCATTAAGAGTAAAGTCAGTAGTAGGAATAACCGAATAGGTAATGTTTTCACTAAAAGTAATTATAATGTTATCACCTTGTATGTTGATAATAGCAGAAGATATCGCTACACGTCTATCTTCAGGTGCAGATATAGTAAAGAAAGTAGAAGGAGAGTTTTGATTTGCATACTCTGTTGCAATCCAGTCTGCAGAGCGAGCAGTAGAGGATAGTCGGAATTCATCGAATTGGGCATCAAAGTATCTATTAGACCCGGAATTAGATCTTCCAATATAGTTTGATGTTCTATTCACATCATTAGATGTATGTACAGCACCACTAATAATTGAGGTGCCATTTTTGTAGATAGTTGCTGTACCTGATGATTCATGTACAACTGTAAAGTATGCCCATTGACCTGTCTGCGAAACATTACTCAGCTGAGACACCCCCAGATGTCTCATTCCTTACCATTACATATATTAATTTATCAAAATATGGATTGGTGCCAATTTGAATATTGTTTCTTCCATCACCATCGGCAAAATCAACGATTCTACCAAGAAATCTAACGACATCAATATTTATCCATACCGAGAAGGTAAAGTCTGTATTGTAGAATAGATTACTTGCCAAGTCTGGAAGATCAAGATAAACTCCGTCGGCGTCGCTGTTTTCTCCATCAAAGTCTAGTCCATTACCAATTTGTGCAGATACTAAATCACTAGAATTAAAGTCAGCAGTGCCTGTAGATAGCGGTGTTGCGTGACGATCATTTCCTGATGAGTCTAGGGTAGAGTTTGCAGTAAAAGTGGATTGATTCATGTGATAAATTATTTCATAGTCCGAATCCCAAACATTATCATGTATAATAGTTGCCGCTATTGAGACATTATAATACATGTAGAGTATAGTATCACTGGTATTGCTCAAAGTAGGTAGGCGAACCCAAGCTACTAGAGTACCGGTAGTAGCATTATTAGTAAATGACTCAATTTCATGCTGTAATATAGTAAATCCATCACTGCTAGTGAAAATAATATCAGCTCCGTTAGGTAGAACAGACTGAATTGTTCAAAGCAGAATCAGAGATACTTACTAGAAGGGTAAAGTTTTGAAGAGTTGTAGTTATTTGGTTACTATTAATAGTAATTTTCTGTCTAGTATCCCACAAGGAAGGTAAATCAAAAAATTGAACATTATTAGTGATTGGTTGATTTGTAAAGTTTGCAAGTGATAAATCATTTACGTTTGTAATATTACTAGTTGTTTGATTATATGATAGTGTTAATCGTAATACAGGTGGAATGTTAGAGTCTAGTGTTAGATTGATGGCAGTGTCATTATGTCTAGTTATACTAGTAGCAATACCTGAAATATTTACTGCAAAGTCAGTTGGAGAAGTGGTATTGGTAAGAGTGACTACTTTATCAAAGTTGACAATTATGTTGTCACCTCGCTGGTTTGTATAGGCGTTAACAAAGATTGGAGGTAATGGAACATTATTAGTGATTGGTTGATTTGTAAAGTTTGCAAGTGATAAATTATTTACGTTTGTAATATTACTAGTTGTTTGATTATATGATAATGTTAATGATGATGTGGGTGAAATACTAGAGTCTAGTGTTAGATTGATGGCAGTGTCATTATGTCTAGTTATACTAGTTGTGGCAATACCTAAAATATTTACTGCAAAGTCAGTTGGAGAAGTGGTATTGGTAAGAGTGATTTCTCTATCAAAGTTGACAGTAATGATGTCACCTTGCTGGTTTGTATAGGCGTTAACAAAGATTGGGGGTGGTAGAACATTATTAGTGATTGGTTGATTTGTAAAGTTTGCAAGTGATAAATTATTTACGTTTGTAATACTACTAGTTGTTTGATTATATGATAATGTTAATGGCAATACAGGTGGAATGTTAGAGTCTAGTGTTAGATTGATGGCAGTGTCATTATGTCTAGTTATACTAGTTGTGGCAATACCTAAAATATTTACTGCAAAGTCAGTTGGAGAAGTGGTACTGATAAGAGTGATTCCTTTATCAAAGTTGACAGTAATGTTGTCACCTTGCTGGTTTGTATAAGCACTAACAAAAATTGGAAGTGATGGAACATTATTAGTGATTGGTTGATTCACAAAGTTTTCTAGTGTTATGTCTATACTTTGAATAGAGTTTATTCCACCACTAGTTTTATTATATGAGATAGTGATGATTTCATTTGACAAGAGATTTTCGCTTAAATTCAGAGTAATTGAAGAGGAGTTTGATGTTATACTATCTATTGTAGCAGATGTACCAGTAAGAGTAAAGTCAGTAGTAGGAATAACCGAATAGATAATGTTTTCATTAAAAGTAATTATAATGTTATCACCTTGTGTGTTGGTAATAGCAGAAGTTATCACTACACTTCTATCTTCAGGTGCAGATATAGTAAAGAAAGTAGAAGGAGAGTTTTGATTTGCATACTCTGTTGCAATCCAGTCTGCAGAGCGAGCAGTAGATGATAGTCGGAATTCATCGAATTTGCCATCAAAGTAGGAATCAGTTCCCCAATTGGATCTTCCGATATAGTTTGATGCTCTACTCTCATTAAGAGATGTATGCACAGCATCACTAGTAATTGAGGTGCCATTTTTGTAGATAGTTGCTGTACCTGATGATTCATGTACAACTGTAAAGTATGCCCATTGACCTGTCTGCAAAATATCACTAGCTGTGACACCATCAGAGCTGGTACCCTGTCGCATATCATATCTCAAATGCGGGTTAGTGCGATGGGCAGCAATTAGAATATTGTTATCATCCTGACCCTTGCCAAAATCAACGATTCTAGCCCAATTTTTAAGGACATCAATATTTGCCCATGCCGAGATGGTAAAGTCTGTATTGTTAAATAGACTACCTTCCAAGTCTGGAAGATCAAGATAATCTCCGTGGGAGCCGTCTACTCCATCAAGGTTTAATCCATTACCAATTTGTGCAGATACTAAATCACTAGAATTAAAGTCAGTAGAGCCTGTAGATAGTGGTGTTGCATGACGATTATTCCCTGATGAGTCTAGGGTAGAGTTTGCAGTAAAAGTGGATTGATCCATGTGATAAATTATCTCATAGTCTGAATCCCAAACATTAGGATATGGAATAGATGACGCTGTTGAGACATTATAATACATGTAGAGTATGGTATCACTGGTATTGCTCAAAGTAGGTAGACGAACCCAAGCTACTAGAGTACCGGTAGTAGCATCATTAGTAAATGATTCAATTTCATGCTCTAAGAGGGTATTGCCATCAGTAGTAGTGAATCTTATATCTTGTCCAGCAGATTGAACAGTTGTAGAATTGAGATTTGTATCATTTATTGATATTAAAACTGTGAAATTTTCATGATTTCCAATTACTTGAGATGAATCTATAGTGATCTGTAGTCTTGTGTCCCAAGAGGCACCTAGTATTTGTTGAACAACTACAGTTCTATCCACTTGGATGGCATCATTGCCTGATGAATCAGCAGAGTTGTATGTGATGGTGTAATTGCCTACAGTATTTGTATCTACAGTGTCACCACCAATGACGATAGGAGAGCCATCATCAGTAGTGGCGTTTTGCTCAGAGTAGGATGAGCCAAGTTCTACATAAACAGTAGCATTACCAATTAGTGTGATTACTGGGGGAGTATTATCTGGTGCATCAGAAATTATTACAGTTCTAACAACTTGGGTGGCATTATTTCCTGCTGAATCAACAGAGTCATAGGTGACGGTATAATTTCCCTTGAGAGATGAATTTACAGTGTCACCACCAATTGTTACTGGAGAGTTATCATCAGTAGTGGCGTTTTGCTCATTATATGTAGCGCCAACAAATAGTGTTATGGTACTATTGCCATTCAGTGTGATTACTGGGGGAATAGTGTCACTAACAATTACAAGCCTATTCACTTGGGTGGCATTATTTCCTGCTGAATCAACAGAGTTGTATGTGACGGTATAATTTCCCTTGAGAGATGAATTTACAGTGTCACCACCAATTGTTACTGGAGAGTTATCATCAGTAGTGGCGTTTTGCTCAGAGTAGGAATGAGTCAAGTTCTACATAAACAGTAGCATTACCAATTAGTGTGATTACTGGGGGAGTATCATCTGGTGCATCAGAAATTATTACAGTTCTAACAACTTGGGTGGCATTATTTCCTGCTGAATCAACAGAGTTGTATGTGACGGTATAATTTCCCTTGAGAGATGAATTTACAGTGTCACCACCAATTGTTACTGGAGAGTTATCATCAGTAGTGGCGTTTTGCTCATTATATGTAGCGCCAACAAATAGTGTTATGGTACTATTGCCATTCAGTGTGATTACTGGGGGAATAGTGTCACTAACAATTACAAGCCTATTCACTTGGGTGGCATTATTTCCTGCTGAATCAACAGAGTTGTATGTGACGGTATAATTTCCCTTGAGAGATGAATTTACAGTGTCACCACCAATTGTTACTGGAGAGTTATCATCAGTAGTGGCGTTTTGCTCAGAGTAGGATGAGCCAAGTTCTACATAAACGATATTATTACCATTCAGTGTGATTACTGGGGGAATAGTGTCACTAACAATTACAAGCCTATTCACTTGGGTGGCATTATTTCCTGCTGAATCAACAGAGTCATAGGTGACGGTATAATTTCCCACGAGAGATGAATTTACAGTGTCACCACCAATTGTTACTAGAGAACCATCACCAGTAGTGGCGTTTTGCTCAGAGTAGGATGAGCCAAGTTCTACATAAACGACATTATTACCATTTAGTGTGATTACTGGGGGAGTATCATCTGGTGCATCAGAAATTATTACAGTTCTAACAACTTGGGTGGCATTATTGCCTGATGAATCAACAGAGTTGTATGTGATGGTGTAATTGCCTACAGTATCTGTATTTACAGTGTCACCACCAATGACGATAGGAGAGCCATCATCAGTAGTGGCGTTTTGTTCATTATATGTAGAGTTTTTGCTTAGTGTTATTGTACTAGCACCATTCAGTGTGATGACTGGGGCAATAGTATCTGGAATGTTGTTAATTACAGGTTGATTCACAAAGTTTTCTAGTGTTATGTCTGTATTTTGAGTAGAGTTTATTTCACCACTAGTTTTAGTATATGAGATAGTGATGGTTTCATTTGTCAAGAGATTTCCTCTTAAATTCAGAGTAATTGAAGAGGAGTTTGATGTTATACTATCTATTGTAGCAGATGTTCCATTAAGAGCAAAGTCAGTTATAGTGGCCGAATAGGTAATGTTTTCATTAAAAGTAATTATAATGTTATCACCTTGTATGTTGGTAATAGCAGAAGTTATCACTACACTTCTATCTTCAGGTGCAGATATAGTAAAGAAAGTAGAAGGAGAGTTTTGATTTGCATACTCTGTTGCAATCCAGTCTGCAGAGCGAGCAGTAGAGGATAGTCGGAATTCATCGAATTTGCCATCAAAGTATTGATCATTTGCCCAATTGGATCTTCCGATATAGTTTGATGTTCTATTCACATCATAAGATGTATGCACAGAACTACTATTAATTGAGGTACCATTGTGATAAATAGTTGCTGTACCTGATGATTCATGTACAACTGTAAAGTGTGCCCATTGACCTGTCTGCAAAACACGATTCACTGTGACACCATCAGAGTCGATACCCTGTCGCACATCATATCTCAAATGCGGGTTAATGCCAGGGGCAGCAATTAGAATATTGTTATCATCCTGACCATTGCCAAAATCAACGATTCTAGCCCAACTTTTAAGGACATCAATATTTGCCCATGCCGAGATGGTAAAGTCTGTATTGTTGAATAGACTACCTTCCAAGTCTGGAAGATCAAGATAATCTCCGTTGTTGTTGTCTACTCCATCAAAGTTTAGTCCATTACCAATTTGTGCAGATACTAAATCAACAGGTAAAAAGATACCACTATCTGCAGTCCGTGGTGTTGCATGGCAATCATTCCCTGATGAGTCTAGTGTAGATTGTGCACCAAAAGTGGATTAATCCATGTGATAAATTATTTCATAGTCTGAATCCCAAACATTATCATGTATAATAGTTGCCGCTATTGAGACATTATAATACATGTAGAGTATAGTATCACTGGTATTGCTCAAAGTAGGTAGGCGAACCCAAGCTACTAGAGTACCGGTAGTAGCATTATTAGTAAATGACTCAATTTCATGCTGTAATATAGTAAATCCATCACTGCTAGTGAAAATAATATCAGCTCCGTTAGGTAGAACAGACTGAATTGTTCAAAGCAGAATCAGAGATACTTACTAGAAGGGTAAAGTTTTGAAGAGTTGTAGTTATTTGGTTACTGTTAATAGTAATTTTCTGTCTAGTATCCCACAAGGAAGATAAATCAAAAAATTGAACATTATTAGTGATTGGTTGATTTGTAAAGTTTGCAAGTGATAAATCATTCACGTTTGTAATATTACTAGTTGTTTGATTATATGATAGTGTTAATGGTAATACAGGTGGAATGTTAGAGTCTAGTGTTAGATTGATGGCAGTGTAATTATGTCTAGTTATACTAGTTGTAGCAATACCTAAAATATTTACTGCAAAGTCAGTTGGAGAAGTGGTATTGGTAAGAATGATTCCTTTATCAAAGTTGACAGTAATGATATCACCTTGCTGGTTTGTATAGGCGTTAACAAAGATTGGAGGTAATGGAACATTATTAGTGATTGGTTGATTCACAAAGTTTTCCAGTGTTGTTTTGATACTTTGAGTAGAGTTTATTCCACCACTAGTTTTAGTATATGAAATAGTTATGGTTTCATTTAACAAGAGATTTCTGCTTAAATTCAGAGTAATTGAAGAGGAGTTTGATGTTATACTATCTATTGTAGCAGATGTACCAGTAAGAGCAAAGTCAGTAGTAGGAATAACCGAATAGATAATGTTTTTATTAAAAGTAATTATAATGTTATCACCTTGTGTGTTGGTAATAGCAGAAGTTATCGCTACACGTCTATCTTCAGGTGCAGATATAGTAAAGAAAGTAGAAGGTGAGTTTTGATTTGCATACTCTGTTGCAATCCAGTCTGCAGAGCGAGCAGTAGAGGATAGTCGGAATTCATCGAATTTGCCATCAAAGTAGGAATTACTTTCCCAATTGGATCTTCCGATATAGTTTGATGCTCTACTCTCATTAAGAGATGTATGTACGGTATCACTAGTAATTGAGGCGCCATTTTTGTAGATAGTTGCTGTACCTGATGATTCATGTACAACTGTAAAGTATGCCCATTGACCTATCTGCAAAACATTACTAGCTGTGATACCAGCAGGGCTGGTATCCTGTCGCATATCATATCTCAAATCCGTGCTAGTTCTAGGGGCAGCAATTAGAATATTGTTATCATCCTGACCATTGCCAAAATCAATGATTCTAGCCCAATTTTTAGAGGCATCAATATTTGCCCATACCGAGATGGTAAAGTCTGTATTGTGAAATAGACTACCTGCCAAGTCTGGAAGATCAAGATAATCTCCGTTGTTTTTGTCTACTCCATCAAAGTTTAGTCCATTACCAATTTGTGCAGATACTAAATCATTAGAATTAAAGTCAACAGCGCCTGTAGATAGTGGTGTTGCATGACAATCATTCCCTGATGAGTCTAGTGTAGATTGTGCACCAAAAGTGGATTGATCCATGTGATAAATTATTTCATAGTCTGAATCCCAAACATTATCATGTGTAATAGTTGCCGCTGATGAGACATTATAATACATGTAGAGTATGGTATCATTGGTACTGCTCAAAGTAGGTAGACGAACCCAAGCTACTAGGGTACCGGTAGTAGCATCATTAGTAAATGACTCAATTTCATGCTGTAATATAGTAAATCCATCACTGCTAGTGAAAATAATATCAGCTCCGTTAGGTAGAACAGACTGAATTGCTCAAAGCAGAATCAGAGATACTTACTAGAAGGGTAAAGTTTTGAAGAGTTGTAGTTATTTGGTTACTGTTAATAGTAATTTTCTGTCTAGTATTCCACAAGGAAGGTAAATCAAAAAATGGAACATTATTAGTGATTGGTTGATTTGTAAAGTTTGCAAGTGATAAATCATTTACGTTTGTGATATTACTAGTTGTTTGATTATATGATAGTGTTAATGATGATGTGAGTGAAATACTAGAGTCTAGTGTTAGATTGATTGCAGTGTCATTATGTCTAGTTATACTAGTTGTATCAATACCTAAAATATTTACTGCAAAGTCAGTTGGAGAAGTGGTATTGGTAAGAGTGATTCCTTTATCAAAGTTGACAGTAATGATGTCACCTTGCTGGTTTGTATAAGCACTAACAAAAATTGGAGGTGGTAGAACATTATTAGTGATTGGTTGATTCACAAAGTTTTCTAGTGTTATGTCTGTACTTTGAGTAGAGTTTATTCCACCACTAGTTTTAGTATATGAGATAGTGATGATTTCATTTGCCAAGAGATTTCCGCTTAAATTCAGAGTAATTGAAGAGGAGTTTGATGTTATACTATCTATTGTAGCAGATGTACCAGTAAGAGTAAAGTCAGTAGTAGGAATAACCGAATAGGTAATGTTTTCATTAAAAGTAATTATAATGTTATCACCTTGTGTGTTGGTAATAGCAAAAGATATCACCACACGTCTATCTTCAGGTGCAGATATAGTAAAGAAAGTAGAGGGAGAGTTTTGATTTGCATACTCTGTTGCAATCCAGTCTGCAGAGCGAGCAGTAGAGGATAGTCGGAATTCATCGAATTTGCCATCAAAGTAGTGATGAGCTGGATTATTGGCTCTTCCGATATAGTTTGATGTTCTATTCACATCATTAGGTGTAAGCAGAGCACTAACAACTGAGGTGCCATTGTGATAAATAGTTGCTGTACCTGATGATTCATGTACAACTGTAAGGTATGCCCATTGACCTAGACTCAAAATACGTGGAGTTGTTAAACTCTGGACGTTATCAGCATTGTGTATTTGATATCTCAAACGATCGATTTGCCTAAGGTGAGTAAATATAATATTGTCTTGTTCATGACCATTGCCAAAATCAACGAATCTAGAAGAAAGTTTAAAGACATCAATATTTGCCCATGCCGAGATGGTAAAGTCTGTATTGTAGAATAGACTACTTGCCAAGTCTGGAAGATCAAGATAATCTCCGTTGGAGTCGTCTACTCCATCAAAGTTTAGTCCATTACCAATTTGTGCAGATACTAAATCACTAGAATTAAAGTCAGTAGAGTCTGTAGATAGTGGTGTTGCATGACAATCATTCCCTGATGAGTCTAGAGTAGAGTTTGCACCAAAAGTGGATTAATCCATGTGATAAATTATTTCATAGTCTGAATCCCAAACATTAGGATATGGAATAGATGACGCTGTTGAGACATTATAATACATGTAGAGTATGGTATCACTGGTATTGCTCAAAGTAGGTAGACGAACCCAAGCTACCAGAGTACCGGTAGTAGCATTATTAGTAAATGATTCAATTTCATGCTCTAAGAGGGTATTGCCATCAGTAGTAGTGAATCTTATATCTTGTCCAGCAGATTGAACAGTTGTAGAATTGAAATTTGTATCATTTATTGATATTAAAACTGTGAAATTTTCATGATTTCCAATTACTTGAGATGAATCTATAGTGATCTGTAGTCTTGTGTCCCAAGAGGCACCTAGTATTTGTTGAACAACTACAGTTCTATTCACTTGGATGGCATTATTGCCTGCTGAATCAGCAGAGTTGTATGTGATGGTGTAATTGCCTACAGTATTTGTATCTACAGTGTCATCACGAATAACGATAGGAGAGCCATCATCAGTAGTGGCGTTTTGCTCAGAGTAGGATTAGCCAAGTTTTACATAAATAGTAGCATCACCATTCAGTGTAATGATTGGCGGAGTGGTATCTGGAACGCTATTAATTACAGGTTGATTCACAAAGTTTTCTAGTGTTATGTCTGTATTTTGAGTAGAGTTTATTCCACCACTAGTTTTAGTATATGAGATAACGATGGTTGCATTTTCCAAGAACTTTCTGCTTAAATTCAGAGTAATTGAAGAGGAGTTTGATGTTATACTATCTATTGTAGCAGATGTTCCATTAAGAGCAAAGTCAGTAGTAGGAATAACCGAATAGGTAATGTTTTCACTAAAAGTAATTATAATGTTACCACCTTGTGTGTTGGTAATAGCAGAAGTTATCACCACACGTCTATCTTCAGGTGCAGATATAGTAAAGAATGTAGAAGGAGAGTTTTGATTTGCATACTCTGTTGCAATCCAGTCTGCAGAGCGAGCAGTAGAGGATAGTCGGAATTCATCGAATTTGCCATCAAAGTATTGATTATTTGCCCAATTGGATCTTCCGATATAGTTTGATGCTCTATTCACATCAAGAGATGTATGTACGGTATCACTAGTAATTGAGGCGCCATTTTTGTAGATAGTTGCTGTACCTGATGATTCATGTACAACTGTAAAGTATGCCCATTGACCTGTCTGCAAAACATCACTAGCTGTGATACCATCAGAGCTCGGTACCCCGTCGCACATCATATATCAAATTCATGCTAGATGGAGGGGTAGCAATTAGAATATTGTTATTATCCTGACCATTGCCAAAATCAACGATTCTAGCCCAATTTTTAAGGACATCAATATTTGCCCATGCCGAGATGGTAAAGTCTGTATTGTGAAATAGACTACCTTCCAAGTCTGGAAGATCAAGATAATTTCCGTTGTTGTCTACTCCATCAAAGTTTAGTCCATTACCAATTTGTGCAGATACTAAATTATCAGGTAAAAAGATACCACTACCTGCAGTCCGTGGTGTTGCATGGCAATCATTCCCTGATGAGTCTAGTGTAGATTGTGCACCAAAAGTGGATTGATCCATGTGATAAATTATTTCATAGTCTGAATCCCAAACATTATCATGTATAATAGTTGCCGCTATTGAGACATTATAATACATGTAGAGTATAGTATCACTGGTATTGCTCAAAGTAGGTAGACGAACCCAAGCTACTAGGGTACCGGTAGTAGCATTATTAGTGAATGACTCAATTTCATGCTGTAATATAGTAAATCCATCACTGCTAGTGAAAATAATATCAGCTCCGTTAGGTAGAACAGCTGAATTGTTCAAAGCAGAATCAGAGATACTTACTAGAAGGGTAAAGTTTTGAAGAGTTGTAGTTATTTGGTTACTGTTAATAGTAATTTTCTGTCTAGTATCCCACAAGGAAGGTAGATCAAAAAATTGAACATTATTAGTGATTGGTTGATTTGTAAAGTTTGCAAGTGATAAATCATTTACGTTTGTAATATTACTAGTTGTTTGATTATATGATAGTGTTAATGGTAATACAGGTGGAATGTTAGAGTCTAGTGTTAGATTGATGGCAGTGTCATTATGTCTAGTTATACTAGTAGCAATACCTGAAATATTTACTGCAAAGTCAGTTGGAGAAGTGGTATTGGTAAGAGTGACTACTTTATCAAAGTTGACAATTATGTTGTCACCTCGCTGGTTTGTATAGGCGTTAACAAAGTTTGGAGGTGTTGGAACATTATTAGTGATTGGTTGATTTGTAAAGTTTGCAAGTGATAAATCATTCACGTTTGTAATATTACTAGTTGTTTGACTATATGATAGTGTTAATGGTAATGCAAGCGGAATGTTAGAGTCTAGTGTTAGATTGATGGCAGTGTCATTATGTCTAGTTATACTAGTTGTAGCAATACCTGAAATATTTACTGCAAAGTCAGTTGGAGAAGTGGTATTGGTAAGAGTGATTACTTTATCAAAGTTGACAGTAATGTTGTCACCTCGCTGGTTTGTATAGGCGTTAACAAAGTTTGGAGGTGATGGAACATTATTAGTGATTGGTTGATTTGTAAAGTTTGCAAGTGATAGACCAGTGCTTACACTAGTAATATTTGTGCCTGTATCGTTGTATGATAAAAGTGGAGAGTCGTCAAAAGATAGGGCAGAGTTTAGTGAAAGAATTATAGAAGTTGCATTATTACTAGTTATACTATTCACAGAAGTGGATGAATTAATTATAGCAAAGTCGCTAAGGAATGTAGTACTACCTACTGTAATATTATCAGAAAATACAACAGTGATATTTCTACCAGTTGTGTCAGTATATGCGCTACTAAAAATAAGAGGGGGACCTAGGACATAGTTTCGTGCAATAACATCAGAAGTGGGCGTAAGCTCTATACCAGAAAAAGTAAATATAACTAGATTGCCAACCCTATTGTAAATCATTCTAAACTCAGCGGCGTTGGAAGATATGGGTGGAGATACAACTAGGTAGATACCGGATGGTCCATCATTACCGAAAGCAGTTATGTTTAGAAGAATATTAGTAAAAGTAAAAGATGACTTCACAAGAGGCAAAGTAGCTGAATCGGTAAATTGGGGTGCATGATTACCATATTGGGAATTAGGATCATGATCAGGATCTTGAGCCCAAAGTATCCTAGTACCATCAGTATTAGTACTTAGAATTTGTCCAAAAGCAGAATCTAGTGGAAAGAGCAAAGTGACAGAGAGAACGATAATAGCAGTTAAAGAGAGAGTCATCACATATGAATTATAGACATTATGCAATATTTAACAAAAATAATAAAATGGCTTATAATTGTTTGTTTAATGGACTCTGTTGCAACTTCAGGTGTTATATACATAACTTCTTTTTTGAACTTTAATAAAATATCTATAATTTCTAAAAATTAACTGCACTTTTACCAAGTGCTGGTTTACGCAATTCATCTCGTTTACGCATCTTCTCTATTTTCTCAGATTTACGTATTCGTTTTATTTCTCCTTGTTTAGAATCATCCACATATGGCCTCTTTATCAATTTTTTAAAATTTTTTCTACTTTGGCTTTAGTAGGAAATTCAGCCTCCATTTGACATTATATACTCTGACTAGGCAAACATCCAAAATTATTCTCATTCAGAATTTTAATTAAAAAACTATTCACTGTCGATTCAGGATATCTAATTCTAACCAAAGCAGCATCCATTCTTGAAATTATCATACTGATATTGTAAGCGCTACTGTGATTAATCATTTGCAAGTTTTTGAATCTTATACAGGTCAAGGACTTGTGTATGTGTGTAAAAATCACACAATTCGAAGAGCAGATTGCAAGCATATACAATTAGTCAAATGTATAATGATTACAAATAGAGGATATACAAATAATAATTTTAGAATAATGGAATAGACTAGACTGAATCTGTGTAAATACTGTAATTCAGGTAATATCAAAAAAGATGGTATGAGGAACAACAAACAAGGAAAAATACAATGATTCAAATGTTTATATTGTAATAAACGCTTTACATCAAATTTTGAATTTGAGGGTAAACAATCTGATTCAAAAATAATTACAGGTGCATTACAAATGTACTATTCAGGTATGTCAGTTGGAGATATTTCAACACATTATGAGTTTGATACTGATGTGAATCATTCTACTATGAATCGATGGATTGCCAAATACCCTGTAATGTTAACTAGATATCTAGATGAAATCATACCACGTGTTGGCAATTGGATTCGTGCTGATAAAGTATGAATAAAGGTGTCAGGTAAGCCAAAATATCTATTTGCATCTATGAATAATGACACTCGTTTTGAGTTAGCTAAAGACATGGTCGATACTAAATTTCAGCACAACGCAGATTATTTGTTGAAACTGACTAAATTGATTACTGGGAATAAAACACCCAAGTATTTTATCACAGATGGATTACCATCATAGGGTAAATCGTCAAGAAGAGTATTTGGCAGAGAAACACAATATGATTAAATATGATGGAACGTCTAAATGGTGAGATTCGTGATCGTAAGAAAGTGTTTAGAGGATTGAAGAGAAGATAGTCCGATTATTAATGGTGTGACAGTGTATTACAATTATGCCAAAAAGTATAGTGGTATTGACGATAAGAGACCATCTAAGAGAGCAAAGATAACTGTCAAGGGTCGTAACAAGTGGAATACTTTGATACAGAGTGTAAGTTTGCATGATTATGATACTATCTAATTTTTGGGGCAAAATTTTCAATTAAACCTTTCATTGCATTATGACATTTCTTCATATCCTTGTTAATAGAGTCAGACTCTAATTGCTCAATATCGCATTCACTACATTTATCAGCATTCATATAGATTTTGTCATGTTTGCCACATAATTTTCTATTTAATTCTAACGTTGGATTTAATCCAAGTCGTTCAACATTAAACATACTCAAATAATGAAACATTGTACTGTGATTTATAATAAAATCGGCAAGGTGCTATTTATCAGATATATCCTAAAATTAATTCATCGCTCATTGGTCTTATCCCAATTAGGATAAAAACATAATAATTTCAATTTGTTAAAATTGTCAGTATAGACATTTAATTGCTTGAATATATCCTCATATTGTGATGACACCTGTTCATTGTAGGTTATAGCAGTATCTTTCACTCCCTCAGTTGCCTGCTCATATTTATCACGAGATAAAGTTTGCTGTTTTAATAAAAAATTGGTAAAGTATCCTGTTTTCTTGTGATGATTAAGAAAATGTTTCATCCAGTAATCTTTTGTAATATCTTTTTTCTCAAAATGGAAATTACATAATGTGCACATTATATGATTATTCATGGGATAAACATGCTAATGAAATTGCTGACTGATATTCAAATTTATCACATAGTATGTCGTTATGATTCATTAAAGATTTTGCATATTTTGCACTATATCTAACACCATTCCATATATTTTTATGAGAAATATGGATTTTAGAATCATCGGACACGATTATTTTTAAATAATTCATATATTTAGATCGGTAATGATGTTTTTAGTATTAAATTATTAGAACCATTAATAACACCCGAATTTGCAATAGAGCCTGAAAACATGTTCTAATGTTATAGTTTTGATTTAGGTATGGTCCAGGTCTTGTTTTTGCCTGTATAGATGTTGAACATTTTACCACAGTCACACTTGAATCTACGAACCACAGTATCAGAGTATTTCCATTCTTTGAGTGGTTTGTCCTTTTGTGTTACCCCACATATTGGACACGATACATCACTCACAAACACACTAAATTTATCATATTACTTAAACAATATGAAATAAAGAACACATGGTATTTAGTCACATACTAGTATTGGTAATAATTTCATTTGTTAAATAGTAAAATAAATAACTAGACCTGCAATGAAGGAGGATGATACAAAGATAATAGAGGTTACAGATGAATTTAGATTTTATTATTTACTAAAACCGGGCAACTTTGATAGTTTGCCGCCGAATGAGCAGTATTATAAAATACAATTATTTCTAAAACTTCTCTCAAATGTACCAAATAATCATACAATTTTAATTAGAATTGTACGTAAATCACTTGGAATTCCAATATACAAGGATAGTGAACAGGAGACAACGGACATACTAGTTCCACGTATATACATGGCAAGTGGATTTGATATGTCTAGAATTTTACGTAGATTTGAATTTGATTTTGATCATATTTTAGCACCACATTTTTTCTCACTTGTAACAGAGAAGACGAGACATCTCAAACTACAATCAACAAATTCAAAAGAGATCATAGTTGGAAAATGTTTCACAATGTATGATTTACGTAAAATTCAACCAGACGGATGGATATTTGATATATTTGAGCACTGTGATATGATTACTGTATCACTAAAGCCTCTTGATGAGAAATCTGCCAAAAAATATGTAAATTCTATGGAAGGGGTATTTGCCGAGAATGCGTTAAGAAAGCAAGTTTTACGTCAGAAACACAAAATGGTATCAACAATATCCACCCTATTAGCAACAAGTAAGACACAGTTGTTTGAGTGCACAGTAAATGTACTAATCACTGCAAAAAATATGAAGAGCCTGAAGGAAAAAGTCTCTGAATTCAAGTCTGAGCAGAGAAACTTTGAGGGGTGGTTCGATTCCATAGGAGGGATACAAGCTTCAATGTTGTATAAAAATACGGGTGTTCCAATTTTTTTCAATAGAGGATCACTCGGAATATTTTACCCTTTTGTATCGGCAGATGTTTTAGAATTACCATATGGATTGTTTTTAGGAATTAATGATATCACTGGAATGCCTATATTTTTTGATTGGCTGCGTAGAATAAATAAAAATATGTGCATTACTGGCAAAACTGGTAGTGGTAAGTCAACACTTGCTAAAAAAATAATAGCAGAATTGGAAGTGAAATTTCCAACCGCAGAAAAATATATTCTAAATCCGTCAGGTGAATATGCAAATATTGCACATTATCTAAATTTAAAACCCATAGAGTTGACATCTACAAGTTCCATAGGACTTGATCCATTCAAGACAATGTCAAGTACTGATGCGGCTAATATGTTGATTAGTGTATCTGAACCATCTAATGTAGTGGCCAAAGAATTTATGGCAAAATCAGAGGTCAAATCACTTGAGGAATTTTACAAGTCACTCTCAGATGTAGCAAAGGGGTATGTACAAGATTTAGTAAACGGTCCTCTTGCAGAATATTTCAAAGGAGAACTGGAATTCGATACAAAGACCATCTTCTCAATGAGAGGTCTTGATCCAAAAGATAGACATACTTGGATGATGTTAATTATCATTCTGCGTAAACTATGGAATCGAATTGGTACATTAAAGAGACAAGGTGAGAAAGATTCCATCAAATTTATCGTGATCGATGAGGCATGGATGCTTTTCGCATTATCTCGAATGCGACCGTATATTGAAAATATGCTACGTAGTGGTAGAAAGTATAACATTTGGCTCATTTTGATAACTCAAGAACCAGATGATCTTATACAAAAGGATACGACTGATCCAAAACCAAATTTCATCGCACATATAGAAACAAAGATTTTTGGAATAATGGAAAAATCATCCATAGATTTGGTATCAGACAAATTGAATCTGTCAAGATCAGAAGTTGATATGCTTGGAGGCTCTACACAAGGTAGATTACTCCTCCTTACATCAAAATATAGAGTTCCAGTAAATGTGACACTTAGCAAACAGGAGAAAGAGGTGTTTTTCACAACAAGCAAAGTAGAGGAGCTGTTATAATTGGAGTCAATTATTGTAAAATTATTATTTGTGGTAATTGGGGTCGGGGGACTAGGAATATTCAGCTCGTACATTTCAGATATTCATGGAATTGTGAGTAATGTAGACTTTATCATTCTAAATGAACAATCCATATTCTTAATGGAAGATCAAATACGAATCATACTGGACATATCAAATATTGGAGGTATGTCAATAGATACAGTAACAATATACATCATAGACAATAATCACAATAAACATAATCAGACGTTTAATGTAAATATCATAGAGAGAGAATCATTTGTTGCCATATTTAATGGAAATTTCTCCCAAGATACAAATTATTATTTACAAGTTGTAGTCCAATCTGGCAAAAATACTGCAATACAAGATACGGTGATTTAATGGAACATGTTATAATTAGAGTGATATTTGTTGGAATATTATTTAGCACGATTCCTCTACTAGTATCTGTAATAGATGGTACAGAATACACACAGATAACATTAGGTGTTCATATTGATAGTAATATTGTAAGATTTGAAGAATCAAAAGTCAGCTTTGGTGTACTGAATATGAATATTCTAAATGGGTATGATTCCACAATACACCACAGTGCAGTACAGTGTTGGATGGGGGCAGAGTTCAGTATCATACAATTAGAGTATAGTCAGTTACCAAATACAACATTCAAGACTACCCAAATACTCACAACCCCAAATTACACCAATCAGGATTCTATACATTGTGAATTACACTCTATACGGAATGATAAAGATGTAATCATTATATTCAATCCAGAGGTGTTATAATAAATCAAATTTTATCATTTGTTATAATTACAGGAATTATTACAACATCAGTAGGTCTAACTTTTACACTAGTCGTAGAAGATTTAACACTGATTCATGATTTCACTGAATCAAAGTTGGAGCAAAATATAAGACAGATACAAGAATCATTTACAACCAGCAATATTATATTTACAAATGGAGTAATACAGTTTGAAATTCTAAATACCGGGAGAACAGACATTACAATCGAAAGAGTCAATTCAGATGTAGAATTAAAAAGAGATTTTGATCTAATTTTACTTGATGGGACACCATCAACAACTATATCTCCAGGTAAAATAGGTGTTGTTCGAATTTACAATGTAACCACTACAGAGAATTTAGTATTAATCACTCAAAATAATGGCATAATCAAAATACCGAATTTACGTTAAATGAGAAAATAATCTACTATTATTATGCAGAGTAGGAATGCACTGTTTGAGCTTACTATGCTGTGGGCTATTGCTTTGATCTGTCTGGCAGTAATTGCTATTGGTTCACTTGCAGTACAATTTGCCCCAAGTATTACAGTAAATTTAATATCAAAGATGCCCATATTTTACAATCACACAGTCAATCAGGATGGTACCGTATCGTATCCACTAGAGAATCTATCAGATACAACACCACAAAAGACAGAATTGGTTGTGTTGTACGATACAATACTAGTTGTTGCTCTGACAGGATTATTGTTTGTAATTTTGATTGGATTTATTGGATTACCCTTTGAGGATTTAGGATTAATACAAAAGGATACAGCAAAAAATATTTTGATAAAGACTATTATTGTAATTCCTTTATTTATCGCACTACCAGTAATTTGGGATCTAATAGCAATATCAATACATAATCTTACCATATTTTTATTTAATCCAGCAAATCCATCTGATCCATATTATTATCCAACGATTGTATTCTCCAAAGTTGGAAATGCAATAGAATTTGATTCCGTAAAAAAATTACTTGATTGGGATGAATGGTTTTCCAAAGTGTTAAATCCAGGATTATTAGTTCAAACAGTTTTGACAGATTTTGTATTCATTCTAGGAAAATCTATTCTAGTAATATCGGTATTAATTTCAATGTTTATCGTATATTCAGTGAAATTCATACTATTACTAATTTTATTAGTAATGTTTCCAATCATATACATTTTAGACATGTTACCATGGTTCAAGTGGATTACTAAATCACTATACAATTCATTCACCGGACTAGTAATCGCATCATTATTTGCTGCCATAGTATTTCCAATTGCAGGAACATATTTTGTGTCTGCACAAGAATCCACCACTTGAAGAATGGTTTATGGGAGTGGGTGTAATTTTCCTAGTTTTAACAATTCCAATAGTATTCTCACCACTATTAGGTTCACTTGTATCACAGACACAAAGGGCATTTGACAAAGATGTGCTAAATCCAACGTTTGCTACTGTCGGCTCTGCTGTAACTTCAGGTGGAATAGGCGCAATTAAATCAGCACTACAAAAAGACAATGATACAGAGGAGTCCGAGGAAGATTGGATGCCATCACATAGCCCCAACTATGAGGAAGATGTTACAAGAGATTCTGCCAAGATGGATGAATATGCACCGGCTAGAAGAGTAAATACTGCAAAAGAAGAGTTTGATGATTCTACACCAGTATCTATACAAACAGATAGTCGTTTGATCGCACTGAAAAATTTATCAGATGCGTGTGGAGGCGAAGTAAAATTATGGTCCGAATCCACACCAGAAAGTCCAGAGTCTACAGATCATGAAAAAATTAATCAAATGCTAAAAGATCCAAACACGACAAATCACATAGCAAATCATATCTTAAGGGATAAAGATATTTATTTTCACGATAGTGAAAGACGACGCATTGCTAGAAAAAATTTACAAGATGCCAGTATTGAGATCTGAAAGTATAGCAGAGGAGGAGAAGAGTTTCAAAATATGATAAAAGACATAATTTCATCATTTGATGTTGAAGAGTCAAAAAATGGCAAGGGTAAACTATTCATTACAAAACAGTATATAATATTTGAAAAATATGGTGAAGGAATTACACTAGCTGAAGAATTAGTATACATTAGTCATGTAAGCGCGACAAAATCAAAAATATTAGGTCATTGGTTTTTGAATCTTACAATATTAAAAAATGAAAAGAAAATTAATCTGCAATTTAAAATGACAAAGATTGCAAACGCTATAGCAGAATCAGATATAAGAAATGCCATGATGCAATACAAAATTCCAAAAAATGTGCCCAGACACAAAGATATACCACTTGGAATTCCAGACGAATACACATACAACGACTGTTGGTATGATGCTCAACATGACATCTACGTGTCATTAAACCCCGAATTTATTGGGAATCAATGTATTCCACGAAATAGCAAAGAGACCAGTCTGTACAATCTACTAGAAATGGATGGAGTCTACAAGAGTGCCAGTCAGGTTTATTTCAAACATAATTTTCCCTGTATACAGACTACACACTATACCGGTGGTTACATACAAGTGATATTATGCACCATACTAGATAATCAAATAACACAGAAAATGGTAAGGGAGATGTTTTTGGATAAAACTCTATACTATACAACAGAATCAACTAGATACAAAATGGAGTCATTTACAAATTTGAAGATAAAAATATCAGAGATTGAATATGAACTACTTTGCAAAATTTTAAACATAGAGTATAGAGATATGTTTACACGAACACAGGATTATACAATATTATCCAAATATCAAAATTGGAACAATACCACATTTGTAAATAATAATTCTAGAATAAATGAAATGGTAATTTCTAGTATGCACAGAGGTATAAAATCGCAGTTGTTAAATTTTGTATGTGAAAAATTAAGTATTATACAAAAAAATGTAAATCTGGATAATGTAAATTCTGAGAAGAGTAGAATAATTGAGATGTGTGATTTTAATTCAAAAAAGATTGCGCTAGGGTATGAGTATCAACATCCAAGATTATTTACAGATGTAAAAAATATGAAATTACAGTTATCACACTTGTACAAATATGAAACAAGTATGTCAGGATTAAATATAAAATTAGCAAATATGACAAAACGGCAATATCTCAGGCACCTAATTGCACAGTGTTGCACACTAATAATTAATGATAAAAATATTGAGAAAAAATGTATTGAGATTATAAATATTGGTCTTGAAATTAACGTACCTAGACCTATTCCGTTAGAGATTCGACTTGGTGAAAAATATTTAGCCAGTCTTGATGCTGATATTACCCAAACCTGAAGTCATACTGCACAGTGAACCTCCTTCGTGTGATTTGGTATCATGAGAAGACATTGCAGGTTTATCTGATGGTCTGCTTTGACGCTTGCATAAATTCTGAAAAGTGGTATACGCTTTTTCAACATCTGCCTCACCATGTACAATAGAGCGTACGGCGCTAATCATAGGAATAGGATTATCAGATTGCCAAATGTTTCTGCCCATATCTACACCAACAACTCCATCTTGTAGTGCCTGATGCGTCATAACAAGGGCATCACGCTCTGGTAATTTTTTACCACCTGCAATGATTAGCGGTACAGGACACGAATCTGCTACACTAGGAAAATCTTCACAATGATACGTCTTTACAATATGAGCCCCTTGTTCTGCTGCAATTCTACAGGCCAAAGAAAGATAACGAGCGTCTCTGCCCATATCTTTTCCTACGGCTGTAACTGCCAATACAGGAAGCCCATACTCTTCAGCTTCATTGACCAACTTGCCTAGATTAGTAATGGTTTGATATTCATATTTTGAACCTACAAATATAGACATTGCAAGAGCAGTGGCATTTAATCGAATTGCCTCTTTAATACTTACAGTAATATCTTCATGTGAGAAATCTTCGCCTATTATACTAGAACCACCAGAAACACGCAATACAATTGGAATATTAAATTCAGGATCAACTGAGGTTCTCAAAACACCTCGTGTAATCATAAGAGAATCACAATGACCTATGATTGGCACTATAGTATCTCGTGGAACTTCAAGCTTTTCAGTAGGACCTAAAAAATAACCATAATCTACGGCCAACATTAATGCTCTATTATCACCAGGGGAGATAATTTTAGATATTCTATTTTTCAGACCCCAGTCCATATGTAAAATTATTCATTCCCCTTGATAAGAGTTTGTTAGAAAAATCAAACTAGCTATGATAAATTATTATCTTCATGGAATCTGAGCCCTGCTTGGCTTTGGTAAATGCATCATTTGAATCATTTAGATTAAACCTATGAGTTATGATATCTTTGACTCTAAAACCACTATTAATTAATTCCAAAGCCTGTTTTGTGTCAACATCCGATGCAGCATAACTTGTAAGCAAAGTAATCTCTTTGGAATAAAATTCACTCATATCAATATTCAGCATGGCACCCTTGCTTGGCACTCCAAACATCATAACTGTGCCACCTTTGCGTGTGGCAGATATTGCATCAGAGAGTGCCTGCATGCTAGATGTGGCAACTAAACTCAAATCAAGTCCCATAGGACATGAGGCATGAATTTTATCTAATCGGTCAGGATCAGTAGCATTTATGGTATCTGCGCTTACAAATTTTTTGATGAAATTTAACCTAAAATCACTAGTATCAAGACAAAACATACGCTTGCATCCACGGTCTTGTGCTAGCATTGCATGCATTAAACCAGTAGGCCCAACACCAAATATTCCAACTAAATCAATATTATGAGTAATTTTATTCCATGCTCTGATACAACAACCAAGCGGTTCAATCAATGCAGCTTCATCAAAACTCATTGAATCAGGTAATTTTAAAACACCACCATTATCAACATTCCATTTTGGAACGACATATTTCTCAGATAATCCACATGGCTCCAAGTTACTAGAAGAGTATTTTTCACACAATGTCTCAGAACCATTTTTACACAAATGACAAGATAGACATGCCACATGATGATGAGTAAATACACGATCACCTACTTTGAGATTTTTAACATCATCTCCAACTGCAATTACAACTCCTGCTGGTTCATGTCCAAGACGCATAGAGGTTTTACCATATTTCCCAAAAATTTTTTCTATATCAGAACCACAGATTCCACATGATTTCAACTCAACTAATATGTCGCCACTATTCAAGATGGGATCATTCACGCTACTGACTTGAGTAAAACCATCTTTAGCAAATACAGCTTTCACAAAGATCAATTCATCTTACAGTTATAAAAACATCTAGACGCCAAGAATTTTTTTCAGCATAACTCTATAATCAATTTCTGTTTTTATACTTCCTACTGCAGGCAGTGAGAACACAAGAGTCGATTTCTTAGAACGCAGGTCAGTTAATTGATCCTCAATGGGCTCTGAGAGATCGTCGCCAACAAGTACAAGTCCAATATTAGCATCATCTGTCAACTCTTCAATTTTTTCAAGTGCGTCCTGAGGTGTGTCAGATATGGTACCAGATACGCCAGCAAGTTGAAAACTAGTTACAAATTCCTTGCTGCCAACAGTGACAACCTTCATGAATTAATTATTCAATATACTAATTTAAATTGTTATATCTGCTGAGCTTCCATTCTAGACAACCAATCGTCGTCTTTTTTAACATCTGAATTCTCATTATTGGGCAGTGACATATTATAACCTAAATCATCAGATGTGACAGTAACGTTAGAGGACACTTCGGGGGTTGGTAGTTTATCTTGTATTGCTTGGAAATCATCAAAGTGTTCAGTTGGAGGAGGAGGTGTATGGTTATCATTTGTAATTTGTTCACCTTCCAAGTCTAGTGCATCCATTCTTCGTTGTATGGTTTCAATCTCTGTAGTTTCATGAGATATGTGCTGTGTAAGAACATTTGTATGTCTTTGTATAGAATCAAATGTAGATTGTGAGATTTCTCCACCCTTTACTTGTACTTTGGCATCAAAACTAAAACGTTTTACCATATTCATCTGTGATAACAATTCCTGAATTCTAGATTCAAGTCTAGCACGAATTTCCGAATCATTAGAGTTTAATGTATCCAAATGTGAACTATACGTATTATATATAATTGCAGTATCCTCTTCACTACCCTCAATTCTAGCAGTCTCTAGCATTGTACGCATTTTACGAAGTGTAAGAACTTTTTGTTTCAAGTATCGTTGAGAATCAAGTCTCCATTTTGGAATGAATATAGCATTATCATCTTGAAAAACTAATTGCTCAAATGGTATCTGTTTTAGACCCTCAGAGCCACAGTCAATACCAATTGTCTCAGGGGAGCCAGAAATATCGGTAATTGTACCGACTATATTTCCCATAAAAGTTCCATACATATCTTTGACATTCTTGCCAATGATTTCTGTATCTATGTTATTCATGGTTAGATATAGTGTAACGGATATATCTAAAACGTTGTTAGCAAACTTTTCAATTTTTGTTAGTAAACTTTAACACCAATTTCCTTTAAAATTTAAAGCCCAGATATACAACTTGGAATCATGATTGAAAAAGACCAGTTGGAGCAGATACTACAATTTATTGCAAAAAGATGGGTGGATGTGTGTCGAGACCCTGACAATAAAATACTAAAGACACTACCTAGTGATTTTTGGATGAATTCTGTTGGAGGAAATGCAGGAAAGGGCAGATGGGTTACAATGCTAATGTATACAGAAAGTCACGAAGATGCAGATGCATTTAAAGAAGTATTGTTACGCTGGCAATCAAAAGGTATGCAAAAACAATCTTCTCCAGATTTAATTCAAATAAAATCAAATGAAACTAAATCAACATAAAGGTGTAATTAATAGTTGGGTAGAGAGTTTTCAGTCAAGGAAGAAAAAATTTTAAAAAAACATTTTTCCAATGTAGACAAGAAAGTATTCTGCCTAGATACACCAGAGCAAGCAGATAGAGGCGCACTGATGTCTAGATACAGTAGAACAACACACAGTATGCGACGAGTATTTTTAAACGAATTTATAAATACAAAAAAAAGAGGAGAGGTATTTTATAAAAAAGTTTTAGGTCAGTATGGAGATGATTCTATTGCAGAATTGGGTTTTGCACATATTGCAATAGAGGGAATTTCAAATATCGCAGTGAAAACAATTGAGGACAGAAGAGTGGGGTTGTCGTATTTAGAGAAATCTTCACGATACGTTCCCTGGAATAAAAAAATAAATTCAAAATTTGCATTTTACAGAGATCCGAGAATTTTAAAATCCAGATATGCTGACGATTATCTAGATGCGTGCAATGATAGTTTTGAGACATACTCACGCCTAATTGATCCGATCACTCACTACATAAGAGAGGTATACCCTATAGAGAGACAGTATTTTGCCAATAATTCAAAAAAACAGGTATTATTTGGCAAATTAGATTCAGAGGGGGCAGATGCAGCACAGCGAGCCTATTTGAGAACGATAAAGGCCAAGATGTATGATACTTTGAGAGTATTACTGCCAGCCTCAACTTTGACAAATGTTGGTGTTGCAGGAAATGGAAGAGCGTTTGAGTATTTGCTCACCGTCTTGTTCAGTTCTCGACTAGAAGAGGAGAGAGAAATTGCAGTTGAAATTAAACGCGAATTAAATAAATCAATAGGCGCATTCATTCAAAGATCAGATGACTCATTTGGAAGAGATTTACAAAAATATCACAAAAATATCAAAATAATATCAAAGAAATCAAATCCAAAATCAGATAAACAAATGGGGCAAATGGTAAAGCTTGTAAAATATGTAAATGAATCCATAGCAATGAATGATTTAATCACTGGTATTATGTATCAAGGGGCAAATGGAACATCATATGATTCTATTTTAAAACATGTAAAGAAACTCAGCCTTGTTACAAAGAAAAAAATAATAAATCAGCATATTGCGTTACGTAAAAACCGCAGATACAGACCACCACGTGCGTTTGAATTAGTAGAATATACATTTGATATTCAAAGTGACTATGGAGTATTTCGAGATTTACACAGACACAGGGCACTCACATTACAGCGACAAAACTTGACATGTGATCATGATTACTTTACACCCCAAGAAGTAATTGGAGCGGGGCTGAAATCAGAGTTTGTAGAGTGTATGAATAACACCAGACACGTATATAATAAAATGAAAAAGAGTATGCCAATACAGGCACAGTATGTAGTGAATTTTGCATACAATTATCATTATATGATTAAAATGAATTTGAGGGAAGCGTGTCACATGATAGAGTTACGAAGTACGCCTCAAGGACATCCAGAGTATCGCAGGGTAGCTCAGCAAATGTTTAGACAGATAATATCAAAACATCCAATATTAGGTAAAATTATAAAATTTGTAAACTTGGAAGATGTAGATTTGGAAAGATTAGAGTCAGAAAAACGATTTGAGCAGAAAAGAAAAAATAGTACAAAAAAGTGATAGAGGTATGGAAAAGATAACAAAGTCAAAAGAAGAATGGAAGAAGGAACTGAGTTTGGAAGATTTTGATGTTTGTTTCAATAAAGGTACAGAAGCACCATTTTCAGGAAAATATAATGATTGTAAAGATGATGGCATGTATCGTTGCAAATGTTGTGGTCTAGAATTATTTGATTCACAAACAAAATTTGATTCAGGTACCGGTTGGCCTAGCTTTTTCAAACCAACCTCAGAGGATACCATAGAGAACATATCAGATACTAGTGCAGGGATGGTTCGAACAGAGGTAAATTGTAATAGATGTGGAGCGCATCTCGGACATGTATTTGATGATGGACCGAATCCAACAGGACTTAGATATTGTATAAATTCAGCATCACTGAAACTTGAAGATAGGTAATCTCTCTCTCTCAACTAGTACGTCTTTTTTTGAACAACTGTTCTTTTAGATTAGCAAGATCACCGTCAAGACCAAAATATTTTTGAAATCTATCAGTTGTCGCATAGATCTTTATTCTACCAACACTTTGATATGTGATATAATCTAGACTGAGTAGATCTTTCAGATGTGAATATACAGAACCGCCTCTAGTCTCAACGAGTTGTTTTGAGGATATTGGTTGCATGTATGCAATATATGATAGAGTCTTGAGCGTGGCTTTTGGCAGAATTGGTTTTGTCGCAAATTTACGAACTAGTGTACCGTACTGAGCCTTTACTTGGAAGACATATGTACGATCTGGCAAACGCGTAATCTCCAACCCCTTGAATGCAGATTTTGTTTTTTTCATTAGAATTTCTAATTGTTCTAATACTTTGGGTTTCGAGTCACTGCCAGACGCTTTTATCAATTCGTCAAGTGATAATGGTCGTCCTGCAGAATAGAGAGCAACTTCAAGTCTAATCAGAATCGGGATTTTATCAGTTAATTTTACCATTATTAATCACATATGTTATTCCTTATAAAAATAAATCATGTTATTAGAGAAACTAGTATATCACTATTTTTTTGTTCTAGATCAACTTTCACATCACGAGCAAGAAAGAGAATTGCAAAAAAACAACGAATGGAATCTGTAACATCTAAATCAGATACAATTTTAGAAAATAATATAGTGCCTTTTTTAGATACTTTGGTAATTACCAAATCTTCATATTGTTGAATAATATTTTCAAGAGTGCTGAAATATTGTTTGAAATCAGGTGGATCTATAGGTTGAATATTAAGTCCTCTATTGTTTGTACGTGGATTAGTTATCGTCCCAATCAAGTTTTCTAACAACTCTAATAATTCATCAAGTGTTACAGGATATGTTGATTCATGTCGATATGGTATATCAAGAAGTGGGATGTTTACATCTGTACGTTTTCTAGAATCAGAAGATTGCTCAGTTGCAATTTTCTGAAGGGCAAATATACTCTCTACCTTCATACGATAAATCAGTGATGATGAGAGAGCTGCCATTCCGGCCACTCGTAGATCTTTATTTTTTCCAGTTTTCTTCAAGATATCAAGAAGAATATCTAAAATATGGATTAAATCAATCTCCCAAACATTGCTTTTGTTTATTTTAGAAGGATTGAATAGTACATTTACTGGCTCCTGTGATATATTAGCAGCTGTAGGCTCATCGGTCATGATTTAATGGAATCATGAATAATATTTATGGAGTTTGTTGGATTAAATTATATTATAATTAAAAAAAACAACACTTGTGAAAGCAGCTCGAATAGTTTTGCCTAATGAACCACTAGTAATTAGTGATGTGACGGTTCAAGACCCCACAGGAACTCAAGTTTTGGTAAAGATAAAAGCAGTTGGCGTATGCCACAGTGATCTGCACCTATGGGAGGGTGGATATGACACTGGAGATGGATTTATGAAAGTTACAGATAGAGGTGTAAAATTTCCCGTTATACCCGGACATGAAATTACAGGAGTGATAGAAAAAGTTGGAGCAGATGTTGTAGGATTCTCAATAGGGGAAAAGGTGTTGATATATCCATGGCTCGGTGATGATGATTGTCCTACATGTAAATCAGGTGATACAAATTTGTGTGAAAATCCAAAATCACTCGGTGTGTTTCAAAATGGCGGATATGCCCAATACATTAATGTGTCACACTATAAACATCTGGCTAAATTATCTGGATTAGATTTGGAAGAGGCAACTTCTCTTGCCTGTTCTGGACTTACAGCATATACTGCGATTAAAAAAGCATGTGTCAATAAACCAAAAGTCATCATCATCATAGGAGCAGGTGGTTTAGGTCTGATGGGTATACAAATTGCCAAAGCAACAAGTAGCGCAAAGATTATTTGTGTAGATCTCAGTAATGAAAAATTAGAGATTGCAAAGAATGTCGGTGCTGATGTTGTAATTAATTCCAAAGAGAGTGATGCAATAAAAGAAATTATGAATATTACTAATAACAAGGGGGTTGACAGTATCATCGACTTTGTTAATGGACCGCCTACTGTAAAGATGGGATTAGCATTATTACGTAAACGTGGTAATTTAGTCTTGGTGGGATTATTCGGTGGATCAGTGGATCTGTCACTAGTAACGATACCATTAAAGTCAATTACAATACAAGGGGCATATACTGGAAGTTATGAGGACATGATAAAATTACTTGATTTGGCAAAGAAGGGTGTAGTAAAGCCATTGATATCAAAAAGATATAGTTTGAATGAGGTAAATACAGCACTCAATGATCTTAAAGATCGAAAGATTATTGGTCGTGCAGTGATTAATCCATAAAAAAAAATGTAATCCCAAGCGAAGGAATTGAACCTTCGACAACCCGGTTTCTGTATGCCTGATAGGCTGTTATTTCCGTCAGCCATTGGCCGACAACTACAGCCGGAAGCTCTACCAGGCTGAGCTGAGCTTGGGACAAATTAATTTTGATATGGTTAGTTAAAAACTGTTACCAGTATGAAAAATTATGTTTTGATAAGAATTTTATAATGATATTTTTCTACTATTAATCATGGCAGTGATGGAATCACAAATATCATTAAAGACCGGAGATATGGCTCCAGATTTTGAACTTGTGGGTATCGATAATCACAAACACTCTTTGAAAGACTATGCGGATAAAAGGGCAACATTAATCATCTTTATGTGTAATCATTGCCCATTTGTAAAAGCCAAAGTGGAGGCAATCAAAGAAATACACACACGATTCGAACAAGATGTCAATGTGATTGGAATTAACAGTAATGATTCAGTAAAATATCCTGATGATAGTTTTGAGAGTATGAAGACAGTTGCTATAGAAAAAGAAATGCAATTCGATTACCTAGTTGATGAATCACAAGATATTGCAAAGAAATATGGAGCTACGTGTACACCAAATCCATTCTTGTTTGATAAAGATTTTAAATTAATATTTCATGGTAAGATTGATAACGCAATGAAACCAGAGGATATAGCCACGGAAAAAACTATGATTGATAATATTATAAAATTTTTAGATGGAAAATCTATAGAAAAAGATTTTGATCCATCAATTGGATGTTCCATAAAATGGAAAGAATAGATTTAAAACAACTATGCGTTAAAAATTTCTAGTGGGCCGGTCACTCAGACTGGCTAGAGCGTTCGACTGATAAATATCATTCAGATATCGAAAGGTCGTGAGTCCGAATCTCATTCGGCCCATCATTATTTATTTAAAGAAATAGTATCTATCCACTGAATCAAGGAACCCAACGATTCTACAACTAGATCTGCCTTTGGTTTATGCTGATTCGCAGAACTACACACTGTAAATCGAACATCACTCCATGCTTCAGTTCTTGTAGAATTTACTATCTTATCAAGAAAGACCAAACCGTCATCATCATCAGAAAATCCAGATATGATCATTATACCCTGACGCTGTGACCATATGTTAGATAGTAATTTACGAAGATCCAACTCTAACAAAAGTTCAGAGGAGATATCACCTATCAAGAATACATTCCAACCCATGGAACGTAAAACGGTAGCAGATGATTCAGCAAGAATTAACCCAAAGGTATCAGTAGCAAGAAGACAGATATTTTTATTCACATCAGTATTAGGTAGAGACTGTTCTGTCATCTTTATTGAATCTATGATCATATTTACAAATAATGCCTCTTCAGTATAACCAATTTTACCATCAAGGGCTAGTGTTTTAATTGTCTCTGAACACGGAATAATAATTTCAGTCATTATATTCAATATACTTGCACCTTCGTGTACACAACTTTTTATCAATCCCCTCACATCATCAAATGAACAATTTAATACATGATCTCTGAAATAAGGTACATCTTTTTGATAGTCGACTGGGAAATCAAAATTTGTTATTCCAGGTGCAGATAACCATATGGTAACATTTCCAACATTTCGTTGTACTATCATACCTTCAGTCGAAAGCATACTTAGATATTTTACAGTAGTTATTCTATTCATGTCAAGTCTCTTAGCGACCTCAACACCGGATAGACCTGAAGGGATGGTCTGTAATAAATCAATTATTTTTCGTCGAATATCATCTAATTCATAGCCTCGAGCCATGTTTAATTTTGATATGAGATAGTAATAAAACAATTCACAGAATATACGACAAGTATGCATGCTAGAAGTATACTTACTGCTCCAACTCAACATCTTTCAGTCGTGTTTACTGAGAAAAATGTCATAAAATGATTTTAGGTTGATTTATCACACAAAAAATGCCAATTGAACACACCAAAAAGTATCGAGTTTAGAATAGTCTAGAAATTATCGTGTTGGTATCTGAATAAATGGAGTTGCATCATCACTCACTACAAGTGGCAATACGCCATCCCATTTTTGTGTTTTCAACCATTGGAGATAATTGGGATTTGTGGCAAGTGCACTATTAATAATCTCAATTGCTTCTGCTTCACCTTTGGCTTCTGCTATATTCGCCTCTGCAATACCAATAGCACTAGCAACAGTTTGTCTAGCTTCTACTTCAATACGTAAAAGGTCGTTCTCTGCTTTTAGTGCTTTTTGTTCGGCTTCTACTTTGGATTCAATCGCTTGTGAGAATAGTGCTGAGAATTGAAAGTCGGTAATACTAATCACGTCAGTTTTGATGTGATAGGTTGACAAACGCTCAGTAATAGTAGATTCAATATCATCTTTTACAAGCTGTCTTTTAGTGATTAATTCTTCAGCATTATACTTTGCAGTTACTTGTTTCACAGATTCTTCTACAGCAGGAGCAATAACACGATCTCTGTAATTCAATCCCACTTCTTTATACAATGTATGTACAAATTCGGCATTTGGATGATAGTTTACAGTAATCTCAGTAGTTACAGTTTGCAAGTCTTTACTTGCAGCTGAAGAGGCTACAACAAATTTTAATGTCCTGACCTCTATAGGTATTATTTGGTCAGATACTGGAATTACAAAGTGCAGTCCTTCAGTTAAAGGTGGTTGAGTTAGATCAACAGCACCAAAATGTAACAATACACCTCTGTGCCCAGCCTCTACAATTTGTATTGATGAAAATAATATACCAGCAATTACAATTATTGCAATAAATATGATAGCCACTTTTGCAGTAGCTTTACCATTGATATTGATGGGCACTTCGTTAGACAATGGATATAATCTCCATGTTTATTTTATTAATCAACAATTGTTTCAATTTTAAGTGTCATATAATCTACACTATTTAAAATACACGTCTTTTCAAACTAGTGTAAAGAAAAGGATGTTGGAGCTTGAATCATCATGATTGTCATTCACATTTGCAAGTTTCAAATTTAACATCTTTTTAAAAAGCAACTAGTTTGGAATAATGTATAGAGATTAAAGTAATATATAGTAGAGTACCATAATATACGGTAAGATGCCAAAAACCGGATTTAAATCAATCACCATATCAGAGGAAGCATACAAAAGATTTCATACCACTTATGACAGCAATAGAGCTGATTTAACAAAACGTGGTATCAATAGTTTTTCAGGCTACATCACATACATGATTGAGGATAGAATGCAGTCAGATGTGATTTTTGCAAAATATGCACCAATGTTAGAAGAAATTTCTGTATTAGATGATTGTATATTGATTAAAGATAACATGAAAAAAAGAGTTGCAGAGGTAGCCTTGCAAAATGGTAAACTATTTTGTCTGTTATGTGAAAACAAAAATTGTAGTCATGTTGGCTTTGCATTTGGACTTCCAACTGTATACAAAGCCTTGAGTGCAAAAGGTGTAAAGATAAACAATAAATTTTCCTAGAGTATTATTTTTATTTTAAATGGAGGAGGTGGGATTCGAACCCACGAACTCCTAGAGACGGGATCACCCATATATGATTTTAAGTCCCGCGTGTCCAAGAACTAACGTTCTCTTTGGCCAGGCTTGACTACTCCTCCAACATATTTTATATACTTTAAACAAGATTAAAACTTTGGTTTTTGGGAACTTGTTCAAAAGAATTAGAGTTATAAGGATTTTAATCGTCATAAAATCGTGCTTCGATAGCTCAGCCTGGTAGAGCGTTACCTTGGTAAGGTAAAGGTCGCGGGTCCGGATCCCGCTCGAAGCTTTAGATTTTCCCAATCTAGGCATTACATACCCAAAAGGACCAGAGTAGATTAGTATCATTCGTATAATATTCACATGTAGATCTTTATGGATATTTACAAATTATTAGATATTATACATGCGGCAACAAAAATTTAGGATCATAGGATCCTAGAAAACAAAAAAAGAAAAAAAAGGATATACTAATCCCATTTAGACCAAGCGGCCATCCATCTATACGTCCATGTAGTCAGCTTACAACCTAGAGCCATAAACGTACATGCAAGTACAGCTCCAGCTCCAGCACCAAGCGCCACAGGACTATTGTAGAATTTACCTACCTGCGGCTCAATCGGTGTCATGTAAGGTGGAAGTGTTGGTCGTGGATATTTGAATGCTGTTTCTAGCGGATCTGCAACTGTGATTAAATTTACCATGTTGAATAACGGCAAAGACATACCACAGAGTACACCTCCAAACAGAATCAATGAGTGTTTGTTTTTCTTTGTAGCCCAATATGCCAAATCAATTAACATCGCTGATGGTAACCATACAGGTGTAACAATAAAGTCATAGGGATAACCTAATGCAAACCATGCACCCTTGGCAACCCAAGTATACACAGTCATTATCAGAGCATAATACGTAGCAGTACCTGGAACTCCCGTAAATGTAAGATAGTAAGCAGCACCTACAGAAAGCATCAATGTTTGAGATATTGAAAATACAACAAATGATGTCCAAGCCCAATCAGTATAAAATATGTAATCCCCTGCATTAATTGTCAACAATGTAGAGTTTACAGCAACTACAATTATGAACAAATAGTGGGTACAACGTCTGAGCCAAACCATTACTATGTTGAAATAATCAAGACTATATAAAATTATAGTTCACACTAGGAATATTTAAAGTATTAATCTAATATATATCGAAAAATTCGACAATATCCTACGTTTATTATATATTCAAAGGTTATCAAATATTCATTAAATAATGAATAGAAAATTTATCATAGTCAGTAGCATATGTATAATGATAATAATCACAATAGCAATATTTTCGTTGAATATTATCAGTCCCAGCACATCAAATTCTCAGACGTTAGATGAGATTAGACAACAAGTAATGAGCATACACTCATCGCAGGACAGAGTGTTATCTGGCCCTACAGCGACAGGTCAAAATACACAACAAATACAGACATCATCTCCAACATTTCAAGCATCATCACCTAAAACATCTCAAGTAAAATCTACACCACAAAAAGGAATATTATCAAATTTGATAATAAAAGAACAAGATTCACAGATACCTCCAGAAACTCTAAACGCACTGATTAAATATCAAATAGTAATAGATAGACCAAATGATTTGCAATCTAAATTTGACCAAATTCAAACCAAAGAAATCAGAGAGAGATTACCAGGTCTAAACAATGTAGGTAATTGGCCAAATTCATACCTACAAGTTTGTCAAAATGTAACTACTATACAAGAATACTTGGCATTTTTAATTTTATTAGATCACGCAGAAAAAGAATTTATAAATTATTATGGTATGGATCTTACCACACTAGAAGGTTTTGAACGAGGAAAATTCATAGCAGAATTAGGAGGATTTAATCGAGAAGAAATAGTAAAATCATTACTAGAGGAGATTAATACAACATATGAAAAACTGGATTCGTGTACAAGTCAATTACAAGAAAAATACATTCGTTGATCTCTACAGACAAGTTATACACATTAAAATAAAATTAAAATAAAGAAAAAGATGGAAAAAATATACGTCTAGACGCCAACATAGATGGCTATCAAAACTGTAAGCACGGCTGTTGATGCAAGTACACCTGCAATCAAAACATTGCTGTTTTTGTTTGAACCTTCTTCTACGACTTTAACACAGAACAAGTATCCAATTGATTCTATTATCGTCAAAACGATGAATGCATAATGTCCACTAGGGGTAGGATATGCCCAAGGATAGTAAAAGTACCCTGCAGCAGTACCACCAAAAGTAGCCAACCATGCAGCGATGTATGATAGTGTAATAATGCCAGTCATGTTTTCAACACGTTTACCAATCATCTTTTCTACATCAGCGTTGCTAGAGCCACCGCTTGAACCGAAACCTTTTGGAAGAGTCATTTCAATTTATGATAAAATTGTCTTGTTTTAAACCTTTCTTACATGATATTATAGATAGGAGGTATGACTTACCTAGTCATAGGTATCGTAGATGTCACATATGATGATATAGTATAAAGACGACTCTGGATGACAAATATAACATTCAATTACGATATATGATAAATTTTAAGAATATTATTTATTAATAGTAAATATCATTCACCACATAGAAATTAATCACCGTCATAGAATGCAGAATATAATTTGTAAAGACAGTGAACCATTATTTGTATAAATTATATAATATAGAGTATGGGTTAGTGAAAAATATTAAAAAATGAAAAAAGATGAATCGGTTAGTCTAGATTACTTGCCAAGGTCTTGTCGCAAATGTGATTACATATCCAACGCCAATTATTATTGACTGATATGCAATGTTTGTGTAGGGTATTGGTTTGATGATATTTTCACCATCTACAATAACAGTTTGTCCTGGACCTAATCCGGGACCTACATTTGCAACATTGAGCTGTGTATGTACGTGATAAACACCAGCTTCAAGTGCTTTGGCAGTAATTTTATAATCAACAATACCATTACCTGGGAGATTAAATACATTTCCAGGAGGATCACGTGCTAGAATCTCCCAGCGATTACCTGCATTAGTCGATTCGGAGAAAATAGAATTCCATGCTCTCAAATCACGTTCCACAAGACTAACAAACTTTCCTTGTATAGTAAGTTGCTCACCTGTTTGGAGTGATTGTCGATTAAATGTTTCATCCTCAATTCTAACAAAACGACTTTGCAGTTGTGCTTGTACACCATGTGCATCTGCGGTAGGCAAAATAGATTCAACCCAATTGAATCCAACAGTACCTAGAGCAAGAATCACACTTAGTCCAATTACTAATATTCTTTTGTCGGTCATCATTACCACTAATTGTTCACAATACGATAGTCGTTATATACTTTTTGTTAGAATTGGATTTTACTATAAAAGACACACACACAAGTATCTAACAGAACTGTGTTAATTTACCTTACAAAGATCTCATTCATACTGTTACTTATTGATAATAAATTTTTTAAAATAAATGATTCATTTAAAGAATACAGACATAATTTGACATAAAACAGAGACGTCCAAGATACATAGCAAAGACTTTATGAAGAATAATCAGAGGGAAGGTATATGATTTGGCCAGGTATGGGAGATCCAGCAAAACGTCGAAAAACCCTAAAATTTCTTGCAACTACAACTGTAATTGCAATAGGGGTTGGTCTTGCAAGTAGTCTGATCCAAGGGGAATTGTCAAAGAACGATCCACTCAAAAGTTGTATTGATGGAATAGAAACACCATATAGATTATCAGCAAGTTTGTTGCTTTATGTAGATGGACAAAAAGCAGATATTCCAAGTGGTATTGGACAGGACGAGTGTAAAAGAGTAATGTTTACAGATTCTGCAGATGGAATAATTCATGTTGCATGGACGGAAAAATATGATTTTGAAATTGGACATTTCTTTTGGATATGGGATTTTCCAATTAGAGATATGGATCAATCAAAGTCACAAATTCTAGTCAACGGTGAAGTATCAGATAAATTTATCAATGCACCGTTTCAAGAAGGATTTGAATACACAGCAGAGTTTACCTCAAAAGCATATGATGAAGCAAAGGATAGAGACTTTCTACCACCTAGTTAAAATAACAAATAAAAATTTACAGAGATTATAATATTATAAAATAATAAAAAGAGATAATTGGAAAATATTACCAGTATTTTCCGTTGTCTGGGATTAAACCGATGCCTTCTCTTTCAAAGTGGCAATCTAATTCATCAACCCATTTCTCACGTGTGTCTTTGTAAGCCCAACCATGAACACGCAACCAATATGCGATCACAGCTAAAAGGAATACAGTAAACATGATAGTTCCAAAGATGTAAATCATTACATCATAAAATAGCGGATCATAACTTGGTCCTAGCTGACCAGTAACTGCTGACAGTACACTAAGTAGGACACCAAATATAGGAATCATTATTTTTTTGAGTAATACTTGATGNATATATACATTACTGTATAAAGCGAATGGTGGATTTATCGTTAAATTTTGATATATATGATAAAACAAAAGTTAAATACCCTTAGCTAAACAGTCTAATTGTAAACCTATGAAATCCATAATAATTGCTTCACTAATAGCGATAGTTCTCATAGTGGGAACCGTTACTCCAGTCTACGCTCAATATTTGGGCAATGTTGGCAGTGATGGCTCTACAGGTAAAGGAACTATCGAAGAATCTTTAGCACTAGCAAGACTCAAAGTACAAACAGCAGAAGACAATCCTGCAACTGGTTCTGGCACACCATATCTTTCAGCAGACGGTGTATTAGGAGCAACTGCAATATCCGCAGTGATATTCGGTGGTATAGCAGGTGCCTTTTTTGTCAAAGCACGTTCAGGCAAATACTACGCTCAAGGCCGTGGCTAAGAGCACAACCTTATTTTTATATATCAATCTAGTAATTTTTCAGGCTCTATTGCAAATTCGGGTGTTATTAATGGTTCTAATAATTTAATACTAAAAACATCATTACCGATCTAAATATATGAATTATTTAAAAATAATCGTGCCCGATGATTCTAAAATCCATATTTCTCATAAAAATATATGGAATGGTGTTAGATATAGTGCAAAATATGCAAAATCTTTAATGAATCATAGCGACATACTATGTGATAAATTTGAATATCAGTCAGCAATTTCATTAGCATGTTTATCCCATGAATAATCATCTAATGTGCACATTTATGTAATTCCAATTTTGAGAAAAAAGATATTACAAAAGATTACTGGATGAAACATTTTCTTAATCATCACAAGAAAGCAGGATACTTTACCAATTTTTTATTAAAACAGTAAACTTTATCTCGTGATAAATATGAGCAGGCAACTGAGGGATTGAAAGATACTGCTATAACCTACAATGAACAGGTGTCATCACAATATGAGTATATATTCAAGCAATTAAATGTCTATACTGACAATTTAACAAATTGAAATTATTATGTTTTTATCCTAATTGGGATAAGACCAATGAGCGATGAATTAATTTTAGGACATATCTGATAAAGTGCACCTTGCCGATTTTATTATAAATCACAGTAAAATGTTTCATTATTTGAGTATGTTTAATGTTGAATGACTTAGATTAGATCCAACGTTAGAATTAAATGGAAAATTATGTGGCAAACATGACAAAATCTATATGAATGATGATAAATGTAGTGAATGCAATATTGAGCAATTAGAGTCTGACTCTATTAACAAGGATATGAAGAAATGTCATAATGCAATGAAAGGTTTAATTGAAAATTTTGCCCCAAAAATTAGATGGTATCATAATCATGCAAACTTGCACTCTGTATCAAAGTATTCCACTTGTTATGACCCTTGACAGTTATCTTTGCTCTCTTAGATGGTCTCTTATTGTCAATATCACTATACTTTTTGGCATAATTGTAATACACTGTCACACCATTAATAATCAGACTATCTTCTCTTCAATCCTCTAAACACTTTCTTACGATCACGAATCTCACCATTTAGACGCTCCATCATATTTAATCATATTGTGTTTCTCTGCCAAATACTCTTCTTGACGATTTACCCTATGATGGTAATCCATCTGTGATAAAATACTTGGGTGTTTTATTCCCAGTAATCAATTTAGTCAGTTTCAACAAATAATCTGCATTGTGCTGAAATTTAGTATCGGCCATGTCTTTCAGCTAACTCAAAAACGAGTGTCATTATTCATAGATGCAAATAGATATTTTGACTTACCTGACACCTTTATTCATACTTTATCAGCACGAACCCAATTGCCAACACGTGGTATGATTTCATCTAGGTATCTAGTTAACATTACAGGGTATTTGGCAATCCATCGATTCATAGTAGAATGATTCACATCAGTATCAAACTCATAATGTGTTGAAATATCTCCAACTGACATACCTGAATAGTACATTTGTAATGCACCTGTAATTATTTTTGAATCAGATTGTTTACCCTCAAATTCAAAATTTGATGTAAAGCGTTTATTACAATATAAACATTTGAATCGTTGTATTTTTCCTTGTTTGTTGTTCCTCATACCATCTTTTTTGATATTACCTGAATTACAGTATTCACACAGATTCAGTCTAGTCTATTCCATTATTCTAAAATTATTATTCGCATATCCTCTATTTGTAATCACTATACATTTGACTAATTGTATATGCTTGCAATCTGCTCTTCGAATTGTGTGATTTTTACACACACAAGTCCTTGACCTGTTCTGCTTACATTGTATAGTTTGTTTGGATTTGTTTGAGATTTTATTTCAAATTTGTTGGTGTCCACTTGTGCAAAGTTGCCTACTGTTTGCATCATTACTTTTGCTTTTTGTTTACGTTGATTCATACTATGGATTAATAGTATATTATTATATGAATCTATGGTATTAACTAATTGTATAATAGACTTATAATATGAATCGTATTAGAGCCAGTATGCAAATATTGGAAAAGATACAGAATAAGAAAAAATACATCTATCTTTCTCATTATGATAAAGATACTCAAAGGGTAAAGAATGATTATTGTGGTCCTGCTAATGACACTACAATGATTAAGGCGTATAGTATGCAACTGAAGATACTCGTTGGTCAGAAAAAAGATGCTGAGAGACAAAAAGTAGAGATCAATGAGGAGATTAAACAGATACAAAAAAGGATTGTCAGATTGAAGAGTAGGAATTCTTAGTGAAAGATAGGAATAAGATAAAAACAAAATTAACATAATATGGCAAATGAATTGATTATGATAGGGTTTGGCAATTCATATTCGGTTTGATTGTATCAGGCATTGGCATCTCCAAAGGGAATAAAAATATAATTGCTCTAGGAGGTACACTATCTATTTCAAATATTCCCAGTATTAATGAATATGTTGGTCTTTATGACAAAAGTGTCGAATTATTAAACAAGATGAAAGAAGTACAGAAACTAAACAATGAATTGATACAGTTAGAATCTTACGCAAATGTCACAACCTTAGAACGTGATAAACTTTGAGACAGTTCAATAAGATATATGCTGAAATCACCACAGAGTATAATGAAGAGTATATAGTCTATTAAACACTCTTTTGACAAGATACTCTACAAATGATCAATGGGATCGTTATGATGAAATTTTACAGTATATGATCGTATTAGAAAATAATTATTTAAAAGATACCAATGCTCATAATGCTCATTTGAGTAATTATTTTGATGATCTTTTAACACAACGTTCAACATATAATAACAAATACGGTGATTTGGCAAATAAGATATCTGATATTATTGACAAGTAGTGAATAAAATGTATTTGAGATTCTTTTTTATACACTGGATAAAAACGGAGACAAAATAACATGGATGTTTTATTGATTGTATATCTCACGATTAATATTTTGATTGCGTATATCAATCAAGCAGATCTATCTTTTACACATTATCTTGGCAGATATGGATTTTATATTCTTCTAGCAGGATTATTAATTTATGGTTCATATATGTTGATTACAAGAAATAGTGATAAATCCAAGAAGAATCAAAAGAAATAAAATTAAAATAGAGATTATAGTATCGCTCCATGAATAGCACCCGAATTTGCAATAGAGCCTTTACTATGATTATTAACAATTAACTCATTGCCACTAGTACCAAGTTTATTTGGTGTGGATTTTACAGATATGTCACATAAATAGTCGGCAAATATCTCAGATTGAGTTTTTAAATTAATAGTATCAGATTCGTCATATTGCATATATCAAATATTTAATTTTTTTCCATCACATCATTGTGGTCAAAATTAGATTTGAGTGAAATGATTTTATGTAAAGAATTTAAGATACGAGTTTGACAGATTTAATTTTTTTATGTAGATAAACAAATGCCAATGTTGGTAGACCAACATAAATTAGCAAGTTGATAGCAATTACAAGTAATCCCAAAGCCAACACACTATTCTCCGAGTCATCTACCATCGTCATTATAGAGACACTAGAGAGTAGAGGATATAGAATAGTCTGAATTATTTCACGCAGTAGAGGGTTTTCACGCTCAGCATCTGCAATTACAGGTGAAAAGGTGTAATAGATTTGGTTGAATGATGTTATGAAGGATATTCCAGGTAGACTAGTCATTAAAGTTGTATCACGTATCTCTCTGAGCATTTGTACTTGTTGTGAAAGTCTCAGTTCCATATACTGCTGTTGCGATTAGACAACCACCTTCACCAGTAGTGGTAGTAGAGTCATCATTTATCATGGTTTTATCATCCTTTATGGTTTTATCATCCTTTATGGTTTTATCATCCTTTATGGTTTTATCATCCTTTATGGTTTTATCATCCTTTATGGTTTTATCATCCTTTATGGTTTTATTGTCCATCATAGTATCATCATCCATCATAGTATCATTATCCACTATGGTTTTATCGTCCATTATGGTTTTATCATCCTTTATGGTACCGGTAGATGCAACAGGTAGTGTAGAATCAAAAGTGATGGAACCGGTGGGTTGAGAAACATCTACTAATTTTTGTTCACTTGTAAAGAAAGTATTAGAGTATACACTAGCCTTTACAGATACAAAGCGTTCATCAGAAGACACTAGACCCAAATAGACGACTCTGTCAGAGTAGGGCTGTGTTAGGGAGAGTTGAGTTGCAATTACCCCTAGTTTGGAACTACTAATAGTAACAAAAGCACCATCAGATGATGGGCTAGCAATAATTTCAACTAGTTTTTTATCATCAGCTACTTCCCAAGATACTTTGTGAATAATAGCCTCTGCAATTATTGGGGCTTGACCACCAGTGAATATACGACCTGCGCCGCCTCCTGAGCTACTGCCACCACCACTACTAGTAAATGGAATAGGTGCAGGTACTTGAGTACTAGTGGTACTGGTGGAAGATATTAGAGCATAGGTGGATAGGTGAGTGGTGTGAATTGTTACATGAGTGTTGTCATCTACAAAACATTCGTTTGTGGAAGTAGTGGTTAAAAGAGTATTAATTTCTGCGATATTACTAGTACCACAGGATGATATCTGGGTTGGTGTAGAGCCAATAGTATTTACATAATATATATTATAATTATTTCCACCTTGATTTTCAAATACAATAGACGCAACTGTATCACCTAGGTTGAGATCAATTGTTACATCTCCCAAAGTTATAGCTGTAACCGTTACATGACTAGTAGTAGTCTGACCTACAGTTGTAGAGGGTACAGTAATAGTAGCAGTACGTGGTGCAAGGAATTGCGAATCCCAAGTACCATCATGAGTAATAATAGTACTAGTAGGTATCATGACTGTAATGACATTAGTAGATACAAGTTTGGCACTTAATCCTGCAGTGATATTAGTAGTGTTGGAAGTAGAGGCGACATAATTGATAGTAACATTTTGATGTTCAGGTGTGAGAATTAATGGTGCGTCCACATGAATAGTGGCAGGAGATAATACCTGATCGTCTGATGAAATGATGTTTTGGACACTGAATGATGAGTTATTAGTAAGTATACCATTATTTGCAGCATCTACAATAGAATTTGCGTTAATAGCCACTTGAGGACCATCAACTGACCCGATAAAAACGTTAAATATAGATTCGGTGGCTGTGCTGTTAAAAGTTAGAACCAGAGTAGGATTGTTTGTATAATTAATATTAGAAGGGAAAACGAATCCTATAAGCAATTGTGATGGATTAGTTATACTTACATTTTCACTAAATGTAATGGATAGGGTGTGTGTTTGAGCATCATATACTGGAGTACCAACGACTGTTGGGGGAGTAGTGTCAGATGAACCAGTAATTATTACAATTCTATTAACTTGGATGGCATTATTGCCTGATGAATCAACAGAGTGGTATGTGATGGTGTAATTGCCTACAGTATTTGTATCTACAGTGTCACCACGAATAACGATAGGAGAGCCATCATCAGTAGTGGCGTTTTGCTCATTATATGTAGCGCCAACAAATAGTGTTATGGTACTATTGCCATTCAGTGTGATTACTGGGGGAGTAGTGTCACTAACAATTACAAGCCTATTCACTTGGGTGGCATTATTTCCTGCTGAATCAACAGAGTCATAGGTGACGGTATAATTTCCCACGAGAGATGAATTTACAGTGTCACCACCAATTGTTACTGGAGAGCCATCATCAGTAGTGGCGTTTTGCTCAGAGTAGGATGAGTCAAGTTCTACATAAACAGTAGCATTACCATTTAGTGTGATTACTGGGGGAGTATTATCTGGTGTATCAGAAATTATTACAGTTCTAACAACTTGGGTGGCATTATTTCCTGCTGAATCAACAGAGTTGTATGTGATGGTGTAATTGCCTTCAGTATTTGTATCTACAGTGTCACCACCAATTGTTACTGGAGAGTCATCATCAGTAGTGGCGTTTTGCTCATTATATGTAGCGCCAACAAATAGTGTTATGGTACTATTGCCATTCAGTGTGATTACTGGGGGAGTAGTGTCACTAACAATTACAAGCCTATTCACTTGGGTGGCATTATTTCCTGCTGAATCAACAGAGTCATAGGTGACGGTATAATTTCCCACGAGAGATGAATTTACAGTGTCACCACCAATTGTTACTGGAGAGCCATCATCAGTAGTGGCGTTTTGCTCAGAGTAGGATGAGTCAAGTTCTACATAAACAGTAGCATTACCATTTAGTGTGATTACTGGGGGAGTATTATCTGGTGTATCAGAAATTATTACAGTTCTAACAACTTGGGTGGCATTATTTCCTGCTGAATCAACAGAGTTGTATGTGATGGTGTAATTGCCTTCAGTATTTGTATCTACAGTGTCACCACCAATTGTTACTGGAGAGTCATCATCAGTAGTGGCGTTTTGCTCATTATATGTAGCGCCAACAAATAGTGTTATGGTACTATTGCCATTCAGTGTGATTACTGGGGGAGTAGTGTCACGAACAATTACAAGCCTATTCACTTGGGTGGCATTATTTCCTGCTGAATCAACAGAGTTATAGGTGACGGTATAATTTCCCACTAGAGATGAATTTACAGTGTCACCACCAATTATTACTAGAGAATCATCATCAGTAGTGGCGTTTTGCTCAGAGTAGGATGAGTCAAGTTCTACATAAACGGTATCATTACCATTCAGTGTGATTACTGGGGGAGTATTATCTGGTGTATCAGAAATTATTACAGTTCTAACAACTTGGGTGGCATTATTTCCTGCTGAATCAACAGAGTTGTATGTGATGGTGTAATTGCCTTCAGTATTTGCATCTACAGCGTCACCACCAATTGTTACTGGAGAGTCATCATCAGTAGTGGCGTTTTGCTCATTATATGTAGCGCCAACAAATAGTGTTATGGTACTATTGCCATTCAGTGTGATTACTGGGGGAGTAGTGTCACTAACAATTACAAGCCTATTCACTTGGGTGGCATTATTTCCTGCTGAATCAACAGAGTCATAGGTGACGGTATAATTTCCCACGAGAGATGAATTTACAGTGTCACCACCAATTGTTACTGGAGAGTTATCATCAGTAGTGGCGTTTTGCTCAGAGTAGGATGAGTCAAGTTCTACATAAACAGTAGCATTACCAATTAGTGTGATTACTGGGGGAGTATCATCTGGTGCATCAGAAATTATTACAGTTCTAACAACTTGGGTGGCATTATTGCCTGATGGATCAGCAGAGTTGTATGTGATGGTGTAATTGCCTTCAGTATTTGCATCTACAGTGTCACCACCAATTGTTACTGGAGAGTCATCATCAGTAGTGGCGTTTTGTTCATTATATGCATCGCCAACAAATAGTGTTATGGTACTATTGCCATTCAGTGTGATTACTGGGGGAGTAGTGTCACGAACAACTATAGTTCTATTAACTTGGGTGGCATTATTGCCTGATGAATCAACAGAGTGGTATGTGATGGTGTAATTGCCTATAGTATTTGTATCTACAGTATCACCACGAATAATGATAGGAGAGTCATCATCAGTAGTGGCGTTTTGCTCAGAGTAGGATTAGCCAAGTTCTACATAAACGACATCATTACCATTCAGTGTGATTACTGGGGGAATAGTATCTGGTACAGAAATTATTACAGTTCTAACAACTTGGGTGGCATTATTGCCTGATGGATCAGCAGAGTTGTATGTGATGGTGTAATTGCCTTCAGTATTTGCATCTACAGTGTCACCACCAATTGTTACTGGAGAGTCATCATCAGTAGTGGCGTTTTGCTCATTATATGTAGCGCCAACAAATAGTGTTATGGTACTATTGCCATTCAGTGTGATTACTGGGGGAGTAGTGTCACGAACAACTATAGTTCTATTCACTTGGGTGGCATTATTTCCTGCTGAATCAACAGAGTCATAGGTGACGGTATAATTTCCCACTAGAGATGAATTTACAGTGTCACCACCAATTGTTACTGGAGAGTTGTCATTAGTCGTGGCGTTTTGCTCAGAGTAGGATTAGCCAAGTTCTACATAAACGACATTATTACCATTCAGTGTGATTACTGGGGGAGTAGTGTCACGAACAATTACAGTTCTATTAACTTGGGTGGCATTATTGCCTGATGAATCAGTAGAGTGGTATGTGACGGTGTAATTGTCTACAGTATTTGTATCTACAGTGTCACCACGAATAACGATAGGAGAGTCATCATCAGTAGTGGCGTTTTGCTCAGAGTAGGATTAGCCAAGTTCTACATAAACGACATTATTACCATTCAGTGTGATTACTGGGGGAGTAGTGTCACGAACAACTATAGTTCTATTTACTTGGGTGGCATTATTGCCTGATGAATCAGTAGAGTGGTATGTGACGGTGTAATTACCTACAGTATTTGTATCTACAGTGTCACCACGAATAACGATAGGAGAGCCATCACCAGTAGTGGCGTTTTGCTCAGAGTAGGATGAGCCAAGTTCTACATAAACAGTAGCATTACCAATTAGTGTGATTACTGGGGGAATAATGTCTGGTCCATCAAAAATTATTACAGTTCTAACAACTTGGGTGGCATTATTGCCTGATGGATCAACAGAGTTGTATGTGATGGTGTAATTGCCTATAGTATTTGTATCTACAGTATCACCACGAATAACGATAGGAGAGCCATCATCAGTAGTGGCGTTTTGTTCATTATATGTAGAGTTTTTGCTTAGTGTTATTGTACTAGCACCATTCAGTGTGATTACTGGGGGAGTAGTGTCACGAACAACTATAGTTCTATTAACTTGGGTGGCATTATTGCCTGATGAATCAACAGAGTGGTATGTGATGGTGTAATTGCCTATAGTATTTGTATCTACAGTATCACCACGAATAACGATAGGAGAGTCATCATCAGTAGTGGCGTTTTGCTCAGAGTAGGATGAGCCAAGTTCTACATAAACGACATCATTACCATTCAGTGTGATTACTGGGGGAATAGTATCTGGTACAGAAATTATTACAGTTCTAACAACTTGGGTGGCATTATTGCCTGATGGATCAGCAGAGTTGTATGTGATGGTGTAATTGCCTTCAGTATTTGTATCTACAGTGTCACCACGAATAACGATAGGAGAGCCATCATCAGTAGTGGCGTTTTGTTCATTATATGCATCGCCAACAAATAGTGTTATGGTACTATTGCCATTCAGTGTGATTACTGGGGGAGTAGTGTCACTAACAATTACAAGCCTATTCACTTGGGTGGCATTATTTCCTGCTGAATCAACAGAGTCATAGGTGACGGTATAATTTCCCACGAGAGATGAATTTACAGTGTCACCACCAATTGTTACTGGAGAGTTATCATCAGTAGTGGCGTTTTGCTCAGAGTAGGATGAGTCAAGTTCTACATAAACAGTAGCATTACCAATTAGTGTGATTACTGGGGGAGTATCATCTGGTGCATCAGAAATTATTACAGTTCTATTAACTTGGGTGGCATTATTGCCTGATGGATCAGCAGAGTGGTATGTGATGGTGTAATTGCCCATAGTATTTGTATCTACAGTGTCACCACGAATAACGATAGGAGAGCCATCATCAGTAGTGGCGTTTTGTTCATTATATGCATCGCCAACAAATAGTGTTATGGTACTATTGCCATTCAGTGTGATTACTGGGGGAGTAGTGTCACGAACAACTATAGTTCTATTAACTTGGGTGGCATTATTGCCTGATGAATCAACAGAGTGGTATGTGATGGTGTAATTGCCTATAGTATTTGTATCTACAGTATCACCACGAATAACGATAGGAGAGTCATCATCAGTAGTGGCGTTCTGCTCAGAGTAGGATGAGCCAAGTTCTACATAAACGACATCATTACCATTCAGTGTGATTACAGGGGGAGTAGTATCTGGAATGTTGTTAATTACAGGTTGATTCACAAAGTTTTCTAGTGTTATGTCTGTACTTTGAGTAGAGTTTATTCCACCACTAGTTTTAGTATATGAGATAGTAATGGTTTCATTTGCCAAAAGATTTCCGCTTAAATTCAGAGTAATTGAAGAGGAGTTTGATGTTATACTATCTATTGTAGCAGATGTACCAGTAAGAGTAAAGTCAGTGGTAGGAATAACCGAATAGATAATGTTTTTATTAAAAGTAATTATAATGTTATCACCTTGTGTGTTGGTAATAGCAAAAGATATCGCTACACTTCTATCTTCAGGTGCAGATATAGTAAAGAAAGTAGAAGGAGAGTTTTGATTTGCATACTCTGTTGCAATCCAGTCTGCAGAGCGAGCAGTAGATGATAGTCGGAATTCATCGAATTTGCCATCAAAGTAGGAATCAGTTCCCCAATTGGATCTTCCGATATAGTTTGATGCTCTACTCTCATTAAGAGATGTATGCACAGCATCACTAGTAATTGAGGTGCCATTTTTGTAGATAGTTGCTGTACCTGATGATTCATGTACAACTGTAAAGTATGCCCATTGACCTGTCTGCAAAATATCACTAGCTGTGACACCATCAGAGCTGGTACCCTGTCGCATATCATATCTCAAATCCGGGTTAGTGCGATGGGCAGCAATTAGAATATTGTTATCATCCTGACCCTTGCCAAAATCAACGATTCTAGCCCAATTTCTAAGGACATCAATATTTGCCCATGCCGAGATGGTAAAGTCTGTATTGTTAAATAGACTACCTTCCAAGTCTGGAAGATCAAGATAATCTCCGTGGGAGTCGTCTACTCCATCAAGGTTTAATCCATTACCAATTTGTGCAGATACTAAATCACTAGAATTAAAGTCAGTAGAGCCTGTAGATAGTGGTGTTGCATGACGATTATTCCCTGATGAGTCTAGGGTAGAGTTTGCAGTAAAAGTGGATTGATCCATGTGATAAATTATCTCATAGTCTGAATCCCAAACATTAGGATATGGAATGGATGACGCTGTTGAGACATTATAATACATGTAGAGTATGGTATCACTGGTATTGCTCAAAGTAGGTAGACGAACCCAAGCTACTAGGGTACCGGTAGTAGCATCATTAGTAAATGACTCAATTTCATGCTCTAAGAGGGTATTGCCATCAGTAGTAGTGAATCTTATATCTTGTCCAGCAGATTGAACAGTTGTAGAATTGAGATTTATATCATTTATTGATATTAAAACTGTGAAATTTTCATGATTTCCAATTACTTGAGATGAATTTATAGTGATCTGTAGTCTTGTGTCCCAAGAGGCACCTAGTATTTGTTGAACAACTATAGTTCTATTCACTTGGATGGCATCATTACCTGATGAATCAACAGAGTGGTATGTGATGGTGTAATTGGCCGCAGTATTTGTATCTACAGTGTCACCACGAATAACGATAGGAGAGCCATCATCAGTAATGGCGTTTTGCTCAGAGTAGGATTAGCCAAGTTTTACATAAACGATATTATTACCATTCAGTGTGATTACTGGGGGAGTAGTGTCACGAACAACTATAGTTCTATTAACTTGGGTGGCATCATTACCTGATGAATCAACAGAGTGGTATGTGATGGTGTAATTGCCTACAGTATTTGTATCTACAGTGTCACCACGAATAACGATAGGAGAGTTATCATCAGTAATGGCGTTTTGCTCAGAGTAGGATGAGCCAAGTTCTACATAAACGACATTATTACCATTCAGTGTGATTACTGGGGGAGTAGTGTCACGAACAATTACAGTTCTATTAACTTGGGTGGCATCATTACCTGATGAATCAGTAGAGTGGTATGTGATGGTGTAATTGCCTAAAGTATTTGTATCTACAGTGTCACCACGAATAACGATAGGAGAGTTATCATCAGTAATGGCGTTTTGCTCAGAGTAGGATGAGCCAAGTTCTACATAAACGACATCATTACCATTCAGTGTGATTACTGGGGGAGTAGTATCCGGAATGTTGTTAATTACAGGTTGATTCACAAAGTTTTCTAGTGTTGTTTTGATATTTTGAATAGAGTTTATTCCACCACTAGTTTTAGTATATGAGATAGTGATGATTTCATTTACCAAGAGATTTTCGCTTAAATTCAGAGTAATTGAAGAGAAATCAGATATAACTCCAGATATTGTAGCAGATGTACCAGTAAGAGTAAAGTCAGTAGTAGGAATAACCGAATAGGTAATGTTTTCACTAAAAGTAATTATAATGTTATCACCTTGTATGTTGGTACTAGCAGAAGATATCGCTACATTTCTATCTTCAGGTGCAGATATAGTAAAGAAAGTAGAAGGTGAGTTTTGATTTGCATACTCTGTTGCAATCCAGTCTGCAGAGCGAGCAGTAGATGATAGTCGGAATTCATCGAGTATGCCATTAAAGTAATCATCAACTAGCCAATTGGATCTTCCGATATAGTTTGATGTTCTAATCACATCATCAGATGTATGCACAAAACTACTATTAATTGAGATACCATTTTTGTAGATAGTTGCTGTACCTGATGATTCATGTACAACTGTATAGTATGCCCATTGATCTGTCTGCAAAACATTACTCAGCTGTGATATTCTGAGGGTTGTTACCCTGTCGCATACTATATATCAAATTCGCGGTATTTACAGGGGTAGCAATTAGAATATTGTTATCATCCTGACCATTGCCAAAATCAACGATTTTAGCCCAACTTCTAAAGGCATTAATATTTGCCCATGCCGAGATGGTAAAGTCTGTATTGTAGAATAGACTACTTGCCAAGTTTGGAAGATCAAGATAAATTCCTTCAAGTCCTAAACTGCTTCCATCAAAGTTTAGTCCATTACCAATTTGTGCAGATACTGAATCAGGCACAGTGCGTTCAAAGCCTGTATATAGTTGTGTTGCATGACAATCATTCCCTGATGAGTCTAGGGTAGATTGTGCACCAAAAGTGGATTGATCCATGTGATAAATTATTTCATAGTCTGAATCCCAAACATTATCATGTATAATAGTTGCCGCTGATGAGACATTATAATACATGTAGAGTATGGTATCACTGGTACTGCTCAAAGTAGGTAGACGAACCCAAGCTACTAGAGTACCGGTAGTAGCATCATTAGTAAATGACTCAATTTCATGCTCTAATATAGTAAATCCATCACTGCCAGTGAAAATAATATCAGCACCGTTAGGTAGAACAGCTGAATCGCTCAAAGTAGAATCAGAGATACTTACTAGAAGGGTAAAGTTTTGAAGAGTTGTAGTTATTTGGTTACTATTAATAGTAATTTTCTGTCTAGTATTCCAATCAGATTGTAAGTTACCAGCGATAACATTATTGTTTATAGTTAGTAATGAAAAGGGATTTAGCACCAATGGTACAGTATCATTTATCACACCTGATCCCTGTACATATGTTAGAGCAACGGTTTGATTAAACAAGATATTGTCGATAAGATTAAGAACTAGAGTGTTAGCAATTGCAGTAATGCTTGAAGGAATAGTGGTAGTACCATTGGTAGTTATCGTAAAGTTTGATTCAGATACACCAGTCAGAGTAATATTATTAGCAAAGGTAAGAATTATCGAGTCACCAAAGGTACTAGTATTGAATGATGTAAACTCCAAATATGGAAGTATAAGATTATGAACAAGTAGGCCATTAACAAATGCTAGGGCAGTACCGTTTTGATCATTAATGGTAGTACGGATATCACCAGTATTGTTGTAAGATAGTGTAAAGTTTTGTCCACTAGGTATTATACCGTTAATACTTAGATCAATTACATTACTACTAGTAGAAGTGAAACCGGAAGCAGTAAAACTAGTTTTGTTAAAAGTAAAGTCAGAAGGTGATGGATTATTCAGTGTGACAGATTCATTAAATGTCAGAGTGATAACACTTCCAATTAAATCAGTGGAAGCACTAGTAATAACAGGTGGTGTTTGGATAATATTATTTGCTACAACGATATTGACAAAATCTTCAAGATAAGTGCCGTTTGTATCTGTGATTCCATTTGATGTCACAGATCTAGAGTAATTCATTCCAATGGTTTCATTTGTTAAAATACTGGTTGTTGTCATATCAACTATATTATTACTAGTCTTGGTAACTCCAGTTATATTTATAGAATATGTAGTGTTGAAGGCAAAGTCTGATGGTACTGGGTTTGATAGTATTATAGTCTCATCAAATGTTAGAGTAATTAGATTACCCAAGTTGTTGGTAGACTGCACTAGTAATAACAGGTGGTGTTTTTGGAACGTTATTATTCACAGGTTGATTCACAAAGCTTTCTAGTGTTATGTCAGTATTTTGAGTAGAGTTTATTTCACCACTAGTTTTAGTATATGAGATAGCGATGGTTGCATTTGCCAAGAACTTTCTGCTTAAATTCAGAGTAATTGAAGAGGAGTTTGATGTTATACTATCTATTGTAGTAGATGTTCCATTAAGAGTAAAGTCAGTAGTAGGAATAACCGAATAGGTAATGTTTTCACTAAAAGTAATTATAATGTTATCACCTTGTATGTTGGTACTAGCAGAAGATATCGCTACATTTCTATCTTCAGGTGCAGATATAGTAAAGAAAGTAGAAGGAGAGTTTTGATTTGCATACTCTGTTGCAATCCAGTCTGCAGAGCGAGCAGTAGAGGATAGTCGGAATTCATCGAATTTACCATCAAAGTATTCATAAGCTGGCCAATAGGATTTTCCGATATAGTTTGATGTTCTCGTCACATCATTAGGTGCATGCACAGCAGCACTAATAATTGAGATACCATTGTGATAAATAGTTGCGTTACCTAATGATTCATGTACAACTGTAAGGTATGCCCATTGACCTGTCTGCAAAACATTATAAGCTATGACACGCTCTTGGTTGGCAAACTGGAGCACTTCATACCACAAATTCGGGGTAGTTCCATGTGTAGTTCCAGGATTAGTAAGGAAAATACCGTCTCGATTTTCAAAAGCGGTAAACTCAGCGATTCTAGACCATGCTTTAAAGGTATCAATATTTGCCCATGCCGAGATGGTAAAGCCTGTATTGTTGAATAGACTACCTTCCAAGTTGGGAAGATCAAGATAATCTCCTTCTAATCTGTTTACTCCATCAAAGTTTAGTCCATTACCAATTTGTGCAGATACTAAATTATCAGGGTCAAAGACATCAATGACATTATCGTTTACAAATAGTGGTGTTGCATGACAATCATTCCCTGATGAGTCTAGGGTAGATTGTGCACCAAAAGTGGATTAATCCATGTGATAAATTATTTCATAGTCTGAATCCCAAACATTATCATGTATAATAGTTGCCGCTGATGAGACATTATAATACATGTAGAGTACAGTATCACTGGTATTGCTCAAAGTAGGTAGACGAACCCAAGCTACTAGAGTACCGGTAGTAGCATTATTAGTAAATGACTCAATTTCATGCTCTAATATAGTAAATCCATCACTGTTAGTGAAAATAATATCAGCTCCGTTAGGTAGAACACTTGAACGGCTCAAAGCAGAATCAGAGATACTTACTAGAAGGGTAAAGTTTTGAAGAGTTGTAGTTATTTGGTTACTGTTAATAGTAATTTTCTGTCTAGTATCCCACAAGGAAGGTAAATCAAAAAATGGAACATTATTAGTGATTGGTTGATTTGTAAAGTTTGCAAGTGATAAATTATTTGCATCTGTAATATTACTAGTTGTTTGATTATATGATAGTGTTAATGATGATGTGAGTGATGTGAATGAAATACTAGAGTCTAGTGTTAGATTGATTGCAGTGTCATTATGTCTAGTTATACCAGTTGTAGCAATACCTAAAATATTTACTGTAAAGTCAGTTGGAGAAGTGGTACTGATAAGAGTGATTTCTCTATCAAAGTTGACAGTAATGATGTCACCTTGCTGGTTTGTATAGGCGTTAACAAAGATTGGATGTGATAGAACATTATTAGTGATTGGTTGATTTGTAAAGTTTGCAAGTGATAAAGTAGGGTGTAGACTATTAGTGATATTTGTGCCCGTATCGTTGTATGATAAAAGTGGAGAGTCGCCAAAAGATAGGGCAGAGTTTAGTGAAAGAATTATAGAAGTTGCATTATTACTAGTTATACTATTCACAGAAGCAGATGAATTAATTATAGCAAAGTCGCTAAGGAATGTAGTACTACCTACTGCAATATTTTCAGAAAATACAACAGTAATATGGCTACCAGTTGTATCAGTATACGCGCTACTAAAACTAGGAGGAGACAGAACTACATTATTTGTTACACTAACATTAAAGGAGGCAAGACTACCGGGGAAATTATCAAATTGAACTTGTATCAGATTTAGAGGGCGATGAGCATAAGATAGACTAAGACTAGTAGTAGGAAGTATGGACGGAGATACAACTATGGAGACAGTATTAGTGTCAGCATTAGAATAATTAATTATGTTATAGTTGGGAGGATTAAACGTAAAAACTGAATTTAGAATAGTCACATTAACTGAATTTTTGTATGACAAAGGACGACCATCACTATGAGATATAATTATCGTATCACCATCAATATTAGTAGATGCAATTTGTCCAAAAGCTGAATCTAGTGGAAAGAGCAAAGTGGCAGAGAGAACGATAATAGCAGTTAAAGAGAGAATCATCACAGATGAATGATAGGAATTATGCAATATTTATTAAAAAATAAATAATAACTTATAATTGTTTGTCTAGTGGTCAATAGACAGGGCTCTGTTGCAACTTTGGGTGTTATACACATAACTTCTTTTTTGAACTTTAATAAAATATTTATAATTTTTAAAAATTAACTGCACTTTTACCAAGTGCTGGTTTACGCAATTCATCTCGTTTACACATCTTTTCTATTTTCTCAGATTTACGTATTCGTTTTATTTCCCCTTGTTTAGAATCATCCACATATAGACTATTCATCAGTTTTTTAAAATTTTTTCTACTTTGGCTTTAGTAGGAAATTCAGCCTCCATTTGACATTATATACTCTGACTAGGCAAACATCCAAAATTATTCTCATTCAGAATTTTAATTAAAAAACTATTCACTGTCGATTCAGGATATCTAATTCTAACCAAAGCGGTATAACCATTCTTGAAATTATCACCTATGATTTTTGTACCACCATACACAAAAGAGGCGACATTATTTTCCTTGATGGGATTATTCGAATATATACTAAATTGTTTGTAGTAGTTGAAAAATAATCTCTTGAATATATCACATCCTTTTTTTGTAGAAAAAAATAGTCGTTCTGCATACACTACTACTCCTTTGTATCTGAATTTCAATACTGCCTCCAAGTTAGAATTCACATCCCCATACATTAAAGAATAGAATTCATGAATCATCATTTTCCTGTTTACTTTTTGTATTAGGTCTAGTTTCACTGTAATTTTCATATGTAAGTGGACCAATTCCATCTCCTCTCTTCTCTATTATGTTCCATTCGATTTACCCTCAAAGCCTGTTTTGATTTATGATGAAAGCGTTTTTGATTATATCTAGTAATTCACCTAAACATTATGCAAATAATCAAAAGTGTAAATATTAAATTATTTCAGGGAGGATATATTTCAAATATGAATAATGATGGAAGATGTGTAATAATTAATCATACTGATATTGTAAGCGGTACTGTGATTAACCATTTGCAAGTTTTTGAATCTTATACAGGTAAAGGACTTGTGTATGTGTGTAAAAATCACACAATTCGAAGAGCAGATTGCAAACATATACAATTAGTCAAATGTATAGTGATTACAAATAGAGGATATACGAATAATAATTTTAGAATAATGGAATAGACTAGACTGAATCTGTGTAAATACTGTAATTCAGGTAATATCAAAAAAGATGGTATGAGGAATAGCAAACAAGGAAAGATACAATGATTCAAATGTTTAGATTATAATAAACGCTTTACATCAAATTTTGAATTTGAGGGTAAACAATCTAATTCAAAAATAATTACAGGTGCATTACAAATGTACTATTCAGGTATGTCAGTTGGAGATATTTCAACACATTATGAGTTTGATACTGATGTGAATCGTTCTACTATGAATCGCTGGATTGCCAAATACCCTGTAATGTTAACTAGATATCTAGATGAGATTATACCACGTGTTGGCAATTGGATTCGTGCTGATAAAGTATGAATAAAGGTGTCAGGTAAGTCAAAATATCTATTTGCATCTATGAATAATGACACTCGTTTTGGTTTAGCTAAAGACATGGCCGATACTAAATTTCAGCACAATGCAGATTATTTGTTGAAACTGACTAAATTGACTACTGGTAATAAAACACCCAAGCATTTTATCACAGATGGATTACCATCATAGAGTAAATCGTCAAGAAGAGTATTTGGCAGAGAAACACAACATGATTAAATATGATGGAACGTCTAAATGGTGAGATTCGTGATCGTAAGAAAGTGTTTAGAGGATTGAAGAGAAGATAGTCTGATTATTAATGGTGTGACAGTGTATTACAATTATGCCAAAAAGTATAGTGATATTGACAATAAGAGACCATCTAAGAGAGCAAAGATAACTGTCAAGGGTCATAACAAGTGGAATACTTTGATACAGAGTGCAAGTTTGCATGATTATGAAACTATGTAATATTCCCTATATCTTTACCACAATTTTTACAGTTTAGATTTGCAAAGGAACTAGGATCAAGCATGTCAGGTTCAAATATAGAATCGAATCTTACATACATCACACTCATACTTGAACTTAGATATGATTGGAATTCTATAATACTTCTTTTTAGGATCAACAGGATTACATTCTAATTTATTATCTTTTAATAGTAATTCTAGTGCAGTTAATATGAAAGGATGATTTTCAGATGTAACAGGTTTAAAACTTTTTTCAAAATGATCAGCAATATATTTTTCAATTTCAGCGAGATCACATCCATATCCACTAGTATCATTAAATAAATTTATGAATAATCTCATCAACGCTTCTTCATAATTCTTCATTTTCCAACAATATTCTTCAGAATGAGAATTATATCTCATACTCAAACTCCAATCATTTGTTGTGATGCCCATAGATGGAGGCATTTCTATTAAATATTGTTTACGATTAAATCCTAAAGATGCAACAGAACATATGACCAAATGTTTTAAACAATGATTCAACACGTTCAATCATTGACACCTAATGCTAAAGATTATCAAAGAAAATTAGATTTTGTATTGAAAATAGCAAGGCAGAACGGAATGTCACAAATAGAGATATACGCAAGAGACGTATAAAATCGCAGATGGGCATCTGAGCGAGTCCCCTAGTATGTCTAACTGTTGCAGTGTTATGAAAAGCAAAAAATATAATTCCAAGATTGTATCAGGACCGCCATCAGAACAAGGAAATACATTATTGATTCGTTACAATTTGTGAACACATTTGTGGCATAATTCACTGTTTTTATAATAACAATTATAATTCATTGATTTATGAGTAACACCTGATGTTGCAACAGAACCATTTTTCGCAAGATTTAATTCCAAACAACATCTAACAAATGTATGGGAAGAGTACACACTCACAGACATGGAAAATCACACTCCACACGGCCATTAACAATAGAAATGCCATCATGGAGTATACCGGATACAAAAGGAATAGAGGAGCTGATAATCAAATATGCAAAAGAAGGAATGAAGCCCAGTCAAATTGGTATAAAATTAAGAGATCAACATGCAATACCACTTGTCAAAATTACAAAGAAATCAATGTCAACAATATTAGAGGAGAATAATCTAAAATCAGAAATGCCAGAAGACCTAGACAATATGGTAACGAAAGCAATAGGTTTACAAAAACATCTAAAAAACAACAAGGGAGATAATAGAAATGTGAGATCTCTAGAACTTGTAGAGGCCAAAGTACACAGACTTTCAACATATTATAAGAGACAAGGTCGTATACCAGAAAATTGGAAATATAAATCAGTAATTGCTCAATTAGAGTAATGAACAAAGGAATTAGCGATGCGGCATCACATATGCGTGATGAAATAAAAGATGTTATAAAAGATGAAAAATCAATTTTAATAACTACACATAATGACTGTGACGGTATAGTATCAGGAAGTATTATTGCAAAAATGTTACAGCGTATGGGTGCATCATATACAATCAGAGTGGCAAATCAATTTACAACAGACACGATAAATAATTTAGCGAAAGGTAATCACAAATTACACATCATAACAGATATGGCAAGCGAATTTAGTTCAGAGATGAGTTCTAAATTAGATAAAAAATGGTTTATCATAGATCATCACCCAGTACCGAAAACAGAAAAGGACGACTCTAGATTGATTAATTCATGGAAGATGGGAATGGATGGTAGCAAGGAAATTTGTGCAGGAGGAATGGCATATCTACTTGCAAAAGAGATTGACGATACAAACGAGGATCTGGCACATATTGCTGTAGTAGCTGCATTAGGAGATAGACAAGATGTAGGTCAAAAAAAATCATTGGATGGAATGAATCAAGAGATTGTCGCTATGGCAGAAAAAAACCATACAATACAAACAAAGATGGATCTCTTACTTGCAAAAAGTAATTCGTTGCCACTTGCTGATGCATTATCACTTACAACTCAACCATTCATAGAAGGACTTGTGTGGAACAAGAGCGCATGTGTAACAGTAATCGAGTCTACAGGAATTATGCTGAAAGATAAAAGTAGATGGAGAAAACCATCTGAATTAAGCCTAGAAGAGAAAGAAAAATTCATAGATGTTTTAGCAAAATTCTCCCCAAATACGAATATCAAAGGACATCTAGAAGGAAATGCGTATACTCTAACACATGAAATTACAAACGAACCACTCTATGACGCTCGAGAATTTGCAACTATGCTTAACGCGTGTGGTAAGATCAGAGGTGCAGGAGCAGGCATCGCAGTTTGTATGGGGGATAGAGGCAAATTATACCAAGAAACAATAAAGATTCTTCAAGAGTATAATTCCACTATACAAAATTGTGTACAGATGTTAAGTAATGAGCGCTGGAGAATCAATAATTCAGATACATATGTGATGATAAATGGTGAAGGTATAGTTCCAGATAGTCTCACAGGGGTGATATCCGCATTATTAACTGGATCTCATAAAAATTACAGTAAAATCATAATGTTATGGACAGATAGCAAAGAGGGGACAGTAAAATTTTCTGCAAGAAAACCAGTAAATTGTACACTAGACACAAATCTACAAGAATTATTTGTAAAAGGAATTAGTGAGGTTGGAGGCTCTGGTGGAGGTCACAGTACAGCTGCTAGTGCTAGAATCTTAAAAGAGAAGACTAGAGACTTTGCAGAGTATCTTGAGAATCATGTTGGAATGCAAGATAGAGATAGTAGTGGATAATATACAGAGCAAAGATGCCTGTACAATAATACAGGTTTTAGAGCCAGATAATGTAAAATTCCCAAAGGGATCTAGCATGGATATAAAAAATATTAATGACAAACTAGTAATAATATTTAAAAGTTCAAAAGGTATGAAAAATTTGATAGGTAGTGTTGATGAAGTGCTAGGGCACATACAAGTTGCTTTAGGTGTGATGAAATAATGTTGGATCCCAGTATAATACGAGACAAACCAGACAAGATTCGTCAAATGCTCACAGATAGAAATATAGAATTTGATCTGCAAAAATTGATAACTGCAGACAAGAGACGTAGGGAATTGATTCAAACGGTTGGAGATTTGAGAAAGGAGAAAAATCAGATTGCCCTAGACATATCTGAGAGAAAAAAGAGTGGGCAAGACACATCAGAATCAATTACAAAGCTACAAAAGTTAAATCAAGAATTAGACAGGATAGAAAAAGAAGAGGTAGTAAATAATAAAACATACAATACTCTAGTATACGCAATACCGAATTTAATTCACGAGTCAGTACCTATTGGAGCAGATGATACTGCAAATATGGAGATTAAAAAATGGGGAAAACCCAGAACAGATAAACCAGCAGATCATGTGGATATGGCCGTAAATTCTGGTTGGGTGGATTTAGTACGAGCTGCCAAAATATCAGGTGCAAGATTTTATTTTCTAAAAGGAGATCTAGTTTTGTTAAATCAAGCAATCATAAAGTATTCATTAGATTTTCTACAAGGCAGACAATATACACCCATACAACCTCCATACATGATTAATCGTAATTCAATGGAGGGTGCAGTTATTGCGGAAGATTTTGAAGATGTAATTTATAAAATTCAAGAAGAAGATTTATACCTGATTGGGACCTCAGAGCACGCTATGGCAGCTATGCATGCAGATGAAATACTAGAGGGCAAAGAGTTGCCACTAAGATATGCAGGTACAAGTCCATGTTTCAGAAAAGAAGCAGGAGCACATGGTAGGGATCAAAAAGGGATATTCAGGGTACATCAGTTTGACAAAATTGAACAATTTGTATTCTCAAGACCAGAAGACTCGTGGAAAGAACATGAAAGAATGTTACAGATCGTAGAGGATTTTTATCAAAGTTTAGAGTTACCATACAGAGTTGTGTTATTATCAAGTGGGGATATGGGGAAAATTTCTGCAAAAACATATGACCTAGAAGCATGGATGGCAGGACAAGACGCATATCGTGAAGTGGTTTCGTGTTCTAATTGTTTAGAGTATCAAGCAAGACGTCTTAAAATTAGATTCAGAGATAAATCGAATGAAGATACACAATACTTGCACACATTAAATGGAACACTTGCTGCAACATCTAGATTACTAGTTGCAATTCTTGAAAATTTCCAAACAAAAGATAAACACATAGACATACCACAGGTATTACAAAAATATATGAATAAAAAACAGATATGATTACATACTGTCTAGTACAGCTTGAGCTATTGTGTCTAACTTTGGAGATAAAACAATAAAGTAGATTTTATCGGCACGTTCAACACTAGTTACTTTTTTATAGACTTTGGAATTTATATCAAATTCATAGATACCGGATTCAATAGAACTCTTTGTGTAAATTGCAAGAAATGTGTCATCAGTAGTTCCAAGTGGAATAACTGCCATCAGATAATCCTTGTGTAACATAATAGGCATCATATTTTTCATTGGTGGAGATACAGCCGTCATATATGAGAAAAAATCCACTATATCATCAAATTCTATGTGTTGTATTTTCATCAAATAAATTTAGCAGATACGATATAATAATCTAGATATGACTCTATGAATAAATCCTATATTTTTGCCAATCTAGGAGTTTGTATCTTTCGTATATTATAAATGATAAATATGGGCGCTCCAATGTAAAGTAGAATATTCAGAATAATTATACCCACACCTACGGTTAAAATTTGAGAGTCAGAGTCGGATTGAACTACATCTAGCAAACTAAGAGAAGATAGCATTGGTGTGAGTATGATTTGAATTGTATTTTTCAGTATTGGATTGGAACGTTCCAAGTCTGCAACTGCAGGAGAAAATGAATAATAGATTTTGTTAAATTCTGTCATAAATGAACTGCCAGTAGTAGTTTCCAACAATGTGTTGTCACGAAGTTCACGCAACATTTGAACTTGTGAGGAAAATTCAGTTCCATATGCAGCAGTTGCAACTAGACATCCACCTGGTTTAGTTTTATCCTCTTCAGTAGGTTCTGGAACACATTGATTGTCTTTCATTACAGTACCTGCACCACATTGTACAGATTGGGTTACAGGTTCCGGTTCGGGTTCAGGAATAGTTTTAGGTTCTGGTTTGGGGACAGTTTCGACCACAGGAGTTGGTTGGGGTGTTGGTACTGTTACACATTGTCCATTTTGAATTATTTCATCAGAATTACATGTTGGATTTAAAAATTGAAATAAAGTTTCTGCTGTTGTGTATGGTCCATAATTTGCAATCATTTTATAGTCTCCCTCAGATTTCCAAAAAGTACCAGTTTGAATTATAGCAGAAAACTTACCTGATGGATCAGGTCGTAGTTGCTCAATGTTAACAATATTATTTTTGGGATCAAATACACGAACAGTGATATCAAATGTCCCATCATAGGATTCAATAGAGCCTGTTAGCGCTATGCTTTCCCCTACAGTATAGGCAGAAGCATTAGTTGAAATAGACAAGGAAGATGTAGCGTTTTTGATAAATACAGATACACATTGATTATTTTCAATGACCTCATTGGCGCCACAAGTAGGTGGTGGCTGAGCATCGGATGCAGATACACCATATGACAAAAATACTATACCCAAAAGTACGACAGATATAGTAGGGATTAATTTCATCATATCAAAAATTTCACAGATATGTTATTTATACATTTACTGAATAAAATTCAACACATTAACAAATAATTCTAAACTAAAATTCACATACAATTTTTAGTGGCATATATGACTGTCAAGTGATATAATGACTCACAGAGTATCTGTATTAGACAAAGAACTGTGCCAGCCTAGAAAATGTGGACTAGAATGCATAAAATACTGTCCAGTAAATAAATCAGGTTCAGAGTGTATTGTACTAAATGAGGAGACNAAAAAAGCTCAAATTGATGAAAATATCTGCAATGGGTGTGGAATCTGTGTAAAAGTCTGTCCATTTGATGCAATCACAATAGTAAATCTAGCGACAGAATTAAAAACTGATAAAATACACCAGTACGGTCCAAATTCATTTAGGTTGTACAAAATACCTACCCCAAAAAAAGGAGAGGTCGTAGGACTGTTGGGCAGAAACGGAATGGGAAAGAGTACTGTGGTTAATATTTTATCTGGTAGTATAATGCCAAATTTAGGAAGATACGACGATCCTCCACAATGGGATGAGGTTTTACAATATTATTCAGGGACAGAATTAAAGAGACATTTTGAATCTATAAAAAATGGTAATATTCGTGCATCAATAAAACCACAACAGGTAGTAAATATCGCAAATGTGTACAAGGGAACAGGTAAAGAGCTGATTGAAAAATATGACGAACGCGGTGTATCTGGTCAAATGATTAAACAATTGGGTTTGGAAAATTCCATAAATAAAGATCTAAAAGAAATTAGTGGTGGGGAATTACAAAGAATTGCAATCGCAGTAGCAGCCTCCAAGGATGTAGATTTTTACTTTTTTGATGAACCATCTTCGTATATTGACATCTATCAGAGAACAGGTGTGGCACAGACAATACAAGGATTGGCAGATATTGGTAAAAGTGTCATGGTTGTAGAACATGATCTTACCATGTTGGATTATCTTTCAGACTATATCGAGGTATTGTATGGGGAACCGGCAGCATACGGAATTGTGTCAGGAATGATGTCGTCCAAAGTTGGAATAAATGTATTTTTAGATGGATATCTTCCAGCAGAAAATGTTAGATTCAGAGATAAAGCATTTCGTTTTGATGCATCAACATCTACAGATAGTATACGATCTGAGACCAAAGTAATCACATATCCAAAACTTGAAAAAAGATATCAGTCATTTTCCGTAACCATTGAACCTGGCAGTCTGCACAAGGGAGAGGTATTAGGAATAATGGGAGGAAACGCTTTAGGAAAAACAACCATGATGAAGATGTTAACCGGTATTGAGAGACCAGATGTGGGCATGGTATCTAAGAAAATAAAGATCGCATACAAGCCGCAGTATTTGAACAATGATACTGACATAGAAGTTGTATCAGTATTGGATCGCGCCAACGATGGACATGTGGAGGGAAGTATTGAGGAAGAACAGATTCTTGAACCATTAAGAATGAAAAAATTGTATAATAAATCGTTGAAAAATCTTTCAGGTGGTGAATTACAAAAGGTTGCCATTTCAACATGTCTTTTACAGAAAGTTGACATTTACGCATTAGATGAACCATCAGCATTTTTAGATGTTGAAAATCGTATTGCCGTCGCTAAATTTTTGCAAAAATTTGTTCGTTCATTTGGTAGATCGGCAATTGTAATTGATCATGATTTACAACTAATGGATCTCATATCAGATAGTATCATAATCTTCAAAGGAGTCACTGGTCTAAATGGGCACTCTACATCACCCATGCCAAAGTCTAAAGGAATGAATGAATTTTTACAATCACTAGATATAACGTTTAGGCGTGATGAAAAGAGCTTGAGGCCACGCATAAATAAATCTCTTAGTAGGCTAGACAAGGAACAAAAAACCCGTAAAAATTATTATTATAAATAAATAGGGAAAAACTGTAAACCAAAACATAACCATACATTACAAGATGATTTTATAATAAAGTGTTAATGTAGAATAGTATTGCAAATAGCAGAATTGGACATATCAAAAGAATTTAAAAAATATCTAACCCAAAGTGGATTCACAGAATTATATCCACCACAAGCAGATTGTGTAAAAGCAGGTTTGCTAGAAAATGAAAATATGCTACTTGCAATACCTACGGCAAGTGGTAAAACACTAGCTGCTACACTTGCAATGATAAAATATTTTGAAGATGGTGGAGATGGAATAGCAGTATACCTTACACCACTAAATGCACTTACTGCAGAAAAATACAAAGAATTCAAAGAATTTGAGAGTATGAGACATATCAAGATTCATGTAGGTATGCAGGCCGGTGGGCAGGCAAAGAGAACAACTAACGCAAATATCAGAATAGTGACTAATGAATCTCTAATGGCATCTTTAATTTTAGATGCTCCATGGACACGACGAATCAGATTTGTGGTTGCCGATGAAGTGCACACAATTCATGATCCTACACGTGGACCTGATTTAGAGATGGCACTTGTAACATTAATGAAAAGAAAACCGTCCCCTAGAATACTAGCACTCAGTGCAACTGTTGGAAATCCAAAGACAGTGGCCAAATGGTTAAACGCAAAGTATGTATCTAGTGATTGGAGACCTGTAAAACTTCGTGAAGGTGTACTGAATGACAAAATAATACAATTTAATGACGGAAATAATTTGGAATTTAACCCCACATCTAATGTAAAAATTACCACAGCATCAAGACTGGCGGTTCAGACTGTAGAGGAGGGGGGACAGTCAATAATATTTGCCGGTACCAGAAAACATTCAGTAAGTGCAGCTCTAAAGGCCGCAGAGATTATACACGTGAATGCTAAACAGAAAGCAAAACTAGTCAGCATATCAAAAAAGATACTAGATACAGAAGACACCACAGATTTAATAGAAAAACTATCACAATGTGTAAAATTTGGTTCTGCATTTCATCATGCAGGACTTAATGACAGATGCAGAAAAATAGTAGAAGATGAATTTCGCAATAGAAATATTCAAATCATTGCATCAACACCTACCCTTGCAGCTGGCGTAAATATGCCAGCAAGAAGGATAATAATTACTAGTTATATCAGATATGGGCGTCCCATTACTAACATTAGTGTATTAGAGTACAAACAGATGTGTGGCAGAGCTGGTAGACCCAAGTATGATACCATTGGAGAATCAATAATTATTCCATCGCCAAAAGATGATCCAACAGATATTTATGAGAATTATGTACGTGGTAAACCTGAAAACATTCAATCAAAACTTGGAAAAAGATTGGCATTTCACACACTAGTGTGTATCGTTATTGGAAAGAACACTCAATGGAAACCGGGTAAATTAATTCAAGAAAATAAAGGAATGACAGAACAAGAAATTATACAATTCTTTGATCAGACATTAGCAAGACAGCAGTATAAAAAAAATATGTTTGATCAAGGTGTAAAGAATGCAATAAGTTATCTAAATGATAATGATCTTATAGCACGTGAAGAAAAGTTGTACAAACCAACAGAATTTGGTAGAATTGTTAATCGTAATATCATGGAGCCAAGTATAGCAATTGCAATAAAAAATTGGTTAAATGTATCTAAAAAAGATCATGAGATTGAGAGATTGATTTTGCGTATGAGCGCATTTGTTCAAGGAGTTAAATTGGTTGAGGAAGACTTTGAGGAGTCGTGGGATATAGTAGAAAGTTATGTATCAGAATATGGAGTTGAGAAGATTTATCACTCAATGTTGGCATGGATTCAAGAGAAAACTCTAAAGGAAATTGAGAGTGATTTTGGAATGCAAGAAGGGTATCTGTATTGGTATAATCGTAGTATTGATAGATTTCTATCTTGGACCACAAGTATTGCAGAGTTTTACAAGAGTGAGTGGTCTGCAGATTCTACAAAATTACGAAAGAGGATCAACTATGGAGTAAAAGAAGAGTTGTTGGATTTAGTATCAGTAAAACAAATAGGGCGAGTAAGAGCTAGACGACTATACACTAAAAATATCAAAACAACAGTAAAACTTGCATCGACCAAACCAGAGATTATTTCACGTATATTAAACCAAAAACAAAGTAAACTAATTGTTCAAATTATAAATGATGCAAAAAGACAATCATGAGAAAAATAATGAATATTTCAGATTTAGACATACCAGATGTCGCTAAAACATTTTTCAAAAAGAGAGATTTTACAACACTATACCCATCACAGATCAAATGTATTGAGGCAGGATTACTTGGAGTTCAAAATATGTTACTTGTCATACCAACGGCTAGTGGAAAAACACTGGCAGCAATACTTGGAATCATAAAACATCTAGAAACAAGTAAAAGAACTGTTGTATACATCACACCTCTAAAAGCATTGACGACAGAAAAATATCGAGAATTAAAAGAGATGGAGGAGATGAAAGATATCACTATTGGTATGAGAACTAGTAGTGTTGAGAGAGACATGAAAGATGCCAACATTCGTGTAATGACAAACGAGTCGCTAGTGATAGCCATATTATTAAAAAAAGAGTGGACAGATAACATAGGGCTGATAGTTGTCGATGAGATTCATGTACTAGATGACGATCAGCGTGGACCTAATCTAGAGATGATTCTTACAATATTGAAAAATAAAAGACCCTCACCACGAATTATTGGTCTTAGTGCCACTATTGGCAATGCGAGTGTAATTTCTAGATGGTTAAACGCCAAACTTGTGTCTAGTGATTGGCGACCAGTAAAATTAAAGGAAGGAGTACTGTATGAGAATTTTATAAAATTCAATGATGAGACAAAGATAGAATTTGAAAAGACAGATGAAAAAAATGCCACAACATTAACTCTGGATACCATCAAAGAGTCAGGGCAGACAATAGTATTCGGCGGTACAAGAAAAGCATGTGTAGGTATTGCCAAGAGCATATCGGCAGGATTACAATTAGATAAAAAAAAATTAGACAGACTAGCTGACATTTCAAAATCACTTCTTGCAGATGAAGAGGTGTCAAATTTAACACAAACACTTGCAAAATTGATAAAAACAGGTGCTGCATTTCATCACGCAGGATTAAATGAGAAATGCAGAAAGATGGTAGAAGATGAGTTTAGAAATCGAAATATTTTAGCAATAGCAGCTACACCTACACTTGCAGCAGGAGTAAATCTTCCAGCTAGACGAATAATAATTTCTAATTATATAACATATGGCAATCCAGAATCATATATCACCATTCTAAATTACAAACAAATGTGTGGCAGAGCTGGCAGGCCCAAGTATGATATCATAGGGGAGTCAATAATTATACCAGATAGTGGTCATAAATCAGAAGATGTATTTACAAATTATGTAGATGGTACACCTGAAGATATAGACTCAAAATTATTAAACGATGTAAAATTCTTTACGCTCTGCTGTGTAGCAGCAGGGGATAGTAATTCCAGATGGTCCCCTGGTGACTCAGTAGTGAAAAATGATGGCATGACTGCTACAAATATTTTAGAGTTTTTCAATAATACGTTAGCAAAGATACAAGATGAAAATAACAATCTAGAAGAACGCGTAATAGAGGCCATAGAGTATTTGCTAGAAAAAGATGTAATTAAAGAGAAAGAGCACAGGTATAGACCAACAGCATTCGGCTATATCATTTATCAATACATGATGGAACCTGCATCTGCAGTACACATTAGAGAATGGCTCAGGGCATCGCCAAAGAATCATGAAGTGGAGAGAATATTAATTAGATCTTCATTGTTTGTATCAGATGAATCAGATCCGCCAAACTCAGTATTTGCCGAAGAATGGGAAAAGGCGCAGCATCATCCTGAAGAGTATAACATTGAGAGGATTTATCACTCCATCATACAATGGATAAAAGAAATACCGCTAAAGGAGATAGAGGAGACACACAGAGTGCAAGAAGGTGATCTGTATTGGTATCAACAAAGAATGGATACATATTTTGTATGGATGGCAGCAATTGCTAAATTTGAAAAGAGCAAATGGTTCAGCGATGTACAGAGACTGAGGAAACGAGTAAAATATGGAGTAAAAGCAGAACTGCTAGAACTTACAAGTGTAAAACAGGTAGGACGAGTCCGGGCTAGACGATTATACAATCACGGTATTGAGACAATGTCACAGTTGGCAACTACAAATTCAGATACAATTGCAAAGGCATTGGGGAATAAAAAAACTGATTTGGTAACTGATATTATTAGTAATGCTCAAAAATTACTCTAGGGAATCATCAACTCCAATTTATATAAAAAGTAAATTGATGTGATATCATGGCCCGTATGCTAAAAGATGCCCTCACGGGAATCTTGACACAAAATGAAGTAAAAGAGTTGTACTCTGCGTTTGATCAAATCGGTGAGATCATTATTGTACGAATTCCAGATTCGTTAATTCATAAAAAAAAATTGATTGGAGAGACATTACTAGATAGAGTAAAAATTGCTCGTTCTGTATTTCATCAATCCTCAGATGTTAGTGGAGAATTTAGAACAAGGAGTCTAGATATACTTGCAGGGACAGATAATACAGAGACAGAATATAGAGAATCGGGCTGTAGATTTATCATAGATGTAGAGAAGGCGTTTTTTTCACCAAGATTATCTTCTGAGAGATTACGGATTGCAAATTTAGTTGAAGAAAATGATACAATAGTAAACATGTTTGCAGGAGTTGGAATGTTTTCAATAATTATGGCAAAAAATATACCATGTACAGTGTATAGTATAGACATTAATCCATACGCAATAGAATTGTGCAAAAAGAGTATTGGTATAAACAAACTCAAAGGTAAAGTAATACCCATACAGGGAGATGCATCTGATGTTATTCAAAAATTAGAAAAGACCGGAGATCGTACGTTGATGCTATTACCAGAAAGATCAGACGAGTTTTTAGATGCAGCTTATCACACTTTGAAGAAGAATGGCATCATTCACTACTATTCACACATACATTCAGACGCAAAGATGGATGCAGCAAAGTTATCAGAGGAACACTATACCAAGGTAGGCAAGAGATTTAAAATTATTTATTCAAGAATAGTCAGAGCAATAGGTCCACGATACTATCAGACGGTGGTAGATGCCAAAGTTCTTTAATCATCATCAGTTATGATTGAGCTTGGAGAGGATTTCGTAGTTGCCATCATATATCCTATCCACGATATAATACCCAAAACACCACCTACAATCATCAACATTGAGAGTTGTAGAATAATAGGACTCCAGGGAGATAACATTAGTAGATATGCGTAAACAAAAAATCCCAATATACACAATACAAAGAGAAATAATCCACCAGTTTTACGACGAGTCATTTTAAATTCGATTTTGTTTTATTTGAGCAGTCATAAAAATCATGGTTTGAGATCAATGGACATCATATATGCACCCTCACCATCACGATAATACGCATTGAGTCGTTGACGTATGGAAAATCCAAGAGATTCATACATTTTTACAGCTGCAAAATTACTAGAGCGAACTTCAAGATAAAATTCTGCACACCCTACTTTACGTATTCTTTGTATGGATTCGGCAATTATGGATTTTCCAATTCCTTTTTTTCTATACTCAGGTAAAACAGCAACAGAAACCATATGACCTTTTTTTATAAATCCTAGTTTTTTGAAATTTGAAAATCCATATTCAGTCTTACACATCATATAACCAATAATATTTTTGCTAATCTCTGCCACTAGAAAAGCCTCTGGTAATTCACGAAGCAGTGTCTCATAAAAATAGTCAGAGTAGTGCTCTGGTAATGTTTTGAGATTAATCTCCATCACAGGTATCAGATTTGCGGGTTCACAATTTCGTATCTGCACATCTCCAAGAGTGTTTATCTGCATATTTTGTGATATAAATGGTATTATTTATTAATAATTGAATTACTGACATATGATTATTAATTAATCATTAATAATGATAAATCTATTTCAGCAAAGATATTTTTAGCAGTGTTTTTGACTTGTAGCATGAGTGAATTAATACAGCAAATTAATGATTTAATACAAAAAAGAACCATACTAGAGCACCCATTTTATGAAATGTGGTCAGCTGGAGAATTGAAACTAGAATCACTTGCAGGTTATTCAAAAGAATACTTTCAGTTGGTAAAAGCAGTACCAGAATTTATGAAACCACTAATTAATCAAGCAGACGAATCACTAGCTAGTGAATTACACGAAAATATGTTAGAGGAGGTAGAACATATTGAGCCTTGGATACATTTTGCATCATCACTTGGAGTTGATCAAAATGAGTTGAATCATTATACAGGAACAGACAAAACTAGACAGGCCGTGACAATATTGAATGATTTAGTTGACACAAGTTTTGAGAGTGGGGTATGTGCAATGTACACATTTGAGAAAGAGATTCCACACATAAGCGAGGTAAAATTGGAAGGTTTGAAAGAATTTTATGATATAACATCAGATCATGCTACAGAATATTTTAAATTACATACAGAGGCAGATATCAGACATGTAGCATCATGGAGGAAACCTCTAGAGAGAGTGGTGGATGAAAAACAAATGTTACAAGTAGCAAATAAATCACTAGACGCACAACATTTACTTTTAGATGCGTGCAAGGACACATACTGTTAACATTTTATACATCATAATATATACAAATTATTGTGTGGGCCCGTAACTCAGCTTGGTAGAGTAACCGACTCATAATCGGTGAGCCACGGGATCGAAGCCCTTCGGGCCCATCAGTATATCATGATGAATGTTGTCATTATCAATTTACTACAACATCACACTAAATATTGGTCAATGTTTTTAGTTTGGTCCTACAACTATGACTTTATGGCTCTAAAGTGTTTTTAAAGCAATAAATAAAAACGAGTTATTTGGAATTAACATTCTAATCTCATCACTAAACAAACAAAACGAATCGTGACTAAAATTGAGTCAATCTTTAGCAGAGTGGATACAAGATATAATAATTTGATCTTATCTGTGTGTAATTTTACGTATAAAATTGAATATACGTTTAATACTTTGTGTTACAATATTGTACCATGAGTTCTACAGTACAGGGGAAAAAATACACTGTTGTAATAACTTCAGATGATATTGATGGTGGTTTTGTAGGAGTGTGTGATGAATTAAACGCATTTTCAGATGGTGAAACCTATGATGAAATTAAAAAAAATATGAAAGAGGCAGTAAAACTTGCATTAGAAGACACTGGAAATACTAGTGACTTTGATATGCTGATTGTTCAAAAACGTAATGAATAAAATTCCAAGAATTACTGGAAATATAATGGTAAAATATTTGATTAAAAAAGGATTCTCTGTATCATCTAGGAAAGAAAGTCATGTTACATTAAGATGTGATCATATTTCAAAAACTATTCCTGCAAAACTAAAAGGCTAAAGATCGGATTACAATTAAGAGTATTAAATAAAGTCTGAAATTGACAAAGATGTGTTTGTGAGTAATTACAATAAAGGACTTGTAAAATAATTCATATTCCATGAAATTTCACAGTTGTATTCAAATAATAATGAAATAGATTATGAAAACAAGTCCATGATAACTTAATCTGACATTATTAACGATATATTCATAATCAAGACAGAAGACCAAGATTTCAATGATTTTAATTTTGCAGAATTTTTAAAAAATATGTTTAAAATATAATTGATCATCTAAATTATGTCACAATATCAATGCAGTTATTTTGTATAATTTTGGAAAATATTTTTATCCATACACATAATCATATTTTTCAATAAAATTTAAAATTATTTACATATAAAAAAAGACATAAAGGATTGATAGTCCCCCTCAATGGCCGTTCATCTGTATTTTTGTCATGTACCATATACGATATCGTGATGCATCCCTTCAGATTTATCATTATACAACATGAATAAATGAATTAATCAACACATCATAATATCAAAGGGATACACAAAATACACCCCATATCTAAAATAGATTGCAGCTGATGAGGAATCAGAGTTATGTCAGAGATATAATGATGAAAAGGCATTTGACTGAGCTGTCTATCATTTCACGTTGGGTTTTTATCATTTAAGAATCAAGATAATTCATGCCAGAAATTTGGTTAAATTATGGTAGCACCAATACCATACTAGACATAAAGGCAGAAAATCTCGAACAAGAGATAAAGGTAGAATCCAATATTCTAGACGACTCTACCATTAAAGAGAAACTAGATTCTCTAGATATATCCAAACCATTTGAGATAGCAGTATTGAATAATACAAGTATGATACATAAAATAATTAATACAATATTTACTAAATGTGAAGAAAAATCTGTTCCAATACCAAAGGTATTTACAAATAGAAATGAAGTTGTTATGTTAAAAAATTCATTACCAGAAGGCAGTTTGGTATTAGAATTTACAAATTCAGACGAGATACAATCAAATCTAGTATTTGTTGCTGAAACTGAACTTGATGGGCTATTGGGCTTTGAAACAGTATCTAGCAGACTGGTTAAAAAATATGGTAAAGACATAATGAAAGAAATATTCAACAAGAGATCAAATAATCGACCAACACCGGGCAAAATCAATTCTTCTGCACATACTATAAAAAAATTCATGGATGAATTTGAGATATCCTCAATAGAGATTACATCTACTGATAAAGGAATAGTTGGAATTCATGTAGGACATCCCTCATCAATGGATATTTTACCCAACTATGCTAAAATAATAACAAAAAAGATTGACCCGACACAAATTATCATAAGTAGTACAGGAAAATATTCAAGTAATGATACACTGAATAAATCTCTACAGACAATATGGAATTGCTCAGGGGCAGTTCAAGATGATGGATTATTAATATTGACCGGAGAGTCTGGTAGAGGATTGGGCTCACTTGCACTGCAGCAGTTTGTAGAGAAGAGACTAGACATTAATGATTTAAAGAGAACCGAAGGGTACATTGACGGATTGGAAAATTTATTTTATCTCCAAGAAGAGCAAAAGAGGATAAAAATTGGTTTGATATCAATCCTACCTGAATTATATACCAAAAGTTTAGAGATTATACCATTTGATGGGATCAGATATGCGACAGAACATATTTTATCAAATTATGGTCAAAACCGAAAGATATCAGTAATATCTGATGGTGCACGAATTTTACTATAACAACCATACAGGAAAAGGCACACACAAAATCCCCATAATACCGACTAGTATGAATAAGAGGTACCTATTCTTAGACAGTCTAGTTACATCATCAAGAGTCACAGAGTCATTTCGACGTGTATTGAAAAGTATCACCATCATGGCCATCACATAATACCCAAGCAGGAATAATATTCCCGCACTCGCATAGGTAGCATATTGATGTAGTTTGCCACTAAGAATAGTTCGCGCCATATGACCGCCATCTAATTGCCATGCAGGTAATAAATTTAGAAATGTAAGTAGACATCCAAACCAGGCAGCAAATAATATTGGCGATACACTAATCCACACAATGTTACTCTCTCTACCAGTGAGAGCCAAAACTCCCATAATTAATAGAGGAGTTCCCTGTGAACTATCTATAGGAATTGGGACTTGTTGCTGTAAAATTTGATCATGAGTAGGCAACAAATACACACCAGAAAAGGTCACCAACACTATAACGATGAAACCAGTTATAGGACCGGATATCGCAATATCGAATAATATATTACGATTAATTATCACTCCTCGTGTACGAATAAATGCACCAAATGTAGGAAATCCATAGATTGGAATTCCAGGTATAAAGTATGGCCACGATGATTTTACTTTGTGAAACTTTGCTGCAATAAGATGTCCGGCTTCATGAGTTCCAAGAATTCCCAACATAGTTATTGTGTATAGTATTGCCATCTGTATAGGGTCACTCCCAAAACCGGCTTGAATTGGAATCATGGAACGACTATACCCATCAATCATCACAAATGTAACTACAATGATGAATAAAATTCTCTGAATCCAAGCTCTGGAAATTTTTTTAGATTTTATAGGAGGTGTTTTAAAAATTTGCAAGTATAAATTAGTGGAATCGGGTGCACGTTCAAGTTTTGCAATTAAATTTTTTTTATCCAAAATATGGCATAGTTGAATAAATTTTGATTTATAATTAACGTCGTCTGACAATTGAAATAAGAGTAGTGATGGGGTATACTCTAGATGGACAACATCAAATGTGTTATCAACTAGAGAGACAATTTCTTCTCTTGAAGAGTCGCTCATGTATTACTAAACAATATGGGGATTAATTGGTTTATCATTAATCAGCGTGGGGAATTTTGAAATTTAGATTGTAATTTTACGATTTGAAACTATATGATTATTTTTTATTAAATCTTCCAAAGGGTTTTAAGTATAACGCTAAACATTGCAATTGGGCTCCTGTGGTGTAGTCCGGTCAAGCATACTGCCCTTTCAAGGCAGTGATCCCGGGTTCAAAATCAGTCCTCTGATGAAAGTCCCGGCGGGAGCACCAAATGATTTAATCATCAAGTTTTAATTAGATGTAAATTACAAAAAAATAGATTTACGCTTGACATCAAACAAAGAACTCAATCCTTTAATAAAATCACATCGTGAATATATAGATAAAATCAATATACACCTTGAGGAGCAGCTAGATGTGTATAGTGGATTTGAATTTACAGAACCACTCAAATATGCACTTGCAAATGGTAAACGAATACGACCATTAATTCTAATTCTAGCAGCAGAGTGTATATCAAAAGTAGATGATAACGCATATGTTGCAGCGTGTGCCGTAGAGTTTCTCCATACCGAATCGGTAATTCATGATGATATAATTGACGAAGAGATTGAGCGTAGGTATAGAGATCCATTCCATATTAAATTTGGATATAATACAAGTATCTTAACTGGAGATTATGTACTTGGATTGATTTTAGGTATAGCATCCAAATTAGATAATGCAAGAATAACAATGGAACTGTCAACAACTGCTATGTTGATGAGTGAGGGGGAAATGATTGAGAGTAGATTGGAGACTAGTGAGGATGTTACATTTTCCGATTACATCAAAGTAATGCATTACAAAACAGCTACAGCATTTGAGGTTGCTGCCAAATTAGGAGGAATAATTTCAAATGGAACAGAAAAAGAGGTTATGGCACTAGCAGAGTATGGTAAAAACATTGGAATAGCATATCAGATACGCGATGATCTGCATGATTGGAAAAATGAAGACAAGTTGCTAAATCTGATGATTAAGAATAGTACAATATCCCAGAGACATATTCAACAAGATGGATGAACTACTCAAAGAGTATGCACAAAAGGCAAAGAATAATCTAAATTCAATTAAAGAGTCTCAGGCCAAAGTGGGATTAGAGAGTTTGATAGATTTTACAATGCTCAAGGGATAGTTGTACCTGTCAGGACAGGGGATGCCATACCTGCAAATTGAAGTAATGGTTCAGGATATACACCAAAACCTACAATAAATATTATAGAGAATATCATGACTACAACAACAGAGCGTGGCTCTTTGATACGTTTTGCAGTTTCACCCTCAAAGTACATTTTACGTATAACCCAACCATAGTATGCAAGAGACATGGCACTAGTCAACACCCCTACAATTGCAAGCCAATAAGCCCATGGCACTACGGTACCTGCATCTATGGCAGAGCCAAACAATAACAGTTTACTCCAAAATCCATTCAAAGGTGGGACACCGGCAAGTGCCAATAGTGAGATTACAAGTCCCAAAGAGACTAAAGGCATACGTCTTCCAAGTCCCTTTAATTTGTCAATATGTGTACTTCCAACTGCTAAAACAATTCCTGCAATTGCAATAAAGGCAGCTCCTTTCATTACAGCATGATTCATGATGTGTAGTAGTGAGCCGTGTAAACCAGTTGGAGTAAATACGGAAACTGACAATCCAATTAAGATGTATCCGGCATGACCAATACTAGAGTATGCAAGCATTCTAGATAGACTCTTTTGCATTATTGCAGCAACGTTACCTACTATCATAGTCATAATTGCAATAACGCCAAGCGCAAATGTCCAATCTAGGCTCAACGCTATAGTACCTAATACCACGACTCGTATAGTCACTGCAAATCCAGCCTTTTTAGTTCCTGCTGCAAGCAGTGATGCAATCGGTGATGGAGAGCCCTCGTAAGTGTCAGGTAACCACATGTGAAAAGGCACCAGACCCATCTTGAATCCAAAACCGGCGATAAACATACCAACAGCAAGCAATCCCAGAGGCAGCATGCTAGCATCAAGATTTGAAAATCCTTCGATTACAACTTGAATATTTGTAGAACCGGTAAGACCATATGCTATAGATATACCATATACGATTATAGCAGAAGATAATGCTCCGAATAAAAAGTACTTTAGAGCACCTTCGTTAGATTGTGGATTCTTTTTGGCAAAGCCTGCTAAAATATAGGTGGGTATACTCATCAGCTCCCACGCAACAAATAGCATAACAAGATCGGTAGAATAGGCAATGAGGACCATTCCGATTGAGGATAACAGTATCAAGGAATAGTATACCGCAGAGTTGCTAGTGTGTTTTTGTATATATCTAATAGAACCGACAGTTGTCATTATTGCCACGATCAACATGGCTACTGCAAAGAATGCCCCAAAGAGATCATCGGAGAGTACATTTGCTGAGAACAGTTGAGCGTTATCAACGCTACCAGTTAGAACACGGTATAAAACAAAACCAATTGATATTAAAAGAACGCCGACAGATATTGCACCATACAATGAGGAGCCTCTATCGTTTCTAGCAAGACTAATCAGTGGTAAAATAACACCTACGGTTCCCAGTAGAATGATCAAAATAATTGGGGTAGAGGAAACTTCTATCATGACTAAATCAACAACACCAATATTACAAACAAGAGTCCAGCTCCAAATACAAACAGATATGATTGTGATACACCAGTTTGAGTTCCTTGAACAACACGTGCACTCCAACCAACGGCCTTTTGTAGACCAACATTCATGCCAGTGTCAATAGCAGTAGTTTCAAAGTATCTCCACACAGCACGAGCAAGCCATAGCGGAGTTACAACAAAGCCCCAGTATATCATAGCATTAAGGTACCAACGATTTAACATCAATTTGTATAAAGCGTAAAAAACAATATTGGAATTTACAACTGTGGCAGGATTTACCCATCTACCAATGTAAAATATGTAACCAAGACTAAATCCTATGGCAAATGCTGCAATTGACGCTCCAAGTGCAACAGGATTCAGACCAGATAGGAATCCAGGAAGCATAGACTCTACAGTATCATGAGATGTATGAATACCAAATGAGTTTTCAAGATAAACACCAAATAATTCATGTATACCTTCTTCTGCATACAATCCCATAACACCAATACCAATTGTCAATACTGCCAATATGCCATATGGTACCCACATTGTTGCAGATACTTCATGTAAGTGATGACCTTCGCGTTCCATCTTTTCAATGTGTTTACTTTTCTTACCATAAAATACCAAACCAATCATTCTCGTTGTATAAAATGCCGTAATTACAGCCGTCAGTACAGCTATGATGAATATTGGTAGTGCCCAAGTATTTCCAGATTCATATACTGCTGCAAATATTGCATCCTTGCTCCAAAAACCAGTTGTAATAAATGGAGCCCCCATCAAAGCAAGACCGGCTGCCCACATAAACGCATAAGTCTTTTTCATATGTTTTCGTAACCCACCCATATCTGTCATAAATCTAGAACCTACTACATGTAAAATGGAACCGGCTGCCATGAACAAAGACGCTTTGAATAGGGCATGAGAGATTAAATGGAAGAAACCTGCAGTGTATCCATCTACGAATTGTTCAGAGAGTCCTGCAATACCCAAAGCCATCATCATATAACCAATCTGAGATCCAGTAGAGTAGGCCAATACTTTTTTAATTTCAGGATTGACAACTGCTTGAGTAGCTAGTAGCAGAGCCGTAAACGCCCCCACCCATGCAATAATCTCAAAGAACTGATCTGCTAAAATACCTGCGGCCCCTAGTGCAAAGAATATTGGACCTAGTCTGGCAACTAGAAAGACACCGGCCTTTACCATGGTTGCAGCATGAATCAGAGCAGATACGGCAGTCGGACCGGTCATTGCCTCAAGGAGCCACTCGTTTAGTGGAAATTGTGCAGATTTACCAATAGCACCACCAAAAAGTAAGATGGCAGCTGGAACTAGTAGTCCTTCAGCTGACATGTGTACAGCCCAAGTTGTATCCTCAACTAATTCTCTGAATCCAAAGGTATTTGCATATGCAAAAATTAAAAACATTCCTGCCAACATCATTATATCACCAACCTTGGTCATCACAAATGCCTTCATTCCTGCATGTGTTGGGGAGTAGTAACTTGCAAGTCCCAAGGTAGTATAACCAATACGTCCTACATGATCTTTCTTTTTGTCTCTATACCAAAAGCTAATCAAAGCGTAAGATGCAAGTCCTACACCTTCCCATCCAAAGAACATCTGCAATAAATTATCAGATAAGACTATGAGTTGCATTGAACCAATAAAGAACATCATCCAGAACCAAAAGCGTGCCAAGGAACGATTGCCCTTCATATACCCAACACTATATATCGTAATCAGAAAAGATATCCAAGCAACTACATTTGCCATAATTACTGCTAGTGGATCTGCAAGTACACCTGCTTTCAGTCCGATAGCAGATATCCAAGAAGTCTGATCATGAATTTCATTACCTCCTAGTGCTCCGGGAAGTAGCGAGGCGGCAAACAATGCGCTTGCAAGTGCAAATGCAACTGCTGTATAACCAGTAGTCTTTGTAGATCCACGAGCAATAGCAGGAATTATCAGGGCTGCTACAAATGGCAGTATCCAAATTAGCCATGCATGATATGCACTAAAACCGAATTCAAACATATTCTCAACCATATCTATGCACCCAACACTCCGGACATGTATGGAATAATTTGATTGTAAAAGATATCTGGATATATGCCAAGTACTATGCTAAAGCCGGCCAGAACAATCATGGGCGCGGTCATGTGCCAACCTGGATCTTTTGCGTGTACCAAAGTCTCAGGTAATTTGCCAAAAAAGACACGCTTTAGCATCCACAGTAAATACGACATTGTAAGTACAGTTGCCACAAGACCCAATCCAAATGTGACCATTCTCAAAGTAGAGCCTTCATCTATAGCAGTCTCTATAGCACCATAGAATAATATCCACTCACCCATAAAACCACTTGTGGGTGGGATACCGGCAATGGTCAGCACACCAATTACAGCACAGACTGCTGTTATTGGCATCTTACTTGCAAGCCCACCGAGTTTGGATAGACTACGCGTGCCAACTTTGTAAATTAAAATTCCTGCAGTCATGAAGAGTAACCCTTTACCTAACGCGTGTGTGATATACATCATCTCCGCACCGGCCATGCCTAGCACAGAGTATGTACCAATACCAAACAGAATATAACCCATCTGACTAATACTCGAGTACGCAAGTAGACGCTTTAGATCATCTTGCATCAAAGCCATGGCACCTCCATAAATCATCGTGGCCAAACCCCACACGTGTAACCATATTGCCAGTTCTGAAAACTGTCCGGGAAGAAATTCTACTATGAGACGAAATATTCCATAAGCCCCTATACCAATCATGGCGGGGGATAATAAAGCACTAATTGGTGTTGGTGCAGAGCCGTGTACATAAGGAAGCCAAATATGAAACATAAATGCTGCAAGTTTAACACCAAGACCAACAAGAATGGCCACAGCAGCAAGCAGTGCAATATCACTAGGAATTTCTGATTCATTAATATCTACAAAATCAAAGCTTCCCAATGACAATCCTATTGCTAAAAATCCTAGCAGTAATACCACGGCACCAGCATGAGTCCAAAATAGAAACATTAATGATATTCTACGACGTGGACCATCACCCCAAAATGCTATAAGAAAAAAGGCAGGGATTAGCATTACCTCAAAGAAGACATAAAATTCAATCAAGTTAGTTGAGAGGACTGTTCCAAGCATGCCCATAGAGAACACCAAAAAGAGTGCAAAATAGACTCCAAATTGATTTCTCACAAATGTCTCTCTATTCAAAACAAGTTTCTGTGCTCCAGATTCAGCAGATTCGTATAATTCCTTGTAGGTATCATGGAATTTATGCGTCATGTATGGTTTTGAGTAGGGTACCAAAATGGTACACAAGACATAAATCATGATAGCAAAGGGAGATGCTAGACCATCTAGCAGAAATCCAAATTCACCGAATAGTGAAGTCCAAGGATAATGCTCTTCGTATGGACCCTCTATTACAGTGAATATGATATTAATGGTACAATACAACAATAGACCAAAAGTAAACCACATAGATGCATTTACACTTACCTTGCGTGCAAGAATGTATGCTATCGGAGATAAAAGCAGTGGTAAAAATACAGCCTGTAAAAGAACATACTCCATTATCCCTTCAAGCTCCTAAAGTCAGCAATATCTACATTCTTGTACATTCTATACGCAACTATAATTAATGACAAACCGACTGCAACTTCTGCAACTGCAATAGCAATGGAGAATAACGCCAAAGTCTGTCCACCACTGTGTGGCAAAAATCTTGCAAATGCAACTAGATTTAGATTTGCCGCATTAATTATAATCTCAACTGCAAACAACATACGTAAGGCATTTCTTTTTACTGCTAAACCGTAAATACCTATACCTAGCAGAGTTATAGATACAAGTACAAATTCAACTAGTTCGTTGCTCATTAGTTATTTCATCCCTCTTTGCCAGTACCAAAGCTCCTACTATGGAACCAGACAGTATTAATGCCATCAGAATCAGTGCGGGCCAATAATAAATTAAAAAGTCACTACCTATGCTTCTAAAATCTACAGGATCACTTGTTGTAGTTACTGTTTCCAGACCAGAGTTTAAAACAATAGAACCTAAAGAAAATATCACAATTAATAATAGTGCTATACCGACATAGCGTCTACGTTTATCTTCAATTTTTTGAAATATCAATTCTCTTTTTACTAGCATTACAGTAAATAGAATCAAAACCGCAATAGAGCCTACGTATACTGCTAGTTGAAACATTGCCACAAATGGTGAATCTAGTAGTAAAAAAAATCCCGCAACGCCACCAAGTGCTCCCATTAGAGCAATAGCACCATAAATTAGTGAACGCATCTCAAGGGAAGCTATAGCAGATCCGATAGTAATGATAGATAGAGCAATAAAAACTGCATCAGCCATGTGTAGCTCCTCGATCATCAATTTGAATCTCTGCGTCTTGTTGTACATTTGGTTTTACTTGTAGTTGTGCAGGAGTGTATATCAGACCCTCTTTAGTGAATGAAGATAATTCGTAATCATTTGTCATATACAAGGCATAAAATGGACATGCGTCTACACATAAACCACAAAATACACATTTACCATAATCAATTTGTGGCATAATTGCTTTTTTATTGTGTTTCCATTCAGTAGGAACCTTTACCATAGAGATTGCCTCTGCAACTCCTTCACACGCAATAGAGCATAACTGACATCCGGTACAATGATCATGAAATAACATATGGCGTCCTTTGAGACCTGCAATACCCACTCCAGAGGTAGGATCAAATTGATATCCGTCTCCGGCAAACTTTAATTTTTGTTCAGGATATCGAAGAGTGAATCGTCTAACTGCCAAGTGCTTGATGCCAGAATTTAATGCCTTTATGATTCCAGTTGCTGTTCCCATTAGAATATTCCTCCCGGCCCTACTACTCCAGCGTAAATCAATCCAAGAGCTATAAAGATATTTACAAAGCAAAGTGCGATTAATTTGTACCAACCTATATGTAATAACATATCAATTCGAATTCTTGGAAATACACCTCTTGGAAGTATGATAAAGAATATGACACCGACTGTTTTTAAGACAAACCAAAAGACACCACTTATCATTTCAGCAGACACCAGTGGCAATCCTGGAACTAGTACTGTTATTGGACCTATGGTCTCACCTTCAAGTAGTAGTTGTTCTGGAAGTGGTTGCCAAAATACAGGTCCGTTCCAACCACCCAAGAACAATACTACAAAAAGAGCTGCAAACGCATAGAGTTTAAGATATGTTCCGAGCTGAACTAAACCATACATCATTCCAGAGAGTTCGGTAAGCCAGCCTGCTACGATCTCACTTTCTGCTTCTGGTAAATCAAATGGTATTCTCTCCACTCTNGCGAGAATAGTTATAAAAAATACAATTGCACCAATGGGAAGAAATACAATCCACGGTATTGCAGTTTGACTTTGAACAATCTCGGACAGATTAAGTGTGCCGGTAAGAATTACTACTCCTAGCAAAGACAATATTAATGGAATCTCAAATGAGACCATTTGGTGTAGTGCACGTATACCACCAATAAATGGAAATTTGCTGTTTGCAGACCATGCAGATAAAACAGTAATTATTGGGAAAAATCCAATTACCGCAAATACGGCCAATAGACCAACCTCAACATCTGCTACCACCCAACCAGGAGCTACAGGAATTAGGGATACAAAAGCTGCTGCTGTTGCGACAAAAAGTAATGGTGCTGTCCAAAATATTGGCTTGTCTGCTTTGGCAGGTATAATAATCTCTTTAGATATTAGTTTAAGACCATCTCCGGCAAGTTGTAGAATGCCTTCTACCTTGCCACAATAAAATGGTCCTACACGAAGTTGTAACTTTGCAAGTATCTTTCTTTCTGCAAATATTGTACTAGCGGCCAACAAGGCTGCAAATCCAAATCCAGGAAATGCTGTGATTCTAAAAAAATCACTTGTCATGATAGCTTTTAGAATTGGCAGAGTTCGAGATGGATCAGCCAACCAAGTAAGTGCCAAAAAAGGAGTTAGAATTTCACCATCTATAAGAGGCAGATCAATGTAAAATAGTGAAATTTGAATGATTGGAATACCAATTAATGTTAAAAGTACAATTATCCAAAATACATTATCTAATATCGATTTTAAAAAATACCCTAGTCGAAATTTTGGTGCAATAACAGACATTATCGATCAGCTTCCACAGGCCAGTAATTAAGACTCCAATAAACGGCAGGCATATTACCTAATTTTTCACCTTGCAACAAATATGGTATACAGATTAAATTTCTAAAAGAGGGAACACTCAACTTTACACGGTATGGTTCAGGTTTACTTTTAGATACGACAAATGCGCCTAGTGAGCCACGTCCAGACTCTACTCGTCTGTAAGATTCAACATCTCCACCTTTGAGATTAGGTTTTAACTTTAGTCGTACAGAACCGGATTTTGGCATTTTGGATAGTGCATCTTTAATTATATTGCAACTCTCCAACATGTCAAGCCAAGGTACCTTGGAGCGAGCATAAGAGTCACCGGCTTTCATTACCTGCGTCTGAAAATCTAATTCACTATAAACATCATATGGTTCTTTCTTTCTTAGATCAAAATCAACACCACTTGCACGTAATACTGAGCCGGTAGTTCCAAGTCGTATGGCATCAGTACGAGACAAAATACCAGTGTCCATTGTTCTGGCCTTTAGAATTGGATTGTCATAAAATATTGCACCATACTCTCTGATACGTTTCTCAAAATATGTTATTTGACGCAGACATGCATCTTCAAAGTTGGCCGGAAGATCATTACGAACTCCACCTGGAACAAAATATGCATGTGTGACTCGTGCTCCGGTCATCTTTTCTAACAAGTCAATGAGTAATTCACGATCACCTGCTGGCCACATAAACATGGTAGAGTGCCCAAGAAAAATTCCATAAATTGCAAGCCAGTATAGTATGTATACACATCTATTCAGCTCTGAGGCAATTACACGGATATATTGAGTCCTTTCAGGAACTTCTAATCCCAGGATATCTTCCACTGCCAAACAATAGGGATACAATACGTTACATGAATCGTGAATCACTGGTCGTTCAAGATGTGGAATATTTGTGATATAATTTCTATACTCTGCCATTTTTTCCTCACCACGATGTACATAACCAGGATCCGGATCACAAGATACAATATAATCACCATCAACACGAATGATTAATCTCATGTGTCCTGAACCCGGATGCTGAGGACCGATATTTAATGTCATAATGCGATCATCTTGTTCTGATGATTCGATCTGCAGACCAGGAGGTAATTGTTTTAGTGTCATCGGCCCTTTATCCTGAAATCTTTTCTCATAGGAGGTAGATCAGCCCAATCTTCGGGTAAAAGTAGTCTTCTGTTATCTGGATGTGAGGTGAAATATACACCAAGCATCTCAAAGCATTCTCGCTCATGAAATTCTACACTATAAAATACATCTCGTAGACTTGGCATCCTAGTAGAGTCATTTCCAGGATCAGGTATGTCCTCTCTTGGTACACGTGTTGCAAGAGTCAATACTTGTCCGGCAAGATCAGAATTTGTATAAGATCCCAAATGATAAATCACTTCAATCTCTTTATCTTCGGGATAATCTACACCAGTAACTGATTCGGCGTGATCAAATCCCAACTCGTCACGAATAAAAGTTGCAACATCCAATACAGAGTCAAGAGCCACATTTACACGAATTCTTTTTAGAATTACAAATTGAATTTTTGCATCTTTGAACTTTTCAGTTATTTTATTGGCTATCGAGCCTTCAAACTCAGGCACACTAACACTAGGTGTGGCAGAGTCTTTTGAATCCACGGTGTCAGGGGTTTTGATGGTCGGATCAGTAGAGCTCATGACTAAATTACCGAACCTTCATCCTTTTGATCTTTTCTTGTAGTAGCATACAGCCTTGAATTAATGTTTCAGGTCTTGGAGGACAACCAGGTACATAAACATCTACAGGCAAAATTCCATCTATACCTGGAAGAACATTATACGAGTCAAAGTACAATCCACCGGTTATCGCACATGCCCCCATTGCAATTACATACTTTGGTTCAGGCATTTGATCATAAACAAGTCGAAGTCGAGGGGCCATCTTTCTTGTAATCGTACCTTGAACAACAACTAGATCACATTGACGTAGTGAACCGAATGCCTCAATAATTCCAAAACGCTCAACATCATATTTAGGACCAGATGCGGCGCCAAACTCTACACTACAACATGCCGTTTCTATATGAACAGGCCAAAGAGACCACAATCTACCCCAGTTAATTGCATAACCTAGAGGTTCGCCAATCGCCTTGATTAGAATATCTCCAAGTTTACCTACGAAGGCATTTACATTATGTGGAGTAATTAAATTTTCAACCATTATTCATCACCATATATTTTTTTTCTTAGATAAATGTAAAGCAAATGCCATTGCTCCAAACATGATGGCTAAGAATCCAAGTATTGGAAGAGTGGCACTAGGTGGTAAATTCAGCAATGAACTTCCCCATGCATAGAGGAATATAGCCATTACATCAAAGACAACAAACATGAGTACGTATGCATAATATTGCATCATAAAATGAGTTCTACCAACTCCGGATGGAACCTGACCACATTCCATGGGTAAAAATTTTACAGGGTTACTATGACGACGGGGGGCTATCATACGTGAGATTAGGAGTGCAGGGCTGACGGCTAAAAGTGCAAAACCAAACATTAGGACGATAGGACTATAACTTGCAGACAGTTCGCCAACCAATTTATTATCAAATTTCCAATTTGTTATAAAAAGCTATGTAACTTTTGTTACAATTAATCATTTCTCACATACACTTCATTAATATTGATATATTACGTGTTGAGTGTATTGAGCATAAATGTTGGAGATAAAGCACCTGATTTTGAGCTTGTAGATACACAGTCGAAGATGAGAAAATTATCAGAGTTTTTAGGTAAAAAGATCATCTTGTCATTCTTTGTAGTCGCCAGCTCCCCAGTATGTGAAACTGAATTGTGTAAATTTAGAGATTCAAAAGATGAGTTGGCAAATTTGGGAGCACAAGTTGTCGCACTAAGTAATGACGGACCATTTGCAAACAAGGCATTTGCAGAAAAAAATCACATCACATATCCAATACTAAGTGACTATACTAGTGACACGATACGAGCATATGACGTGTTGTTACCAGATTTACTTCATATAAAAAATTACAATGCAGCCAAGCGTTCCATTTTTATTTTAGACGAAAATGGAACAATAACATTCAAGTGGATAACAGATGATCCTCTAGTAGAGCCAGACTATCAAAAAATTAAAGAACATTTGAATAAATCTGCATAATGCATTACAAATTTGTTTGTACATTATTCACCATACATGAATAATGTATGAAAACGTAGAGATGAATTTATAGACATAATGGATTTAGATTAATCATGTGTTCAATCATTGGCTATAGTGGAAAAGAGGGGGCGTCACCAATAATAGTAAAAGGATTACGTAGAATGGAGTATCGTGGATATGACAGTGTTGGCGTAGCTACAAAATCAGATACAATAGAGATGAAAAAAGGTACGGGTAGAGTAGACGAGGTAAACAAAACAGTTGGATTAGATACGTTAGAAGGTAATGTTGGGATTGGACATACGAGATGGGCAACACATGGGGCAGTAACTGAGATAAATGCACATCCGCACTATAGTAATTCTGGAAAAATTGCTATTGTACATAATGGAATAATTGAAAATTATTCTGTTTTAAAGGAACAGTTGGAAAAGGACGGATATACATTTCAAAGTCAAACAGATACTGAGGTAATCTCAAATTTACTCCAAAAACACTATGACTCATGCAAGGATGTAAAAAATGCTATACTAGAGACAGTAGGGGAATTAACCGGAGAGTATGCATTCATTGCCCTATTTGAAGATGGAACGCTTGTTGCGGTTCGTGATAACAAATCGCTAATAATTGGAATCGGAAAAGAAGAATATTTTTTGTCTAGTGACGTGTTGGGTTTTATTGAAAATACCAATGATGTAATTTATGTCGATAACAAATCTGTAACAATAATCGATAAAAATGGTTTGAATGTAATTACGTTTGATGGTACTAGCATAAAACATGAAATAGTAAAGGTCGCAAAAGAATTTTCAGATGTAGATAAAGGAGAATACGCCTCATTCACATTCAAAGAGATAACCGAACAACCTCAAAAAAATTTACAGGCAGGAGATGATGACACAGTTATGAATCAAGCTGCATCTATGATTAGTTCGGCAAAAAATATCTACATAACTGGAAGTGGTACAAGTTTTCACGCCGCTTTAATAACAAAGATTATTCTAGCAAAATTCGCAAAAATTAAGATCGATCCCATACTTTCAAGTGAATTTATAGTTGAATCATACATGATGAATTCAGATTCGCTGTTAATTGCCATGTCACAGAGTGGTGAGAGTGCAGATGTGTTAAAAGCTGTATCTGTTGCAAAAAAATCTGGTATGAAGATATTAAGTATTATAAACTCAGTACCATCTGAGTTGATGCGTGAATCAACATTAAATATCAGAATGAACTGTGGACCAGAGATTGGCGTAGCTGCAACAAAGAGTTTCAGTGCACAAATGGTAATCGCATATAAAATTGCAAACAAGTTGTGCAAAGATTGTATTGACATTGATTTTGAAAAAATATCCAAGACTATACAAGAAATCTTAGATGATCATTCACAGATTAAAGAGATTGTCAAGGATCTAAAAGAGATATCTGATATTTACATACTTGGTAGAGGTATTAATTACCCAATGGCGTTAGAGGCGGCATTAAAGATCAAAGAGCTCACCTATGTACATGCAGAAGGCATGGCAGGAGGAGAACTCAAACATGGGCCACTTGCATTGATTGACTCGAGAAGTTTTGTTATGGTGATTAATCCATCAGATTCAACATATGAGGAAACAAAAACTAGTATTTCAGAGATTAAAACACGGGGGGCCAAAGTCATAGGTATCTCTGACAAAAATGACAATATGTATGATTACTGGATAAAAATTCCCACAGTTTTAGAATCTGTATTTCCATTGATAGAGATTATTCCAATTCAACTCTTTGCATACTATTTATCAATAGAGAAAGACATAGATCCAGATTATCCACGTAATTTGGCAAAATCAGTTACGGTAAAGTAGACAGGCGCGTATATTCATCATCAATAAACTTTAACAAATCCATACTAGACATACTAGTAGATAACATACTTGCAATCATTGTACCACCACTCCTNGCACCTTCTTTAACAAATCCCCGAGCATATGATTGCAATCCAATAAAAGATGATTTATCCAATTGTGGATTTATGGCTAATAATGGAACTTGAAGATCATCCAACATAGATATCAGATTTGCAGATTTATCATCTATGATGTATTTGGTAGTGCCCAACGCGGTTTTGTTTTTATCAAATTTTAAAAAATCTGCAAATACCAATACAGCTGCCATTTGTGTTCCACCTGCCAACAATACTGGCATTCTTCTAGACGCTTCACACAACATACCTGCTGTAAATGGTATAAAGAGATCACCGACTTTGGAGACTATATCGTATGGATTGTCTGAGGAAGTGATTCGATCAAGTGCGTGTGCCACAACAGATTCTTTCAAAGATATAGGATTCTGCGGCATGCTTGAACTCACCTTGGCATCTTTATTCATACCACACAGTACTGCAAGGGCACTAGTTGTACCCCCTGGCATGGATTCTCCTATAACAAGATAGTTTTGTGGTATAATTTTTTGTCCAAGTCTCTTGCCTGCATCAACAGCATTCAAGACATCTTGCCGTGTTGATGCATTAGTTTTATCAATGTTATTTGTAGGTGGTAGACCCGTACGCACAAGCGGGGATTGGGGAGAAATTAGACATCCTGCATCAACGAATTGATATGGCATTTTGGATGCAAGAAGTGATGCTCTAGTTAAAAGCGCAGGTGTGGGTTTTCCATCAGGGGTCATAGGTATTGTATCAATACTTTTACATTTTCCATAATGGATATACTCTGCATCTCCTGCGGCTGTAAATTTTAAAACTGCAGGTTGAGCTCCGGCAACAGTGATACCGGGAATTTCACATGTTTTTGTAAAAGATAACACAAGGGTAAAGAGAAAATCTTTACCAATGATTGAATCTGTAAATTTTTCTCCTGCATCTTGCATTGTATGTAGAATAATAGAGTCATCAAGCAAATAACATCAGAAAATCTTCTAGAGATTGTTTTTGAAATACAGGATTTAATTTTTTTTGTTCTAATAAAGTGGATTGTTTCTTTGTGCCATAATCATGTCCAGGGTACATCATCAGATTATCATCCAGGTTATACAATACATCAAACAAGCTATGATACAGTTCTGTAGCATCTCCACCAGAGAGATCAACTCTTCCACAACTACCGACAAACAAAGTATCACCAGAGAATATGCTAGTCTTATCAACAAGACACATGCTGTCTTTAGAGTGTCCTGGTGTGTGTAAGACTTTGAGGGCAGAGTTACCAAATTCTATCATATCAGAATCAGATACAACAATGTCATTCTTCATCTCAGATGCAGAATGTTGTATAATCTGAGCTCCTGTGGATTGGGCAAGAGAGCCATTTCCCACAGTATGATCATGATGATGATGAGTATTTACTATATATCGTAAAGATAAATCATGCTCTTTTAACAATATATGAATTTTATCAAGATCCCACGATGGATCAATCACAATAGATTGTTTTGTGTCATCGTATAAGAGATAGGTAAAATTCTGCATTGAGCCTACTGGTAGTTGATGAATAATCATAGGATATCTTGTTCAGCTTCTGGAGGTATTCCTATTCTCTCCAATACCAATCTGCCACATATATTTTCAAATTTCTTCATACCTATTTTGACTTTATGAAATGTTACTGTAACATCAGGTCGTACAACTAGATCCACATCATCTGCACTAAGATCAAGACCTGTGGGAATATCCACAGATAACTTAAAGGCACGTGAGTCATTGATGAATTGAACTGCTGCACGGTACGGCTCCCTAATAGTACCGGTAAATCCAGTACCTAAAATTGCATCTACGATCGCATCGGGTTCACCATTAATTTGATCAATGCTATTCAATTTGTTTACAGAATTCATCTTTGTGAGCAAGTTCCAATTCCAATTTGCCTCATCAGTTTTAATGGATTCAGGATTATCTAGTAATATCAAATCCACCTTGGCGCCAAGACCTGCCATGTGTCTTGCGACAACCATTCCATCACCACCGTTATTTCCATTACCGACAAATATTACAATATGTTTAGATGATATATCTACAAAACGATTAAGTAAATGTCGTGAAGCAGCAGCTCCGGCATTTTCCATCATAAATTTTTTTAAAAATCCCATCTGATGACCACGATTTTCAATCTGCAACATTTGATTGATTGTAATTTCCACATTTATCATACTATACATCTAAAATAATAGGTTTATGCAAAGGAATTCTAGAATATTATTGATGGTTGTGTTAATGACAGTTCTAAATTTATGGTATTTAATAAAAATACTCAGGTTTGGAACAGTGCATCTCTGATATTTATCAAAATCAGAATCGATGTATTTCTGCATAAAACATCATAATTTCATCTTGTCTGAATGACTTTTGTAATATTTTTTTAAATTTTTGAAAAAATTGTTTGTTATGTTTTGTATTATTACACAAAACCCAATACACACTGCTTTGATCTTTTATGACTCTATTTTTGTGATCTCTCCAATTTCCTAGTATGGGTGATGAATCAATTGAATACCCCCCTATGTTTTTTGTTAAATTTTCATTCACTTGATCAAATTTTTCATCAGGAATTTCTTTTCGTTGCCCTTTTTTGTTTACATTATAAAAGTGTGGAAGTAAAAACTCTACTCTGATAAAATTGTTTAATATAATTATTATCAAATATGAATATAGTTAATTTTCTTTTTTTCTAATTTTTGGCAATTTTTTTTATCAAGCCCGAAAACATTTTCAGAATCAACATCAAATTCTATGTTACTTTTTATTAGAAAGCCAAGTGCTTTTACTCTTTCACTTTTAATATTAAATTGGATCGTACAAAATTTATTATGTTTAGATGTATTAGGCACACTAATATTATTAACATCATATTATTAATATGTTTTAGTAGATATTGTAGCGTCAATGCATAAAAAAATATTAGCAATAGTAATCAAAGTTGATTTTATTTTAATGAATATATCAATGATGACATTTCAATTCATTACTAAATTTCAATCCTTGATTTCATGGATAAAAAATTTGGATATGAGATTATAGTTAATTTATGATATGTTCTAACATGAATAATTTTCTCTCGTGTTGTAGAATTTGCAAAGGAATTCTAGAATATTATGAGGAATTCGTGTATGATAATCCGATAGAGTTACTGCACATTGACAGAATTGTCAAGACAAACGGATTTAAATTAGATTATCAATAGTGTAGTATGTCACTTGTAGATGCAAAGGCATCATTAGATAAAATTTCAAAATCATTAGATACAAAACTTGATGCTAGAGAATTTTTAATTAGGAATACTAGAGATATTGTTACCTTGGCAAGTCAAGCAATAATATCAATACATAAAGAAGACATACGAACGGCCAAAGTAAAAATCAACAAAGCTACAAAATTATTAGAAAAATATAGGAAAAAAAGTAAAGGAGGTTTAAATAAATACCTCCAGATGCCGGAACAAGAATTGGTAGAAGCATCTGCGTTGCTATGTATCGTGCAAAAAAAGAACATTCCATCTATAAAATCATTAAATGTTTCAGAAGAGTCATATGTTTTGGGATTATTAGATTGCATCGGAGAATGTAAGAGATTAGTTTATGATAAAATCAGAAAAGATAAAGTAAAAGAGGCATCACGTGTGTTTGAACTAATGGAGGATCTCTATTTACACCTATACCCATTTGCAGCACAAGATAAAATTTTACGCGAGGCAAGAAGAAAATTAGATGTAAATAGAATACTAGTAGAGAACGTAAGGGCTACACTAACTGAAGATATCAGAAGAACAAAATTATTGTCAGATATAGTGAAATCCAAATTAATGAATCAGTAATTCCCAAAATAAAATCACGATTTCACATCATTAAATTATGCGGGCGATGGGATTTGAACCCACGAACTCCTGAGAGACTAGCCCCTCAAGCTAGCGCCTTTGGCCAGGCTGGGCGACACCCGCAAAATTACTGAACATGAATGGTTTTTATAATCCTTGGTTGATTTTTGAATAGTGTTAGTTCCAGTAAGATGTTTTACCTGTGGAAATATGTTAGCAGATAAGTATGAAGACTATAAGAAAAAAATTGCAGCAAATGAAAATCCGGCAAAAGTTTTAGATTCACTTGGTATGGACAGATATTGTTGTAGAAGGATGTTATTAACAACAGTTGAGACAATTCAACAAATCATTCCATTCTATGAAGCAGTTGAAAGAAGACGACTGGAAATAGAAGCAGAGATCGAATAAATTGCCAAAAATTACCTCAGTTAGGGGTAGAGTATTGTATAATAGTAGAGGGAGTAAGACTGTAGAGGTAGATGTAATAGCAGATAATAATTTGGGTCGTGTATGTGCGCCTTCAGGTGCAAGTGTTGGAATTCACGAGGTTGTATCATTTCCTAATGGACCAGAACAGGCAATTAAAATATTGCATGAGAATGAGCAGAAATTTATTGGAATAGAAGCTGGAAATCCAAAAATAATTTACAATGCACTACATGAGATAGATGACTCTGCAAATTATTCAAATTTAGGGGGCGGGATAGCATTTGCTACAAGCATAGCATGTGCCGAAGCTGCAAGCAGAGCAATAAATGAGCCACTCTACAAAACATTATCAGATAGATCAAATTTCACTTTTCCACGTCCACTTGGAAATATACTAGGAGGAGGAGTTCATGCAGGACCAGGTACGCCAGATATTCAAGAGATTCTAGTATGTGCCATAGGTGCAAATACAATCAAAGAAGCAGTAGAGACGAATATTTCTGTCCATAATGAGTTGAGAAATATTTTACAGAAAAAGGAACCATATTTTACAAATGGGCGCGGAGACGAGGGAGGATGGGCCCCACGTCTTGATAATGATGCGGCGTTGGAAGTATCTGTATCTGCATGTGAGAGTTTGGGATTCACACTGGGCAAAGATGTCTCACTTGGAGTTGATTTTGCAGCATCCACACAGTGGGATCAGAAAAAATTAAAATATAATTATGAACGTCAGGGATTTGAAAATGATTCAGGCGAACAGATAGAGTATGTATCTGAAATTATAAAAAAATACAAATTGATTTATGCAGAAGACGCTGTTCATGAGGAAGCATTTGAAGACATGGCAGAAATTACAAAACAATTTCCTAATGTACTAATCGTAGGAGATGATTTAATTACTACAAGTAGAGACACACTAACAAAGGCAGTTGCAATCAAAGCATGTAACGCAGTTATACTAAAAGTCAATCAGGCCGGTAGTCTGTATGATGCTATGCAATTTGCAAAAGAAGCAGATGCCAATAATATCAAGATAATCACATCTCATAAATCTGGGGAATCTAACGATTACCACATATCTCATATCGGAGTGGCCACAGGCTCGAAGATGCTCAAAATAGGTATAGTAGGTGGGGAGAGAATGGCTAAAATTAATGAGTTATTACGTCTATCAGAGCATGATTTAATATGTGGCATGACGGAGTTGTAAAATCTAATGAGTGAGAATAGCGCTGAGGATATGAAGAAAAAGCTTGTAGCGTCCGGTGTACAGATTGGTACAAGGGTAAAAACCAAGTTTATGAAACCATTCATTATCAAAACAGAGACTGATGGAACATATACCATGGATATCGACATCACCATTGGAAGAATCAAAGCGGCAGCTAAATTCATCAATAGAATGGAGCCTAAAAATGTCATTGTCTGTTCTGGAAGTAGTTATCCAGAAAAACCAATTGAGAAATTATGTGATATTATTGGTACAGTAAAGATGTTAGGAAGATTCATGCCAGGTACTCTTACAAACCCTGCACTTCCATATTACATCGAACCCAAACTAGTAGTCATATCAGATCCATTGACAAATCTACAAGCAATTAGGGAAGCTACAAATGCAGGAATACCTGTTATTGGTATTGCAAACACTGACAATTTAACATCTAACCTTGATGTAATAATACCGGCTAATAACAAAGGCAGAAAAGCTCTGGCTGCAACATATTGGTATCTAGTACGAGAGATCTTGATCCTTCAAGGTAAGATGACTGAAGATGATACCATGGAAGAGGATATAGACAGTTTTGAGACAAAGACTACCGAACTGCAAAGCCCGGATGTTGCTAGTGTGTGAAATCTGTAGCATCGGCTCCGTGTAAAACAATATTATTTGGTGAGCATTTTGTCATGTATGATACAAGTGCAATTTTATGTGCAATTGACAAGAGAATTACAGTCAGATGTGAGACGATCAAGGAAAAAGATTTAAAGATCAAGTCCAATATTGGTACAATTACAACAAGTTTAGATGATTCTATAGATAATAAATTCAAACCACTACTCTACATTGTAAAACATGTATTAAAAATAAATGGATTCGAGGGCGGAGTCTCCATGGATATAGACTCGCCGATACCGGCAGGTGTAGGTTTAGGCTCATCTTCGGCATGTTTTGTAGCAGCGGCAAGAGCAGTATTGAATCTATTTGATAAATCTAGTATACAAAAAGTAATAGACTTGGCAGTACAGGCAGAGAAGACAATATTCTCAAGTGTGTCAGGGGCAGATACTACAATATCTGCTATTGGAGGAATAATAGATTATGATAAGACACATACCAAAATTGATTCACGATTGAATTTTTCTCTGGTAATTGCAAACTCTAATGAAACACACTCTACAAACGATGTGGTGAATCATGTTGCAGAATTCGCCAAACAAGATGCCACCAAATTTTCAAATTTATGTAAAAGAGAGGCAAAAATAATTCAAGAAGCAAAAAATGGAATAATAGATGCAGATATTCACAAAGTAGGAAGATGTATGTCAGAGAATCAAGAATGTCTCCAAGAGATAGGAGTATCAAATGATACACTAGACCACATGATTAGGCTTGCAGAAAGAGAATCATATGGTGCAAAAATCACAGGTGCAGGCAAGGGCGGATGTATCATAGCTATTACAGATCAAACTAATGTAAGGCAGACCATGGAGATTTTAGAGAAGAACAGCTTTGAGTGTTTTTCTACAAAAATAACTACAAAGGGACTGGATAATATTTAACTGACTATACAGCAGATTCATTCATGATTCTACTCAAACTAGGTGGCTCGATAATTACTGATAAAAATAGACCAATCACTGTCCGTCGTAAAGTTGTTGATAATTTAGGCAAAACAATTTCCAAGATTTCAGAACCAGTAATAATAATTCACGGTGGGGGTTCATTTGGACATTATTGGTCTGTAAAGTATAACATGCATACAAAACCATCAACTACAAAAAGTATCGGAGTTGCACGTGTAAGAGAATCTATGATTTCACTAAATGATACCATTACAAAATCATTCATAAAATCAAAACTTCCAATATACTCTATTCCGCCAAGTGTGTTTATGATTGGAAATAAACCAATAGTATCAAAGATCAAAGAAATTCTACAATACACTCCAAAGATGATACCGATGACATACGGTGACGCGCTATTGTATGATAAAAATAGATATTATATCCTATCAGGCGATGTCATTATGAGTATATTTGCCAAAATTCTAAAACCAAGACTAGTAATATTCACAACAAACGTAGATGGCCTATACTCAGATTTGAAGACAAAAAAAATATTCAGTGTTGTAAAAAATGATACAAAAGGTATCATTACAGATAACCCAAAAGATGTAACAGGTGGAATGGTGCGAAAAGTAGCAGAAGCGAAAAAAATCTCTAAAATGAAATATGATACATTTTTTATTAATGGGAATAAACCACAAAGAATATTGGATGTAATTAATGGTAAAAAATTTGTGGGTACAAAATTTGAGGGTAAAAAATGACAGAGTATTTAATACTTGTAAATAAAAAAGATGAGCCTGTTGGTATGGAGGAGAAGGTAAAATGCCATCTTCCAAATGGTAAATTACACAGGGCATTTACAGCCCTCATATTTGATGAATCTTCTCGTCTGCTTCTTGGAAAAAGAGATGGGGGAAAGATGCTTTGGCCCAATTGCTGGGATGGAACATTTGCAAGTCATCCAAGAAAAGATGAAGGATATTCGGATGCAGCTGTACGTAGAATGCCCGAAGAGGTTGGAATAAAGTGCGATGTGGATTACGCCTTCAAGTTTGAATATCACGTGCCTTACAAGGATGTTGGCTCGGAAAATGAAATATGTGGTACACTAGTTGGACAAATAGATTCACAGATACCGTTGAGTCTTGTAGAGAAAGAAATCAGTGAGACAAGATGGATATCTGCTGAACAATTAATACAAGAATTAAAACAATCCTCAAAAGAATTTTGTCCATGGATGTTAATAGCATTATACCTTTTACCAAAAGTAAATCCACAAATCATTACAAAGCATAAACTAGATGGATGGTTGATGAAAGATACTCTTGATATAATATATAATGCTACAAAGATTCATCTTGCAGATGAAAAGTGGAGATTGGTATGAAGAGTAATGATACCATTAATAAAAATATCTTGTCTTCACTTGGTGGAAGACCAAAGGATTTGTATGCAGCTGCATCTCATTTAATAGAACACGGAGGAAAGCGTTTGAGACCTCACATGGTACTAGATAGTTGTAAGATGCTTGGCGGTCGTACAAATAATGCAATGTATGCAGCTACTGCCATAGAGATGATACACAATTTTACTCTAATTCATGATGATATGATGGACAATGATGAACTGCGTCATGGTGTGCCTACGGTACACAACAAATTTGGAATGCCAGTTGCCATATTATCTGGAGATGTTTTATACTCTAAAGCATTTGAGGTGATTTCTCACAAAAATTTAACCGTAAATATGTCAACTAGTCTAGTTCGAGTCTTGGCACGTGCGTGTATTGAGGTTTGTGAAGGGCAAATGCTGGATATTCAAATGGCAGAATATAAAAAAATTCCATCACAAAAAGAGTATATAATAATGATCCAGAAAAAAACATCTGCATTGTTTGAGGCGTCTTGTGCAATGGGTGCTATTTGTGCAAATGCAAAGAGTAATGATGTAAAAAATCTTGCCTCATTTGGGAAAAATCTAGGAATTGCATTTCAAATTACAGATGATTTGATTGGAGTTGTAGGGGATTCTAAAATAACAAAAAAACCTGTAGGAAATGATCTACGTGAGGGTAAAAAATCACTACCAATTGTACTTGCAATAAGAATGGCAAAGGGAAATGATAAAAAAACTATTCTAAAGGCATTTGGAAATAAAAAAGCAAGTAAAATAATGATAAGCAAGGCTGTACAGACAATTATACATCTAGGTGTAGAAGAACAAGTTAGAAAAACTGCAAATCAATATGCAAATAGAGCAAAGAGATCATTAAATTCCTATTCAGGCAAGTCTCATGCAGACCTTTTGTCACTTTTAGATTTTATAGTAGAGAGAAGTAAATGACCACAGATGATTTAACAGGCGAAATTCAAAAATTAGCACTACAAAATGCACTAGAACATGATGGTAAGACTAGTGAGAAAATAATACTAGCAAAAATTCTCGGACAGATGCCAGAGATGAGAGGTAAAATTAAAGAAATTATGCCAGAGATTGCAAGTGTGGTTCAAAAAGTGAATAATTCCACTAAAGAATCACAGAGATTCGATGTGCAAAGACTATTTCCAGAATTGCTGGAAAAATCAAAAAAAACACACTCTCCTCAAAAACCTCTACTAGCACCATTAGAGAATGCTATAGATGGCAAAGTAGTTACACGATTCCCACCTGAACCAAATGGTTATCCACACATTGGACATGCAAAGGCGGCAATAATTAATGAAGAGTATGCTAAAATGTATAATGGAAAATTAATTTTACGATTTGATGACACAAATCCACGGGCCGAACGATTAGAATATTACGCTGCGATCAAAGTAGGATTAGATTGGCTCAACATCAAATATAATTCAGTAAAGAATACGTCAGACGATATGGAATTGATGTATGAGAAGGGTAAAAATATGATGGAATTGAATCGGGCTTATGTGTGTACTTGCAAACAAGAAAATATTAAAAATAATAGAATGAATCGTATAGCTTGTAAATGTAGTAAAAGAGATCAAGATTTAGAAGATTGGGATATGATGTTTACCAAGATCAAGCCAGGTAAAGGAATAGTTCGATTCAGGGGAGATATGAATTCGGATAATACTGTAATGCGAGATCCCGTACTATTTAGAATAGTTGATGAGAAACACCCACTTGTTGGAGACAAGTATAGGGTTTGGCCAAGTTATGATTTTGCAGTTGCAATAGAGGATAGTGCAGATGGTATAACACATGCATTTAGAACCAAAGAGTATGAGCTTCGAAATGAATTATACTATACAATTTTAGACATACTAGAGATGCGCAAACCAATAATGTCCGAATTTTCTAGACTCGAGTTTGATGGAATGCCCGTATCAAAACGCATTCTAAGACCACTAATTGAGGACGGAAAGGTATCTTGGTATGATGATCCACGTCTACCCACACTAGAGGCACTTCGAAGACGTGGTATGAGACCAGAGGGAATAAGAAAGTTCATAGCATCACTTGGACTGACTAAAGCTGACACATTAGCACCATTTGACGCACTAGAGTCGTTTAATCGCAAGCACGTAGATAAGACAAGTATTAGACTATTCATGGTTACAGAGCCGGTGTTGATAAAAATTAGTGGCTCTCCAGAAAAAATAGAGATTTCAAATCACCCAACCGGCGACATGGGAAAACGTACAGTAGAGGTTGGTGGGCAGGTATATCTTGCAAAAGAGGATTTACAAAATATAGCCCCAGGTACACAGATACGACTAATCGGATTAGGCAACATTAGTATAAACAAGATATCAGATCATGTGACAGCAGAGTATGTAGGGGATACAAAAGACTCGTCTGTGATCAAGGTACAATGGGTTCCAAAGATGAATAGCCACAAGATCAAAGTAATCATTCCAAAGATATTATTCATTAATGATTCATTTAATGAGGATAGTTTGGAGGAGAAATACGCATATACAGAACCAGAGTTTCTTAATTTAGAGGAGGGTTCTGAAATTCAATTTGTAAGATTTGGTTATTGTAGAAAAGATTCTCAGAATCAAGTGATTTTTACACACAAGTGATTTTTATGAAAATTTGTAGAATAAAAAATGACAAACTAGAGACGTATGGGATAGTAGTTGGGGATTATATCTTAACAAAGAGTCAGATAGTAGATGAGACAGGAATACCAATTCCAGATAATATAAAGGACTTTATGTTTGATGGTTGGTACAATGAAATTAAAGACAAGATTTCAGATATAACAGAGAAGACTAGATTAGACAAATACACAATACTTGCCCCTATTGCAAACCCTTCAAAAATTATTTGTGTTGCATTTAATTACACAGATCATGCATCTGATCAAAATATGATACCACCAGATGATCCTGCCATAGTGATAAAACCTAAAACCACACTCACGGGTACAAATTCAGATTTAGTATGTCCAAAATTTGCCAGAAAATTAGATTATGAGATTGAACTTGGAGTGATAATTGGGGAGATGTGCAAGAGCATCGATGCCATCAGAGCAAAGGAGGTAATATTTGGATATACGATAATGAATGATGCATCCTCTAGAGAAATTCAATTTGGCGATGGGCAGTTTACACGTGGTAAAGGTTTCGATACATTTGCCCCTTGTGGTCCATACATTACAACGGCAGATGAAATTATAGATCCAGATATGTTGAGTATGAAGACGTTTGTGAATGGAGACATTAGGCAAAACTCTTCCACAAGCAAAGCACATATCAAAACATACGATATGATATCTAAACTAAGTCAAGTGATGACTTTGGAGAGAGGAGATATCATATCTACAGGTACTCCAACAGGAGTTGCATTGAATAATCCAAATGTAGAATTTTTAAAACACGGTGATAAAATTAGAATGGAGATTCAAGATTTAGGAATACTAGAGAATATAGTAAAAATAATTTAAATCAACTACCCAACATTTTACCTGCAAGATTTTCTTTGCGCGGTATCCATTTTAATTCAATATTTTTACATGTAGCAATTAGAGACCAAGCTTTTTGTGCAAGTAATCGTAGATTCGGAGCATTAATTGCATAATCATGATTTAGTTGGTAAATAGTATTTTTAGAATCACTATAAATTACAAGATTGTCGACACCGTGAAATTTTTCTAGTGCAGATATTATAGCCATGTATTCTGCGTCGTTATTTGTAATGCCAGGTTTTTTTTCATAAAAGGTATCACCAGTACTTTTAACATAATATCCATACCCAGAATTGTTACCACCAGAACCATCTACATATATCTCAGTTTTCATGTTTGTAGATTTTACTAGCCCAAATTATAAGATTAACTATCCCAAAGTAGATTACCGTGGCAATTAGCTGTGCAAAGATGGACGTATGATAAGGCTCTACACCCATAGTTAGAAGATAGTGTTGTAGATACCATCGCGTAGCAGCGTATGCTACCTCTCCGATACCAAGAGATAGGATAGTACCGGTAATATCTTTATAAAATTTCTGTCTATTAATGGTACCATTAGATGTATAGTATAATTTTTTATTCACATACCAATGCAAGGTTACAAAGACAGTATAGTATACAATAAAATCAGCAACTAGTGCGATAGTTGCATTAAGTTCACTAGATGATTCTGAAAATAGTTGTGTGACTAGAGCAGATACGATAAATGATGCAATGAATCCAAAAAAAATATTTTGGTTCAAACGAATATAACGCACGTATCTATTATTCATGATTAAAATTTAGATATATCATTATTCAAGTTATGGGTATGTAACATTTAATTCAGGAGTTGAGTCCAAAGGTACATCATTAATCATAATTTTATCACCACCCAATTGAACTGCTCGAACTCTATTTATGGAATCATTGTTAGATACAAATTCAAAAATGATATTAACATCATTATTGGAATCATTCGTATCTGTTCTATCAGAGAATCCAATTATGGTAAATGTATTATCTGTGATGATATAATTTTGTAAAATAAAATATTTTGTAGGTTGCTTCTGAGTGTTTAAATTATGTATAGTAATAGAATCTAAAAATTCAGATATTGGATCAGACAGTATGAGTTTCGAGGTATCATCCTGATGTCGCATCTTGAGAGGATTAGAGTCTAGACCAGAGGACACATCAATACTAGTAGGTCCATCTATGGATTTTAGTGCGTGATTAGATGATTGTATGGTGATACTATCAACCAAAGATACAGCTCTTGCAGAATTTATTAGCTCATCAGTGTGGGATATCTGAAGCAATGCTATAATACGATTATCAGACTGTATCAAAAGAGTTGTGACATATTGATCAGATATTCCATGATAAACTAATGCAAAATTATCATACAATGATTTTCGTGATGTGATATCAGATAGAACGATATTACCTTTCTTAATGATTAGTGTGTCAACAAAGTCATCAATCAGAGTAGAAGAGGAATTTTTAATCATGATTGGTTTAGATTGAGATATGATTGGAGGTGCAGGAGGAGATGGTAATTTGGCAGGAGGAGATGGTAATTTGGTAGGAGGAGATGGTAATTTGGTAGGAGGATTATCAAAGATTATTTCATCAGGGTTTTCAGTGAGTGTGATTGTTTTTCTTATACTCAATACTTGTCTGCCAACCACATTATCAGCCGTGATTGAGACAAAAATATCTTTAAGATCAAGGGATACCTCAAATGTAAGAGTAGAATCACCGATCTTACCAGATACTAGTGTTGCACTTTGAACACCCAAACTAGAACTACGAACAGATACACTAGGCAAGATATTTGAATCCTGTTTTGTAAATATTTGTAATATTCGATTATTATCTATTATATCCCATGTCACTTTGTAAATACTAAAATCTCCAGTGATACCAGAATTTAACACATTTGCACTACTACTACCACCGCCACCTCCGCCTCCGCCTCCGCCTCCACCACTACTAGATATAGGAATGGCAGATGTGGCAGGAGTAGGTGTAATTTGAGGTATTGTTGTAAGTAATGTATCAGATACTAGTGTATAATATCCAAAATTAGTAGCATGTAGAGTCCATATTGTAATCCCAGTATTAGATAAAATATAACACTCTTGAATTTGATTGGTAGTTAGAAATGTATGTACAGAATTGATATCGTTTGATTGACAGACGTGATTAATTAATTGTGGATTTTGATTTGATTGTTGATTAAATACGCTTAAATTTTGAGCAGTAGTGTTGAATACAAGTTTTACAGGTTGTGAGAAATTAAGTGTGCTGGAATCTGCCCCCATACTGACTGCAAATATATCTGCAAAGGTCAATGTGGTTGTATTTATTATATTATTTATAGTAACATTAGAGGTAATACTAGGAATTATTACATCCACAATCTTTGGAAGATTAAAAGTTCCATTCCAAAAACTAGAAGGGACAGTCACATTGGTAGATGAAAATAGACTTAAACCAACCAAAGTATTTACAGTGTCAGATACATTAGATATGAAATTAAAACCGGCAAGAGTAGTGTTTTGGGCAGATGTATTATATTGAATCGTATGATTTATGGTGTCTGGTCTTACCTGAATGTCTAAAAATGAATCAGTCTCTGACAGTATTATAGAATTATTTGTGTTTATTATGATATTTGGACTAGGAATAATCGACTCGGATTCATGAAATGTGGTTAGATTATTATCATCAGTAAGAGAGAAACAAACTTTTTGAGTATTGAGTGTATTGGATGTAAATATCAATACAGAATTTTCATCATATTGATTGATATTATTTGACGATACAAATGCACAATTGTTATTTATATCTGTGGTAAACCACTGCCAAGTAGTATTTACAGCATTATCAGATGAAGAGACAAACCAAGTGGTAGAGTTGGAAGAAGGATTCGATGGGCTAGTTATACTAGGAATCACACTAGCGACATAAATTATAGTAAATACATATTCAAGATTAGAATTGTTCGATGTATCTTGAACAATGCCTGCCGGAATCACTACCATAATAGTTCCATTACGTATAGTTGGAGTTAGAGATAGTGTAGTGTTTGAGATAAATTCAAAAGTTGCATTTAGTACTGTTGGCATAAAAGTAGAATTAGACAAAGTCTCACTGAATAATATATCAAGTGTAATTGGATAGTTGCTAGTAAAATTTGTCGATGTGGTATTAATAATTACAACAGGTGATATAGTATCTGGAATTATTAGAGTGAAATTATAATCTAATATTGTATTGATAAAATTTCCCGTTAGGTCTTGCACTGTAGCACTCAATAGATCCAATTGTGGAGTATCAAGTGAAATTATATTCTGTCGCCGAGTCTCATTCAAGTAGAATGTCAATGTTGAATTTACAATACTAGTATTAGTATTGGATAATGATATCTGATTTGATGAATTAAATTCACTAATGAATAATCTAGATTGATTCACAAACGGAGTTAATGTTTCACTAAAGGTAATACTCAATACACCAATTCCCTCATCAAGAATCACATTATCAATGGTTGGTGGTTCTGAATCATGAAAGAAAGTAACTATATTTGATGCGTTATTTGTGACTCCAAAACGAGATGTGGTAGAATTTGCGATGATAAAAACATAGACATTACCAGTACTAGATGGTAAAATTGTTAGAACGAATTGTTGAGAATTTATGGTGGTAATATTTGTAATATTTGCATTGATAATTGAAATAGATGAATTTGTAAAATTAAATACAGGTTTAGAAAAATTAACTATTATATCCACATAGGATTTGTTGACAATGTTGGAAAAATTTAATGTCAAGGTTGCAATAGGTGGAATCGTATCATAAGTTATTGTAAAATTATTTGATTCAATGTTATTGTATCCATCACCATCAGTTGAACTATTTTCAATTACATGTAAAAATACGGCATCATTAATTGATATTGGTAAAATGTCAACAGCAAATGTAGTATCATTGAGTTTAATAAAAGAGTTGATCATTCCATTTGTGATTAAAATATCTGATTGATCAAATCCAAATGGTTGTTTATCGAATGTAATGATTAGTTGTACAAGTGAATTAGAGGTTACATTTGAAGATAATGTAATTGTAGATTTAAGAAAAGGGATTTTTGTTATATTCAATATGTAGACAGAGCCTCTACTCATACCACCAATATCACCTCCATTTGCACCTATAGCAATTTCTACACCAGTATTATCAATATTCAAAATAGCCATGGATTTACCAAAGTGAGAATATTCTTCATGAGTGTGAGATGGAGATAATATTGTAGAGGATTTCACACTTCCATCAGTGTCTAAAAATAAGACATATACAATTCCAGATAAATCAAAAGAATTAGCTATTATTATGCTATTTACTGCTCCAACGGCTAAATCATTTATACCATCACCATTTAGATCACCAACATTCACTAAAGAACGTCCAAACCAGTCACTAAAGGACAATTGAGGACCATTAGGGGTGGAATCAGTGATTTTAGCAGTGGATTTGACAAATCCATTATTATTCATAAATAGAATATAGACTGACCCAGAGTTAGGTACTGCAGTACCATCATTAACAGAGCCGACTGCCAGATCAACAATTCCATCTTGATTGAGATCACCCATTGTAGTTACTGATGAACCAAAATAACCATTAATACTAAGATCTAATGTGTTAACAGTACTATTATCAATTCTATAATTAGAAAGTATACTACTACCATTCATAAAAAAGACATACAGTGCTCCAAGTCCAGAGGTTTCATCAGCTCCAATAACAGGATCAGAGAATCCATCATTATTTAGATCACCAATATTTGCAACAGCTCCACCAAAATAATCATTACGAGACAGATTGGGTCCATTCATAGTATCATTATTAATAGTCACTGTATGATTAATACTAGCATCCTTGTTGAAAAAAAGAATATGGGCAGCTCCTGTAACGTTAAATTCAGGGGAACCAACTAAAAATTCGTCAATACCATTACCATCAATATCACCTATGTTCACTATAGAATCTCCAAATAATGAAGAATTCGCAGAACTAAATATACTACTACTATCAATTGTGACAGTGGAATCTATTGCAAATGTATTAGATTGTGATTGAGATAAAACAACATGTATTGAACCAGAATTAGATCCACCTACATCACTATATGGCGATCCTATCACTAAATCTAGTGCAGAATCATTATTAATATTACCATATGCAATGGAAGAGCCAAATCTATCAAAATCAGAAAGAGAGATATTATTATTATCAATTGTTGTTATCGTGTTTATAGTAGTAAGAAGAGGATATAATTCAGAATTGGTAATTTCGACTTCGATATAATCAGCAGTAATATTTACATTAGTAATTGTAATATTTCTAACACCATTATATGATTGAGATTGTCCCAAATACCATAAACTAGCAAGAGGAAAAGAGGTAACTGGAACTAAAGATATGGGGATGTAGAATCATCAGTATTAATTTGTCCAAAGGGATTGTAACTATACAAAACTAATCCAGTAGTATTAAAAGGCGTTTTGTCAAATACAGATGGCGTTCTAGCTTCAAGTGTATAATATTCACCATTTGTCCCAAACGGAATGATTGCAAGTTTGTAGGTATCATTTACAATTGTATTCTCACCAAGGTATGTCAACTTGAATGTGTCAAGATTATTATTCAAAACTATGCGAACATCAGAGTGTTCAATCCAATTGGATTGATATTTGTTAAAACCAATTATGCCAACAGTGCCAGTTGTAGTATATGAATCACTCATTAAAGACCACGGATCATCATATGTTCGTAGTGGTAATGGTGGTGGCGAATGTCGCCAATTTAAATTATGACCAAGCTCATGTGCAACAACAGAAAATTGACCCAAAGAGCCTCGTTGAAGAGAAACATGAGTATTAATATTTATAAAAACAAAACCGCATACATTAGAACTATCACATATTTGTCTTGGACTAAGATATGCAATGCCACCAATACCCGTTTCAAAAACATCGTTGGTGATTATAGTTATTACATCAATGTCATCATGTGTATTATTGTAATATAGTTTTTCAGAGCGATCATTATATTTTATATTATCAGCACCATATAGTGTTAGATTTCTTGAAAAGTATTCATTTATTATAGTATTGTAAAGAATTGGTATTTCAAAGGATGTATCATAAGATTTAGTATTCGGTAAAGTTGTGTTAAACCAATCTATTATACCATTATTTTTTAAAAGTGTTTTATTGTATGAATGATGTACAAAATAATTATACAAGGAAGTAGATTGGTTATAAAAGAGAGATTCGTACCAAGATGCATCATTAGATGGAGTTGTAGTATTAGCAAATTTAGTGAATAGTGTAACATGATCTAATTGAGTTGTAGTTAGTCTGCTTCCATCTATCGTAAGAGATGCAGGTTTGGAGAGAATAGTATCAAGGGACATAGACTTGGCTTGCAACAATTGTGAAGAATTATCAGGGTTGGTCTTCAAAACAACTGTAACGTAATTACCTGACATATCAAATAGATCAGTTGGCGGCAAACTAAATTCTAGAGTATAAGGGATTTGTTGTGTATGAGATTTATTTCCTTCAACAAATAAATGATATTCGTAAGAGGTAGAGCCGTTGATGTAAAGTTTCTCAAGTATGTTAAAGTAACCACCAATAGTATCAGGGGATAATTTAGTAACGGTGTGATTATCTAATGGAACAGCATAAGCACTGTCAGATAAAACGAGTCCGAAAAATCCAACAAGTAAGAGTATTGTTATTGTGTATGTCAGGATATACAAAGTAGGCAATACAAATGATTCACAGTGTTTTAATTTATACTATATTACTATTAATAGATAAAAACACTTTACTTAAAACGATATCTTAGTGTGGCTAGTACTGAATCATATAATTGGAGTCTTTTAACAAGATTAGGTGCTACTACAAACTCAACTCTAGCAGAGGTGTTTTCGGCCATCTCCAACATCTTGAGTATATCCAAATATTGTGGGTTTGAACGATATTGAGCGGAGACAAATAATGTTTCAACGGCTCCTTTAGCAAGTGCTCTTTTAATTACAGGGTTTTTTCTAGCTGTTTTGCCACTCTTTACCTTTTTCTCAAATTGTTCAAGCATTATTGTGACATATTTTTTCCTATACGTGTATAGACTAGGTATGAGTTTTTTATGAATCTCTACTGGTGGTGTGGAAAGTGATATCGTATCCACAAATCTACACTTTTTCATAATTTTGGGATCAAGCTCATCGTGAAACTTCATCTTTGCCTGACCATTTCCACCTAGAAATATGATATCTACATCATCAGAGTATATCTCTAGTACTTTCTTTGCTACCTTTTTAAAAAAGACATGAATCTTGGTTTGCCTAGCTCTCAAGAATCTTCCCTGACTCTGTCCACCTTTTCTATGCCTTCCAATCAAGTGTATTGAAGTTCTAGTCTCATCTATTACTTTATTTCCTTGTAGTAAAGTTAGCCGCGCAGATTTACTATCCACGATCACAACCATTACTTTATAGTCCACCTTTAGGATATCTTTGAAAGGTTTTACGTATGGTTTTTTACTCAACATGTAGATGTATGGTAATTTTTTAGAGACAGTAACATATTTGATTTTTACTGTATCTTTATCCATCCATCCAAATACGCACAGAGTGTTAACTAGTTGTGTTTCACTTTCTAATTCTTTTTGAAGTTTTATAATCTTTTTTTCAATGAGTGACTCTATCTTCTCAGCTACTACATCACGTTTTGTTTTTTTTAGTAAAGATACAATCTCTGCCTCATGTCTGTGTGGATAATACACAGAGATACAGCGGGTCTTCACAGACCTCAGATCCCGTACAAAGCTGTTTAGCTTATACCACTCATTTGGAGATATTTGATTCGTATTTGATCTCTTCAATACACATTGTAATACGATATAGTATAAAGGAATATTCCAGATAATGGTGTCAAGTGTATAGTTGTCTATAACAGAATTTCAAATTAATAATTGAGGCGGGTCTAGAGGGATTCGGACCCTCGACAGCCGGATTAAGAGTCCGGTGCGCTACCTGGCTGCGCTATAGACCCACAAATTATCAAATGAAGAGTGATTATTATTCGTATGTAGAAAAATTAAAAATATATGTTATGCAGATGGTTCTACTTTAACTTTGGCATAATTGTCCAAGATCGAATTAAGTACAACTGATACTGGTACATTATTCATCTTTTTCTTTTCAGATAATAGTTTTTGATAAGAATCTAGTGTGATGTATACTGGAATGGAACCATTACCTTCCAATAGACCACGAACCTTAAACAGAGCAGTTTCCATACCACGTGCAGCAGATTTTGCAAACTTTGCCTTGTCTGCAATACTACCTAAAAGACCAAATGGCATTTCATAATCCACACTCATACTAACTTTGGTAAGATTTTCACTTAGTGGTGTAAATGATGTGGTTATCGACCATTTCTTAAATGGACCTTCAATCATTTTTGCAGAGATTTTTTCTTCACGAATAAACTCTGTAGTTTCACAATCCCATTCTAGACGTTTACCACTAAAATCACCAATTATTCTAAATGTTGTACCAACGCCCATACCTTCTTTAATATCCATTGGAATTACAGTCATGCCAATACCCTTGTCTGTCATCTGATCAGATACGTGCTCAGGACGTGCAAAGTAGGTAAAAACAGTATCAATTGGAGATTTAATATCTATTGATTTAGTGATATTTGTCAATATTGGACAAATTTTAGGATCATAATTTAAGGGTTTATTCAGAGATGTAATTACTCTATATCATATTATTAAAAGAATATGCCACTAGAGGATACTAGTGATTAATGATAGAATCACACCTGCATAGGGGTAAATTCAAGTTGTTTATCTCGATTAGTGCTAGATACCTGAATGCTATGAGAGTCCCCAACATCAATATCAGTATGAGTAATGAGGAATATCTGACTGAAACTTGCATCTGAGACTAGTATATTCATCAGTTCACGTCGTCTATGAACATCAAGACTTCCCATTGGCTCATCAAGAAGTATCATATTTACTAGAGGAGGATGAGTTTCAGAATTTTTAAATGGTCGTATACGACCCATGATTTTAGATATTGCAAGTCTCAGTGCAAGACCTAATGCAGTTTCATCACCACCGCTTATCTGTGTCTTTGTTCTCATCATATTATCATGTTCATCAAATAGAGTAATCTCTAAACCATGTGATTCCATATCTTTAACACGTTTAGAAATGGAGCGAAATTCATGAACACGATATCTTCTATTACTAAATGGTAATAGATAATGATTTGTAGCTTCCTTTAAAATTTCTACAATTTTACCTTCTATCACATGAATAGAAAGGAATCCGTTAATTTCACCCTTTAAAAATTTCATATGGCGTAATTTGTTTTTAGAATTTTCAAGTTTCTTTTTTTGTAAGACCAGTGATTTTATACAATCTTCTCTATCTACAAAATCTACAAGTGTCTCATCTAGTTGATTTTTAGTAGATGTTTTTTGTTTGGTCTGCTCTGATATTTTGGCATCATAGATTTTGTGATTATTTTCAAGTTCTGCTATACTAGAGCAAGAGAACTGTTTTAATAATTCATCAAGACTAGAATATGGTTTGAGTTGTTTGAGAATATCCTTATTTGCAGATACCTTTTGATCATTTAATTGTGTCTTTTCTAACTCCAACTCTTCAATGTCTGTCCTTCCACTAGTAGATTGGGAGCGTTCCTCCTCTAAATTTTGACGTTTTGCCTGAATTAATTCTTGTTTAACACTCAATTTGTTCTCAGATTTACGTCTTTGATCTATGGCCTCAGAGATTGAGATATTTCCAATCTTTGAGAGCAGAGCATCAATCGTATCAACGTCATATGATTCAAGAGTCGAATGCAGATTAGATTTTTTTTGCTCAAGTGTATCTATTGGTTCAGTTAATCTATCTAGTGAATCACGTATATTATTTTTATCAGAAATATCTAGATTAATGGTATCGATTTGTTTTTCCAACTGAATAATTTCATCATTCAATTTTAATGTTTTAGATTTGTGTGATTCATGTGAAGATTTGATTTTAGCAAAAGTAGAATTCTCCCCCATCATATCACGTTCACAGACAGGACATTTTTCATGATTTTTAATATAATCTAGACTTTCGTGTTTCATAGATACAAGAAGTTTCTCCTCAGTATGTGTTTGTCTTAATTGATTTAATGTTTCATTCATGAGTGATTGTTCTTTAGTTAATGTAGTAATTTTAGTGTGCATTTGTTTTATTAATTGTAAGATATATTCAGAACTCAAAGATTCCAGTTCCACATTAATTTTCTTGCGTTGATTAATAATTTGTTCTGTAATGTTTAGGATGTCATTATTTATATCATCAATGTGACGCAGCTTGTTCTCATCCATCAAACTATTTACTAAATCATTTATGGTAGTAATTTCCTCATCTAGGGTTGAAATTTCACTCTCAAGTGATTCAATTCTAGATTGTCTGTTTTGTGTCTGTGCCCTTTGAGATTTAATCTTCTCTTCGTGTATCTGCAGTTTGTTACTAATGTCATCAATAATTCCCACATTATGAGTAATTATTCGTAGTCGCTCAAGGTCAAAAAGTTGTGATTTGAGATGTTTGGATTCAGCAACCTGCTTGTTAATTTCATCAAGATTTGCTTGTATTTCTGTTACCCGATGTTTTTGCTTGCCGAGTTCATTTTGTTCTATATCAAGACGGCCAACGTCCCTAGACAAGTTATTTATGGATTCAGTAATGTTGATAATTCTATCTTTGAGTCGTTTAATTATATCATCAAATGCTTCCAATCCAAACAAAGATGTAACTAGTGTACGTAGCTTTGCAGGTTCTGCAGTAGCCAAACTATCAACTTCTTTCTGTTTTACATAGACTGTTTTCAGGATATCCTCATCACTAAGTCCTAAAAGATTTTGAATCTCACTATTAACTCTCCTTACACCATTATACATAATAGAAAATGTATCACCATTCTGCTTTGAAAGACTTGCATCAACAGGATATTCTAAATCGGAATTTGATTTTTTACTCTTTCTAGATATGATTTTTCGCACAACCTTGTAGATGTTATCTTCAAGTTCAAACGTTACATCTACTCTGCAACTTGATTGTCCTTGACGAACAAACAAACTTTTATGACCAGAAATGATTTTATCTCCAAGTATACACCACAACATTGCTTCCATAAAACTAGTTTTTCCCATAGAATTATCACCTCTAATTAAAAAGAGACCATCTCGTAGGTAACCTGATTCAGGCAGGGTTACTTTGTCAAAAGATTTAAAATTATTAATTTCGACTTTAAGTATCTTCAAAATTATCCACCAAAGTTTCTGCAAAGATTTTTGATAATAGTTTGGGATCTAGTTTTTCATCATTTAGAGTATCTTGTCTTCTAGTAGTGATATATTCATGAAATTCTTTTTCAGGGTCGGCAATTAGATATTCAATATTTCCAATAGGGTCATTCAAACTATCAGCCGATTCCTTTACAGATTTAGGTTTTTGAAGGATAAATTCTGCCACATTTACAGAATTCGAATCCAAGGATTTAGCTCTCAGATATGATTCAACACGTCCTAGTTCAAAATTAAATCCAAATTTAAATTCTCCATCTAGAATAATTCGAACTCGTGCAGCGGTTTTAGGATTGTACTGCTCATTTAATCCATGTCAACGATAGATATCATCAACTCGAGATTGGATGACTGTGTCTGTATAATTTTGTTCAAGTTTGATATGTTCACTTAAGATTTTTCTATCAAGTTTTAAAAATCGCCTACTTATACTCGGGTATGCTTTTTCTTTCTCAACATTTACCAAAAGATATCCATGTTCACGATCATATTCGTCCAAGACCCATCTTTCAGTGGAGCCAGAGTACCAAGCATGTTTTGATACCTGCTCCATTGTGTGTATATCACCAAGTGCAATATAATGAAAATTTCCCTTGAGAAATTCAGGACTCAACGTATCGAATCTCTCTGCACCATGAGCAATTCCCACATTAATCATATCAGGGGATATACTAGAGGTTTGTATCTTTATCCAATCATGATAGAATTGTTCAATGCCAAGGGAGTGCATTGTTCGAAGATCTAATGCAGGATGTGCTATAACACGTAAGTTTAGATCTTGAAAATCACGATACAGTGGTCTTTGTTCCCTAATGGCATCACGAAGATCATAGTGAGAGAAAAGAAAAAAATTTGATATAGTATCATCAAAACTACTCAAAGTAGAACTTCGATACTCTGTGTATCTACCATGATTACCATCAATTATTACAAATGGAATGCCAAATCTCTCTAATCTCTTAAAAGATTTGGCAGCTACTCTTCGTGCATACTCTGGTGGAGGATTACGATCATTTCCATCAGGCGTATCAAAGAAATCACCACTGTGTAAAATAATATCAGGTGATTCCTCAATTACTAGATCTATGAATTGTTCCCATGAATCATAAAAATCAGATTCAATCACCCTTGTTTCATTATTAATTATTCCACGACGACTAGACGATACACGTCGCCCCAAATGTGTATCAGAGACGTGCGCTATTATCAAAGTGAAAATTCTCCATGTTTAGGTTTTGTATTAGATTTTGGTTTTTGAGAGTCATCTTTGTAGAAGAATCTACGAGTCTCACCTGCTGCATCATCTAGCTTTACAGTTTTAATCACAAATGGAAATTCTCTAGTCGCATTTCCAATCACAAGACATGTCCCAGGCGGTAGTGTTTTACCTATCGCGGTGGTGGTTTCACGATCAAGTCTTATCGCTTTTGTCATGTATGCAAAGTCTTCATCATTTTGTAAATTAAACAAGAACAAATTATCAGTCTGACGAATTAGTGTTTCTGGCAGCGTGGATGGAGTGTTGGTAATATAAAATTGAAAGGTTCCCAAGTGACGCATACGAGTGATGATATTATCCCAATCAGTTTCACCAATGTACATGTGAGCCTCTTCGGCAAAAAGAAATACCGGATCATGATTGATGTCATGTTCTAGTAGGTTGGATAATTTGGTAAGTATTGTAGAGACTACTATATTTACAGTCTCAGAGGATCTGCCACGTAAATTAAAGACTAGTGCACCACCATTTGGAATCTTTCTCAATTCATTCTCAAGTGTAGTTGCACGATCAGCCTCGTCGGTGATTAAATTTGTCTTCTTTAGTCCCTCAAAGCGCCTCTCAAGGGCGTGTAGTATTGCTTTATTCACACCACCACGTACATCCATACTATCAAGTGATGACAATATTGTGTCAAGTGTGATTGGAGTGTTATTACGTTTTAATCCCTTCCATGCTCTAGACAATTCATATAATGATGGTTGTGAGCTTTTCAGAGATTTGCGCAATACATCACTAATCACATCCAAGCCAATATACTCTAGCAAGAATTGTAAATTATATCCAGGATTCAAATTATTAATTTTAGAGTCTGTTGAGGATTTATCTAGTTGAGAGTATTCAGCATTGATATCAAATACAATACATTTTGCTCCATGATTCAGTAATCCCTTTAAGATGATCTTGGCTGCATGTGATTTCCCTGTACCTTTTTTACCAATAATTACACATGTTCCACCCTCTTGAATGTCGTATGCACTTAGATTCAGAGGAGTTTGATCAGATATGGTATTACCTACATGAATTGGGTAGTTTTTTCCAATATCAAGTTTGGTCATAAGCCATTCATCATTAATTGGTTCCACGCTTGAGCGCCTATCAGGTATCCAACCAGTCCAAGAAATTACATCATCATTAGAGATCTCTTTACGAATCTTTGTGATTATAATTTTAGTATCTCGAACATCGTTAATATATTGACCAAGATCATCTGGCATGTTTGTAGTTATTTTATCACTCGGTATACTCTCATTTCGTATTAAATCCTCAAGCATTCCAGGAATGTCTGTCAGTTGTGTTTCAATTATCTGTACTAAAACACCACGTTTTTTTTCTTCATCCCAAATCTTGAGATTCTGACCTACCTCTACACTCTCTTGAGAGCCGTGTATCAAGAGTATCCTATCACCTTTTATCTTGTAAATTTGCAAAGTAACTACCCATACGGAAACAGTAATGTCTTATGAAGATTTGGCGATTTTACTAGAGGGGTCTTTGATTTAGATACAAGCATCTTTTGACATGCAAGTGCAATAGTAGGAACAATTTTGGCATATACATGAGCATTACGCAAGGGTACTGGATATCCGTGAATAAATGATATGCTAGAGGTCAAATCACTCAATGTGTCAGGAGAACTAGACTCGTCAATATCAACTCGAAAAGGAGTACCCCTTTGTGTAAATTTAGTTGCAAATGTACTGCCAAGTATATCATATCCGGCAGCTTCAGAGGTCGGCATCTGATTTGTTAGATCAATCGCTATTGGACCTGACATATGATCTAATTTTGATAATAGAGGTTGTCCAGAAGATAGTAACATATTAGTGGTTTTTGATACAGCGATGACACTATTACTCTTTTGTTTAGCTGTGCACAATAGTTTGGTCAATAGTTCATCAGGAACTATAAAGCGTGTTTTTCCGGTACCAAGGGAACCATCCCACAGAATTATAGAGTTAGACACATGATTTGCTACATATAGTTGAGTCATACGCTCTAAAAATTCACGGATTGTATTGTGCATTCGAAAGAAAGGAGGGGCATAGTATTGTTTTGTAAGTCGAAATATTTTTTTTATAAAATGATCATACCAATTTTGTTTATTATCCTCTGAGATACAAAATGTCAAAGGACCAAATCTTTCTACTCGATCAGGAAATACTATGGTAGATTTTACAGCAAACATTATCGAGGTAGATGTCTTACCAAGTATTATAGAGGAAGAATCTATTGCAGATACATATCTTTTGGTACCGCCAATTAGATTATATGATTTCTCTATATTACTAAATCGTAGCATGATATTTGGCTCGGAGAAATCTTGTAGAGTATCAAGTTCGTCAGATAGCCATGGTAGTGGACTTGTAGTATCATTTTTAGACATAGAAATGATCTCATCGAGTTAACTGTACATATTCATGATTGTTGTGGTACCATCTTGTCAATATATCAAGCGCCATAAACTGTAATTTTATCAGTTTTGTATTAGACAAGACACAGTTTATGCTATGATCATATAGTCAAGTTGATCAATAATTTGATTCATTTTACAAGTTTAGTGAAAATTTATGGAAAATAAATCCAGTTGAAAATATATGGAAAATAAATCCAGTTGAAAATATTGATAGATATTGTAAGCTACTAAATCTCTTTCAAGGTTCATATTTTATAAATTTAACATTAAATGTTTCATTATTCACATCTATCCAAATTGATAATTGATATTTACTCATATACTTTACAAAGTGCATATCACAAAATTTTATATTTTTTTGAGAAAAATCCGTAACAAGAACGTAAACGCTGCTAATGATAGAATTACAAAAATCAGCATCATCTTCGCTTATAGACGCAAAATTATCATTAAATGTTTGTGTTTTATCGGATTTAGGATCAAACTCGTTTGGGTAATAGATTATCTTCCATATTATTTTCGTATTTCTTTCATCCATTTTAAACCCTCTTCGACACTGTTGAACTTTTTGTCAGGTTTAGCATTATTATGAATATCTTTTTTAAATTGTTCCATAGAAATACGTTCAGTATCGCTCCACATTTTGTCTTCCATGTAATGTATATGTTAGAGACCTATTTAAAATTAATGATTTATTCGCATCAAGTAGAAAAGGCAGATCATGGTGGATTGGTGTTTATTCTTGTAAGAATGGATATTACGAATCCTTGTATACCACACAACAAAGTTGAAAAGAGATAAAATAGTATAAAGATTTAGAATTTTGATGACATCATGATAAGGATTCTAACATTATTAATAATAGTAGTAGCGTTGATACAAATACCAAATGTAGATGCACACTCTTTATTCAACTCTGCAGAGCAGAGCATAGGGAACAACAGGGTTCAGATAGGTACACTACCAGAATTTCCCAATATTGGAGAGACATCACAAATTGTAATCAGAATAACAGACAAAGATTATGAAGAGGTGGAGAAATTTATTATCGGAATACGAATATTTTACAATAACCAACAAATTGATACAATAGGACCATACTCTATTGATGGAGCACATGTAGAATTTGATTATATTTTTGAAATATCAGGAAATCACATATTTGAGGTAGATTTGCATGATGCGGGAAATAATGGAGAAATCATCACCTATTCGTTTAATCTCAGTACACAATCACCATTTGGATATATCTTTTTTGCAGCAATAATAACCGGAAGTCTCATGCTATTAGCAGTGCTATTATACATATATCTATCAAAATGGCAGAAAAATAGATCAAATAGTAGTACTAGATTTACGCGATAATCTAAATCCAAAGAGTGTTGTGAGAAGCACCATAGAGAATAGTAAAATCCCAATACCAAAATGAATGGCTACCAAGATTGCCGCTAGTTTCAAATCAATTACAAGAGCTCCAAGACCAATCTGTGTCAATACTAAAACAGATGCAAAAGTGCTAGTAAATTTGATATACTTTTCTGAATCTTGATGTTTCCACACAAATACATTTGTTGCAATGATCATAGTACCAACAGATACGGCAATTAATCTATGAACCCATTCAATGAAAAAATCATCACCTGGAAATATACCATTTGGACACAGAGGCCAATCAGGACAGACCAGACCAAGTCCGGCAGCAGAGATGTATCCACCAATAAACATGAGACTATACAAAACAATCAAAGATGCTAAAGCTAGGTACTTTACGCGGATCTATGTCACTGTAAATGTTCCCTTCATGCCTTGTTGCGCGTGACCTGGAACAGTACAAATGTAATAATAGGTACCAGGTGCTCCAGCGGTAAATGTAACAGAGCCACTTTCACTAGGTTTTATAGAATTTACAACTGATCCAATATCAGAATTCCACACGATACTTGATATATCATCAGGATCATTTACCACACCAAAAGCATGAAAAGATATACCATCATTTCTTGTATTAATCGTTACCTCATCACCAGAGGATACGACAATATCAGGATTATTACCTTCTTCTCCCGGAAGAGCATTGAATGCAAGTTTCAAAAAGTCATCACTCTCTACAAAGTTTAGATCAAATTCACGCTCAACTCCCGTAGGAGGTGCTGCTTGTATGGGTTTAGATGTAGATTCTGTTACAATAATCTCCCCTACCATTCCTTGTTCACGATGACCCGGAACAGTACAAATGTAATAATAGGTACCAGATTCACCTGGTACAAAATTTGAAGTCCCATCTTCTCCAGGCTTTAGTGCATTTGTAACAGAACCAATCGCGCTCGAGTCAAAAATATTGTCAAATCCAGAATCATCTCTAGTTACACCAAATGAATGAAATGATCTTCCTGCGTTATCAACAGTAAATTCTATTTTATCACCGACATTCGCATAAATTGTAGGATTATTATCATCTTCTCCTGGAAGAGCATTGAATGCAAGTTTCAAAAAGTCATCACTTTCTATAAAAGATAATGTTATTGGTATGAGTTTTCCTGTCTGAACAGCAGGGGATGATCCGGCTGAATCTGAAGTCGTAGATTCTTTTGGTAATAGACTGCCTTGTGCTGGAATAGATATCCAATAATCCCACATACCAATGAATATCACTCCACCGATAAGACAAAGACCCAACATTATTACCATCATCTTTGTGGTTCGTCCAGGGGTAGTCCTATAGATTGTTTCAGTGTTTGTTTCTTGAGTCATGACATAATCACCTAATGATGTGGATTCTTGGCAGCAAATGGATAATAATATTTGCCTCCCAATCCCCATGGGTCGTCAATATTCGCATGTTTACCTTTACCAGAACTATATATCATATTACCCAACCAAAGCGCAGTGCCGGCAGCCAATAAAATTGCACCAATTGTTGCTATCTGATTCATTGCTATCCATTCAGGTATAGGAGGATAATCGTAGACGCGTCGTGGCATGCCATACAATCCTAAAACATGTTGTGTAAAGAATACCATTACTGCTCCTACAAGAGATAAAACAAAGTGTGCTTTGGCCAAGCCTTCATGATACATTCTACCAGTGATGTATGGAAACATGTAATACGAAAAACCAAATGAGGCAAAAGTTATAGTGCCCATTACAAATAGGTGAAAGTGTCCCACTACCCAATACGAGTCATGAGTTACAAAGTCTAGTGGCATGGCACTATTAACAACTCCACCTGCACCAGCAGAGAAAAAGAGTGCAATTCCTCCAATAGACCACATCATGGGTGCTGCAAATTTGATTCTGCCACCCCACATGGTAGCCAAAAAGTTAAAGACGTGCATGGCAGATGCAGGTACAGCTGCCAAGGTTCCTACCATGAATACTGTTTTTTCTGTAAATGAGAGTCCTGTAGCATACATGTGATGGGCCCAAGACGCAAACGCTACAATACTGAGTAGTACAAATGCAAATACGCCAGAGCTGTGACTGAATATTGGCTTTCGTGAAAATCGAGGTATAATTTCATACATAAAACCAATTGCAGGTAACACCAATACATAGACCTCTGGGTGGAATGTAAACCAAAACAAATGTGCATATGCAATCGGATTTCCACCTAGTGCGGGATTGAAGAATCCGCTTACTCCAAGTCTATCTGTAAGTAACATGAGCAGAGCTGCGGCAAATGTTGGAATTGCAACTAGAATAATTAATGATGTTGATAGAATGGACCACACAAATAATGGAGCTTTACTAAGAGGCATGTCGGGGTGTTTACATTTCATAATTGTTACAACAAAGTTTATGGAACCTAAAATTGATGAGATACCAAGAATTTTAAGTCCAAATATCCACATGTCTGCTGCAGGAGCAGGTGAACTAATCACAGAATATGGTGGACTAGCATACCAACCAAAATCAGCAAATCCTAAAAGAATTAACACCGCTGCAGGTGGAATCATCCAAAATGCAATTGCGTTCAATTTTGGATATGCCATATCTTTGTATCTGACCATGATTGGAATTAGATAATTACCAATACCGGCTGCAAATGGAATCAAAAATAAGAATATCATAACTGTACCGTGAACAGTAAACATACGATTGAAGGTCATAGAATCGGCGATGATTTGAGCACCAGGAGAGAACAACTCTATACGAAGAGCCAAGGCCAAAGCTCCACCTATGAAAAAGAATGCTATTGAGGATATCATGTAGAGCAGGCCTATATCGGTATGATGTGTAGAGAACATAATTTGCCATATTGGACGTGGGCGTTGTAATTCTAGAACCATTTCAAACTCTCCATTTTAAACACAAATAATCTTAAATATATATTCAAGACGATGGATCCTCCACAATCAATTTACCACGCATATTATAGTGAATTAAGCCACAATACTCTCTGCACTGTATATCATGTTCACCTGCCTCGACGGGGGCAAACCATACAGTATTAACTCTACCAGGTACGGCGTCTAGTAAAACTACATAGTCGTGAATATTAAAGGAATGAATAACATCTGTTGAAGTAATTTCAAACTTGTAAGCTTTGCCAACCTCGACATGAAGTTCTCCTATCTCTTTGGTACCGTCTTCATGCTCAAAAGTCCAAAACCATTGTTAACCTGTAACTTTGATTACTTTGGCATCTTGTGGTATATGCTCAATTAGTCTCTCTACATTCCAAGCTTCAGCACCTACATAGACTAAAAGTGCTACTACGACTCCGATATACACCCATTCAGGCCAATTGGAATGTCCACTCAACTATTATTCACCCATCTCTTCGTATTTTGTTGGAGTAGCCTTTGGGTGTGATTCTCTGAATCGATATATCAGCCAAATCAAAGTACCGGATATAACTGAGCCAATAACAAATGCGATAGTCATCATTCTAAAGAATAAATTCCAAATTTCTACACGTCTATCCAAGTATTGGCCTGGTTCATCACTGGCAGCAAAAACACTGTGAATAGTAGGGGTAATTATTAAAAGTGCAAGTACGAAACATATCATCTTTAAATTCATTACTTATTTGCCTACAAATTTTAAATATATTTAAGAGTTTGGAGAATGCATGTTAGGTAAAGACACTAATCATATCACAATATATCAGAATATCTAGATTCATTCATTACATTAATAGCAGAAGCGAATACATCTCCATTCTCTTCGTTAAAGATTGACAGAGATGCATTTCCCAGTATTAATTCATACAAGGATTGAGCAGAAGGTTTCATCGTACTGAAGATCATAGTCTTTATGGGATCCATATGAGTGACAAATAATAGATTACCAGAGGGATGTTGTTTGATTTTTTCATTTAGTAAATCATCAATTCTAGTTTTTACTTGTTTGAATGTTTCAACACCGTATTCACCAACTTCAGGATTGTTATTGTAAAATCGTAGAAAAACATTCCCATGTTTTGTAAAGATCTCATCGTAAGGTTTTCCAGTAAATTGACCCATATCAAGTTCAATTAATCGATCATCTGTTGTAAAGGTAAGAGAGTTATGTTCACATACTATCTTGCTCGTCTCCTGTGTTCGTTGTATTGGACTAGAGTAAACTGCAGACACATTCATGGATTGTAGAGTTTTAGTGACAAAAGATACCTGTTCTCTTCCAACATCTGTTAAAGAAATACCAGCGGTTCGGCCAGTGAGTATGCGCTTAGTATTATTATAAGCCTGACCGTGACGCAGAAATATTATTTGTCTCAAGTAGCTGAAATTNTCAAATAGAGATAATAATAAGATTATCCAAATTCAGTTATATGAAAATTGGTATCATCGGCGGAACAGGGGGAATGGGAAAAGGTTTTGCGTATAGATGGTGCTCCAATCATGATATACTCATTGGTTCACGTGATTCATCTAGAGCCACAAGTGTAGCAGACGAGTATAGTCGTGCGGCCAAGGAAATGTTTGGAGATATTTGCGATATTAGTGGAAACGATAATAATTACGTTGCAAAGAATAGCGATGTTTTGATACTGTCAATACCTTATGAGAATATCGATGCTGTATGCTCTAATTTACTTGGAAGTATAAAGGATGATTGCCTAGTTGTATCACCAATTGTACCAATGATAAAAACAGATATTGGCTTTGAGTTTATACCATTCAAGGAAAATAAACCATCTGCACACAAGATGGTTGAAAAATATATGAAGGATTCATCTAAACTCGTATCTGCATTTCATGTAATTTCAGAGAAAAAACTTGCAGATCCAAGCATGGAGTTGAATTATGATATCTTTGTGTGTGGAGATAAATCAAATCTAGATGTCATTAATGGATTAATAAATGAGATTAAAGGATTGAGATTTATCTATATTGGAACAGGAGATTTTGCATATATGGTAGAAGTCTCTACACCTCTACTTTTGAATGCGATGATTAAAAATAAATTGAAAAATCCTGGTATCAAAATAATATAATCATGAGTGAAACATACTACCGTAGAGGAAGAAATTGGTACACAGCTATTGGTTCATTATTCATAATAATGGCGCTGATTACTCTAGTCAGAGAACTATTCATTTGGGGATATGATTTTGTAATAGATTTTTTATTTTCCAGTGAAATTACTAATGAAAAAATCTCAATAGGAATGATCATATTTGGAGCAATATTAATTGGAATAGGATTTACAAAAAATGGACAAAGACAAATTTCTTAAAGAACAAAAGGTTCTAAGATTAGCCACGGTTGGCAGGGATGAAACTCCTCACATTGTGCCTGTGTGGTATAGATTTACCTCTAATTTGTTTCACATTGGGACAAATACACGTACAAAAAAGGTACATAATATAATGAAAAATCCAAATGTATGCCTACTGATTGATGTTGGAATTAATTCCCCTGACATCAACGGGGTGATGATTACAGGATACGCTGAAATTATTACACAGAAAAAAATAGTAGAGAAAATCGCAAAAGAGATACTAGATAGATACTATAATTCATTAGAAAATGAAGCGGCACAAAAATTATTAAAAGATACAGATTGTATCATACAAGTAAGTGAAAGAGCATCTTCGTCATGGTCTTATTAAGACATGAAATGATTAATTTTATCAAGGGCAAAATTTAATTTTTCAATGTCTGCCAGATATACAAATCTAAAATGATCTTTACCGTATGTCTCTCCAAAACCGGAGCCATGAACAGTGAGTATTCCTTCTTTGTTTAATAACTCTAGGACAAAGGCATAATCAGTTTTATACTTGTTGTTTATAATTTTTGGAAATACATAAAATGCGCCACTTGGATTTGGACAAGACAAATTTGGAATTTCATTAAATCTTTTTACTACCAAATCTCTACGTATTTTTAATTCTGCTACAAAAGTTTTGATATATTCTTGTGGACCATTTAAAGATTCAATTGCTGCATATTGAACAGGTGTGGTAGTGCATAGTCGTACACGGGCAAGTTTTGGCAAATGCTCTTTGACTAGATCTAATTTTGGAGAGGCCCCGTTGAATGCAATATAGCCCAATCGCCATCCTGTCATGAGATGAACTTTGGAGAAGCCATTTAAAACGATCACCGGAGAGTCTTTAGCAACCTTGCCTATGCCTGAAAATTTGTCAAATACAATTTGATCATAAATTTCATCACACACAATATACAAATCATGTTCATTGGCAATTGATACAGAATCATATAATGACTGTTCACTAAATACTGCGCCAGTAGGATTGTTTGGATTAATTATGAATAGTGCAATAGTCTTGGAAGTAATTTTGGAACGAATATCATCAAGATCAGGTTTGGATGTTTCCAAATCTACTTTATACTCTATTGGAATTCCTCCATGTAATCGTATGTATGATGCATATGGTGGATAGTAGGGACCTGGCAACAAAACTTCATCACCATCTTCAACAAGAGTAGAGCTTAGCATATCTAGTCCTTCAGATACACCTGCTGTAACTTGGATATCATCTAGAGTGATATCAAGTCCCTTTGCATGTTCTTTTTTGGCAATTGCAAATCGTAATTCAGGAATACCCTCAGAAGGACAATAGTAATTTTCATTATTATTTATTGCATTAATGAAAGCTTGACGTACGTTCTCTGGGGGTTGAAAACCATATTGTGCAGGATCTCCGATGTTAAAGTAGTGTACTGTTTTTCCTTGTTGTTCTAAGAGTCTAGCTTTTAATACAATATCACGTATAGCGTATTCTACATTCATTACTTTACTTGAGATCTTCATTATTTTAGACAGATATTTAGACCTGTTAAAATTCTACTTGTTTGGACTCGTAGCACAGTCTGGATAGTGCGAGCGGCTTCGAACCGCTAGGTCGAGGGATCGAAGCCCTCCGAGCCCTTCTAGACATACCGGACAACAAGGATAATAGAGAAATTCAGAGACGAATAAAGATATGATTAGTATCATCCTCAAATGACCGTAAAATGAGTGATTAAAGTCAGGAGCATGACAAAAATTATTAAGAATGACGCTTGGGCTAATATTATAATGATTAGCATTGATGCAGGTTTAGTAGATGATATCGCTGCAGGTACAATGCACAAAATAACACATGAACAAAGAGAAATATTAATTATAAATAAAGATGGAACGTTTTATGCCATAAATGATACATGTACCCATGCAGGTTCAAGTCTGTCAGAGGGAAAATTACAAGACGGTATCATAACTTGTGGTTGGCACGGTGCAGAATTTGATTGTTCTGATGGGAAATTAAAAAAATTCCCAGCAAAAATTAATGATCTTGGTTTTTACAAAACTGAAATTAAAGATGGACATGTATTTGTAAATTTAGAGGAATGATTAAACATGGCAGATGATGAAACCAATAAAAAAATATTAGAGGAGGCGCTAGGAATTTTAAATCAAATAGCTTCAAATTATACAACTCCTAAAACAGTGAGAAAAAATATTACAGATATGATTACAGAGTTGAAAGAGAATAAATATTCTATATCAGTATGTGCGGCAAATGCAGTGAGTTCATTGGATGATATAACACAAGATCCAAACATCCCATCACACATCAGAGTGACATTATGGCAAGCAGTCTCAAAGCTAGAGTCCATAAGGGAACAGGTTTAAGATGACAAGACAGAATACACTTGAAGATTGAAGAGTATCTAAAATCGCTACCACAGACAGTAATGTCTGGAAATGACATACAATTACCAGATCATTCATTTGAGGAGATGTTTACGTTTGCAGGTTTGAGTAAAGAGGACACATTCTATCACTTGGGGTGTGGAGATGGTAGTGGATTGAAAATTGCGTTGGAGAAATTTAATGTGAAAAGAGTCATTGGAGTAGATTCGGATCAAAACAAGATAAAACAGGCACAGGAAAAATTGCAAAAAGTAAGTCTAGCAGACGTAACACTAGAATGTAATGACATAAGAACAGTAGACATTATACAAGGAGCAGTAATTTTGTTTTGGTTTACAGACGATAAAATCATTACAGACATGATGCAGAAATTTGAAAAACTAGACAATTGTAGAATAATCACAATTTGGGGACCACTTCCTAATTGTTTGCCAGATATGGTAAAATTCCCATACATAATATGCAAGACACCATTTAAAAAAATGACAGACATTAAAGATCAAGTCAAGGCAATATTTGGAGTAGATTGTATAGATTTTGTAACAGCATGGGAAAACGCAGAACTATACACACATGCAATAGAGCCCATAAATTCTGAAAATGATAGATTTCTAACCATATTACAAACTATTAACATTTGGATCAATGCACGGAATATGGGAGTAGCATGTGGAAAAGAAATTCCATTACCAATAAAGACATACATGAGAATATTAGAGGAGCATTTTGGAATTGAGGTAGAGCATTTATTGAATGATAAATGACACATCATAAATAGTCATAATAATCAGTTTTCAATATTAATCAACTAGGTAATCATTTCAAATGATGAATTTTCATAATTTGGAATTTAGAATGATGAATAGTATGTGGAAATTAAAAATATACAAATGTATAAGAAAATCAAGAATGTGTGAAAGATGTTCCTCTCATACTTGGACCATAGTGGCCAGCCCAATATTCTCCAGAAACACTACCATGTTCAACATAGACACTAGATACAGAATCAATATTTGCAGACAGAGATAAAGTAGCCGTCTTCCAATCTCTAGACCAAGTACATTCTCCACCAATATCAATAACTCCTGTGGAATTTGCTTGTATTACAGAACCGGCAGAATCTAAAAGTTTCATGGTAAGATATACTTATCACCAAATCCACAGTATGTCTTTGAATATTCTTTAGATAAAACAAATGTAAAGTCGAATTTGAATATATCTGTTTTAAAGATGATGAAATTGGTATGATTTGACTTTTCTCATTCCATCTATGAAGTATGAAATCCATCAGAGTTGGCAGTCCATCCATCTCCACCATTGGAAATTATATTCCAAGCAGATAATGAATCAAGAGAGATTAAAATTTAACTAAGATTCGTATCTATTACGTAAACTGTCCTAGAGACCGGAATAGCGGTATTACCATAAGAGTCTGTAGCAGAGTAGTATATCGTATAACTACCCACTGCATTGGTGAATTCTTGACTATTTGAAATTACTGGAGAATTGTCATCTGTGGTAGCCACCAATTCTACATAACTTGTTCCAAGAATTAGAATTTATGAATTAACACCAACAAGAGTGATTATTGATGGAGTAGTATCTATAACAGACTTACTCAACATATACAGTATCGAGTTTGATATTATCAAACCAACCATTTAGATTTTGATTATAAATATTAAAACCATTTCTTATAGAGAGAGATATTATAATACTATCAGAATTGTTTACATAGGGATAGATGTCTTGGGAAAATAATCTCCAACCAGTCTCTGGTACTCCAGAGGTAACAATAGTTGAATATAATGAATCGAAAGTAACAGAATCATATATTGTAAGGGATATAATATCGTTACCCGGATTTGCCTCTATTTTATAATCAAAAGATAATACCAGTACATCACTTGCCTCAGATATATTAATTGTTTTTTGAGATCCAAAATTGCTAGAATTAAATGTTATTGTATTCTCATAAATATGTAGAGAGCCGCCATGTTCTGAATCATGAGATGTTGTAAAGCTGGAACTTCCAATATGTTCCCAATCTTCAGTTGTAGAGGTAAAAGTATAATGATATAGTGTAATGGTATCTACCACATTTACTGTTCTAACTACCTGAGTGGCATCATTTCCTACCAAATCTGTAGAATCATAATAAATTGAATAGGTTCCTATGGCATCTATAAATTCAGTATTGTTTATTACTATTGGAGAACCATCATCAGTCATAGCACCTAATTCCACATAGCCGTATCCGAGACTTGTGTTTTGAGGATTATTTCCGAATAGAGTAATTACGGGTTCACTGATATCAGGCATGACCTCTAATAGTATATTATCAAACCAATTTTGCTGTCTGTGTTGTAAAAGCCAAGAATCATGAAATAATAACTTGATAGTTATAGAATTGTGGTCAGCCACATATGAATCAAGATTGATATTAAATGATCTCCATTCTGTGTCAAGATATTTTCCATGAACAAGATATTCAACATATAAGAGCTCATTCGTGAGAGAATCATATACTGCAATTCTTGAATTTGTTACTGAAGAATCAGTAATAGTTGCTTTTACTCTAAAATCAAGTGAAAGTAAGAGAATCATTATATAATACAAAATTTTCAGATGATGCATATGGGATAGTAATATTTTTTTCAATTCCTGCCATTGTATACACATCTTCACCAAAAACATGTGCAGAACCACCATGCTCAGAGCTATGAATTGCTTGATATCCTGTATCACCAAAGAATTGCCAATCATCGAGTGTAGAATCAAATGTATCATTAAGTAAAAGTGTATACAGAATAGGCAGATCTCGAATGATTACAGTTCTATTTACCAGAGACTCAATATTCCCAGAATCACCTATTGTATAATAGATCACAGTATAGTTGCCAAGTGTGTTGGTATCTACAGATGAGTCATTTATAGTAATAATAGAATTATCATTTGTGGTAGCACCAAGTTCAGTATAGTTTAAGCCTTGCTCTATTATTTGCGGATTGTTACCGATAAGAGTGATTATTGGTGGAGTAGTATCTATAACAGGCTCAACATATACAGTATCGAGTTTGATATTATCAAACCAACCATTTAGATTTTGATTATAAATATTAAAACCATTTCTTATAGAGAGAGATATTATAATACTATCAGAATTGTTTACATAGGGATAGATGTCTTGGGAAAATAATCTCCAACCAGTCTCTGGTACTCCAGAGGTAACAATAGTTGAATATAATGAATCGAAAGTAACAGAATCATATATTGTAAGGGATATAATATCGTTACCCGGATTTGCCTCTATTTTATAATCAAAAGATAATACCAGTACATCACTTGCCTCAGATATATTAATTGTTTTTTGAGATCCAAAATTGCTAGAATTAAATGTTATTGTATTCTCATAAATATGTAGAGAGCCGCCATGTTCTGAATCATGAGATGTTGTAAAGCTGGAACTTCCAATATGTTCCCAATCTTCAGTTGTAGAGGTAAAAGTATAATGATATAGTGTAATGGTATCTACCACATTTACTGTTCTAACTACCTGAGTGGCATCATTTCCTACCAAATCTGTAGAATCATAATAAATTGAATAGGTTCCTATGGCATCTATAAATTCAGTATTGTTTATTACTATTGGAGAACCATCATCAGTCATAGCACCTAATTCCACATAGCCGTATCCGAGACTTGTGTTTTGAGGATTATTTCCGAATAGAGTAATTACGGGTTCACTGTTATCAGGCACGACCTCTAATAGTATATTATCAAACCAATTTTGCTGTCTGTGTTGTAAAAGCCAAGAATCATGAAATAATAACTTGATAGTTATAGAATTGTGGTCAGCCACATATGAATCAAGATTGATATCAAATGATCTCCATTCTGTGTCAAGATATTTTCCATGAACAAGATATTCAACATATAAGAGCTCATTCGTGAGAGAATCATATACTGCAATTCTTGAATTTGTTACTGAAGAATCAGTAATAGTTGCTTTTACTCTAAAATCAAGTGAAAGTAAGAGATCATTATATAATACAAAATTTTCAGATGATGCATATGGGATAGTAATATTTTTTTCAATTCCTGCCATTGTATACACATCTTCACCAAAAACATGTGCAGAACCACCATGCTCAGAGCTATGAATTGCTTGATATCCTGTATCACCAAAGAATTGCCAATCATCGAGTGTAGAATCAAATGTATCATTAAGTAAAAGTGTATACAGAATAGGCAAATCTCGAATGATTACAGTTCTATTTACCAGAGACTCAATATTCCCAGAATCACCTATTGTATAATAGATCACAGTATAGTTGCCAAGTGTGTTGGTATCTACAGATGAGTCATTTATAGTAATAATTGAATTATCATTTGTGGTAGCACCAAGTTCAGTATAGTTTAAGCCTCGCCCTATTATTTGCGGATTGTCACCGATAAGAGTGATTATTAGTGGAGTAGTATCTATAACAGGCTCAACATATACAGTATCGAGTTTGATATTATCAAACCAACCATTTAGATTTTGATTATAAATATTAAAACCATTTTTTATAGAGAGAGATATTATAATACTATCAGAATTGTTTACATAGGGATAGATGTCTTGGGAAAATAATCTCCAACCAGTCTCTGGTACTCCAGAGGTAACAATAGTTGAATATAATGAATCGAAAGTAACAGAATCATATATTGTAAGGGATATAATATCGTTACCCGGATTTGCCTCTATTTTATAATCAAAAGATAATACCAGTACATCACTTGCCTCAGATATATTAATTGTTTTTTGAGATCCAAAATTGCTAGAATTAAATGTTATTGTATTCTCATAAATATGTAGAGAGCCGCCATGTTCTGAATCATGAGATGTTGTAAAGCTGGAACTTCCAATATGTTCCCAATCTTCAGTTGTAGAGGTAAAAGTATAATGATATAGTGTAATGGTATCTACCACATTTACTGTTCTAACTACCTGAGTGGCATCATTTCCTACCAAATCTGTAGAATCATAATAAATTGAATAGGTTCCTATGGCATCTATAAATTCAGTATTGTTTATTACTATTGGAGAACCATCATCAGTCATAGCACCTAATTCCACATAGCCGTATCCGAGACTTGTGTTTTGAGGATTATTTCCGAATAGAGTAATTACGGGTTCACTGTTATCAGGCATGACCTCTAATAGTATATTATCAAACCAATTTTGCTGTCTGTGTTGTAAAAGCCAAGAATCATGAAATAATAACTTGATAGTTATAGAATTGTGGTCAGCCACATATGAATCAAGATTGATATCAAATGATCTCCATTCTGTGTCAAGATATTTTCCATGAACAAGATATTCAACATATAAGAGCTCATTCGTGAGAGAATCATATACTGCAATTCTTGAATTTGTTACTGAAGAATCAGTAATAGTTGCTTTTACTCTAAAATCAAGTGAAAGTAAGAGATCATTATATAATACAAAATTTTCAGATGATGCATATGGGATAGTAATATTTTTTTCAATTCCTGCCATTGTATACACATCTTCACCAAAAACATGTGCAGAACCACCATGCTCAGAGCTATGAATTGCTTGATATCCTGTATCACCAAAGAATTGCCAATCATCGAGTGTAGAATCAAATGTATCATTAAGTAAAAGTGTATACAGAATAGGCAGATCTCGAATGATTACAGTTCTATTTACCAGAGACTCAATATTCCCAGAATCACCTATTGTATAATAGATCACAGTATAGTTGCCAAGTGTGTTGGTATCTACAGATGAGTCATTTATAGTAATAATAGAATTATCATTTGTGGTAGCCCCAAGTTCAGTATAGTTTAAGCCTCGCCCTATTATTTGCGGATTGTCACCGATAAGAGTGATTATTAGTGGAGTAGTATCTATAACAGGCTCAACATATACAGTATCGAGTTTGATATTATCAAACCAACCATTTAGATTTTGATTATAAATATTAAAACCATTTTTTATAGAGAGAGATATTATAATACTATCAGAATTGTTTACATAGGGATAGATGTCTTGGGAAAATAATCTCCAACCAGTCTCTGGTACTCCAGAGGTAACAATAGTTGAATATAATGAATCGAAAGTAACAGAATCATATATTGTAAGGGATATAATATCGTTACCCGGATTTGCCTCTATTTTATAATCAAAAGATAATACCAGTACATCACTTGCCTCAGATATATTAATTGTTTTTTGAGATCCAAAATTGCTAGAATTAAATGTTATTGTATTCTCATAAATATGTAGAGAGCCGCCATGTTCTGAATCATGAGATGTTGTAAAGCTGGAACTTCCAATATGTTCCCAATCTTCAGTTGTAGAGGTAAAAGTATAATGATATAGTGTAATGGTATCTACCACATTTACTGTTCTAACTACCTGAGTGGCATCATTTCCTACCAAATCTGTAGAATCATAATAAATTGAATAGGTTCCTATGGCATCTATAAATTCAGTATTGTTTATTACTATTGGAGAACCATCATCAGTCATAGCACCTAATTCCACATAGCCGTATCCGAGACTTGTGTTTTGAGGATTATTTCCGAATAGAGTAATTACGGGTTCACTGATATCAGGCATGACCTCTAATAGTATATTATCAAACCAATTTTGCTGTCTGTGTTGTAAAAGCCAAGAATCATGAAATAATAACTTGATAGTTATAGAATTGTGGTCAGCCACATATGAATCAAGATTGATATTAAATGATCTCCATTCTGTGTCAAGATATTTTCCACGAACAAGATATTCAACATATAAGAGCTCATTCGTGAGAGAATCATATACTGCAATTCTTGAATTTGTTACTGAAGAATCAGTAATAGTTGCTTTTACTCTAAAATCAAGTGAAAGTAAGAGATCATTATATAATACAAAATTTTCAGATGATGCATATGGGATAGTAATATTTTTTTCAATTCCTGCCATTGTATACACATCTTCACCAAAAACATGTGCAGAACCACCATGCTCAGAGCTATGAATTGCTTGATATCCTGTATCACCAAAGAATTGCCAATCATCGAGTGTAGAATCAAATGTATCATTAAGTAAAAGTGTATACAGAATAGGCAGATCTCGAATGATTACAGTTCTATTTACCAGAGACTCAATATTCCCAGAATCACCTATTGTATAATAGATCACAGTATAGTTGCCAAGTGTGTTGGTATCTACAGATGAGTCATTTATAGTAATAATTGAATTATCATTTGTGGTAGCACCAAGTTCAGTATAGTTTAAGCCTCGCCCTATTATTTGCGGATTGTCACCGATAAGAGTGATTATTGGAGGAGTAGTATCTATAACAGACTCAACATATACAGTATCGAGTTTGATATTATCAAACCAACCATGTGGATGTAGACTATAAATATTAAGACCATTTACTATAGAGAGAGATATTATAATACTATCAGAATTGTTTACATAGGGATAGATGTCTTGGGAAAATAATCTCCAACCAGTCTCTGGTACTCCAGAGGTAACAATAGTTGAATATAATGAATCGAAAGTAACAGAATCATATATTGTAAGGGATATAATATCGTTACCCGGATTTGCCTCTATTTTATAATCAAAAGATAATACCAGTACATCACTTGCCTCAGATATATTAATTGTTTTTTGAGATCCAAAATTGTGAGTACTATATACATCTATTTTATTCTCATAAATATGTAGAGAGCCACCATGTTCTGAATCATGAGATGTTGTAAAGCTGGAACTTCCAATATGTTCCCAATCTTCAGTTGTAGAGGTAAAAGTATAATGATATAGTGTAATGGTATCTACCACATTTACTGTTCTAACTACCTGAGTGGCATTATTTCCTACCAAATCTGTAGAATCATAATAAATTGAATAGGTTCCTATGGCATCTATAAATTCAGTATTGTTTATTACTATTGGAGAACCATCATCAGTCATAGCACCTAATTCCACATAGCCGTATCCGAGACTTGTGTTTTGAGGATTATTTCCTAATAGAGTAATTACGGGTTCATTGTTATCAGGCATGACCTCTAATAGTATATTATCAAACCAATTTTGGTGTTCGTATCGTTCATACCAAGCATCACGAAGTAGTAACTTGATAGTTATGGAATTATGGTCAGCCACATATGAATCAAGATTGATATTAAATGATCTCCATTCTGTGTCAAAATAATTGCCACGAACAAAATATTCATAATATAAGAGCTCATTCGTGAGAGAATCGTATACTGCAATTCTTGAATTTGTTACTGAAGAACCAGTATGAGTTGATTTTGCTCTAAAATCAAATGAAAGTAAGGAATCACCATCTAATACAAAATTTTCAGATGATGCATATGGGATAGTAATATTTTTTTCAATTCCTACCACTTTATTCACAGCCTTACCAAACATATATGCAGAACCACCATGCTCAGAGCTATGAGTTGCTTGATATCCTGTAACACCAAAGAATTGCCAATCATCGAGTGTAGAATCAAATGTATCATTAAGTAAAAGTGTATACAGAATAGGCAAATCTCGAATGATTACAGTTCTATTTACCAGAGACTCAATATTCCCAGAATCACCTATTGTATAATAGATCACAGTATAGTTGCCAAGTGTGTTGGTGTCTACAGATGAGTCATTTATAGTAATAATTGAATTATCATTTGTGGTAGCCCCAAGTTCAGTATAGTTTAAGCCTCGCTCTATTATTTGCGGATTGTCACCGATAAGAGTGATTATTGGTAGAGGTGAAGGAGGAAGCGAGTTGGTAGTTATTTTTCGTATATTGGTGTAGGTGGAAACATATAGGTTCCCACTAGAGTCAAGTTCTAGTCCAAACGGGTAGCGGAATGTGGCATTTAATGCAGGTCCATCAAGACTTCCACGAGCACCGGTACCTGCAAAAGTAGATACAGTACCGTTGGAATATATGATTCGGATTTTATTGTTACCGGTGTCTGTAACATATAGATTTCCACTAGAGTCAAGTTCTAGTCCAATCGGGTAGTGGAATGTGGCATTTAATGCAGGTCCATCAAGACTTCCATGACCACCGGTACCTGCAAAAGTAGATACAGTACCGTTGGAATATATGATTCGGATTTTATGGTTACTAAAATCTGCAGCATATAGGTTCCCACTAGAGTCAAGTTCTAGTCCAAACGGGTAGCGGAATGTGGCATTTAATGCAGGTCCATCAAGACTTCCACTAACACCGGTACCTGCATAGGTAGATACAGTACCGTTGGAATATATGATTCGGATTTTATGGTTACCGGTGTCTGTAACATATAGATTTCCACTAGAGTCAAGTTCCAGTCCACGCGGGTGGTTGAATGTGGCATTTAATGCAGGTCCGTCAAGACTTCCACTAACACCGGTACCTGCATAAGTAGATACAGTACCGTTGGAATGTATGATTAGAATTTTATGGTTACGATAATCTGTAACATATAGATTTCCACTATGACCAAGTTTTATTCCATATGGAGTAAAAGATGCATCTAATGCCCTACCATCTACATAAGTAGATACAGTACCGTTGGAATATATGATTCGGATCTTTCTATTAGAGAAATCTGCAACATACATATCTCCATTAGTATCAAGTTCTATATCATAGATATTATTAAACGTAGAGTTTAATGCAGAGTCATCAATATCACCACGTGTATCAGTACCTGCAAAAGTAGAAACGAAAGGAATAGTCTCTGAGGCATTTGCATATGATATACCAAACAAAAGTATAGTGAATATTAAACCAAGTGTGCATAGATGAGACATGAAATTAGACGCAAATTAAACTATTTAAGTATAAAATAATACTGGCATAATTGCAGATATTACACATATAAATCCAAAATTTTTGTAAAATTTACAAATAAAGTAAATACTAACGTGAATATATAATATGTATATCATCACATATTGTGTATCGTATCATCAAAATAGATAATCAGTGCTACTCACTTACGCATGATAATATAGATTAGATTTTTAACCATGATTATACAAATAATTAAACAATGGAATCTGCCGTATATGTCAATGTGTCTACAACAGACTATGAAAATGCATCAAATAAAATCAAAACAGTACTAACTCATGCACAAGAGATGACACATGGGGAGGATAGATTTGTAATTACAGATTCAGAATTTGCGTTTGGATGGCATTTTTTTGTAGTTGGGGTTAGCATTTCTCTAGTACAAAGATTGATGCAACAAATGGGTGATGATTTCCAGAGATTAAAAGGCAAAGGCACAGATGAAAAATTTTTGACATGGATGAAAAACATGATTGGAGATGTACCTAGATTAAAGATTGAATTAAAAGAAAAGATGGAAAGTAGTAAATTTGGTATATTTTAGATTTTTTTGCAGTATAACAAGACATAGTCAATGCTTCCATCTCTATACAAATTTTTCATCTTTTTCATAGAAGTGGACAATATTGGTTTCAGATACCAAGGATATTTAGATTTTATATCATTCCACAGTTGTTTTTCATTTTTTAAATAATAATCAGACATTGGAGTATAGACGTAATTACCAATATCAAATGAATCTATAATTTTAAAATTATTATCTTGTACTAGTTGAAGTAAATGTTGTTTTGTATAGTGTTCAGACAGCCATGTGAAAGACAATATTCCCATTTTACAAAAATTTACATCAACGGTTACAGGTATTGCAATAGATAACATACCATCATTCTTCAATATTCGATAAGATTCTGAAAAGAAATTATTCAGAGGTTTAAAGTGTTGAGCAGATTCAAATGCAAACACATGATCCACCGATTCGCTAGAGAAAGGCAATAAAGTAGATGTAGCATTTATTTGATTAAATGAATTACTAGTATGTTTTAATTCTGATACGTTAATATCAACACAGTGTATCTGTAATGATGTTTGTAAATTATTCCAAATACTGACTGGAACACCAAATCCACTTCCTATATCTACAATATGCTGATTTGGTTTCAATGATGTATGTTGTGCAAAAATTTTGCACAAGGATCTTTGTGCTTCTAGTGGTGTAGTAGAGTGATCATCCCAGTATCCAAAATTCAGCATTGTACTGCCAGTGGATAAACACATAACATCGGATAGATAATTGTAGAGATGTATGGTATCAAGTTCATTTCTTCGTAAAATCCAAAACAAAACATCAAGACCTAGCATATCAATTACTCTAAATATTTGAATTTTAAATCTTATATGGTGTGATTATACTCAGCAGACAATTAAGAGGCCTGCGAGGGGAATCGAACTCCTGCCAAAGGATCCACAATCCTCTATACTACCACTATACTACGCGGGCCACATTATACACCATTAGACAAACTAGTATTAATCTAACCTATGACACAATCTTTAGATTTATTATTAGTCAATAGTAAATATGCATATGAAATCAAAGGGCTGGTGGATTGCTATGGCTGTAACCGTAATTCTAACGTGGGCCGGAGCTGAATTACCTCATACCGTTCAAATAGAATCACATAGGTTAAATTTGAATCATATTCATTATACATGATTTGAAACGGGAATTCTTTACACATAGGCTAAGACATCACAGAGCATCACATGATACGCCACCAAAGATAATACACACTATTTCAGGACAGGAATTTATTTGGACAGATATGCAAAATCCGAATAAAGAGGATTTGGAAGAAATTAGTAAGAAATACAATTTAAACGAATTGAATGTGGAGGATTGTATCACAAAATCAGAATTGGCAAAGCTTGATCATTACGATGATCATTTCTTTGCGATATTACATTTACCTCCAATCACACCAAAAAAAAATTTGCCAAGACACAATCAATTAGCAATATTTGCGGGAAGAAATTTTCTAATCACAGTACATAATGGTGATTTAGAACAGATAAAAAATGTTGCACGTATGTGTGAGAATGAAACAAAAATGAAAGAAAAATCGATATTGTTGGGAGATACACCATGGCCTTTATTGTATAAAATCTTAGATGTTTTGGTAGATGATTTATTACATGCTATGAGAAGAGTGTTGGGCAATCTTGAAGAGATTGAAGAGATTGTATTTAGTGAGGCACAGTCTGCTGCGCGTGATATTCTTGTTCTACGACGAGATATTAGTACACTGAAAAGAATTGTGCATCCATTAAAGAGATTTATACAAGAAATTGCATATAACGTAAAAAAATATACCGATGATAACCAGAGTGATTTAACACTATACTTTGATGATATAATTGATCATATAGACAAGGTACTTGAGTCCCTCGAAGAGGCTAAAGAGACGATGGAAATCTACAAAGATACAGATTTCACTCTTGGTACAGAGAAGACAAATAGAGTACTTGCCATACTCACGATGATATTCACACTAGGCATACCTGCTACCATACTAGGTACATTTTATGGTATGAATGTACCAATACCAGGAGTCGGTGCAGAGTTGGGAATTTTAGGCGAGTATACGACATTTGTACTAGTAATAATGACTTCAACAATCCCTGCAGGATTTATGCTGTTATACTTTAGAAAGGCAGGTTGGATATAGAGAAATATTAGACCTAGATACATTCATCACATTCTTTAGGGCATCTAGTGTTTTTGTTTTACTAATGTTGAATCTTGTTTGGGTTGCATTCGGTAGCCCTCTAGTAAAACGCATTGCATGACCTTTGATTAATGATAATTTAATATTGTAAATAGCGGCATATTCAAGATATTCAAAAAATGCAGATAATTGATTGTTAGAATCATATTTCAAATATGTACCGGTCTCTAGATAATCGTTTATTTGTTGAAATATGAAAGGATTGCTCATTGCGCCTCTGCCAATCATGACATAATCACACTTTGTGTATTGTATCATTTGTTTGGCATCTTCTGGTGTGCATATATCACCATTACCAACAATTGGAATTTTAACAGATTCTTTAAGTTCTTTTATCATATCCCAATTTGCTTTACCAGAATATTTCTGACTTACTGTACGTGGATGTAGTGTCAACATTGATACACCTGCATCTTGTGCTATTTGAGCAATTTCTAAAAACAGATGATCATTACTACTATTCACACCCGTACGCATTTTGAGAGTGATTGGTCTGTCAGTGGACGATACAAGTGTTTCTAGAATTTTTCTAGTAAGACTTGATTCTTGTAGTAGGCAGCCGCCGGCCATCTGTTGAGTAATGTGGGGTGCAGGGCAACCCATGTTATAATCTATAATATCAAAATGTGGTGATACAATTTTGGTAGCCTTTGCAAGAGATTCAACATCAGAGCCGAATAGTTGAACAGATATTGGACGTTCTTTATCAGAGAATTGTAAAAATTTCTGTATATCATGGAATTTTTCATATTGATGGATTATACCATGAATACTTGTAAGTTCAGTTACTACTAGTGACGCTCCCATCTTTTTGCATAATAATCGTAAAGCAGGATCGCTGACTCCTGCCATAGGAGCGAGGAACGCACGTCCTGTAAATCGTGGTAGTGACATTATATAAAAACACCAATCTACCAATAATAGTGTAGATTATTCATCAAAACATACATTATACAATGATGACTCATCATAATTAATATGAGTTGTTCCGGAGAGATCATATCTGAAGAAGAAGAATTAATTCAGATAAAATCTAGTATTGTAAATCAACTTAAAAAAGCAAAGTATGGAGTTGCAGATCATTCCACAGTAGGATTATGCCATTGGACAAAAAAAGCATTTAGGGGAGAAGGTAATTGTTACAAACATAAATTTTATGGAATATCAACACATCAATGCATGGAGTTTTCACCAGCTGGAATGCATTGTGAAAATAGATGTGTATATTGTTGGAGACCAATGGAGTTTTACGATTCCATGAAAATGAATCCAGAACAAGTTGCAGAACCAGAAGTTATAATGATAAAACTTATGGAAGAGAGAAGAAAATTAATCGTTGGACATTATGGTAATGAGAAATGTGATAAAAAATTAATAGATGAATCACTTTTACCAAGTCATTATGCAATATCATTATCAGGTGAACCTACAATGTATCCAAAATTACCAGCTCTGATAAAATATTTGAAATCACTAGAGGCTACCAAATCAATATTTCTAGTTACAAATGGACAGGAACCAGACATGATACAAAGATTACAAGATGAAGACGCCATGCCAACACAACTATACCTTTCATGTAATGCGCCAGATAAAGATACGTTTATGAAAATTAACAGACCACGATATGAGGATTCATGGGAGAGATGGAATGAGACGTGTGACATGTTGAAAAGTCTGGATACACGCACAGTTTTACGCATCACATTGATTCGCAATTTTAACACAGATAAAGAGATGATAGAGCCGTTTGCTCATCTATTGAATAATTCTCAAGCAAATTTCATAGAATTGAAATCATATATGCACATAGGAAGATCTACAGGTAGATTGGAGCATGAAGATATGTTATTCATGGAAGAAGTACGTGATTTTGCATCCCAAATTGTACAAAATAGTTCAGATTATGCAGTAATGGATGAAAGTGAAATATCAAGAATAGTTGTATTACAAAATATAAAAAAAGTCACAAATCGCTGGATTGCCGCATACGCACAAACCACTTAGCAAAAGATCTAAACGCCATGTATCTGTGTGATATTTCGTTTTTATCAATCTGCGAATATGTTTTATTTTTACCAACGGGTATGAATATTGGATCATAACCCCAGCCACCGCGAGACTCTTTCATAGATATATGCCCATGCTCGACAGAGCGAAATAATTTAACAGTTTTCCCATTATTACAATATCCAACAACAAATCTAAATGACGCTTTACGATTTTTACCATGTAATAATTTCAAAATTCCTTTATTCCCTATGGTAGAATAGACATATTTAGAGTAGGGACCAGGAAACCCATTCAACGAGTCTACAAATAGACCGTCATCCTCTATTACAACAGGATTTGATAATTTATCATACGCAAATAATGCTTTTTGTTTGGCAATTTCGTTGGAATTGTCAGATTGTATCTCTTGTAGTGTTATTCGTTTACGACCAAGTCGTATATCATATTTAGACAAGATGATCTTCGCCTCTGCAAATTTAAACTTGTTAGATGTTGCAAATATTATATCAAACGACTGTTGCATACCTTCCACGACCCTCAATGATTAATAATTGATTCAAAACTTTGTCCATAGATGTTGATGTGGAGGAATATCCGGACAAAAATCGTTTCCAGGCTTTTTCCATAATTCTCGTATGTGAACTGGCAAGTATTTCTTTGAATATACGCAGATCAATGGCATGATCATTGGAGCGATGAGTTTTAGTCGCAAGTCCAAAATCAATTGCAAATATTTTATCTTTATTTAGAATAAAATTACTGGTCGTAAAATCACCATGAGTGATGGAATTACTATGTAGTGTGCCAACAATACGTCCAATATCTTTACAGTGTTTAATCAAAGTTAAATCAGGTAAATCAAACAATCTCGAGCCAGATATGTATTGAATAATAATTGTATAATCAAGTGGGGATACAAGATACACTAGAGGAGCATATATGCCCAAGGATTTGACGTGTGATAATATTGCAGCTTCGCGCAATGTACGTTGTTTACGTATTTTAAAATCCAGATACTTGTTGCGATATTTTTTGGCCTTGCGCATCTTGAGAATGGCTTTTTTGCCATTCCAGGTTGTATAGTATAAATCGCCTTCTGCTCCCTTGAAGAATAGTCTCAATGCTTTCTGTTAGATGATTTGTTATTTTTGTTTTGACCTGTATTTCTTGCAAGAATTGATGATCTACTAGACAATTTGGCAACAGCGTTGGTAACTAGTTTGGTCTGCTGATTTATAATTTTATTATATTTATCAAGCATTTTCTTTCTTTGATTAATCATGCTAGATTGATTTTTAAAACCTGCTGAACCCTGTGAGATTCGTATCCTGGCAGATTCTGTAGGGGTCAAATTTTTCATTATTGATAATATAACTTTAGGATTTGGAGAACTAGTAGCCTTGGATATTTGTGATGCTGTTAACTGATGTAAGGATACTCTCTTAGAATGAGCAAGACCTACCAATTTACCAGATATTTGGTGAGCAGTACGAAATGGAATTCCTCTAGTGACTAGTTGCTCGGCAAGATCCAGTGCCACTAGATGACCAGATGTAGCAGCATCATTCATATTTTTTTTGTTTATGTGTATAGTTTGAAATACAAAAGCAAGTATGGTTAACGCGCCTATAGAGATTTGTGATGCATCAAAGATAGATGATTTCATTTCTTGTAGATCGCGACTATATCCAGTTGCAAGACCCTTGGTTGTACTCAATACAGCAAGTAGTAGACCAAATGTTTTTGCAGCTTTACCACGAGTCAGCTCTAAAATGTCAGGATTTTTTTTCTGTGGCATTACACTAGACGGTGATGAAAAATTATCAGACAACTCTACAAATGAAAACTCATCAGATGACCAAAGTACAATGTCTTCTGCAATTCTACTCAGATTACTCATAAGTATACTAGATACAGAGACAAATTCTACTGCAACGTCTCGACTACTTGTAGCATCAATAGAATTTTCAACAATTCCATCAAATCCAAGCATGGTAGAAACAGATTTACGATTTATTGGTAAACTAGTGCCTCCAATTGGTCCGGCCCCCAAGGGATTTTTATTAATTCTAGAGTAAACACCAAGTAGTCTATCAAGATCACGAAATAGTATATCAACTTGAGCTAAAAGATAGTGCGAGAACACGCCTACCTGTGCCTTTTGCATATGAGTGTATAATGGGAAAATTGTTTTTGTGTGTAATTTTGCCAATCCAAGTAGAATCTTTATCAAATTAGCAATACAGTCAGCTCGGATGTTGGCATCATCTCGTATCTTTAATCTAATATCCAAAGACACTTGATCATTTCTAAATCTTGCAGTATGCATCTTTCCGCCACTGCTAGAGCCGGCACGTTTTATCACTAGATATTCAATTAATTCGTGGATGTCTTCAGAATCAGTATTATTTGTTAAATGACTATTTGTAATGCCATTAAGGGCAGATAAAATTTTCTTCAAATCTACCTTTGTAAGGAGATTCTGCTCATAGAGCATGATTACATGTGCCTTACTGCCAAGTATATCATAATGTGCTATATTGAGATCATCAGATAAAGAAGAGACATAATTTAATGCGTTCTTCTCTATACCTCGAAGCATACGAGCACGATACATTAATTTGATTTATAAAATGCTCATATATAGGTCTGAATGAGTTAAATCATGAGTCAAGAAGTAAAACAATTACGTGTAAAGATATTTGATGAATTATCTAAAATTGTAGATCCAGAAATAAACACATCAATAACTGATCTAGAACTGATAGATGAGGTAGACATTAACGAAAAGGATGTCAAAGTAGATTTACATCTTACCAGTCCATTTTGTCCAGCGGTGTTTGGATTTAAAATTTGTCAGGACGTGCATGACAACCTGTTAAACATTGATGGTGTTGATGATGTACAGGTAAATGTGTCAAATCATTTTATGGCAGAACAGATCAATAATCAGGTAAATAATAGCCCAAAACCAAAAAAGTCTTAGATACGTTTCTTTATACCAAGCATATATCCTCGAAGAAATTGAATCCCCATAGCCGGATCCACTCCTTTAGGACATACTTGACTACAGGAACCTGCAAAATGACATCTCCAAATCCCATGAGAGTCATCTAATACTTTTAGTCTATCATCTTTTCCAGAATCCCTAGTGTCTGCCATGTATCTATACGCTTGTGCTAATGCCTGTGGACCAAGAAATGTAGAATCAGTTGCCATGGTAGGGCATGCAGAATTGCACAGACCACATTTTATACAATTTGCAAATTGGATATACTCTTCTACTTGTTCTGGTGACTGGAGAGACTCTTTAGTGCCAACAGAGATGTCAGCATCTTCACCAATGATATAGGGTTTTATTTTACGATGTTTCTCAAACGTTTGCTCAAAATCAACAGCTAAATCTCTAATAACAGGATAGTTTTGCATTGGTTCAACTTTGACTACATCAGAGTCTAATTCAGAGATTTTAGTAAAGCAGGCTAGACGCGGTTTCCCATTAATCATCATACCACATGAACCACATGAGGCTTGTCTGCAAGAATATCTTACACCTATAGAGTGATCATGATTCTGTTTAGCATCCAAGAGTACATCAAGAACAGTTGTCCAAGGCTTGTATTGGATAGAAAATTCATCAAAACTATTAGGTTTATTCTCTGCACGATTAAATCTAGATACAGATAGAGTAATCATTTCTGACATTATACTATCCCCATGCTAACGAGTAATATAGTTCTAGAACCATATGCAATAACACCAAGCATTGCAGCTAAACATCCAATGGATACTGCTTTTTCATATTTGGGTCCTTGTTTGAGTTCAATGAGAATCACACGCAGACCATTAAAACCATGTATGGATATTAGTATAAGGATAAGTTCCAACAGGCCAGCATAAGGAAGAAATTTATAATTTGCAATTACATTTTCATATTCTAATGATTGTGAAAATCCCTGAGTCACTCGAAATAAGATGTGAACTCCCACAAGGGCCACAGCTGCTAGTGCAGTTATGTAGTGTATCTTTATTATAGTACTCTCTCTCATATCACTCACCGAATAGTACCGTCAAACCATAAACCATAGCTGCACATGCCAGTACAATAGATGAGTAAATTCCAATTTTGTGTCTTGCATTTTGCGATTGTGGAGTATAGGGATAGTCTGGTCTTGCCGGTGTGCCAACACCAAATCCAGAATGACCCAACATTACACGAATTCCATTAACAGTGTGAAACACACACATTCCAATTATTACTGTAAGAAATATGTGACCCTCTACTGTCTGTGTCATTGCAAGTACAGAATCCCAACCTGCCCGACCACGTAAAATATTACTAGTCTCGTAAATATGCGCCACAAAATATCCTAGGAGCCCAAGACCGGATAGTCGCATCATCCAATACGCAACACGTTCTATACCATATCGTCTTGGATTTGCCATTCCCTTGATTCCTGCGTTATTAGTCATCAGTATTTTCTCTCCACAGGCTGATATGTTGTTATCGTGACCGGATGCTTTTTCATTAGTGGCTCGTCTGCAGGATTGTAATATGCAAGTGTGTGATGCAGAAAGTTGGCATCATCTCTACTTGGATAGTCAGTTCTAGCATGTGCTCCACGAGATTCTTTTCTATTAATGGCCCCAAGTAAAACTACTTCAGCTACTCTAAACATAGAATCAAGCTCCATAACATGAACAAAATTTGTATTATACTCTTTTGCAGAATCATCAACATGTTTCCATGTCTCTTTGTACAATTCACGGATATGTTTGAGACCTTGAATTAAATCATTACCATTTCTATATACATATGCCTTGTCGTTTAATGTATCAGTAAGTTGTTGTCGAATTTCGTATGGATTAACATCTCCACTACCACGAAAAATCCCATCATAAATTCTCTTTTCTTCATTTGCAACTAAATTATGTGGCCATTGTTTTGCAGGAACGCCTTTTTCAATATATTCAGCTGCTGATTTACCAGTGATTTTTCCCCAGACAAGACATTCAGATGTAGAATTTGCGCCAAGGCGATTAGAGCCATGAGTACTATTACAAGATGCCTCGCCGGCCGTCCATACACCTTGCAGTTCAGTTGCGCCATCAATGTTAGAGTGTATTCCACCCATCATATAGTGACACACGGGACGTACCTCTAGTGGTTCTTGTGATGGATTTATGCCAGAAAATTTTAATGATATCTCACGTATGGCTCCAAGTTTCTCTTTAATGACCGAATCTCCAATATGCCTCAAGTCTAACTGCATACAAGAGACGCCAGTTTCATGTGTAAATCCACGACCCTCTTTAATCTCGGACATTATAGCTCGTGAAACGATATCTCTAGGTGCAAGCTCCATCTTGGATGCGGCATATTTTTTCATAAATCTCTCATTATCTTTATTCAAAAGATATGCTCCCTCACCTCGTGCACCTTCAGTTATTAGTATTCCAGAGGGCAGAATTCCAGTTGGATGAAATTGAACAAACTCCATATCTTTCAGTGCAAGTCCTGCTCTATACGCCATATCAATTCCATCAGGAGTTGACGATAACGCATATGTAGAATAACTGTAAATTCGTCCAGCACCGCCAGTAGCTATGATGAGTGCCTTGGCACGTATGGCATAAAATGTTCCATTTGACAACTCGATTGCAGTAACACCCATAAAAGTTTGACCGTCATGAATGATAGATGTGACATACCATTCATTTAGATATTCAATGTTGTCAAATTTTTGACAAGTATCGTATAATGTTTGCATCTCAAAGAATCCTACCTTATCTGATGCGTATGTCACTCTTGGATAACTATATCCTCCAAAGTTTCTTTGACCAATACGACCATCTTTTCTTCTAGACCAAGGCATTCCCCAGTGTTCAAGTTGATATATTTCATGTGGCATTTCATTACACAAGCGCTCAGCAACATCTTGATCAGCTAAAAAATCACTACCCTTTACTGTATCATAAATGTGAGACTCTATCGTATCTCCCTCTTCGGGGAATAGGTCCTCGGCAGTACCTCCTTCTGCAGACACAGAGTGAGAACGCATGACTTGGACTTTTGAGATTACTGCGATCTTCATAGTACGATTCACTCTTGCCGCCTCAATTCCAGCTCGAAGTCCTGCTAGACCAGAGCCTACAATCAATAAATCATAATCAATTGTTTGTACCATGATATCATATATTTTAGAAATTAGATAAATATGTTTAAAGCTGATAATTACCAAACATTAAAAACGATATATAGTGAATTGTATCTATTCAGAGATTAATCTGATGTGCTGGGCCGGTCGTCTAGACTGGTAGGATACGCCCTTGGCATGGGTGAGATCGAGGGTTCAAATCCCTCCCGGTCCATTTATTGTGAATTCAATTTCTTCACTATCCATCATTCATGGACTTTACAAAGATGAATCATTAATAACGAGAATAAAATGTGAAAATTATAAAATCGTATATCTGTTTATGATTAATTAAAAGTGTCAGCGTTGCTATTCCCACTTCAGACTTTTCTGTCCTGCAGGACAACCCTGACGGTATGAACATAACTCGTCATATCTAACTTATAAGTTCTCACATCTTACTAGTTTCTATTCACAACCCAATTTTATAACTATAACTAGAGAATTAAATTTTTAAATTTGTTATTTTAATTCGCTCTTTTGTTTCACAGATTTATGTAAAATATACAATTTTTGTATAACATCTATAAATTGAATTCTATTACTTGCTATAATCATACAGGTCATGATTTAATTTTGAGAATTTTGTGTTGTAATACCAAAGTGTAATACGTGGATCGTGATATTTGTTATTTTTTTATAATGATTATGAAAGAAATGTTCACTTTTATACATCAGAATTTAAAAATTGTTAAAGTTAAACTATTACATGATAAACGTGCACAAAACTGTTCTGTAAGATATAGTAAATATACAGCAGAAATTACAAGATTTATCATAAGACATATAACAGAAGTTGGCTATATAGTATAATGGAATTAGTTTATGCAAAGAGTGATCATGGTAAATTAGAGTGTGAAAGCGTTACTACCCCACATAGAATAGAGGCTACTAATGGAAAAATATATGCTGTAAAATTTCCACCATGTCATGAACCCAATTCAAATTTCAATGAATATTTAGGATCATGCTTGGCAAAAAATCTAAAGATTTCAGTATTAGAACCATACATTATGAAATTGGATGCTGATTTCATAGATAACGCAGATGAGATTCGTAAAAGAGGTATACTCCCAGGAAAATATTTTGCCACTTTGTTTATAGAGGATGCTTATAATTTAGTAGACTATGAAGAATCATCAGATATAATTAATTTATCAGAAGTATCAAAATTTATTGTATTTGATGTGTTTATCCACAATACGGATAGACATGGTAGAAACATCATGATTATACCTACTAGTGAATCGAATAAAGCATCATACAAGTATGTGTTAATTGATCATGGTCGCTGTTTCGAAATATGTGATGGTAAATTACCATATGTTGCACAAAAAATACAATGGCAAACTAAATATGTGAATATCAGGGATATACGAAATAGTGCAGAAGATATATCAGAAAATGTCACACCATATAGAATCGATATTATTTATGAGAACATAAGATATTCTGATGTCAACATGAATCATTCCACAGTGTTAAAAAATGAACTCACGAATAGAGATTCATTAAAGATAATTAATGCAATAGATGAAAGGAATGGACATTTATTTGCTGATGGGATTTAAAATGAATACTTATAATTTTACAATCGCACGATTTGTACCAAATACTATAAGAAATGAGCCAGTCAACATAGGAGTTGTAATAACAGATAATAAATCAAATGAGAGCTTTGGAAAATTTGTTGAACTTGATACTGTTAAACATGAAGTTGGTTCATTTAACACAAAAATGATAAATCATATAATATCAAAATTAGATGGAAAAAAAACAGTAAAAATTGAATTAGAAGAATTATCAGGTATATCGAATAAATTGCAATTTACGTCACGTAGGGCAACAAAGGATCAGAACATTCATGATGCAGCAAATAATATTTTTAACCAATACATTAGCATTGCAAAACAAAGAGAAACGCAAACACCTAAATCAAATATAAAAATGTTAGATACGATTAAAGAGAAACTCAATAGTACTTTTAATCCGGAACTTATACGCACTAAGTATACAATAGGAAGAAAAATGTGGAAATTTTCGGTAGATTTTGGCATAGTTACATCTGACAGAGAAAATCTAATTCACGGATTCAATTATAAAGAGAAAAAAACAATTTTGAAAGAATCATTGTATAGAGCTAGAGCTTTGGAAGAAGCACAACATGAGAATAAAAATATATCTGCAAGTATGATTGTAGAAACACCAAAAAAAGATGATGAAATGTTAGAGTGCTTTAATTTTGCAAAAGAAAAATTAGAGAATGCATCGTGGGAAATAGTCGAATTGAAAGATATGGATAATCATATAGAAAAAATTAAGAAATTATACATGTCTGTGTAATTAAAATTCTATGATTAATATCACATTTAACAAGCAAGTTTCTTAGTTTTTGTTAGAACAATAGTTAGTTTTCAATATGATAGTTAGAATGTTACTTAATTTTATATTAATGCAGTTGGTTCATTAATATTTTTTAGAATATTCAACATATCAGAATCTGCATCTTGTGATAGAGTAATCATTTCATCTGATGTTGGAGTATATTGTAACAATTTGCAAGACCAGACTGCGCTTTTTCTTGTGTTAATATCAACATCATTAAAAGAATTAACTAGTATTGGAATTATATCATTGGATTCTAATCGTCCTAGTGCGCCTAGAGCACAACTACGTACTTCAGAATTAGAATCAGATACTAGTGATTGTATCTGTAGGATAAATCTAGAATCATTTCGATTACCAAATAATAGAACACATGCAGATTTGATGTTTTTAGAATTAGATTTCAAACCTTCAAGAAGGGGAATAGAGATATCATGTGAATTTACCATTAATGAACAAAAAGCTTCACCTCGTACACGAATATCAGAGTCATCAAGACACGATATCATTAAATTTTGAATATCAGTATTCTCAGTATCAATTAGTGTAGATATCAAGGTAATTTTGTCATCAGAGGAACCACCAGATAAAATTTGAACAGGATCAGTCATTATTATTAATACAATTAATGAGCGTATTAGATTTAAATTAACCAAAGCGGCGTAATGAATTAATGGCAGACATGAATACAGATACAGAACAATCCGGAATGGAATCATCTGAGAATACAGAGAATAGAACAGAAAATACACAGAATAGAACTGAGAATAGAACAGAAAATCGTGATACAGTATTCATCGGTAAGAAACCACTTATGGCATATGTTACATCTGCACTCATACAACTTGCAAACACACCAGTAGTGCATATAAAGGCAAGAGGAATGAGCATAGCACGTGCAGTAGATGTGGCTCAGATCATATCTCGTAAAACCACAGATAGTTCTGGATACAGCATAGGACAGATTAAAATCGGTTCTGAAACACTAGAATCAAATGACGGCAAGACTAGAAATGTCTCTACAATAGAGATCGAAGTAAAAAGAAATTCCTAGATACCGTTTTTGTATTTTTTTAATTTTTATTATTTAATTTGCCATATTTGGTTTCAAGCTTTTTGAATTTAGGTAAATCAACAATTTTATTAAATTGATCAAAATCTACAAGTGGTGTTTTACCAGTATGACCAGTTTTTTTAAGCTCAGACAATACACTCAAAGTTGCTTGAGTGTTTGCAAATAAGATAGATAATGGATATAATATTACATTAAATCCCATTTTAGTCAATGTATTGGCAGAACTTAGTGGTGTACGACCACCTTCGATCATATTTGCTACCAGAGGAGCATTTATTGATCTACCAATTTTTTTCATTTCATCTAGAGATTGAGGAGCTTCGATAAAGATTGCATCTGCCCCACTTTTCTANTTTTGTATTCCACGTTCAATTGCACCGTCCAATCCTTCAGAGATTCGTGAATCAGTTCTAGACACAATAAAAAAGTTTTTGCTAGAACGTGCATCAAGAGCAGCACCGAGTTTTTCTAAATATTCTTCTTCAGGTACAACTTGTTTACCTGCCATATGACCACAACGTTTTGGCCATTTTTGATCTTCTAAAAACATACCTGCAGATCCTGCGTTCTCTAATTTTTTCACTAAATTCCATACACTTAACGCATTACCATAACCAGTATCTGCATCTACCAATACCGGAATTGAAGTGGCAGCGCATATGCGCCTAGCGTTAGAAATAGTATCATTGGCATCAATAAATCCATAATCAGGCAATCCAAACAATGAGGCAGATGTTCCAAAACCAGTCTGAAATATTCCCTCAAAACCAGAAATTTGTGCTAGTCGTGCTCCAAGAGAGTCATAAATACCTGGCATCAAAAGAGATTTTTTGGATTTGAGAATACTCTTTATGCTCTTCTTATTCAGATATAACACCTCATAAATGAAAAAATTATTTGAAAATTACACATGATAATTTTGAATAAACATAAGATATTTAATAGTTGATTTATTTTTTTAACTTGTGATTAATGAAAACAAGTGTACATTAACTTATATTCAAAATTTGAAAGAAGATTTAGGTATATTCAGAGTGATACCAAATGATGGAGTTGTTCCAGAGTATAAAGCTGGTCAATTCATAACATTAGGATTACAAATCCAGACTGAAAATAATAAAATAGTACGAAGGGCATATTCTATAGCATCACATCCAGAAAATAAAAATTTTATAGAACTAGTAATCAGATGGGTAAAAAAACCACTACCAGGAAGATTCACAACTCAGTTGTTTAATTCAAGGGAAGGTGATGAATTGACATGGATCAAACCTACAGGGAAAGCTCTTGAGATAAGTAATACATTACCAAATGGGAAAAAAGATGAAAGAAGAATTGTTTGTATTGGTGGTGGAACAGGTATTGCACCATTTGTTAGTTTTGCGCAACATTTGCACGACATTGGAGACAAGAGAGAAATTATTGTATTACATGGTGCAAGTTATGTAGATGAATTGACATACAAGGAACTATTTACAAAATTAGAGACAGATAGTATGAATCGTGGAAAAAATATTTGGAATTTTACATATAAATCTACAATTAGCAGACCTCAAGAATGGTCAAACAAATCATGGTCTGGTCAAACCGGAAGAGTAGAGACATTTCTACGACCTAAAGGTAACAAAGAGTCAGCTTTAGAATCAATAATTGGAGAAAAGATCACAGCAGATAATACAATATTTTACATTTGTGGATGGCAAGGTACCATTGATGGAGCTTTGGATTTTTTAAGACCCAAGGGATTCGTAACTGAACGAGAAAAACGTAAAGACGGTAGTTTTGAGGTAAAATTCGAATCCTACGGATAGAATTATCTCTAAAAATAGTAATATTCACGAATTTATGATTCAATTATGGGGATGTAGGTTAGTTTGGTATGCTGCCAGCCTCGGGTGCTGGAAATCATGGGTTCAACTCCCGTCATCCCCATATAATTAAATTTTTAAAAAGTAATAATCAATGAAAGATATTATGAGATATGGCATATATCTAGCACACATGAACCCACTAACAAAAGCTCATGAAGAGATTATACGGGAGATGAAAAATGACGATAACAGTATAGTAATAATGCCCGTAATATTTTGTAGAAAAAATATAGAAATTAATAGTCGCAGTTTTCCATTTAGTTTTCAGATGCGCAAAGAGATGTTAGAATCAGTATTTGGAGATACAATAAGTGTGTCAGAAAATTATACTTTTAATGCACCATACTTCAAGTATATGCCACCACTTTTATCACCATTTTCATGGAATCTGCGAAGAAGAATTAGACAGGGTATGAATCATAATTATTTTACATACACTGGTGACAAAGTTGAAGGGTATATGCTCAAAGCGTATAATTTACATCCAAAGATAGGTAAGCGTAAAGAAATATCAGCTAGTTCAACAAAAGAAAAAATGTACGCATCAATTTTAGAGAAAAAAAATACAGATTGGGAAAGTGATGTTTCAGACAAGGTTAGAGAAATAATTTTAAAAAATTGGCAGGTATTGGAAAAATTTGCAATACAGGATGATCAAACCACAAGAATCATGGGCATGAAATTTCCAAAGGAAGGATATTGGTATGCATAAATATAACGCTCAAGGGACACAACAGTATTGAAAAATGATATAGTTTGGTTTGATAAAAAATTCATGTCTATAAATAAAGCCACGGTACCAATTACCACTCATGCCATACATTATGGTACCTCTGCATTTGAGGGAATAAGGGCCTACTGGAATGGTGAGAATTTATACATATTCAGATTAGACAATCATATTAAAAGATTCAAAGAGACATTACGATACTATAACCTCAAAACACAGTATTCAGAAAAAATATTAAAAGATGCTATTATTAATTTATGTAAAAAAAATAAAATTAAACACTCATGCTACATCAGACCCGTCTGTTTTGTTGGGAATCACGGAATACAGTTACACATTAGAGGTGCACCTACACATGTATGCATATTCACACTGACGTTTGATGATATTTTTAATAAAAATGGGATAAATATGGGTATATCACAATGGAGAAAATTTTCAAACAAGAGTACGCCTATGCAAGCTAAGATGGGTGGAAATTATTTGAATTCAATTATAGCTACAAATGATGCGAGGAGTAAAAATTTTGACGAGGCATTATTACTAGACATGAAAGGAAATGTTAGTGAAGCCCCTGGCGAGAATATATTTATTCTAAAAAATAATAATTTAATCACACCAAAAATATCATCTGCCCTTGATGGAATTACAAAAAAGACCGTCTTTGAAATTGCAAAAAAGATGAAATTAAATGTAAAACACGATACCATAGCAAAGAGACAATTGTTTACAGCCGATGAAATATTCATAACTGGTACAGCTACTGAGATAGTGCCAATAATCAGTATAGATAAAAGAAAAATATCACATGGTAGAATAGGAATTATGACTCGTAAAATTATGTCACGATATATGGACATCACATCTAATAGAGATAAAAAATATTCAAAATGGTTAACCAAGGTGTACTAGAATGGCTAGAATAATTCAAATTGGAACAGGAGGATGNGGTAAAAATCATACAAGAATATTATCTCAAATGAATTCACTTGTAGCAGTGTGTGATACTGATAATGATAGAATAGCCAAAGTGGAAAAAGAATATTCAGTTAGAGGGTATAATTCCATTAATGATATAATAGAGAAAGAAGAATTTGATGCAGCATTTGTATGCACTCCTACAAAAACACATGCAGACATTACAGCCACACTACTGAAAGCTAAAAAACATGTATTTGTAGAAAAACCTCTAACGTATAATTCTAAAGATGGACAGATATTATTAGAGTTGGCACAAAAGAATAATGTATTATTGACATGTGGATATATAGAGAGATTTAATCCTGCTGTAGGTACAATTAAGGATTTAATTAAATCTAAAAAATATGGAGAACCCATAATGTTAGAATTTCACAGAGAGAGCAAGATGCCACCACACATAAAGGATGTTGGCATAATTTATGATACTTCAGTTCACGATATTGATACGGCAACGTGGCTTTTTGATAGTATGCCAAATATGGTATTTGCACGAGCCGGTAAATTAGAGTATGACCAAGAGGTATACACAAATATCATACTAGGATTTGAGAACAACAAAACTGCTATAATTACATCAAATTGGATTACTCCAGTAAAGGTAAGAACATTCAGCGCTGTATTCAAAGATATTGTAACTGTATCGGATTTTCTGACACAAGAAATACAAATTAAAAAAAATGATTCAACAGAGATACCACAAAGAGAAAAGGCAGAGCCATTACTTTTAGAGATTCAAAATTTTATAGAGGCAGTTGATGGTAAAAGTGAACTGATTGTAAAACCACAACAGGCAGTAAATATAACACATATCGCCGAAGCTGCTCTACTGTCAAGTCAAAAAGGAATACCGATTTATTTGGAGTTGACATGAAAAAAACTCTGCTAGATATTCTTGCATGTCCCATGGATAAATATTCGCCACTAGAGATGTATGAGATTGAAATGAATGGAGATGGCATAGTAGAAGGTGTATTACATTGTAACAAGTGTTGTAGATTTTACCCAATCATACAAGGTATACCAATATTATTACCTGATGAATTGAGAGATAAAAAACAGGAATTAGAATTTCTTGAGAAAAATAAAAATAAACTACCTACAAAGATTTCCAAATCAGGTCATCCATGGCACTTATAGTTTAAAAGATACAGACATGAATACAATCTATGAATAATGAAGAGTCTAGCATATGTTGGTTTTGTAAAAAAAACAGACATGATGAATGTATGAGTATGATACCAACAAATGCAAATTCTACAGGTCCACACGACTGTACGTTTGATACAAAGTTGTTAAAATGTACATGTTTACATAAATAGAATTATTTTTTAAATTCAACATTTGGGCTGTCTTGCATACCTTCAATTGAAATTAAACCACCTTCACGTAATTGATTGATTAGTTGTAAAACCTCTTTTTCAACTTGGCCACGTTCACGATTTGTCTCTTTTGCAAATAATTCAACTAGTTCAGTGATTTTTCTCTTGCCATTACAGAATTTCCAAAAATTCACAAGTGCGTCATTTACCATGAACCCTTGATCATGTTCATTAGCTAATACCAAGGAGCCATCTTCTTGTTGCACCAATTTTCCTACTCCTTGTGGCATTGCAGTTTCATAGTTTATCGGTGCAGGTGTTGATGTTCCAGAACCCATAGTTTTCAGCATGGCTTTTCCTTCCTCAGACATTTTATCCATTGACCAAGGCGGATCCCAAACTATATCCACCTTTACATTATTTACACCATCTACTTTTTTTGCATAACGTGTTACATCTTGTACCAAAGTTTCATGTAGAGGACAACCTTGAGTTGTCATAGTCATAGTAATGGATACATCATTATTATCAGATACATCAATTCCATAGATAAGACCCATATCTACAATACTCATAGGAACTTCAGGATCCATGCACTGTTTTAGTGAATCTCGAATTGCATCTTTACTAACCATATCTAAAATCAACATAAAATCAATAAAAACGTTTTATTATTCATTAAATAATTTTGGAATAGTCTGTTCAAATGGTGAAGTAGTTATACCATTTTCAGTGATTATTCCAGTAATTAGTTCTGGAGGAGTCATATCAAATGCAGGATTTATCACACCTATTCCATCAGGAGCTGTTTGTTTACCTCCAATATGGGTAACTTCAGATTTTGAGCGCTGCTCAATGACTATATCTTCAAACGTATTGTCTAAATCAAATGAAGATAGAGGAGCTGCAGCGTAAAATGGTATGTCATGCTGTTTGGCAATTATAGCAACTTGATATGTGCCAATTTTATTAAATATATGACCTGTACGTAATACACGATCTGCACCGACGACTACTTTGTTTACTAGTTTATTTGCCATGACATAACCGACGGCAGTGTCTGGAATTAGATTTACATCAATTCCATCATGATGTAATTCAAAAGCAGTAAGTCTTGAACCTTGCTGAACAGGACGAGTTTCAGTTGCAATTACTTTGATATTTTTTCCAGATTCATTTGCAGAACGGATTACCCCAAGAGCAGTACCATATCCCACAGTTGCCAAAGCTCCTGCATTACAATGAGTCATGATAGTATCATTATTACTAATGAGTGTAGAACCATGTTTCCCCATTGATTTATTTATCATAATATCATCAGATGCCATCTGTTTGGATGCCTCGATTACATCATGAATAATATCAGAAACAGTTTGTGCTTTCTTTGCAACTTGAATTATTTTATCTAAACCCCAACCAAGATTTACAGCGGTTGGTCGTGTTTCAAATAAAATTTTTCTTGCAACCTCTAGATTACTCAACATATCGTCTTTTGTTGTAGCATTACTACTCAATGCCGCAAGAGCAAGTCCAAATGCTCCAGACACACCAATGGCAGGCGCTCCTCTGACAACAAGATTACGTATGGCATCGGCCACTTGATTGTAATTAGAATATTCCACAAGAATTAATTCAGTCGGAAGTTTGGTTTGATCAATCATGATTACTTTGTTATCTTTCCAATCTACTGTTCTCACTAGTGCATTATTTTCAGCCAATGAGAAATGAATCAATTAACGAATATTTAAAATATCTAGTAGAGCATTAGATTATATTTTATGCAGCCAACTTGTAAATCGGTCATCACGGCCACATACTACATCCATGTAAGATTTTTGCAATAATTTGGTCAATTTACCAATTTTTCCATTTCCAATGATTACTTTGTCCACTCTAGTTACAGACTTTACTTCTGCTGCAGTTCCAGTCATGAATATTTCATCAGCTGAATATAGATTATCACGTTCAATATTTGTCTCAATTACAAATCCATCGTTCTCTTCAATTAGTTGTATTACACTATCTCTAGTTATACCCTCAAGAGCTCCAGAATTTAATGGTGGTGTACCAATTACTCCATCTTTAATTATAAAAATATTCTCTGCGTTACCCTCTACAACTTTTCCATAACGATTTAACATAATTGCTTCATCGTATCCTTCATTTAATGCCTCTACACGTGCAAGTGCAGCATTTCCATAATTTGATGATGCTTTTGCATGCATAGGCTGAAATGCAGAGTCGATACGTAACCAACTAGAGGTTTTACATCTAGCCCCCTTTACTCTACCTGCACTTGACTCTCCCATCTTCCATGGCCAACAAGTGATGGATACATCTACACTGTTAGATAATGGTGTAAGACCCATATGACCATAACCATAATATGCTAATGGACGTATGTAGCACTCTTTAAATTTGGTAGAGCGCACAGTAGACAATATTCCATTAGTGATTCGTTTTTTTGTAAAACGTATCTTCATAGAATATAATTTTGCAGATGTGAAGAACCTATCTACATGTTCGGGCATTCGAAATATTGCCGGACCGTGTTTAGTATTATAGCATCGAAGTCCTTCAAATACGGCAGTAGAATAGTGTAAAGCATGAGTCAATACATGAACTTTGGCATCCTTGAAAGGAACTAGTTTACCATTCATCCATATTTTACCAATTTCTTTCATAATGATATCACACAATAATGCTAATTTAAATAAATCTAGTTTAGAATAATGATTCATTATAGGACTAAGGTACAGAGGTAGATTTGCCGAATACCTTACAAGGAGATATTATTTCGTTCCTTGTGTACTACTCGTATTGCTTTCTCTATATCATCATCAGTATCATTAAAAATTATTATTATACGAGATGTCTCTTCTTANGCATCCATGTTTAGAATATTCAGTCCAGCATTGCCAATTTGTGTAGTGATTCGAGATACAATCTGTTTTATTTTAGACATATCATCACCCACAAGTGTAAGCACAGCTCTATTAAATGTCAAGGATACAGATGAGTCAAAGTTGATAAAATAGTCTTTGTGTAATTTTACATAATCTGCATCCAAGAATAAAATTCTTGCAAATGTATCTACATCATTAGTAAATGGTGAAAGTATAATAAATTCACTATATTGTTTCTCTTGAGTTAATGATTGTATCAATTTGTAAGACAAATCATGACTTATGCGTAAGATTACACAATTATGTTTGGCAGCAATGACTTTTAATGGGTTATCAGCAGGAATTGATTTTTGTTGTATATGGGTAATACGTGTTGGATTATTCATGTCAGTAATTGTAATTGGTAATGAAGACTTGGAGGTTAGAATTTCTTTGATTGCTATTGGATTTAAGATTTTCATTCCAAACATGGATGCAATTCGTGCCTCATTATACGACATGTTGGAGATTATACTTAGATTATCACTTACTATGTGTGGATCCGTAGACAGTACAGGATTATCTTTTTCAAAATTCAATCGTGTATCAAATTTGTCTTCAAGCATGAGTGCAAGAATGGTTGCTGTTCGATCAGAGCCTCCTCTCTCAAAGGTTGTAATGGTACCATCAAGAGACTTGCCAATGAATCCACCCATGGTCAAGACATCATGAGTAATCAAATGATTCTGCAGAATGCTAGCCTGTTTGAATGACTCGGTGCGGAGTAAATTCGTATATTCAGTATTATAATCTGTAATGATTGGCCAATCTTCAAGCGATATTGCAGTAGACGATACATTATTTGCACACAAGATCTCATTCATTAGATTCCCAATTAGTAATTCACCTGAATATGCAAGTGCTTGAGATTTGAGTTTACCATGAAATTCTTGTTTTGTTTTGATTTGTGAAAATGTATCTTGTGTTTTTGCCATGTATGATTTTAGTATATCATCACATGCATCATGACGACTATTAGAATATGATAAAATTTTTTCATATATTGACCAAATTGGATTTAGATCAAAGTTAGTACCTGTAGCAGTATCATTCCCCATATCTAAAATTACGTCTGTGATGGATTTCTTTGTACCATTATGTATCATCAGAGGTGCAGAGAAGACAGAGATTACTTTCGAAGTAGAAGTGAAATTTTGTATACGATTGACAATTTTTGGTATAAATTTCCCCTCTATTCCCAAAGTACTCCCACCAAATTTTGCTACTATTAATGATTCCATATTTTATTACGATACAATTCAATTAAAAATGATTGTGTGTTATTCAACTCAAGGTTTAAATGGATTTTGACAAAAAATTGTTTGGGCTCATAGTCCAGATCGGTTATGACGTCGCCCTTACACGGCGAAGATCCGGGGTTCAAATCCCCGTGGGCCCATTAGATTCATAGAGTTAATGACATCACAATAGATGTTGAATTATCTAAATGGGTTTTATAGTATTAAACTACACACTAAAATAAACATGTATCAAGGTTCAAAATCTTCATTGGTTGTAAAATTGTAAATAGCGAATTCTCGTTCTTTTTTATTATATTAAACCTGATTCATACATGAAATTTATGATGAGATTATTTACTAATTTTCTCTTTTAACATAACTATCTGTAGAATATAATAACTCGTAATTAATGAATTTAAAAATTCAAATTTTTACATTATAGAACATTTTGCAAATAGTTTTTAATCATGTATGATATAAGAAATTGTTCACTAGTTTAACATTTCACGGAGGCATACATGAAATTGGAGGAAATAAATTCCTAGTAGAAGACAAGGGAACAAGAATTTTCCTAGATTTTGGTATGCAGATGGGTAAAGTGAATCAATATTTCGCAGAATTTACTCAACCAAGAATATTATCAGGTATGGGAGATTTGTTTGAGTTTGATTTATTACCAAAAATCAAAGGAATCTATAGAAAAGATTATTCAAAACATATGGAATACGGCAATCATGATCAAGAGACAAGTATTGATGGAGTATTATTAACACATGCTCATGTAGATTATTGTGCGTATATTCATCACCTAAGACCAGATATTCCAATTTACTGTACAGAAGCTAGTAAATCAATCATGCAAGGATTTCAAGATATGGGGGGTGGTGAGCAATATATCACATACAAGGAGAATTTCAAAATTTATGATAATACAAAGGGGGGAAAGAGTAGAGCGAATAATGATAAAAATAGAGAGGAGATTAAAAGAGACATTCGTATAATATCTGATTCCAAAAAATTTAAGATTGATTCCATAGAGGTTGAGCCCGTAGCAATTGATCATTCATTACCAGGAGTTTGTGGATTTATTATTCATACGTCATCTGGAACCATTGGATATACTGCAGATATAAGATTTCATGGTAGACGACCACAGGAGAGCCAAAATTTTGTAGACAAGTGTGGAAAAAATGATATAGATTATTTGTTGTGTGAGGGTACTCGAATAAACAACACTAAACCATCAATTACAGAATTCAAAGTAGAGACAGATGTACAAGAGATGATTAGTGATGCAGAACAACTTGTGATATGCACATATCCAATAAGAGATTTGGATAGATTTTTGTCATTTTATAATGCTGTCAAGAGTACAGATTGCCAAATGGTCATAAATACAAAACAGGCATATCTGTTAAAGTTGTTCAAGGAATCTTCAACAAATAGTAATCTTTTCCCATCGCCTACTGATTCTAACATCAAAGTATACGTTTCAAGAAAAAAATGGGGATTATTAACAAAGGATGCAGACTATTGGACAGAGGAAGTTCAATTAGCAGATTATAATAATTGGGAGAGATTATTTTTAGATTATCCAAATTACATAGATTACAAAGAAGTATCTGAGAATCAAAAAAAATATGTCTTTTATTGTTCTGATTTTGAGTTGAAAGAGTTGATTGACATTAAGCCAAAAGAGCACTCGAGGTATATTCGTTCATCAACAGAACCATTTAATGAGGAAATGGCATTGGATCATGAAAGAGTCAAGAGATGGTTGGTTCATTTTAAACTATTAACAAAAGGTAAAGATTGGAAAACAGAACATGTATCTGGACACGGCACTGCCGATCAGATAAAAAAAATAATTGATGGGGCCAATTCTAAAAAAATAATTCCCATACATACAGAAAATGAATCTATGTTTGATTCATTACATAATAATGTACAAAAAGTAAAAATACATGAAACTATACAGATGTAATTTAAATATTGATTAAATAGAATTTGATGTTTTCGTATCTTGTGGGAGTTTTGCACAATTACATTTTTCAGCAGAATTAGACTTGGTGGTACAAGTATTCATCTTTCTAGAAATCCAGTATATTGAAAACAATAGAGCTCCAATGCTGATAAATTTAAACTCCAATCCCTGTAATGGTAAAGCAAGTAGTCCACCAACTGTTCCAAATACAACTGCAATTGGAGTCATACATGCAGGGCAACCGGGTGTATAAACTGCAAATATACCACTTAGAAAGGAACTACCAGTTCGTTTCATTCCTGCATTTGATTTAAGACGAAATATGGCTGCGCTCACATTAATTCCAGCTAGAATGGCGACCAAGCAAGATAAAACAAGCGATGTAATTATGTAAATCGGCATACTACCAAATACTAGATCAAGGTGTTGATTCAGTAAAGATAGTGACAAAAAGTAGTGTAAGAGTCCAAATCCCACACTGGAGATAGCAGCAATCATAGCATAACGAGGTTGAATTAGTAAGGTTTTGATAAATGATAGAGTATTCATCATACAAATGATACCAGACATCTATATTAGTTTATTATTATCTAGAGTTTTAGTTTTTCATTCTCTATGAATATTTTATGCCATATGATAAATGACAGTATATTAAACAACTTGTAACTATAAAATTTCTCACCAGATGCGTGTCTTTGCATTATATTATTCACTACAGTAGGATCAAAATATCCATTTTGTTTTATATTTTTCTCACATAATAAATTAGATGCAATTTCATTAATACCTTTTTTGAAAAATGTGTTTATTGGCATTTTAAATGGGTTTTTCTTGCGTTTTGCAGCAGGTGTTTTTCTCTCCATAATTTTTCGAAGGGCATATTTTTCAGTGGTACCATGAATTTTCAGATTTGTTGGTAAACTAGTGGCAGCATTTATCATATTCATATCTAGGAATGGCACACGACCTTCTAATCCATGAGCCATAGTCATCTTGTCGGTAGTATGCAACAAGTCATCAACTAGAAAGGTCTTGGTATCAGAATATAACAAGAGATTCAAACCACTAGCCTTACTAGATACACGCTGAGATATGATATCTACACTATTGATATCAGGTGTAGATAAACAGAGTTTAGATTTCTCATCTTCATTAATAATCTCTTGTACCTTGAGTGATGCTACAAGTGGAGATTTTGATGTCAAACCATGAACAATAGCTTTGTTTGCTCGCTCCTTGCCAGGTAAGTGTCCAACTATTTTGGCAACATTTCGAAGTGGGGATGGAATGAATTGAACTTTTTGATTTACCATTCCTATTTTGTGTGTAATGTAACCGCCCAACAATTCATCGCCGCCTGTACCATTTAGCACAACTTTGACATGTTTTGTGGCCTCTTCAGATAGTCTATACATTGCCAGCGATGTTACATCACCTACCGGCTCATCATTATAATATGTCATATCTGGAAGTAGTGTATAATCTTCCTCGTCAAGAAATATTTCATGATGATCCGTATTTAGTAATTCAGATGTTTGTTTGGCCTCCACAGATTCTCCATCTTGTGGAAAACCAATTGTAAAACTTTTGATGTCATAATTTAATTCATTCATGGTAATGGCAATAGAAGTAGAGTCAATACCTCCAGAAAGGAATAATCCTAGTGGAACATCAGATATTAATTGACCCTTTACTGATTTGACAAGCGCTTGTTCTAGATCATTTATTGTTCCAGAATCAGAAAAAGACATATCCCACCACTGTTTTATGTCCATACCGTTTTGGTCCAAGGTGATATAATGACCAGGTTCTAGTTTAAAGATATCAGAAAATAGCGTCTCATCAAATAATGTATATCTAAAGCTTAGATAGTTGTGTAATGCAGTTTTACTCACCCTTGGTGTGTATTCATCATATTTGAGTAAAGATTTAATTTCTGATGCGAAAAAAAGATATTTGATTTCTTGTTGTAATAATAGNTATAATGGTTTGATTCCAACGTGATCTCTATATAAAAATAATTTCTTCTTCTTGGTATCCCAAATTGCTATAGAAAACATACCATTGAGTTTTTTTACAAATTCTTCACCATACTCTTCATACGCATGCACAAGAACCTCAGTGTCTACATTTGTGTAGAATCGATGTCCAAGGCTCTCCAATTCCTGCTTTCGCTCTAGAAAATTATACAACTCTCCATTGTAGACAGTCCATACATCCTCAGTCTCGTTATGAATTGGTTGCTTACCACCTTGGATGTCGATTATACTAAGGCGTCTATTTCCCAAACCAATGACACCATCAGTATAATAGCCCTTATCGTCTGGTCCTCTGTGTGATATTACATCACACATACCTTTGAGTAGACCTGAATCATCAAGTCCTAGAAAACCAGTTATTCCACACATTATATAATCATCTCAAAATGTGAGAGCAGAGTCAGCTCCATCAAAATTTACAACAGTGCCAGACAAATATTTGATTTCATCTTTAACTATATTTTTTACAAAATTTCCAATCTCTTCAGGTTTGCCCATCCTACCCATTGGAAGTGTCTTTTCATATTCAAATATATCTGAAAGTAGTTCTCTAGTTCTATCAGTATCAATAAGACCAGGGGCTATATTGATACAGTTGATATTTCTCTTTGCATAAACTTTACTTAAAATCTGAAATACACTAGTAAAGGCAAGTCTGTATGTACTCGATAGTATCAATTTGGGATTGGGCTCTTTAATCACACTAGATGAAATTAAAAAAATGTAACCATTATCATTAATTTTAATATTTTTTAAAATCATACAAAATCCTAAAAATAGTTGATTATGATATTTGTTCCATTCTTGGATGGTAACGTCTGCAAATTCTTTAGTGGGGGTNCCACCTGTATTTAATATTAAAATATCTATACTAGGATGCTCTTTGGTAAATTTTTCAACACTGGATAGATCAGATGTATCTATATCTTTTCTAGATGTGGCAATTACATTACAACCAATTTCACGCAGTCCAACAGCTATTGCTTTGCCAATTCCTTTAGAACCACCCATTACAATAGCGTTCGTCATGATGATTGTTGTTAGGACTAGAATTAAATCTCTTTTGTCTCAGTTACGATTCCCAATACAGAATCCATCTTTACAACTACTCTGGTATCATTACATCCCAAAGCGACATACCAGTCACCAGCGTCAGAGTCATATTTTGCTTCTAGAAATTTTATACTCGATATATCAAATTTATACTGTTTTGCAAATTGCGCAGTTGCCAAAGATATTGCATCTTTCTCTTTCTCTAACCGTCGTTTCATCAATCCAATTCCAGGGTTCATGGTAAAACAGGCTAGAATTAGTTATTTATATTTAATGAGTATACCATCTTATCAAATCAGAAACACGTTATTTCATATGTTTAGAAAGAAAATCAATCACAGTTGGGATGTGATATACATGTGCGGAATCATGAACATGATAATAAAAATTATTTTTCGCATCATGTAGAGCATAAACATCATTCAAAAAACTACCTGTGTATCCAGTTTGTGCTTCCCATCCAAGTAATCCTTGTTCTTTTTGTCCAAAGGAAACATACATTGGTTTGGGAGCTATTGTTGCTATAATATCAGTATTGTCACAACATAAGAGTGGACCATCAGCAGTAGCTTCGACAGATGTAGGAAAATTTACGGAACTTCCTGTACCGCTTGCTATTACTGCTGCGCTGATTATATCATTATTAATAATAGTTTGATAAACTGCCAAACCTGCTCCTAAAGACAATCCAGAAACAGACTATCTTGTCAATATATTCACGTGAATCAATGTATGCCAAAACCTGTGTTAAATCATTGTTGTGAAATGTGTCTATAGATTTACCATATAATGAAATGGCATTTCTGAGTGCAAGACCTTCACAGGTTATTAGAGCGTCAAATACGGGTTTAAAATCACATGCAGAACCGACATCTATTACACGCTCCCCATAACCTCGTAATTCCATCGTATAAACTACATAACCTTCCTTGACTAGATGTTGTCCAATATTATCATGATAATAGTATCCAGAGATCGGCGATGGCTCACCCAACACATCACGAGCTCCTTGATTTCCAGAGCCAGGAATAACAAATATGGCATTATGTATCTTATTATTATCATCTGGGATTATTTCATAAAATATGATGATGTCAGGATTCAAAGAAGGCATTATGTACTTGTTTAGTGTATAACCAGTACGGTTTTTACTATCTATTAAAGTAGCAACAGATGACACTTCATGTGTAGTTGGATACGAACTATATTGATCCAATATAGACCCATTTTTCCATATGTAAAAGTCATCTAAGGTTTTCACATGTTTTGAATATGCATGTTGCAATATATCAACATCAGCATAATAATATTCTGGAATATCTACAGCACGAGCAGGATAGAAATCTTGAGTTGTATCAAATACTCGACTAAAAATATATGTTGGAGATTTATCAAATTCTTGTAATATCACGAGGGCTAAAATCACAGTTATAGAGAAAATGGCAAAGATGATCCAAAAACCTTTCTTGTAATTTATTTTTTGTGAATGTGTAGACATGTACTATATTACAAAAAATGATTATAAGAATATTCCTAAAAAAAAAAGGTTCTGTCAAGTTATCAGGAGTTCGGCAACATTCCTCCTCGAAAATCAAAATTATATAGCATATAACCCAAATACTGGGTATGACTATAAGTGAGGCAAACATGATCGTGCTTAAATGGCTGGGAAACCCAATCACACCTACCCAAAAACAGGTGGAGACGATAGGCCTGTTACAAAAGAGGGAGTTAACAACATCATAGACTGGACAAGAGCCGCCCTTACATACGATTTAGATCAAATTATACAACTGAAAAATATTCTCGGATTTGATGATAGAAATCCTTCTACCAATATTATTCCAGAATCAGAAACAATTAAGCGTATATGTGAAAGGCTTGACGAATTAGGGGGAAAATCTAAATAACCTCTATTTCACGCCATCTAAAAATTCCAAAGTCGGAATAAGATCATATTTGTGCTCTAAATGAACGTTATAGACAAGCTTGTTTGTCGAATTATGAGATTTATACACATCCTCAATCAAATTCTTTGACGTATTTGTAATTACATCATCAGCTGTATATCCCCCCCGCATTCGCGATTGACAACATTATATCTATTGGCTCAAAATCAGCTCGTTCCTGCTTATAACATGATTTCTGATCTGCATTTTTGCTATATGGTCGCATCTCTGGCGGAATTGTCTCGCTTGCCGTTTCTATTATCACGCCATCCATATATGGCGAATTCTTTTGTAATTGGGCATATACGTGATTCCCACCCTCAGATAATCCGCTCATTATAACTATTCCAGTATGTTCAAGACCGTTGATCCATTTGAGTATCTGTGTTATTTCATTCTGTCTGATAACCTGCACATCAATACCAATATAGCATAGGGTATCTTCAAATACACGGGCAGAACAGACTATCTTTCCGTATCTGTAATTATTATCACACACTATTCCAACATCATGTTCACGCTCTCCCCAACCCCTCAATTCAATGGTATATACGGCATATCCGTTATTCACTAATTTAATGCCTATATTGTCATGGTAATAACGCTCTCCCCATTTGGAATCAATGCCCATGACATCGCGTGCTCCCGAATGACCCGATCCGGGAATAATAAAGACAGTCTTATTTGCAGGTTTGGTTAGCGGCAATGCCTCATAAAATATGATATTTTCAAAGTCAAATGACTTTGTAGTGTATTTGTTTAATTCATAGGTATCATGAACCTTGGAATATAATAGCATTACATCATTGACGGTTGCAGACTCGTATGGTATTGGAATGTTGGAATAGTCTGATTCAAGATACTCCTGTGGAAACATCCGATAATTGTCAATGTCATTTAGTTCGTGTTTAATACTGTCTCTTCCAATGTCATAGATTAGATTTCCCAGAGCACCCATGTCATTTGTGATATGTGCTGTAATTCTAGCTATTTTGTCCGGACTATTCAGAACCACGGCTGTCAAAATTACTGCAATAATACTAAATGTAATAATTATTTTGTAATATCTTTGTAGTAATGCAGTTTTCATACAATAAAATTTTGCCAATCTTATTTAAATCACACTAGGTCATACTTTTTACCATTATGAAGCACAAGATTACCATATCACTAGAAGTTGAGATGATAAAGTGGATCGATTCGTAAATAAAGACCGGAAGATTCCGAAGCAAATCGAATTCTCACAAAGCATTAATAGGTATAACATACATAATTAGAGAATTGTATTTTAATACTAAGGAATTTTTGATAAAATTATTTCAAAATTATAGATAATCATAAAATTAAATTCTAACATTATTAATAGACATTTTAAAAAAACTAATCAATAATTTACATATTAGATAATATTAATAGGGTACCATTAAGAATTCCCAATATTGATAAATGAAAAAGACTTACAAAAATATGACAAACATGAAATGCACAAAGTTTATGATAATTGGACACAAATTGCTAAAGACGCATATAGGAATAATTCAGATCACGTAGATTTTAGTGATATAAATAATGTGATCTTTGTTGGTATGGGAGGTTCAGGGACTGCAGCTGATATTTTTCAATCAATTTTGTCACAGACTTCCATGCACATAACCGTGGTAAAAGGCTATACTTTACCAAAAACAATCAACAAGGAAACATTAATTGTTGGTACAAGTATATCTGGAAATACAGAGGAGACACTCATTGCTGTAAAAGATTCACTAAACTATGATTGTAAAAGAATAACTTTTTCNAGTGGTGGAAAACTTGAAGAATTTGCAAAAAAGAATGATATAGAGCATGTACAACTCCCAATGTATGAGAATCCAAGATCGTCATTACCATCTACGCTATACATAGAACTAAAAGCATTACATTCTACATTATCAATTGATGAAAAAGTTATCATAGATTCATTAAATGCGTTATCAAATATGAGAGAGAAAATATCTTCAAATAATCTCACAGATCAAAATCCTGCCATCAACTTGGCATCCTGGATATCAAAAGTTCCATTCATTTACTATCCTGCAGGTTTGAAAGCAATAACTACAAGATTCAAAAATTCTATACATGAAAATATGAAAAAACACGCATATATTGAAAATGTTATAGAATCATGCCATAACCAGATAATGGCATGGGAAGAAAAAACAGATGTAATGCCAATTTTATTACGTGGAACTGATGATCATCACAAGACAATAGAGAGATGGAATATGGTAAAAGAAATTTTGCAAATTCACAATGTTGAATATAGAGAAGAAATCGTATCTGGAAATAATATTTTATCTAAGACTATATCAACAATATACAAATTAGACTATTGTACGATTTATGGCGCTATTATGTCAGGTATGGATCCATACCCCATCGAATCCATTAATCATATTAAAAAATTATTAAAATGAATGTTATAATTCCATTTCAAATGGTTTTATATCTCGAATCTTTCTAGCAGGAACACCAGCCCATACTTCTTTAGGTTTAATTTTTGGTTCTAATACAACGGCGCCACTTCCAATACTAACCCAGTTACCAATAGTACATGCTACCAATATTGCATGACCTCCAATTTTGCAATGATTTCCTATTGTACATCTCTGTTTGGTTATTTTTTTTGTATCAGGGGTCATATACTTTTCGTCAGCAGTACTAGTATGAACACCAAATATACAGTGATCACCAACTATAGTATCACTACTGAGATAACAAAAAGAGTTCAATAATGTACCATCGCCAATCTGAACACCAGAATTAATTTCACAGTGATTACCAATTACACAATTTTTTCCAATTTTGACATTTTTCCCTATAAATGTCCAACCTGATAATCGTGTACCGTTACCAATTTTGGCAGATGGATCAACATCATTGTATTTTCCAAATTCTTTATGCATATCCTGTTCCTTCTCGTTTCCAATCTCTCAAGTGTTCAACATATTTACCGCCGAGTAGTTCCCATTCGGATAAATTAACTTTGGTAGCGGATATAACTGCATCGTGATCTTTATTTTTACAGGCCCAACGATAGCCTTTCCAAGAATAAGGATGCTGATTGAGGAAATACATCAGCAGAACTAACAATGTAGGATGAGAGTAGACGACTTTTTTTATAAGAGATGGTTCAGAGTTAGTCTCCTTACACTTCTTTGTAATATATTCAAGTAAATTAGATCTATTTGCTCCATACCAAATTCCAATTTGAAACTGACGCCAAGGGTAATCATTATTTTGTAGATCAAACGAATTAGAACCAATCTCTTTACGTGTTAATAGCTTGTGTGTTTTTCCCTTTAAAATTGCATCTATAAGGAAAAGAATCAATACCATTAACAATCTTCATATAGTCTTTCAAGATAACATTTTTAAAAAAATATGGTCGATATATCCAATATATTCCAGAAAACACAAAAGAATTACGCATTATGTAAAATCTATAAAATATATAACGAATCATGTCAGATACAGATCGTATTAACAGTTTTTTTGTAAAACTGACACATGCTAAATTACCTTTTCCGACTTGATCATAGCCCAACATAACATTAGATCTAAGTTCAGTATCAATATCATAACATAAAATTTTATCAAATTTTGCTTGTTTATAACAATGCCACACTACATTAGCTGAGCTGAAAATTCCATTCATTACTTTTTTCTACTTCTACAATAGTCCAACGATCAAAATTATTAGCTGAACATATTTCTTTTATTTTAGATAATGATTCAGGATCTACTCCCTTATCAACACCGAATAATAGCTCTCCAGGGTTTAACTTGATAGCAGATTTTATTGATTTCTCAAGAAATTGTTTTTCTTTATCTGTAAATGCGACAGCAACAGCTATAGTGAAATCATTGTTGGATGACATCATGAAATGATACATATACGTCAATATATAGTGTATGAGTAATTTATTTACATTAAAAACATTATGAAATTATTTATATTAAAAATATTCAAATGTCACATGAAGGTTGTAATTCACGTTTATGTTGTGATTTTTTATAGAGCGATAGTATTTTGTTAACAGACTCTTGTTCAATACCATACTCTGATACAATAGCCTCAGTTGTCATGTTTTTATCAAAATGACTTTGAAGTATCATATCTATTACATCATATGTAATTCCAAGTTCTGTTTGAGAATCATGATCTTTCCACAAATGTGGACCAGGTATTTTATCTACCAACTTGGATGGAACTCCCAAATGTTTTCCCAATTCTTGAACTTGTGTTTTGTAGAGATTTTTAATTGGAAGTATGTCAGATGCCCCATCTCCATACTTTGTAAAATATCCTATAAGATACTCACTCTTATCATCAGTACCAGCTACAAGATAATTCATAGCGTTTGAATGATAATAAATTATGGATGATCTTATTCTAGCTAGCAAATTTCCAGTAGCGAGTTTATCAGCGTTCAAGTCCACATCAGATTTGTACTGATCTAAGATAGAAGTTATATTACAAATTTTGTATGGTATACCAAGATCTTTAGCAACCTCAACAGCATCTGTGGTTTCACTATCAGGTGTTATATCAGTATGTGGTAATAAAATTGCAAGACATTTTTCTGCGCCCAAAGCACGTTTACACAAAAAGGCAGTAACAGTGGAATCTATACCACCACTAAGACCAAATACAATTCCCTTAGAATTGGTTGTATCTACTTGGGATACTAAAAATTTACAGATTTCTTCTGTTATTTGATCATACTGTTCTGATTGCATCAACTAATCGTTCTCCTATACGGTGCATCTGTTTATCAGTTATTGTTGTAGTAGATGGTAGATACATACCATGTTCAAATAGATATTTAGTCATATGAAGATCTCCATCATGTTTTAAGGTACTTGCAACTGGCTGCATATGTAATGGAGTCATATATCGTTTACAATGAATTTTACTTTTTTTCATTCTATCAATAATTTTTTGCGGATCTGGAACACGTATATCCAGATGCCATTGAGCATCATCATCAAAAAATTCCACTTCTTTACATTTTGATAGCATCTCCTTGTACATAGAAGCCATAGTTTTTAATCTATTCAATCTAGTTGGAACACGTTCCAATTGAGCTAGTCCAAATGCTGCTTGTAGTTCTGTAACTTTAGAATTGAAACCCCATTCTTCAAATTTATCAGACATGGGTTTTAATTGCTGCCTATCATTTCTACCTAAATCTTTGAGTTTAGATAATCTATCAAAGATTTCTTTATCATCGCAACATATCAGCTCCACCTTGACCTCCTAATGTAAGATGTTTGGTAGAAGCGAAACTGTATGTACTTACACAATTTGGCGAGTGATGTGAAACATGCTGTGAATTATCTTCAATTAGGGTAGTACCCAGTGTTCTTCCATTAGTATTTACGACAATATCACTTTGTGTTTCCGGTTTCATACAACCATTAGATTCTACAGGAGATATCGTCATATCTAATCCAGCTTGGACACATGAATTGTGCAGAAATATTGAATAATAATCTGGTATTCGTATCTTATCTAGTCTTTCTTTAACAGATAAAACCGCCATGTATAATGCAGTTGTTCCATTCATACATGTAACACAATATTTAGAGTCAACAAATTCAGTAAATTTCTTCTCAAATTCTCGCACAGTTTTATGTTCATTAAGATAATCTGAATCCATAACACGTTGTACTGCATCGTTTTCTTCTTTTCCCCAAACTGGAATAAATTGTGGTATAACCTCGTTTTGTTGTGTATCAGACGTTTGATCCAATAACATCAATCTCTTTTTTTTTCAAAGCACTAGACATAGTTTTTATACCATCTTTGAGTGTATGAATAGGAACAAATTTTAATGTTTTTTTAATTTTGGAGAAATCCACCATGTAATTTCTTTTTTCTTCAGTATCTGTAAAAGTGATTTTAACTCCAGTGATTTTTGCTATAGTATTTGCAATCTCTTTTTTAGTATAGTTTTGCTCACTAGAGCCTACATTGAATACAGTGGTTTTATCAGATGTGTCATAATCTATTACAAGACGTATAGCTTCTGAAATATCCTCAACATGGCATAATGGTCTGTATGCTTGTGCTCCAAATACATCCATATTTTTTTCAAAAACTGCAGTCTTTACAAAGTCATTTAGTAAAAGATCCCAACGCATTCTACCAGGAGATATACCATATGCAGTTGCACAACGTAAAATTATAGCTCCATGTACATGTTTACGTATGTATTTTTCTGCGTTTACTTTGGTTATTGCATATAATGAAACAGGGAGTAGAGTGGATGTTTCAGATACAGGTGTTGAACTTTGTCCATAGTTGGAACAAGTAGAGAGAAATATGAGTTTTTTAGATTCAATATTACACATTTGGCCGATTATTTTTACCATTACTTCATTAGTAATTATGGCCTCATCAGGTTTTTTTTCACATATGGGTTCACCCACAAGTGCGGCCAAATTTATTACCACATCACATTCCTTAATTAAAGGATATAATAGATCCACCGATCTAAAATCACCCTTTACTATTTTTACACGATCATTATACAGAGTATTGAAGTACCAGTCTCGATTTAAACTATAATCCATTCTATCAATTACGATAATTCTATGATGTGATTTTTTCAATAAATGTGAAACAAGTGTTGAACCAACATAACCTAAACCGCCTGTAATTAGTATATTCATGCACTACCAAGTCCAATTATTTCAACACCATCTTGTTTTGGAATGTATCTGAAAGGATTTATCACAATACTTTTAGCTGGAAATTTTAACTTTGTAAATGCTTTATGGTTTGTACCAATAAAATACACATGTGGAGAATTGAATAATTCAGAAGGAGGAGTTTCACCATCAAGATGAGGATCCCACATTTCAATTTCCAACCCTTGATCTTTAAATTCATTATATAGACGAATGGCAGAGCTTCCTACGGTAAGATTTATTTCGGGTTTGTATGATTTGCCCAGAATAGCTTTTGGTAGATCATATTGTTTTAACATATCAGCAAACCAAGCAATATGTCTTTCACGTATCTGCATTTGTTCAGTATATAGATCATTTGAAAGGTTTTTCTTGCGAGCAAAATCAGCCAAGGCTATATTATCACGTGGATGACATCCACCACTATCAGGCATTCCTCCTTTCATGTACATTGGGCTTATTATTCTTCTTGTACAATCTTTCAAGGCATCATAAACTACATCTACATCAGCACCTGATTCACGCATTTTATGACAAACCTCCATGAGGTTATTTGCAAAGTTTATTTTCATAGTAATGAATGTATTATAATTTACTTTGACCAGTTCGGCATTTACAATTCTCATTTCTTTAAATGGGGCATCTGTAATAGTACGATAAAATGTTTTAGCTTTTTCAAGAGCTTCTAGATCATCAATCCCAAATAAAACAATTTCAGGATTTAAAAAGTCATAAACAGTAGTGCCCATTGCTATAAAGAAAGGATTATAGCATAGTTTGACATGTTTGCTAAGGATAGGTTTTATTTCGCGCTCTATTGTTCCAGGAAGTACGGTGGATATTACAATCACAGTACGATCTTCATTTATTTTATCTAATTCAGTTGAAATATTTGTACATACATTTTTAAGAAAATCATAATTAAAATCAGACTGTAGTTGATGGAAGTTTAGTAATTCCTTCATACATTGGACGTGTGGTGTTTGTACTGCTACAAAAATTAATTCTGATTTTTTTAAAACTTCGTCAAGAGATAAAACTTGAATCTTTGTATTTTGAAGTAAATCAGGAACAGATTTTTCCAAGTACGGTATAGATTTTTCTGCAATGTATTTTTTTACATTAGGATTTATATCAAAGCCGACCACGGTATGTCCTTTGGATTCAACTGCTAATGCTGATGGTAGCCCTAACTTGCCTAGACCTACAAAGCCAATATTCATTATACTAGGACATATTCTAAACACAATTTATATTTATAAAATATAATCTAGTCATAATTCATATATAAATAAAGATGAAAACCTGAATATTACCATGACTAGTAATAATGACGGCACAACATATTATAACTAAATGTGGCTATTTTCAACTATGAGAACAACTCGTTTGATTGGAATTTTAATAGTATTGGTAGCAATTCCAATTGGAGTATATACATTAAGTCCATTATTTATAGAGACAAGTATTGATGAACCATTGCCAGATAATGTTTTATCTAGTATAGAGAAGGTTCAAGATACCACATTAATTTCTGATAAAACTGATGAGATGAAGAAAAAATTAGATACTCTGTTCGAGCAGATAGATAAGGAATTAGAAAAAACTGATGATAAACGTGCGGTGTTAAATTCACTATTAGTAGAGATGGATGATATGATTAAGAATGCAGGAATTGTAAAAGATGATCTAATAAAACAGGTTGAAGAAAAATATGGTGAAATGGTCACAGAGGAATTACTAGATGACACCATGACTGAAGAGATGATCAAATCATACAAGGGCACGTTTGTTGGTGTAGGAGATGGTATACATGATGTAAAAGGAGATGTCAAGGTACTGAAATTAGATGATGGTAGTAAGATTGTTCGATTTGAAAATTTTAAATCTGCAAATGGACCGGCTTTACATGTTTATTTATCCACAGATAGATCAGATAATGACTATATAGATCTTGGATCATTAAGAGCCACACAAGGAAATCAAAACTATGAAATTTCTGGAGATATAGATTTAGAAAAATATGATAATGTACTTGTATGGTGTTAACCATTCAGAGTATTATTTGGACATGCAGAATTGACCATTGACAATTAATTAGATAATTTGTAGTCATAACCAATGTGGAATTTGGAGGTATTCACCAATGTCCTCATTATTCAATACTTTGAGCATTGCGTTACCCTGAGGAGTGGATAGAACAGGTTTGTTGAATTGATTGTCGATGGATATTCGTGGGCATGCCACTTGAATGAATGCCTCAATTCCACTCAAATTATTCAATTTATCATTAGTGATATCAGTCAAGGCAAATAGATAGGCAGTTTTTCCTGCTTTTTCCAGTTCTATCTTAAATTTCAATGCAGTTGTCTTTGATAATTGACCATCTCGCAGTCCCAATATGACTCCAAAGACATCACAGTCGGCAGCCTTGTATATTGAAAGCGTAACTTTTTCNTTTAATTTTTGTGCAAACTCTGTAACTTCTCGAACCTCGTTAAAGTATGGATTTAAAACATATGTAGGTAGTCCTGTAGATAGTGCAAGACCGGCTGCATGAAAATTACTCTGTCCTAAAAATACATTTGCATCACATTTTGTTTTATTAGCCGTGGCAGGATAAAATTCACAACCAAATACTTGACCGTCATTTAGTTCACCTTTTCCTTTACCAATCAGTACAGTTAATCCATATTGTTCAAGTATGTTTTTTACTTTATCTATTTCAGTCAAATGTTGACTGTCGGTTATTAATGATATAGTTGAATTGGGTAATTGTTTTGCACATTTTACAGCTACAGTATCAAAGGATATATCGTCATACGCATTTATCATAAATATATTTTTCCCAAGACTCTCCATGCTTATTGTATGACCAATATTGAATAGAATATCAGCACTCAAAGTTTCTGCACCTTTGGTATTCAAATCACAAGAACCCCAAGTAGTATCTGCCAATACATATGCAGGAATATTGAATTTTTTCATTATATTCATGGATGCTTGCTGCACCTGAGGTAGAATTCCGTCCGGACCATTCAATGCTACAGACATTGGTTTGAGTTGAGTTATTTTTTCATACATCTTATTTTCATCTATGATTATCATGGTATATCCATAGTAATTTTGAATTTAAAGCTGATTTTAATTAGAGTAATCTTAAAAATTAAGATAGGTGATTATTCAAAATTGAAAGATGGAATTACAGTTAATATTGGATTTGATGATACAGATTCTACAGTAGGAATGTGTACGACATATCTAGCATTTAAGATGGTAGACAAGCTTGAAAAAAATAAAAATACAAAAATTATAGAGTTGCCAAATTTACTACGTTTTAATCCCAATATACCATGGAAGACTAGGGGTAATGGAGCAGTAGGATTGAAGATAGAAACTAGAGATTTAGATTGGGTAAAGAAGACTTGTATCTCGTTGATTGAAAAATTCTCAGATGTAGAGCATGGTGCAAATCCAGCAATTATTTTTCATACTGGAATAATAACAGAGAAGATTAAAAAATTTAGTAGATTATCTTTATACCAATTAATACCAAGAAGACAAGCAAAAAGAATCGTCTCAGAATCCAATATTGACACATTTCACATTGGGAATGGTCAGGGCTTGATTGGTTCGTTAGGGGCTGTGGGGTATGAATTTAATGATTATACATTTGAGATGCTTGCTTATCGAAAAAAATCAAAATTTGGCACAACCCGATATATATCAAAAGATGATGTAAAAAATATCCAACGATTCATTCCAAACACGTACAATAGTTTTGATTTACAAGCAGATAAAATTATGATTTCACCACATGGTCCAGACCCTGTATTTTATGGAATTCGTGGTGAGGATACAAGTAGCTTACTAGACGCATCCCAATTAATCAAGGTAAAAGAAGATCTAGACGGTTATATGATCTTCAAATCGAATCAGGGAACCGGTGATCATCTGAGGAATGAGATTGAGCCAGATATGATTAAACCATTTACCTCTGGAGTAATTAGTGGCGAGATTACGTCAGATCCAATTCAATACAATGGAGGTCACGCATTCTTTACTGTAAAGACTACAAAAGGGGATGTGGATTGTGCTGTGTATAAAGAGACAGGTATGGTGCAGAGAGTAGTGCTGAAATTGATCAAGGGGGACAGAGTATCTCTTGGTGGAGGAATTCGCAGAGCAACAAAAAGATATTCAAATGTATTGAATGTAGAATTTATTGATATATTACATCTACAAAATAAAACAACTATGAAAAATCCATTTTGTTATACATGTAATAAGAGTATGAAATCAAAGGGCAGAGGACAGTATTTTGAATGCTCAAAATGTGGTAAAAGATCAAACACCATTCATAAAATTAATCATAAAATTTTACGAACTGTTGAATCCAAATTATACTTACCAATTCTGTCTGCACAACGACATCTCACACGTCCTCAAGAGCGCCTAGGAATTACTAATAACACAGAGATTGCAATCAATACGATACCGTGGTTTAGAAAATTTCAATAAAAACAAAATAGCGGGGAGTAGATTTGGACTACTGATCTGCGGGTTTCTCATTGGAGGATTATGAGCCCGCCGGGATGACTTAGTCCATATAGTCTGACTTCCCCACCCCGCTGAATTAAAGACCAACAAATTAGTATATACACTTTATCAAATAATATACTGTTGTGAATGACTAAAATCATTTTACTCCTAGTTGGTCGTAGAAATCATCCTTGATCCATTCAGAATTTTTTCTAACCACACTACTTGTATATTATTTCTCAAATACAATTCTAGGAGTCTCACTAGACTCCACATCTAAAGAATTTTGCAATCAATCTTTATTATAATATTTAATATATTCTTCCATGGTTTTGTAATTCCATATCTCTAAGTTAACTGAGACAGAGAATTTTTTAATCTTACCATTTGTTTAAAGATGTTTGACACGACATATCAAATGATTAATTTCAAGTTGTTTAACTTTGTTTGAAATTTAATGAGCTTTGATTTTTTAGGATCTTTTCTTTTATGTGCTACTGTAAATTGTGTATCATAAGCAGTTATAATTTATGCAGAAATTCCAAATCTTTAAACTGCAACATTCAATGTAATTATAGTATTAATCGAAGTTACTTCTTTGAAGACATCAAAACCAGTAATACATATAGATGCATCATACAAATATGCTATAAAAATAAATCTGTTTAGACATGGAATTGACAAAATATGCCAATTAGTGTGCCACGATACATTAGAGTAGAGACGTTCGTATCGTACCCATTTGCGTTGACTAGACTTTCTTTTAGAAGATTTTGTAATGGTTGATTCATTTATGACTTTGCGTATAATTCTATACTTATTGACTTTCTCTTTAATTGTAATCTTGCTACAATTACATTTGCGCCAAAACTATATTTCGTACATTTATCTAATATTGTTTTGACATTTTGTTGGGATATTGGTTTTGTTTTATGGTCTGCACTTTTGAGTATTGGGACTGTATTCGTACAATTATACGGTTTGATAATTTGTCTAATTCGTCTTCCCTCCACAAAACAATATGCTATTCAAAACTTCCATGTCTGCATAATGCGGTTCAATTCAGATTATACAAATAACAGTTATTATAAGTCAAATTCTATTGTTTTAATTGAACACTGTTAAAACAGATAAATTTTGAACAATGTGATAATGCAAAAATAGATATATGCTGTGTAATACAAATTATTATTGGGTATTTTAAAAAACGGTTGGAGACATATTTTATTAAAATACAGTAAAGAATCACTTATGACAGATGATGCGCGTGACTTTCTAACACAATACACAAGATTACTAGATGATGCTAAGATGAAGGTGGATGAATTTCTATCTTCTTTGGAACATAGTGAAGGAAAAATGTCCATGGAGGATATTATCAAACAATCAAGACCGTTAATATCAAAGATGTCAGAAGAGCAGGAACAATATGACAAACATCTTGATTTATATCTTCCATGCCATGCCATGATATATCTTATATGCAGAATAAGTAAACCAGACAAAATAATTGAGACAGGAATTGAGAAAGGAGGATTTACATATATGATTTTATCCGCATTGGAGAAAAACAAACAGGGTCATCTATGGTCTATTGATATTAAAGAATTTTGGGGATTTAATGGTAAAACTATGGCACGGATAGGACCGTTGGTATCACTCAATATATTGAAATCGAGATGGACTAAAATAAAAGGCGATGCACAAAGGATACTACCACAAGTATTGAAACAGACAGGAAGTGTAGAGGTATTTATGGCATTGCAAGGGCACACATATGAAGTACAAAAGCACGAAGGACATGCTTCTTGGAATAGTATAAAAAATGGAGGTGTTTTTGTGCTCGATAGACCTGACTGGAATGACGGAAAATATTTACAAGAGTTTCTAGATGAGCATGGTGATGAAGTCTTGTATTATGATACGTTCAAAGAGGGACGTAAAAGCGATCCATTTGAATTTACAGTAATCCTAAAAAAATAAATAATAATAATTTGATAAAATTCATCAATAGAGTATTAGTATTTCAAATCTTTAATATGTTACAAAAATATAAACAAATTGCACATAAATAACATTATGTTTAGATAATTATGTGATTAAAAAAATTCAGATAGTAGGAATCATAGGTGCAATCATTGCATCAATTGTAATCTTATCATCACCCACAAATCCCTTACCTTTACCAGAACCATTAATAAACACAAATGATAGTGCAATCCAAATATTAGCTACAAATTTAAATCAACCTAGATCAATTGCGTTTGGGAATGAACAGATTTTTGTAACTGAGAAAGATGGTAAAATAAGAATAATTCAAAATGATACATTACTAGAAAAACCATTAGCAACATTTCGTGTTGCAGATGTATTTAATGGTGGATTGTTAGGAATAACAACACATCCAAATTTTATGGAAAATAATTTAATTTATGTATACTATACATATTATGATGGAGAGGTCTTTTGGAATAAGGTATCAAGATTACAAATATCAAACAATACAGTACTTGATGTAGTTACAATTCTAGATGGTATACCTGGCTCTAGATTCAACAACGGTGGAGATTTAGAGTTTGGACCAGATGATAAATTATACATATCTACTGGAATCACATCAGATTCTTCACATAATGCACAAGATGTATCATCATTGGAGGGGAAAATACTTCGAATAAATCATGATGGTACAATACCAGATGATAATCCGTTTCCTAATTCACCAGTATTCTCACTAGGACACAGAAATCCTCAAGGTATTACATGGAATTCATCTGGAGTTTTATTCATAGCAGATCTTGGACCAGAGAAAAATGACGAAATTAATATAATTAATTCAGGCAAGAATTATGGTTGGCCAGAAACAGAATGTGATGGTACAGAATTATATGTAAAAGCACGCATATGTTTTGATCCTGGAATTGAACCAGGGGGAATAACGTTTTACAATGATGATAAATTAGAACTAGACGGTATGTTGATCATGGCATCATTACGTTCTACAAATCTTTACAAGTTAGATATGAGTCAAGATGTTGTGGTACCAAAAAGCATACTAAGCGGAGTAGGTAGAATCAGAGATGTTGCAGTTGGACCAAATGGATATCTATATGTCATTACATCAAATACCGATGGGAAAGGATTTCCTTCGAATTCGGATGATATGCTAATACGGATAATGAAATGATATGAGTGATTCACGTATATCTAAATTCTTTGAAAAAGATTATGATGAGCGACTAGAAATAATTCAAAATTTTTCAAAACTTTCTGATGATGAAATTGAAATATTAAATGAAAATACTGGTGGAATTACATTTGATAATGCAGATAAAATGGTTGAAAATGTAATAGGTACATTTGCTTTACCATTAGGTATTGCAACGAATTTCAAAATAAATGATAAAGACTATCTAATTCCCATGGTCATAGAGGAACCTTCAGTTGTAGCTGCCGCATCTAGTGGAGCAAAAATCTCTAGAATAAAGGGAGGAATAACTGCTAGCGTAGACTCTGCGTATAGCATAGGTCAAATTCAAGTGGTAGATTTAGATTCAAAAGAGATTGATAAAGCGATTCAAGAAATTACAGAGTCAAATAGTGAAATTTTACAACTTGCGAATTCAAAGAGTACCACGCTCTCTAGTATGAACAAAGGGGCTAAGAGTATACAGTGCAGAGTATTATCTACAGATACAGATCCCATGTTAATTGTAGAGATAATGGTAGATGTGGCAGATGCAATGGGTGCCAACGTTACTAATACCATGTGTGAAGTCATCGCTCCAATGATAGAAAAGTTAACAGGTGGTAGAGTTTTACTACGAATTCTTTCCAATTATTCTACCAACAGAATGGCTCATGCTACAGCAGTATTCGATAAAAATGCCGTCGGGGAAGATGTTGTAAATGATATGATTTTGGCAGCCAAGTTTGCAAAATATGATCCATATAGAGCAGTTACACACAACAAAGGAATAATGAATGGGTTAATTGCAGTTGCAAATGCAGTTGGTCAAGACAATAGAGCAATAGAGGCAGCGGCAAATGCATATGCATCTAAAAATGGCAAATACACATCTTTGACAGAGTGGTCAAAAGATAAAGATGGTAATTTAGTTGGCAAGTTAGTAATTCCATTATCAGTAGGAATCATTGGAGGAATAACAAAAGTACATCCTATAGCACGCATATGTATGAATATTTTAGGAGTTGAATCAGGAAAAGAGCTTGCCTGTGTTATGGTCGCAGTGGGATTGGTTCAAAATTTTTCAGCAATGCGTGCACTAGTGACAGATGGGATACAGAAAGGTCATATGAGATTACATGCAAGAAATATCGCATGTTCTGTAGGCGCCAAATCTGAAGAGATTGATGGTATAGTAGAGCAAATGGTCAAAGAGAATAATATATCGATAAGAAGAGCCAAGGAAATTTATGCCAAATTGGATTCAAACAAGAATTGATCATATATTAGATGAATTATTCAGTAGTTAATCTACGATTATGTATAATGATTAAATTATATGATTAATGTAGAAAGTATGAAAATGGTCACGATAAAATTTGCTATTCCAAAGGGAAGTCTAGAAAAGGCCACATTCAAACTCTTAGAGGAATCATGGACGCGTGTAGTACGAAAAGATAGAACATACAATGTATTTTTAGACGATCCTGAAATTGTTGTCAAGATGCTTCGCCCTCAGGAAATTCCAACTTTAGTTGCAGAGGGTTTGTATGATATAGGAATAACAGGGAATGATTGGATTGATGAGGCAAAGGCTAATGTCACTTCATTGTTAGATTTAGAATATGGAAAAATAAATCTGGTCGTTGCATTTCCAGATAGTTTTAGATTTAAAAATTTAGATGCAATGATTTTACAATATGCAAAAAAGAAAAAAATCTTACGAATATCATCAGAATATCTTACCACATCTTCAAAATTTATAAAATCATTAAAATCATACAAAAAACTTTATGGTTCTAAAAATCCTACAATCATAACACCGTGGGTAAGATTAGGAAAGAACAAAAATGTGCAAATTCATTTATCATTTGGTGCAACTGAAGCCAAGCCACCAACTGATGTTGATGCAATAATTGATGTGACAGAAACAGGAACTACACTAAGACAAAACAAATTACAGATTTCTGAAAAAATATTAGAGTCATCGGCACAGCTAATTGTAAATAAAAATTCTATTCGCGATAAAAGAAAAAATGAAAAAATTCAAGATGTCACCACACTGTTAAAGGGTGCAATTCTAGGAAGAAAACACTATCACATATACCTAAATGTGCAGGAGAAAAATCTTAAAAAGGTTTTAACGCAATTGCCATCATTAAAGAGACCAACTATTAGTCCCCTGAGTCAGAAAGGGTGGTATGGGATAAACACGATTGTGCCTAGATTTGAATTTTACAAGATGGTTCCAAAATTACGTAAACTTGCACAAGGGTTGGTAATTCAAGAGCCTAAACAGATTCTTGAACTAGACAGAGTGCATGGGACGAAGAAAAATTGATTAGAATTATTTCTGCAAAAAATATTCCATTACAAAAGACAATTGATACTAATTCAAGAAAAAACATAATATCCATTATTAATGATATACAAAAACGTGGAGATGTCGCTGTAAGAAAGTATGAAAAAAAATTCTCAAATGTAAACACTAAATCTTTCAAAATTACTTCAAGAGAGATTAAATCAGCTTATGAAAATATATCTTCAAATCAATTAAGAGCTGTAAGACATGCTAAAAAAACTTTGGAGAATACTGAAAGACAAACAATGCGTGCTCTGAATAATATAGAAATTTCAAACAAAGGTGTGAGAATCAAGAGATCATTCAAACCCATATCCAGTGTGGGTTGTTATGTACCAGGAGGTCTTGCACTGTATCCTAGTTCGCTAATAATGGGAGTAGTACCTGCAAAAGTAGCAGGGGTAAAACGAATCATAGTATCCACTCCTACAGATAAGACAGGTCGAATAAATCCACTAGTACTGGTTGCTGCAGATATTTGCAAGGTAGATGAGATATACAAAGTTGGAGGAGCACAGGCAATAGCTGCAATGTCTATAGGCACAAAATCAATACCCAAGGTAGACAAAATCATAGGACCTGGAGGAAAATATGTCAGTATGGCAAAGATTGAATCTAGTAGTATTACGTCTATTGATATGTATGCAGGACCAACTGAATTAGGAATAATTGCTGATTCAACATCGGATCCAAAATTAGTAGCTGTAAATCTAATATCTCAAGCTGAGCATAGTAAAGATACATGTTGTTTTCTATTAACAACATCAGAAAAGTTGGCAAAAAAAGTTCAGAGCATAATAAAGAATATTAAAACACTACGCAGTGATATAGTACAGGCTAGTTTGAAGAATAATGGATTCATTATATGTTGTAAAAATGATAAAGAGATGATCAATCTAGCAAATGAATTGGCTCCAGAACACCTTGAAATATTGACAAAATCACCAGATAGATTTGTAAAACTCATAGTTACACCAGGATTAGTCCTAGTTGGAAGAGATACCCCATCATCTGCAAGTGATTATTTGCTTGGTTCAAATCATATTTTACCGACGAATCAATTTGGCAAGACACGTGGTTCCTTATCAGTATTGGATTTTTTAAAATTACACACTGTAGTAAAATCAACAAGACCTGTACTAAAAAATATCTATAAAGATATCAAGGTATTAACAACAAAAGAGGGACTTCCAAATCATTTAGAGGCTGTGAGATTACGTCTATGACAGATTGGTTTGAAGAAAAGCTAAAAAAATATGCGTCTTTAAGTGGATATCAGAAACCATCAATTCATACAGATTCGACAAAGATGGATTCGAATGAGAATTTTGTAATAAACTATGAATTCCAAAATGAAATAATATCTGCTGCAAAAAAGGGATCGGATATACGACAATACCCATTGAATGATGCTCAACAATTGACACAGGCAATAGCAGAATATCTAAACATAGATGAATCTATGATTGGGCTTGGGAATGGTTCGGATCAGATACTAGATTTAATCTTGACAAATTTTGCATCAAAGGATACACCAGTATTACTATCAAGACCAACATTTACTTTCTTTGAAGATAGATGTAAATTATATTCTATACCAACTATACCAATAGATTTTAATGATAACATGGTATTAGAAATAAAACAGTTTATTGCACAAGCTAGTAAAGCAAAAATTCTTTATCTTGACACACCAAATAATCCAACAGGATTTCAATTTGAACGTGATGAATTGGAAAAATTAATTAAACAATTTTCAGGTCTAATAATAATTGACGAGGCATATAGTGAATTTAGTAAATATTCAATCATAGATTTGGTAAATGAGCATAAAAATCTCATTGTGGTTAAAACATTCTCGAAAGCTTTTGGACTTGCTGGTCTAAGACTAGGATATCTAATAGCAAACAAAACATTTACAGATACATTTACAAGAGTTATACAGTACCCATACCCACTAAGTACAATTAGTATCAAAGCAGGCATACATGCACTAAAAAAAACAGATGTCGTAAATGCATCTATAAATATAATACAACAAGAAAGAGAACGAGTAATTCAAAATTTAAAACAATATGATTTCTTCAAGGTGTATAATTCACAAGCCAATTTCGTGTTATTTGATGCAGGCGATTCGGCTAAAAGAATCTATGATGCTCTTATGGAGCAAGGAATATCTGTTCGTAAATTTGATTTAGACAGTCTTGCTAATTGTCTACGAGTAACTATAGGCACAAAAGAGATGAACTCCAAGTTTTTGTTAGCAATACGTAATCTTTTAGAATGACTCTGCAACAGATATCAGATGGAATATACCTAGATGACACTATAAAATTAGACTTTGATGCTATAGCATTAGACTGTGATGGAGTATTGGTAGATATCAGAGAATCATATGATGCCACAATTAATCAAACAGTATCATTTATTTTAAAAAAATATACAGAGACACAGATTCCCAGTATAACACCAAAAGTCATAGCAGGATTCAAAGCAACAGGTGGATTTAATGATGAAATTGATTTGGCATATGCTATAATTTTATCACTGTATAAAGGAAATGAAAATTTCATCTGGCAAGTAATTAAAAATTCAAATCGTACCGGAATAATATCAGCAGAATCTTACATATTGGAAAAATACCCAGAAACAGAAATATTAAAAAAAGAGATTAATTATTTTAATGATAAAAATAATATTATCAAATCAATATTTGACGAATTATTTTATGGAAAAATATTATACAAGAAATTTTTTAACAAAGAATCACGATTCACAGATGAGGGTTTAATTAAAAAAGATGAAATTATTCTAAATAAGGATACAGTTACATTTTTACAAAAAATATTTAATGAAAAAATTGTAATGGTTACAGGACGTGGATTAAATTCTGTTCGATATTCCTTGGATGAATTTATGGATAAAATTAATCTAGACGCATCTATATTTCTAGAGGACGAATCGCGTAATCTTGCAAAACCAAATCCTGAATCACTAATACGGGCAATAACTAAAATGCAGTCAAGTCATTGTGTATTTGTTGGTGACTCTATGGAGGAGTTGATAATGTCCAAAGACGCAACTAGTAGAGGATTCAAGACTACATTTTGTGGAATAATAGGAAATACACATCAAGAGCAAAGGGAGGAAAGACTAGAATTATTCAAGAAGAGTGGAGCTACGATAATACTAGATTCAATAAATCTACTTCCAAAGATATTAAATTCTGCCCAACCCAAGTAATGTTGATGGCAAGACGTATTGGAAAGATTGAACGAAAGACAAAGGAGACTATTGTAAAGGTAGAAGTGAATTTAGACGGTTCAGGTCAGACCAAAGTGAATACTGGAGTTAGTTTTCTTGATCACATGATTACATCACTAGGAAAGCACGCAATGATGAATTTGACGGTAGATGCAAAATCAAGGGATGGTATAAATCATCATCTAATTGAAGATGTTGGCATAGGAATCGGTATGGCAATAGACAAAGCATTAGGAACACGTTCAGGAATTATTAGATTCGGTCACGCGTCAATTCCCATGGATGAATCACTTGCAGAAGCTACAATTGATCTAGTTAAAAGATCATACAGTGTCATTGATATCAAATTAAAACGTGCAGATATAGAAGGGATATCAAGAGAAAATCTTGAGCATTTTGTATATTCACTATTGCAAAATATCAATGCGTGTATTCACGTTACGTTGCAATATGGAACGAATGACCATCACAAGATTGAAGCTGTAATCAAATCAATCGCAGTTGCATTAAGATTTGCAACATCAAAAGATAGTAAACAGAAAGGAATTCCCAGTACCAAGGGCGCAATGTAATGAAGTTAGCCATATTAGACTATGGGTCAGGCAATATCTTTAGTTTAAAAACTTCATTTGAGAGGTGTGGCATTATCATAGATGTAATAACTAGTCTAGACGAAATTAATAATCACTCAGGATTATTACTACCTGGAGTTGGGAGTTTTGATCCGGCGATGATAAACATCAACAAGTGTTCTAGTAATTCTCTAGAACTCATCACACATGGAAAAATTCCAATACTGGGAATCTGTCTTGGAATGGAGATATTTTTTGAGAGCAGTCAAGAAGGTAGTCAAATGGGTCTAGGAGTAATGAATGGTAAAGTGATACTATTACCAAAAGAGGGTAAAATTCCACACATGGGATGGAATAATCTAATAATAAAAAAATCTGGGCGATTACTTGAAGGAGTGGAGAATAATTCGTATGTCTACTTTACTCATTCATATACAGCGCATGCAGATGATTCTAGTCAGATCATGGCAGTTGCTAATTATAATAATGAAATTCCAGCGGTGGTTGAAAAGGACAATTTTTTTGGTACACAATTTCATCCAGAAAAGTCTAGCAAAAATGGTATGCAGATGATTGAGAATTTTATCAAGGTATGTAAACAATGAAAATCATTCCAGCAATAGATTTGATGAATGGACAAGTTGTAAGATTATTCAAAGGGGATGCTACAAAAAAAACCATATACAGTAGCAATCCAATGGAAGTTGCCAAAGAATGGGAGTCACAGGGTGCAGATTCCATACATATTGTTGATCTAGATGCAACACTAGGATTAAGAAACAATTACGATATAATTAAAAAAATATGTCATGAAATAGATACACCGATACAAGTAGCAGGTGGGTTACGGAATAGAAAAATGATCACAGATGTTTTAGAATTTGCATCACGTTGTGTAATTGGAACACTTGCATTTATGGATCAAAAAAGTGTTGTAGAGTTGTTGGAGATATATCAAAATGAAAAAATTGTAATATCTGCTGATTACGTACAAGAAAAAATTGTGACTCATGGATGGCAGAAAGACAGCGATATCACTATAGAATCCGCCATAAATAATTTCATTACTTTGGGATTTACAGAATTTTTACTAACAAATGTAGAACTTGACGGTACAATGCAAGGACCTGATGTAAATGTCTTGAAGGAATTATGCTCCAATAAAATAGCAAACATAATTGCTAGTGGCGGGGTGTCATCACTACAAGACGTTAAAAATGTAAAAGATACAGGAGCAGATGCAATAATACTTGGAAAGGCAATATATGAAAAAAAATTCACAGTCAGTGAGGCCAAACAAATATGACATTAACTAAGAGAATAATACCTTGCCTTGACATATCAAATGGCCGAGTTGTAAAGGGAATAAACTTTGAAGATATCAAAGATGCAGGTAATCCTGTAGAATTGGCAAAAAAATATAGTGATAATGGTGCAGATGAACTCGTTTTCTTAGACATTACAGCTTCAGAAGAGAAACGTGCCACAACAATTAATCTAGTATCAGATATTGCACAAGTAATTGACATACCATTTACAGTAGGTGGCGGTGTTAACACATTACAGCATGCTCGTGACATATTACTAGCTGGTGCAGACAAGGTTGGTATCAATACTGGGGCCATCAAAAATCATAAAATTATAACAGAATTGATGAATCTCTTTGGACGACAATGTGTTGTAGTTGCAATCGATGCAAAAAAAATTATTACCGATAATAAATCATGGTACCAAGTTTACATCTATGGAGGCAAAAAAGAGACAGGTGTTGATGCTATACAATGGGCCAAAGATGTACAAGAGTATGGTGCAGGAGAAATATTACTTACTAGTATAGATATGGATGGTACAAAAAAGGGATATGACATAGAATTGACAAAGAAAATTGTAGATGCGGTAAATATTCCTGTGATTGCATCAGGGGGTTGTGGTAAACCTGATGATATTGTAGACTTGTTTATGAAAACTAGTGCAGACGCTGCTCTTGCAGCATCCATATTCCATTATGACTCATTTGCTATACCAAACGTAAAGAAAAAACTAGAGGAAAATAATATTTCAGTGCGGATGTAAATGACACATAATATAATAATTAGTAATGCACGTATAGTTACACCATTAGGCGTTTTAGAGAAAAATATTGTAATTAATGATGGTAAAATTGTACAAATTTCCTCAGATACTCCTCAGTGTAATAAAAAAATAGACGGAACAGGTAAAGTTGTAATTCCAGGAATGATTGATACACATGTACACTATGGAGTCTATTCACCCATAGATGTAGCGGCAACATCTGAATCACATGCAGCAGCAATTGGAGGGGTTACAACTATGATGAGAATGTTAAGATTAGAAGGATCATTCAAAGAATTATTACAAGCTCATCTAGACACAAGTGCAAAATCACATTATGTAGATTATGCAATACATGCATCAATCTTTAATGAAACACAGATTGAAGAGATGAATTATTGTGTAAAACAAGGCATAACATCTTTCAAATTATACATGAATCTAGGAGGAGAAGTAGGTCATGTGTATATGGATCTGCAACCCAATGAATCTACATTACATGAAACGAATGTAGAGGTAGGAGAGGAAATTATCAGAGGTACAATCAAAATGGCCGCATCATTAAATTGTCCAGTATTAATTCATGCAGAAGATTATGAGTCGTGTGCGTGTGGTATAAAAACATCGAGGGAGAAAAATTTGGACGGTCTGAGAGCATGGTCAGATAGTAGAGCACCCAAGTATGAAGTTAAAGCAATTGAAATGGTATCAAGAATAGCACGAGAGTTTGGTTGTGTATTGTATTTTGTACATATTGGTTCTTCTGCAGCTTTAAAGCAGATCAAAATAGAAAGGCAAAGTGGCACAATTATTCATGTTGAGACATGTCCTCACTATTTGACTCTAGTTCATGAGGAACAAGCAGGGTATCTGCCCAAAGTTATGCCACCTATAAGAAGTAGTGAGGACAGAGATTAAGTTTGGAGATTGTTATCTACAGGAATAATAGATACAATTGGAACAGATTATGTAGCAAATCAGTTAAAACTAAAACTTGATGGTAAAGACATATGGAGTGCACTTGCAGGATTTCCAGGAATAGGTACAGCTCTGCCAATACTCTTAGGTAGAGGAGTGAATCAGAACAGAATTACAATTGAACAATTAGTCAATATAACAAGTACAAATGCTGCGAAAATATTTGGAATGTATCCAAACAAGGGAATCATTCAAGAAGGATTTGATGCTGATTTTGTTTTAGTGGATATGAAAATGACTAAAAAAATACACAAAGATATGTTTGGAGCATATTCAGATTACTCAGTTTATGAGGGAATGGAAATTGTCGGATGGCCTGTAATGACCATTTTACGAGGAGGTATAGTNAGTGAGAATTTTGAAGTTGTGGGTGAGAAAGGTACTGGACAATTTGTGCCACGAAAACACATAGATTTGTAAATTATTACACATTTGGACTTGAGAAAATAAATGGTGTATCTTTTTCTTGATCAAGGGTCCAATGAGTTGGCAATACAATAGTTTGTTTTACATCTAGATTGAATTTATCTAAAACTTTCCCCCATCCCCATTTGGAATCGTCTTCAGAGTATTGCTTTATTGCGAATGTTCCAGTGTGTACAAATGTACATGATTTTTTTAAATTTGGATCTTCTAGTATTGTACCTATAACACTATTTGCTAACATCTCACCTACTTCGGGTAATCCAGATAGAAAAAATACTGGTTTTGACAATTCAAGTTTAGAGTAATCAAATGTAGTTGCATCTGCCTGAATAGAGGTAAACGATATATCAGTATCTTCAGCTAGAGAATTTTGTAATAAGATCAAACTTTCATCAATTTCAAGCCCAAAAGATTTCATACCTATTGCTTGAGAACAGTAAGCAATTCTTCCATCACCAGAGCCAACATCAATCACTTGTTTGGATCCCATCTTTTTACACTCTAGCGCTAAAATCAATGCAGATAACATCCATGTGGGATAAAATGGAGCATAGCTAGTATCATGTTTTATGCTGTCTAACCAATAATGATTGATATCCCCTTCATAGATCATACATGAAATATCAGAAATTGATGATTCAAACGAATTATGATAAATTGGATTACTGTGTGCAAATTTATGCAAAATGTCAAGGTGTAATGTATCAAATGGCAGGAGAGAGGATTTACCAAGTGGTAAAGGTTCAGGTAGATGGCTTGTATTTTGAAATCGTTTGGAGAATTCTGTTTTTAATTTAGATAAACCATTTACTAAGTCACTTGTATAGTTGTTCATTTTAACATATGTTAATATTTCACAAGTTAACTAATTATAGAAAATTTACCATGTTTATTTGCCTTGTATATGATATCAGGTTTTCTCTCAAAGATGCCAACTTCCATTACACCAGCTGGGCGAATAATTTTTCTAGCAAGAAGTGATGGTTGTTTAATGGTTTTAAAGTTGCAATCAAGTATAATATTACCATTTTCTGTTATGAATGGATAACCACGCTCAAGCAAACGAATACTAGGATTACCACCAAGACGCTTTACAAAGAGAGTAACACTATTTCGTGCAGAAGGGTACACCTCTACTGGAACCGGGATATTCAGATGTGTTACAAATTTAGATGCATCTGCCATAATTACAACTTTTTTAGCCATACTGATTAACACATTTTCATATAATAGTGCACCACCTCCTCCTTTGATCAAAGTTTTTTTAGAATCAATTTGATCTGCTCCATCAAAGACAAAATCTATTCTCTCAGTTTGAGATGCATCAATCAATGGAATATTACCATCCTCTGCAACCATACGAATTTGTAATGATGTTGGAATACCTACAATACGGATATTTTGCTTTTTGATGTGTTTGGAGAGTGCCTTTACAAATGCTGTAGCCGCGCGTCCACTGCCAAGACCAAGTGTTTGTCCATCTTTGACAAACTTTAATGCATCTTTTGCCATAGCACAGATTGCATCATCATACAATTCTAGTCCACCTCTGATTTTTCTAATTTAGATATTGTTTGTAGAATTTGATTTTTGATTTCATTCAGATCAAGATTATCATTTGTATCAATAGCAGATGTTGTAGAATCAGTATCAACCAAAGTCGATTCACTAGGTAGCGCCCCAAAATTTGTAGGCAATGTTGGTGGATCAATATTCTCGTAAAGCGGTTTAGCATCTAAAGTTTCAGAGTTATTTGTATCATGTTGCATTGGAGCAGCTATTGGTGAAGATATCAGAGGAGCATGTGACAGAATCTCAGATGGAGTTGATATCATAGATTTTGATTGAGGTGTGGATATAGTGGGTGTTGTTTTTTCATCATCAAGATTAATACTGATATCATCAGTGGGTGGTTCAATCTTTGTTGATAATTCATGTAATTTTTTGTTTATACTAGAGAGTTTATCTTCTAAAATTGTAATTATTTCACTATCAGGAACTTTATCACTAGTATTTCTACTTGATGACTTTAGAGTTTCGATTTTGTTTTGTACTACACCAAGCTCGAGTTCATATTTGAATAATAGCTTTTCACGTAAATCAGGTTCAAATTGAGTATCATCTTGTATACGTTTTATGGCTTTGGTCAGAATATTTCTTTCAATTTCTACTGAATGAATTTCACAATCAAAGGAAATCATTTTAGAATTATTTTCTATTTTATATGTAGTAAATTGTTTTAGAAATAGTGCAGATAAGATACCACCAAGGACACCTAGTACTATAGCAATTTCTTGCATCTAAGTATACCATTTGATCCAAGAATATTTTCTAATCTTTGAATCTGGAAATCCACAACTTGCGCATCTACCATGACGTAAATGAAAAGAATTTTTACCGCAACGTCTACATCTTATATGAACATGTTTTTTTGTAAAACCGCCCATAGAGGTTGTACCTTTTACCATACAAACACCTACGCAGGGGGTGGGGATATCATAATGACGTTATCACCACGTACAATAATGGTTCCAAGACTATTTGTTTTATCATCATTTAGTAATTCCTCGGATTGCTCTAAGAGAAGATTCATGTGTTGATTGAATCCTTGCAAGTTTCCACGAATAACCTTGTTACCCTTTAGCTTTATCAGTACAATTTTGTTTATACTCTCATCAAGTATTTTTACAGCCATATCTACAGACATCTATCTCACTTACTCATGGATTCAAAACCTTCTATATTAAAATATCATTGATATGATGAAAATGTCAATCAACGAAAACAAATTTACACTCTTTTGTAGGATATCTACCCTTGCGCCTTTTACCATACAAACACCTACACAGGTGGTGGAGATATCATAATGACGTTATCACCACGTACGATAATAGTTTCAAGACTTTATTTATATTCGTCTAGCAATTCTTCAGATTGCTTTAAGAGAAGATTCCATGTTTTCAAAATGACACATATTAAATATAGTGCATAGTTTTAAAAAATATGCAGAAAAAATCATCATGGAAAACACAGTTTACAAAACTTTCAACAATTAAAGAAATTTTTGAATTATTTATATATAGAAGAAAATTTTATATGTTTCCAATAATTATTTGTCTCATTATACTAATAGGAGTTACCGCACTGGCACAATCTGGTTTAGCCGCATTTATTTATCCGATATAATATGCAAACCTCATCTAAAAGATTCAAGGCGCTTGCCGTAACAATAGGATCATCATTTTGGTTTTTCGTATTAACACAATCTATAGGATATTTCACAATTGAAATATTTATTGTTTTTATAGTTAGTGCTATGATACTAACTCAGATATTCGCACCAAAAATCTCAAGAGGATTAAATATATTTGCAGATATCAACACAAAAATATTTCTCGGAATGTTATTTATAGGATTAATTTCTATTTATGGAATATTTTTTAAGATTTTAAGAATTGATTTATTACGATTGAAAAAACAACAAAATTCATATTGGTTAAATATGGATAAGCAGAAAACTATAGAGAAACAGTATTGACATATATCCTTGGTATATCTTGTTATTACCATAATTCAGTCGCTGCACTACTCAAAGATGGGCATGTAATAGCGGCAGTAGAAGAAGAACGATTTTCACGTAAAAAATTTGATGATGATTTTCCAAAATTAGCCATTCAATGGTGTCTAGATGAATCAGGAATTACATCAAATCACATAAATTCTATTGCATTTTATGATAAACCTATTTTAAAATTTGAACGATTATTAGATAATTATATTGCAGTTGCTCCTAGAGGATTATACAGTTTTTTAGACACAATTCCTAAATGGCTTCACAAAAGATTATGGATAAAGTATGAAATTAAAAAAACATTACCAGAATTTAAAGGAAATATTGCATTTATAGAACATCATATGTCACATGCAGCACATACATTTTTTACATCTCCATTTACTGAAGCAGCTATTCTTACGATAGATGGTGTTGGGGAATGGAGTACAACTTCATTGGGTAGTGCACATAATAATACAATAACTCTTACAAATGATCTCAGATGGCCCCATTCATTGGGATTATTTTACTCAGCATTCACATATTTTCTAGGATTTCAAGTAAATGAAGGAGAATACAAGCTTATGGGTTTGGCGTCATATGGTAAACCAAAATACTATGATCAGATTTTGAATAACCTTGTAGATGTGAAAGATGATGGAAGCATACATCTGAATATGAACTATTTTGCATTTACATATGATAAGATTATGACCAACGATTCATTTGCAAAGCTATTTGAAATTTTACCACGTAAAAAAAATGAAATAGTACAACAGATTCATTTGGATATAGGTGCTAGTGCACAAAAAGTACTAGAAGACATCATATTAAAGATGGCGAATCATGTTTACCAAAAGACAAAGTTACCGAATCTATGTCTGGGTGGTGGAGTAGCTCTTAATGGAGTTGCGAATTATAAAGTATTGTATGAATCCGAATTTGATAATGTTCATATCCCACCATCTCCAGGTGATGCTGGTAGTGCAGTAGGTTGTGCACAGTATTTGTACTATACTAATAAAAAAAATTTCAGAGTTGTAGACGAAATCCATAAACAAATCCAAGAAAATGTATATGTTGGTCCATCTTTTGATAATCAAAAAATAAGACAGTTTTTAGATTTGGAAAATATAATATATGAGACATTTGATAGGCAGGAATTACTCATAAAAACTGCAAATCTAATTGCAGATGGAAATATTGTAGGATGGTATAATGGAAAGATGGAGTGGGGACCAAGAGCACTTGGAAATCGTAGTATACTAGCAGATCCTAGACGTGCAGATATGAAAGATATTTTAAATGAAAAGATAAAGCATAGAGAATCTTTTAGGCCCTTTGCGCCATCAATTCTAGAAGAATATGTTTCGAGTTATTTTGACATAGATCGACCTAGTCCATATATGTTGATGGTGGCGCCTGTAAAAAAACCAGATGATATTCCTGCTGTAACTCATGTTGATGGCACAGGAAGGTTACAAACTGTATCTAAATTCACAAACCCATTATATTATGATCTAATTAATGAGTTTTATAAGATTACTAATGTACCAGTAATTATAAACACGTCTATGAATGTAATGGGAGAACCCATAGTTAATACTCCACAACAAGCATACCAGATGATTGTAAAGACAGATATGGATTATCTAGTTTTAGGAAATAATTTGGTGACGAAATAATTGTCAGTACAAATTTCATATAAAAAACAGACATTATTTTTTATTTTTCTAATACTTATTGTTTTAGTGATTGTAGAGGGCGTGATACGTTATATGGATACGTATGCGTATGATTGTAACTTTACGAACCATGAATTATTCAAAAATTATACACGTTCTGAGCTAGAAGAACTTTGTCAAAATTATACATTTAAGTTTGATTATTCAGACAATATACGACGTCTCATACCTTTGCAAGGTAGTTATGTTAACATAAATTCAGAAGGATATAGAGGAGCAGAATTTAATTTTAACGATGATGATTACAAGGTGTTCTTTTTGGGCGGATCTACAGCATTCGGTTCTGGTGCATCAGGAGATAATTTCACAATTCCTAGTTTACTTGAAAAAAAATTTGATGATACAGGAGTAGATATCATAGTGATCAATGCGGGTATTTCTGGTGCAACTTCTTATGATGAACGATATTATTTAGAAAATTATATTCTAAAATATTCCCCAAATATAATAATCATGTATGATGGATGGAATGATTTACTAGTTCAGAATAATTTGACATATGATGAACGTGTACTTTTATTTGGTAATAATAAACCCAATACCGGCATTGTCGCATTAATGGCAAAATTAGATTACAGAACTGGTGTAGGAATTGGTAGTTACATAAGGGAATTGTATATAACAAATACACAAGTAAAAATTAATCTTCAAGAAACACAGAACGGACTATACGAAAATTGGTCCGAAGTATGTAAGATAGGTACACAAAATAATTTCCAAACAATCAATATTTTACAGCCAATAATTGGAACTAGTAACCGTACTATCTCACAATTTGAATCAATAAATACAGATCTAAGAGATTCTATGTTGGCATTAAATCTAAATTCATCAAAATATTATCCGTGTGATAAGATATATGATTTAAGAAACGCATTTGCAGGTATGGATGGGGTAACAATTTATTATGATGATGGACATACAATTGATTTTGGAAATGAAATAATAGCAGACCAAATTTTTAAAATAATTTATCCAGTAGTAACAGCAGATATGTTGTCCTGAATTAATATGTTAAAATTGTTATTCACCTAGAAAAGATATGACTTCTAAGATGGAGTACGACATAACAAAAAGGATCGATAACGCTAATAAAAAAATCTCAACTTATAACTCAGAAACACGCTTGGAGAATTTAATGACACTATTAAAGAATTTTAAGTATACTTACTAATTGAATAAAGCTAAAAATGACAGAATGAATAAATTTTTTATAAAATAAATTGGACTAGAATATTAAACTGAGAACTACATAATATTAAGATGTAAATAAAATCCAAGTATCAACAAACTAATATAATCTCAACAGTTTAAAACACAATCAATAAAAATAAATTTTCGGTAATTATTTATAGTTACATCTTACATTCTTTTGCAAGATTATTTACAATTTCTGCCAACAATTGTTTCCCCCTAGTTGCCGTAGCCTTTGTAGGATCTCCCCAAACTCCATTTGGGGTCACGCTAGGAAAGGATAATTCCGCTTTTTTAGATAATTGTAGAATTTCTTTTTTTGTCATACCATCTAAAAGCAGACCAGGTTTTGCCAAATTCATTTTTACATTCTTTGATATTGCAAGCATGAGGGATGTCTCAATCAGCCCTGCATGATCAAATGTATCATTCATAAAATGCCAATATGAAAAAATAGATACATGTTTTTTATTTATTTTTCTCTCCAGTTTTTTTAAAGCATCTTGATTTCCATGATGTCCATTAAGTATTATGATTTTTTTTATATTATTTTCCAAAAGCGAATTACAAATATCCAATAATAAAGATTGCATGGTAGAATTTCGAATACTGAGATTAAAAAATGGTTTATGCTCAAAAGATATACCATATGACACACTTGGTAAAAGTATAAATTTCATTTTTGTAGCAAGTCTTTTTGCAATTGCATTTACAATATCTAAATCTGTAGATACAGGTAGATGTGATCCGTGTTGTTCAATAGAACCTATGGGTATCAATGCAGTATGTTTATTATTTTTTAGATTTTTACGTAGCAAGGGATCGAATTGATCTAAAATATCCACAATGCTCACTTTATTTTCAGGTGTACTTTTCGCCAACGTACATCTAATTTATTATTCAGATGCAGTTTCACGGCATGCAATAGAGTCTTCGCCTCTAATTTTTGACCTTTATTTTTTAGAATGGTGAGAGAATGTTTAGGATCCACCTTGAAAGATTCCTGTGCTATTATAGGACCTTGATTTAAATTTTCAGTGACATAATGAGATGTAACACCAATAATTTTTGCCCCCCTCTCATAAGCTTGAGCATATGCAAAGGCTCCAGAGAACGCCGGTAATAGAGAAGGATGTATGTTAATTATTCTATTGGGATATCGCCATACAAAATTTGAGCTTAGTATTCGCATATAACGTGCAAGTACGATAAGATCAATATTATATTTTTTACATATAGTAATAAGTTTAGATTCTGCTTTTTCTTGATTTTTGTCTTCAACTAGTACAAATGGAATTTTAGCTTTATTAGCCATTGACTTTAGTGTTGGATCTGTTCCAACAATAACTTTGATGATACCTCGAAGTGATTTACGTGAATTCAATATTATACTCAAACAATGAGATTCTTTAGTTACAAATATCGCAATATTTTTTTTAGAACCTATTTCATGATGTGTGTAAGCATCTACATTATATTTTTTTGCAATAGACTTTAAATCAGTATTAAATTTTTTAATATCAAGTTTGGTAAAAGATGTCTCCATATGCATACCAAAAAGAGAATTAATTACATTTTGATTCAGACTTTCAATATTACCGTTATTTTGAAATATGAAATTAGTAAAAGAGGCAACTAATCCTTCTTTATCTTTTCCTACTACTACAATACCTATCGTCATTTTTTTCATGGTGTTTTTTATTATTCATAACCCTATTAATGCTTAAACGTCAAGTTTGAGGAAATGATTTTATTGATTATGCGGGAGATGGGATTCGAACCCACGAACTCCTGAAAGACAGGGACCTAAACCCTGCGCCTTTGACCAGGCTGGGCGACTCCCGCAACAAGATTTGAATTGATCATAAACTTAATGGTTGCTAGTATATAATTATACGATAATAATGGTCTAATATTCAGTTTAGATTCATTCACAAGTGGTCAGTTAAAATATGCCTAGTCGTTTAATATCTTTCTTGACTATACTAAATGTGGATATTGAGAATATACAAAAGGTTCATTCCATAGCGTTAGATCTAGATGAGATTAGAGTTACATTTCAGCAAGATGTAGATGTTACACTACCCAAAATAACGATTAAAGGAAAGAGAGGAGACGTGCTCAGTATACCACGTTGGGTTGCCAATGTTTTAGAAAAATCAGAATTGATACAGATACAAGATAGGAGTATTGAAAAAGAATTAACTCAAGCGGTGGGAAAAGAAAATTTACAAAATGAATTTGAATTATCTACACTCGAGCCAAATTTTTACATCAAGATTAAAACTTTTATAAAAAAAATTCCTAGAAAAGATAAAGAGAAAATTGAAAGTTTACTAAATTCACTTGTACGTAAACGTCATGGAAAAATAATTCATATAGCAGATTCATCTCGCCTAACAGCTAAAATCACTGCTAAATTAACAGTGGAAGAAAAGATATTTTACAATAACCTGTATAATATTAGTCAAGAATTTACAAAATTTGTTATTGGTGATAAAGAATGACAATGGCAGAGATACAATTTAATGAGGAAGGAGTAAAAGATATGGTCAAAGAATTCCTAGTTGAATTCAAAGAAGATAATCTCTACAAATACGTTGAACAAATTGATCAAATGATGTCAAAGAATTCTAAATTTATAACCATTGATTATGATGATCTCATATTACGCCCTGATATTGAGTCAAGATTTAATGCTAGTCCAGATATGATGTTAACAGGATTTGCAAAGGCCGTAAAAGAGATTTTGCAGATGAGATTTGTAGAATATGCTGAGCAAATCAAGGACGATATTCGTATACGTATTGTAAATTATCCTCTTCAGCGTAGTTTGAGACAGATAAATTCTGATGTTATAAGCAATATGACTAGTGTCTCTGGAATGGTTGTTAGAGCATCGGAGGTAAAACCATTAGCAAAAGAGATGGTTTACACCTGTCCTGATGATCACATTACACAGATTTACATACAAAAAGGTATGAGTGTAAATGTACCTGCAAAATGTTCAGATCCAAATTGTTCACATCGTGATTTAGAACCTAATCCAGAACATAGTAAATTTATAGATTTTCAGATGCTTCGTCTTCAAGAATTGCCAGAAGATTTACCACCAGGACAGTTACCACAGTATATTGATATTACAATAAAGCAGGATCTTGTAGATAATGCTAGACCCGGCGATCGTGTTATTTTAACTGGCATAGTACGTATAGAACAAGAACCAATTTCAGGAATAGGGAAAACAAACAGTGCCGTGTACAGATTACGAATTGATGGAAATAATATTGAGTTCTTGGGAGGTCGTGGTGTAAAATCATCAAGAAGATCAGAGAGAGAGACTAGTTCACCAGAAGAAGAAAAAATAATTCGTACACTAGGTAATAATTCGGATATCTATAAAAGACTTGTAGAGTCATTTGCACCACATATACAGGGACATTCATTAATCAAGGAATCCATATTATTACTAATCGTTGGATCCACGCAAAGAGTATTAGCAGATGGAGCAAAGATACGTGGAGATATCAACATATTTTTAGTCGGTGATCCAGGAACGGCTAAAAGTGAGATGCTCAAATTTTGTGCGAGAATTGCCCCTAGGGGATTATACACTTCAGGTAGAGGATTTACCGCTGCAGGTTTGACGGCTGCCGTTGTTCGAGATAAATCAGGAATAATGATGTTGGAGGCAGGAGCTGTGGTACTGGGAGATCAGGGACTCGTATGTATTGATGAATTTGATAAAATGAAGCCAGAGGATAGAAGTGCGTTACACGAAGTCATGGAACAACAATCTGCAAGTATAGCCAAAGGAGGAATTGTTGCAACTCTTAATGCACGTACATCCATTTTAGCTGCTGCAAATCCCATGTATGGTAAATATGATCCATTCAAGAATATAACAGAGAATGTGAATCTACCCATTCCATTACTAACTAGATTTGATCTGATATTTGTAGTCAGAGACATACCATCAAAAGAAAGAGATAGAATGATAGCGAAGCACATCATAAAACTACACACTCCTAGTGGAATAGGTGGACGAGCACCGGTAGATGTTGATATTTTAACAAAATACCTAGCGTTTGCAAAACGAATTAATCCAATACTTACAGAAGGTGCAGAGACCAAGATACTAGATTATTACATGCAAATGAGAAATGTGGATTCTGACGATATGATTACAGTTACACCAAGACAGCTGGAGGGATTACTTCGGTTAGCTACAGCACGTGCTAGACTCTGTTTGAGAGATAGAGTAGAGGAGGAAGACGCAGAACGTGCAGTCTTTTTGATGCAAAGTATGTTGCAAGATGCAGGTGTGGATGTAAATACGGGTAAAGTAGATTTGGGGGTTTTGCAAGGAAAACCTAGAAGTGAAGTCTCAAAGATGCAGCTATTCATGGATATCTTAAAGTCATTAGAAGGAGAGAGCAAAATAGCAGTTGAGGAAGGTAAATTGATCAAAGAATTGGTAAATAGTGAGAAATTCAATGAAAGTGATGCACACATATACATTAGAAAAATGAAAGCAGAAGCATCAATATATGAATCTAAAACAGGTCATTACAACATCACATGATGAGTCATGCAAGAAAAAGATCTATTTGAATGGCTTTTCATTGGAGTGTTAACATCTGTAATTGCATTTTTTATTGTATTTGCTCTAACTCCAATTTGGATTAAATTCTTGGAGAAAATGAATTGGGTAGTAGATGATAGACATCGTAAAGGGGGTGCTAAAGTAAGTCACCCTGGAGGTCCGGTTTTATTAGCAGGGATATTAGGTGCAGAGATTACACTGTATGCATTTTTGGGTACCACAGAAATACTTGCAGTAATATTCACAACAACCTTTGCATTTATTGTTGGAATTATAGATGATGTAAAAATTATGAGTGGTTGGTTTAAACCATTGGCTCTAGCTGTATCATCAATTCCAATCATTATTCTAGGAACATATGATACTAGTATAGCATTTCCACTCTTTGGCAATCTTGAAATTTCTTGGTTGTATCTTGCTGTAATACCATTAACCATATCTTTGCTAGGAAATACACTCAATTCCATAGATGTAATGAATGGTTTATCAAGTATTTTTATGGTAATTGCAAGTATAGTTTTAATAATTGGGTTAATAATTGTAGAAAATTATGAGATGGCGTTTGTAGTACTACCACTACTTTTTGTGTCCATTGCATTTTACAAATATCATAAATTTCCNACTAGAATATTCCCTGGAGATTCCGGAGCGCTTGTATTTGGTGTAATGTATGGAACATTGGCAATAGTTGGAAATGTAGAGATTATAGCAATAATTGCACTACTTCCAGCAGTGATCAACTCATTCTTGTTTTTATCAAGTGCGAAACGAATAGTTGAACATCGTCAAATTGGGGCAAGACCAACCGAGATGACTGATGATTTTAAAATAAAATCAACTAAAAGCGTAAAAGCTGCAATATCACTCGTACGTCTATTGGTTGCAAAAAAACCATTAACAGAGAAAGAAATTGTGATTCAAGTGGTGAAGCTAACGCTTGTTTCTGGAATTTTATCTGTCGTTACAGCCCTGATGATAAATTCAGAGATATCCATCATAGGAAATAATGGGGTGTAAAATTTTGAGTAATGTATTGTATGGTTTTTTAATAATATTTTGGTTTCTTATAATTATAGGCGGAGGTACAGTTGTGAGTATTATTTATTTCATAGATGTACTAGTAGAAAATAGTATAAATGAGATAATAGTACTTGTAATCAAAGGAGTTGTAATAACATTAATAATTTTTGGGTGGGTTGCTCTACTACAAAAAATGAAAAATAAGATATTGAAGAATGCAATAAAATTTACGTAGGATTTATTTTACCAATAACTTTCCCAATAATGCTCTTATCTGCACGTACATGAGAATTTGGAGGAATATCTTTGGTTAGAGTACATCTCATGTCAATCAAACTATTCTCACCAATTGTAACACCAGGAGCAACTGTTACAGAAACACCTATACGCACACCATTTTTTATTACTAATGGAAGACGAACATCATTTGTTGAATTTGGATAACCAAATTTACCCAAACTTATAGTTCACGTATTTGCTACAATAAAAAATGGAGTTATAAATACACAATCACCAATAGTTGCATCAGCAGTAATATGACACTGTGCGTGAATTGTAGTCCAAGATCCAATTCTTACACCAGGTTCAGTTATAGACAACGGGCCGAATATACTATGATCATCAATCTGTGTATCTGGTCTTAAGATAGCACCTGCTCCCATAATACAACTTTTGCCTATACTACAATTGTTATAAATTATAGAATTTGGCTCTAATTTAGTATCTTTACCAATTTTAATATTAGATTCTGTGTCTATAAAATCTTCTTCAAAAAAACGAGTATCTCGTACAATGAGCATATATCATAAGATATAGTTATTTTTTAAAAGTGTTATTATTAACATAAATAAAATTAGAAGTTTCAAGATATAGGATTTATTTAGATGATCGTGATTTAAAAAATTATGTCAATGACAGATATTATGTGGGTTGAAAAATACCGTCCAACTAAATTATCAGATATAGTAGGACAGACAGAGATTATTAAAAGCATTGAGGCCTTGTTAAAAAATCAATCAGAGATGCCACATTTACTTTTCTCAGGTTCTGCAGGAGTAGGAAAGACAACTACAGCACTATGTCTCACACATCATATTTTAGGAAAAAATAGAAAAAATAACGTATTGGAATTAAACGCATCTGATGAACGTGGCATAGGAATGGTTAGAGAACGTGTAAAAAAATTCTCGAGATTTGTAAGTATGGGCGCAGATGTTCCATTTAAAATAATTATTTTAGACGAAGCTGATGAAATGACATCTGATGCTCAAACAGCGTTACGAAGAATAATTGAAGATACTGCAAAATACTGTAGATTTATTTTAATTGCAAATAATGTATCAAAGATAATTGGTCCCATACAAAGCAGATGTTCTGCATTCAAATTTTCAGGAATATCAAAGAAAGAACTAACCGCACATTTGAAAACCATTGCAAAATCTGAAAAAATCAAAGTTGATGAAGAGGGATTAAATACGATTTATGAACATGCAAAAGGTGATCTACGTCATTCTATCAATATTTTACAAACCGTATCAAGTTCTGGTGATGTAACGGTAGATAATGTCAAAGCAATCTCAGGTTTGGCAAAATCACAAGATGTCGAAGGCATACTAGCCAAAGCCATCAAGGGGGATGTTAGCACAGCACGTACAGAGATGATCGAATTAATCAAGTTACAAGGTATGTCTGAAGCAGATTTTCTTAAATATATCAATCAGGCAGCAAACAAAATGGAATTAGAAAATTTGAGCAAAGTGATACAGATTATAGCAAAATATGATTATCGAATTCTTGTTGGTGCAAATGCCGAAATACAGTTATCTGCATTATTATCTGAATTATCAAACATTGAGAATTAAATCACTTGTGTCATAAATCAAATTAATTATACATACAACACGATGAATTTTATAGGTTAATAGGAAAATGTAATATTATGTATATGGTTTTTATATTAATTTCAATAATAATTGGAGTAATTGGATTTTCAGATGCCTCTGCAGAAATGTTAAATGTTGAACAATCAAATATATCACCGTTAAAACAGATCACAGATAGAATATTTGCTCAAGATGTTACATGTAATGAAGGATTGAATCTTATAATACGCTATAATGACATTCCAGCATGTATAAAGTCAAGTACCGTAGATATACTAATTCAAAGAGGATGGGAAATTAAACTAGTACAAACATCGGATCAAGAAATTGTACAATCAAGTGATGAAGATTTAAAAAATAAAGTCAAAAAAATGGCAATTGAGATATGGGAATATGGATTAAGAGAGCCAGATGAATCAGATGAGGGGTACATTAAAGGTCCCACAGAGAATGGTTATGAGATTATATTTTATGATGTAATAGGAGATAATATTTTACATAAAAAATCACCAAATATACCTGAGAATTTAATATATCTGCAAGAAGATACAGTAAAACATTTGAGAATTTGGAATGTATTTACAAAATTAATTCCAAGCTCATATAGAGATACGAGTCTATTTTATCTAACTACAGATGGAGTCGGAGAGCAAGGCGGAGGTGTAGAGAGAGATCGAATGATACCACACAATGGTATCTATTATTTGATATTTTAGATTCATATCCAACAGAGAATTTTGATTACAAGGAGACAATTATAACATCGATTCATGAATTTGGACATATACTCACACTCGGTTCTGATCAGATTGATGTGGATTTAGAACTTGTGAAATTATGGCATCAAGATGAGAGGGATGAAGAAAAACTCGATAGGTTATATGAGATAAAGATAAGAGAATGTCCAAAGAGAGCTCTAATAGAAGATGGTTGTGCAAATATCGATTCGTATATTAATTTATTTTATCAAGAATTTTGGATTGACATACTACCAGAATGGAACAATTTACAAACAATAACAGATGATGAAGAATACTTTGAACAATTTGATATCTTTTATCTAAAGTATAAAGATAGATTTGTGAGTGAATACGCATCAACGCATGTAGAAGAAGATATTGCAGAATCATGGACAGCGTTTGTCTTGAAAGACAAACCTAGTGGTAAAACAATTGCAGAACAGAAAATATTATTCTTTTACGAATATTCAGATTTTATAGATTTACGTGATCATATACGTAGTCAATTATCAGAAATCTAAGGTTTAGATAGAAAATTCACATATTGAAAAACGCAGAGAGAGGGATTTGAACCCCCGTGTTCTTGCGAACACAGGCTCTCAAGGCCCGCGCCCTACCGAGTTAGGCGACCTCTGCAGAGTATGTTGTATAATGCCTGTTAAAAATTGTTGAGCGCAATATAATTAGAAAAAGAGAAAAAATGAAAAAATAATTGATCTAATCGTGTGAGTGTGGGTTTTCAGAACCAGATTCCATTTTTACAAATGTTCCGGCTGCTTTTTCATGTGCTTCTAGATTGGATTGATTGACGATGATTGCTTGTGGAGGACATACAGACACACAGGCCATGCACCAAATACAATCATGTTCTCGTATTGGATCAGCCTTGTCAGTATAGTCTTTACGTTCTTCTTTTTCAGAGCTACCAGTACCATCAAATGTTGCAGTTGTAGCTTCGATGTTTGATATATCTTTTTCAGTTCTGTACCATTGAAATACTTGTACTGGACATGATTCTATACAAGCACCATCAGCAACACAAGAATCCCAATCAACAGCAACCATAGTACCACTGACACCGAGAGGAACTTGTTCTTCTCCCCTAGCTTTGTATGCGTCTATACATTCTTGATTTGAGAATGCTTCTGCATCACTTCTGCCAGGACCCCATACGAAATGGAAATTTTCTCCATCGGAATGAAGAATTTTGCCAGTAGGTTTTAGACCTTCTGGGAAATTTTCTGCTATTGGCATATTTCACTAAATTACATATCAGTATTTAAATCTAAATAAAATTAGTTGAAACTAAACAAATTATTGAGTATGATTGCTCGTTTGTGATCCGTACGTTAATAACGTTTTATGATAAGTAGTCGCATGGATATTACAAAATACGATGTGTATAAAAGCCCAAATATTGGAGTATACACCAAAGTAAATGACGATTATATATTTATTCCAAACGGTATGGCAAAGACAAAGGCAGAAAAATTAGCAAAATATTTGAATGTAGAATATTATCATACGACTGTTGCAGATACGCGCCTTTTAGGACCACTTATGGTATTAAATAACAATGGAATACTTTTACCTGGAACGATTAATCAAAGAGAGTATGATTTTTTCAAAAAAGAATTAAAATTAAATGTAGGTATACTAGATAGCAAGATTACTGCTTTGGGAAATTTAATAGCCATTAATGACAAAGCAGTTATTGTATCCCCAATGTTTGAAAAAAATGAGTTGGAGATTATAAAAAATGTTCTTGGTGTTGAAGTATTACAAAAAAAAATTGCAGGATATAACCAAACAGGTGTCATGCTAATCGCTACAGCAAAAAATGGTGTTATTAGTATGAATACAAATATTGATGACAAGAAAGAGATTCAAGATTTTATGAAGGTGGAGTTGGTAGAGTGTACGATAAATGGTGGTGTGCCATATTTATCATCAGGAATATTGGCAAACAACAAATCAATTGTAGTGGGTTCAGTTACTAGTGGAACTGAAATTATGACACTCACTGGTGCATTTATGAACTAAGTAGAGTAGTTATACGCTGTGTCAAAGAATCAATATTAATTAATTCTTCTTTTTCATTTTTCATATTTTTGATCTTTACTTGATTATTTTCATATTCTTTAGGACCTACAATTACTACAAATAGAGACTCTTTTGCAGCCGTAAATTGTTTCTTGAACGCACGATCAGTAAGATCCATGACTGTGGGAATTTTGGCACTGCGTAGTTGTGAGGTTATGTGTATGGCATGCTTGAATACAGTATTATCCACATATACAACACGAATAGGCACATTTCGGCTAATATTTAGAATAGATTGATTATCCATTGCAAGTATTGTACGCTCAACTCCTCCTGCAACACCTACTGCCCCAAGATCATCACGTCTAAATGCACTAGGAAGGGAATCGTATCGCCCACCTCCTGCTAGTGAACCAAGATTGGATTTAGGATCAATCACTTCAAAGACTGTTCCGGTGTAGTAATCCAATCCACGAACAATTCCAAAATTAATGCGAGCATTACGCACATTTCTGTTTTCAAGAGAATTCCAAATGTCCAAGATTCTCACCCATGATTCAAGCTTTGTAGTATCAATTAGTTTACTAATTTCATCTGGACTGCCAGAGATCAGGGAAAAATCTAGTAATTTCTCAATATTGGTAGAGTCATATCCTTTATCAACAAATTCATCAGTAATTTCCTTTCTACTTTTTTTACCAATTTTATCGATTGCTCTCAACATATCTGAAATGACTATACCATCAGCAGAGTCAAAGATGGAATGAATCATAGATTCAGCTAGACGACGATGACTAATATTAATAATTACATCTTTCATACCAAGTGAATCAAATAATCGTGACGTAAATTCAATAGTCTCAGAGTCATATTCTAGATTTGATTTACCATACAATTCAATATTCCACTGATGAAAAAATCGATATCTGCCTTTTTGTGGTTCATCATATCTCCAAACACCACCAAACGAGGCAAGTTTGGCCGGTAATCGCATAGATTTCTGTGACGCAATAAATCTAGTTAGACCAACGGTAAAGTCAAAGCGTAGAGCAATGTCTCTTTGTGCTTTGTCTTGAAAATAATAGATATCATCACGTATTGCGCTACCACTTTTTGCCTCTAAAACAGACAACAATTCTATTGGTGATGGCTCCATAAACTCAAATCCAAATATACGACATGTCTCCAAAAAACGTTCTCTTACAAATTCAATCTTTTTAATTTCTTCAGATCCAAAATCTTTCATACCTCTAGGTAATTCCATTATACCTTGTGAGTAAACAAACTTGTAATTTAGACTTTGCACATATACAAATAATGATTCCATAACATCTTTGTTAACAAATTTTAACTAATTTTCCAATATGGAAAAATTATGAAGACCCACTATTGTATAAATATCGAATAAGTAAATGCCAAGTTTCAATAATATGAGCTGAAATAACACATCAAGACACAACAAAACAATGAATATATTAAAGAATTACTTTGAATTATTTACATTGAGTAATGGGGTATTTCTACGTATATATGGTCGAATTATTAAAAAGGTTGCACATTCAAGAATTGCATCTATAGAACCATTACAAAATATTCATAAAGCCATAGTCAAGCATTCATCTAGCGATTTCGTAATGATCGGAGAGAATAAGATATACTTGGATCAAAATGATTCTCTTCGTCTTTCCATTCATGGTTCGCATGAGCCATTTGAGACAGAATTATTATCAAAATGGATTAAAGAATCAGATTATGTATTAGATTTAGGGGCAAATATAGGATATTTTACATTAATTATGTCAAAGTTAGTTGGGGATTCTGGCAAAGTTTTTTCATTTGAACCAAGCATGGATAATTTTGAGATCTTAAAAAAAAATATAAAAGTAAATAATTGTAATAATGTAATAATAGAAAATATGGCAGTTGGAAACAAAAATGGAGAAATAAAATTATATCTGTCAGATAATCAAAGTATGCATACTTTGTATGAGAATACAATCTCTACAAACAGATCTGTGACGGTTCCAATCATAAAATTGGACGATTATTACAACAAAAAATCTATTAATAAAATTAATGTTATCAAAATGGATGTAGAAGGAGCAGAATTAGATACTTTACGAGGTATGAGCAACATATTGACAGAAAATAAGGATGTTGTGTTATTTGTAGAGTTTAATCCAGAGTCAATAAAAAAAGCTGGAATGTTACCAAAAGATCAGTTAGCTTTCATAGATGATTTAGGATTCAAGATTTATGTTATTTATGAATCAGCGCAAAAAATTAAACCTATGAATGTAGATCAAATTATAGATAGTTGTGTAAAAACTACGAATTTATTATGTAGTCGTACAGATATACAAGAATAACATTAAACAATTATTCACTTTTGATAGTAATGTTATAATTATAATATCAAAAGACTAGTCAAGTAACTATAATATAACATTAAGGCATATTAGTATGGCATTTGACTATTCATTGAAAATTGGGTTATACGTTTTTAGATCATGCAACCGATGCCATAGTTGAGGTAACAGCTAAAGACATGAATGAGGCATTCATGTTTGCTGGAATGGCTACAGTGGAGATTATGATCGAATCAAAATCTGTAGACACTAACAGTACAGAATCAATAATAGTAACAGGGACAGATGATCAAGAATTATTATATAATTGGTTGGAAGAGATAATTTTTAACATAATAACAAAGGGTTTTGCTATATCAAAGATAACTGATGTTACGTATCAAGAAAAAAAGATTACGGCAATTATACATGGAGAATCATTAGACATAGAAAAACATAATTTTAAAATTGAAATCAAAGCTCCTACATTTCATGAGATGTCTATAACAAATAATGGCTCTACATATATGAAATTTCTATTAGATTTATAATTTAATAACCATATGCAGCATTGCTCTTCCTTTGTATTTCAACTATTTCATATAGCAATTCTAATTCAGGTGGCGTTAATTTGTGAGAAAATTTATTGAGTAATTGTTTTGCCTCATTGGATGTAGGAAGAGAATAATAGACATCTTCTTCGTGTACTTGACGGCCGATGGTGACACCTTGTACAGAACACGCAGCCTCTCCACCAGTCTTTACGGTATCAATATTTTTTTTCTTTTCTTGTAATTGATGTACAGTTCCAATTCTTTTGCCTGTCTTATTCATAAATGAGGTTTTTTGCTTTAATGTACCTACATCAACTCGGATTCCAAATACTGCAGGATCATTATTTCTAAATTGATAGCCTTTAAGGAATGTGAATTTGGATAATGGTGGGATTTCAGAAAATATGGAATCCTCTACATTTCTTGCGTCGTCTTGAGCCCACTGTGTGTATGAATCTATAAGACTGTAGATTATTTTGTCTTCAAAAATACGTATATGAGATTCATCTGCATGTTTTTGTGCGTCAAGAAGAATTTTTACATTAAATGCCATAATAACACCTAGATGTCGATCATTTCCCTTGATTGCTTTTGCCTGCATGACATCATTGTGTGTAACATTACCAATGTCAGCTTTTGCAATTGGAATTTTTTCACGTTGCAACATAGATACAATAGCTTCCAATGAACCAATGGTATCACATTTTAAAATTATTCCATCTACTTCTGTTTCAATAAATATTGATTTTAATTCAGCTAAAAGTTCTTTTTTGGCTTGCTGTGATTCATCAGAATTAGTTGAAACATATACTGTACTGCCAGGTAGAACACCATCAAGATCAGGTGATACAATTTTCACTCCAGCTGCTGCTACAACTTGATCAACAGATTTGAGTTTATCTCGTATGTCACGCATTTCATCTAATGGTTTAGGTAATAGTATTGCTTTAGGTTTTATAGAAATTACATCATCCCGTTTAGAAAAAACAAGCATATCGTCTTTATGTAAAATACCATCAATTAGTATAATATTTGCAGTAGTACCAAGACCAACCTCATCATTTACCTCCAAGACGATACCTCTAGTTCTCTTTTTACTCTGATCTAGTCGTTTTTGTAGAAATTGTCTGGCCAATCCAACTAGTACTACTAATAATTCTGGAATTCCAACTCCAGTCTTTGCACTAACTGGAACGATGGATACTTCCTCTGAAAAATTTTGAACTCGATAAAACGCTTCGGATTTATATCCTAAAACAGATAGTGTTCCAACTACCCCGTATATCTGCTCATCGAGTGTAGTCTGAATAGATGTAGGTTGAGCCTTGATGCTAGTAGTAATATTAGGAGTATCAGTGGGTTGCCATCCAGGTATTTGATCTACCTTGTTTAAAGCAACTACAAATGGAACTTTTCTACTCTCTAAAATTTTCAGGCTCTCATTAGTCTGAGGTTGAAAACCTCTGTTTGTATCTACCACAAGGATTGCAATATCAGCTGCCAAGCCTCCACGAGTTCTTAGATTTTTAAAAACTTCATGTCCTGGTGTATCAATTACTAAAATTCCAGGAATATTTACTTTGGAATTCTCTTCCATCTTATCAAACATAGAGCCACAGATTTTTTTTATAGTTTCAGTTGGAAGGAAACTTGCGCCTATATGTTGAGTAATTCCACCTGCTTCACGTTTTTGAATTCCAGAATCTCTAATATAATCAAGTATGGATGTTTTGCCAGAGTCTACATGTCCTAAAACTGTTACAATGGGTTGTCGAATTGCCAAATTTGATCACGTAAACACAACCTCCAATTCCTTTTTAAAACTTTCTAGTGAATCTGAAGCGTGAATGATATTATCAGTGAAACCTGTGCCAAAATCTCCACGAATGGAGCCAGGAGCGGCTTCAAAAGATTTTGTGTTGCCAATCATTAATCGTGTAGTGGCAATAGCATTATGACCTTGAATAACTGCAGCTACAACTCTACCAGATGTAATGAATGTTACAAGTTCATTAAAAAATGGTTTATCACTATGAACAGAGTAAAAGTTTTTGGCATAGTCAGTAGTGAATGTAAACATTCGAAGTTTAACAATTTCATAACCCTTTTTCTCAAATCTCACTAAAATTTCACCAGTTAGATTTCTCTTTACACCGTCAGGTTTTATGATGAACAGGGTCTGTTCAAGCATGTTATTTTCTAGTCCTAATTCCGCCTTTGACGTACTTTAGAGTCCATTTCAATTTCCTAGGATCTCGCTTCAACTCTAGGGAGTTTTTTTTACATTTAGCAGAGCAAAACCAGAGTAGGGTACCATCATTTTTGGCAAACATTATACCTGAACCTTTGGTTACAGGTCTATTACAAAAACTACAGGATTTTACTAAAAGGCTCAAAATATCACTTTATTTTTTTTGCTTCTCGTTCTGTTTCGCGTAACATCAATGTATCAGACATACGTAAAGAGCCTTTAACATTTCTCGTAAGTATTCTGCCTTTATCTTTACCTTCAAGTATCTTTACGCGTACTTGAATAACTTCACCAGCAATTCCAGTTCGTCCAACAATTTGAGTAACTTGAGCGGGAATAATTTCTTCACTACTACTACTCAACTAGTTCCACCTTTGATCTTTGATACAGATTCTACAACTTTATCAATAATATGTTGGGCATCACCAGAATCTAATATTGCAGCTGCGGCAGATTTTATATTAATACCAAGAGATTCACCTAATTCTTGCTGACTTGGAACAAATGCATATGCCATTCCTTGTTCATCACAGATCATTGGAAGATGAGAAACAACTTCTGGTGGTTCTACATCTTCGGCAATTACAACTAGTTTAGAAAGTCCACGCTCAATAGCCTTTGTAGTTTCATTAGTTCCTTTCTTTACTTTACCAGTAGTAGCAGCTATGCGAACTGCTTCCAAGATAGGACTAACTAGATCTTGTGGTGTTTCAAATTTTACATAATATCCTTTTACCATATCTAATCACAACTGTGTAATCTCCATTCTGAATCTCTTTGATATTCGTCTTAAATATGTTGGCAACAATTAAGAAATGATCAGTGAATTAATTTTATCAGTAAAACGAATAATGATTTCATTCAATTTAGTATGATTTGTACTTTCGGCATAAATTCGCAAAATTGGTTCTGTTCCACTAGGGCGAATCATAACCCATTCTTGTGTTCCTAGTGTAATTTTGATACCATCACTAGTATCAGAATCAGGATATTCTTCAACAAGTAATTTTATAATTCTAGTCGCATCTTTAAAAGAACATTTTATTTTGGTTTTTGTAGTAAATGAAGGGAGCAAGTTCCCTATATGAATAGATAAAGAGTCGTTATCTTTTGCTAACAAATCCAACATTAGAGCTAGAGTCATGGAACCATCACGTACCATATTATGTCTACCATACATGAATCCACCATTTTCTTCAAAACCAACTATAGCATTTAATTCTGCCATTTTTCTAGAAACTACAACACTACCAATAATTGTTCGAACTACGGTAGAATTATTTTCAGCTGCAATTGTATCTATAACATTTGTAGAATTAATACCAGTAACGATTATAGAATTTGGGTTAGATTGCAAAATATATTTTGATAAAAGTAATGCAGAACGATCACCAGATACAATATTTCCTTCATCATCACAAAAGACACTTCGATCACCATCACCATCAAACGCAATTCCCAAAGACGCATTATTTTCCAATACAGAGGATGATAATTCATCAAGGTTTTCAGGGGTAGGTTCAGATGCACGTCCTGGAAAATTTCCATCTATTTTTCCATTTATAGTAATTATATCACAATTTAATCTCTCACACAGTATTGGAGCAGCAACAGCCTGAGCTCCATTGCCTAAATCAAGAACAACAGTAAAATTTTTCTTTTTAATTAATTCAGAGTCAATTTGGGACAATATGCCATCAATATAGACATCAATTGCTCGATTCTCTTTCTCTACTTTACCAGATTCAGCGTGCACAGGCCAGTTTTTTGTAAAATAATTTTCTTCAACTATCAATTCATTTTTTCTTGAAAGTTCAATTCCATCATGATCTGCAGGTTTTATGCCATTATACTCTGGTGGATTGTGTGAGGCAGTTATCATGATACCTCCTTTGTATCCTAATTTTTTTACAGCAAATTCTAAACATGGAGTGGGAACTAGACCAGCATCCATGCAGTCTAGACCCACATTATTCAGTGCGTCACGAATTGTAGATGCTATCTTTGTACTTGATATGCGACCATCATAACCAACAAGTATTGGACCGTCTTCAAAATATGTTGCCAATGAATATGTTAGATCACGGGCAAGATCAAGAGTGAATTCAGTACCAAATACACCACGAACACCATTAGTACCAAATAATTTAGCCATAATATTATCAATGTATCAGCAAATTTGTTCTTTACTATAATTATTAATTAAAAAGATAAAACAGAGTGAAAATATTAATTTAAAGAGTAAGTTTTTGAGTAAATTATAGCCATTTATCCCAATCTTTTGGTTTAGGTATGGGATTACCATTTCGTAATTGATCAAGTTTGGAAGACAGTTCATCTATATGTTTTTTATCTATATCTGCTGTTCCATTTGTTAATGAAGCACGTGTTAGTTTTAACAGATTTAGATATAGTGGAAATAAACATTCAGTAAAAATACCTGGTGGTAACTTGTACGCAAATGGATTAGATTCTTCATAAACTTCAATTTCAGATGAAAGAGCATTTGATTTATTCATATGTATATATCCAATTATAATTAATACTGGTACAATAATAGATATTGCAATTATAACATAGTATGTAAAATTTGGAAAAATTAAGAGTAGGGATGGATAATTTTGAATTGCAAGATAATATGTCAAGGTCAACATGTTAAATAATCCAATTATGAAGATAAAATATTCACTATATGCTACTCTAAAATATTGCATGAAACGAAAAATACGTATTCTCATCGAATCACACCTCGTGGAGGATTACCTTCATGTCCACCCTTGAGTAAATTTTCAATTCTTTGCTCTAGGGATTTAATATTATTAATTTCATCTGGAGTTAGTTTTTCTTTATTTGCAATTTTTAAATTTAGTTGATATAATGTGTAATGAATATCTCCAACTAGACAATCATGACCAAAACGATATTTATAGAAATAAGGGTGATTTTTCATGTAAGTAACTAAATCTTGTGAATATAATCCACTTCTTCTAAAATGTGTCCAACCTACTAGGATTAGTGTAGGGAAACCAATTCCTATTATTATTACAACATATAATTCAAAACTCGTAAAAATATTTCCTAAAATTGAAACTTGATCAATTAAGAGAAAATATGTACTAGTTAGGACATTGAGTAGTCCGACTAGCAGTAACATATATGAATGATAACCCTTTTTAAAATAGGAAAATACTCTAATGCCTTTGTTTGTATAGCCCATGATCAATTGAATAGTTTTGGAGTATAAATCAATTTTTATGATTAGGGTATAATGATTTCATCAAAAATGAAACACATTAGAAAAGAATGAAATGATTATTGTGATAGAGATTGAGATGCATCATGGAACATTTGGCTCTTTGCACAGCCGGCTGCAAGTTCGTCGCCTGCGCCACGTCTCATAAGACCACGATACAATCCATCTTCGAGTTTGACGCCTTCACGCTCTTCCCATTCCTCGACTGTAATTGAGTATTTTTTCTGTATTCTGTCACGATACCATTCTGGAATCACATTAAATGCACAGAATGGAATGATTCTCAAATCTGGTGTTAAATAGTGAATATCACATCTTTGTAGACGCTCTAGATCTTCATTATACTTGTCTTGGAAATGCATCATACCAAGGAATAGTCCCTTTACATGCCAAGAACCAATAGAATCAAATGATTTCTTCATCAAAATATTACCAAACATCTTTGCCAAATCAAGACCTGCAGGTTGCTTTTTCTTTTCTACAAAACTAGATAATTTTCTGACAACCTCTAACATTGTAAAGTATTTATTTTTACCAGAATGAATCTCTTCGGCCTTGTCCTCAAATAATTCGAGCATACCTTGAATATCACAAAATTTGGTAATTGGAACAAATTTTTTGGTATCTGCATCTTCAAAGACATATGTTCCTGCACCGCATGCAAAGTGAATAGATAATTCATACTTTGGTTTACTAGAGAATGCTTCTATAACATCAGTTAGTGGCATACAACTTGGAACTGGGAACCAATCATCAGAAGTAACTTCACCATTTGTCTGCTCTTCAATGCGTTGAATACAATCAGGAACAGTGATACGATATTTCTCACGTTCACTTTTACCCATTCGACCAGTAAGGGAGACAGGTTGAAAGTTTACGGCATGCACCACATCCATGTTTTTCTGAGCATATCGAATAATACCACCAAGTTCATGATCATTAATTGATTTGATTACAGTGGGAACAAATACTACAGTGGTGCCTGTTTTTCTGCAACTATCAAGTGCATAAGGAATCTCCCAGTGATTTTTTGGGTTTGTTCTTGCAGTAACACCATCAAAACTAAGATAGAGATTATTACAGCCAGCAAGTCGTACATCACGAGCAGCTTCTGGATCCATAGCATGGCGAATACCATTTGTGTTCATCTGTATATGATCAACACCTTCTTCTTTCATAATTTTAATAATATCAGCAATATCATTGCGCAACATTGGTTCACCACCAGTAATCTGAATAGAATTTCCGGGTATAGGACGTTCTGCCCTAAGTGTCTTCATCATTGCACGAACTTGATCATGTTCTGGTTCATACATGTATGCACCTTCAAGACCTTTCTTTACATAAAAAAAGCAATACCAACATGTAGAATCACATCTATTTGTCACAATCATATTTGCCAAACCACTATGTGACAAGTGGTTTGAACATAGACCACAGTTATTTGGACAAGAACATTTCTCTATAGTAACATTTGGAGCGTGAGCACCTTTACCATCTACCCAGTATGTACTAAATTTGTTATACATGTCATAAGAGCCAAAATAGAGTTCTTCACATTCACCATGAGCAGGACAAGTTTTTGTCATGAATACTTGGCTATTTCTCTCAAAAATCTCAGCGTCTAGAATCATGTTACAATCAGGGCAGATACTTTGTGTGAATCGTATGGTAGATTTTGCTCCTTTGTTTTTAGATTTTTGACCAGATATCTGAATTAATGACATACTAATCAAAATTAAAACGGGATTATATATAATAGATCTCCAACTAAACACCGTTGGAATAGTGAATTTGTGATAATTAGTTGATGGAATCTTATTTTCAGACCTATTTTCCACACATTTTCCATTACGCTTTTCCTTACCATAAATAAAAAATTAAATCACTAATCAAACAATTACTATAAAAAATGACTTGAAAGATGCTAATTCAGTTTTTATATTATGTAGAATCAATATGTTCAAATTTCTTCAAATTAGTAACATCACATATGTAAAAGATATTGTATATTTCCAAGAGCCTACACAGATATATGACTTATTAACATAATTGTACTAATGAAAGTTTATTTCAAACTCTTAAGACCCAAACAATGGTATAAAAATTTTCTTGTATTTACACCTTTGATTTTCACATTAAACCTTTTTGACGTAAATTATGTTTCATTGAATATTATTGGATTTGTGATTCTATGTATTAGCTCTAGCGGAGCTTATGTAATTAATGATGTGTTAGATTACAAAAGAAATCAACTACATTCAATAAAAAAGAATAGACCAATTGCATCAGGTAAAGTTTCTAGAAAGAACGCAATTGTTTATGCCATATGTCTACTAGTAGCATCATGTTTAGTATCTAGTATTTTTGGATTGGAATTATTGTTAATAAATATGGCATTGATTGCAAGTATGTTAGTTTATTCTAGCATACTGAAGCACATAATATTTGTAGATGTATTTATGATTGCTATAAATTATATAATTCGAACAATAGCAGGACTGATAATAATAGAGGCAGAAATATCAAGATATATTGTTATCGGAATATTCCTTTTAACTCTTTTACTTGCATTCAGTAAACGAAAAAGTGAAATTAGTTTTTTAAAAAATGCATCACATCATAGACAAACATTAAAAAAATATTCTGAAAAAATGTTAAATATTTCAATGATTATCATTGTTGTTTTAATCATAATAACATATTTAGTATATACAATAATTGGTCCAATCGTTGCAGAGGATAGACGTTTAGTGCTTACTGCTCCATTACTAATTTTCATCTTGATATATTATACACGATTCATATTCAAATATGGCTACAAAGGTAAGGAGTTGAATGATCTAATCGCGCACAATAAAATACTAGCAGGATTTATACTATTATTCCTAGGAATGGTTATCATTTTACTATATACACCATTTAAAATATTTTAAATTTTGATGTATGTTTTGATTCTAGAATGTGTATGATATAAAATTCAATTTAATTATTATGATATACAAAATAGCAGATCAAAGTTTTACTCAAGTATGGGATTTTTAAACATAAATCTCATCGCAATTAATCCTAGAATTACACTATACCAAAGTGTAGACAATCTAGTTAATAGTGTCACACCAATTGCCTGTGTCTGTTCAACTCCATTTAAAATCAACAACCCTGTCATTCCTATTTCAGTGACTCCTATTCCACCAGGTAAAAATGATAGTGCCCCAATAATTGAGGATACAATGAAAATTGTTATAACAAGTAAAAATGACAAGTCAATTCCAAATCCTTGAAAAATTAGATATACACCATATGATTCAACCATCCATGCTACAACACTAAGTAAAAAGCTCTTTGCATAAATCTTAACATTTAACAAATCATGAATAATATTATACATTTCTAATAATTTCTCAGAAATTTTTTTGAAAAATGAGATAGATTTGAATTGAACAAGTATCCATGTAACTAGTTTTTCTTGTTTTCCAATTATGAGAAATATAAACATCAGTGCAGATGCTACGATAAGAAAAGTTTTGTCAACATCTACAGTCCATATACTAATAAGAGCAATTGCGACAATACCCACTAGATCATAGTATCGTTCAATGAATACTACTGGGGCGGTTTTAGATATTGGATGGTTGTATAATTTTTTTAGATATGTGGATTTTATAACTTCACCAAATTTGCCAGGAGTCATACCTAAACTTAGACCTGTAAAAAAAAGTATCATAGATTGTTTCATAGACATATCAATGTTAATTTCGTTAAGAAGTAGTTTATATCGAACTCCACGAATCACATATGCAAAAAATATCAATGCAAGAGCTGGAAATAAAATTATTGTGTCAAAGTTTGAAAACTCATCATATAGTTTAGGAATATCAGATGCTAAAATATAGATAGTATAAACAGCAATAGATATGATTATCATAAGAAAGGTTTTTTTGCCAAACATCTGTATACTGTATGAAGTGTAAAGGTTATATTAAAAATGAATAGAATTATCTAATGTATATTATAAAAAATTGACATAAATTAGATTCAATCAATATCATATTATGTTTGGTAAATTTGAACATATTACAGGTGCAGCTAGAGTTCGATTACATCGTAGAATTATGGCATGTTCAAAACGAGCAGATGTGTCATTCATTCTACCAGAGCTTGCAGTAGGAGGCGTATGTAAGATTAAATATCTCCACTCATGTGGAATAAAATCTATTGTTGATATGAGATTGGAGAATACAGATGACAAATATGAATTAGAAAAATACTCTATGAATTACTTGAATGTCAAAGTACTTGATCGTGGAATACCAACATTGGAAGAAGCTAAAGATGCTACAACTTGGATTAAAAAAGAGATCAACGCAAAAAGAAACGTTTTCATTCATTGTAATCTAGGTCGAGGACGTGGACCACTAATCGCTATATTATATTTGATATCACAAGATATGGTAATGAATGATGTAATAGTAAAGATAAAAAAATTACGTCCATACACATACTTGAATGAAAATCAACTCAAATTTATAAAAAAATTTTCAGAAAATTATTAATCATATTTCTCAAATAGTTTACCCCATGATGTTTTATTAAATTCTTTGATTCTCTTCTTACCTACAGTAGGATACCAAAACCAATCATGATAAGATTCAAATCCTAGTATACAGAAATTAAAAAACCAAGTTTTAAATAATAATTTTTCAATTTTACTTTTCCTAAATAATTGATCAAAGTAAATTACAGGACTTCTACTAGTAGTACAATTTAGATTTATGTCATTATGATTCAATCCTTTAATTTGTACAGAATTCAGATCGGAATTTCCAAGTCCCATTTCATGTGCCAATTTTAATTTTTTAATTGATTTAGGATCAAATCCCATTATTTTAGATGCAACACTATCAATAGAAACCATATCATTACTTGCAAGTAACAAATTTGCCTCTTTAGGAAACATTGTTCTCGGTCCAGCTCCATCACCATATATTGCACCATCCATTACTGCATAAAGTCCTGCTAGAACATCTTTTTGAATAGTGAGTAGATCAACCAATACTTCATGAATATGCTTATGACAATGATGTCTGGCTTCGCGTAATAACCCACCAAACGCGTTCTTCATAGCTCCAGTCATTGTTGTATGACCATGTGTTTTTAATGTGGGTAGATGTATCACATTACTATCTAAAAATAATTTAGGAATCTCAATTGGTTGAAATATTTTATCTAATACAAGCAATTTATTTTTTGGTTTATATTCAACCCATTCTGTCTCATTTAGTGGAACAAATTCTACACCATATTTATCTAAAATAGATTTCCATTTGTTATTAATAACTCCCTTTATCGGATTTGTTACAACTGTCTTATTTTCAACAGCTAAAATGTCAGTATAACCATCTTTTACCAGTGTATCAAGAACACCTTCTAATTGCCAAGGTTGTGTTGAACATGCAGGAAAATATAGAGTCCAAGAAAGATTGAGTTTCAAAATAATTTTTTTATTTTTAGCAATATGATCTTGATAATTTACAGAATGTAACAAATCAGAATAATCTTTCAATACACTAGAAGGAGTAGTCTTTGCAATTCCAACCACAGATTTCTGAGACAAATTAGTTTCTATAGTCATATCCATATTATAAAAATTGACAATATAAAAATTTATGTCCATTTAGGAATACATTACCAACTATAATCATTCAACTATATTATTTTCAAAATTAATGAACGAATATGTATTTATAAAATTAAGATTAACTATTATTTCTCAAACATAAATTATTTTTTTAATTTTTGATCAACAAATATTCATTTATAAGACATAATGTAAAAACGCATCTATGAATAAGGTGCGGAATGTACTCTCAAATAGAATCAATATTAAAAATTTAATAATTTTTGGTGTTATAACTGGTTTAACAATTCATTCTGGTTTTGTTTTATTAAGTTTTGCAGTTAATGTACCTATGTATGATGAAATATTATTCATACCATTCGTAGTATCTGTCAATACAGAAAATTCAGTCTTTGAATGGAATTTCTTGGAACAGTTGTATGATCAAAGACCAATTGTACCACAATTATTGATGATGCTAAATGTAATATTATTCTCATGGAATATTATTATAGAATCTTTTATTGGATTGACAGCATATGTCGTATTAATTCTAGTATGTTATAAATTACTGAAAAACATTGATGAGAAATTAACATGGGCAATAATTCCCATATCAATTTTGACGTTTAATGCAGGACATATGACTGTGATATTATGGGGACTGACTGCTATTTTTTTCCCTATAACAGTAACTTTTGCAACACTTTCAATCTATTACATCAACAAACCAAGTAGAAAATCACTTTATCTCAGCTATATTATTTGGATTTCTTGCATCTTTCACGCAAACTCCAGGTTTGCTAGTTTGGTTGATAGGACCAATTGCATTATTTTACCAAAGACGCATAAGATCAGTATTGATTTGGGTACTTGCAGGAATAGCTTGTTTTGGTCTCTATTTTTACAACTATGAATTTGGTAATTTTCAAAATATAGTTTACTGGGATACAATATTTTCATTGAATTTTGTTAAATTTTTTACTGATGTGACAGCATTGAGTGTAATATCACCCATAACAATTTTTAACACATCTTCGTCGACCATAATAGGCACTATAGTATTGTTCATTAGTGGCATAGGAATCATTTACATGATTATACAAAAGAAAATTCCACGTCAGGCTTTTCTTCCATGGATACAGATTGCATTGTTTTCAGGTTTGTCAATTGGTGTTATTACACTAGGACGAATTTATATCGGAGCTAGTCATCGTTATACCCCATTTCCATTTTTGTTACAAATATTTGCAATACTCATTTTATCTATGGTATTATTATCACTTTATTACAAGAGAAGAAGATTGTTTTATGTTTGTGTAATTATACTTGCTGTAATGTTATGCGCGTATACTGTAATAATGGTCGGATATGCAACTTGGGAAATATATGGACCTAGGCACAATGTATTCACAACTCACCATCAAGAATGTCTATTAAATCAAAATCTCAATAAAACATGTAATGGTGTACAAACTCATCCATTACTTACAGAGATGTTAGAAAACAGCAAGCTGAAGTTTGTTTGTAGATGATAAAATATTTGTGAACAATGCACCTGTACCATTATTGAACGCGAACGCATGGAATAACCTCACAGAGACAAAATTAGGGGCAGGAAGTATATCATTTAGGTTGTCAAGTATTTGTGCCACAGAGTGTACGCAAGTGATATCAAAAGATATAAACATAAATAATAAAAATTTCAATCAAATATTGCTACTTGCAAATGATGAACATCAGTTAAAGTTACGTGGTACAGGAACAATAGATGGCAAAGAGGTAGATGAAGCTTATCTTGTATTAAATGATGATATTTATACAAAATTAATTTATGGATATCCAACTGCAAGCCGTGATATGAATTTAAAAGAATTACAATTGACATTCACTAGAACACAATGGGAAGTGATAATACAATTGTATGATTTAACAGAGGAATGTTATGAAACTTCAGTAAGACTAGTAAAAGATGATAAATATTATATCATAAATCACGATACACCATTTTGCTTTAGTTAATGTTGAATACTAAAGGTAAGAATTTGCTTAAATATTGTAATTGCAAGGATTTATGGACAAGGTTACATTCTTTGAAAAATTTTTATACATATTTGTGATTAGTGATTTTGTTTTCCACCCATTTGACTTGTAGTGTATCTTCAAGTATGTAGTTACGTATTGCTAAAACATTTCAGTTACACAATTTGTATTTCAACGCGTTAGGAATAAAATTTGGATGTTACGATTAATATGAATATCTTGATTAGTATTTAATATTTAAAACGAAATCATCCTAATTATGAAATGTGATAATCTACATATTTTTCAATTCTTTGATAATATTCTGCCTATCTGTGGCAGAAGGTGTATACTTTAGATAGTTTTCAAAATCCTCTTTAGCACCAGAGATGTTGGATTGATGATACCGTACTAGGCCTCGGTTTTTATAAATGGGTCCAAATCTAAATGGATTAATTTCTATAGCACTGGTGTAGTATTTTTCAGATGTATCATATTGACCTGCTTTTAGATAATAATTACCCAGTCCACGATAACCCAAATAATAACGATTATTCAATGAAATACTTTTTTCATAAAATTCTATACACTCAAAAGAGTTTTTCTCATTTAATAATGCAGCATACAAGGACATTGCAGTTATATTTTTGGGATTAATTACTAGAGCCTCTTTTAAAAGCGATATAGATTCATCATTCTCTCCAAGCAGATTTTTTTTCTCAGATAAAAAACACAATTGGTTTGATTTATCATTGGATTTTTTTTTGGTAATTGTATCAAGTATCTCAGAGGGGGCAATCAATATACAAATTTGTCCATCTTCATTCCATAAATTTGAAAATTGTGATTCAGGAATAACACCCACATAAAATTTATCAGTAGATTCAGATGATGGAATGTGATGAGTAATGGTATTATCTAAACTATTATACCCAGACAGTACAGATGCATGTTGTACAACATTATCAATTCCAGGTAGGATTACAATCGGTGGAATTCCAGAATCAATGAATTGTTTAAGTTCAGACATGGATGAATTAATGATACAACTAGACAGACCGTGTTTAGTGGCAAGAACTATTCCTTCAGCAAGAATACTGCCTCGCATATTTGGGTATTTTTTTGCAATATTTAGTGCCTCAGAGAGCGGTATGTCAACATTCCAATACTTTGATACCGTATTGATAGATAATGGCAGACAAATATTGTCTTGATTTACAGGTGGCAGTATTAATTCATGTTCTGCTGAATCCATACAGGGCTAGACAAATTATACATAATTAAATGGTATCAAAGAGTCATTTTTAAAAAAGATTTCAAAATTGCGTGACCGTCATTAGTAGATTCCGGATGGAACTGTGTACCGAATATGGGACGATCTTTGTATTGTATAATTTCAAATGAACAGTCGGTAGATTTTGCCAATGGAATAATAGATGAGGGAAGTGTGCCTATCTCATAAGAGTGACTTTGTAAAACATGAATGGTACCATTGCATAAATTATTTGGTTTTATGATTTCTACAGTATAATTTCCACGTCTTGGAGATTTACACTTTCGTAACGTTCCACCTACTGTCAATGCTAATATCTCAGCACCATAACATATTCCAAATAATGATACATCAGAGGATATGGCATGTTTGATTAATTTTGAATTTATTAAATTATTTTGTCTATTATAATTTCTACGTCCAGATAAGATTATAGAATTATACGAATCCAAACAAGTTGGATCAATGTTACTAGGTTGCAATACAGTATGTATGATGTTTTGATTTTTTAAAAAATCTATCAAATTATCAAAATATACTGAATCATTATCTACAACTAGTAATGTCATCTAGCTTCCAACGTCGATAGATATGTAGTGCAACTCTAGAATGTTATTTTTCAGCAACAGAGTACCAAAATTGGTTCTAGTATCTTCTTCCCACATATAGATCTGTGTAGAACGTGGTTCGACAAATGTATCTATAAAGTTGAGTACGATATCACTAGTCACCTCTAATTCTGCTGAACCATAAAAGATGATTGAATCCTCTTGGAAGGATACAGGAATGTTTATGGTCGTAGGTTGCAGTACGTCAATACCTGCATCAGTGAATAGAGTGAGTAGAGTGGAGATACGATCTTCCCTTGTATTTTGTGTTCCATCAGGATCAGATGCATCGACGGATGTTACACCGGTCAATTTCTGCAGATAAGCCCTGAATGCCTCTTCCTGAGTATCTCCAAGACCAACATAATATTCACCGGTAAATGATGCTCCCACCGCTGCAATTGTTCCAAGCTGTGCTACTACACCACCGGCTCCTGCAGTGTATACTGGAATGAAATACACATCTTGTTCTCCAACTCTGTACAAAATGTTATCGCCAATTCGTGGATTTCTCAATAGTGTTTTTAGTTGTGCAAAGTCTGGATCTCTGTCTAGTGCTTCACGGACAGCAGTAGGACCAATTAATTTAATAGTAGAATTTAGTGCTATTTCATAAAAATGCATGTCACCAAGAGTTGATAAATCATTTTCTACGACCATGTAGCCGGCCAAGTTTCTACCCTGTGAACCACGAAGTTCTAGAGACAAAAGTCCAAGGAATTCAATATTATCAAAGCCCGGTGGTTTTGTTTCAATGTAATAGGTATCCAAACCTGCTGGGATTTCATAAAACTCGTTTGCTTGGATGAATGTCTCTACGTTATCGACGTGATAGATATTATACATCTCTGTCTTCCAGTTGAATAATTCAGTTGGATATCGAATTTGTTCTTCAAGCCATGTTGGAATTTCTATAAATTTGTCTTCATACTGACTAGCAAACATTTCACTAAAGAAATCATCACCAGTCTTCAGCAAGCTGATATCACCATCATACGTATCTATTAGAGCATAACCGACTAGACGAAGATATGGATTTCCTACAGACCATGGAACATTACGTGTATCGAATCCTACAATAAGAGGAACCAACCAGTATGAATTTTCTCCATCAGTTACTGGTATGCTATCTAGTTCTTTGCCAAATAGATTATACAAAAAGTATGGATAAAGAGCAGACATACGATCGTTGATGTCCTTGTATCTCATTATATGGACAGATTCGGTTGGGAATGACAAAAGAAAGTTGGGCTCAAAGATATAACTTAGTGGTGGAGGGACATCTATACCTCCAATACCGGAATAAAATACTCCTCCAAGTTCTGCACTTGTATCCCCACGAGTTGTTGGATATGCAGACCATGTCTCATCAAGTAAACCTCCTTCACCATAATAGATGGTTCTTTGTGGAAAGAATTCAGCACTATCTACAATTTGACCACTAGACGCCTCTAGTGTGAGAAAACCATTTGGCACATGAGTGTATACTAGATGTTCGTTATACCATGCATTATCAAGACTAACAGATGGTGGAAGTATAGGTTTCATCGATGCAGTCCAGTATAAGGTATCGTTAAATCGTAAGATATCATTGTCCTCAAAATCTACATATGGAATCAAACCAATTTCAGGTTTTAATTTAGCAAATGCAGCTTCCCAATCCCAGACTCGTATTACATCTAGAACATCCTGATTATCAGCAATGTAAGATGGAATAGCATTAGGGGATATAGATTGTATTGTAATATTATGAAGTGTGCTGTCTACGGTTTTTAATTCTCCCAGATAATTATTAACTCCTATTTGTTGTGCAGTGTATGGTCCAAGATATTCAATTTTTTTGGCATCGGCGATACTATTATTCACAGATACAAAACCTATCATAATTAGTGAAATTAATAAAATTATAGCAAATCTAACATACACATCACGATTAAGTATGTGAGTCAATACACGAGCTCGAACTCTATCAATTATTGAAAATGCAACGAATACAATTCCAATTATCAGAGTACCGCCGATAATATATTTAGTATTATAGTCAATTTGTGAGGTGAAAAACATGTTAAAACATGTCCATAAAACACCAACTCCAATTAAAAGCTCTAGTAGAGATAGGTAGCTGAGATAACGAGGTCTACCTTCAGAGGTATCATACACATATGATGTTACTACAGAGATTATGGTGTGTGCTCCCACAAATAGAATTATACGTAAACCTATTGCTGCAAGTAACGGAGACATGAGAATTATTAATACCGGTATAATTGGAATTAGATTTTCTGTAGCAAATGCAGAATCAGTAGGTATTGTTACAAATGGAATGGTAAATAGAGTAGGTAGCTGATCAAAACCTAAATCGTATCCATTTAAAATTTCCATAGTTGCAAAACCAAACATAATGTTAGAGAAAAATGCTCCAAATAGCAGCACCTTGGTTATTTGCCAAATTATAAATTGAATTTTAGTTAATTTGAAATCTGAAAATCTTTCTAAATAATTTGTTATTGGCTCGGTAGGAGGTTTGTTTAAAAGTGATATACCAGAGTAAACTACATACCAAAATATTGATGAACGAGTTAGACCATTTACACGAATTAATGATATAGATGCAAGTACCAGGGATGATAGTATAGCATACCAAACAGGTTTAGTGAAAGTATCATCAAACTCTACTATATTCATAAAAATCATAACAGCCTGATTACCAACCACGCTGAATGTGGCAAGAGCTATGCCAAAGATTATGGCGATTTTTACGTATCTTCCCATATTTGTAGGTGCGCTAGGCTCACCAGTAGTCTCTCTATACAAAAGTAACTAAACGCCGTAAAATGACAATTAATGTCTTAGCAGTCTATTTACTAATTATTTATCGTACCGAGGTCTTTACAAATTAGATATACGGCCGCATATCGTGGTATATCAATAATTTGTTGTTTGTATGGACCAAATGTTTTACCATTGAGTTTAAACGATATTGGACAATTTGCACGTACAGAGACTTTATCATCATTAATCAGACATGCATCTTTGTAGGGATCAAAATTGATTAAATCATCACATCTAGATTTTACTAGTCCACTTTTACTATTCAATGAATTAGGGAATCGGAAAATTCTATGTATGTCAGATGTTACATTTGCATCAATTTTAATTCCAATTTCATGAGTTAAATAATCAAATTTCTTTTGAAGAGAGTTGTATCCGTCTTTGATTAATTGCTTAGAGATTTTAGATTTCTCTTTTTTAGATGAAAACAAATACTTTGCAACTCGCTCTGACCAATCTTTTTCTCCTGGATCAGGAAAATTAGATTTTTTCGGATTAGATTTTTTAAAACCAAAGGAATCAGGTGTAAATCCACGAAACATAATGTAGTCTACTAAATCACCACGTTCTTTGGATTCCATTTTTTTATATGATACATCATATGCATGTACGTGAAAACCCTCATTACCAGAAAAATAGACTTGAATATCTTTTCTGTCAATTCCTAGATCATTATGTAAGAGATTGAGTAATTTTCTAGTTTCATCTTTAGCTGCACAAATACAATCTTTACATGCAATAGAAATTGTAGAGGATTTAGCAGATTTACACTCAGTACATACCAATTCATCTTGATATACGTGCTTACAATCTTGACAAATTGCACAAGTATGTTGCCTACGACACGGTAGATTCAGATCCTTTGCATCTATGTCAAAGATTAAATCTGCTCCTTGAAAGTCCTTATCTTTCATATCTGCAGTTGGAAATGAATAGTAGGCGTTTGAGCAATATACATCAGCAGGGTTATTTTGCATAAGAAATACACGTAGATCATTATCATTTTTAACTTCAAGATGTCTAATCATACCAGAACCAAATTTTTGATAACCAAATTCACGTTTTGATGAATCAGGTAAAACATGAATTGAATTAATATTATCAAAGTAATATTTTTTAAAAGATTCTGTGAGAAATTCAACATTATTCATATTATGCCAATTTCCTCCCAAATTGTATAGGATTAATTATATCATTACATTTATCAATTTTAAAACACATATCTTTCATCTTTATTTTTTCACAAGATGGACATAGATATTTTGTGCTACTAGCATCTCCAGATAGATGTCTTAATTGATACATTGTTGTCTTCTCATTATAGTCTGGAGCATTTTTGAATAATGGTGCAATCTCCTCTACACTTTTTCCACGTGATAACAAAAAAGTTGCAATCATGAATCGTCCAGAATGTGAGAGGTTTTCCCCCTTTTCTAAAACTTCAATTGCATGTTTAATACATGGAGGATATTCTCCTGTAACAATCATAGTCTTTGGAGTTAATTCCCTTGCCAGCACTTGTAATTTGTTGACATAAGGTACAAATCCGTCTATTTTGTTTGGTAATTTCATAGACAAAATTTTTTCCGTAATTAATTTTTGAGTCTCAGAGCGCAAAAGTCGAATAATTTCATGTGGCGTTAAGATTACCTGACCATTTCGCACAGTGCGATTAACAAGTTTCCATTCTCTTTCATGAAATTTTACAGCGCGTTTGAGATAGTTTGGGACAGAAGTGGTAAAATTATGATTTTGATATTCAACAGTTAGAGAAAATGTATTTTCTAGAATATACATTATACGCATATTCTCTGATACCTCTCTTGTTTGTTCAGTAAGAATAGATGTTGCAGTTAGATCATTTTCTAAATACTTTTCTGCTCTCTGTGCTTCAGCAAGAGAAAATCGTCTTACAAGAGTATGAGCCTTACTAACATGTAAGAGAATTGCTGCTATAAGAAATGAAAATACCTCATTTAATAATATTTGATCATTAACATCTCCAGTGATTATTGGATATGATTTTCCACGAGCGGCAGTTACAATTCTATCATATGCTTTTTCTACAACAGGCTTTAAATCAGGATCACTTTCAAAATCTTCCAAATTAAATCCAAATTGTTTTATAATTAAACCCGCATCTGCTAAAAATGGGAATTTTGCAAGATCATTTCGTGCAAGTTTAATTTGATAATTCATACCTCAAAAATACCATATACACAAGTTATATAATTCGTATTTCTTAAATTCAAACACAATAATTCAGGTTTAAATTATTGCTAGAGTAAATATTATCATGCAAATTGGATGTCACGTGTCAATATCAGGTTCTGTAGCAGCAGCAGTAGATAACGCTGTTGAGAGAAAGTGTTCAGCATTTCAAATATTCACAAGAAATCCTAGAGGATGGCATGCAAAAAATTTAGATAAAGAAACAATTACAAATTTTAAAACAAAATTAGAAAATTCAAATATTGAAAATAGTGGTCTAGTAGTTCATATGCCCTACTTGCCAAATTTGGCATCACCAAATGATGAACCATACAAGAAATCAGTTGCTACATTAACAAGTGAAGTAGAGCGATGTGATATATTGGGAATTCCATATTTAGTTACACACCTAGGAAGTCATTTAGGTAGTGGTGAGGCAGCAGGAATAAAACGTCTAGTAATGGCATTCAAAAGTGCTGTCAAGGATAAGAAAAAAGTAACAATATTATTAGAAAATACNAGTGGACAAAAAAATTCGGTTGGATCAAAATTTGTACAGTTGCAAGAAATTTTAAAACAATTACAACCCATAGATAGATTTGGTATATGTATGGATACATGTCATACATTTGCTGCAGGATATGATTTGACCAGTGCAAAAGCAGTCAAGGATACATTTGGAATTATTAATGATACTGTTGGAAGTGATTCATTAAAGGTAGTACATCTGAATGACTCTAAAGGTGAGATGGGATTGAATCTAGATTGTCATGATCATGTAGGTTTGGGAAAGATAGGATTAGAGGGTATGAAAACAGTGGTAAAATATGCAGATAAGAACAAACTCCCCATAATTTTAGAGACGCCAATTAATGAAATTAGAGATGATTTTGAGAATATAAAAATTGCAAAATCATTGGCATAAGAATTTATGAGTATTTTCTAGTGATATAATGATGGATTATGACCATGTTGTAAAGTTGGCACTTGAGAGAGGGTTTTATTTTCCTAGTTGTGAAATTTATGGAGATTCTACAGCTGGCTTTTGGGAGTATGGTCCATCAGGGGTTGCTTTTAAAAATAAATTTATTCAATTATGGCGCAGAGAATTAGTAAGACGTGATAAAATGTTAGAGATCGACGGATCACAAATAATGTCAAAATCAGTTTTTGAAGCATCAGGTCATTTGAAAGGATTTGCAGATCCAATTGTAAAGTGTGAAAAATGTCATGCTACATATCGTGTAGATAAATTTATCTCAGAACAGATTGGAAAGGAATTACCTGAAAATGCAGATTTAAGTGAATTTGATGATATAATAAAAAAAGAAAACTTGACATGCAAATGTAAAGGAAATCTTGGAGATGCAAAAAGATTCAACATGATGTTTGAGTTAAGAATTGGACCCGATGGGGAAGAGGCATATCTTAGACCAGAGACATGTCAATCTATTTTTGTAGATTTCCCAAGATTATTCAAATCTATGCGAGGAAAGTTACCACTAGGAATAGCACAAGTTGGAAAAAGTTTTAGAAATGAAATTGCACCAAGACAAAGTCTTTTGAGAATGCGTGAATTTTATCAAGCAGAGATTGAGATATTTTGTAATAAAGACAAGCTCGATGATGTTAAAAAATTCGATGAGGTACAAGATGTAATTTTACGGATACAGACAGATGATGGATTGAAAAAAATGACATGCAGGGAAGCAGTTGAATCAGGTTTAGTGCCAAATAAAATTGTAGGATACTATCTAGGCATATTATCAGAATTTTATGAGAAAACAGGCATATCTATGGAGAAAAGCAGATTTCGAAAGCTCGGTGAGAGGGAAAAGGCATTTTATGCCAAAGTTGCGTTTGATTTTGAAGTAGAAACAAGTACGGGATGGTTGGAACTTGTAGCGTGTAACTATAGAGCAGATTATGATCTTGATAGTCATGCCAAACAAAGTAAAGAAAAATTTGAGGTAATGGATGATGAAATCAAAGTATTACCACATGTGTTTGAGATNTCGATGGGCATTGATTGCAGTTTGTACACAATTCTAGAACATTCATTAGAAAGAGAAGAAGAAAATGATAGAACTGTGTTGAGATTAAAACCATATCTAGCACCTATACATGCAGGAATATTATCACTTGTAAAGAAAGATGGATTGGCAGAAAAAACTGATGAAATTTACGCTACACTACGAAAAGATTTCGATATGTTTTTAGATCATTCTGGCGCAATCGGACGAAGATATAGAAGACTTGATGAGGTTGGTGCACCTTTAGCAATAACGATAGATCATCAGACACTTGAAGATTCAACAGTAACTATACGTGAAAGAGACACTATGGAACAAAAAAGAATTAATATCAAAGATCTATATTCAGTGATAAATGATCTAGTCAAGTATCCAAGTTAGGATTTATCAACATGTCCATACGTAATCCTTTACCAGATTCTGTTATATGACTATTCCCAGTGGGTAAAACACGAACAAGATCATCTACTGTTATATTTTGAATGATTTCTTCATCCATCTTGGCAAATTCAATTTTTAGTTTTTTTGCAAGATCAGGCATGTATGAACCCGTAGGCTCGATTACAGCATAATACGCACAATTAACACGAATAGGCTCTACTGGCCCACATGTCACTACTGCTGTTCCATCATTATACACCAATCCTACAGCAAGACGCAAGTCTGATACACGCACAAAATTACGTTTTCCCTCAATCATGTATGAGCCTCGTGGCATTGACTGCCCGCTAGGTGCGCTTTTTTTGACTTGATCGTGATTAACCCAATAAGCCTTACAACCATACAATCCTTCTTTCCACGCTCTACTAAAGCAGACAGTTGCATACGCAGTTTCGTCTAGACTAGTAGATTTTGCACCTATACCGCGTTTTAGAATAAAAAATGGGGAGCCGTGTATCTCTGCATGAAATGCAAGATCATCATTTTTCAAATGTTTACGTACAATTGCAGAATTTGATGATGAATCACGACCTCCTATAGATAACAAGTGATCGGATGTATAAAACCAACGATATCTTTCATACCAACTTTTTTTCCTAACTGCAGACATTGTTATTGAACTTCTAAGATTAGTTGTTTCTCTTTCAAGTTCATCTAATTTAGATATAGTATTATCTTGACGACGACGTATGGAAGCAATTGCACGAAATTGACGTTTTGCTTCATCATATAATGAAGATGCAGTAGCTTGTAGTGATGAATCACGTATAAATGGAATTGTTTTTTGGTCTATTTTTATTAAAGATTTTCCTTTTTCAGTTATTATTGAAAAATTAAAGGCTGAGAGTATAGACATGCAACGTGGATCATCAAGCGTAGTAATATTCTTAGACGGCATGGTCATTATAATATTAGCCACATTTGTAATTATAGCAGATTTCTCCTCAACGTCTTTAATTGCCTGTTTTTGTTCATCTAATTGAGAGTTCAACTCTTCAATTTTTTTATCTACATTGCTAGATTGTAAATCACGACCTTCGTCCATGATAGATGCAGTAAACATAGAATCAAGACACTCCATAAATGAAGATTTAGGAGTAATAATAGCATCAGAATCATGATGTAGTGGAATAGGATTTGCCTCCATCTTATCACCAGATTTTACCAATGCTGGTTGATGATTTCCGTTTATGACGTCATTAGTAATTACTCGGATAACATCGTATAATCGCAGGATGGCAGATTCATCGAGCTGATTTCCAGATAATTTTGTATCTACTTTAGCTTTGGCACAAATATACTCTACATATCTACTACTGAATCCTAGATTTCGTCCTATCCATTTAGCACAGGACATATCTTGAGCAAGTATGGCACGCAAATCATCTTCGGTAAGTTTGGACACATCCATACTATTTTCTGGTGGCGGCGTATACTGTAGACCGACTTTGAGAGTTCTATGACGAGTCTCTATACTATGTAATAACGCAAGAATTTTCATATCCTCGTTACACAGTATTATGTTTCCGCTACTGAAAAGCTCACTACANATAGTAAATTTTTTATCAAATCCACTAAATGTTAAATATGCAATACGTTCTGCACCAATTTGTTTGATCTCAGTTAGACGAAAACGTAAAAGATCACTTCTTAATCGTTTTACCAATCTATTTTTATCTACAGAATCTATGCGAACAGTAGTAAGCCATATTCCAAATGTAGATAAGACAAGAAAAAGATTGTCTTTTTCAGGATGATGTAATTTGAAAAGAATACTACTTCGAGATATCCCGTATATGTTACTGAGGTAATAATTATCAACTTGCTTTGATATCTCTTGGATCAAATATTTAATTTCAAGACCAGATAGAGCCATGGTTATTTACAAAATATACGCAGATATAGTATTAACGTATAAAATGCTTACAAAGATTTTAAATCAAGTAGTTTAACACAACTAATTACCATTGGCTAAACACAAAAAACCCAAAAAATTTGAAGCTATGCCAGAACCGGCTAAAGATGTGAAGGAATCTGTGCCAGAACCGGTAAAACCAGAGATAGATTCACCAACGATATCTGCAGCAGAGCCCCCAAAAGAACCAACAAGAGTGATGGACGACGAAACAAAGAGACGAATAGATAAATTATTTTGGTTACGAATTATAGTTGCAGCAACTGCAGGAACCGTAGCTACTATAATATTTGAACCCATAACCGGTGAGGAACGTCGTTGGGCATCTATAATATTTATGATTTCAGTATTCCTCGGTACAATAGTTGTGGGAAAATTAATGCTTATTGAATTACCAAAAGCTAATCGTAAAAAATTAATCACTACAGGAATAGGAAGTTTTGTTTTTATCTATTTGTTCACATGGATTTTATCATATACATTAATCAATTTGAATGAGAGTACCTCGTTTGGCACAGTTGACATATGAGTAAACATACTTGGAATTATTCTACTTTAGGAATTCCAGATGAGATGTTTGAGAGAGCAGATAAAGTTCCAATTACAAAAGAAGAGGTTCGTACAATACAAATTTCAAAGGCAAGATTATCTACAGGGGATACAGTATTCGATGTTGGGTGTGGTAGTGGTTCAGTGGGAATTGAGGCTGCACTACAAATTGGAGATATAGGTAAAGTGTATTGTATAGATCATGATCCAAATGCCATACAATTAACAAAAAAAAATTTAGAACATTTTGGTGTGAATAATTGTACAGTTATACACGCAGAAGCAGAAGATGAGATTCCAAATTTACCAAATGCTAACGCCATAATAATAGGGGGCACAGGAGGTAGCACTGGTAAAATTATTAAATTATGTGAAAAAAAGTTGGTGGAAAATGGAAGGATTGTTATTGCAACTATTTTAATTGAGACGTTATTTGAAGTCCTCAGTATAATAGATAAATCAGGATTTACCAATATTGACATTACACAAATCACCATATCAAAGAGTAGAAAAACCACCACTGGGACCATGATGCTTGCAAGAAATCCAGTTACGGTGATATCTGCGACATATACAAAAAAATCTACCTAGATTTTAATATGCTCGGATATGTATTAAATTATGAATAAAATAGTTGCAATTGGATGTGGGCCGGGAAATCCTGATCTACTCACAGTTAAAGCAGTAAAGGAGATAAAAAATGCAGATATTATTTTATGTCCTGCATCAAAGCAGAGCAGACCCAGTATTGTTTTATCAATTATCACACCAATAATAGAAGAATTAGAAAAGAGACCAGAAATTGTTAGATTGATATTTCCAATGACAAAAGATGTAGATAAACTGCATGAGAGTTGGAAAAAGAATGCAGATGAGATGGCAAAATATGCAATGTCGGGGAAAAAAGTAGTCTATGTTACAGTAGGAGATCCGTATCTGTATAGCACGTGGATCTATATGCACCGCGAATTAGAATCTAGGTATCCAGATGTTATGGTGGATGTTGTTCCGGGACTAGTATCTATATTCACATTCACCTCCAAAGTCGGAGTTAGTCTTGCTGAGGGTGCAGAAAAATTTACAGTAGTGCCATCATGTTATGATTTGAGTCAGGTAAAAGAACTGGCTAGAAATTCAGACACAATGGTGTTTCTAAAAGATGGAAGATACTTTGATCAGGTAATAGAGATACTTCGAGAAGTAGGATTCTCCGATAAATCAACAATGGCGATAGGACAAGATCTAGATACAAAGAATGAATTTATAAAAAAATTAACATTGGGAGAGGCCACAAAGGGAATGACTAGTAATTATTTCTCCATCATGGTTATAAAAAGAGATGGCTAGTCCAACAGTGTATTTTGTAGGTTGTGGACCGGGGGATCCAGACCTGATTACAATAAAGGGGAAGAAAATTTTAGAGGCAGCAGACACTGTAGTTTTTTCAGGATCACTCATTCCAAAAGAGATACTAGGTATGTGTGTAAACGCTACCATACATGATGCAGCAGGTATGATACGTGAAGAGATTTTTGAAATTTTATTAAATAGTTCAAAAAAAGGTATTACTGTACGTCTACACGATGGTGATCCAACAATTTATGGAGTAATTAGAGAACAGATGGATAAATTAAAAGAAAAATCTATCAATTGTGTAATAATTCCAGGAGTGACATCTTTTCTTGCATCGGCAGCTGCACTAGGTATACAAATGACACTACCAGGTGTGACTCAGAGCATAATAATCACAAGAGCAGAATCAAGAACCGCAGTTCCNAAAAAAGAGAGCATAGCAAGTTTTGCAGAACATGGGGCCACTATGGTATTCTATCTTAGTATTCACCTGTTGAAAGATATAGTTGAAAATGTCATAAAGGGAGGATACAAAAAAACCACGCCTGTCGGAGTGGTATATAGGGCAAGTTGGAGTGATGAAAAAGTGATACGTGGTACGCTAGAGGATATCGTCAAGAAAGTGTGGGAGCAAAAGATTACACGAACTGCCATAATCATAATTGGAGATGTGATTGAGCCAGAGACGTATGAATATGCAAAACTTTATGATAAAAATTTCAGTCACGGATATCGAAAGGCAGAAAAGAACTAGTTGTTTTCACACCTAGACCGGATAATATTTTATCAAATGATTTAGGATCACCAGAAGTGTAAATATCAAGTGTTGCATTTACAGAATTACCATATTGTTTTTTTATTTTTTGTGCAATAGTAATTGCAGGATCAAGAAAAATAACATTTGGAAATATTTCATGTAATAATGTCGATAAAAATGGAAGATGAGTGCTGGATAATGTCACAACATCAATATTATTACTAGTAATTATATCATGAATTGTATCATGAATTATTTTTTTACATTTAGTAATATCATAAAGAAAATCACCAGATTCTACAAGATCAATCAGAACAGATGCATCAATTAATTGTACAGTAGAGTTTAATTTAAAATTATTCAGAAATTCTTTAATTTCCACTCCATTAATAACTGAGTGTGTAGCCATGATAGCAATATTCTTTGTCTTGGATGATTCATCAGCATTAATAATTGGAGGTAATACTCCATGAATATTATCACATAAAATATCTGGAAATAACAAACTTGGAGTGTTGGAGCCAATAATGATAACGTCTGGTGTAAACATATCTTGAAGCATCAAGATGGTATGATTCATCAGCGAGTGTAATTTATGACGAGATTTTGTACCGTATGGAAAGTGCTTTTGATCAGCAAAATAGACTATTTCAGCATACATCACACTCTGAAGACCATTAATGATCGATAATGAACCTAGACCAGAGTCAAATACGACTATTTTAGGCACAAATAATGATGTAATACATCTCATTTAGAGTTTGTTAGCTGAAATTTAATCCAAAGTGTATCTAAATATACACCTGATATTAAGTGTAAATTTCAGAAATTGTTGTCATGACGAATTTTACAAGCTCGTGGGACAAACCCGCAAGTCCAGGCATTACGTCTCGACTCAAAGAGTCTGTAAAACCACAAGGCGCATTAAAACCACGCATACAAAACGCGGTTAGCAAGCTACAGATGCAAATATCCAAAATGGATAGTATGCTATCAAAACTTTCAGAAAAAGATGCACAGCTATTTCAGAGAATCGTCACAGCCATGCAACAACATGATACGGAAGCCAGCAGAGTTTTATCAAATGAACTTGCTGAAAGTCGTAAAGTTGTTAAGGTACTAGGTAATGCTAGAATGTCCCTAGAACAAGTACAGACAAGATTAACGACTGTACATGATTTAGGCGAAGCTATGGTAACCATAGGTCCAGCAATGGCCACGATGAAAGGTCTAAAGAGTTCACTAGGAAAATTCATGCCAGAGGCAGATTCCGAGTTGAATAATATGACACAAACTCTAAATGGCTTAATGACAGATTCTCTAGCCGGTGATGCGTTTAGTGATATGGAGTCAGATGTTTCAAATGAAGAGACAAGTAAAATCCTTCAAGAGGCCGCAGCGGTCGCAGAGCAGCAAATTGGAGACAAGTTTCCATCTGTTCCCTCTACAACAGAAGTTCCAACACAGACTAACATTTTTGAATAGATTTTTGATTTATCTTTTTTTTATTTTTTCACTTTGCCCAGTGTCTATATCGACTATATCACCACTATACAGCGTGTCGAATAATTCTTTAGAAATGATTACTAGAGGAATATTCCCTATTGCACAGCCCGATACTACTGTAGAATCAGCATCAAGACAGATCATAGCTTTTGGTGAGGATTTATTGGAAAATAGTGAATATATTGTATAGGCACCCACACTACTTCCCCGTCCACCAGGAAAAACCAAAATTGAATTTTTAATAGTCTTACCATTCAGTTCATGGGTATCATCATTTATCATACCAGTAGACTTGTCAACTAGCCCGAGAAAATTTATTGGCGTATTTGATTTCAAGACAGAACCGGAGACTTTTCCATGAACTATAACCTTTATTTTGTTTCATCTCCAATAATACTAGAGAGATTTTTCAAATTTACCTTGACGCCTGTGGATTTATTTAGATAATATGCGCCTTTGACACTGTTAGTAATCACCCCATCAATTTGTGCTTTATCAATTAATGGTGTTAGACATATACAACAATCATAAAATATTTCTGCCCCAGCATGTTGAATTTTGTTGACATATCCAAGAGATTCGGCTTTATCTTGTATTGTTTTAGGACAAAAGATTATACAAGGTTTTGTAAATGATTTATTTTTCAACATAGATGTTAGATCACTTAATTCTGGCAGTCCCAATTGTGGACTACCAAGTGTTATTATATCACCATCGTCAGAAGTGTTTAATTCATCATGAATATTTTGTGATTCTTTTTTATCAAAATGAATTGTGTTAGAAGGACTGTCTTTGGAAATATTAAATTTTGCACATGTACCAGATGTACCCATTCCACCACACAAAGATTTACACTTACGCATGTCAGGCATATTAATTCCAGATAATGAAACAGATTCAGTCTTGGCCATCTTGCCAGCAAAATATCCAAGCATGCCAAAGTCTAATTCATCAGGATTACTCACATCCATGTGTATAGGCGTAGAGGGAGCATCCTCTTCAGTTCTAAGACTAGAGTATGGACTTTTTCCAGTAAGAGCACTAGCTCGCGCCGTAAACGCACTTTCTTTGTTTGTTTTTAAATTCGCTACAGAATTTGCATAAATTGCAGCGTTACTTTCTGCAAATGCAACCTGAGTTCCTTTTTCAGGTAGATCAAATATTTCATATGGAATACATGAAAATGTTGGAATAACTCCCATGCGTTCATAGGAATCACGAATGCTCTGTTGTTTTTGAATAAAATTATCTCCAAGATTAAATTTAGATACAGAATTGATATCAAAACCCATTGGGTTTAGAGTAGTTTGTACACGAACATGAGCATCTTGGCTTATTTGACGTAGAAAAGATTCCCCCGAATCACCTATTGTATTATAATTTACACCAGACAGATGCACCCATTTTACTGGAGATAAATATTCAGCATCTGTAGCTTCTCCAGAGGCTACAAGAATTCTATATGCAGTTGCTAATGCTTCTCCCTCTTCACCTGCTAGAGCTTTTTCCTCTTGTTGAGTAAGTTGCATTAACCAAAATTATTTACAACAACTATAATACTTTATATGAAAAAAGCAATGTTAGAATAGAGTGATTAATTATACAAAATAGTTGAAAAAGATTATAAATGATATGAGAAAGACCATGAATGAGGTCAAACCTCCAAGAATGACAGCCCTCAGAGAACTACATGAGGCAGAAACTGGACCATTTAGTATTCTTATTGGAACAATTCTATCGGCTAGAACAAAGGATGAAAATACTGCAAAAGTTGTGAAAAAACTATTCAAAGTATACAAAACCCCTAAAGCATTATCTGAAGCAAAGTTGAGAGATGTTGAGAAATTAATACAATCTATAGGATTCTATCATGTAAAGGCAGATAGAATAATCAAAGTAGCCTCGATTATTCATTCACAATACAAGAATAAAGTTCCAGAGAGTTTGGAGAAATTAATAGAATTACCAGGAGTTGGAAGAAAAACTGCCAACTGTGTTTTGGTCTATGCATTTGAAAAACCTGCAATACCAGTTGATATCCATGTGCATAGGATTTCAAACAGATTAGGACTGGTAGATACAAAGACTCCTGAAGATACAGAATTTGAATTGATGAGAACGGTACAAAAAAAATATTGGATGGAAATTAATGATACATTTGTTATGTATGGTCAAAATATTTGTAAACCCATATCACCCATGTGCGGTGTGTGTAGATTGAGAAAAAACTGTAAATACTATTCTACCATTACCGCTTCTTAGTGATTAGAAGAATTGCAACAACAATTCCAATTGCAACTGCAAGATAATATGGGTATAATTGCAAAGGATTGGCAGTGGGATCACCGGAGACTATCTCAAAGAGCATAGAGCCAGAGTTTACAATAGGTGGATCATTGGTAGATTCCAATCCATGAACAGAATATTGCGATATTATAAAACTGTCTATATTTAAATTACTTACAACAATTCTCTCCCCATTATTTACTGTAAGACCTGCAACCTCTGAATATGAGATTAAGATTTTAGCTCCAGGTTTCCAACCATGTTCAAGATCATTATACACAACAACATAACCAGTTTTCTCAAGCCAAACTGCAATCCAGAATTTTTCAGTAGGATCTGCGCCCATTCCAATCTCGATAAACTTGTTTGGATCGTTTTTATCATATAATTTTAAAACAGCACTACCATCTGGATCAATGTATAATAAATTATTGATAATGGTAACTTGCCAGCTGATTCCATGAATATTATCTACTGGCACTCTAAGCGCATCTCTACCAACTACATTAAAGTCGTACCATTGTGGCTCATATTCTTCAATTATGAGTGACGGATTTGTCTGACCATACACTGGAAGAACAATGAAAGATAATACAAATGATACGAGTAGGTATTTTTTCAATATAATACACACATTACAAAATCAATAAAAATCTAATCTACAAATGGGTGAGGATTGTCAAGTATGACTTGGGATACTTCTGGTCTCAAGATATATTCAGATGGTGAATCACCTTGTTGAATCATCTCTCTGAGTTGTGTTCCACTTATCTGCACTTTGGAATCATCATCATGAGGACATGTTTTGTGATTTGCAAATGTAAGGCATTTTTTGCAATAAAAAAATGCAGGGAAAAAGATAGGAGTAATATCTAGATCAGTATAATCATTAAATATTTTATGTGCCATAAATGGATTATAAAATTTACCAACACCGGCATGATCGCGTCCTATGATTATATGCGTACAACCATAATTTTGACGCAAGATCGCATGGTGTATAGCCTCTTTTGGGCCAGCATATCGCATTTCGGTATGAAGGGTGGCCATCTTGCATCTATGTTCAGGATAATAATGTTTAATCATAGTCTCATATGATTTTATAATTACTTCATCAGTAAAATCACCGGATTTTTTCTTTCCAATTAGAGGATTGATAAATACACCGTCACGAGTTGTGATGGAAGTTTTTTGTAGCATCTCATGTGCCACATGAGGTGGGTTTCTAGTTTGAAATGCAACTATACTTTTCCATCCTGCATCTTCAAATATTTTTCTAGTTTGTATAGGTGTCATTCGATTACTGCGCAAAATAGTCTCTTTAGGCCGATTCAGATAATCAATTTTTCCACCTACCAAATAATCATTCATGGTTAATACTTTGGCTACACCCGGATGTGCAGGATCCTCTGTACCAAATACACCAAGTGCCATACTTTTTTTGTCAAATTGGAATACTTGTTCGGTATGTAATATCGCAGAATTTGTATTTTCTGGATCGACAAGTAGTGTGTCGCCTGCATCTTTTAGTCTATCTGCAGTTCCTTTATCCATATCAAGTACAATTGGTATTGTCCATGGCAAGTCGTTAGATAATCTACCCTTATCAACTACACTGTGAAAATCATTTTCAGTTAGAAATCCTTCTAGAGGACTAAAGATACCATCTGCAATGTTTTCCAAATCATTTGCAACTCCAATACTAATTTCACATGTCTCCAATCCAGATGGATTTGTGGATGACATACGATTAATCAGAGTACCGCCATTAGGTTTTATGCTAGTCATTATTTACCTCCAGAGTGTTGCATGTGTAGTCCACATTCTTTATTGGAGTCTTGCTCCCACCACCATCTACCTGCTCTGTTATTCTCACCTTTTTTGATAGGTCGTGTACACGGTTCACAACCAATGCTCGAATACCCCATATCTAATAGTTTATTGTATGGAACATCATTGTCTTTAATGTATTTCCAAACATCGTCCCAAGTCCAATGTAAAAGTGGGTTAATCTTAATGATGTCATTATGTTGGGAATCAATCTCCAATATACGTGTCGAAGAGCGATTGTCTGTTTGATCATTTCTTAATCCAGTTATCCAACCATCCAAAGTGGGCAAGATTCGATTAAGAGGATAAACTTTGCGCACCTGACAACACAAAACACGGTTATCAACATTGTCATAAAATAGATTTAGACCATATTTATTTACCATATCTTCTACATCAGTAGCATCAGGGAATAATACTTCAAGTTTTAGATTATATTTTTTTTGAACTAGACTCATCATATCATACGTCTCTTGATGAAGTCTACCAGTATCAAGTGTAAAGAAACGAAATTCCGGATTAATTTTTATCATCATATCGATTAGTACAGCATCCTCGGCTCCGAAACTAGACGCTTTAGTGACTTTGGGATGAAGATTCTCTGATGTCCATTCAAGTATTTCCTGAGGGGTATGCAACGTTGTTGCTATTTTATCTAGTTCATCTTGAGTGAATTTACTCATATGTTAAATTATTTCATATCTCTTATATTGATTACTAGAATTCAAATTATAAAGAACAGTATGGTATAAAACGTATGATAGAATCTTTAGTGGTAGTATTTCCATCTGTATTTGCTAAAAAGAATTTATTACAACTCAAGAAAAATATTGCGATAATTTTAAAAAATCAAAATCAAAAATTCAGTAAAATTGCCATAGATGGAGATGTAATTATAGTTACACTCAAAGATCCAGTACTTGGATCTTCGGCGATAAATTTATTGTTTGGAATTGATAAAATTGCAATTGCTAAAAAAACTGGTATTAGATTAGGAGAGATTGTAACAGATGCAAGTAAAATTTGGGAAAAATTGATATTATCTCAAGATAAATTTTACGTCAAAATAGAGGGTAAACCCATTGGATATACTGCAAGTGATATACAATTAAGCATTACATCAAGACTTGTAGAAAAATTATACAAATCTGGAGCTAAACCTGGCACACATAGGAATCACACAAAACAATTAGAATTATTTATCTCTAAATCAAATACATACATTTGCATATTTACAGATACAAGTTTTGGTGGAATGCCTCTTGAATCTCAGAAAGGTATGACGGTGTGTGGTATTTATGATTCACTTTCAGCACTAGATTGTCTTGAAACAATAAGACAGGGATTTAAAGTAAAAGTAATAGTAGGGTATAGAACCGAATCAGAGATGATACATCAAACTAAACTGCTTGACAAAATTTTACCAAGAATGCTGAATAACAACATTATTGTTCAATATTATAAAATAAAATATCCAGATAGCGCTACAGGTAAACTAGAGAGCATTTCCAAAATGATAGATATTCAGATTGCCATGGCCAAATCATATCACTGCGATAGAATATCGGCCCCATTAAACATGGCACTTCCCGTATGGTTTAATGATGATATGATAGAGAAAATACACAAGAGTAAATTGTATGCGCATATCCCTTCTTTTGGATTAGAGGAGATTAGTCATGCAGGTAAATTTGGATTGGAAAAATATATTTCTGCTATACAAAAATCATTTGAGATGAAATTCCCATCAAAGAGGATCAAGATAACTTATAGAAAAACGTATGAGAAGATGCAAAAAATAGATATAAAGATTGGTCCAAATAATGTACATGATATTTTGAATATCATGAATGCACAGAACAAGGTTTGATTATTCATGAAAGTTGGACAATTTATCTACACATGGGGAAATGGACATTATTCTAGAATGAGTAAAGTAGATCACATATTAAGACAAAGGGAAGATATTGACATACATTACTATAGTGGAGAGGAGATTTGTAAGAAAATTCTTGAAAAATTTCCACAAAATAGCGAGAATATACATACAATTACCATGCCAACTCCCATAGATGGTAAAACAGGACCTAGTGTGCCAAAATCATTACTAAATTTTTTACTACCTGTTAAAGGGAGACCACCACTAGTAAAACAGATTTCGACATACCTAAAAAAAGAGGCACAGTTTTACAATAAAGAAAAATTTGATATTGTGATAAATGATGGAGATATAGGCTCCAACATACTAGCACAGAAACGTGATATACCAAGTTTATTCATTACAAATCAGTTTAGAACTAGATTATGGAGATCTAGAATGTACCTATATCCAAGTATGTATTATATTTCAAAACAGATTGCAAAGGCTACTAAAATTATTGTTGCAGATTCACCTCCTCCATATACAATATGTGAATATAATTTGAATTTCTCAAAGGATGTAGAAAAAAATGTGGTATATTCGGGGCATTTTGCTCAAAAAACACAGAGGAGTGATACAGAATTTACAATTTTAGAAAAATTAGTCATGGGAGTAGATTTTGGATATTGGGTACGAACTGGAAACAAGTCTACAAATGAGTACACAGGAGAAAGATATGAGAGAGTGTTTCATAGCGATGAAATGAAGAAAGAAAAACGATTAATTTCACATGCAGTACCAGATCCTAACATTAATTCAGTGTTGGGAATGGATGGGAATAGATATAGTATAGAATATGCATGGGAGAGAAAGATAGAGTGGGTTCAAATTGACATAGGTTTCCTGAGTGAGAATGAGAAAGACACTGTATTGAGTAATGCAAAGTATGTAGTTGTTAATGGATCCCATACAATTATGGGTGAAGTGTTGGGAATAAACGCCAAACCAATAATTGGTGTTCCCTTGTATGATGAACATACAAATCAGTTACTATGGGCAGAGAGCAAAGGATTAGGAATTATGGCACAGAATGAAAGAAATATTATACAAGCTGTGTCTAGAATTCATAAAAATTTTGTAGATTATGAGGCAAGAGTGAAAGAATTTTCAAAAAACTTTGTTAGTGAAGGAGCAAAAACTACTGTTGCCATAATGGAAGAAATGTTAAAAGACAAATAGTATATTTTTGTAGAGATATGTGTCTAGTATGCGGGTAGTTCGATGGGCGAACTGACCGAGAGGGATGAAGATATAATCCGCATACTAGACGTAAATTTTAGCAAATCTAATTTCAATAGTAAAGGCTTTTATGCCAAAAAAACGGTTAAAATTAAATTGCCAAATTGTCCTGAATGTGTAGCACGCGAAAGAAAAAAAATTATTGCAAAATATGCAGATGCAGAAGAAGAAGTGGATTTAACTAAATTCTTCGATGAGATAGAATTTCCAATGAAATTAGATATATCAACCAAACACTTTATGTGTAAAAGATGTGGTCTTTACGCAACAAGAGAGCAGGTAAGCGATATTAGAGAGAAAATTGGTAGAAGAGAGCGTACACGTGAAGATCATCAGTATGATTATCTCAGTTGGTGGAATAAGAGCAAAACCGAAAAAGCAAAAAATTGAATAGATATGACTAAAAAAGATCAAATGCCACAGTGGGTAGAATCTGAGATACAGAATGTAAAATTTGGAAAACCAAAAGAAATTATCTCAACAGGACGTATTTTAGAGATATATGAGTCTGATAAAAAAATAGATTTTCAACTAGACAAACCTACTGATGATGGAAGACATATTATCACTGTTGACATACCAGGCAAGATCAAAATAAAAGACATGGAGAAAGAAAATATGTATAAAATTAATATTGAGATATACAGAGCGCCTTTGAGTGAAAAAGTAATAGAATATTTACAAAGTCAAGAGATTATTATGAATTCTATATATCAATTTAAGGCTAAAACCATTACCGAAATCAAAGAGTGAATTATTTACGCATCATTATATGATGTATGATTGGATTAATGATAAATGGAAAGGTCTGCTTTAACCAAATTACTATTCTAACATAAGATGGAACTATAATTTCGAGTCTAGATGAACCAGACGCTCGAATTATTACACGCGCAACTTGCTCTGGTGTTAAAGTCATTGGAGAATATTTATGCATATTAACAAAGGAAGGATGATCAAAAAAGTTAGTTTTTGTCATCATAGGACTAACTACTGTAACATCTACATTTGTGTTGTATAATTCCTGTTTAAGTCCTTCAGAGAATCCCAACATGGCATATTTGGAAGCGCAGTAAGGTGCAATCTGAGCCAACCCAAAACTTCCAGCTACAGAGGCCACATTTACAATATGTCCAGAATTCCTCTCTAACATTACAGGGAGAAATTGTTTAATACAATAAATCATCCCAAAATAATTGGTTTTCATTTGAGATTCAATATCAGAAATCTTTTGATTAGTAATGGTGGATAAAATTGCAAATCCTGCGTTATTTACTAGAATATCAATTCTACCAAAATGCTTCAATGTTTTCTTGGCCATGTCTATTACCTGATTATTATCAGATACATCACACGGTATCAAAAGTACATCTGCAGTATCACTCAAATTTGGTTTGACCTTCTCTAATGCATCTTTATTTCTAGATACAAGTACAAGATTAGCTCCACGGTGTGAAAAATTAATGGCAGCAGCTCTGCCAATACCTGTAGAGGCTCCTGTGATCACAACAACTTTTCCTGCGAAATCCAATACTAATCATATACACAAAAGACTAAAAATACTATGTTATGTTGGACGGTTTATTATATCGCACAAGAGCAAGTTTCATCAAAAATAACCAAGTTATAGCAATTGGGATATAGTATGTAGCAATACGCCAAGCAACTACAGCATTCCATCCTGCTGCATTTTCAGCGATTTGTGGATCAAAAGGATTCAGATCGTTCAGATATGCAATGACACCAAATTCTACAAGTCCAGATCCACCCACAGTTATAGGTAGATTTGCGATTGCGTTGGCACCCATTACTGACATTATTGAGTCAAATATAGATACGTCATATCCAATTCCTACTGCAATAATTAAAAATGACAAACCGTAACAGATCCACGCAGCAAGAGACATGAAAAAGCTGTTAACAAAGATTTTTTTCGAACTAGATTTATGTAGATTATCTCTACTCATATGACAGACGTCTGACATCCATTTGTTGGTCTCTTTAATGTATTTTTCACTTTTTGTTTTCAGAGTCTTTCGTAGTATAAACGCAAACACACCAGGAAGCTGGAATGTATGCGTGGAAGATAAAAAGAATAAAACTACCCAAAGAGTTGTAATGGAAATACTAGTAGCAAGAATCACAGTAGCAATTAGATAAGCTCCACTGTATAATGCAAACAGTCCTGCAGCTATTGATAATACACCACCAGCTAAAACCTCTGTAACAATATCAAGTATAGCAATCCAAAGAGCCTTGGGTGTTGGTACATTTTTTTTGTGTAACCAATAAATGACTACAAATTCAGCTCCTATAAACATTGGAGTTGTAAATTTTATAAATTCACTTCCAATTCGTACCCCAGTCATTCTCCAAATAGAATCAAATTTACCTAAATTGGATCGTACAATATAGCTAAACTTTAATCCAGATATTACTAATTTTAAGAAAAGCAAACTGGCCGCAAAAACTATTGGTACAGCACTAATTGTAAATACATCTATTATATCAATATCAAATCGAATAGCAATTAGAATTATAGGAATTGTGGTTGCAGGTATAACAGTGAATCTCCAATGCATCATAGCAAATTTTCATTAATATTATAATAGTATGAGGGTATCAAAAAATATGATAGAATAAGGTAAATTATATAACTAGAATAAATCTAGATATAAAATCAGCATAATTAAAGAGTCGATGGGATCATATAATTGAAAAAACATTAAAAGTCTAGTTATGTCAATTATACAATTATGACATCAATAATGTCAGAAGAATCAATGCCTATGGAATTTCTTGTAGGTCATGGATTTAATGATACAGAAAAAAAATTTTGTCCAGATAAAATATACACAAAAGGGGATACTGATATTGCATTATTACGTCCTAAAGTATCAGTGATTGGAGTTAGAAAAGCCTCACCAGAAGGACTTGAATATGCTAGAGATATAACTAAAAAATTAGTTGCAAAACATGTAGTAATTGTTAGTGGATTAGCTGAAGGAATAGACACTGTTGCTCATGAGACGGCAATGAATAATGGAGGGAAAACTATTGCGGTAATTGGGACACCATTAAATAAAACATTTCCAGCGAAAAATTTTAAACTTCAACAAAAAATTATGAAAAATCATCTAGTAATTACACAATTTGCAAACAATCATCCAATATTACCACAAAATTTTATAATGCGAAATAAAATAATGGCGTTAATCTCTGATGCAAGTATAATTGTAGAGGCAGGTAAAACAAGTGGTACAATACATCAAGGCTGGGAAGGATTAAGACTTGGAAGACTAGTATTTTTAACAAAAAATGTTATAAATAATTGTAAATCAGAGTGGGCAGATGAGATGATGAAATACGGAGCAATAGAGCTTGATGAACTAGATGATATTTTTCAGGTACTGCCATCAGATATTAAAATGAGTAAACTCTTTGAATAAAGTGAATTATGAATATAACCACACTTGAATTTAGCTCTTTTCTAACATATTCACCACGAGGAACATCGAGTGTTGCTAAAGAGTCTAGAACTGTGATGAGTGATTCTAAAAATAACAAATCGATTCAAATAAAACAAAATAAAATTTTAACATCAGAGTATTATACACAAAAAATAAAAAATATGATTAATACTCTCAAGTTTGCAAGTTATTTTCATCCAAAACAAATTTTGATTCCAGTACCCAAGAGTTCTCTAACAAAGATGAATACATTATGGACATCCAAATGCCTTGCAGATGCATTAATTAAAAATGGTTTGGGGAAAAATGTCAATACATGTCTATTTCGTGAATTTGCAGTTTTGAAATCATCAATGTGTAAACCTAGGGATTGACCGAAACCTAGGAAACATTTTGATTCTCTGTCTATGAAAAAAATTCCAAATTGTCTAGAAGAAGTTCTTTTAATTGATGATATTGTAACTCGTGGTTCAACCTTTCTTGGAGCTGCAAACAGAATAAAAATTGAATGTCCCACGACAAAAATTAGAGCATTTGCATTTATGCGAACAATAAGTAATTCAGATGAGTTTGAAAAAATTGTTAACCCATGTAGCGGAATGATCACGATTAAAGATAATGATGCATTTAGAAAACCGTAATTCATATTTAAAAAATAGATAAATCGTAATAGATTTGGCTATTAATAGAGATTTAACGATAAATTTGGATGACATGTCATTACCTTGAGCAGAGTATAAATGAAATGTCTAGATAGTTAAAATGAATTGAAATCAATATTTGTGACAGGAACTGCCGGTGCAGGAAAATCACTATTCACATCTAGATTACACGAATACTATACCAAGAATGGTACCTTTGCAGTTATACTAAATTTAAATCCAGGAGTGGAATCTACACCATACACATGTGATGTTGATGTTCGAGATTATGTGGATTTAATACAAATTATGAAGCAATATGATTTAGGTCCAAACGGATCATTAATCATGGCCAGTGACTTGATTGCATCCAAGATTGAGGATATTAAAAAAGAAGTGTTTGATGTAAACCCAGATTATTTAATAATAGATACTCCCGGACAGATTGAGTTGTTCGCTTATAGGACTAGTGGATCATTTATAGCTCAAAGTCTAATAGATCAAGAAGTAGTTTCTGTATTCATATATGATGGAGTACTAGTTACAACACCGGTAAACTTTGTATCAATTGCCCTACTAGCAACATCAATTAAACTGAGACTTGGTTTGCCTACATTAAATGTAATGACAAAAACTGATATAATTGGTACAAAATTAAAGGATATTTTAAAATGGTCAACTAGTATGTCTGCCTTGGAAAATGAATTAAGTATCACTACTGATGGAGAGACATTTGCTCTAGTCTCAAATATACTTCGTAGTATGAATCAGGGTGGTTTTGCACAAGGATTACTACCCGTATCTAATGCTACAAGTGAAGGAATGGTAACTGTGCAAAGTATGTTGAGTAGAATATTAGACATGGGAGAGGAGATTGAGGATTGAGCGTTACTGTACATGCACCATCTAGTACGGCAAATTTAGGTCCAGGATTCGATGTGTTTGGATTAGCACTAGACGCATTTTACGATAAAATTACTCTATCTGAGGCAAAAGTGAGTAGTATAAAATCGAATGATTCTATACCACTTGATTTAGAAAAGAATACAGCTGGATTGGTAATACAATACATGAAAGAGAAGTTTGAGATATCAAATCATGTGGAAATTGAAATAGAAAAAGGAGTTCCTGCCGGATATGGAATGGGGAGTAGCGCCGCATCTGCTGCAGCTACGGCAGTAGCATTTGATAAATTGTTCAATCTAAAACTTGATAGTAATAAATTAATAGAATGTGCTGGTGTTGGAGAACAAGCAAGTGCAGGAACAATTCATTATGATAATGTAGCTGCGTCAGTACTAGGTGGATTTGTAATAGTACAAAATACTACACCGTTAAAAACTATCATGATAGAGCCGCCAAAAGATCTTAGATTATGTATTGTAATACCAAAAATAGACACACCAGAAAAGAAAACCCAAGTGTCTAGAGATGTAATTCCAAACAATGTTAAATTTGCAGATTCAATAGAAAATTTAGCAAAGGCAACATCAATGGTAGCAGGTTTTGCAAAAAAAGACTGTAAATTAATTGGAGATTCTGTTAAAGATATCATTGTAGAGCCAGCAAGAAAACACATGATTCCTGGATTTGATGCTTCAAAAAAGAATGCTATGAAAGCAGGTGCATTAGGATTTACAATAAGTGGTGCAGGTCCGGCAGTTATTGCATTTGCGACAGAGGCAGATGACTTGGAGGGGATTAGCAGTGCAATAAAGAATGGTATGGCATCAGTGGGAACTAGTCATGATATAATCTGTAAACCATCTATTGGTGCTAGAATCCAATGAAAAAGGCGGTAATCGTGTTTAGTGGCGGTGTAGACTCTATCTGTATGGCAGCGTTACTCAAAAAAAGATATGATCTATACGGTATTACATTCACATATGGTCAACGAGCAAATCGTGAGGTGCTAGTTGCAAAACGAATGGCAAAGAAACTACTAGTAAAACATGTAATATCAGATATTCAATTTATGAAATCATTGTATGGGAATTCTAATGTATTGACAAATTCTAAATCAAACATACCATCTTTTTTTGATTATTCTATTGTAGTACCAATAAGAAATGCAATATTTCTATCCATAGCATCAGCATGGGCATTTAGTATTAATGCTAAAATGGTAGCATACGGTGCACACAAGAATGATGTAACGTATCCTGATTGCAGACCACGGTTCACAAAAAAAATGCAAGATGCCATTAATCTAGGTGAGATAGATGGAATAAAATCAGGATTAAGAGAAGAGATAGAAATTTGGAGTCCATACGTTGCAGGATTTACAAAGAGTCAGTTGTTAAAAAAAGGATATGCAATTTTAAAAGATGAGATATTTAATTCATGGAGTTGTTATGCAAACAAGACCATACATTGTGGAAATTGTGAATCATGTCAAAATAGAAAAAAAGCGTTTGCAAAGATAAAGTTGGTAGATAAAACCAAGTATGCACACTAGCTGTTGTGTAAAATTGGTTTTTTAAAGACTATTCCACGTATTAGTCCATACCAAACAATAAAGAATGTTACAACCATACCAAAATATACCCAATTCTCCACATCTGGTTCCAGAGTTGTTATAGTATCCATAATTGCACTAGAGATTAACATCGATGCTGCAAGTAATATTCCAAATTCTATTGCCTGCCATATCCATGACGGAAATGATTCACTTGGAATGTGTACGTTATTGTGTGATGGCAATATTAAAATGTAAATTCAGTTATATTTAATTTTTATTTTCCAATGAAGTCATAGAATGACTAGAACCCTGTCTAATTAATGATAATATTATTTCGCGATCAATTTTATTTTCATATATTCCTCTAAATGTACTCATAGTCATTCTTGCATCATTTTTGACTCCCCTCATTTTCATACAAAGATGATCAGCATCTGAGATAACAGCAACATCAATAATACCAAGAGAGCATAATTCATCGGCAATATTTCGTGTTAATCGTTCTTGAATTTGTAATCTATGAGCATATTTCTCAACTAGGCGTACTAGTTTGGAGATTCCAAACACGGTGCCACGTGGATTGTATGCGATATGGACTTTGCCAAAGAAAGGTAACATATGATGTTCACACATAGAGTAGAATTGAATGTCTTTGGCAAGTACAGTACCTGAATCCTCGGAGAATTGTATAGATAATTCAGAATCTTTATCATATCCAGCAAAGATCTCTCCATACATGCGTGCTATACGTTTTGGTGTATCACGTAATCCTTCTCTAGTTGGATCCTCCCCAATTTCAATTAGTAATTCACGAATTAATCCTTCGACCTTATCTGTATTCAATTATGAATAGTGTTGAATAACGGTTATTTGAACTAATAGATGATATCAGGAATCATATACGATTAAGAAGCATAGTAAATTCACACAAAATCGTTAGGGACAAAAGAATGAAATCATGATTAGCAAGATGAGTATTTGGTCTTTTTAGACGTAATGATTTTGTTTGCTTGTTCCTACCCTCTGCTTCTTGATTATCTCAGTCGGTCATCTGATTTTGTCTTTTTGTATTCACATGTGAGTAATACACAAAGTAGTATTTTTATTTAGTTAACAACTGTAAAGTAATAGAAAATATGAGTTTTATGAACACTGAAGTAGATTTGATACACAAACATTATACAAAAAATGGATGGGCCATCAAAAAAGAGATTAAGGTTAGAGGCAGAATTGCTGATTCTGTAATGATAAAAAATAACAAAATTGCTCTAGTTGAAGTAAAAGGTTCAAGAGGAGATGTAGGGAAAGGAATCTCACAGGCGTTACATTACAAAGATGCTGCAAACTATTCCTATCTTGCAATCCACAAAAATTCATTTACAAAGATCATAAAACAAACATGTCAAAATCTTGGAATTGGTTTAATTGTAATTAATAAAAACATTGAAGAGGTAGTTAAACCAGAACACACCACTTCACTCAAATCTGTTCAAAAAAAAATACTAGACAAGAAATCCACAAATGTAAAGAAAATTATTCAAAAAAAAGTTTTCTTGATTTACTATTCCGTAAAAGCCAAATTCTGATATTAAAATTATTCTTTTTAGATTCAACAAAAGAATTTCATCAAAATGATATTGCACGCAGAATACATCTTTCTTCTGCAGTATCAAATGAGCTTACAAATCTTGTAAAAATTGGTCTTGTCTCAAAACGTCATCAAGATAATATGTTATTTTATAAAATAAATAAAAACAGCATAATTTTTGATGAAATGAAAAGAATATTTTTAAAATATGAAACATTTAGTGAAATATTATCCGAAAAGCTGGTAAAAGAAGAAATAAAGTATTCATTAATTTATGGATCATTTGCAAAAGGAATAGAGAAAGAAACAAGTGATATTGATCTTCTCATAATTGGTGATGTATTAGAAGATCATGTGCTAAGAATTATTTCAAATATCGAGAGAAACATAAATCGTGAAATTAATTTTATTCTTTGGACTGAAAAAGAATTGAAAGAAAAAATCAAGAAAAATATTCCATTAATTAGAGAGATATTACATACATCTGTAATAATGTTAATTGGAGAGGAGAATGAATTTAAGCGATTTGCAAAGTAAAGGGTTAATTGAAAAATTCCAATCTGATAAAGAACAGATTCAAAATGAAATAAAAAATGCACAAAATAACCTTGAATAATCAAAAAACATGTTGAGGATTAAGGAATGGGGATGTGCTCATTCTGCTGCACATAATGCCATACTTCATGTAGGAAGAGCATTAATGTTTTCTAAAGGATATAGACCAAAAGGTATTGAACACCATGTAGCAGTAGTGTCTTTTTCAAGTATTTATGAACAAAAATATATCACAAAGTAATCGAGGCTTTTAATCAAGGTAGAGAGCGAAGATCAGAGTTTCAATATGATGATACTGGTGCAGTATCTGAGACTCGGATAAAAAATATGATTGAAAAAGCCATTAAATTTATTGATACAACAAAAAATATCATGAAAATTCCATGATTAACTATATGAAACTACTAATTTGAGAACTGTAGACATATTCTCAATATTCAAGCACTATGAGGACTAGAAAATATTCTACAGTTATGGGGCATGCATGAATTTGTGTAATTGTGGAATTATACGTACCTGTGAAAAAAAAGGGTGAATAATATCATAAAATTCTACAAGTGATTCCAAGGATGGTTCTTCAATACCAAATGTAGGTTGTATAAAGATGCCAACAAGTTTTTCAGTATCTAAGGAAAATATCTTGACAGTTAAATCTTTAATTGTCTCTTTTCTAGTGTGCGCACTAACTACAATTTTGATAAAAGTGGTAGCTTTACTTGCAAGAGACAACTCTAGACATTTTAGCGCAGTATTTATCATGACACCATTATCATGTTTTACAAATTCAGAATCTATAGTCTTAAATTCTATCTTGGAATAATCAATGAATGGTAAAATATGTGCAAATTTCTCTGAATCAAAACATGATGATTCTAAATATGTTTTAATATTTTTAGATTGAACGTATTTTGCAAGTATTGCAACAGCCTTATGTTGAACCAGTGGATCACCACCTGTGAAATTTACTTTAAATGTTTCAGATTGTAATGAATCATCAATCATATGTTGTGCCTGTTCAATAGAATATTCATTTCCTGAATCTAATGGTAGTGCATCCAAAGTATCACAGTAAAAACAAGTAAATGGACATCCGGCTAGACGAACAAAGAGGGTTTTTGTACCACAAAAAAGTCCTTCACCTTCTATAGAAGTAAAGAGCTCAAATAGTCTGACATTCATTTCATTTGTAATGTTTAACAGCTTTTATTCTAGTTTTGGACAATGATAGAGAAGATACAACACATTATTCATACTTTGCCTGATAATCAGATGCATTGGCATCTGGCATTGATGGTAATTTATTATCCAATTGTGATTCTGCAACAGCAGTGGCCTCTTGTAAGATACTTTCAGATTCAGCAGTTGTGCTAGCATTAACACCAAATTGAGTGTCACCTGAAAACGTATCAAACATTAAACCACTCAGAGTGTCGGCCATCTCAGCAATCTCCTTGTCTGCGCCAGGCATGAATTTTGACATGGAAGACTGGAGATTTTTCATTAATCCTACGGTTGGCATGATTGTAACTACGGTATCTCCAAGATCATGTGCAGTTATTAGACGTAATTCTATCTGTTCAAGTGACATTCGTGCGCTAGTTAAAATTTTAGATACTTTACGAACCTCGGCTAATTCATTTGCAAGCACATGACTCTTGTTTGTGTCATGGTGTTGAGTTGCATCTATAATATCTTGAAATATTTGTTTATCACGTGTTTTTAAATTATTTAACATATTATCTAATTTGGATACTTGGGCATGAACACGCTTGACACCTTTCTCAAGTTGTGGCTTTAATGGTGGTTGTGACTTTAGCTTGTTGACAATAGTCTCACCTACACTAGATGATGATGTTTTTACCCATTTATCCTGAAATTGAGTCATGGTAAGACGTAAAAATTTGTGTCTTTAATCAACTGTGTAAAATTTCATTAACGTTATGTAAAATTTCATTAAGCTGAATATACAATACAGGTATAAATATAGACATGAAAGGCAAAATAATTCTTGTATCTTTAGCAATTTTAGGGATTATAGGGATATTTGTAGTAAATAATATAGAGTCACCAGAGCGTGAGGGAACCGTATTTCATGCCAGATTAGCAGATCCTACATTATACACAGATGATATCTTTGAAGAATCTTTTAAAGCTGTTGCAGGCAGATACACACTATATTTTGTTCTAAGTGGTGGCAGTCCAAAGCAGATGACAATAGATATCAACGGAGAAGATATTGCCTTTACAGAGACATTTACTCTAGTGCAGATTCCTACAGATATTGAGAATTATTACAAGTGGGAGTATAGAGGAGAAAAAAGATTTGATTTGTCCAATAATGATACATTAGATATAGTGATTGATCCTCACGGCGATACAATAGGACCGGTTTCTGTATTTATTTCAAATATAGACAAGATGGATACAAATTAACTCCAAATTTTTTCGTTAAATGTGAGTTTTTTATTTAATATGAAATTGCTCATTGCTGCTGTAAGTACAGCTAAAATAAGTGCATAAGAGTATGTAAAGTCTACTACATCCACAAGATAATACACCAAACTAATTTGTACAAGTGCTCCAACTGAGCTTAGTGATAGAAATTTAAGATATTGAGATAATACAAGACGCGGTGAAAAATCTCTATCTCTAAATGTCCAGACTTTGTTTAAGAAGAAATTCGTAGTCATTGAAAAGAATATTCCTACGAGATTTGCGTGTATGTACCAAAATTCTGTAATTCCAGATACAAATAGTGTAGATATGACAAGATTTAACAGTAAACCTGATGCACCAACTGTGAAAAATCGTCCGACCTTGGATACAAAGTGAATAGATTTTCGTGGTTCATCAGTAATTGAACGGTTATGCAGGTACAAACGCCAGATGGAATACATATAATCAATGACTGTTGATGCATCCATTTTACTAGAACCATCTGTTCTATTTTGAAATGTATATGGAATTTCTTGTATTCGTACATCTTTTAACTTTACAAGTATCTCAAGTAATAATTTGTAACCAATAGCATCAATTTTCAAACCATTTATTATCGGTTTTTTAAATGCGAAAAATCCAGACATGGGATCTTTGGTTTGAATTCCAAGACTAATATTGGCAATTTTTGTACCCAATTTACTTATTAGACGACGTTTCATTGGCCAATCAATAACTTTGCCTCCTTTGATATATCGTGATGCTATGACTAGATCAAAATTTTTCAGCGCATCAATCATTTTAGGAATTATTTCTGGTGGATGCGAGAAATCACCATCCATAATTACCAACATATTTCCTCTTGCATGTTTAATTCCAGACATAATTGCAGAACCGAGTCCAATTTTTGCTGTACGATGTAACACTCCAATACTAAAATTGGTCTTTGGTGTATCTTTGATGTACTTTTCAACTATTTGTCCAGTTCCATCTGGTGAATTGTCATCAACCACCAAAGCTTCAACTAGTATATTTTTTGGCAATATGTTTTTGATGGATCCCAATATGTTTAGAATGTTTAATGACTCATTATATGTAGGAATGATAATTGATACTTGAGGATTATTTTTAATTAATTGAGATTCCACATTATTATCGCATAGGGATTTTATTAATAACTCAAGCGCTCAGGTATATCCGTGTCTAATCTCAAAATTACTCGAGTTGGAAATAAAGAGATTTTCATGTATCATATATATCGATATATAAAGAGATTTTTTAAGCGCTGGTTTCTAGTATAATTAATTGAATTCTAAGCAAAAGATCGGCATAGGTATAGCAATCATACTAGTTGTCATAGGTGTAGGATTTGGTCTAATTACTGAATCTCCAGATACAGAGAATTCTACCTCGATGCCTGAAACCGTATCTACAAAAACTAGTACAGAGACTTTCACTTCTTCAACATCTCAGTCTAAAGAATTGTCTGGAATAATTACAATTGGTTCCATAACCGCATTGACAGGTGATTTTTCCTCCATAGGTGAGGAGAATAAAGAGAGTGTAAAGCTTGGTGTATCCACATTTAATAAATATCTTGAAGAAATGGGAGCTTTGTGGAATCTCAAATTAATTTCAGAGGATTCAGCAACAAATCCTGTTATAGCTTTAGAGAAACTTACTGCTCTACGTTCAAAAGGAATTGAAGTTTCAATTGGTCCAGATACTAGTGCAAATTTACAAAATTCTAAAGGATATGCTGACTCTAATGGCATGATAATGATTAGTTCATCCTCTACTGCGCCCTCTTTGGCAATACCTGATGATAGTATATTTCGCATGGTTGCAGATGACAGAAAACAAGGTGTTGTGCTCGGTTCACTGCTTGACAAGTATGTTGATGTGATAATTATAGTATGGAGAGGTGATACGTGGGGTGATGGATTGAGTAAAACTACCAAAGCTGCCTATGAAGAGTTGGGTGGTATTGTTGATGATGAAGGAATACGATACAATCCTGAAACTCCAGAGTTTTCCATATCTGTTTCTTTGTTAGCCGATAGGGTTCAAAAAAATGTTGACAAGTATGGTGCAGAGAATGTTGGTGTCTTATTCTTAGGTTTTGCCGAAATCTTACAATTTATGCAATCTGCCTCTGCGCATGATATATTGAGTGATGTAACTTGGTATGGTGCCGATGCAAGTGCAAAAGAGTATAGATTAATTCAAGACGATATTGCATTGAAATTTTCTAACGATGTACAGTTTACAACTGTACAAATCTCCCCCACAGAAGGTGAAAAGTATACAATGGTTGAAAATCATATAATTAATACACTTGGCAGGTCTCCAACTGCCTTCGCCTATGGAGCTTTTGATGCTGTTTGGTTGGTAGGTCTTACAATGTTACATACACAGAGTTCTGATGCAGATGTAATCAAAGATAATATAATTCAGGTTGCACAAGGCTATGATGGTATAATTGGTAATGCAAATCTAAACGAGGCCGGTGATTTGACAGATGCCAATTTCGATATATGGATAATTTCAGGTGCAGAATGGATCAAGGCAGGCACATATTATTATAAAGATAAATCAATTACTCTGTCCGATTCCATCTCATAGTATTATCTACCTATGAAATTAATACAGCTGGATGTTACTAATTTCAATGAAGTCAAAGAGACGTAATAGAATAGAGTTGATTATACTTTTATCTAGCATATGGTTTACAGTAACACTACCTTTACCATGGATTATTGGAAATTCCGCAATAGAGAGCGAACGTATATTTGCAATACTACCAATCATTGGAGTAATAACTGTACCATTTGTAATATTACTAGTTGCATGGACACTAAAGCCAGAACTAACTACATAATCATAAAAGATTTTTAGATGCTAAATGTTGTTTTATGGCATTGGCACTTTCATCTAGTGTCAGTTTTTCAGTATCTATTTCAAGATCTGGATTAGATGGGGCCTCGTATGGATTATCGATGCCAGTGAAATTTTTAATTTCACCACTTCTTGCTTTTTTGTACATACCTTTTACATCACGTTCTTCACATTTTTCAAGTGAACAGTGTATATAGATTTCTTGAAATTTATCTGAATCAATAATTTTTTTGGCATCCTGACGATTCACAATGTATGGACTTACTAGAGATACGGCAGTAGGGACATTATGTTTTAATAATAATTTTGCCAAGTGTCCCACTTTACGATTGTGCTCATCACGACCTTGTTTGGAAAAATCTTTAGGTGAAAACCACTCACGTAATTCATCACCATCTAGCATAGTGAAATTAGGGATTGTCTCTTGTAATTTTTTTACAATACTAGTCTTTCCAGAACATGGTAAACCAGTCATCCATATCACAAATGTCATGATTAATCACAAAAATAACGATATAAAGATTTATAGATTTTACATCAATAGGAATTCGCTTTAAAGGGTATCATGAACATATGTGGAACTATAAATTAGATGGTCATATAGTTGGCATAAATGAAGATGTATTATCTCATTATTCTACTCATAATAGGAGTATCATCTGCGTTTGGACACCCATTTACTGAAGATACGAATCCATCGCATTCGGCTAATGTGCCAAGTGGGATTAAACAAATTACGGTTACATACTCTGAATCCATTGATGAGGGATTTAGTGCACTAAAAGTTTTTGATAGTAATGGTAATCAGATTGATAATAAAGATTCAATGCATTACAAAGATGACAAGGCTCTAATCATCACTACTCCTCCACTAAGAGATGGCGTATATACTGTAACAAGTAAAGTACTCTCAAACATAGATGGACATTTAGTAAATGACGCATTTGTGTTTGCCGTAGGAAATGTAATAATACCTGAAGAAGTTTTAACCACATCAAATAATTATGAAGTTATATCATTTCCAGAAGCAGGTGCTCGATTTCCTGGTCTTGTTGGACAGACTATCATACTTGGTGGTATTATTAGTAGTATTTTGATTTGGGTACCGTTTAGTAGAATGATAAAATTTGATAAAAAAGAGAATACACTACATAAAATATTTTCAAATAAAATGGTTGCGGTTTTAGGATTTGGATTAATACTAGTATTAATTTCTGATATACTCATGTTAGCAGTGCAGACAATTCGGCTAGATACATCTGCAATTAATGCAATACAAACTAATTTTGGAATGATATGGCTTGTACGTGTTATAATTACAGGGATATTATTTGCGCTTTGGTTTTGGATAGAGAGAAAACAAGTAATCAAAACTAGACACTGCTTTCCAATACTAGGAGCATCGCTAGTGCTGATTGCCACGACTACACTAATTAGTCACGGGGCAGCAAGTGAACAGATATCAGCTATGATTTTGGATTACATCCATAATCTAATAGCCGCTGTTTGGATCGGCGGTTTAGTGTTTTTTGGGTTTATCATACTACCAGTATTCAAAAGACTACCAGATGAACAAATAGACAAACTAATCAGGCAGATAATACCTAGATTTTCCATATTATTTACAGGATCCATTGCAGTGATTATATTTACCGGTCCCATACTATTATGGCTACTTGAAGATAATTTAGGACTAATTGTAGGATCAACATATGGATCACTAATAATTGCAAAGATCATAATTGGTGTTATGATTATATCATTTGGTGGATATCATCAATTTATCATTCCAAAATTAAAGAATAATCTTGTAAAAAGAATGAAAAAAACATTAAAGATTGAAATATTTTTGGGTGTTGCAATATTATTCATAGTTGCGTTATTAACAAATGGTTCATTACCTGCCGGTGAGGTTGAAAGTTTCACTGTAAAATCATCATATGGGTATAATGGTAAAATTTTAACAGGAGACGTTTTATTCAAATATGAAATTTATCCATTTATCCCAGGGAATAATGTAATTACTGTTACTGTCACAGAACGTGACGGTACCCCGATTGAAGATTTAGAGGAGATTAAAATTAAGATATCAAATCCACAAAGAGGTATATCGCCTATCATTACAGATACTATTCAACTAGATGAGGATACGTATCGTAGTAGTGTGATATTTGGATTTTCTGGTCTTTGGAATCTAGATATTGAGGCTAAACGGATAGCAGAGACAAATGAGGCAATGAATGTAAAATTAATGATAAGACCACAACTGCAAGATTTACAATTTGAGATCATAGAATATGAATTACCCTTACCTGCTGGACCGAAGCATATCGTATATGACAAAGCTGGATCTTTTTGGTTGAGTGATTCTACTGCTCCAAGATTGTGGAAATTTACCCCTAGTACAAATGAATTTGAAATGTTTGAATTTGATGGAAGAACTAGTATTTTATTAGCAACTGATGGAACAAGCGTTTGGTTTTCAGATCCACCAATGAGTAGAATTGGTGTTTTGAATATAGATACAAGCAAGATACAAACAATAGAGATTCCCAAACTCTTACCCCTAACAGAGCCATCTGTACCGATTGCTGTTGGTATTGATGGCAAATATGTTTGGGTGTCTGTAATTAATAAAAATACCATCCTAAGATACGATACAGAGTCTGAAGAGTTTGAAAAATATACAATTCCTACTGCAAAATCAGGACCATTTTCTATACTAGTAGATGAGTATAATGATAGAGTTTGGTTTACAAGTACATCAGTAGGAAAGATTGGATTTATTGATAAAAAGGCAGATGAGATTATAGAGTTTACACCAGACTTTGATTTACGTATACCAGAGGCCATATTACAAGATAATGATGGGAATTTTTGGATTGCAGAGCACGACATCAATGGCTCACTAGTGCGATTCAATGTGGCATTGGAGAGATTTCAGCGTATACCAATCACCGATTATAATGCTCTTGCAAACGGTATGACATTTGATAAATATCGTAATGTGTGGTTTGCTCAACATATAACAGATAATCTAGGTGTGTATGATCCATATAATGATGTCATGACAGAAGTTGCAATTCCAACAAAAGAATCATGGGTACAATTTATGATCACAGATGACAAACAAAATGTTTGGTTTGCTGAAGAAAAAGGAAACAGGATAGGAAAAATTGTGATTACAGAGTTGCCATCAAGTGAATCATTAGATATTGAAAAGTTAAATGATACATTTGAAATAGATGATAATACCATTAGATATTCAGAGATTGCATTTCCAATAATGGCCATAGGTATTCTTGGCAGTGCCATTTTATTTACAAAGAGTGTACAAGATTTTAGAAAAAATAAAGAGACGATAATCATTAGAAATGATTCCTAATCTCATTGTATAATGTCTCTAGCTGAATATTTAGTATTAATACAACTCTGCCTCAAAATTTATTTTAGAAATTTTTTATTCACTTTTAGATATTTGGAAATAAACCATTTTACAAATATCATCTCGTTTTTTTTCAAATATGAAGATTCTAACTTGTTAATGTATGTGTATTTTTCTTTTGGTTCAACATTTAACATTGGATAATTATTCCTATTTAGAATAAAGAGGATTAATAGCCTTCCAATTCGTCCATTTCCATCAATAAATGGATGAATTAATTCAAATCTTAAATGAAATCTTGCTGATAATTCAACTGAATTCATTATTTTCTTTTCTTTATTATACCACTTTATCAAACCATGCATTTCCTCTGAAACATCAGGCCATAAAACATACTTTGTTTTCCCCAAGTACGGTTGTACATTGTTTCTTCTAAAATCTCCTGCATTATTGGTATCGGTTTTTTGAAACAATGTATCATGCCATCTCAATATCAACTGTGCAGTAATATCATTATCTTGACTTAACATTTCATCAAATAATTTTTCAAACTGTTGTGCTTCTATAACATCCTCTAATAGAATATCTTTGGGAGATAAACCAGTCTCTAAGAGTTTACGAGTCTGAGTGAATGTCATAGTGCTCCCCTCAATTTTTTGAGTACTAAAAGTATGAATTATTTTGAAAGCATGGGTTTCCTCTTTTAAAATTTTTTTATCTACATCTACGATATATTTAGAATAATTTTTATGTATTTTTTCAATCAAAATTACTTTATCTTCTCTATAACATTTCAAATCAAAGTCCATTTTTTGCGTTTCGATGTCTTTGGGGATTTTATCACCTAGATATTTTTGTCTAGGATTATTCCTAGATGAATACTTGAGATAATAGAGATTGTGTCCTTTATTTTTTCGTTTAATCAAACTTACCATGATTCATCATGTCACCACAATAATATAAAATTAACAAATCTATTGAGTTTGTGGTGACAAACAGGTACAATGAGGACAGTATTAAATCATCAAAGCTCTCTTTTTGTAATGTTTTGAGATATGAGAATTGGATTTATTAATTTACGTATTGATAACACCAACATCATATTGATTTGCCATACAAATACTAACATTAGTCATATTTTAAACAAAACTGATCTTCAAATTATACACTTTACTTAAAAATCTATTATTATTGTTTTATTCACATCAATTATAATTGTGATTATTATGTTGTATAAAATTTATGTAATTATTTAAGTAATTTTATTGAATAATTCATTAAATATAACACTAGTCAAATAATTTTTTAGTTCTATCCAATAATTAATGAATATATTTGATGGATGGACAGCGTATACGTATGGAATGTTCACTCATTATTGATTGTACTTCTAAGAAACCTGTATCTCTAGTATAAAATTCAACCATTGTCTTACAATCAGATGTAGCGATGGCAGTCGATAATATAATACGATCATTATGTCCTATTAACGCATAAGATAAATGAGTTTTCAAATGTTTTTGTGTTTTTTTTGATAAATTATATTCATGCTTTGCATTTTCTTTTTCATTACCTAATTTGATATTGGGTTTTACCCGTTTTTTAAATAAAAATTCACACTTTATTTTAGATGTTTTAACTCGATTCTCAGCATCCATGATAGTTTTACTAATTTTCTTTTTTACAAGTGTTTTATGTTTAGACTTCCAATATGCATCATCACATATTTTATTAACAATTCGCAAATGTTTTTTATCATCTTTTAGGGTACGAATTTGAAAATTTTTACATATAACTTCAAATATTTGAATATCTTTTTTGTTCAAATTTTGTTTTAACTCGAATTTTATTGTGTCTGTTATGAATACACCTTTTTGAGTCATATCTTTAGATATTGATGAAGTTATGTGTTTGATAGAACCCGGATCAATACCATGTAAAAATCTATGATTTTTGGGGAATAGGGACATAAGAATATTTGTATCTATTATCATGATTGTCTTTGTACAATCCAAAGCATTCACGTTTGTTTGGTTTTTTGTCACAAATTTAGATCTCAGTATATGTTAAAAATAATTCTATATGCATATGGAAGAATCCATGAAAATATGATTCGCTTGGAGTTTTACAATATCAAAGATATGTCAGAAAAAATATTAAAGCAGTACGCTTATTTATAAAACATATTGGATTTTAATGCACTTGAAAATTTTATAAAAAACACAATGAAACTAACACACATTTATCAACCTCTTATGATAAAGACCCTTTTAGAACACAGTAATAAAGCAACAGTAGAAGACATTGCAAAAAAATTTCTAGATAATGATAAATCACAATTAGAGTATTATAAAAAAATAACAAAGAGATGGCCACACATCACATTAAAACGACACAAAGTAATTAGTTATGAAAAAGAAACCTATACCCTATTACTTGATGATCATATTACCAATAAAGAAAAAAATAGATTGATTGAGCTCTGTGATTGTAGACTACAAGAATTTGTTGATGGTAATCCTATGATCATTAATGCGCGTAATATAGATAATAGAATCGTAAGTGGAAGTCTCAGATATGATGTATTCGCAAAGTCTAAAACGAGATGTGTAGCTTGTGGAATATCTACATTTAATTCCTCACTTCATGTTGATCATATATTCCCAATTAGTCGAGGTGGTAAAACGAAGATTGATAATCTACAGGCATTATGCTACAAATGTAATACAGAAAAAGGGAATCGAGATGACACCGATTTTATAAAATGGGATAATAGGCTCAAATATAGAAATGTAAAATGTACATTATGTAAGATAACAGAGCCGATAAAAGAAAATAATATGGCTCAAGCTGTATATGTTATAGATACAGATATCAAATTACATTCAATGGTAATACCAAAAAGACATGTGGATACGTTTATTGATTTGATACCAGCGGAAAGACATCTATGTCTTGAATTGGTAGATTTGTTAAAGGAAGATATTTTAGTAAAAGATAAGACAGTCAATAAATTTCATGTAAGTTTTGATTCTACAGGCAATAAAACTACACCTCATTGTTGTATAAATATAATCCCAAATCGTCAATAGTGCTGAATTATATCAATGAAAATTATAATTTGTATTTAAGTATAATAAATGATCAAAACCCAAATAAAAAGACTTGATATATAATTAATTATGAAGAGCCTGTACATTCTAGCACTAGTCATCATATTCACACAAGCATATGCTTGGGGTCATGGAGTTGATGTGGATTATGCAACGGAGACACTAGATGGGGAATCTGTTATGGTATCTGTAGATGTGTTTGTGGATGAGTTTGGTGTTCCGGCTAGAATTATAACTTCTATAGATCAAGACGATATACCTGTATCGGCATTATTTCATATGAATATGATATATCAAGACATGGAAATTTTTACAAATAATTTTCAAATTAATGGTTCATTGATTTTAAATGGTAATGACATTGTACGTCTAAATAAAGAAACTCAAAATATAATATCATTAGACGAGTTGGGATACGGCAAATATCATTTTGAAATAAATATCACTGAAATTAATGATATAAAAATTATCAATACAAAAAAACATACTTTAGATGTTAGCAAGGCAGGATACACCACAAATGGATTATTTACAATAAAATCATACTTTGATAAAATTACAGACATTAGTTATTCACCTGAAGATAATTCCATAACAATAAGAATGCCATTTAATTGGAAAGAGCGAGCCATATCACACATACCAATCGTTCATGTTGAAGTACAATTTCCAAAAAACTTTACTCAATTTATGCACCCTGGATACTCTGGAATGGTTAATGGTGTAGAGTTGTTTAAATCATCTATTAATTTAGATGATTTTACACTAGAGGATTGTAGAATAGTACATTTTATTTTAGCAAATGATCATATACAAGTTGTAAAGAATGGTATGGAATCAAAATTTTCCGGTTACATGGAGTTTACCTTGACTGGAAATGAGGAGATACAATTCCCACTGACAGCTATCACACGGAACGAAGAATTTCAAGTAGATCTCACAATATCACCAATGAGTTTAGAGCCTAATGAGGAGATACTATTCATACTTACATTCAGAGATCCACAAACTGGTTACACACTTCGACAAACCTCATATGATTTTAAAATTATTCAAAATGACGTAACCATTTATGAAAAATCTAGTTCTGCTATAGTGGGTGGCTCATTTGAAAAATTCACATTTGCAGAGGGGCAGAGCGGACCAATTCGAATTAGTGTTGACAACATCAGAGGAACGAATAATGGTGTAGAGTTTGGATTAGTAGTAGTTCCAGAATTCGGCCCTCTGGCTATAATCATACTAGGTATTGCTATTCTTGGAATTATAATTATTAGATTACCATTTTTTCATTCAAGATTAAACTCAATAATGCAGCCCGTGTAAATTTACCATATTCAGCTTGCAAAAAATATTTTGCGTGAGGGCTAGAATCCACATCTAATGATATTTCATCTATTCTTGGTAGAGGGTGCATAATTGTTGCATTAGATTGCATTCTTTTGGTCATCTCTAGATCAATGATATAACTTCCCTTTACTTTTTGATACTCTTCTTCATCAGGGAATCTCTCCTTTTGTATTCTAGTAACGTATAGTACGTCTAAATCATCCACATATTCTTCAAGACTTGTAGATTCAGTATAGGACATATTCAAATCATATATAGAATCTGAGCGAATTTTCAATGATTCAGGGGATATCAGATGAAGATTGACATTATAATTACTCAATGCGTATAATAGAGAATATACTGTTCTACCATATTTTAGATCCCCAATGATTCCTATGTTTAACCCATCAATTTTTTTATGTAATTTTTGCATAGTGAATAGATCTTGTATTGCTTGTGTTGGATGTTCCTCAGTACCACTTCCTGCATTAATTATTGGTGTTGTTGATATCTCGGATGCAAATTTACTAGAACCGTCAAGTGGATGTCGAAGAACTAGTACGTCACAGTATAATGATACCATACGTATGGTATCTGCTAGACTCTCACCTTTTTGAGCAGATGAAGAGTCAATATCAGCAATGCCCAAAGAGGTACCACCTAAAAGTGACATTGCAGCTTCAAAACTAAGACGTGTTCTAGTACTAGGTTCAAAAAATAGATAGCCCAGGGTCTTTCCTCGTACTATTTCTCTGCGTTGATCTGGTGACATTGCAAGTATTTTTTCAGTGGCAGAAAATATTTTCTGAAAATCATTTTTTGATAAATCCTTTATGGATACTAAATTTGTAATTACCATACTCAATGATATATAATGGTATAATATATACAATATTCCATGCTGGAATCAGATCTTATAGTTCGGCGAATAAAGGAGGGTACAGTAATTGATCATGTGGCTAAAGGTAAAGGATTGCAGGTTGTATCAGCTCTTGATATTACAGGCTCTAATGGTCATCTAATCACTATAGCTTTGAATGTACCAAGTAGTAAGCATAGCAAGAAAGATATTATAAAAATTGAAGATCAGTTTCTAAAAGCTGATGAGACAAACAAGTTGGCAGTGATTGCTCCAACATGTACTATCAATATTATTAGAGATTACAAACTTGTGGAAAAACATAGAGTAGAAATTCCAGATATAATAGAGAACATATTTGCATGTTCAAATCCAGATTGTGTTACTAATAGTACAGAACAGATAAAACCCGTAATGGATGTCGTAGAAAAATCTAAACGAATTTTGAAATGCCGTTATTGTAGTAGAATATTAGATATGGACAATATGAAATATATCTAAATTGAAAAAAAAGAAAAATTATTGTCCTAGAATGATAAACATCATGACTATACCATAAATGGCGATTGATTCTACCATACCGATAAAGATGAATACTTTGGATTGAAGTTGAGGGTTTTCACTAATTACAGCTAAACCTGCAGAACCTACACTGCCAAGACCTAAACCTGCACCAAGTGCGGCAAGACCAAAAGCTAAACCTGCTCCTAATAGTTGCAAACCAGAGGCGCCACTAGAACCATCATCTTGTCCATATGCGATACTGCCAATTCCAGTCAAGGAAAATGCCATTACAGCAAGTAAAATAGCAATTTTATTCATTATATTTGAAAGCCTAGAGAATCCATATTTAAAGTATGATAAGAATTAGTGATGTATTATAGTAAAACAAGTCACTTTTGTAGATTAGCTTTATAGACATGACTAGTTTTTCATCCCAAGATGTGCATACATTCAATATATTTCAGAATCTATTCCCAAAACTTGTTAAATTCCACACATTTCATGAATTTAATACTTGTCAGTTATGATATATGATTATAGATTCTGATTAGATCACTGTCTTTTCCCTCCAAGTATCTAATACTCTTTATCAATAGGGTATATTAGCAATTTCCAACATGACGAAAATATATATCTGTTTTAGTTGTATTTTATACTTTGATTTTATATCTCATTATTTATTATATAATTATTATACAAAATAAGAGGACATCATTCTGATGAGTTTTCACAGTAACAGAGTAAATATGATGATAAAAATTTAGAAAAATAAAATATTTTGTGAAAGATTTGTACTAGATACAAATTTACAAAGTATATAACATATTATAAAATCAGGTATAGTAGAGAAAAGATGAGTAATGAATTTACACCTGAGGAAAAAGAATCTTTCTACAAGACAGTATTTTTAAGACGTGATGTTCGATTTAGATTTAAAAAAGATAAAATCAAAGATGCTACCATCGCTAAAATTCTAAATGCTGCACATCATGCTCCTTCTGTGGGATTTTCTCAACCGTGGAATTTCATAGTGATTAAAGATTCAAACACAAGAAAAAAGATCAAAGAATCATTTGATGCAGAGAGGAGACGCTCAGCACAGTTGGTAGAGGAGGAATCGAAAAAATCAAAATATCTTTCACTGAAATTAGAGGGAATTTTAGAATCAGATATTAACATTTGTGTGACATATGATCCTTCAAGATTTGGACCATTTGTAATTGGAAGATCAAGTATTCCTGAAACTGGAATTTATAGTGTCTGTTGTGCCATACAAAATTTATGGTTAGCCGCAAGAGCTGAAGGATTAGGGCTAGGCTGGGTCAGTATACTTGATAATCAAATTTTAAAAGATACACTAGACATTCCACAACATGTAACAGCAGTTGCCTATCTTTGCTTGGGGTTTGTTGAAGAGTTTTCTGAAAAACCAGAACTTGAAAAAGCAGGATGGTTACCACGTTTAAAATTAAGTGATGTAGTAAATTTTGAGAAATGGAATAGAACAGAAGATTCAGAATGGTCTTCACTATACAATATGATTAAATCAAACACAGAGTGATTAATATGAAGATGGGTAAAAATTACCCGATCTTTTCAAATACTTTTTTCTTAAAGTCAGCAAAGTTATCAGATAGAGATTGTTCGTACTGACTAAAATTATCTTGCAAAGACGACTTTGCATCCTCGATCAACTTTGATATCTCATACTTGGTGTTCATGCTTACGCTCCATTTTTTCTTTCAATTTTTTAAGTTTTGCAAATTCTTCACGCTCACGTTCCTCAAGGGTAGCTAAAATGAAGCGTATTTGTCGTTGATATTGTGGAATTATAATATTTTCAAGTGCGTTTAGGAGTTTTTGTGTCTTCTCTAATGCTTTGGCTAAACTGAATATTGAATTTTCATATTCAGCAGCTTTGCAAATCATTGGAAGTAGAGTTTTGATTTGTTTTGCAGCTCTATCAATAGACGAGTTGGTATCTGCAAAACCGTAGGGCATCGATTCTGTATTTTTTTCAGTTAGAGTTAGTGTTGGTATTTTTACATCTACTACACGACGCATGTTTGATTCTACCTCCATTACTGCTTGTGTAGATTGAGCTGTAGAGTCTACAGTTGTAGTACCAAGAATAAGATATGCCTCTTTTACAGAAGTATAGATGTCTTGGAGTGGATCCCATATTCCTCCACGCGCCTTTGATGCCTCATCAATCATCTCTTCAATATTTTTTAACAATACTTTACGTTTATCGTCTAGAATCTTTTGTACCATAACTGCAACTTGACTTGAACGTTTATACTTTAATAGTTCAATTTTTGTCGCAGCTCAGTTTTGACCAAATGACAATATTATTCACCAAAGTATTTGTCAATGTACTTGTCTTTAATTTTAGTAAGCTCATTTTTTGGCAGGTTAGATACTACTTTCCAAGATAATGCCAAAGTCTCGTCGATTGAACGATTCTCATCTACTGCTTGTGTTAGAAATTGCTTCTCAAATACATCTCCTACATCCATATACTTTAGATCAACGTCAGTAAGACCGGCTTTGCCTACGATTCCTGCAAGTGCTCGTACTTCTTGTGCTCGTGAATAGGCATCATAATTTTGATTGGATACTTCCTGATGATCCTCTCGTGTACTACCCTCGCCAATACCGTCTTTCATTAGTCTGCTCAGACTCATCAATATGTTAACAGGTGGATATACCCCCTGTCTAAACAGATCACGGCCAAGCACAATCTGCCCTTCAGTGATGTAACCGGTAAGATTTGGAATTGGGTGAGTGATATCATCAGATGGCATTGAGAGTATAGGGACTTGGGTAACGCTTCCTTTTTTCCCTACTAGTCTTCCTGCACGTTCATAAATTGTAGAGAGATCAGTATAGAGATATCCAGGATACCCCTTTCTTCCAGGTACCTCTTCTCGTGCAGCACTAATTTCACGCAATGCTTCTGCATAGTTTGTCATATCTGTTAGAATTACTAGTACATGCATTCCCAACTCAAATGCTAAATATTCAGCTGCTGTCAAGGCAACACGTGGTGTAATGATTCTCTCAATAGCTGGATCATCTGCTAGATTCAAAAATAGTACACTTCTCTTCAGAGCACCAGACTCTTCAAGACTCTTTTTGAAATACTCTGCCTCACTAAACTGCACACCAATGGCTGCAAATACGACTGCAAATTCATCAGTACCTACTACTGTAGCTTGTCGTGCAATTTGAGCAGCAAGTATATTATGAGACATTCCAGAGCCAGAAAAGATTGGAAGTTTTTGACCACGCACTAGGGTAATCATACCATCAATTACAGATATACCGGTTTGGATAAAGTCCTTGGGATATTCACGTTGTTGTGGATTCATCGGTTCACCATTAATATCGACAAATTGATCTGCAACTGGATCAGGTAAATCATCTTTTGCTCTGCCAAGACCATCGAATACACGACCTAGTAATTCACGTGATACAGGCATCTTCATGACACTGCCAACAAATTTTGCACTAGTCCCAGAGATAGATAGACCAGTTGTTCCCTCAAAGACCTGAACTATAGCCTTGCCATGCCCAATCTCAAGTACTTTACCTAGTCTGCGTTCACCATCACTAGTCTGAATCTCTACCAATTCGTCGAATGAGGCATTTTGTACATCATCAACAATTACAAGTGGGCCTTTGATCTCAGCTATCTTGCTATACTCTACTCCACCTGATGTCAAGATGTTTTTGCCTCCGCTGCTTGTTTGAATTGTTGTGTCATGGTTTGTTGTAATTCATCTAGTTTAGATACTTCATCATCTTTGATACTCATTCTAGCCTTTAACAATGAAGATATTACAGACATTGCACGAATATCACCAAGAGAGGTACCAGTCTTTAGAGATTGAAGACCACTCTTGTAAAATTCTAACATTAATTTCATTAGTTTATACTGTTTCTGTGGACTACAGTATGTATCTACCTCGTCAAATGAGTTTTGTTGTAGTATACCAATTTTTATCATTCTTGCAACCTCTAGGATCAGTTTTTCTTCATCTGGAAGTGCTTCTGGACCTAATAGTCTAACAATCTCTTTTAATGTATCTTCACGTTGTAGAATGTTATACAATTCTGAACGAACAGAGAGCCAGTCTTCACTTACGTTTTCGCCCCACCATTTTGCTACATCTGCTAAATACCCTGAATAACTATTCATCCAATTTATTGAAGGATAGTGTCTAGAGTATGCAAGTTTGGCATCAAGGGCCCAAAATGTTTTGATGAATCTCATGGTATGAGTAGTGACCGGTTCAGTAAAGTCTCCGCCTGATGGGGATACAGCTCCTACAAGACTAACAGAGCCATCACGCTGAGGACTGCCAACTGCCCGAATACGTCCAGCTCGTTCATAAAATTCTGCTAATCTTGATGCAAGATATGATGGATAACCTTCCTCAGCTGGCATCTCCTCGAGTCTTCCACTCATTTCACGCAAGGCCTCTGCCCAACGACTTGTAGAATCAGCAACTAGTACAACATCATAACCCATATCACGATAATATTCAGCAATAGTGACACCAGTGTAGATGCTAGCCTCACGCGCAGCTACGGGCATGTTACTAGTATTTGCAACCAAGACAGTTCTATCCATAAGAGGTTTACCTGTTCTTGGATCTTTAAGTTCTGGAAATTCTACCAACACTTCTGTCATCTCGTTTCCACGTTCACCACATCCAATATACACGACAAGTTGAGAATTTGCCCATTTTGCAATTTGATGTAATGTTACAGTTTTTCCAGTACCAAATGCTCCTGGAATAGAACCGGTTCCTCCTTTGGCAAGTGGGAAAAATGTATCAATGACACGCTGACCAGTAATTAGTGGAACGACTGGATCATAACGAACACCATATGGACGTGGTTTTCGTACTGGCCATTTATGATACATCTTTACTATTGAATTATTTCCATCTTTTTCACATGTGGCAATTTCTGTTTCTAGATTGTAATCTCCTTCAGGTACAATATTTGTAATCTTACCACCCATATGATCAGGTGGTATCATAATTTTGTGTTCAATAAGTTCAGTCTCTTGTACTGTTCCAATAATATCTCCAGGATTCACATCTGCACCAACACTTGATGTTGGAATGAAATGATATGTCTTGGTCATGTCTACTGGAGAGGTTGTGATTCCTCGACCTATGAAAGAGCCAGATTTTGATGCTAGTTCCTTTAGCGGTCGTTGAATTCCATCATAAATTTGTCCTACAATTCCAGGTCCTAAAAGTACGCTGAGTGGATTGCCTGTTCCTATTACTGGCTCTCCGGGTTTCAGACCACTAGTAGATTCGTACACTTGAATAAATGCAACATCACCAGTTAGTTTGATTACCTCGCCGATTAATTTTGCGTCGCCCACAGAGACAGTTTCATACATCTTTGCATCAGACATACCATCAGCTTTGACTGCCGGTCCACTTACCCACACAATTCTACCTTTTGCTACCATTCTACTCCAACCTGAATTTTTCCGTAATATTCTTCCTAATTAAAGGATTCATGTGTTTTAATCTAGCATCAATTGTATTATCAAATATCATAGTATCATCTTTTGATTTTGCACGGATACCTCCCATGCAAACTATACTATCTGAAGACATCTCCGGTCCAGACATGTTAGATAAAATTTTAGCAACCAAGGTTTTATCTTTCTCGTTGGTAGATATTATAATATTTTCAGTTCCCAACATGGTAATAGATTCTTTAATTAATGCAACAAGTAGAGATTCATAAGATGAGTCGTGTGGCATAGTCTTAATTTTAGATACAACCTCATCAAATACTTTGGTTATTGATTCGTGTATTAGTAAAAGTTGTTGATTACGGATTTTAAGATCAGAGCTTCCAACTAGTTGGCGCTTCAATTTGTCTGCCTCTTTATTTCCATCAGATATAATTTTATCATATTCTTGTTCAAGCGTGACGACAGAGTCATCCAAATTTCGTTGTGTTTCGTCCAAAGTAGACTGTAGTTCGGACACAAGCTTGGTGTTGTAGGTACGAATTACCTTGTCTATACTCTGTTCTAGTTTTTCATTGATAGCCATAATATACTTAATAATTTCAGCCCACAATAGACGATATATGAGTTTATGTAAGTGATTCGGCGTATGATAAATCAAGACATTAGGTGTGTCTAATTACTAATTTCACAATATACAAAGATTTTAAAATATCAATAAAATGGTTTCAATTACAGTGACCGTCGGAGAATTAAAGATTGGAACGATCATAACAGCCAGAATGGATGTTGCACGTGTAATTTCACGTCTAGCAGAATTCAAGTGGTTTCACAAGATTGATACGAATAATGAGACTATAACACCGAGTATTGATGATTTACTATTACGAGCACAACAACTACATCAATCAGCTGAGCAAGTAATAAAAGGTCTTGACATACCACTGCGAGTTGGAATTTTAGAGATTATGTTCAAGGGAGTAGCAATTAAACCAAGAGATTATGAGTTGAAGGATATTGAAAATATGTTGGATGATCTACACAATAAACTACCTCTTATTCAAGATGTACAGAAAAAATTGGATAAATTAAATAAGATTAGACAGTCATTGGGAGAGCATACAACGATACAGGCCGGACTGCAAGCTGTAAAATTACTTGATGTAAATATAGATCAAACTAGTATGAGTCATTTTTATACAGATATGTTTATAATAAATACAAAAGATTATTCTGAGATTGAAAATTCTCTACAAGATGTTGTAATGTATAGATATGATTTGAATAATAAAGAAAAGAGCGCAGTTGTTATAATATCAGACATTAATGAATCAGAGAGAATAATTAAAGTATTGAAAAATTTTAATACAAATTCATTTTCAATTCCTCAAGATATGCCACAAATTCCTAGTGAGGCATACAAAATTTGTGAAACAAAAATAAAAGAATTATCAACTCAACAAAAAACACTAACAAAAGAGATTGCCTCTTTGGGTAAGAAAGTAAGAGGGGATTTGTTGAGATTTCATGAAATATCTAGTGTGGTAAAAGATGTTCTTGAGACTCTTCGAAAGCCTGGAGGAACAAAAAACTTTGCTGTGATTCAAGGATACATTCCAGAGAATATGGAGAATGAATTCAAGAGAATTACAGATGAATGGGTATCAATAACTGAGGAGATTACTAATCCTGAAGAATTGAGTAAGCGCCCAACTCTATTTCAAAATACAAGATTTGTAAAGACATTTGAGGTAATAACAAAGAGTCAGGGGCTACCAAAACGCGGTGAACCAGACCCAACATCCATGATTGCACTTGTCTGGCCAATATTTTATGGAATCATGTTTGCAGATCTAGGTCACGGGTTATTATTAATGGGTATGGGATTATTGTTCAAATTTAAGGGTCAGGGAACATTATCCACATGGGGAATGTTAATTGCAATATCCGGAGCCGCAGCTGCAATATCAGGAGTAGGGGCCGGAGAGGTATTTGGTTTTCATATAGATCATATACAACCATTTGAAAATTTGTTACATGAAGGGGGACCGTTGCATTCTGTATCATGGCTTGTTGGTGCAATTAGTGTTTCAGAATTAAACTTTGAACAAGTGGTTAACATACTAAAGGTTTCACTATTCCTTGGAATAATTCATCTACTAGCTGCAATGGGATTACGCATACGTGGTATGATGAAGAGAGGAGATAAACTAGCTGTATTGGTAGAGGGAATTCCAAGTATTACGTTATACATATCCATTGTAGCAATTATGATGTGTGCGATTGGTTCTAGTTATGATGTGATAAGTATGTATTCACAGAGCCATCAAGAAAATGTTCCGTGGGTTACTATATTTCTAGGAGACTGGGCAAAGGTTTGGATAATTACCAGAATAGCTGTGATTGGGGCAATAGGATCTATTGTAGTTTTGATAGTTGGCGGAATATTACATGCAAAAAAGCACAATTCAGCAGTAAATCCGGCAAGTATTGTAATGGAGACACTACTTGGCAAGACTACTGAAGCCCTTGCACATACAATTAGTTATGCTCGAATTGGAATCATGTTACTAGTGCACGCCGCATTACTTCTTACTGTTAATAATGCATTCAAGTCTCTAGGTGGAGCAGAATCTATTGGAGCTGTAGTATTAATTGTTGGTGGAAACATTGGAATAATGATGATCGAGGGATTAATCGTGTATATTCAAACTTTAAGGCTTCACCTCTATGAATACTTTACAAAATGGTATGAAGGTGGTGCTACACCATTCAATGAGATTACACCAGAAACAGTTTATACCAAATTAATGTGGAAATCTAGATAGACACAGGAAGATGTGGAATGTTTCCCCACTCTCCCCAAGAACCAAGATATACTTTGACATTTTTATAACCGGCTTTCTTTAGCGTAACAAAAGTATTTGCCGCACGATATGCCCCATGACAATAAGTTACAATTTCTGTATTCTTTGAAGTGTCGTAGAGATTATTAATGAAATCATTATCTTGTAGTGTTCCATCAAGTTTTAGATTTTCTGTCCAATCTACGTTTATTGCATTTGGTATGTGACCTCGATTAGACGCTCTTCGAATAATACCATCATACTCTTGTTTGTCTCTAGCATCTATGAGAAATAGTTTATCCAAGTTATCCAAGATATACTTGTATCCAGTTAAGATGGAATCATTTGGTTTTCCTTTGAAATGTACAGGTTGTGAGTGATTAAATTTAGTCTCTAATGGAAGTCCCAATGATATCCAATGTTGCAGGCCACCATCTAGTAGTGCAGAGTTATCATGCGACATGTATTGCGCAAGCCATAGACCACGAGATGCTAGCATTCCAGATACATTATCATAGAATATCACTCTCTTTCCAGATAAACCTGTAAAGGAGAATAGTCTTACTAGTTGTCTGTTAAATGACTCTATTCCCTGAGGAGTGGTATCTATCCAGTGATGCGCAAATAGATTTAGATTTACAGAGTTTGGTATGTGACCCTTGGCGTACTCTTTTGAGGAACGTGTATCTATGATTAATAGATCTGATTTGTTTAGAGAATCAGTTAGATGTATTGGATGTTCAAGCATGTATTATGTATAGAATTTTTTGATATATGAAGATGTATTAGATTGTTATAGTTTAGATATACAATACAGTATTTCTCAACGAAGATGATCAAAAATACACATGTGGCAACGACCGTTCAAGTGGTATCAAAAAAAGAGAAAAAATTTAGAAAGTTTATTCGTTAACGTATGCTCGTTCACCGTGTTGTGCAAGATCGAGTCCGATCTCTTCTTCTTTGGGTGTAACTCGGATTCCTCCGGGCCAGACAGCATCCATGATCTTTAAGATCACAATTGTAACACCGAATGCATAAGCAACTGACATCAACGCTGCGATAACGCTGATAGCTTGTTGTTCATAGCCTTCTGGTGTTCCTGTCCATGCACCAATACCGTCTCCGGTATCCCATATGTGAGGACTGGCAAGTGTACCTGTCAGGATTGCTCCTGTAAGTCCACCCATGCCGTGTACTCCCCATACATCTAGTGCATCATCCCATTTGCGTGCGTTCTTGAATGCAACGCACCCATAACAAACGGTACCTGCAGCAATACCTATGATAATAGAGGCCATAGGACCTACCCAACCGGAAGCTGGCGTAATTGCCACCAAGCCGGCGACAGCACCTGTTGCTGCGCCTACAATGCTTGGTTTTCCAGTATAGGCCCAACTCATAAGCACCCAAGTAGTAGCTGCAACTCCCGCTGCAGTATTTGTAACTACCCAAGCACTTACTGTAATGCCATCAACCATAACTTCGCTACCAGCGTTGAATCCGAACCATCCAAACCAAAGAATGGATGCTCCGAGTACAACCATGGGAACGTTGTGTGGTTCCATAGGAACTTTGCCGTATCCAAGTCGTCTACCGAGTACTCGAGCTCCTGCCAATGCTGCGAATCCTGATGTAATATGTACAACAGTTCCACCTGCAAAGTCAAGTGCGTATGAAGGTGATAATTTTGGATTGAGATTTAGAGATCCGCCACCAATATATCCGCCTCCCCATACCCAATGGGCAACTGGATCATACACAAAGGTACCCCATAATAAGACAAAGATTACTAGAGCGCTGAATTTCATTCGGTCAATTAGTCCACCTACAATTAGTGCAGGTGTAATAATTGCGAATGTACCTTGGAAGGCTGCAAACAGTGCATGAGGCACAGTTCCGGGCCAACTAACGCTACAGATTTCATCTTCAGGGAATACTTGCATTTGATATGCAGCAGACCATGTATCAGTACAGGCGCCTGGTTCACCTAGCGGAGCATAGTGTGATACCATGTTGAATCCAACATAGTCTAAGGAACCCATGTAAAGATTTGCGGGATTATCTTCTGGTACTGGGCCAAATGCTAAGGAATAACCCCAAGCAACCCATTGCCAAGCCATAATACCCATAATTACAAATGTCATACCGATTACGTTGATAGAGTTTTTGGATCTTGCAAGACCGCCGTAGAAAAACGCAACTCCTGGAGTCATAAACAAAACTAGTGATGTTGCTGTAAGCATCCATGCTGTATCACCAGTGTCTATTCGACATGGTAGCATGTTACCTTCGCCATCGTCATACCAACATTCATTTGAATTGCCAGTATAGATGCCACTAGTTCCCTTTACGTGTCCATCGAGTCCGTCGTCTATGGACTGGGCATATGCTTGTGATAAGGCACCAGTCGCTGTTGCGGCTATTGCTGCCACAAGTAATAGAGCATACTTGTGGTTTTTTGTTCTCATTATTCTAGAAAAACGAATAGGTTGTATTAAACATAAAGATATTATTATTTAAAAAAATCAATGTTATTTTATATACAATATTATGATAGTATCATAAAAGTTATAAAATACATTATGAGAATGTGAGCATGAAAAAGCAGAAATTTGCTCTCTTTAATACTTTCAAAACCAAGAGTAATGACCTAACTGGAGAGGCGCAGAGGGAGAGGGCGATAGTAACGATTCTTGCAACCCAAAATAAACCAGATACAACTAGAAGAAAGATCAGTCAGATAATAGCGGGGGATAATTCATGGCAGAATGTCTACTCGGGAATCTATCATGATCTAGATGAGGTATTAATTCCACAAGGATTAGTAGAGGAAGGAGGACGATTACCACTAAAACGTGGACCGAAAGCCATGCAAGAACATGGTGTATCATATTACAAATTAACATTAGATGGTATGATAGTAGCACTATCACTAAGAGAGTTGAAAGACAAGTCAAGTTTGTTGAAGAAAATATTCAAAGTGTCTAAATCAGAATATGATGAAATTCTATTACTAATTGCAAAAAATATGCCAAATCTAATCTCTATAATGTTTGAAGAGTATGTTAAAGAATATTTTGCAGGCAAGTTTAAAAAACTATCACCTTTAGATTTTAATTCTATGGATATGGCTCAGAATTCTATATTTCAGATATGTAAAGAAATTATAAAAGGATGCTCAGATATGTCTAATGAAGATAGACACAAACTAAGTAGAATGCTAAACTAGCAGAATATTAACACTATTCACATAAACATTAAAATCCGTTGCAGTAAGGATTGTACATATGGCAAATTCACATCTATTTGCAACAGTAAAGGCATACAGTAAGAAAGGTAAATTACTCTCAAAGAACGATTTGCAGACATTTGCCGAATCCAGAGACCTAGAAGAATTAATCACTAGAATCAGAAATACAAACTATTCTCAAGCTATGGAGGGACTAGAGAAGACTCCAAATTCTGAGCAGATTGAGTATGCACTACAAAGTCATCTAGCAGATATCCATTATTCCATCGCAAAGACGTCTGATAGTAAAGTATTAGATGCATATTTTATGAAATTTATTATTAGAAATTTAAAATTAATTTTAAAAGGTAGAGTATTACAAAAATCACAACAAGAGATTGAATCGCGTGTAAATTTACATGCAGAGGAATTAATTAGACAACGAGATGTGGTTGTAAAAGCTCTTGTAACTAAGGATCTAGAAGAGACAGTATCTAGTCTTTCAGATACAATATTTGGTAAAGATGTAGCAAAGGCCGCAGCATTATATCAAGAAAATAACAATATCCAAATATTTGATACATATTTTGATAAAACAATAATTAGTCATCTAGCAACTTCTCTGAGAAATTCTGCAGACAGAGACATGACAAGACTTGTAGGAATTGATATTGATTTTTACAATCTACTAAGTATACTACGTGGTAAATTTTGGGAATTAGATACCACTCAGATACAAGATTTAATTATTTCACAAACATCCAGGGTATCGAAGGATTTATTAGGAAGAATGATTAATTCCAATTCTGTCAAAGAAGCATTTGATGAATTATCCACTTCAAGCTATAAAGGGATAATACCGGAAACAGAAAATGAGATTGATGCAATATCTGCATTTGAGCGCTCTATGGATTTACTTGCATACAAGGAGGCATCTGCTAGTTTCACAAGGATGTTTAGTCTTGGAACTAGCATAGGAATTACCAAACTAACTAATTATGAGATACGTAACATCTCTGCAATTGGATTTGCCGTAGAACATGGCATACCTACAGAGACAACGATGGCAAAGATCATAGTGAATGAATAATGATCAAAATATCAAAAAAACCCAAGAAAAATGATGTCAGCTTTATTGGGGTAATTTGGGTAAGCAGTATACTTGCAATGATCTTTACACTCCCAGTATTGGGAATTATTTTTGGCGTGCATCATCTTACTGGAAATTGGGTTTTAGGGATAATTTTGGGTGTGATTACACACTTTACAACATTGATCTTTTCTGGACGGATTTCAAGATTCCTTACACGCAGTATGACAGATATGGTTGATCAAGTTTGATGGGTGATCGTGATTACCGCAGTGTAATCAAAGGCGCTATAGAATCCATTGGCAGAGAAATTGAGCCCAAATTTGATAAAAATGATTTTAAAAATATTCAACTACACGAAGTTGTTTCATGTCTTCGAAGATCATACTATAATAGAATAGATCCAATTGAGAGAGATTATAATAAATTCAGTGATTTACTTAGTGGCTTGGTACGAAAAATGCAATATGGAACCGAGGAAGGAAAGTATGACATCAAAGGGGTAAATTTAGTTGGAAGTTCTGATATGATTGTTGATGACACCATTGTACTATTTAGATTTACAGAAAAGTTACCTGAATCCCCAATGGGCTCAGATATCTTATATCTTAATGGTTGCATGTGGATCTTTGATAAAATGGATGCTATCTTGATATATCTTACAGGTGACCGTCAAGAGACATCATTTTCTCTTAGTAAAAATACAAAGATGTTTGAGGAGACATCTCGTAGAGCAAAGGTATTAACTGATTTATTGCAGACAAAGAAATTACCAATATTAGAACCATCCCCAGAATGTTCAGATTGTCAATATTATAGCCGGTGTTTCATTGATAAAAAGATTGGACGTTCGGTCTCTTTGAAAGAGATGATTGGGCTCAAATAATCATAATAAATTAAAAAGATAATACAAAAAAGTAAAAAAGTTATCTATCTAAAGATAATTAAACATAAAGATATATGATTACTCTAGTGGTTCTGGATGACCTTTACCACGTAGTGCAAATGTCACAATAGCCAAAACTATTGCTACACCTAATGCTGCTCCATATGCTGCTATTCCTGCTTCTGCCATATTTTGTTTTCAGCATAGCGTGAATATATAACTTTAGTGCATATAGTATGGTTTTATGATTTAAACATAATTCTAGTATTTTATGATAGACTAGTATCTGAGATCAAATTCAGCCTCGTTTTCTCCGCCCATAGTCATAGAACTAAGATTATATATCAAATTCCCTACAACTTGCCAAGAGACGTCATCTGATTTTAATAATTCCAAAAATTCGTCATCCAAGTCATCATTTCTTAAAACAATTTTTTCAGTAAGTGTAATTGTTGTATTACTCAAAACAGTAAAAAAGTTAAATCCCACAACCATTCCATCTGCTCGCTCACCAATTTGTCCTTTAGTGATTAATTTATCATTATCATAATCATATAAACTGAATAATACTAGTTGTAAAATGATTGAGCGTTGATTTTTGTTTGTGACATCTATCTTTAAATTAATATATGTTTTTTTTTCAGTAATCTCTACAATCTCTATAGCAGAAATAGAAGGCTCCAATGGTACAACACCAGTTTGAATGGTTCCTACAGTTCTCCCATCATTAGATAATTGTATGGTAGGAGAATTAGACAAGGCAAATATACCTATAATTGCAATTAAAACGATTGCAGTTCCACCAACGTATATTTTACGATTCATGATTTATGATTAATCATGCCATTGAATAAATGTTAAGAAACAGATTATATTTATGATGTAAATAATTATACTATGCAGTACTTTGAGGCCGTAAAGATTGGAAAGAGGCGAGCTAATGAATCTCAGATGCGATTATTTGATGTGGCAGGATTCGCTATGCTGACATTAACAGTAAAGAAGACAGATGGAGAGTTTAGCCCTGTTGGGGAATCAGAATATACCACGATAATCCACACAGATGATGGTTTTGTGGTAATCATTGTAGACGAGGATGGATATACAAAAGCTCAGTCCAAACCACTTGAAGAGGGTGAATGTAGAGAATTTTATAAAAAATTACGCGATACTGGAATGGAAAAATTCACAAAGGATCGTGTAAATATATGGACACAACAATATGATGTCATTTCTGAGTTGGAGTAATTATTGTTCCACTTGTAGATTTACCAGTAATCACTTTTTCTAGAATTTTAAGATCAGCTTTTACAATTCTAGTTTTAATTTGTGAACGCTCTATTATTTTTAAAGCAACTATATCCATAAGATCATAACCTCCTGCCATAGAATCTTCGTGAATTAATATATTTTTCAAATCTTTAATATTAATTCGACTAAATTTTTTAGCCTTTGGATATTTGTTTGGATCTAAATCATATACTCCATCAACATCAGTTGCATTGATAAATTCAGATGCAGAAATTTTCTCAGCAATCAATGCTGCTGTTCCATTTGTACCTGTNCCAGGATGCAATCCACCTGTAACTACTATCTGTCTGCCATCAACTGCGTTCTTTATTTCATGTAAAGTAGTAGGTGGATGCGGATAGGCTTTATTCTTTAATGCATAAATTAGTAATTGTGCATTAAGTCTAGATACATCAATTCCCAATTGATTTAATGAAGATTCATCAGCTCCAGAGGATCTAGCATGTGTGATATAATGTCTAGCAATTTTCCCACCACCGGCAACCACAACAAGTCTGTAACGCTTACTATACAGAGCTAGAAATCTTGCATAATCTTTGAGAGTTTTTGTATTTTCCATCCCAAATATTTTACCAGAGAGTTTGATTACGATTGTTTTCAATATGATTCAAGTAAATTATACTATAATTTCAGTTTTTGGCGATGATGAGCAGTTGTGTATACACGTAGTATGTTGATAGATTTACTAGAAGATTCAGGTAACAAGCTAAATACTTTGACTTTGTCAAGTTTTTGTTCCAATCCACGTTTAGTGAATAATGTCACATATTCAGATTTTAGTGGAGACAGAGAGATTGATGATGTAGATACAGAGTCTATGAATATTTCATTCTCTGGTATATTGAATTTTTTTGCAAAGTGTTTCTGTGCCTTGTATTTGTCTGAAATTTTATGTGATTCATGTATTAATTTTAAGAGTTTTCTATTTGTAAATGCGTCTATCATGTCTCTGGCCGGTTTTAATGATTTAGATTTATTTAACGTTAATAGCTGTGAAAAAAGTGTAATATCATCTAATTTTAAATATTCATCAAGACTCAAATTTGACAAGTGTAGATATTTGTTTGTAATTTGTATTATGTGTAGTAGCATCACTTCTGCAGCTCTTATAGTTTTATGAAAATATACTGCTTGAAACATTTGATATCTAGAATTCATAATAGATTCAAGAGAGTGTAACGCTGAACTATCAAGTACTAATTTATCATTATACACTCCAAGTGAACGTATTATACGTGTATAATTTACTCGTGCATGTTCAGCTCCAGTATAATGCCCATCACGCAACAAGTAATCCATTGTATCTGCGCTCATAAAACCAGATATTATTTCATTGAGGAATTTATTTTTTGTAGAATGCCCTGTAGAAAATTTTGCAATCTGTTTTTTATTAAATGAGTATTTCTCTAAAATATCTCCAATCTCAGTTTTTAAAATGATTTCCTCGGTCATAGATTCGTGTGATGGAACATTTTTGATATGCTCAAAGGTGTGAGAAAAAGGACCATGCCCTATGTCGTGTAGTAATGCAGATACACTCAAGTCATCTAGACTAGATTTGTCTATAATTTCATTCTCTAACAGATGCTCCCCTGCCTGACGTGCAATGTGCATAACACCGAGTGAATGCTCAAACCTAGTGTGTTGCGCTCCGGGATATACCAAATATGCCAAAGAGAGTTGTTTGATACGACGCAATCGCTGAAATATCGGATGATCGACTAGTTGTTGTTCTGTTTCATTAATTCGTACAAAGTGATGTATTGGATCTACTATATCAATATCTTTTTTCATTTCACAACACCTGTTGTTTAACGTATTTCATTATATCTTGATGAACAATTTTTGGATCGTTAGATGCATTTATTATTTGAAAATTATTTTTTTCAGCTAGATCACGATAATATTGTGATACTCGATTTAAAAATGATTCATCTTTTTCAAATGAATCACGATTCATTGTTTTTCTCTCAAATGATTTTTTTGGAGATATGTCTAGAATAATCGTAATATCGGGAATAGGTAATTCATCATCAAGATTCTCCAACCATATTTTTTTCAATCCATTTGCCATACCATATGCAATATTTGATAGTGTGTATCTATTTATTATCACGATTGATTTTTGTTCTGCTTTTTGCAATGAATCAAGACATTCCCATCTATTAGCAGACATCAGACAGTGAATTGTTTTATGATTGTAATTTCTATTACCTGACAGATAAGCTTCTATTTCTTTGCCTAATGGTGTGGTATAATCTGGAAAGCTGAATAATTGGGTTTTTTTCCCCATCTGATTCAAAGCATCAGATAATAATTCAGATTGGGTTTTTTTTCCTGCCTGATCCCCACCTTCAATCGCAATTATCATTGATTTTTGTATTGTATAATCATATTTAGCCCTACAACTATTAACAAAATGTATTAGGAGTTTGATTACTAATCAACGAATATGCACGATACAGTTTACCTCGATACATTAGATGGACTTGAATTTGAGGATCTCTGTGAACAGATGTTCAAGAATCTCGGATATGCAGTAGAGAATATTGTAGGAGTAGGTGATGGTGGACGGGATCTCATTTTACACTCAGTAGATGATGAAAAAATTATAGTTGAATGTAAACACCAGCCAAATTCTACGGTTGGTAGACCAGTTGTACAAAAATTACATTCAGCAGTAATCTCTTCACATGCAAAAAAAGGCATATTAATTACAAGTGGTAAATTTTCCAAAGAAGCAATTGAGCATGCTGAATTACTTACATCACAGGGTATTACTATGGAATTAGTTGATTTTCTGAATTTTGTTGCTCTAGCAGTAAAAGCTAAAATAAATATTTCAACTAGTATGTCAGATACGATTGTGTATAGTTTTCCTATTGCGAATGATACAGAGTTGAAACGTAAATTTCAAAACATATTTGAAAAGTTACAGAGTTGGCCACAATCTGCATACGAAATTGCACAGTTGGAATTAAGTCAAATAGTCCTAGTAGCTCACTATAAGATAAAATTTAGTGTAAAACAAGATTTCAGGTACTAGTGTAGGTGTGATTCATTCAATACACAAGAATGATTTTATCTTAATTCTTGATGCAGCAAATGGTTTACAACTTGGTGAGGAGACTATTTCATTTTTAACAAGCTCGGTATTAATCAATTCTGAGGATGTTGTACAACTATCATCAGTTACATCACGAACAGATTTCAATTTAGATCAGACCAGTCTGATAGAGCATGCAAAGAGGCAGATAATTCATGATTACTCTAAAACCATCAGATATACTGGAAGAAACAACGTGACATATTATAAAAATTGCAAACCCGGAAAGAGAAACATCTCTATCCATGATGTTAAACATGTCTACATACCACATTGTAAAGTCAGCTCTCAAATTCAAAAACACAAAATACAACTGTACTATATTGCAAAATGATACACAAATTAGTATATTATCAACTGATTTGTATCAATGTAATTTATGTGATGAAAAAATAAAAGAAAAATCATTATTATGTAATAATTGTGGTAGTATAGTACATGGACCAAAATTATTTAATAGTCATGGATTTGTTTGCAAAAATTGTGAAAAAACAATTTGTAAAAAATGTAGATATCAAAAGAAGCAGTTTTTATTGTTTAAAAAGAACCTTTGTGAATCATGCTACATGAAATGAATCATTATAATTTGATATTTATAAAGAAAAACAACTTGGAGTTTGTGGGTATCATATGAAATTAGTATTTCTTGGAACATCTGCGGCGCAGCCAACAAAACATAGAGGTATGAGCTGTATGTGTCTAGTACGAGAAGGAGAAATTATCATGTTTGATGTTGGTGAAGGAACACAAATGGCATTACAAAATTCAGGTCTAGGCTGGAATAAAAAAATGAAGATTTTTGTAACACATATGCATGGTGATCACTGTATAGGATTACTAGGATTATTACAAACAATGGCATTACGAGGTAGAAGCAGAGAGATCAAGATTTACGGTCCAACTGGAATTGTTGATTTTTTAAAATCAAACACTACTGTTTTAAATTTTAATCCTAGTTTCCCCATCATAATTTCAGAGATAAATGATGAATTAGTTGATTCAGAGAAGCAGTATGATATACTATGTTGTGCTGCAGAACATTCTGTTTCAGCATATTCATACCTATTTATCGAAAAAGACAAACCAGGATCATTTGATGCAAAGAAAGCAGACAAGATGAAAATTCCCGATGGAGTCGTACGCGGAAAGATAAAGAGTGGTTTGGACATTGAGGTTGATGGTAAATTAATAAAATCATCAGAGTTGGTCGGACCTACAAAAAAAGGAATTAGGATTGGAATCTCTGGGGATACTAGACCCACTAAACAGTTGGAAGAGTTTTTTTCAAAATGTGATTATTTAATATTTGAATCTACATTTAGTGATGAAAATGAGGATCGTGCAAAAGAGACAGGTCACTCTACTGCAAAAGAGGCAGGAATTTTAGCTAAAAAGTCTCAGGTAAAACATTTGATCCTTACACATTTTTCAACTAGATATACTGATGTATCAGAATTAGTATCCGAAGCCAAGGCCGAACATGAATCAGTAGTGGCAGCAGAAGATTACTTGGAGATAAAAATATCAAATGAATAATTATGGTGTAGCATTAACTAGATTTTTTATTCTGTCCTCTGCAGAACTCAATCTCTCCGTACCAATATTTCTCAAACTATTTGTAGTCTCTGATGCAAGTGTAGTTAAATTTTTTCTAAGCTCTGTTGTTTCATATTCAATTGTCTCAAAGAGTGGTGCAGATTCAGGGAATTGTGATTGAATTCCTGTTGAGAATAGAATGTAAATTCCTGCAACTATAGCACCTGCTATGATTAGTTTCAGTATCATAGAATACATTATGTATTTTACCTTTTATATAGGAGTGCAAAAAAAAATGACAAAAGGGAAAATTTTATTTACAAATCTATATCATTATAATTATTACCATAAATCATCCAACCAATTAAGGAACGTATATCATTAGAATCTATGTTTATCTGAATTGGGCCTAGTGGAGATTCATCTTCTTCCTTACATAATGCAATATTATCTACAAATGCTGCCTGTTTATTTAGATAAATCCATGTTTGGTTATCATTTGAATTATTTTGTAATTGTCTCTTGTATGCAGAACTAGTCTGTTTGGATTGTATAGATTCATGAATTTTTCCTAGTGAATGAATATCTGTAGAATGACCATGAATCATACCTTCACTAATGACAACATCAATGAATGGTACAATATTTAACATTGCAGATTTTATTTTTTCTGGATCTTCAGATGGATGTATTTGTGCGCTCACATGAATTTTACAACTAATGTCAGGAATGATCATGATTGAATCCAAAATTTAATAATTTCATCAGCTTTAGTAATTAATTGCTCGATACTAAGATTATTGTTGGATATACTCTCATCAGAGAGCGCAATAGGTTTACTAATTCCCACTCCAAGTTCTCGTGTATCACGTTGATCAAAATTGTCTCTAGTATCTGGATCATCGGATCTGCCTCGCTTACTGAGAAAAGTAAAACGTGTATCTGTGGATGCGTGAACAGAGAGCATTCTCAAAGGATGTGTTTTTTTCAATTCTTGAATTTCTTCGTTGGAGCGTATTCCATCTATAATAATTACATCAAAAGTGGAATCTTGTATATCAGGTTGAATTAATTTTGCTATTGCAGCCATGCCATGTTTTTCTCTTAATTCCAACATAATTTGTCCGAGATTCTCACCACTAGGTGAGACATTTCGCCTCTTGCATTCAGCTCGAACTGCATCTCCCATATTGATAATTTGATATCCTTTGTGTTTCAGTCCTTGGGCTATTGTTGATTTGCCAGAACCAGGCATTCCAGTTAATGCTACTAGTAATTTAGGCATGAAAGTAATTCAAGAAAAATATCTATGAATGTATCGAAATAAACGTCTAGAAGAGTGGGCGATTCACTGTGATGTAGATTAAAATGCATGTTAAACCTGATATAGCAAATCCACCACCAAAGTATGCGTATTGATACTTGCGTACTGTAGAACCCATATAGATTAGACCTGCTCCGGCCATTCCTAGAAATATAATAAAAATCCCACCAATTACTGGACTAAAGTCAGTGTTACGAACTAGAGGATAAAAGAAGCCAGATAAGAATCCAAAAAATAGTATCAAATAGAGGAATTTTGTACCTAGTAGAAATACAGAGATATCTTGTTTTGCCATTACTACTTACATCATTCCGCCCATTCCGGGAGGCATACCGCCCATGCCACCCATACCTGGTGGCATACCGCCCATACCTTCACCGCCACCACCAGGTGGGGCTGTAGACTTTGAGCCGGTAACAATATCATCAATTCGCAATAGCATGCATGCTGCCTCTGTTGCAGAGGATAGAATCTGATTCTTTACTGCCAAAGGCTCTACCACTTCTCCAAACTCCATATTCGATATGGTATTTTCAAGTACATTAATTCCAGTCCATGTCTCGCCTGCAATCTGACGTGATCTTAGAGCAGTGAGAGTATCGATTGGATCCATACCTGCGTTACCTGCTAGTGCTAATGGGATAGATTCTAGTGATTCGGCATATTTTTCAATTGCTAATTGTTCTCTTCCTACAAAGTTTTTAGCCCATGTACGTAGTTTGGCTGCGATAAAGGTCTCTGGAGCACCGCCACCTGGAACAATTAGTGGTGTCTGCATTACATCTTTGACTACCATTATTGCATCGTGAACAAATCTCTCTACCTCATCTACTACACGTTGTGTTCCACCACGAAGTAGAATATTTACTGATTTGGGGTCTTTACATTTTTGTACAAATACCCACTTGTCCTCTTCAATCTTTCTCTCCTCGACTAGTCCTGCATTACCGAGGTCTTCGGCTGTAAGATCTTGTAGATTCGATACAATTCTGCCTCCAGTTGATTTTGATAATTTAGATAAATCACTTTCCTTGACTCGTCTTACAACTAGAATATCACTTTTAGCTAGGTGATGTTGTGCCATGTCGTCTACTCCTTTTTGACAAAATACCACATTAGCCCCTGACTGGATAATTTTATCGGTCATGTTTTTAATCATATTACTCTCCTCTTTTAGAAATGCTTTGAGTTGATTTGGATCTGAAATGTTAATTTTAGCATCAGTTTCAGTCTTTGTTATCTCAATTGCCGCATTCAATAGAATGATTTTAGCCTCCTCTACTCTCTTTGGCATGCCTGAATGAACTACTTCTTTATCTAAAATAACTCCTCGAACTATGCCAGAGTTTTTTATACTGCCTCCAGCTTTCTTGTCCACCTTTATCTCATCGACGTCTAGTGTGAATCCATTCTCTTCTTGTTGTGCAACGGCCAAAGCTGCCTTTACTACTATACGGGCTAGATTATCAGATTCTTTTCTAACTATTTTGGTCTGCATTGCAGTCTTTGCAATTTTAGTTAGTGATTCAGTATCATTTGGAGTTACTCTATTTGCCATCTCTTGTAATAACTCTTTAGCCTTTTTTGCCGCTTTCTTGTAGCCGTCAACTATTACAGTGGGATGTACGTTTTGATCCAATAAAGACTCTGCACTCTCTAGCATGGCACCGGCCAATACTACTACTGATGTAGTTCCATCGCCTACCTCATTGTCAGTAGTCTTTGATATCTCAACTAGCATTTTCAGCTGCTGGATGCTGTACGTCAATTTCTTTGAGTATGGTAGCACCATCATTAGTAATGGTAACATCACCTAGCGAGTCTACAAGCATCTTGTCCATTCCTCGTGGGCCTAGACTGGTATGTACGATATCAGCTATGATTTTAGCTGCTGCAATGTTGTTTTTTTGTGCATCTCTGCCTTTGGTTTGTGTGGCATCGTCTTTGAGTAAAACTACAGGCATGTTCCTACTAACAGGTTGGACACTCATATGTCAAATATGTATAGTTGTTATTTAAAGGTAATAGGTAAAATATAAAATGTGAAATTATTGAATTTTAGATGTTTGAATAATTACAGATATCACACGCATCAAATACTTCCCCTTCTAGATGATCAAAATGTGTATTGCACGATTTGCATGTGTGATGCATAGAATAGTATCCATCAGATTCTATTTGACCGACACGTTTAGAATCTAAATCTACACCATGACATTTTATACAATGACAATTACATTCCATGAGAGAATTAATTTTTAACATTAATCTATATGTTAGTTTGAACACACATGACACATGCCTGATAAAAAGGAAGAGGAAGAGATTAATGATCATGTGCGTATATTTGGCAAAGAGCCGTGGGAAGTTGAATTTGGAGAAAAATGTCCTATATGTGAGAAGAGAATTGATGAATTTGGTTTTTGCTCATGTGGCGCTAGTGGATGATAATCTTTCTAGAAGTGAAGAGAAGAACTGACATCATAGATATAGCAAATATCAACAGATAAACTGGAAATTCTGGTATCACACTAGTTCCAATAATTTGTACAGTACCAAGAGATGGTTTTATGTATATAGTAGTAGTAGAGTTGTTTATCTGCTCAACATTAAAGATTTCAAATTCATCATCATTAACATATACCTGATACGGTTCTCCCAGTAATTTTGTAGGTATAATAATTTCAATATTACGATCTCCATGCTTGATATCAAATTGTATGGTTTTTGTCATCTGATTGAATACAAAGTTGGACAGTTCGTCTGCTGTGTCAATATGTACTTTGAATTTTTCCTCTTCCCATATTACATCAAATATGCGTGATTTATCAGTAGTATATTCGAGAATTACTTGACACCCATGACACTTTACTCCCTTGACATCATCTAGGGATATTGGGATATCATTTGTGTATACTTTGTCAATATGATCGGGAAAGTAAAAGTTTGTACTGGTCAGGTATTGATACTCCCATGTCCATGTATCATTAATCAGATTTACTACACCACCTAGTGTATAACTAATTTTGATATCATCACGATGTGGAAATAAAACTATGGTCTCATTATTACCAGAGTGAGCAAATTGAACAGTGTCATCATCTTCATTTGTTACTAAAATTTCACTAATTATATCACCGGATACTAGTATAACATGATTGAGACCTCCGGATTTTATCAAATGAGTAACATTAGCATTACCGTCTTGATTTATTCTGATATCAAGTGATTTATGTGTAGCAGGATCACCGACTTGAATTTCTTGGGCAAAGGAGAGGGACATTGGTATTAATAGTAAAATAAATAGAATTCGTAGAATCATTTTATTCAATAATTGTAATTTTTTCTATTTTGGCCTCTTGTTGATTTGGACAATCATTTCCATCACGTGGAAGTTTTACAATTTTATCTGCAGTATCCATACCTTCAGTTACTTCACCAAAAGCAGTATATTGTTTATCAAGGAATACACTGTCTGTTGTCACAATAAAGAATTGTGAGCCTGCGCTGTTTGGATCAGTTGAACGTGCCATAGAGACAACTCCACGTAGGTGTGATTTTGGATTAAATTCTGCATTTATAGTATAACCGGGTCCTCCTTGTCCCCAACTTGCTTTGTTGTCAGTTTTTGTATTCGGATCTCCACCTTGGATCATAAATCCTGGTATGACTCTATGAAAAAGTGTATCATTATAAAATCCATCTTTGGCCAATTTGGTAAAATTACGTACAGTTTCTGGAGCAAGGTCAGGTAATAATGTGAATGTAATAGAACCTTGATTAGTAATTATTTGAGCGCTAGTCATATTTATGCTGTTTTAGTTTATCATATAGACTTTATGCTAGAGTGATTTGTTGGCACATGAGTTATTATGTTCAAATATGACATGAATATAGTTGACCACACATTTAGAGAAAAATGATTGAGGATACAAAGTATTTCTATACATATTTTATGTTTGTTCGTTCGGTATGGTATCAATTATGATATATGGTACATGGGCAATGCTAGACGAATGGTTAAGAACTGGAACGTATGTAATGGGTGAGGTTTTAACAAATACTACCATTCCATTTGAAAATTTTGCAAGATTATCTACATGGTTGTTCTTCTCTGCAACTATAGGATGGTATTGTGTAACCAGAGTAGGATGGAAGAGAACTACTAGTAGTAAAATATCACCAGTCCGATTAGCACTAGTACAATTAATGTTACTTGGATTTACAATAATTTGTCTGTATGAGGTAATATGGAATTTTTCTGTACTTACCGGAGAGGTTTTAGCAGGTGTTAAAGATGGAATGTTTCCAGATATTGATGCAATAACTATACTATACCCAGATGAATCAAGACCTTGGAATCTTATATTTGCTACAAAAATATTTCTCACAGGTCTTATAATAAGTGCACATGCATTTTACCTCAGCACACGACCTAGAAAGGTAATCTAGTGTTGTCTTTGATCATACCTTTCTATAAACTCTTGTTCAAAGAATAGTGTATGAATTGGAATGTTGTTATTCTGTTCGAGTTGTTTCATATCGTCTTTTGTTCCTCTGTAAACAATAGACAGTAGAGATTTTATTTCAATGTCCATCTCTTTAAGAATATGCACAGCTTTCAATGCAGAGCCGGCCGTGGTAATTACATCATCAACTATTACAGTAGGGGAGATGACTACTCCTTCTACCTGTTTTCCCAGACCATGACTCTTGGCATTTTTTCGTACATAGAATGATGCTACTTTTGATTCATTTTGTCTATCACTTAGTGAGCTGATTATAGTAGAGATGGAGATGGAACCGGATTCTAATCCTCCAACAGAATTGATATTATCTAGTTGCTTAATTTTTTCATACAGTAATTTACCTGCTAGATTAATTCCCACTGGATTACCAGTTATTTGTTTAAGATCAAAATAGTAATTTGTTTTTCTTCCAGAAGAGAGTGTAATAATATCTGTAGTATATTGAAATGATTTTGCATAAATCATGTCAAACAGAGCATCTCTATCCTCCATGATATCATAACAGAATTAATAATTATAAAGTATTAGACGAATATAATTAAAAAGTTTAATAATATGAATATTCGAGTGGATAATATTGAGTTTAGGTAAGAAAATTGGTATAGGAGTAGCTATAATTGTAATAATTTTAGCTGTACTATTAGTATTAGAGTTTTCCTTTAACATAGATGGTATTACTGANGCAAATTCNAGCTCTGTTATGATTGAAAAGGCAGTTACTGACGTAACAAATTATTCTGAATTATCAGGAGCTGTTTCCATAGGAATGCTTTTACCATTAACCGGAGACTTGTCTTCTAAGGGTGAAGAGAATGCAGCAGCTGGTAAACTTGGAGCCGTCACATTTAACGAGTATCTAGATGAGATAGATGCCAAATGGGAGTTGGTATTAATTTCAGAAGATTCTGCTACAAATCCTGTTATAGCATTGGATAAAATAGCTAGTCTTAATGCTAGAGGAGTTGGAATTGTGGTCGGTGTTGAGACTAGTTCAAATGTAAAAAGTGTCAAAGGATATACAGATTCTAATAATATGATGATAATTAGTTGTTGTTCAACTGCACCTGCATTGGCAATTGCAGATGATAGTGTATATCGTATGGCTCCAGATGACAGTTTCCAAGGTAAAGCTATTTCAAAATTAGTGAGTGTTGAAGGAATAGAGAGTATCATCATTGTGTGGAGAGGTGATGTATGGGGTGATGGTCTTAGTAAAGCTACAAAAGAAACATTTCAAAGTAGAGGCGGAACAGTATCAGAAGGAATTCGTTACAATCCTGAATCACCAGAATTTTCAGCGTCTACATCACTACTAGCAGAACAAGTACGAGGAGCTGTAGATGAGTATGGAGCAGACAAGGTAGCAATTGTATTCTTGGCGTTTGGTGAAGTTTTACAATTCATGCAGTCAGCGTCAAATCATGACATACTAGATGATGTAAGATGGTTCGGACCAGACGGTTACACAAAGGATTATAGATTGGTAGATGATCCTATCGGGCGAGAGTTTTCCTCTACAGTACAACTAACTACAGTCCAAGTAGGATTATCAGATAATGATGTAGTTCCAATTATAGAGGATCATGTTTTAGAAGTTGTTGGACGAGTACCAAATACGTACGCTCATGCAGTCTATGACTCTGTATGGTTGGTAGGACTTGCAATGTTAGAGACAGAGAGTGCTGATCCCAAAGTCATAAAGAGTGTGATTAGAGATGTTGCTGAAAGATATGATGGGTCCATTGGAGGCTCTAATCTCAACGAGGCAGGAGATTTGGCTAGTGCAGATTACGACATTTGGGGAATACGTGATGGTGAATGGAAAGTCGTTGGAAAATACTTTTTTACAGATGATTCTATTTCTATCAATTAATTCCCAAATATAATTTACTTAGATCAGGATGTTTAATTAATTCACTAGGCTTGCCTGCAAAGACATTTTTACCATTGGCAAATAGATAAACACGATCACCCATTTCAAGTGCACGAGTGAGATTTTGCTCAACTAGGATTATCGTAATTCCAAAATCATCGCGCATCTGTTTGATCTTATCTAATACATCTTGGGCAAGTTTAGGAGAAAGGCTAGCTGTTGGTTCATCAAACAACATGACTTCAGGACGACGAATTAATGCCATTGCCATGCCTAACATTTGACGTTGACCACCGCTAAGTATGTTGGATTTAGATTTTTCAAACTTTCTCAATATTGGAAATGTTTCAAATATTTGAGTTATCCGTTGTGAGAATGTGTCCGAATCTAACGTATATCCTGCCATTAGAAGATTCTCTTTAATACTTAAATTTGCAAATACATTATTAATTTGTGGTAAATAGGCAATTTTCCTTCTTGCAACTTGATGAGTAGACATTCCTGTAATATCGTCATCATGAAAAATAATCTTCCCCGAATACACTTTACACAGGCCAAAGATGGTCTTTAACACCGTACTCTTTCCACTTCCGTTCGGTCCTACAATTATTGTAATATCTTTCTGCTTTGCTTCAAAATCTATATCAAATAAAATATGACTATTTACATACCCTGCATTCAGGGAATGTGCTTGAATTATTACTTTTTGTGACATTTATTTCCCCAGGTATGACTCTACTACTTTGGGATGATTAATGACGTCATCAGGTTTGCCATCAACTATAATTTTCCCCTCATCTAGCGCAAACACATGATCCACGTATTGTAGTGAGATGTCTAGTCTATGTTCTACAATTAGAAATGTAATTTTTTGTTTTTTACAAATCTCTGAAATTTTTTTAAATATAGTATGTGCCAAAGTAGGATTAACACCTGCTATTGGTTCGTCCATAAGGATCATCTTACTTTTAGACATCAACGCACGTCCAAGTTCAAGTAATTTTAATTGTCCTCCACTAAGATTTTGGCTTTTTGTGTCTACTTTTTGATCAGAATCAACCATCTTTAATACTTGACTAGCATTATTCATGATTTCTCTTTCATTTTTCTTCCATTGTAAATTTAGAGGTCCCAGAATAGATTCACCAATATTCCCTTTACTAGCTACCAAGAAATTTTCCAAGGTTGTAAGACTAGTAAATGGCTGTGGTATCTGCCATGTACGAACCAGACCAGATTTAAAAGTATCAAGCAAGCTTGTGTTTGTAATATCTTTACCATTAAAGATTATTCTACCACTATCTAATGGAAAGAGGCCAGATATTATATTGATTAGTGTGGTCTTTCCACTACCGTTAGAACCAATTAGTTGGTATATCCTACCTGCATCAATTTCCATGTCTACACCATTCAGCACTGTATGACCACCAAAACTTTTAGAGACTTTTTGTATAGACAAATAACTCATAAAAACTTTAAAGATAGTAGGAAAATAAGAGTTTCCGAGGATGAAAGATTGATAGATCCAATTTTCGCTGATGCGGTAGTTTTCTCAAGTCTCTTGGCGTTGTTAAGCATAGGATTAACCATGACATACCTTACAACTAGAGTTCCTAATTTTGCTCATGCATCTTTTGCAACAATTGGTGTATACATTGCATTAATTGTAACTAGGGTTTGGGATTCAAATCCATACGCCTCAATTCCTCTAGCATTTATAATATCTGGATTAACAGCGGTTGCTTTGTACATATTCATTTTAAAACCACTTGCTAGGAGAGGTGCATCTCAAGCAATACAAATGATTGCTACACTTGCGTTTGATTTGATAGTTATTGCTCTGCTAAACATAACAGCAGATTACATAATAAGGACATATCGTGTTTTATCAAGAGAATTTACACTACGAAGTTATGATGGAGAGTTTCTAGGTTTACCCCTTGTGATATTTGTCGCTCCAATTACCATTGCGATATTATTAATCATTTTACATATAATGTTAAAGAAGACAAAATTTGGTATTGCAATGAAAGCATCTACAGAGAATGAGGATTTAGCCGGAATAGTTGGGATTAATGTCAAACGAATTTACATAGTATCATGGCTTATTGGTGGAGGTCTTGCAGGCATAGCCGGATCACTATTATCGATGTGGTTTCAAGGAGATCCAAATTTAGGTCCAATGCTGATACCGGGTATATTTGCAGCAAGTATAGTTGGTGGGTTTTTCAGCATTTATGGTGCAATAGCTGGCGGCATATTAATTGGATTAACAGAGATTTTAGGAACACGATTTTTAGCCGGTGAGTTTGGGTCATGGATTCTTGCATATCGTCCATTAATTCCACTTATCTTTATTGTAGTTACCCTCTTAATTGCTCCGCGAGGTTTGGCAGGTATTAATTGGTCTAGGTTGAGGAGAAATGAGTCTAGGGCCTGAACTAATATTTTTAATCAATCTAGTTGCAATATTTGCAATTTATGTTATAATTAATCTAAGTTTAAATTTAGAATTTGGATATACTGGAATTCCAAACTTTGGTAAAGTACTTGCAGTTGGGGCCGGCGCAATTGTACTGGCNTCAATACCGGGCAGAATATTTGCTGGAATTGCAGGTATTGAGGGGAATTTTATAGAGGATAACATTAGTATAATCTCTCAAGTGAACATATGGCTTGTAGATAATGTAGGAATTGGATTTCTAGTATTTTTCTTGACGTTAGGAATTGCAGCAGCTGTTGGTGGTGGTCTAGGTATAATAACATCATACCCTGCAATACGACTTCGTGGAGATTATTTAGCCATTTCACTATTAGCTTTTGGTGAAAGTGTACGAGTCATTGGAAATAATTTCACCCCACTTGTAGGCGGAACACTTGGAACACAAGTGCCAGACCCGTTGGCTTTTCTCCCAGATGGTATTCGCTTTCCTGTAGCAACAATAGGAATTGCGCTAATTGCTCTTTTTGTTTACATACATCATGAAAAAATGATTAGATCCCCTCTTGGTAGAATACTACGGGCCGTTCGTGATAATGAGACTACAGCAGAGTCTCTTGGTAAGAATACCACGCATATTCGAATCAAAGTAATCATGGTCTCGGCTGCACTTGCCGCGATTGGTGGTGCAGTGTATGCATTTTATGTTGGAAGTACCATTGCATTATCTTACGATAGAACAAGTTGGACTTTTTGGCCCTTCCTCATGATTTTACTAGGTGGACTTGCAAATAACAAGGGAGTTGTAGTTGGAACATTCATCTTTGTAGCAATACGAAAGTTGATAATTTATTTCAAAGACTCATTTGAAGGATTTGTACCATTTGATGTAGTCTGGCTTGATTTTCTACTATTAGGAATTATTCTGCTACTCGTACTATTATATCGCCCACAAGGAATTTTTGCAGAAAAACCGACTCCCACTATACCATTTATTGCAAAGCCGCCGGGGCCTAGTATAGGTAAAAAGATATTTTATTTCTTATTCAAATGAAGAATTGAGCAAGACGGTCTCTTTTTCCTGATTAATAGTAGAATGCCTGCAGCTATGATTACTAGGATGATTATCCAAATTAAATTTCCCTGTTGATCATCGGATGTGTTTTGTAGGGGTTGGAGAGTTATTGTTGTCAATTCAGTTACAAAGTATTCAGAGCGCATATTATCTTTGTATCTTACAATAATTTTTATGTCATGATCTCCTTCTTGGAAATCTCCCTCAAATTTTAGTGGGATGTTAAACGGGGTTGGAGAATCAACCTCAATTTCATCTATAAATATTGTAGATTCCTGTAATTGAGAATTTCCAAGTGGTTGTATAGTGACAAATCCAAATAACGCATCTTCGTTACCTTCATTAATTATTTCTCCGATCAAAGTTGGCTGGTCTGATAGTTTTATTATTTGCAAATCATAAATGGATAGATCTTGTTTGCCGTGAATAAAGAAATCCACAGCTCTGACTATCTCCTTTAAATCTCCATGTGCATTCACATATGAGATTAAGAGTGGAGCTCTGAATGTTTGATCTTTAATGGAGCTAGGAACATACACTTGTACTAAAAATTCTCTAGATGAATCCGGAGCTGAATCCCCCAAGTTCCAATACGTGTTTGAAATCACCACATTCTCTAAATTAGTCATGGTGCTCGATTCTGTCTGAGTATTTTGCAGTTCAACCTCTATTCCAGATGCAATAGCAGTACCTGAATTATTAATTATAATGGTGACATTGTTATTCTCAAGTGAACTTAGGAACAAATCAGGCGTGCTAACCTCCAAGATACCCTCTCCTGTAATTCTAAAATCAAAAGATATAGAAGATGTTCGTGTTCCTGATTCTCGTATTCTAGAATATTCTAGTTGTACAGATCCAGGATATGATACAATATTTGCGTATTCAGATATATCAACGAAAAAAGTAAGTGAAAACGTATCGCCTGCCAATGGATTTGATGTCTGATCGGCTGTAAATTGTATAGTACCGCTAGGAGAAAAATGTGAATGTGTTGATAACACTCCTTTAATTCCTGTTATATCTATTGTACCGACATTTGCAAATAATATAGTAAATGGCACATTTGTATCCCCTGGACTTACTTCGATTTTTTCAATAGTGGTACCAAAATATGCATCTAGAAATTTTACATCACTAAATTTTTGATCGAATATTGAATTTTGTGCTGATACATCAGTAATTATTATACCAGATAACATTAAACTAAATATTAAAACATAAATCATGCTCTCAACTCCATCATAAAGGATTGTTCTGAATGTCTGCCATCTTTTATTGTAATAATTCTATCAACATCACCAAACTGTGATTTATCATGAGTGACCACAACAAATGTTTGGTTTAGTTTTTTAGCAGTGCTCTTCATTAAATCAATCACAACATCTGCTGTTTTAGAGTCCAGATTACCTGTGGGCTCATCTGCCAAGACTAGTACAGGGCTATTAATTAATCCCCTAGCGATTGCTACTCGCTGAGCCTGTCCACCTGATATTTTATTACTGGAGCGATCTGCAATGTCTTCCAGTCCTACCAGTTTTAATAGATTCATTGCAGTATTTTTCACATTACTAGTATCATCTTGAATCTGTTTTGGTAACATTACATTCTCTAAAACTGTCAAGTCTGATAGTAAATTTGAAAACTGAAATACAAATCCCAATTTTTCATTTCTAAATGAAGATATTTGAGCATCTTGTAGATTAGAGGTATCAGTACCATCTATGATTACACTCCCCTTTGTTGGTTTGTCTAATAATCCAATCATGTTAAGTAGTGTAGACTTGCCAGAACCAGAACTTCCCACTACGAGTACAAATTCTCCTCTAGGTAATGTAAATGACACATCACTTAACGCTTGTACACGAGTTTCATTCGTTCCATAAAATTTACTCAGGTTATTTACCGTTAAAACACTAGCCAGATCTCATCGCCTCAACTGGTTGTAATTTTGTTGCTCTGTATGCAGGATATAATGATGCAGCAATTGCCAAGAAAAATGCCATTATTGCTGTTTGAACAATTTTCCCAATATTATAACTGACTTCAAGCTCTAGACTGTTATCAAATTTCATATTTGTCTCTTTTGCAAAGAATGTGTATGCCACACCTACTGCTGTTCCAGTACCGGCTCCAATTGCACCAATAAGCATTCCTTGAATGATAAATATGATTAGAATATCTTTTCTTCTTGCCCCTATAACTCTCAGAATTCCTACCTCACGTGTTTTGCTATTTACCAACATCATTTGAATAGTCACTATTGCAAATGCTGAAGACATCATACCAAAATATCCTATTACATTAATCATGGCAATACCAAATCTAAAACCTCGTAGTGTCTTATCTGCTGACTCTTCAATAGTCTCGGCAATATAGTCACTAGAAAACGCACTCAAAAAACTATCACGAACAAAGCCGGCCTGTGAGGGTTTGTTTAATTTTACCATGATATATTGTGAATCACTGCCACGTGCCATCATGTCACGAAGGGTATCTATATGAACAATAACACTATCATCAGCTCCCTGTCCTCCAGCAGAATTAGTTATTCCACTAACTAGAAAATTTTTATTTTGATCTTGACCCCATCTGTCTGTAATGAGTAATTCCACATTATCGCCAACTTTAATACCGCCTAGATTATTCACTACAATATTACCTACAACAATTGAATTTTTTGAAAATACATATTGTCCATCTCCAACAGTTTCATGAATGGTAGATGCTTTAATATCATTAAATGGATTTACCCCAATAACAAAGACACCGTGTTCTGTGATATCTTTACCTGCAACTATAACATCAATCGTCGCTGTAGTTGATAACCGCGCAGTTGCAGCTTCCACTGATGGCATTCTTTCAAGCCAAGTGATTAGTGATTTGTCTGATCTTTCAATATATCCTTCTTCATGTGAAATATACACATCACCAAAATGATAATCAGTTGTATCACGGACAATAGCATCATAGAGCCCTTGAAATATTACAAAGTTTACATGAATTACCAGTATTCCAATACTGACGGCCAATAGTGCTCCGATCAAACTACTTTTTCTATGAAATAACATTCGTTTGGCTAGTAATATTCTATAGTCCATAGGTATGGACTAATTGTCTTATATTTAATATATTTGTTGAAAAAAGACTTATTTAAGACATTTTTACTATAAATTAGTATATTGAGTACAAAATTAGTACAAAAATCTACCAAAATAGACAGATATGACATCCAAATTTTAGGCAAATTATTGAATGACTGCCGTATGTCTAGTCGAAGTATTGGTAGTGAATTGAGTACCGGTGGTGTTTCGGTGCAAAGAAGAATTGACAAGTTGTTGCAACTAGGTGTCATTGAAGATTGGACTTTGAAGATAGAACCAGGTGCTCTTGGAAGAGACGCATTTATCATAACAAGTACTGGAATTAATAAACAAGAGATGCTAAAACAGATAAAACTTGTCGGGGAGCCATACTTTGTAATTCCTTGCATTGGAGATGTGATAGTATGTGGAATAATAGTACGAGATGAGATTGAGCAGAAATTAGAAATTGTTGGTAATTTTATGAAAGATTTCAAGATACTTTCAGTATTTAAATCATCAGAGATTAATTATAACGCAGGAATAACAAAAACAGATTTACAAATTATTAATCAATTGTTAAAAAATCCACGATTCACAGCTAGTCAGATTAATGAGAAGACTGGAATATCATCAAAGACAATAATTCGGTGTATAAATAAATTACAGGATAATGAGGCGTTTCAGTTTACGTTGAAAATAAATCCAAAAAAATTGGTTGGATATATTTTGTATGCTATAGTGGTATGGACAAGGAAGAACAATAGAGATGTTTTGAATAGATTAAATGGACAGTATTCTAATCGCTATGTACAAAAACCATTTTTAACACAGGATCAAACTGTCATATTTTTGTATGCACAAGATATGTTTGAGATTGACGATACTCTACATGAGATTGAACGTGTGGATGGAGTAAAGAGGACTGATTTATTCATACCAAAAGAGGTCAATTATACGAATAACTGGATTGAGGATGTAATAGATGACTCTAAATTTTCAAAGTTTCATCTAGATTACCAGATAAAATAGGCAAGTTGGAGAATAAATTTAAAATTATACGCTCACTATCTTTTTTCCTACCTTAATATGCAATACATTGTCCTCTTCCATCCTCCCTTTCGTTTTTATATATTGACATTTTTTGCATCTCCGATTAGTCCTTCATTATATAATTCATCCATTGCTTTCATGACTTGTTCCATATCCAAGTTAAAATCATTAGCAAGATCACTAGGATAAAAGGTGCGTCCTTTTTCATATGCATTCATGAATATTTCTTTAATCGTATCTTTTTGCAACCCAAAGTTTGTATCTAAACTTTTTTTATATTTTTCCACAATTTTTTGTGAATATTTTGTTGATTTTTCACATTAGATGAATCTGTTTTCAAATTATCCATTTAACTTCTGTATACATTATACACGCTTGCATATAACATTAGAGAAAATCAGATTCTGTTACATTATCGTCATCTAATTATAGAGTTTGATCTTCTAAAATTGAAATTGCTTTATTTGTAATTGGTGCTTCATTATTACTTTCCAACATTCAACCAGATCACTACATTCGAAGACGATTAATGTTGTGGTATTTATTAACAATTATTTTGAGATTAGTGATGATAATCTCTTGATTATCATATCCTTTAATATAATGGAGTTGTATGTATAGTATGAAAAAAATCACTGATGCAGAAAAAGAACGTGTAAAAAATATATATGATTGTGAGGATAGCCCACTAATACATCAAATAAAACCTAGAGGTACTTTTGATATTATTGAATCACGTAAAATACAAAAAAAAGACTTGCAAAGTTAAATATTAAATAGATAAAATCATTTTTGATTAACGGTTCGTAAAGTTTACGAGACCTGAGTAATATTTCGTTTGTATTCTCTACCAATAGGTCTCTCAAAATTAACAAACCCATAAACTAATATTTTAAATACAGTAAAATCAAAAGTCTTCTAGTGAACAAAAAAATCATAATCCCTCTGGCAATAGCCACAGTTGTTTTATCTCTTGCAGGTTTTTCTTTTATTACAGCTGCTGATGAAATTTCCACTACTACACTTTTAGAGACATCTAAAACAGTCATTGGTCAGGATATACAATATCCATCAGGGGTTGCAGACATTACATCAAAAATTATCACAATCCCTCCAGGTGTTCAGACAGGATTCCACACCCATGAGTATCCATTGTTTGCGTATATTATGGAAGGCAAAGTTTCAGTAACATATGGAAATGAATCTTCTGACACAGAACTTGTTACCAAAGAATTTTTAACAGGAGATTCATTTGTAGAGGCCATTAAATATTCTCATAATGGAGTTAACACAGGAGACATACCAGTTAAAATTCTAATTGTAATAATGGGTGCAAACTAGAGAATCAAGTTTGTTTAATTATCAACTAATACAAATAGACAAGGAATAGTATCACGGTTCTGTAACGTTATTGGATGTTTTATCAAATTCTCCTCTACGGTCCTATAAATAACGCACAAAGATGTTACAGGACCTCTGATTCATTTAGTATCATAATATCACAATTATATATAAAAACATGTGGTTATATGATATTAAAATTATACAAGAGAGATAATCAGTATGCGAATATCAAACATAATTATTAGTAAAAATCAGAGTTAATTTATGCAGAAAAAGATTTATTCAGGTAAAATAATTGGTCTTTCTGTACATGATGTTACAATTCAAGGAAGACAGACAACTAGAGAGATTATAGATTATCCCGGAGCCGCTGCCATTCTAGCAATCGATGACAACTCGCAAGTAATACTAGTCAAGCAAGATAGATATCCACACGGTTACACACTAGAGGTTCCTGCAGGGACACTGAATAAAGGGGAGGAGCCAAAAGAGTGTGCTGTACGTGAATTAAGAGAGGAGACTGGAATGCTTGCAAAGAGCATGGATTATATGTTTAGCTATTACCCTTCAATTGGGTATAACAGTGAGATAATTCATTGTTATATCGCAAAGGGATTAGAGGATACAAAAATTCAAGATACAGATCCAGATGAATTTATCGATATAGTAAAGATGGATTACAACAAAGTAATCGAGGAGATTAAAAATGGAAACATTCGAGATTCAAAGACCATCTGCTCTGTACTATTTTTTAGTCACTTGTAGAGTGGTTTTACCAAATCCACGATATCAGACCAAGATTGAGTAATCCTATCTATCATGGTTAATACCTCAAGAAGAGTCAGAGGTACACGACTACGCTTCTCTAATTGTACACGAAAGCGTGCCAGATCGTTATGATATTTTTTATGCAAACGAATAGAGTCGATTGCCAGACTTCGATCATTATTAATAAATGATAAAATAGATCTCTGCTCGGCGTCCTCAAAATTATCAAATATTTTATGAATCTTCTCCAAATCGATTTGAGGTATCACAGTATTATAGACTAATTCTCCTAGCTCTACCACAGTGTCACCGGCGTTCTCTAGTATGTTAGCTGCCAATCTATAATCCAATGAATCAATACTTTCAAGATTAAATGTATCTGCAAGATGTTTATCTATCATAGAGCTACGAAGTAATCGAACAAGAAGAAAGTATTGACGATTCACCTCATTGTCTCTGTTTGATAATCCTTGTAGACTTGATTTATCTGATGATACACCTAAAACATCATTAAACATACCAAATACAAGCAAACTTATGCGTTTTAGAAGCTTTTCTGGATTTAACGTTGCTGCATCAAGAAGAAATTGTATGGTGATCTTTCCTGAATCTTCCTCAGTTATCTCCATGCCGACAAATCTTCTCATAGTATTTCTTATCTGCTCTCTGGCCTCATTTGTTATACTAGTCTTTGATTTTATTGCAATGACATCATAACCTAAGAGATACGCGCCTGTTATTGTTGCAATAATATTCTCCTCCTTAGGTAATGGATATGAGATTTCAACTTTTTTCTGTATACGTGTCTGTTTTTCAGGTGTGATCATTATACTACTAGCAGAATACTCAATCTCAACTTCAGACTGTTTATCCAATCCATTATTATCTACCCATTCTTTTGGAAGGCATACTAGTATGCTACTTCCTATCCTCTGTAGGCGTCGTCGTAGTTTAGCCAATTTAATTCAATTTAAATTATTTAATGCATATTTTTATATTTTTGTAATTATTTAAATTCAAATTATGGAAGGAATCGCGTTCTGCCCCGGACACATCACTGGATTCTTCAAGGCAGAGATAAAAAAGTCTGCAGAGAAGACCGGTTCCCTTGGTGCAGGATTTTCAATACAGTATGGTGTGAAGAGTAGAGTGAGACTAGTTGAGAAGACAAGCATTCCATTTGAAATCACTACAACTGGATTTGATACAGATAACACCAATGTATCAGAGTATGTTTTACAATATTTTATGAATAATAGTGTGATTAATCATACCATACAAGTAGAGCAGCATATTGAGATTCCAGTTGGATACGGACTAGGAAGTAGTGGAGCTGCTGCACTATCTTTGGCATTTGCACTAGACAAAGCTCTTGATACTAGATATAGTAAAGAGAGAATTGCACTAATTGCACACAATGCAGAGATTGATTGTAAGACTGGACTTGGTGATGTATTGGGATCGTACAAGGGTGGAATAGAGATTAGAACAAAACCCGGAGCTCCGGGTATTGGTAAAGTAGAGTTGGTAGATGATCACTCTCACAAGGTTGTATTGATTTGTTTTGCACCAATTGCCACAAAAACATTTATGAAAAAATTATCTACAATAAATGGACTTGGAGGTAAGATGGTAAAACAATTTCAAGCATCAAAAGATATCTATCATTTTCAAGACATGTCAATAGAGTTTGGAAGACATGTAGGAATTATCACTGAACGTCTGGGCAGAGTCATTGAAGAGTTGAGAGATGAAGGCATAAAGTGTGGAATTGCTTTTTTTGGCGAGACCATATTTACGATAATAAAGGAATCAGAGATTAGTCGGGTACAAAAAATTGCCTCAAGGTATGATACTGCACGAGTAATTACTACTCAAATAGACCACAAGGGTCCACGATTAATTGAATAGCCTTGATTCCCAAAAATCACCCCCGAGCCGAATCGTTGCGCATCAGAGAATTATTAATATCCGGATATGAGGACGGGCTTGTTGCAAGAGAGGGGTTAATTGCTCATGGAAGAGGAGAGATGTTTGATTATATCATTGGTGAGAAGACTACTAGTAGTGCAAAATCTGCGATAAAGTCTGCAGCATATTCACTAATGATATCAAAAAGACCAGTAATTTCCGTGAATGGTAATTTTGCAACTCTATGTCCAAAAGAAATAATACAGTTGGGTGAAATTTGTGATGGAAAGATTGAAGTCAATTTATTCTACCATACAGACAAGCGCTCAAAGATTATACAAAAGGTATTGAATAATTATGGTGGGAAGAATATTCTGGTTAATCATTCTAGTAGTAAAAAAATTCCCAACTTGAAGAGTCCCAGAGGTAATGTGAGTTCTGAGGGGATTTATCAGGCAGATGTAGTGCTAGTACCATTAGAGGACGGAGATAGAACTGAATCTTTAATCAATATGGGTAAGATTGTAATTACTTTTGATCTCAATCCTCTATCTCGTACAGCTAGAATGGCATCAATCTGTATTGTTGATAATATAACTAGAGGTATGACCCTACTAGTTGAGGAGTGTCGCAGAATTAAACATAATAAAAATATTAAAAGGGTAAAGTTTGATAGTAACAAAAATCGCAAGGCCAGTATAACACAGATTATGAAATATTTGGAGAGGCAGGCATGAAAAATACTAGTTTAATTAAAAATATGAAATCAAAGCAAAAGATTGTCGTGCTAACTGCATATGATTATACCCTTGCCACTCTATGTGATAGAGCAGGCGCTGATGTACTACTAGTCGGAGATAGTTTAGGTATGATAATGCTCGGTTATGACAGTACCATTCCAGTAGTAATGGATGAGATGTGTCTATTTACAAGCGCTGTATCACGAGCTAGAAAAAATGCTGTCATAGTAGCTGATTTACCATTCATGTCATATCAGTCTGGTTTATCTGATGCAATTAAAAATTCAGGTAAATTGATTCANACTGGCGCTGATGCTGTAAAGTTGGAGGGCGGTAGTGTAATGAAAAATATCATACAAGGAATCACTAGTGTAGGAATACCGGTAATGGGGCATATTGGACTGCAGCCTCAAACTGCTACTCTATCAGATGGTTATGTGGTTCATGGAGATACTAGCAACTCGGCTGAAAAATTAATTCGTGATGCAAAATCTGTTGAAGAGGCCGGTGCATTCAGTTTAGTATTAGAAAAAGTGGAAACAGATACTGCTAGAATAATTACATCTGAAATATCAATACCAACCATTGGAATTGGTTCGGGGAGTGGTTGTGATGGACAGGTACTAGTAACTCATGACATGCTTGGTATGTATGATAAAATCAATCCTAAATTTGTGAAAAAATACTCTAACCTATCTGGAATCATAACGGAATCTGTAACACAATATATCAAAGAGGTGCAATCTGGGCAATTTCCAGGCACAGAGCACTCTTTTTCAGGAAAGAGAAATGAATAATCATCCATCTTTAGATATTATTGGTATCGATGGGAGTGAGCTGAATAATAAAAAAATCATACTCTGTGTTACCGGCAGTGTTGCAGCATACAAGGCAATTGAACTTGCAAGATTATTCATGCGACATGGTGCAGATGTGACGTGTGTGCTTAGTAGAGCAGTTGAAAAATTGATTCGTGCAGATTATTTTAAATGGGCTACTGGCAATGATACCATAACAAAACTAACTGGTAATTTGGAGCATATTCAAGTTGCAAATTACAACACATCTGATGTTATAGTGGTATATCCGACAACTGCAAATACACTAGGTAAATTTGCAAATGGAATTGATGACTCTGTGATATCTACCATACTCACTACTAGTTTTGGTTCCAAAATTCCAATAGTAATGGCTCTAGCTATGCATGAATCAATGTATAATAATGATATCATACAAAAGAATATCAAGTATTTATCAGATAAGGTAAAGTTTGTATCCCCTGTAATTTCAGAGGGAAAGGCAAAGATTGCAGAGCCAGAAAAAGTATTAAAAGAGGTGATAAAGATTAATCGTTCTGAAAAATTATACAAGAAAAAAATATTGATATCTGCTGGACCAACTGAGGAATTCATTGATGATATCCGTGTTGTTAAAAATACTAGTAGTGGTAAAACAGGAATTCTGCTTGCAAAGGAGCTGAGTCGTGTTGGAGCAAATGTCACACTAGTGTATGGACCCGGAGAGTATGATATCCCTGCAGGAATTTGTGTCATTCCGGTAAAGACTGCAAAGCAGATGGATGACACCATTACTAGTAGGGTGAAGAAATCCGATATTGTCATAATGGCCGCTGCTATCTCCGATTACACCCCAAGAAAGATTAGTGGAAAATTGAATAGTGAAAAGAGTGAGATTTCTGTAAAACTGGTCAAAACTGCAAAGACTATAGATAAAATCAAAAAGCTCAAAAAAAGCATATTTCTTGTTGGGTTTAAAGCAGAGATTGATGTCTCTGTAAAGAAATTACAGACTAGTGCTAGAAATAAACTCAAACAATCTAGTGCAGATTTAATAATCGCAAATGATATTGGAGTGAAATATAAAAAAGATACATCATATAATGATGTATTAATCATTGATAAAGAAAATGTTGTAAAAACTGGTAGGAAAAAAAAGGAAGAGATTGTAAAAATAATAACAAGAGCAATTGAAGATAAAATATGAACAAATCCTCAGATTATAAAATATATAATATGAAAATATGGAATGAGATTGCACCTAGATATCAAAAGAGATGGATTGGTGCAAAGACTGGGCCGTTTCAGAGTGGAGATGTACTAGTTGATATGATGAACTTTTCTGCTAACGATAAAGTGTTGGATGTAGCATGTGGTACAGGAGTTATAACTGCAAGAATTGTGAAAAAAGTCAGGAATGGAATGGTTGTTGGTGGAGACACTTCTATTACCGCATTAAAATTGGCAAAAAGAAAGATACCTAATGCTCACTTTGTAAACATGGATGCAGAGAATTTTAGATTCTCTGAATCTTTTGATGCTGTTACATGTCAGTTTGGATTATTTTTCTTTCCAAATGCACAAAAGGCACTGAGGAATATGAAGAGTTGTCTGAGAAAAGGAGGACGATTAGGTGTTACTGTTCATGGTGAGAAATATGGATCTCCATACTTTTCTAGTATTATGAAAGAGATTACACAATTCATACCAGATTATATGAATAATGGTAGTCCGGATTTGGCTAGATTTGGTACCAAAAAGGCACTCAGAGAAGAGATGAAACGGGCAGGATTTGAGAGAATAAAGGTAAAAGATATCATTTATCAGTATAGCCCTGGAACATTTGATGATTATTGGAAAAATTATACAAAGTATATTGCAAAACCATTACGACAAAAGATGAATAAATTGAGTAGAAATGAAAAGATAGAGTTGAAGAGTCGTGTAGAGAATAATACAAAACGTTTTACAAATAAAACTGGCAAGATCACATTTCCTTGGCAGATTTTGATAGTATCCACAGAGATACATTAGTCAATAGAAAGCTAACAAGTAAATTAATATAATTGTATGATTATATCTTTGAATTGAGATATTTTGATCAGAGAGGAAAGGCGAGAGAGAAAATAGATATTGAATATATTTTTGAAGAATTTTATTCACTTTTATCACTTGTAGAAAATTTCAATGAAGAGGCAGAGGAAAAACTCATACAAAATAATTTAATGTTATTTCATATACACAATTATATCGTTATACGCTTGGTTACAATATTAGAACATTTTTTTTGGTTTATAACAAAGGTAACAATTAATGAGGATAAAGAATTACGTACAAGTATACAAAAAGAATATGTTGACATAAAATTTAGTGATTTAGAAAATTATAAAAGTGGAAGAATTACATCAGGAAGAGTTTATGCTACAGCACATTCTGCTCAAAATTTCAAAGATATTTCAACAATTATGAAAAAAATTTTGCGGTTGAATATTACATATTATGAACAAATTATAAATGAATTAAAAAATAGTGTAGAGTTTAACACAAATCACTCCAAAGAAAGCTATCTACAAAAAGTAAAGATCGATGATTTATTTGATATTCGTCATGAATTGGTACATACGTTAAGCAAAAAAAGATTAAATATTTTTCATATGTATTGGGCAGTTGAAGAAATAATGATCATAACTCAGAGTATGGTTAGGAATGTTGAGAAAAAACGTCAAAAAAAAATTACCTTCAAAATTGAAGGAATTATACAAGCGTATGTATCTAAGAGTATATTTTATCATAATAAAAAAGAGCAAAATTTAGAAAAACAATATTTTGAGGAAGCAATCAAATGGTTTGATAAAGCATTGGAGATTGATCCTGAAGATGCAGATGTGCTTACTAGTTTGGGAAATGCATTTGCTATGAAGGAGGAATATGAGGAAGCAATTGGTTTGTTGAAGAGGGCACTTGATATTGATGAACATGATGTAGATGTGCTTACTAGTTTGGGAAATGCATTTGCTATGAAGGAGAAATATGAGGAAGCAATTGGTTTGTTGAAGAGGGCACGTGATATTGATGAAGAAAATGTAGATGTGCTTTCTAGTTTGGGAGAAACATTTGCTATGAAGAAGGAATATGAGGAAGCAATCAAATGGTTTGATAAAGCATTGGAGATTGATCCTGAAGATGCAGACACATTATACTATAAAGGAAATGTAATGATTAATCTAGAGAACTATGAGGACGCAATTGGTTTGTTGAAGAGGGTACTTGATATTGATGAACATGATGTAGATGTGCTTACTAGTTTGGGAAATGCATTTGCTATGAAGGGAGAATATGAGGAAGCAATTGGTTTGTTGAAGAGGGCACTTGATATTGATGAACATGATGTCGATGTGCTTACTAGTTTGGGAAATGCATTTGCTATGAAGAAGGAATATGAGGAAGCAATCAAATGGTTTGATAAAGCATTGGAGATTGATCCTGAAGATGCAGACACATTATGCTGTAAAGGAAATGTAATGATTAATCTAGATAACTATGAGGAAGCAATTGGTTTGTTGAAGAGGGCACTTGATATTGATGAACATGATGTAGATGTGCTTACTAGTTTGGGAAATGCATTTGCTATGAAGAAGGAATATGAGGAAGCAATCAAATGGTTTGATAAAGCATTGGAGATTGATCCTGAAGATGCAGACACATTATACTATAAAGGAAATGTAATGATTGATTTAGATAACTATGAGGAAGCAATTGGTTTGTTGAAGAGGGCACTTGATATTGATGAACATGATGTAGATGTGCTTACTAGTTTGGGAAATGCATTTGCTATGAAGAAGGAATATGAGGAAGCAATCAAATGGTTTGATAAAGCATTGGAGATTGATCCTGAAGATGCAGACACATTATACTATAAAGGAAATGTAATGATTGATTTAGATAACTATGAGGAAGCAATTGGTTTGTTGAAGAGGGCACTTGATATTGATGAACATGATGTAGATGTGCTTACTAGTTTGGGAAATGCATTTGCTATGAAGGGAGAATACGAGAACGCAATTAGTTTGTTGAAGAGGGCACTTAATATTGATGAAGAAAATGTAGGTGTACTTACTAGTATGGGAGAAACATTTGCTATAAAGGGAGAATACGAGAACGCAATCAAATGGTTTGATAAAGCATTGGAGAATGATCCTAGTTATGAAATTCCAATTTGTAATAAGGCAATTGCGTTAGCAGAACTTAATCTATACGAAAAAGCAGTTAGTTATATTGACAAAGCATTAAAAGATATACCAAATAGTAAAACAATAATGAATTGTAAAAAATTAATTAAAGAAAAACAAGACAAGTATGATTCTAGTAATAGAATTAAATAGATAATATAATGACTTGTGTGTTTTATAATTATACTCTAAAAATTTTGCTTAAAATGTTTTAAATTTGTGTTAGAATACTTGCATTTATTCTTCATTCAAGAATCAATTTGTCAGGTAACAAGATAGATTATAATTTTGTATTTGAATTCTTATCTCATTGTACTTTTCCGCTAGATTTTTTTACTTTAACTACAGTTCTACCATTTGATTTTCCTACAGGAATTGCATCTACCATCTTGCCTTCTAGACGTCTTTCCAGTCTATCTTTTGCTGCAAAATAACCATATTCACTCATTTCAGGAGCATTTACATTTGCAGGTCGTATACGTGTACTGCCATTTGCAAATCGTATACGTGTACTGCCATTTGCAAGTCGTATACTTGTATTGCCTTTTGTAGGTCTGTGAGCAACTACAGTTTTCCCGTTAATAATACGTATAACAAGACGTCTTATCATAAACAAGTAATACGCATTCCCACATAAAAGAATATTTACACATATCATACCTATGTTTAGTGTAAAATTATGACATCATATGATCATCAAACTAAATCTAATTATTTAATGATATTAGATTCTAATGGGTTCTTTAGTAAATTTATGCAACAAAATGGGTTTTCCTTTAGTCACAATAACAGAGTCTTCTATACGAATTCCAAATTTCTTTGGAATATAGATTCCAGGCTCTATTGTTATAGCCATATTGCTCTTCAAGACCTCTTTACTATTCAAAGATATTGCAGGTGATTCATGTACATCTAGACCAATTCCATGCCCCGTAGAGTGGATAAAATATTTGCCAAAACCTTGTTTATCGATATGATTTCTACATGCTAGATCTACATGTTTACAAGTAGCATTAGCAGTAGTAGCGTCTAATCCTAATTGCTGAGAGTGATGTACAGCGTCATACGCTTTTGCAGCATCAGGGGACATTTCACCAATATGAAATGTTCTTGTAGCATCAGATACATAGCCTCGATACCGTAGTGTTAAATCTACTACAATTAGATCACCGTCTCTGAATTTTCTATTAGTCACTTGTGCATGCGGCAGTGCTCCGTTTGGTCCTCCAGATATAATTAATGGGTTTGTGGTCCAACGATAACCAGTATCAAACAAGCCTTTATCCATTGCATATGACATTAGAATTGTTTGTAATTGTGATTCATTTTGATCTACTGTAATTGAATCTACACATAGTTGAAACATTTCATCAATTATTTTAGAGGCTTTCTTTAATAGATTAATCTCTTGGGTATCTTTGAGTAATCTAGCTCTCTGAAGTGAGATGAATGATTGTTTGAGCTTTGGAAATATTTTTTTCATCGCGCTGAAATAAGTTATATCTTTAGCATCGGTACAGATTTTTTTAGATTTTATTGATTTTAGTGATGATGTTATAGCAGTTCCTCTAGGCGCTGCAATGATTTCACAGTCTTTGCTTTCAAGTTTTGCACGCTCTACCTCTAAACTTGGGGCAAAAATCCTTACATTATCTTTAGTCAATACACCAATAGCTTCTCCCCAAAAGCCAGTCAAGTAGAAAAGATTTTCAGGCTCTGTTACAAGCAGAGTATCGCATTGTACATCACGTACATATCTAAAAATGGTTTTCTGTCGTAGATTCATAATTATTCATCAAAAAAATCATTATCTAATTGTTTAGTTGTATATGTAGTTGTACACTTTGTTCCAATATTATATTCATACATATACATTGCAAGTTGTTTCCCATCAATTAAAATAATATTATTATCACTTTTTTTAACAAATTCTTCTGTGCCGCTACTAAAAGTGGATGAAGTAATAAAAATACCTTTTTTAGATGATTTAGACGAAAGAGCTCCTGCAAATCCTCTAACAGTTTCAACTGGAACAGAGGACTTCCATCTTTTAGCTTGAAGATATATTTTGTCCAAACCTAGTTTGTCCTCTTTTATAATACCATCAATGCCACCATCTCCAGATTTCCCGATAACGTTATCTTCAATACCATAACCCATTGCTCGTATCACTTTTATTACTAGACGTTCAAAATATTGAAAATTTTGAGAATTAATTTTTTGATGAAGCTCGTTCTCGACTTGTGTACGTAAGGTTTGTTGGGTACTCTCAAGAATCTCCTCAGGTGAGAGTTCAGATTTGATGGTTTGGATGGTATTTTGTTTTTTATTTTTATATCTAAATATAAATTTTTTATAAGATTCTAATGTTTTTAAAAATTTAAGATTAACCCTTGTTGGATTTTGTTTAAGAATTTCTCTTCCTTTTTTAGTTATCATAATAGTTTTATCATCGTTCACAACAATTCAGCTCGGCTTTAGATAAATGAAATATAGCCCAGGAAGTACGATTAGCGATTCGAGTTTGTGTTCCAGATTGAAGATATTGATTTTTTTCATCTTCATTGAGTTCAAAGTGCTCTATTATTTTATTTATAATTTCTTTACGAGAAATTGGTGTGTGTGTAAAAGTAATAATTGGTAACATAATTTCTTGAAATGGTGGAATCAATATCTAAAATTAAAATGAATAATATAAAAATACTAGTATGATTTTGAGTGTAATTCAATATAACATAATAGAGTCATTTCGTAATGACAATATTATCGTTAAACTTCTAAAAATAAAAATTATAATTTAAAGTAATTGTGAGTTATTAAATAATTTCATATCAATTCTATGCCTAATTGTTGAAAATTCTTCAAAATTTATGTATAGATTTCAAGTAAATTGTAATGTATATTGATTAGTCAATCTATCTATATACTTGTAAAGGGTATATCATATTGGTTTGAGCCAGTCAAATTTTGGCGATTGTAAAAGTTATTCAAAAGGATTTGTAGTGGATCCAAATGATTTATCTAGACACACATACATTTTGGGAGGTAGCGGTTCAGGGAAGACTACTTTGTTGAGAATTTTATTCAAACATCTAGAGTTGGCAAATGTAAATGATATATTTAAAAGTGCATTCATCTATGTGGATACAAAAGATGATGATGCGATACTATTCCTAAGACAATGTGAAAAGAATACCTTGAAAAATAATGTTCAGTTTGTAGATATTAGTAGTAGTAATTTTAAATTAAACATATTAGAATTGCCACAGTACTATACAGATTGTAATAGTATAGTCTCTAGAATGACAGGACATGTTGTAGATATGTTTAAAGAATATTATTCACAACATCAGACCTTCATTCAAGTAGAACGTATCTTAAGATTACTACTACTCATATTATACGCACAATCCGACAAACCCACACTATTAGACTTGTTTGATCTTGTAACTAGATTCAAAAAGTATGGTACAGGTGAAGTAGACCGATTAATCAGTTTAGGAAAGATTCAGAATGCACAGACTGAGGAGGCATTAACCACACTTGCAGATTTGAGGGCAGATATGTGGTTGCCGATATTGAATAGAATTGAGCAATTTACTACAGATCCATACATGAAACAGAGATTTTCAGTCAAGAAATCCTCCATTAATTTTGAGGATATACTTCAGCCTGGAAAATTTACTATTTTCCAAATAAGTGATACACAAACACCTATTCATGCACACGGTATTGCAATTACCTCTATTGTAATGAAGATTCGGTTTGCTGTACAATCACGTGCAGCTATGATACCTGCAGAGGACAGAACTTTGGTCGTTTTAGCATTAGACGAGTTTCAAAAGATACATGATTTAACACTACTATCCACACTACTTGCTCAGGCTCGATCATACAATTTAGGGCTAATCCTTTCACATCAAAATACATCTCAGATATCTGCAAAATTATTAGAGAGTATAGCTGGAAATACAGCAACACAAATCTTTGGTAGAGTATCTGGAATTGATGCTGAACGAATAGCGAAAATTATGGATCCAATGTTTGCAGATATGCTCACAAAACAGATTCCTGTACAATCAGATAGAGTGTTTACTGCCAAAATGCGTGATGTAGATAATGAACAGAGCACTCCATTACAGTTTACAGTTCGAGATGAACCATTATTACTTTCAAGTATTGATGAGGTCAAGACATTATTTGAATCAAGAAATGATAAGGTTGATGAAGATCCACCGATGGTTAGTGAAGGTTCGGATTGGATGCTGCACATTACGATTCCATTCTACTCTAAATTAGAGTGGGGAATATTGGTACATTTGGAGAAGAATGTGTCTAATTTGGTCTCTATTGTCAAAGCTACAAAGGTACCTAAACGTGAACTTGCAAGTAAGGCATTGACTAATTTGATGGCCAATGAAGTAATCACAGTACGAGAGTCTGGCATGAGAGGTAGAGTGTTTGAGCGTAAATTTGATTTAATGCCAGAGCATCGCAAGTTGTTATTTCCAGATAATTTTCGTGATATAGGAACAGCTCAGGATATAGAGATTGTAGCAGGTATGGCAATGTCTTACTATATGGAAAAGGGGTATTTTGTTTGTATAGCTAAACAGCACAAGTATAAAACGCATGTATTCAAGACGGATCTTGTTGCATTTGACTATGATAGAAAAATATCAATATCCGTTGAGGTAGAATCTAAAGTTGAGGTATCTGGACATCCCGAACAGGTCAGTTTCAATATGAGGAAGTGGAGAGAGATGGGGTTTTCACAGTGTCATGTGTGGACAGCATCCAAAGTAATTACAAAATTTGAAGAGGTAGAAGATGATGGTGTTTCTGTATTTTTCGTGGATGTTGAAAAGTGAGAGATTATGAAATAATAAGTATAGGAATGGTTATTCCATATTACAAGTTTTGGGATTTCGTTAGCTATAATATATTCATCTATGATCCTGTTTAAACTGTCTATCTCTTTTTGTAATCTTGTACAATCAAATCATTTGTTTGTAATGGCAATTTGCCAGTTTGGACAAAGTTATCCCTCCATTGATAAAAGCTGGAGTAACATTGTACTTTATACACAATTCTACAACACTGTTGTTAGTGTAGAGAAATTCAAGAATTATTTGTACCTTGTTTTGGGGTGAAATCCTTTTTTTCATACTCTTTCTTCCTCCATGATCCAAGATGAGATTATGTATGTGTAAGTGGTCTCATTCTAAAGTGGTCCTCACTATCAGAGGAAAAAATATTTAGAAAAATTTTAGACATAAATATCTGAGTAGCTAGATTCCCATAATTTTTAAGGTTTTTTAGATAAGACCTTATTAAAATCCTTTTTAATCCTCTCAAGATATAATTTCTTTTTCAGTGTAAGATAACCGATGGATGTTGGTTCTCGTAATGATAATTTAGTAATAGCTTGCACTTTAATATTTTCTGGCATTAAATTATTTAATGTACTTGAATTATCTACATTACCCAAAATAAATCTTTGATCTACTGTTAAATATTCTTTCAATGTTTGTTTGGTAGTAAGATTTTGAATGATTTTCCAAAAATCATTTGGACGAAATGGGTTTTTACGCTCTTGTTTTCTCAAATCATGCATACCACGAAAAACCGATTCTCGATCCCCCGTTTTTCCTGCATGAAGAAATTTTTGAATGGCTGCCGCTTTATCTTGTATTTCTTGAGGCAATTGTATAGCAAATAATTTATTTATATCGACTTTTACATTTACATTTATTTCATCAATTTCTAACTCTGTCCAAATATTTTCTAATTTTTTAGGATCTTTTAATGATGCATCTAACCAATATTTATCATAATCATCACTCGGATCTCTGTTAATCGAGGGTTTGATGTGTACTAAATTCTTTAAACTTTCTTCTTTTATACCTCCCTCCAGTTTTACAAAATAACCATCAGATTTAGGCAATGTTTTTGCATCAAGAATCCACTCATTATCAATTAACTTCCATAATGGTTTTAATGAATTAAATACTGCGTCCTGCATTTCAACAATACGAAATCCAGAAAAATTAGGAATTTTTAGTGTTTTATGATTTTTTCTATAGCCCTCTTCAATGTGAAATGACAGACCTATTTCACACGTTTTATCATTGAAATTTATACACATGGATTTTGTTTCTGGTTTAAAATCAGAAAAATAGGTTTTGATTGTTTCAAACCATAATACTGGATCAGCAGATATACTAAGTACCATGGTCAATCCTCATATTTCTAACGTTTTTATATGCTTCATCTTCATAAACTTTTTCAATTTCTATTGGAATATTCACTTTTAATTGAGCACTCTTACGGTTGTCTCTAATTTCTATATTTCCTGTTAATGGTGGATATAAGTTTCCTACCAAATCTTCATAATTTATTGTTATATATAACGAGGTTAATTTTGTCTTAAGATTTGCTACTATGTTTGTGCCAGAATCTATCTGTAAATACGCACCTATATTTCTTGCAAAAACATCTGTTATTCTTTTTATCATATACCCTTCCATTGTATCATATAACACATTCATAAATTTATCTTGTTGTAGTGTATTAAGATCCATTAACCAATCTATCGTTTCTTGTGTGATTTCATCATCCTCTTTTAATTCTTTAATAAATTTTTCATCATCTAATCTCTTTTTAAATTTATCAAGTTCTCGTAAAAGTAGTAATTTATTAATAGTGACTTGATTTGGATTATTTTTTGATGATGTTTCAAATACTCCTTCTCGTAGAAAACCCTGAACTAATTCATCTATTACAGTTCTTCCACCTTCCGATACTAATTCTCCACCAATATTTGCCTCAATTCTAATTGAAATATCACCAAATCCTTTGAATCGTAAATGAATGGGTAATGTGGTTTCCTCTACATCATTTAACGATATGTAATCGGGAATTTGTTCTATTTCTAGATATGGTCTAAACACTCGCACATATACTAGTGCCTCTGTTTCATCATGATTAGTTTCGATCATCTTTATTTTTATTTCTTTTTGTACAGCTAATTCATCAAAAGGTTTTTTTGATGCAATTGTAACTCCAAAATATTTTTTTGGGTTTAATTTGGATTCTCCAATTTCAGTTACACATAAAATATTTTCGTCAAAAGTATGTTTATAAACATTAATAAAATCTTTAACTTCAAAACATTTTGGAATATTAATTTCAATTTTTGTAAAATTTATGTTTTTGTTGATTTTCACATAGAAAGTAATTTCTTCTGTGGGTAAAACCCATGTTGGTATTTCAGTTGTAATTTTATCTGATTCGTTTTTATCAATCCCCTTATTCATCATAATCTGTCTATTGATTTAGGTACCAATAACTATTATACTTTTCTTAGCTCTGTACATAAATAGATATAACATATTTCAGTATGTATTAATCCTAGAAAGATCAAATCAGACATCATAAAATCTACTGATATATTCAAACTAACTAGACCTAATGAATTATGAGAGACAGACATTATCTACATTTGATGTGGTAAAGATAGATGATACTATTGTTTCAATGTTGTTCACGTATTTGCAGGGAAATGAATAGAACTTTTTGATACTACCACTAGTGATGCTGTAGTTGTGAGAGAGGTAAAGGTCATGTCAATACACAAATCAAAGGTAGGCAAACTAGTCATTTGTTCAGACAATGGTACACGATATATGAATAGAAAATTTAAAGATACACTAAATGTACTACAAGTCAATCACGAATACATTTGGAATCACATGCCAGAGAAGAATGGTCATGTGAAATCCTTTCACAAGACACTCAAGAAAGAATATTTGTGGCCGCATGACTTTACGAGTTTCCAGGAAGTCAAAGTTGTACTGTCATCGACATTCATAGATTATAATCAGTCTAGGATTCATTCTTCATTGATATATGTAACTCCTAATGAATTTGTAGAGTCATGGAGGGATAGAAACAACTTAGGAAAAGTGTAAAGAAAAACATGCAAAAAGTGGTCTCAAAATGGAGGGTCCGCTCCATAAATTAGATTTTACATGCATACATAATTTCAAACATTGTATACAACATTTACACAGATGTCCAGCTCATTATTCATAACTCTCAATCTAATTTTTTCTTGATCTTTTTTTATTACTTTTTCGATCAAACGACTTTATTAAATATTCGTATACATCTTTAACTAAATTACCTAATATGATGCTAATCATTTCATCAGATAATTTAATATGCATATTTATTGTGATGTCAATAGTAGCTTCAATAGAATATTTTGAATGAATTAAATGTATACGAGAGGTAATAAGATTTCTATGTACATCTTCACCTATACGTGTTGAAATTTTTCCTAGTTCTTTAGGATCAACAATTACACTAAAATTAATATTCTTTTTCACATCATCAATAGGAATATTTTTTATTCTATTTAGAATCAATTTTTCAGCATCAGTTAATGGGATTGAATTCATATATCGTAAACATGAATTTCTTCAAATTAAACTTTTTGTACAGGATGACCTGTAGATTAAAAAGCAAAGTACTAAATTATTATCTTACGTGTATAAGTTATCGATGAATTGACAATACCACATTTAGAAAACAATTTATAGATTTTTACAATGATATTTTTAATGGCAGACGATGAAGAATTTAACGGATTTTTAGTAGTTATTGGATTCGTGTTTTTCATTATAGTGATATTCGGATTTATTTTAGATATAATAATTGGAATTACACTATTAATTATATGGTTTATTGGTCTCATCATAGCTTTTCGTTGTCCACATCTGAATCAAATGATACAACAGAAGAATATGACTCAGATGATGAACAACGTTCAGATGATGTAAAAAATACTCTTTATGGTAAACAAGCAGGTATTTGTAATGGTTGCAGAAATCATTATCGAATTAAAGATTTAGAAGTGGATCATGTAAAACCTAAATCTCGTGGTGGTAGAGATGTTGATGATAATTTACAATTATTATGTGGAAGTTGTAATAGAATCAAAGGAGGTCGTGATATGAAATATTTGAGAGATAATTTACGAAAGGATTAGAAATAACATGAATTGGAAATATGACCAATTTTTGTTCATAGATTTAAGTAGAAAATTTATTGTGCCTGTCCACAGATAACTTAATAGCACTGATTAGTCTAATCTTGAATATACCTACATAATGAGCAAGTCCATATAACTTGACAATACCTATTTTAACAGCATTAATAAAATATTAGATATTAACTACAAATATGCCTAAAAAGAAAATAGTAGCCCCCTATCAGGCGGTCTAGACAGCCAGTTAGCAGTAAAAATGATGCAAAAGTAGGGATTTGATGTGTCTGCCGTAGCAATCAAGACACCATTCTGTGACTTTGATTGTGGGAGAGGTTGTGGATTCGAAATTAGAGAGCGCTCAGAACTAGGTGTTGATCTAAAAACAGTATACCTGGGAGATGAATATATCAAAATGCTAAAAAATCCAAAACATAGAAGAGGTGCAGGTTATAATCCTTGTATTGATTGTCGTTCCATGATGTTTGATGTAACAAAGAAACACATGGAAGAGATTGGTGCAGAGTTTATCATATCCGGAGAAGTACTAGGTCAAAGACCCATGAGCCAACACGGTCAAGCGCTTGGAGTAATAGAGAAAGATTCAGATCTAAAGGGCAAAGATATTGTTGACAATGCCTGGAATTAGTTTTACAACTGCCGCAATAATAATTTCTGAAATTGCAGATATCAAAAGATTTTCTACTCCAGCAAAATTGGTTGCGTATGCAGGACTTGCTCCATCACACAGAGATAGTGCAAATGTACACAAAGGAGGCAGTATAACAAAGAGAGGTTCCACTTGGTTACGTAATGCGTTAGTAGAATCTGCAACGACTACGGTATGTCTCAATGATAGAATAAAATCATTCTATACTCGTATTGCCAAACGACGTGGAAAGCAAAAAGCTGAGAGTAGCTGCTGCAAGACAAATGTTGGAGATTATCTGGTACATGTTGAATGATATGAAAGAGTATAGAACGCAAAATACTGACTTGACATCAAAAAAATTTAAAAAGATGAAAAAGAAAGCACAATTGTCCTGATTCAGCTAAAGTCACAAAGTATGGTCCACGAGAAAAGTGGTAACGAGTTAATATGGGAGAACCCAAGAAAGAACTAATAAATTAAAAAAACTAGGTATGAAATAGATTCACAGGTTTATCTCCAGTAATAAACATCGCTCCAACTAGTATGAGAATAGGATCCTTATCCTGTTTTATCTTCTGTTTTACCTCTTTTTCAATGCCTACCCTTTCTGCTATCTTTTTGATCTCTGTTCATTATATCTGCCACGTTCTTGGTTTTATCATATTCTTTTAACAGATCTGATATGTTATTTTCCCATGCCTTTAGATCAGGTGAATCTGTTATTTCAAAGACAGATCCTCCCTCTTTTTCTGAAACTTTCCCATCACTTACTGCCTCCATTATAATACCTTGTATTTTCTCAATGTTCTTTCTGTAAGTATTTGATGTTTGACGTAGTCTATTTGCTGCATCTGCGTCTATACTTTTTTTATAAATTATGGCATTCCTGGCAAGCTTGTCGATCTCTAATAGTTCTGCAAACGATCTACTATAATGGTTATCATCCATCGGCATATATTTGGGCGTGTCATCAACACAGGCAGTATGTTTGAATGCGTCAGAGTCTTCTATAACTTCTGCCTTTCTAGTAGAATAATCAAATAGCACAGAATGGAACTGTCTCTGTGGTTTTTCTTGAATGTATGATATAATTACTATATCTCCATGCATGTTCTTACCACTTCTGCGTCCCATCGGAATCTTCATCATCTCTTCTATTCCAGTCTTTTTCACATACTGGTTTATCTCGTTAAGTGGTGATACTAGTGGCATTAGGTCTGATTCTCGTTCAAGCTTTTCTCTCACGTCTGTTACAGAATCTTCTGACTTTGATGCCCCTGCAAATATCCGTATCCTATTGGCATCAGTTCCGTTGAACTGCTTTGGTGTGGTCTCTGCACCAAGAATTGAGGTATCTAGTCCAATTACATCATTTATGGTCTCTATTTTACCCAAAAGCTTACCCATGAGTTTTAGTATTTTATCAAGGCTTTTCTCTGGATAACATTCTCTAGAGCGTACCGTATCAAAGGTGCTAGTTAGTCTATCTATTCTCCCAATTCTCTGTACTATTCGCATAGGATTCCATGGCAAATCATAATTTATTACATAATTACAGTCTTGCAGGTTCTGACCCTCTGCTAACACCTCCGTTGATATAAGAATGTCTGCCGTCTGCTCTGGCATTGTCTCATCATCATCCATATTTGCTTTTGGAGAGAACTCTTGTATCATCTTCTGTCGAGTCTCTTTTTTGACATCTCCTGTGATTAACAATATCTTTTTGTTTCCAAATTTTTCCATCATCTTTTTCTTGATATGATTAGCAGTCACTGTATACTCTGTGAATATGAGTACCTTTCTGCTCTCATTTTTCAATGCGCCATCAATCATTATCTTTTCTGCAACAGCATCGAATTTTTTATCAAATGGTAAAATTTCTTCAATTCCTTTCTGATATTCTCTTAGAATACGTAGATCCTCTGTTAAATCCTCTTTCATCTGTACTGTATCATAGTTTACTGCAGGTTCTGTTGGAAGCTTTTCTATTGCGCTTACAAAGAACTCATCCCTATCATTTCCATCATCTTCTCCATCTGTCTGCCTCTTCCATTTTGCCATTATCTTGTTGAGTCTCCTTTACAGATACTATGGAGTTATTTTTCAGAGTCTTCTCAAAGTGCTCATACAACCGTATTTTATTATCTATGCTAATCTTAGCTGCATACGTACTACTTTCAAATCTCTTTAAAATAATTATAGTCTGAAGTGTAGCTAAAACCTTGTGCTTTTCCCTTTCCTCCTTTGAGAGAGTCTTGTTGTAAGTTTCTACACCGTATGGTACCATATGAAGTTTTTCTACTGTATCTAATAATTCTGAATACACATTTGTCCCAGTAGTTTCGCTCAAGTCATAGTATATAGGGGAGTATTCTCTTTTTGGAAATTTTACTAGTTTGCCATTGAGCTTCTCATTAGGATATACGTCCTTGATAAATGATTCTGTGCGCCTTATCATTATGGCGTCAAGAAGTTGTTGGATTTTTTGTAGACCATTTCCTATACCTTCGTTTGCAGCCTTTCTCATATGTTGATACAGATTTGGTATTCCTATATTAGAAAAATAGGTATCATCACCATTTGTAATTATTGATACCTGATAGTAGAGATCCATTATACTGTTGTTGATTGGTGTGGCAGATAGCAATATTGCGTCCTTTTTCTTTCCTGACATGAGTTTCATCAAGTTTATACGCCTGTTTGCGTTCTTTGAACGAAAGTTTTGTGATTCGTCTATTACCACCGTATCTATGTTTCTATACTTGTGCAACTCATCCTCAAATGTATCCCTCCCTAAACTTTCCATTGTTATTGTCTTTATGGTAATTCCTGCCGATTCCAATTTTACTTTCCACACTGACTCTAGCACTTGAGAAGGGGCAATCAAAAGTACCTTTTTGTTGTCCTGATGTCTCTTTTGTCTGATTATCTCTATTCCTATGTGGGTTTTGCCCAGTCCTGTCGAGTCTGCAATTATCACACCTCTGTAATCATTAATTATGTGCATTGTGGTTATCACGGCATCTTTTTGGAATTTTGCAAGGTTTGCAAGCTTTGAGGAATCTGTCTCTGCCATTGCCATAAGCGATGGTTTGTATTTTTCAAATAACATTTTAATATATATCTGGTATGGATTTGGTGGTATCCCAAACTTCGATTGTTCTAACAGATTCGATTATCTCTTGTTTTGTATCTTTTGCATCAAACCACATTCTATTGAACCATTTGTATATTTTATCTAGTGACGCTGGTGTGTATATTGCAGCATTGAGCTCTCTATTGCCCTCAAATCCAGATTTTGTAAAATTACTAGATCCCACTAGCGCCATATCTTTTCCCAAAATGTAGCACTTTGCGTGATTGAATCTACGATCGTTATGTCTTACTTGGATATTATTGCGTTTAAGCATCTTTACTAGACTGGAAGCGGAATTCATATTGTCCTGTGTAAATATAGCATCGTCTAAATTCTCTCCTAACGATTTTGTACTAAATGATTTCGTCTCGTCTGTTTTTATCTTTTTGCGATAGTCCTCAAATGTATTCAAAACTGGAGCACTGATCGCATCTTCACCTAAAAGTAAACGTATGACAAAATCACTCTTCTCTGAGGCAGGTTCTAATGTATTGCGAATTAAGTCATAGCCACTTAATTCAAAGTAACCAGATGATATGTCAAGTGATTTGATCTTTGGAATGTTGAGATTGAGCGCATCTATCATATTTGTGCTGACGTTATCTACTATATCTGGACGATCTTTTCTATCATAGCTCATTATATTTTCACTCCAATATTGTATTCTTTTACATATTCATTATAATGTTTTAGAACAATTTTACGCACCTCGCCAAAAAAGTTACGCATTATGGACGTACTGTCACTCCAGTTAATCTCTTTAGCATCACTCATTGTAAAATCTTCACCAAGCTTGAACGAATTTATAACAATTTTATATTCATTTATATCCAATCCATACGCAAGAGCCACCAATGCATCAAGTTTGGCGGCGGTCTCGATTCTTTCTCTAGGAGAGAGTTGTTTGTTTTCAATTCTCAATGATTCTGCAAAACCTTCAAATTCAGAACTACCAATTGATAGTTTGGCAGAGAGATGAATTATTTCATCATCAAACTTTGTAACATTTGGAATTGGAAGTAATGGAAATACTGTAGATACATTTAATTGTGTTTTAGAACGCGCTATAAAATCAAAAATCATAGAATTAAAAATACCACATAAATATGCTATTTTTCTATTATACTGTGCATCGATCTTTATCAGATCGTCTTTTTTCAATATTAAAACACGTAATGAGTATGTATAAAATTTATGTGGAGGAATTATAGTCTGTAATGACAGTTCTCATATTTGTGGGTGATGATATATTTCTAAATGCCAATCTGAATGAATCGTGGATTTCTTTGCATTGATCATCATAAACTCGTTTTTTTTGTTCATGTTGCAAGCCAGCAATTTTGTCTGCTGTAAATTCAGGCTTTGTATAGTTTGAAATAAATTGGTGTATATGTTTGCCTTCCAAAACAGGCCAACCTTTTCCATCATCTTGTAACAAATTCGAATCATTAGTTTTATCAAATCCACGTGAAAGTGATATAGACCAATTACCATCTAGTCTAGAACCAACACATGGATTATCGGCAAATTTTGTTAATAAATTCGTATATGCCGATCCAGTTTCATGAATCATAAGCTCATTTGGAGATATGAGTTCCATCTCAGTTTTAGAAACAATTCTAAATTTGTGTTTTTCTGATTCATCTCCTTGTAAAGTGGAAAGATTATGTAGATAAAATCCAGCAGGAAATATATCTGAACCAGTTACATTGCGAATAGTTAGCAGTACAAATCTATAGCTGACTATGTATGGAAAATATTTTTTTTTATTCTCAAACACATAAAGTGATATAATATCTTTATCAAGAATTTTTTTACGAATATCGTATCCTCCAAGATTCGAAAGAAGTTGAGACGGAATCACCATTGATATTGATCCACCGGCAGTCATAAAATCCAAGGAACGTTCAAGAACAAGTTGCCACAGAATCTCTATCCCCAACTCCTTGTAGTTTATATATTTTATAAAATAATGTTTTATCCACAAACATGTTTTTATGATTCTCATAAATTTTTTTAATAGATAAATTCTTGAGTAGATTTTTAATAATTTTATTTTTATCTTGTTTTGTTTTCAATGATTTAAAAGATGGATAGTGTGAAGTGAAAAATTCATCATCAGAATGTTTTACTTTATCCCAAGGAGGATTTCCAACAATCAAATCAAATCCTCGCCTTGTATCAGTAAATGCATCCATCATCTCAAGCTCCCAATGAAAAAATTTGTAAATTTTAGATAATTTTTGAACTTTTTTTCTTATTTTTGTTATGGAGTTATCTGTAGATAATTCATCATCAGTATTATTAGTAAATTGTTCTACGAATCTTTTGACATCACGATTTTTTTTTGGTATTATATCCTTGTCAATTTTTGATGCTGTAAGCACATCCAGCATCATTTTGTGTGGTAACATCTCTTCTTCATATCTATTATGTTCATCTTCACTGAATTGAACCTGTTTCATTGTAACATCTGAACTACAACTTACTTTGGTTATTATCTCTCCAGTCATTTCAGTATTATCAATCCAGTTATCTATGGTATGATTTTTCTCTGCCAAATCCTTCCGCCACATTCCTATTGTAGAATCTCCAATCTTTAGATGGTGGTTCATGTATGTTAGAGGAACTCCTATTGCAAACGAGTCAAGCCATAAAGACAATCTTGCAAGTTCTACAGCAAGAGGGTTAATATCAACACCAAATATACATCGCTTCATTATTTTCCGTTTTAATAAAACATCATCTTTAAGAAAGTTATAATCAAAAGTTATGCCCTTCTTCTTTTGTGTCTGAATTATTGTTTCTCTATCATGTTCGATGTCTTCGGCAAGCGGATGATCTCTGTATCTGTTTAAAATACCTGTTACCCATGTCGTTATTTGGTTTAATGCTTCCACCAAGAAATGACCGCTGCCCATTGATGGGTCAAGTACTTGTAAATCAAGTAGTCTGTCTATGCAGACTTTACGATTTTTATCATTAGAATTTTTTTTGTAATTCTCTAAATCTTTTTTGATTTTATTTTCTCGTTCATAAAGTATGGGATCAAGTCCTTGTTTTACTAGAAATTGTACAAATTCTTCTGGAGTATAATAGCTAGCAGAATTTTTTCTTGATGCTATTCCTCCCTTTGATGCAAGATACAAATCATTTACCTTGTAAGAGTATGTAGATTCTTGCTTGGTTACAACCTCTCTTACCCCCTTTGAATCCTCTAACAACATTATGTCCTTGTCTGCCTGTTTTACACTAAACTCCATCAATGCCTCATAGATATTTCCAAGGTGTCTAACACCAAGACTAGCATAATCCATTGCATCACCATCTTTTTCAACTAGTCCACGCATAGCAGGTACTATGAATTTGTTTTTGACACTTTGATTATCAATAGATGGATTGATCTTGAACAGTTCACCGTTGTACTCTGGAAGATTATGTTCTACACTACCTTTGCGTATTCCAGTGAATAGCTTCAAAAGTGCACTCCAGCAGGAATCATCATTTGGCTCTTTTTCCATAGTATCAAATCTAGTTCGCAGATTCTGGAGTGATATGGGATGATATTTTGTATCGTTTACTGGTAACAGATCACGAGATTCAGCATATAACAGGAACCATATTCTATACATGATCTTCAATGATGTCTGCTTTGCATGTTCTAGATCTGCATCAGTATACTTCTTTTTTATATCATGATCTAACACACCTTTTATCAAATCAAGAAATATTCCATCTGTTTGTAGTATTTTAGAGGACAGATCATCTTCAAGTTCCTGCGCATATGTCTTACCTTTCTCAAATATTACGTCAATGTCGATTTTTTTATCGTGTTTCACATACGAGTCTATACCAAATATTGCTACTAGATATTGTAATATGATATCGCGTTTAAGACCCAAATTTATCTCAAAATAATTTGTGGTGGGGGCCGACATTTTGTTTGTATAGAGTCGCCATTGCGTACCGTTTGTCAATATTACCCAAGGTGTGTTGTTTCAGCTCAGACACAGCCACATAACTTGGCGCTATATCATCTTTGGTTTTTATCCCAAGATCTACATCTTTTTTAACTACAATGGTAACAAAATCGTTAATATGATAAACTCCACTAGCTCGTTTTTCTAGATTTTTCCAACCTAACAGATCTAAAATATCTTCCACAGAATTAATTCTCTTTGCAATCTCTGTTGCTTGTTCTTTTACATCTCGCCCAAGTTCATCAAATAATCGGTTTTTGATATAATGTGTCGAAAATACTCCTCTATTGTCAAAATCAGATTCGTGTGTAGGAATCATCTTTATGGCATTGCTCACACATCTTACCATCTCCATCTTACTAGTCGCCTTTGCAAATTTACATGAGTTTAGAATGGATGTCATCTGTTCGTATGTATTGGCGCTTTCAAGTTTTACTAAAAAACTATGTTCCAACGCCTTTAGAAACAGATTGTATGGTTTACCCTGTTTTGTTCTAAACAGCACTATGCATGAAGAGAGTTTAGATATGTATGAACGTGCTTCTACAATGTTTTTGGGACCATCTTCAATCAATATTATTTGAGTTGATGGAAAATCACTTGATTTTTTAAAATTAAACGCTGTCCAGTTTTTTGGAAACCCTTCCATCTTGATTTTTTCAATGTCTACACCCAATTGATCAAGCATTTTTTGGATCTGTTCAGATAAGAGATAGCCACCTCGTGTACTTGACTAATAAAAATCCTTGAACATTTTGTGAAGATTTCTCTCTTACAGAATCGTTCATGTGTCTATTCAAACTTGATATACTTTTCACAATAGATAGCATGGTTTTAGCAGATTATAGTGTTTTTATTTTTTTAGTAATAGATTAATTAGTAGTGTGCGTAAATAAGTCTGTGGAAGAAATAACAGAACCATAAATGATATTAATTACTAATTAGATTATATATTAATTGGGTAATGCATCTATAAAAAAATCTGATTTAATTCTTCTTTTACTTAATGGAGATAACAAATTTCCAATTGAGGGCATAACTAGATTTGAAAAATTAGTGTTTTTAACACAAATGGAAATTTTAAATAAATGGGACAATGTAAAAATCAAATTTAATTTTGAACCTGATAGATTTGGACCGCTCGCTACGGAAATTTATGATGAGATTGATTTTCTAAAATCAGTTAAAATGATTAAGGAGACAGTGGGGAAATATGAGATTACGGATAAAGGAAAAAGATTTCTTGAAAAGAAAACGTATGAACGAGTTCATGAAGATCTGATAAAACATATATCCGATCTTAAAGAAAAACATGGTAGAGAAAAATTAGATGATATTCTCAGATATGTGTATTCAAATTATCCTGATTTTACAATAAAATCACAAATACGTGATAGGGTGTTAAGATAGCAATGCCATTAACTGAAACATACATCTTTGGAGTATTTGCTAGTGGACTCATCATTTTTGGGTGTACTTTATTTAGAATGAAAGATGATAAACGAGATAAACTTGATGAAGACATTACAAAAACATATCAACACTTGAGAAATTATACGTTAAATCCTATTTTACAAGGAATTCTTAGTAGTACTAAAGGAAAATTTAAAACAGAAAAATTTTTTAAAACCCCAGAAGTCATAGAAAAATTAGAACAATACCGAGTGCGTTTATTCAAATTTAATGAAGTTAGCAATAAGAAACAAATCATTATTCTATTATTGGAATTATCAACAAATACGTCTATAATACTTGGGATCATAACTTTTTTGTTTACTGCAACAAACGAACTTTTCATAAATTCTAAATATAATACATTTGGAATTGATATATTGTACATAGTATGTTTAAATGCAATTGTTCTAGTGATTGGGTTAATTTTTATTACTAGTTTTATTCAACAATTTTTGTCTTTTAACTCTTCATTTAAATCTGAAATAAGGGAGCTAAATGGTGGTTTGGTATGAGTATTAAAGAATTAGAATTGTACAAAAAGATTAAACATACAGGACCTTTTGCAAATGAGACTCTATATTATGAAATTCCAATAGGGGATTGGTCATCTAGTAGAAAAAGAATTGATATAGTTGCTTTAAAAAATCAAAAATTAGTTTCAATTGAAGTAAAAATCAGTAATTGGAAAAAAGTTTTGCAGCAAGCTTATACAAATCTCTATGTTGCAGATTATTCTTATGTTGCTTTATGGCATAAAACAATGCCGAATGTAGATATATCGCTCTTTGAAAATCTTGGGATTGGAATTTTAGAAATAAATGGTTCCTGTGAAAAAAAATTATCTGCAAAAAAATCAAAATTAGTTATTTCTAAACGTAGACGTTATGCAAAAAAACAATGTACATTACAGGAGATGTCTTGATTGCCTGAATTAATGATACGAATTAACATTAGCCGAGAAATGGCATGGTTAGAAAATAGTAATTTGAGAAACTTTAACATTGTTGTATCAAGTCATATTTTAGAAGGTCTGAAAAAAAGGATTACCAATATGCTTACAAAACTAAAAAAACCATACATTATTGATCCTCATACATACGTTTTTGGTGCTGATGTTGAAGATATTAGAGGAAAACGTTGGTTTCCAAAACTCATGGAAAACTATGGTTTAGATTTGATAGTTGAACCTGATTCTCTTAATCTATCTCCAAATTTACTTATTGACAATAATCAACCAACAGATAATTTGAAAGAATTAGTTGAAAATGTTGTAACTTATCAAAGAACTACAGTTCAAGATATTTATGATGAAATTTCTGAATTTGAAGAATTCGAAACTGAAAATACTGAATCTTTTGTTCTTAGACCTAAATGGATTATTCCACCATATTTTTTCTTAGACGCAGGTGCTGAAGATTGGCTTACCGTAAATACTCACTCTATCAAATTGGCAATAGAAAATAGAGATGATAATGAAAAAATTTTTGCAGTGATAATGATTGATAGGGATCTATTGTCATATGAAGAAGATATTGATGAAATTATACAAAAATACAAAATCTCAGGCGTTGATGGATATATGATATGGTCTGCATACATGGATGAAAATTTTGCAAAGAAAGAAGAGTTAGAACGTTTTCAAAAATTTGTTAGTAAACTTGCTAATAACAAAAAACCAATTTATAATATGTATGGGGGATTGTTTTCGTTTTTACTCAAAGAAAAAGGTATGACAGGATCCTCACATTCAATTTGTTATGGAGAACACAAAAGTCCATTTACTACTGGTGGTAGGGCTGCAACCATTCGATTTTATCAAACATTTCTTCATTCAAAAGTACCATTTGCAAGAATTGCTGAAATTGAACGTGCGCTAGAATTAAAAAAATGTGATTGTAAATATTGTGACATAATCCATGATGTTGATAATAAAGGTGAACAAATGGAATTGGCAGGAAAGCATTTTCTTGTAAATCGAATTAAAGAATTAGAAGAAATTGATTCTGATGGGATAGGAAAATTTCTTGCAAAATTAACACATGCAGCGAAACATGCTAATAAAAGGGATACAACTGGTGCATATTCTAACCTTTATGATCGATTTACAACTTGGGAAGAGATTATCAACAAAATTTAATGATTAAATTGAAATCAAAATTTAAATCTAAATGTTTTGGATGTAGTGAGTTTATTTATCCAGGAGATGAAATAATTCAAGCTGGAAGTGGAAGATGGATTCATGAACATTGCCCAGTAGTTGAAGATGGTGATTATCAAAATGATCCTCTCATAAGAAAAAAATCTGAACAAATAAAACGTAGTTTACTTCATTCAAAAGTTGATAATGATAAGCCTAAAAAATGTCTTCATTGTGGAAATAAATCATTTTTGAAAAAAAGACTTCATACTTTAACTTTAGGTGATAGAGAAACATTTTCTATTAAATTATTCATTTGTGACAAATGCTTCTTTGTCATGCAATTTATTGAAGAGTAAATAATTATTTGAAATGAGGAGGGATCCTTCCTGTACCAAATTTGTTGAGATTTTCTACTATGGTGTTCTTGCTATGAATATGTATTTTGAGATATCTAAACATCATAATACCTACACTGTTCAAAATTAGATATTTTTATTAGTATTAATAAAATATTAGATATTGATTACAATATGGTAAAAAACAAGAAAATAGTAGCCCTCCTATCAGGCGGTCTAGACAGCCAATTGGCAGTCAAAATGATGCAAAAGCAGGGATTTGACGTGTCTGCCGTAGCAATCAAGACACCATTTTGTGACTTTGATTGTGGAAGAGGTTGCGGATTCGAAATTAGAGAGCGCTCAGAAGAATTGGGTGTTGATCTCAAAACAGTATACCTAGGAGATGAATATATCAAAATGCTAAAAAATCCAAAACATAGAAGAGGTGCAGGATATAATCCTTGTATTGATTGTCGTTCCATGATGTTTGATGCAGCAAAGAAACACATGGAAGAGATTGGTGCAGAGTTTATCATATCCGGAGAAGTACTAGGTCAAAGACCCATGAGCCAACACGGTCCAGCACTTGGAGTAATAGAGAAAGATTCAAATCTAAAGGGCAAAATAGTCAGACCACTATCTGCATGACTATTACCACCAACAATTCCAGAAAATGACGGGCTAATCAGACGAGAAGACATGGGAACAATCAAAGGACGCTCAAGAAAGATACAACTTCAAATGGCCAAAGCACGTGCAGCTTTGATACCTGCAGAGGATAGAACTCTGGTCGTTTTAGCATTAGACGAGTTTCAAAAGATACATGATTTAACACTACTATCTACACTACTTGCTCAGGCTCGATCATACAATTTAGGGCTAATCCTTTCACATCAAAATACATCTCAGATATCTGCAAAATTATTAGAGAGTATCACTGGAAATACAGCAACACAAATCTTTGGTAGAGTATCTGGAATTGATGCTGAACGAATAAAGATCATCAAAGGATTACAAAACTTGATGATCTAAATCTTTTTGATTGTAAATGAGTTAGATGTAAATTAGGAAGCAAAGTTTAACATAACACATTATTCATCATATTATATGAGTCGGAGTATATCAGATGACGTTAAAAGGCGATTATACATGAAATGTGGGAGACAGTGTGCAATGCCTGATTGTGGACTCGATCTTTTACAAAAAATGACCAAAGATGTTGAAATTGTTATTTCAGAAAATGCACATATCATAAGTTTTAGCAAAAATGGTCCTCGTGCAGAAGAGGATATCATCAGACTCACAAAAAAATTCAGAAGAGAATTTAATTGTAGTTTGTGCAAATTGTCACATAAAAATAGACAAAAATCCGAAATTCTACACTAAAGATAAATTACAAAAATTCAAAAAAGACCACGAAGCCAAAATATACAATAAATTGAGAGACAATGTACAAAATGTAGGATTTACAGAACTAGAAGACATATTAAATTTTCTAGCATCAGATGTGATTACAATTCAAGATGATTATACATTGATAAAACCTAAAGAAAAAATCAAAAAAAATAATTTGTCAACACAGACTTCACAATTAATTTTACGTGGAATGATAGGTTCAAATCAAGTTAATAATTATTTGCAAAAACACCCCAATCCAAAACAAGGAGAACGCATAAGAGAACGTTTTGTACAAGAGTACATGAGACTACGTAATGAAGAAGAAATAAAAGACGATGATTTATTTTATTCCTTGTATGATTTTGCTTCATTACATTCTAACGAGAAAGCAAAAACACAAGCAGGGTTATCCGTGTTAGTATATTTCTTTGAAAAATGTGAGGTGTTTGAAAAATAATATTGCCAAGTAAACATGTAAAATTATCTAATTCAATGTTAAATGTGGGGGCTGTAATATTAGAACAAATTGATGAAGCACAAACAATTACAATGCTTTGGAATGATTCAAAAATTAAATCTGAAATAATATACTTTGAGAAATTTACTTTAGGGTTAGATTTTTTGTTTATGTTAGGTCTAATAGATTATGAAAAAGGAATTATTAGGAAAATACAGATTTGATTCATTCGATTGATTCTGATCATAAGAAATTTAAAAAAATTAATTTTTCTAAAGGATTTAATGTAGTTTTAGCAGAAAGAACTAGGGAATCATCACAGAAAGATTCGAGGAATGGGCTTGGGAAAAGTACCATGATAAACATTATTCATTTTTGTTTAGGAGGAGATCCTAAAGATGCACTAAATGATTCAAAGTTGGAAGATTCTACATTCACAATTGAACTTGATTTAGATGAGAAAAGATACAAGGTCAGTAGAAGTCCAGGAAATAAGGGTCAGATTTTCATAGATGGGGATTATTCCAGTTGGTCAATAAAACCTAAAACAGATACCGAAACGGGTAAAAAATATCTCAACAAGAATTCTTGGCGAAATATTTTAGGTAAACTTATGTTTGATTTACCAATAGGTTTACAATCATTTAATCCATCATTTGGAAGCATGATTTCATATTTTATAAGAAAACATGAAGGATTTCTTGATGCATTCAAACAGTCATCAGCTCAACTAACATGGGATATTCAGACTAATAATGCATATTTGTTAGATTTAGGATGGATATTTGCAACAGAATTACAAATTTTGAGAAAAAAGAAAAATGATCTAGATGCATTTAAGCGAGAAATAAACACAGGAAACTTTAAAGGATTTATGGGAAATACTGGTGAATTAGAAGCAGAAAGAGTCAGATTACAAATACATGCAGATAAAGAAAAAGAAAAATTAAATAAATTTCAAGTAAATGATCAATATGAACAAATTGAGAAGGAAGCTAACGACATCACAGACACAATTCACAATAAAACCAATCAAAGTGTAATGGATAAATTATTGTTAAATAGATACAACGTTAGTTTAGAACAAGAAAAAGTAGCAGATATTCAACAAATATCTGAAGTTTATCAAGAAGCTGGAATGTATTTTTCAGAAAGAATAACAAAAACATTAGAGGAAGTTAATGAATTTCATAATAAGATTATAGAAAATAGAAAAGAATTTTTGAATTCAGAAATTACACAATTAAAAAGTGAAATTATTTCCAGAACACAAATAATAGAACAATTAGATAAAAAAAGATTAAATTTAATGCAAATACTTAACACACAAGGTGCATTAAAGGAATACACAGAAGTTCAAAAGAATCATAGTAATTCTCAATCTGAGTTAAATGATATCAAAGCTGAAATTAGATAATTTAAAAAATATTGCAGATAGAGATAATCAGATAAAAATGGATAAGCAGAAACTCTATAAAAATGCTTTAATCGACATGAAAGAACGAACTGATCAGAAAAATATGGCAATCAGGGCATTTGGTGAATTCTCTAGTTCTCTCTATAGTGAATTTGGAACTTTTCTAATAAATTTAAATGAAGACGGGTTTAAGTTTGATATCAACATTCAACGTTCATCAAGTCAGGGTATTGGAAATATGAAGGTATTTTGTTATGATCTTACACTTACAAAAATTTGGTCTATGAGAAAACAATCTCCTAAATTTTTGATTCACGATAGTATGATTTTTGATGGAGTGGATGAACGACAAAGAGCAGGAGCCCTACAACTTGCAAAAAAAACATCAGAAATGTATAGTTTTCAGTATATTTGTACATTAAATTCAGATATGATTCCTCATAGAGATTTGAAAGATCTGGATTTAGAAAGACACATTGTAAGAAAATTAACAGATTCAACTGAAGATGGTGGAATCTTAGGCATTAGACTATAAACAATGACAAAATCTAGTTTTTGTTTGATTTACTCATATAAAAATAACTCGAAAGAAAAACTAAACAGTTTGTTAGAATTAGTATTTTTTAACTTATTAACACATGAGAGATAATTTAGAATAGATTTTCAAACAAAGCTAGAGTTAAACCAAGCTATTATCAAACATGTTTTTATACATAAGAAAAACAAAGTTATACATCTTTTTAAAATTGTTTTTACACTGATTTTAACTCGTTAATCTGAAATGTGATTGATTCTTTTTGTTTCTGTAAATCTGTTAGCTTGACGAGGCCCATTCACATACTAATTGGTGTGACCCCTCTAGAATGAGACCACTTACATGTATAATCTTATCATAGATCATGGAGAAAGAAAGAACATAAAAAAGAATTTCGCTTCAAGACAAGACACGAATAGTCCTTGAATTTCTCAACACTAACATCAATGTTGTGGAACTATTAAATCAGATACTTGTTCTCTAGCTTTATTGATCACTATTTTGGCTTGTTGTCTGAATGTATGAGTATTAGAAGGATTACCAAATGTATGATGAAATATTTGCAGCATACTTTCAAAAACGCATTGATTTATCGAAGTTGTAGAATTATAATCTAGATAAATAGATTCTTGCATATTTATAATATACCAGATTGTGTATTATATTTAATTTGATATTAGATTCTGTTGAGATAAATTTAAATATTTAATAGTTATATCAAATGTATGTCTAAAATAGAATCCAAAGGAAAAGGTGGAAAGCCTAGTAAAACAGATAAACCATCAGGAAAACGTAGGGATAATAACTAAATAGATCACCATCTAAAAATATTTAGGTTTTTTTATAATGTTAACTGTGTAGTAAATAAATACATTTCATATCACAATAAAGAAATATTCTAATATGTAATTCTATTTCAATCACTGGGATCTATTTTGTCAAATGGAAAATTAAGCTTGTAAATAATTTTGTTATCTCCAGGTAGAGCAATCTCATTACATAATTTATCTTTTCCACCATAATATCTATAGATGGTCTATTCTGCATTATTTCTGTCGTTGTCATTACTAATTTCTGCGGGAAAAACTTTAGTAGATTTATTTCTTCACGAAAAGATGGTTGTAGACAGATATTATAGTAAATTTATTAAAAAAAAATAATATTAAAAATGAGATTTTTAATTTAAAACATCTAAATTCTTTTCTAATTGCTCCACGATACGAATTGAGTGAATCAATCAATACATAATTTGGATGATTTAACACTATTTTACCACTGACAGCCAGAGTAATGTAGAATAATCCACTAAAAGCACATTAATAAGATTGTTGGATATAGTGTATATAAAATGACAAGAAATGAAATACGAGATAAAGGAGTAAATTATATTATATCATTACTATCGTCTAAAGGTCACATAGTAAAAAAACAAAGAAATGGAAGAGATGAATATTTGTATATAGAAAAACCCAAAAAATTCATTATTAAAATTAAAACTCTTTCTCAAACCTCACCAGTTCCATTTGGTCAAAGAGATCCTAAATCAATAAACGCAGATTTTTTAATTATTTGTAGAATTGTAGGATCAGATAGTCCAGAGAGCTTTATAGCAAATATTGAAAAAGTGATTAGAGTAACTAAGAAAATTAAGGAAAATTATTGGCTCCAACGTAGAGATTATGAGGAATTCGAACAGAATTTAGATCTTTTAAATTAGAAACGAATACTAGATATTTAATAATTATACTATTTTATAATGTAGCTCATTTAAGATAATATATGTCTAAAAAGAAAATAGTAGCCCTCCTATCCGGCGGTCTTGACAGCCAGCTAGCAGTCAGAATGATGCAAAAGCAGGGATTTGACGTGTCTGCCGTAGCAATCAAGACACCATTTTGTGACTTTGATTGCGGAAGAGGTTGTGGATTTGAAATTAGAGAAAGGTCTGAAGAGCTAGGAGTAGATCTCAAAACAGTATACTTGGGAGATGAATATATCAAAATGCTAAAAAATCCAAAACATAGAAGAGGTGCAGGATATAATCCTTGTATTGATTGTCGTTCCATGATGTTTGATGCAGCAAAGAAACACATGGAAGAGATTGGTGCAGAGTTTATTATATCTGGAGAAGTATTAGGTCAAAGACCCATGAGCCAACACGGTCAAGCGCTTGGAGTGATAGAGAAAGATTCAGATCTAAAGGGCAAAATAGTCAGACCACTATCTGCAGGACTATTACCACCAACAATTCCAGAAAATGACGGACTAATCAGACGAGAAGACATGGGAACAATCAGAGGACGCTCAAGAAAGATACAACTTCAAATGGCCAAAGAGTTTAACATCAAAAACCCACCAAATGCAGGAGGCGGATGTCTCCTAACAAATCCATCATTTGGAAGAAAGACTAAAGATCTATTCGAGCACACAGATATGCCAACAATTAATGAGATAGACCTACTAAAGGTTGGAAGACATTTCAGATTTGACAAAATCACGAAATTAATAGTAGGCAGAGACCACCAGGAAAATCAGACCATATCGGCCCTTGCACTACCTGAGGATATCATACTAGAGACTGAAACATACATGGGTCCGACCTCACTGCTCAGAGGCAATAAGGAACACCTAGAGAAAGCAGCGAGAATCACCCTACGATACTCTGATGCACCAAAATCAGGAATTCATACGGTACGTACAGGCACGACTCAGGCACAAGTCAGTCGTGCAGAACCGGACGATATGGAGTCATTCCGGATTCTATAGGTTCAGAAATTATTTAAACTACTTCTGCAAAGTTCGTTCCTATGCAAAAGCAAGAAAACGAGACATACCTCAAAGCGTTCACCATCAAGGATCCTAGCGATCTAGATGCGATAAAAGCTGACATCAAAAAAGGCATGATTCTCATCCTAAAGGTAACACCTCTAGCGCAAAAAGACGTAGCCAAACTACGAAACATGGTAGAAGAGATTCACCAGATTGCAAAGAGAGAAAATGCAGACATTGCCCGATTAGGTGAAGAGAGAATCATCGTAACTCCAAATGGAATAAAAATTTGGAAGCCAGAGTATGATCTAAAATAATTTTATAGATTCTTGAATCTGTGGATAATGAGCTGGAAGACGATACATCTTACGTATCACAGCAGATAGATTCTCAGATTTACGACGCTCTCCGTGATTGACCAATACTCGTTTCAACTTGGGACGTAATTTATGGACAAATGATAATAATTGATTATAATCGCTGTGACCACTAAATCCATCCAACTTTTCCATCTGACAGTTTATCGAGACAGCTTCTACTTTACCAGTCTGAGTCATCATAGAGACCTGCCTTGCGCCATCCAATACTCTTCTTCCCATTGTACCATTTACCTGATACGATACAAAGAGAATCTTATTTTTTTCATGTGGTGCAAGATTTCTAAAGTACTCCAACACCGGACCGCCTTCTAGCATACCGGATGTCGCCAAGATAATACAAGGTGATCCCTCTCGCATAGCCTCATCTCGTCTATCGACATGATCTATATTGGTAAAGTATTCTGAATCAAAGGGATTATCGTCAGTCTCTAGTATTCTCTGCTTCAAATCACGTGCCAAATACTCTGGAAAACTCTCATGAATAACTGAGGCCTCTGATATCATACCTTCGGTAAATACTGGTGCCTCTACCATATCGCCGGATTTCATATACTGGTCTATTACCATCATGATTTCCTGTGCACGGCCAACAGCAGGTATTGGGATTAGTACTTTACCGCCTCCCTTTAATGTCTCATTTACAGCTTGATTAAATGATGTCTCTACCTCGTCGCGTGATGGTTGAATATCCTCTTTAGCACCGTATGTACTTTCAATTAGTAGAGTCTCAACACGTGGGAAATTTACATTGGCTGCCTCAAACAGAATACTTTTTGCAAATTTAATATCACCAGAATACACAAAATTATGACCACCATTACCGATATGAAAATGACACAGAGATGAGCCAAGAATGTGACCTGCGTTTGCCAAGACAAGTTTAATGTCCGGTGAAATGTCAGTGACTGTCCCATATGGTAATGTGATTGTTTGGCGCATTATCTGCTTTACATCACGATCAGAGTACATTGGAACTCTACCCTGTGCAGAGGCTACTTTGATTGCATCGAGTTGAATTAGATTCATCATTGGCAATGTTGGTTCCGTACAGTATATCGGTCCCTTGTATCCATACTTGCACAGTACCGGTAAAAATCCTGTGTGATCAAGATGTGCGTGACCAATTACTACTGCGTCAAGATCATCTAGAGTTAAGTCAAGCCAATCTAGTCTAGGGAATGAATCCGTTGGATGACGAGCTCCGGGATTTATCCCACAGTCTATCAAGACTTTACTTTCAGGGGTAGCTAGTAGCATTGAAAATCTACCGACTTGGCCAAATCCACCAAGGGTGAATAAAGATGCCTCTGTCCTCTGAACAAGTCTACTTCTAAAGATATCATCGCCTATACTTCGTAGTTGTTTTGAACGCTCAGGGACAGATGTCTGCAGAGCGTGCTGGATGGTCTGTATAGTATTAGATGTGCCTGTAGATGCCTTGCGGACTCTAATCTTCCAACCAGATTCCTCTACAGTCTTTACATAATCGAATTTACCAGAATCTGCACGCAAAAGCCAGGGTCTCTTTACCTGAACAGAGGCAACTCCAGAGACGGGATCAAACAAGACATTCTGCAGATCGGCCTCTTTTGGGACTAGTTTGGATATGATTTGTTTTGCCTCATCTGCAGGTTTACGCATAGACTCGTCTGTACGAACGATGATTCTCTTTTTAATCGTACTAACTAGATTAGATATAATACTGGTATCAGAGAGTAGACGGCGAGGCTTGTCTGTATATATTGCAATATAGGGACCTGCGTACTCTATCCTAGTTACACTTGCATCAGCAGGTAGACTCTGTAGTACTATAGCAATCATATTTTGACTAGTATCTGTTTTTGATTTTTTTTCCATATTTATTATTAAAGGGGTAGTATAGTTTTCTTTTGTTCTGCGGTTAACAGTTGGAATCCATGTTTATCTATGGTTGCTAGATTGATTCCATCGCCTGTTCCAATATTTCTTAAAATGGCAGCTTTGACAGCTTTGAGGGCAAGTAACTTTGCGTCTTCAAGTGTGATATCATCTTTATAATTCTCTTCTAGAGCACCATACGCAACGGGGGAACCACTTCCAGTGGTTACATACTTTTTGCGCTCTACAGTACCAAACATGTCAATATTAAATAATGAAGGACCATTCTCATCAAAACCACCAATTAGAATGTCAGCCATAAATGGATAACCACGATTTTGATGAAATATTAAAGAACAAAATCGTGCCAGTGATGGTATGGGTAAATCTCTGTGTTTTTGAACTTTATGAATCCCTGCGTTATATCGCAGTACATCAGTTAGGTTTTGAGCATCTGCCACACCACCGGCAAGAGTAAGACCTGCATGATCTGCTATCTTTTGAATCTTCATTGTATTATTATTGGCTATAAAATATCCTGCACTAGCACGCATATCTGCGCATAGTACTATGCCATCTGAGGCATGTATTCCTACCGTAGTAGTTCCATGTAGTATTTTTTCTTCGACATTATTTGACAAAAATTACACCTGTAAAGTTATTTTACATTCAATCTACCCTTTTAAATAACTTTTTGTTATGAGTAATCATGCATACTATGGAACTTCCCAGAAAGATTACCATCGGGAAAGACTGTATAGGTATGATTGGAGATTTTCTAGCAACGTTGAGTGATTCACGAGTTGTGTCTATCATTTCTGGCAAGCATGTAATGAAGATAGTACAAGATGGTATAGAGGATTCTCTAAAAAAGACAAATGTATCAATACACTGGCACGATACAGTTGAGAATAAAACAGAACTGATTGATATAGTACAAGGAGAAATTAAATCAGTTAATCCAGATATGATATTGGGTGTGGGTGGAGGCAGCTCAGTTGATGTTGCCAAGATGGTATCATTTAATTTGAAAAAACCATTTATCAGTATACCCACAGCTGCATCACATGATGGAATAGCAAGTCCGTTTGTATCAATAAAGAGTGATAAACCACATTCTATTGTAACAAGCGCACCTATGGGTGTGTTTGTTGATATGAGTATTATAGAGAAGGCGCCTGGTCGTCTTTTATCTAGTGGTTGTGGAGATTTAATTGCAAATATTATTGCCATTCATGATTGGAAATTAGGACATGAATCCACTGGTGAATATTATGGAAGATATGCTGCAGAGTTGGCATCACTAAGCGCAAAGATGGTAGTAGAGAGTAAAGATAAACCAGAACCAAGAGTTGTGGTTGAGGCATTAATTAGCGCCGGTGTTGCAGCGTGTATAGCAGGTAGTAGCAGACCATGCTCTGGTGCAGAACATCTATTTTCACACGCTCTAGATGTTTTAGCTCCGAGAAAGGGTCTGCATGGAGAGAAATGTGGTATTGGTAGTATATTGATGGCAAAACTACAAGGTCAGGATTGGCAGAAAATTAGAGATGCTCTAGTCAGAGTAGGATTTCCAACTAGTGCAAGAGAGATTAATCTAGAGAAAGATGATATAATACAGGCACTACTCTTAGCACCTACTCTAAGACCTGAGCGGTACACTATACTAAATGAGGTAAAATTGGATGAGGCATCTGCTGTTAGTCTAGCAGAGAGTACAAAAGTTTTATAATTTTTTAGTAGGCTCTTCTGACTTTGTAAAGGTCTCAGTATAAGTTACTTTAGTAATACTAGTAAATTTGAATATATCCATCTGAATGAATCGTTTGATTATCCCAAGACCCTCCATTTGAAATATAGATTCAGGAATTGCAATTTTTACATCACTCCCTTCAAGCTCAAACGTTACAGAAGCTCCAGTCTCACCTGTATGTTTTTTTAACAACTCTGTAATTTTTTCTTTATCATTATCTAGCTGTTGTTTAACATCAATTTCATAGAGTATTGTTTTTCCTGCATGTCTATGATTATAATCAACGGAGACACGACCAGAACCAATGAAACGAATTGTTCCAACCTTATTATCAATCTCTACGGTATCTCCAATGGATACTTTTTCTGCATCTTCGCCTAGTTTTCGTAGTGGTATCATACGTACTTTTTTAGGATCACGTTCACCGAAACCGTCCTTTGGTAAGACCTCGATTGTTTTTTTATCTCCAACAGAGGTTTCAGCTAGTGCTTTATCAAGACCACCCAACACCCATGATTCACCTACGGCAACTAGTTTAGGACCGTACAGTTTTTGCTCTTCGTGGACAGAGTGTTTTTTTGCAATCTCCTCAAAGGTGGTATCTATGACATTATCCGTATCTTTTATTTTAGCGGTATAGTCTACAAGTATGAGAGTTCCTGTTTTAAATGACAATAGTCAAGATTTGGAAATTCCTAATATTAATTTAGACAAACATATTAGATAAATTAATTTAGCATATCACATATGACGGGTATTGAAGAATGGGGAATGAAATTAAATGAAGAAGTGTATAAGAAATGGATTAAACATCCTAGGTTGAAAGCAGGTTTTAAGATTTTTTATACCAAACTTAGAAAAGAATCCTCCAATTATGATAATATCATTAAATCCAGGTGGAAAAAAAGATAGTTTTGAGGAAGACCGTAAACGATTCGAAAAAAAATGTTTTGAAATTAAAGATGAGAATTTTTATCTTGAAAATAAGAACAGACCTTTTGCAAAAGCAATTATAAAACTTTTTGAGAATCACGAAGGTTTATTGAAAAAATCTGTTGCTATCCCAATTTTGTTTTTTAGAAGTAAAAGTATGGAGCAATGGAAAAATGATTTCTTCGGATCAGCTCCAGAGGAACGTTGTAAAATTGAATTTTTCTGTTATGAGAAAACAATTGAGATTATAAAGATGGTAAAACCAAAAGCCTTGTTAATAATAGGCTTTAATACTTATGAAGCATTAATTTCTAACGAATTACTTTTACCATTAACAATAGAAAAGATCAAATTTAGTATGTATGGAAAAAGTAAACAAAGGATATGGATTAGAATGAAGCAGGATAATATTCCTATTCTTTGTATAAGACACTTAACTGGATCACATATTAAAAAAGAAGACAAACAAGAAACTAAAAAAGAATTTAATGACTTTTGTAAAAAATATTCAATAAACTAAAAATCTGCTAATTTTGATTCGGCAATCTTTAGTGCTTCCTCAGAATTCACATTATAACCCATCATGTTTAGTGTAGAGGCAATAGCAGAGATTGTACGCATTATATGATATCTTTGCACTTCTCCCATACAGCCAACTCTAAACACCTTACCCTTCAAATCACCAAATCCACCTGCAACTAGTACACGAAATTTTTGTGCTAGTGTATTACGGAATTTGCCATCTTCAAGACCGTCTAGATAATTCAAGGCTACAATGGATATGGAACAATCCTCTTTCTTTGCAAATGGATCAAGACCAAGAGCAGTTAGACTATCATAGAGAGCTTCAGAACAAATTGAGTGTCTTCTGAATCTGGCCTCTAGTCCTTCCTCTAAGACTATTCGTAATGCTTCTCTATACGCATATAGTAATGGAAGAGCTGGAGTGAAGGGGGTTTGTTTTGATTCTTCATAATAGGCAAAGTATCTTGCCAAATTAAAGTAGAAAGTTGGTGGTGGATTATCAATCATGTATTTTTTGGCTTTAGGACTAATTGATATTGGAGATATGCCTGGTGGTGCAGCAAGAGCTTTCTGTGATCCTGTCATACATACATCAATGTTCCACTTGTCTACGGGAAGTTTTGCTCCGCCCAATAATGATACTGAATCGACAACATAGAATGAATCATTTCGTGAGGTAAGGTCTGATATGCAATCTAAATAATTCACCATTGTTCCAGTAGATGTTTCGTTGTGAACAACATAGAATGCTTTTACATCTTTATTGTTATCAAATGCTTCACGTATCTGATCAAGTGTAGCGTTTTGACCAAATGGAGTAGTAAGTCTTACTACATTTGCTCCCTGCCATTCTATTAGAGTAGCAAGTCTATTACTAAATTCTCCATTAACTGGAATGATAATTTTATCGCCTTTTTTAACTATATTTACAACTCCTGCCTCGACTGCTCCGGTTCCAGAACAAGATAAAGCTATTATGTCATTTTGTGTTTCAAATATTTTTTGAGTATTCGCTATTATTTCTTGATATAATTCAACAAAATCTGGGCTTCTATGATTAATTACATGAGTAAACATGGCACGAGTTACTCTCTCTGGTACATTTGTTGGTCCGGGGAGCATGGCTAGGTATTCCAAATAATCACAAGAATCGCTATTTTACATTGTTATAAAAATTAATGTTTTTGAAATATTAGTAATGAGATATAGTATCTATTGTTAATGTAAGCGATGCTTATATACAAATTTTTATTATTTGAATTATGAAAATTAAGTTTGATGTGGATGGAAGACCACCAAGAAAATCAAATTGGGGTAAGAAAGATGCAGATTTAATAGTAAAACTTAGAAAAGCAGCATTTACAGCTGAGAAAAGATGCAGGTATAGATGAAGGGTATGATAAACCGGTAAAAATAAAATTGACAGTATATGCCACAAATATTGTAGACATTGGGTATAAACAAAGTGGAGATGATGATCCTGACAAATTCGTAGGAGATTTAGATAGTTTAATTTCTGGTGTGTGTGAATATTTACAACCGGCACCAGAGAACCCTGAGATTACGATTGATCCTATGCTTAAGAAAGGAGATGAAATTTCTCACAATAGAGCATTGATTATTAAAAATGACTCTCAAATTATTGAAATTACAGCAAAAAAAGTGGAACGTGATATTACGAAATATCATGTTGAAATTGTTAGTTGTGATTAGATTTTGTGTTGAGTTCTATTCTTTTTTAATAATAGCTAATCATAATGAGATAAATTTCTTATGTGTATTGATAGATGAAATTATGTACTAATATTAAGCGCCAATAAGGGTAAACTCGATGTGTTTGTTAACAAAGTTTGAACTTATCAATCGTGAGTAGTCTGTTGGAGGACAAATGATCCTTGATGATTAAATACGTGTGTGATAAACTATCTATCAATATACTCACTATCGTTGTTATGAACGATGGTTAAAAATTAGTATGATTATCAGATATATTAAATATTTATGAGTAATATTACACAATCTAAATTATGAGAATTGAATTTGATGTGGATGGAAAACCTCCAAGTAAGTCTGGTTGGGATAATAAAGAGGGTCTAACAAAAAAATTTAGAGAAAAAGCTCTTGCAGCTAGAAATAAAGCAGGCATAAGTAAAGGAGATGAGCATCGTGTTAAGATAGATTTAACGGTGTATACTTCAAATATTTCAGATAGAGAACTTGTCAAAGGAGATGATCCAAGTAAATATTCAGGAGATCTAGATGGTTTTATTTCAGGTATCTGTGATTATTTAGGACCAGCAGAAAAAAATGTGACAGAGGATAATGTTCACATTGAGCTAAAGAAACAAGATGAAATCAATTACAAAATACCTTTGATTATCCATGATGATGCACAAATTGTAGAGATCTACGCACAAAAAAAGAAGGATGAAAAGAAACGGTATCATGTTGAAATTGTTTTCTTAGATGAGAATCTAAAAGAATTGGATTAGAGTCTATTTTACATATTATATTATCATGTATGAGACAGGTTAGCCAATTAGTTTTATACTGTATATAGTAAAAAATCATAGATGGATATAACAGAAAAGATCAGACTAATCGAAGCAGAACCTACCGAGGAAGTAATAACTCGTGAGGATCTACAGGCATTGTTAGAGACAAATTCAAGTCCCAAGCACTATATCGGTCTAGAAATTTCAGGATTTCTACACCTAGGCAGCCTACTAAGTACCGGTTTTAAAATTAGAGATTTCATAAATGCAGGAATTAATTGTACCGTATTTCTTGCAGATTGGCACACTATCATTAATGATAAAATGGGAAGTAGTAATGAGAAGATCAAAATAGTTTCAAAATATTATGCAGACGCATTCAACCTAGTATGCCCAGGTGTGAATATAGTTTATGGCTCTGATCTGTATGATGACAATCCACAATATTGGAGAGAGTTTGTAAAATTAACAAAGCGTATGACACTGGCGCGAACAATGAGGACGCTTACCATAATGGGTAGAAATGAGGAACAAGAAAAAGTTGATTTAGCAAAATTACTATATCCTCCAATGCAGGCTATGGATATTCATACACTTGATTTGGATATCATGCACGCAGGAATGGACCAGAGAAAAATTCATGTACTGGTAAGAGAGTTATTTCCTAAAATGGGATGGAAAGTGCCAATTGCTATACATCATAAATTATTACCAGGATTAACAGAGCCTGTTGCAGATGGCAAAGTAGGAAAGATGAGTAAAAGTAGTATTGCCTCTAGCATTAGTGTACATGACACCGATGAAGAGATTACATCCAAGATTAAAAAAGCATGGTGTCCAGAGGGTCAAGTTGAAAATAACCCACTTTTAGCACTTGCAAAACTCATGTTTAGAGAGTTTCCAGAAATGAATCTAGAGAGACCAGAGAAATTTGGAGGCAATGCAACATTCTCACAATATCAGACTATGGAGGATGATTTTAAAGAAAAACGCCTACACCCTGTAGACCTAAAACAACTAGTGACTCGATACATGACAAAGATGGTAAAGCCGATACGTGAAAAATTAACACTAAGTGATAAAGTGTATCAGGCGATACACGAGAATGACTAATCTTTAGATATGTTATACTTTGAGGTATAGCCTCGTGGATTGATCATTAAATCCTTGTAGGTGTATGTAGAAGAATTACCAATTATCACTGTACTAATCATTCCCAATTCTTCATAATGATTCAATAAATCACCGAGGGTAGTTAGTACAACACTTTGAGATTCTCTGTATGCACCTTTAATTATTGCAACAGGTGTTTTTGGACCACGATATTTTAGGACAATCTCCCTTGTATCTTTTAGTTGGTGTATGCGTTTTTTACTTGATGGATTATAAATGACTAGTACAAAATCACCCTTTGCAGCTGCCTCGACTCGTTTTGTAATGACTTCCCACGGTACAAGTAGATCACTCATGCTCAATACTGCAAAGTCTGACATGAGTGGTGATCCAACTATGGATGAACAAGAGTTTAGAGCAGATATACCTGGCACAACTTCAACGTAAAGTCCAGTTGCCGGATCCCATTTTTCATCTGCTAATACTTCATAGATTAAGCCGGCCATACCATAAATTCCAGGATCACCACTTGAGACTAGTGATACTATCTTGCCAGATTTTGCAAGATCAATACATTGATGAGCTCTGTCTACTTCTTGTGTCATTGCATAACGATACACGTCTTTTCCATCAATGAGATTTTCTACTAATTGAACATACGTCTCATAACCAATAATGACATTGCTTTCTTGTATTACCTGTTTTGCATGAAATGTCATATGATTGTTACTTCCAGGGCCTACGCCCACGATGTAGAGTTTGCCTGCCATTGATTTCTAGATTATTCTTTGATAATTATTCTTATTGAAATGATTTGTTCGTGTTTGTTGTGTAGAGATAGAATGAAAAGAAGTTAGAATGGGTTGTTTTTAGAAATTTCTTCAATCTTTAAAATAATTGTGTAGAGGTATTTCCAAAATCTTTGTAGGCATTATTAGTAAATGTTACAATTCAAATCATTATAATTTGTACTTTGTTTTCATTTGTTTTAAAGTCTTGAATTTACCTTGTTTTATTTTGGAAATTGATTTTTTTATATCTAAAATATCTTTTCTAGTAAGTAGTTCGTGATCTTCCTCTGCTTGAGATTTTAAAATTCTATTTATCATTGCTTCAAAAGATTCTTGTTTATAATTTTTAATTCGCTCCCACTCTTTCTTTGATTTTTTAGATACTGCAATACTTGTTTGTTTCATAATTATACATGTAAATATAATATTTAATTATATGTGTTTTTTACACTGTTCAAAACCCAGATGATTTCAACATACTGTTCAATTATAATGCTAAAATTTAGATTGTCATAACCATTTTCCCAATTGTAACACCTGAATTAAATACTAATCTGAAAACACCCAAGTTTTGAAGTGTACCAATTCATCATTACAAGTGATCATAAATTGTTGATCAGTTAAAGAGAGCTGAACTAGAATTATAAAAAATGAGTTTTTCGTTATGAGAAAATCTGAAAATTATGCAGTATTATTTTCAGCTGGGTAGAAATTAAAAGCATTTAATAAACAATATGTAAATGGTTAAAATTTTTCTTGCAGGTTTTGTGTCTCAGTTAGTTTCTATTCCCATGATGTAGATTTGTTTGCCATTACAAAACTTACAAGTAATATACTTAACATTTTACCCTGTGAATTTGAGAGAGATGCTGCATCATTTTAAATTGTCTTTACAAAAGATAGAAAGTTCAATTAATTATTATCACTAATTGTATAATAATTATCTAGAGATAAAATTTACCAAATTACCTTGGTTTAATTTTTTTTTGTTTCTGAACGTTTTCCTAAATATTTTTCAATGGCTTCAACAAATTTTAGTATGGGTTCTTGATTTTTTTTGTGTATACATTTAATTCCCAATTCTATAGATACGTCAGTAATAATTTTTTTCACAGAATTTTTAACTTCATTATTCCATGGTTTACCCTGATCTTTGAAAGTATTTCTCATCCTAACCGACCATTTTTCCCTATTATTTTTGAATGTAGATCGTGATATATCAACACCCATTTTTGAAATTTCATTTTTATAGCTACTTGGTGATATTAAATCTTCCAATTCAGAGTCTGAATAACCACTTAAAGTTGCGAATGACACATCCTTTATAAAAATGGATTTTTTTTCTTTTGCAACTTCAAATGCTTCCCGACCCTCCTTGTCATAATCTAAAAAACTATAAACATCACAAAGTAGAAGTTTCCACTTAGAAGATTCAGAGGCTAAATTATTAACGCCTCCCAAGTTAGAAAAAATAATTATTCCATTAAATATTGCATCTTTGATATCTGATGAAAGTTCAGTGGCCCATCTTTCCAATTTTTTTGAATCAGCGGCTCCTTCAGTAAGAATAACCAAGCTCGCACTTGTAAGATTATCAGCAATTTGTACTCCAAGTACTTTCCTAATTTGAGATATGTTTTCTGCGGCAGTAACTTGAGATTTATCTACTATTAGATTCCTAGCTAAATTGGTTCTATTAACCAATAGTGGAGAATGAGTTGAAATAATTACTTGGTTTTTAGATGAAATATCTTCAAGTACTATTCTTAGTTTATGAATAGCTTCAGGGTGTAAGTGTGATTCTGGTTCTTCTATGGCCAAAACTATTTTTTTTTCCCTTGCATTTTTTTGTGTAACATGTTGAATAATTGAAATTGCTAGTAGACTTTTTATTCCGTCTCCTTTTAGTTTTAATTCGGTGTCAGTACCATCATCTATGTTTAGAGTCGTAGATGAACTGGCGATTCTTTTTAATTCTTCTCCGGAATTCAAATGAATTTCTTTTACATCTGGAAGAAATTCTGATACACTTTTTGTTAAACTTTTAGATATATCATCTAAAACTGGTTTTTGCATGAGTTCAATTTCTTTCATCAAATCGTTATATTTTTTTTCGCGTTCTAGAAGAGATAACTCATCAGAAATCATTTTTTCAACGATTTGAATTGTTTTATCAGAATCCCTTATTGCCTCAATATACGTTAATTCAATATTTTCTATAATAAAGGTGAATGTTTCCTCTTTGTTTTTTATTTTTTTTGGTGAGGCAGAATCTTCTATCACCACTGATAACGGCAAATGAAAATGCCCGATGGAAATTTTAATTCTTAAATCACCTTTAAGTTTGTTTTTGGTTTTTCTTTGGTATTTTACCTTTTCTTCATCAGATAAAGATAATGTTAATTCAAATTTGGTTTGTCCTTCTCTTTTTTTATCATTATTTTGAAGTTTAAGTGGAAAATCTCTTTCATAATTATAAATATAATCTTGTTCCCTACAATCTAGAATTTTTGTCCTTCGACCTAATGATTGTCGGTATTTTAATCGTAATGGGAATTTAATCGTATGAGGAAAGCGATGTGAACGGAGGCTTTCATATTTAATGATATTAAGAGCAACTACTAAACCTCTTAGAATATTTGATTTACCTTGATTGTTGGGACCAATTAGAATACTATAATTGTGTAAAGGCAATTCTGCTTTAGTAATGGAGCGATAGTTTTTTATTAAAAGTGAGTTGATTAACATTTGTCATAATTTGTAGACATATTAAACATTATAATTCTATCTTACATTGCTCTGTTCAAACTTAGGTCTTTTCAAGTGATATTAAATTCGGAACATATGCACACGGATAAGAGTCATAATAATTTAATTTCATGACCCTAATTGAACAGTGTAGTATTTTTTACACTGTTTAATCTTAGAGTGTTTCCAGACTAGTGTTTAATTTGGTATTATAAATTGGAAAAACAATCATGACAATCCAAATTCTAACATCTTAATTGAACATGCTTGTAGAATTATCTAAATTATATATTGTGACTACAAATATTTATAGTAATTATACATTGTAACATTCAATGAGTAAACTATCAAGACCTAAAATTTTATTGTCAGTTATAATTATCATAATATTTCTAGCAGTAATTATCTCTATTAGTGGCCCCTGTGATTTTGGATACGTTATCACAGGAGATTATTGTGAATCAGTCCTAGTAGTTTTACACTGTGCAATCTTCGGGTGTCCTTAGGTTCTGCAACTCGGTGGATGCCAGATATATCGTAAAACTACTCCAATAATCGTACCATATTATGGAATGATTATTCTCCAGAATGATTCTGATTGTAGATAATAATTCAAAATCAATTCTAGATTTTATAAAAAATATAATTAATTAAAAAAAAGAGGAAGAGATCTATTCGATCTCGATTGGTTTGCCTCTAGACCTTTCTTCGTCGGCAAGTTTTAAAGTCAATTCAAGAATTCCATTCTTGTAGTTGGCTTTAGAAGTATTTGGTTGTACTTTGTAGTTTAATGGAACGTCCACATGATACTTTCTAATGGCTTTGGCCGCATCAATATGTACCATGTTTCGTTCAACATTTACCTTGATGTCACTTTTTTCCACACCTGGCATCTCTGCAATCAATTTTACTTCTTTGGTTTTTTCGTCTTTTAGTATATCCACGATCGGTTCCTTGATATCAGATAGCTGTTGTGGTTTTGCCGGTGACAGTTCTGGTTCTACATTGCCATACGTCTTAACGGTCTGTTTTCCGTTTTGGTCTATATGCATTACATAGCCCCAGCATACTGGAGCGTTTGTAGGTTCGGTGAGTTGTGGTGAGTCATCAAAGAGATCATTCTGCCCAAAGATGGACTGAAAGGACTCGTTGAGTAATTCTTCCACATCATCAAATAATGTCCGTGTCATTACATAATGTAATGTATATTACATTATTTATAGGTTTAGTAGTAATATGACATAAGGTTATATTATTGACACTCATGTAAATGTGTATGTCTGTTACAGAGGCAGTTAAAGAGATTATCGTTAGAGATAAATCCATTCATGACTGTATGAAAATGAATATCATCAATTATACAGCCTTGGCATTAAGGATGTTATCCGGTGTTGAACAAGAGGTAGGGTATAAAGTGAATCTGAATACTGTAGTAGTTGCAATTAAGAGATATGCAGACTCGTTTAAAGAGGAAACTACAGTATACCCAGACTCTGATTTTAAAAATGTAAAACTGGTAATGACAGGTAGTATTATGGATGTGATATTACCACCAGAATTTGGAGAGGATACTAGATGGGTGAAAAATCATTTTGCAAATAACGTAAACTATGAATTTTTCAAACTTGATGATACGTTTCGTATGTTGATAGATGACATGGATGATATACGTAGTTTTATTGATAATATGTCAAAAGAAAGAGTTTATCATGCAGGTTTAGCCAAGATCAAAATTCATGTTGCAAATAATGAAAATAAATCACAAATCATATCACATGTAATAGAGATATTACATCGTAGTAATATAGAAATTAATAATGTATTTTTTGGTCAAGATGGAATTACTCTAGTATTAAATGAACTAATTGCATCTAAAGCGTATGAAATACTTCGAACAAAAATTATGAAATAATTATACGCCCAAAGTTTCAGGTTTGGATATCTCCAAGAATACTTTATCGCCAACAGACAAGTTCAAAGATTTGTATTCATGCATGTCAAGTTTAAGTGAAGTTTGATTTGAATTGGATCCACCACTTATCATCTTGTTCAGACCTTTCATCATATCATCCATATTTGAAAAACCCATAACACCAGTCCCAAATGGAGATGGGGGGAANTCTGTATTTTCATTCATGTCTTTTTTAAGTGATAGAGAGGCAATCACGTATGGTGCCCCATCAGGTGCAGCATCAATTCGTACAACAACAAACTCTTTTTTCAATAAAATTATGCTACAATAAAGCTATTTTATTGTATCTTAGATGTGTGTTTTAGGTTTAATTTAACACCAAATATGTTTCTGATTTTATAAGCAAGAAGAATTGGGGCAATTATGTATAATGTTAGATTCAATATTATAATACCAATACCATACGTCAACATCTCAATTTCTGAATCGATATTTAATTGATCAAGTAGTAAAAGGGAAGAAAATAACGGTGTTAGAGTTGAACGAATCATTAATTGAAGAGCAGGATTGTCACGTTCAGCATCAGCAAGAATTGGAGAGAAGGAATAATAGATTTGATTGAAATTAGTCATGAATATGGATCCAGACTCAGTTTTCAATACTATATCATCACGAAACTCTCGTAGTTGTTGAATCTCTGGTGAAAGTTCAGTGTTGAATGCAGCTGTTGCTACAAGACAGCCACCCTCTTGACTATTATCTTGTAATGACTTGTCATTAATATCATCAGGTGTAGATGTAATTTGTTTGGAATCAGATACTGTAAAAGTTTCAAGCGCTCTTTCAAATACAGATTGTTTTTCAGATGTTCTATTTCCATCTATTAGATAAACAAGTTGATAAATTTCATCAGTACCAACGATTGTAGCTTGTATCGTGTTAGTATGGTAGGAATTCCCACAATTGAGAAAGATTCCATACTGATGAAAAGACAAGTGTACGTTTCCATCCACTACTATCTCCTCCTCAGATATAACATCCAAAAAGCCACTAGTGATATCTTCATTAATGATTGCTTTGAAATTATCAAGATATTCGTCTGCCGTAATATTACTCAGTGAAACTGTTTTGAATTGAAGAACCGTTGGATTTCCATTAATCAGTGGGCCTACAGTAACAAAATCAGGGGTATTTTCGTCCACGGGATCTAAACTTTGTCCAGCCCAAGTTGTAGGTACAGCAAAAGATACACCAAATTTCTCATTGGTATATTGAGTATAATCAGAGTTTGACTCTGGTATTGTAGTTATAGTGATTCTTTTAGGTTCATCCAAATCTAGAGAATTTTGTATCTGTGCTCTAGTAGTAATACTTGCAGATAATATTGTGGCCTGTTTAGGATCATTTGGGACGTCACGAGAATTACGTTCCAAGTTGATAATCTTTTCTACAACATCAAAACTTTCCTGTGTAATAATTCTTCCAAATACAGTATATTGTTAATCTAAAAATGTTGAATCAGAATGAATTATGAAAAATTGAGAACCTGCACTATTTGGATCAGTTGATCTTGCCATAGAAACAATACCTTTTAGGTGAGATATGGAATTGAATTCAGCATCAATGCTAAAACCGGGATTGCCTTGACCCCAGATAGATTGATCAGATTGTTTTGTATTCGGATCTCCGCCTTGAATCATAAATCCAGGAATAACTCTATGAAAAATGATACCATCATAAAATCCTGATTCCACTAGTTTGTAAAAACTATCTACTGTATTCGGTGCATCTTTTGGGAATAGTTCCATAACAATATCTCCGTGCTGTGTAGTAATTATTACAATTTTGTCGTCCTCAGAGCCCAAGGCAGCTCCTGTACTGAATAGTAACATGCTAAATAATATGGGTAATAGATATGAATTCACTATTTTCCGTTTCACGTTGATAAATAAAAGCCATTGTAGAGATTCGTTAGTTTTTAATGCCTATTGGTGTGATTTAGTGTGTGGAAGAAGACGAAATAATACGCTCTCATGTATTGTCTGTATGGCGTGAATCAAGAAAAACATTCTCAATTGGTGGTAAAGAGGGGATGTTGATTTTAACTGACAGACATGTCTCATTTGTTCGTAAGACAAAAGCGAAGATAAAATGGTGGCAGGCAGCATCAAAGAGACAAGTTATGAATTTATTGAGAGGGCATGACATAATGGGTGCACAAGATGGATATGGAGAGAAGGAATTGCTAGTAGATTTAGAAAATAAAAAAAATGTAGAGATTTCATTTAATAATATTTTAAAAATTAACTGGGAGGAGAAAACATGGGGTTCTGTATTAAATTTAGATTATTTAGATAATGATAAAACTGAAAAATATCGCTTTACAGTAGCACAAGATTGGGTAAAATATCCTATAAAAAATCCTACAAAATTTCTTAAAGTAAATTGGACACCATTTGTAGAATCAATAAATAATGCACGCAGTATAAAGGAGTAGAGATTGGGTAAAGTTTTTGCAGTTGGTGTAGGACCGGGATCTCCACTACTAATTACTGAGGAGGCAAAAAAAATAATTCTTGATGCAGATTATATAATAGGATATCAGTATACATTAAATACAATTCAGCATTTGTTAGATGGAAAACAAGTAATAGTAATAACTATGAAAAATCAAGAATCAGCTTATACAAAAATGGCCACTAATTTAGGGGAGAAGAGTTTGGTGGTGCCATTCACAGGAGATTCAAATTTTTCCGAGTCTGAGGTAGTAGACAGATTGATAGAGATTTTCGGCAACGTCACCATAATACCAGGTATTAGTGCCATACAAGTGGCCGCCTCACGCTCAAGGGTCCCAATAGACAAGGCACGAATCCTCACTATGCATGTGACCGGTTCCATCGAGTATCAAAAAAGAGAGATGGTAAAGGCACTATCTGATGAGATTAGTGTTATTATCATACCAAGACCTTGGCCTAATAAACCTGAAAACCATTTCATGCAATCCGAGATTGCTCACTATTTAGCAGATCAGGGTTTTGATACTGCTAGTTTACAGACATTCGTTTATGAAAATCTAACCACTGATATCGAGACAGAATTTGTCGGTGTTGTAAAAGATTTAGAAGGAAAAGAGTTTTCTGATTTATCAATCATGGTTATAAATAAATCAAAATCCAAATCATATTTAGAATTTGACTAAATAATATCAGATGGACTTAGGTTTCCGTTTTGTAATTCTTGTATAAGAAAATATTCTACATAGCCGCCTATTAATAAAAGAGCTGCGACTAGACTAATTTCTATTACAAAAGGTTTAATGTATGAGGTTAGTGGTTGTTTTTTTATTATTGCATATATAGAGTGAAAGCTGCTTGACGTTGCAATTGCATATGCAGTTATTTCTAAAAAACCAAATGGAGTTAGGAAAATAGATAGTGGTGGAATCATTGCAATCTCTGGGTTTAGCAGACCCAAGGATGCAAATGCAAATCCAGTAGACCACGCAGATATTATTCCCACTACAATACCGGCTGCGGGAATAAACATCAAGAATGTTATTGTAAGATTGTGAAGAAATATGTCAATGGCACCTATATCTAATATTAATTTATCAAGCTCATCTGCAAGTATTTGAGCCTCCTCTAAAGTAGGCTCAGAGATTGTCCCTAAAAAAAAAGTCGATGCAAAAACACCTACAAAAATAAAAAATGTTAGGGCTCTGAACTGCATATTTGTCATTGTATAGTCTGGGTTTACTTCAAATTTAATTAAAACTATTAAAATTCATAAACATGGCAACTGATGTATCACAATCTATAGTTTATGCTCTACGCAGAGGGCTGCAGATCCAGCCAGAGGCAGTAGATGTATTGAAACAAGTCGATACCAATGAATTGGACCGGGTGATAAAGGCTGCTGTAAATCAGAGTATAGAGCAGAACAGTAACATAATAACTAAAACAGGATTAGAGTTGCTATTAGGAATACAAGAGGATCCAACATTAGAGAATGAACATGAAATAATTTTAGACCCAACACCACACATTACCTCAGCGGAGGGAATAGATGGGTTCTCTAAATTATTTACAAGTAGATTTCAAAAACTTCAATCAATAATTTCTGAAAGACCTGATGCAAAAAAAATTAAAAATATTAATTCGTTTGATGTAGGTGAGTTGAAAGAAGCTACTGTTGTGTGTGGTCTAGTAGATGAATGTGTAGGTGATGAAAGAATGAAATTAGTAATTGAAGATTTTACAGGCTCCATTGAGATTAGCGTGTTTAAAAGTGATGTACGAGATGTAGCAAAAAAATTAGTTAGAGATTAGTTTGTAATGGTTCGAATCATGCCTAATAAAAATGGCGGATGTGTCGCTAAGGAAATAATATATCCTGACATACCAAAACATAAACAAAATTTCTCTAAAACAGATGCCTATGCTATGTTTTTATCTGATCTACATATTGGTAGTAAATTTTTCATGGAAGAGGAGTTGAGGAATTGTGTAAAATGGTTATCCGGTAATGATCCCATAACTCTGCGTGTTAGATTTTTATTAATTTGTGGTGATGTTGTGGATGGTGTTGGGGTGTATAAAAATCAAGACAAAGATTTGGTGTGCCTAACATTAGAGAAACAGTGGAANAAAGCGTATGATATCCTCAAAGACATACCAGAGCGAGTAAAAGTCTTCATCGCGCCTGGAAACCACGATCCAGGCAGAAGAGCCCTTCCTCAACCAGCTATACCAGAAAAATATAATCAAATGTTGTGGAAGCGCGAAAATTTTTTCATGATTGGAAATCCTGCTCTCGTCTCATTGAATGGGGTAAAAGTTTTGATGTATCACGGACAGGGTATTGATGATATTGTAAGGGTGTCCCCAGGTCTTGATTATTCCTCACCTGCAGATGTGATGGAGGTTTTGTTAAAGACAAGACATCTGTCTCCAATTTATGGTGGACAGACTCCCCTTGCTCCAGAAACTCAAGATATGTTAGTTATAGAAGACATACCAGACATATTTCACACAGGACATGTGCATGTTGGAGAGTTTGGTAGATATCGTGGTGTGTTGATGATTAATTCTGGAACATGGCAAAAACAAACTCCTTTCCAAGCTGGTGCCGGAATAACACCCACTACAAATCTTGCTGTGTTTGTAAATTTAAAAACATTTGATGTGCGAGTTTTAAGTGATTTTAAATAATATCCCCAAGAATTAGATCTTCGGCAAATACATTTTTAATAATACTAGTAGGTATAGAAAGACTAAATTTTTTTGTTCTTCCATGACTTCCACTATGTATTATCTTACTAGATATGATCCCAGACATTTCAATCTCTGCCAGTATCTGTGTAACTCTTCTTTGAGTCAGAGGGGTTTGTCTAGTTGTTTTGCAAGTATTTTTGTATGTAGAGTAAATCATGCCAGTAGAGAGACCCCCACATTTCATTACAGAGAAAATTAATATTTTTTCATGAAGAGGATATGATTGTAGTGCTGTTACCTCTTTATTCTCTTCTATTTTTTTGCTGGCCAGACGTATGTGTTTTTCAGTTACACGATTATCCTGCTCGCGTTCTGCAATCTCTCCGGCAACACGAAGCAGATCTATAGCTCTGCGTGCATCCCCGTGCTCTTTGGCTGCCATTGCAGAACAAAGATTAATGGCAGATTTGGTCACAGCACCTTCAAGAAAAGCGTGTTTTGCCCTGTCCTCTAAAATTTTATGGAGTTGTAGTGAAGTATAATTTGTAAATACAATCTCTTCTTCGCTTAAACTACTAAGCACCCTTGGATCCAGGCGCTCTTTGAATGTTAGATCATTTGATATACCAATAATTGTTAAAGAACCACCACTTAGTAGTTCGTTTGCTCGTGTTAATTGATACATGATATCTTTTTGTGTTTTCGCTATTAGTGTTGCAAGATAATCAATTTCATCAAGAACAAAAACTACAGAAGAGTTTGTTTTATTAATTATCAATAAAAGACGTTTAAAGACTTCGCTAATTGAGAGACCACTAGATGGTAAAGATTTTCCATCTAGTCCTAATTGTCTGCCTAAACTAACTAGCACTCCATAAACAGTACTTTCTGTTTTAGAATTTGTATAACATAATTTAATTGGAATCTTATTTTTAGAGAGATGATCTTTTATTTGAGATAATACTTTCTGAACAACAAGTGTTTTGCCTGTTCCTGTCTTACCATAAATTAACAAATTTGATGGTTTTGATTGTTGAAGTAGTGGTAACATGGTCTGAGTAATTTGTTTTTGTTCTAAATCACGATGCAAGATAAGTTTAGGGATAAAAGAAAAGGTTAAGGTGTCTCGTTTTTTAATAATAGATTTGTTTGTTTTTGTTCTCTCCAGTAAAATCTCTACTGGGTCCATCTACTCACACACCTTCATTACTACTCAACGATATATGATACACAAATTAGGTTATAGTCAGAATAGTAAGTTGGTTTTATGTAGTAATGAATATTATTTATGATAAAATTTAATAACATGGAGTGGAAATACAGGTGTGTCAGTCTGTTAATTAGTTGTTAATATACCTCATAAATCACTACTAAAACCTCAATTTACACCCCTTTATTTCCACTCTACCGAATTTTCCCCTCTTAACAACCCCTAAACCTCAATTTACACCCCTTTATTTCCACTCTAGGCATGAAATAGAGGATAAATCCTCTTCTTCATATTATATTGTTATCTACTTGTGAAGTATGTCGTTATTTCCCTAGTCAATATTCACAGATATTGACATTAACAATCTTTAGGTTATGATTAAAATATTCATTATACAACGTTAGTATACTTGGGTCAAAAACGAATTAGATTTGATGGAAAAGACGCTGATGGTATACAATTTGATATTAAATTGGTCGGTAACATAACACCGGCCAAAGTCCTCAAAGTCCTTGAATTAATGAATGCAATGGATATAACCACCAAACCGGCAAAATCCAATCTTTCCTCTATAGGGTCTAAAATCTGGTTTATTGTAAATAAACACTATTCAACATCTAATTTTACATCAAACTATATTCTTGAAAAATATGAGGACGAATATAACGAACCAATTAAACTCAGTGTAATATCTACATATCTATTTCGTTTCTCAAACAGAGGAAGAATCGCTAGAACACGCAGAGGTCGCGAATGGATATATAAAAATACAGAACTGGAAACAACAATGTTACAATCAAAAAAAATTTTACAACCCTGAATCTAAAACAGCAGCTAGAAATAAAATTACTAAAGATAAAACAACAACAACTTCTCCCAAAATTATAATTTTCTTTCTTAGTTTTTGTAGTTGTAGTTTTGACATATTACCACTCATGATATCATTCTCTACTTTTTTACGTATTACTCGAATATGTAATCCATAAATAATTAGTAATATGATCACAACAATTATTTTTATTAATAAAATATTGCCATAATCAGAACTAAACACCAAATCTGTATTTTTTAAAATAGGATATGCTTTGTACAAACCAGTTCCAATTAATATTAATAACGCAGGAATTGCAAATTTATTAAATCTCCTTCCGACAATAATCATAATTCTTATTCTCTCTTCTGTAGATGTGTACATTGTTTTCAGTAATGGCGCTAATACTACACCCAAAAACAACGAGCCGCCTACCCAAATACTTGCAGCGATCAAATGTATCCACACTAATATGGTCTGCTCTATCATAATCAAGCTTGAATCTTAGAGATAATATCTATTATTAACAAACAACATTTTATAAACACAATATGTAACATTAACAAAATGGTAACACAAGGAAAAATAATCGTGTTCGGTGCCATAGCAGGACTATTCATACTGATGGGTGGTATTGTATATTATGCCAGCCTCGACAACCCTGCATTAGATCAAGCAGAAATTCAACTGACTGAAACAAAACTATTAAACACAGACTCTGCATTAAATGAAGCAAAATTAAAAGTAGAATTTACAATACACAATCCTACTGACAAAACATTTACAATATCACTAATATCTTATGAATTATTTGTAAACGGAAAAAATTTGGGAACCGGTTCTTATTCTACTGAGGACGTTTCAATGCCTGGAAGAGCTGCATTTTTCCCCAACTCAACCATCCCATTACAAAGTATATTTTACATTACACTAAATAATGAAAACACACGAGAATATAATCAAATTATAAATGAAGATCCAATAGAATTTTCTGCTAAAGGAACAGTCACAATAGAAACTGCATGGACCCTGATAGAAAAGAATTTTGAAACTATACTAAAACGATAAAAATGGGCCGAGAGAGATTCGAACTCACGATCACCGCCGTGTCGAGGCGGTATCCTAACCAACTAGACTACCGGCCCAATAACCAACAAAATCATCACAAACATTTAAGGTTTAAACAACATTTTTTTCAAATCTCTTACTTGATTAGCCTTAATAATCACAACAAATCATTTTCAAATGGGTTCGTGGCGCAGCTTGGATAGCGCGGTAACCTCCTAAGTTACAGGTCAAGGGATCGAAGCCCTTCGAACCCGTTAATTCTAACAATTTTCTTATATGAGTATAATTATAATAAATTTACAACAATTTTCTTGGTCGTTTTTCTTTATAAATTATCTCAAATACAGATACAATCATATCAAAATTCGTATCAGTTGGCTTGGCTTTGGCAAAGTCAATTAAACTGGCTGTTCCCAACGCTTCTGATATCTTCATAAAGTTCGGTGATCTCCAATCAATCTGAGCCAACAATTCTTTGTTTGTAATCTCTTTGTTTAGTTGTAATTGATAACTTAGCAATAATTTTATTGCACTACTACCATCAGAAAACGCATTTTTATAATTTCCTTCTTTAAAATTATACTGTGCTTTTATAATTAATTTTCTAGCCTCCACCTTGTAATCGAATGGTTCATCGAGAATTATCTCTTTTTGATTTTTAATATAATATTTTCTATATATCAAATACACAATAAATCCTATGATTATTAAAAGAGGGATCATCCACCACAGAAATTCAAATGACGAATCTGATGAATCTAAAATAACTTCTTTCAATTCTTCCTCATCAAAAACTCCTGTAATGCTAGCAGTAGCATTTGTTTCAGGATTCTCATACTGTACAGACACCCGTGTTTCTTGCTCTAAACTAGACTGATTCATACTCTCACCAATATCTGAGGTCTGCTCCTCTGAGGAATTTTGCTCTGACAAATTATTCTGCTCAGATGAATCATCTAGACTCTGTTCTCCTAAATCCGTTTTTCCTTGAAATTGTGTTTCAGTTTCAATAAAACCTTCATCTAATAACTGCTGATCTAATTCCTGGAATCGCTCACTACTCTTCAAATTATTCAACAACTCTTCTTGCATAGACTGTGTCTGTTTTTGAATTTCGGTAATTTTTCCATCTTCCATTCTTCCCTCCAAACTACCCAACTCTCCATCCTCATTTTGATAATCTACAGTAAAATTTCCCGTGTCTTCTGATTCAGCATTTATTGTCGAATCAGTCTGTTGAAATCCTTCATCTAATAATTCTTGATGAAGCTGATCAAAATCCTCATTTTTGGCCAATTCATTTTGAAATTGTTCTTCTGTCTGTCTATTTTCTTGAACTGCTTCCTCGTATTTTTCTTGTATAGCTTGTCCATCTTGTGGGATTTGATTATTTTGTAGTCTAGATGATACTGATTGAGAGAAAGGATCTCTTGACTGTTCATTTTGTTGTTGTGGTTGATTCTGCTGGCTTGGTTGTGAAGTAGTTTGAGTTGGGTTTTGTTGATTATTTTTTTGTGATGGATTTAGAATAATATTAATAACTAAATTTTGCTCTAAAACCTTGGGTTCTGTATCGATATAATTGAAGAGTAATTGTGCGTTCAAAGTTCCCGGATTCGGTTGTGAACCGAATCCCAACGTTATAGTCTCTACTCCTGTGTTGAACTGAAATGGCACCGTGGCTGAATTAACATTAGTAATACTAGATGATCCTTGCTGCACACTAGTTGTAATTGTATATTGTATCTGTCCAATAATTGGTAGTCCATGTGTATTATTAATAATTGCAGGAATTACAACATTCTCTCCAACTAAAAAATCATATTCAGTCTGCTCCAAGTATATGGAAACATCTTGACCAAATGCCTGTGTTGTAAAAAATAAACTAAAAAGAAATATCAAAACAAGTTTAATCATTGAATAATCTTACCTCGTCCGTAGCGCAGATATACTTGAACAAGAATTAATAGTAGAGCTAAACCGAAAAACCAATCTTTTATGTAAACTTCCTCTTTCTCACGTTCAATCTCTTCACTTATGTTCTGGTAAATCTCATCCAACGTATCGATATTTATTGATTTGAAATATTTACCACCAGTCTGTTTTGCAATCTCCTGTAATGTTCTCTCATCTAATTCTGCATATTGTGGATTTCGAAATAAATCATATCCAATTACTACTGGATCCAAAGAACCCAGACCTATGGTGTATACTTGAATTGCATTTATCTTGGCAAACTCTATAGCCTCACGCGGAGAGATTACCCCTGCGTTATTCACACCATCACTGAGCAAAATCACGATCTTCTTTTTGTTTGGTATAGAAGTTGCCATATCTATTCCCAATCCAAGACCATCCCCAAGCGCAGTCTGACCTTGTTTTGGAGTTATACTTCTTAGACTATCAGCAACTCTTTCCTTAAACGGACTTAGATATGCAGCAGTGGTAGCACCATTCTCAAAGATTACAACACCGGCATAATCTTTTTCATGCAGTGCATCTAATAATATTCCAGCAGATCTCTTTGCTGCCTCTAGTCTGTTGGGTGTATAGTCTGTTGCTAACATACTACCAGAAACATCAATCACAAATACTACATTTACACCCTCTTTACTTTGCTCTAATGGTATGTGAGGATCAGCGAATCCAATGATTAATAGAGCAATTGTGGCAAGTGATATGATAAATAACCATAAATCTTTAGTAACTTTTTTTCTGTCCATTGCAGATTTGACAAACATCAAGTTGCTGAATTTTATCGCAGCTTTTTTTCTTCTCCTTATTATTTTAGAATAAAGAACATACAGTAGAGGAAGAACCAAAAGCCCAAACAAATAGATTGTAGAATCAAAACCTGCCATGAATCATACAGCCCTATATTTGAATAATTTTTTCAGAGGAATATCATATGGTTCATTAGATAAAACCTTGGCAAAAGATACTCTATTTTTTTTTAAATTTTTAACCAACTCATTTTGATGTTTTAAAACCACATTTTGATATTCCCTTTGAAATTCATTATTTGAGGTATCTACCAATAATTGCTCACCGGTCTCCTCATCTTCCAACTCTATTAGACCAACATCTGGCAGTTTCTGTTCGTGCTCATCAGTTATCATTATTGCCACAATATCATTTGTTTTACCCAAAACTCGAAGCGGTTTATAGAAATCACTAGAATCGAAAAAATCAGAGATTATTATTATCATCGAAGATCTCTTTAATATTTTTGAAACTTTTTTTAAACAAGATTCTATATTTGTTGCACGTGACTCTCCCTCAAATGTCACTATATCATTTAGTATCTTTAACATGTGTTTTTTTCCTCCACCGGCAGGTACAAATTTTTCGATTTTATCAGTGAATAGAAAAGCACCCATCAAATCATTATTTTGAAATGCGCTGAATAATAATGATGCAGTAACCTCCAAGGCACGACGTTTTTTGGATATATTATTTCCAAAATTATTGGATCCTGACATATCTAACATAACATACACATGAGTATTACGTTCCTCGATGAACTCTTTTACATATGGTGAATCAAATCTAGCAGTAACTTTCCAATCTATAGTTCGAACATCATCACCTGGACGATATTCTCGTATCTCAGAGAATTCTAAACCCTGACCTTTGAATATAGAGTAATAATTTCCAGAGAGCAATCCATGAGATTTATTTTTCGTAGAGACCTGTAAATATTTTACCTGCCTTAAAACATCTTTTACAATATCTTGTACCACATAAATCACATCATGGCACTTTTACAGCTTTAAGAATCTCTTCTATAATATTATCAGTAATGATGTTATCTGCTTGTGCCTCGTATGTAAGAATAATTCTGTGTCTGAGGACTTGATATGCCACAGATTGTACGTCCTCTGGTATTACATATCCTCTACCATTCTGTATTGCACGTGATTTTGATCCTAACGCAAGCCATAGTGACGCACGAGGTGATGCCCCATACTCTATATTTACTCCTGACTTTATTTTATACTCCTTTGGATGACGTGTTGCATCTACAATATCAGCTATATAATTTCTAATATTTTCATCAACATAAACTTCATGAGTAAATTTTTGTATCTCCAATAAATCATTAATAGTAATTATTTTGGTTACTTGGGGAACACTTCCCTCTGTAAATCGCTGTATAATCTCTGCCTCTTGTTCTTTCTTGGGATACGTCATTACTAAATTAAACATAAATCGATCGATTTGAGCCTCAGGTAAATTGTATGTGCCTTCCATCTCAATTGGATTTTGTGTTGCCATTACAAAGAATGGTCTTTGAATATGATGAGTATCCCCCTGTATGCTAACTTGTTGTTCTTGCATGGCCTCTAGCAGTGCTGATTGAACTTTGGGTGGAGCCCTGTTAATCTCATCTGCTAAAACAAAATTTGTAAATATTGGTCCTTTGAGCGTTTTAAACGAAGTTGTATTGTGATCATAAATTTTTGTTCCAATTATATCTGCAGGTAAAAGATCTGGAGTAAATTGTAATCTTGTAAACCCTAAATCTATACATCCTGCCAGAGTCTTGATTAATAGAGTTTTTGCTAGACCTGGAACCCCTTTCAATAATACATGTCCTTCTGCCATTAATGTCAATATTAAATCTTCAATAATCTTATCTTGTCCAACAATAATTTTGCTAATCTCAGTATGAATATTTTGTAATGTTTCCGAGTATCTCTTAGCTCTAATATTGAGATCTTCAATTTCTGGGCTAATACTCATATGATAAATGATATAATATCTATTTAAAAACTAATTGTTGATATTTTTATCTAAGAATCATATGCCAATTTAAATAATAACCATCTTGATTTAACATATGAAGATCGTGGTGATATCAGGCAGTCCTAGAACCGGAGGGAATACAGAGATTATGATGCAGGCTGTATATGATTATATCAAAACAAAAGAGGCAAATGTTGAATTTATTAATCTTGCAAAAGGTGGAATTGACTACTTTACTGGTTCTAGTAATGTTAGTGAAACAACCAAACATGCAGCTCAGGCAATCATGGATGCAGATATTTGGCTTATTGGTACCCCTATTTACAACTCATTTTTCAGTGCGGCCTTGAAGAACCTGTTTGAGTATATCGATTATAAGAAAACTGCAGGTAAAATTGCAGGTGTTGCAATAATGGCAGCTGGAGATATAGGATTTACTTTTGTAGGCTCTCTACTGAATCAACTTATGTCATACTTTGGTGTGATTGTAAATCCCAAAGCAGTTTATATGAAGACTAGCTCTATTGTGGATGAAAAACCCAATGATGATTCTATACTTCGATTACATAATCTAGTTGATAAGACCATATCCATGAGTAATCATGAATGAATGTACGTGTAAATGTCATTTTGGTGGAGCTCATAGCTGTCCATCATGTAAAAATGAACATGGTGTGAAATGTCATTGTTCAACTTAGTTTCTTAACTTCTTGTTTTAATTTTATCAACTCTGTTCTTACAACTTCAACTTGAACCTGCGTCTCTAATTCTTTGATTTGTTTTTCTAACGCTATAATTTGATCGTCTTTCAAATCTGCCTTACTGCGTAGCACTTTGATTCCTTCCCCGAATTCACTTTTTACCTCCATCAATTCCTCCTCCATCAACATTTTATCCCTTTTTGGAGGGGTGATCATATTGTTGTACCGCTCCAAAGAAATTTCTTCATTTTTCATTATATGACTTGGATTAGATGTTGAATAATCTGCACTCTTTTGAGAGAACCAGCATGTAATAACAAGAAATATCATTATAGGTATTGCCATAATGAAAACAAATTGTAACACTGGAAATGTGGGGCCTAAAAATATCCATAAAATAACTAGTACTATTGCAAATATTCCACTTACAACAGTTGCCAGTTGATTATAGAGATAACCCATAATTGACACCTACCATATGTAGAATATAATATTAACCTCAATATTTATACTTGAATAATACAGTTAAATCTCATGATTTACCATAATTATTGGAACGCACGTTCACAAACAGGATTTGTTGATACCATCCTGATTAATTCAAGCATAAATGTACAAATTTAATGAATCCATATCATTTCTGACGTTGTTTTACACGTGATGCTCGCTTGAGTACCTTGAGTGTCTTTTTACCCTTTGGAGTTACAGAGTATTCAAAAGGTCTGATCCTAGTTCTCTTTAGATACTTTTTCCTAAATAGATTAGTCATTATACGTGATATGTGCTCACGACTCTTNACCAACTCAATTTGAATATCACGTGATGTCCTATCAGCTGATGTGATTAATAATAATATCTGTAGTGTGATATCATCATGATCTAAATTTGGTGTAGAAGCAATTTGTTTTTCACTTTCAATAGAAACATCTTCAACTAAATCAATTTCTTGATCAACTGTTTTACTATTTTCACTTTCAATTTTTTCATTTTCAATTTCTGCACTAGTTGTTGGTTTAATCTTTTCAAACTGTTTCACTATTTCCTCACTATTTTCTTGTTGATCTACCTTTACTGTTTGAGTAATTTTAGGCTTGATTTCATACCTATTTTCATCATTTTTTTTGTTTTCACTTTCAAGTGATAACGCATCCATCCTGATTCTTAGTTGTATAATTTGTTGTTCATAATAATTTAATTGTTCCAAGTGTTGCATAGATGGTAATATTTTTTTTTCTTGTGATGTTTGGAATCTATGAAAGAGATACAAACCCATGAAACCAATAAAGAAAGCTGCAACACCAATTATTAGTACATCAGGAACATCTGCCATACCATATCATGTGATATTCTATGATATATACATTAGCTATTACACACCCTATTGTTAATTCATTACTATGTGATTAATCATTATACCATCACGATCTTATCACCTAATTACGTTGAATTCCATAGCCAAAATATCACTAAAATAACTGTGATACTACATGATTAGCACAATATCACTCATTATATCATGTGATAATTAATAATATCATATAATTATACATAATATCATGTTAGAAATTATTAATATCACAGTTTTTAATCAGTTTTTATTAAGTTTTGGCTATAATATCACATTTTAGAAAGCTTTTGCACTACTTCGTCTATCATCTTACCAACATCCCTCTCCCGTTCATTAAAGATATCACTATCTAATATCACATCAATGTGCTTGCCTAGTTTAGTTACTACCTTGTAGTGTTCATCATCAATAAGGTCTAGTCCACGCAGTAGTATCATAGAGTAGTATAACCCCTCCAACTTCTCTTGTGACTGCTGTACCTGCCTGTAATAAGCCCCCCTAGTCACGTTAAACTCCATATCAGACATGTGCCTCTGTTTTAGAATAATTTCTATTTGTCGTTCAGTAAACAATGATTTCTCAATGATTTCCTTTATGATACCTGTAAATTTTTTCTTTTGAACCTTACCCATCAGCTATACAATATAGTATGCATAACTTAAACTTTAATGAAAGGTGTTATTAATTAAATCATGCCAGGTAGCACTGAACAGTACCTAAATGAAGAAATTAAGAAGAAAAAAACTCTAGTTTTTGTACTAATTGATTCCGAAGTCTCAAATTCTACAGAATCTACATCTTTGGCAAAACAGGTACAAGAAATTGGAGCATCTGCCATTCTTGTTGGTGGTTCATCTGCTATTGATCAGTTTGAAATGTTAAAAGTGGTAGAAAACATAAAGAGTTCAGTTAGCATACCTGTGATATTATTCCCTGGTAATGTATCCGGTATAGTTCCAGGTGCTGATGCAATCTTGTTTATGTCATTATTGAATTCTGATAATCCATACTTTATCTCACAGGCTCAAGCACTTGGATCATACAATGTCCTAAAGTATGGAATAGAGGCTTTACCAACAGCATACATCATAATTGGAAATGATACCACTGCATGGTTTGTTGGTTCTGCAAAAGGCATACCACACAACAAACCGAAAATTGCAGCTGCATATTCTTTATCTGCTAAATTCCTTGGTATGCGTTTTGTATATCTTGAAGCAGGATCTGGAGCATCTCAGAATGTTACACCAGAAATGGTCCAGACTGTTCGTAAAGTCTTTGACGGTTTCATCATCGTAGGTGGAGGAATTGGAGATGCTAAAATAGCTACTAGCCTTGCTAATGCAGGGGCAGATGCCCTAGTTTTAGGCACGATTTTAGAGAAAAATAACAATCTAGAGACACTGCGAGATATCATTAATTCCATACAAAAGTAGCCTCATATCTAATGTCAGAATCTACCACTCTAAATCGAATTTCAAATATGGATATGCCAGAATACTATTCGAAATATTACATAGATATAGCAAAACAGTCTTATAAAATGTTTGAAGTTGCAGCTGACGCTAAAGCAACTCTGCGTGATTCCTCCAGTATTGTGGAGCCAAAAATTGCATTTGATCTATCAGATCGTGTGGCTAAAATGCATGATATTGATATAGCTGATCATCTACGTGAACTTCTCACTAGCCATAGTAAAGAAGAATCTGCATTACTACTCTCTAAAGAAATAGCAGAGGGTAAATTTTTACCCATTGATGCTACCAAGGAAGAAAAGGCTGATTTGGCAGTTAGAGTTGGATTGGCAGTTGTAACAGAAGGAGTAACCATAGCTCCATTACAAGGAATCAGTGATATTAAAATTAAAAAAAATAAAGACTCATCTGAATATCTATCAGTATACATAGCCGGACCGATGCGCTCAGCAGGTGGAACAGAATCTGCTGTTACAATGTTGATAGCAGATCATGTAAGAAAAATTCTAGGTCTATCAAAATACCAAGCAAATTGTTTTGATGATGAAACAGGTAGATTTATTGAAGAATTGAGAATCTATGAGCGTGAAGCAAGCTCATTTCAATATCACGTGGAAGATGATGACATCACAACGGTAATCACAAACTTGCCAGTAGAGTTGAACGGTGTTGATACAAATCCATTTGAGGTAGTAAATCACAAAAACATGACTAGAATTTCTACCGATAGAGTTCGTGGAGGAGCTCTGCGTGTATTGAATGATGGTCTTATTGGGCGTTCCAAGAAACTCACTAAACGAGTAGAACATTACAAAATGGAAGGTTGGGAGTGGTTGAAAAATCTTCATGGAGCCGTACAGAAAGATTCTGATGATGAAGACGCAGGAGAGAAAAGAATGCATGACCTTATAGCTGGTCGTTCCATACTTTCAATTCCAAAAAAACTCGGCGGTTTTAGATTACGCTATGGAAGATCTTGTAACACTGGCTTCGCCTCAATGGGACTACATCCAGCTGTAGCTGAAATTTTAGATCATACCATAGTCGTGGGAACTCAGATTAAAACAAATATTCCAGGTAAAGGATCTACCGTTGCTTTTGTAGATAGTATAGAAACCCCCATTGTCAAATTGAAAAATGGCGACGTGATAAAAATTCAAGATGTAAAAGAAGCAATTAAAGTAAAAAATAATATTGCAAAAATATTACATCTAGGAGACATACTAATTTCATATGGAGATTTTGTTGAAAATAATGCACAATTAATTCCATCTGGATATGTAGAGGAATATTGGCAGGAGGAGTTGCGAGAAAAAATAAAGGATTCCAAGTATGGTAAATTTTTAACAGACATACCTACTCTAGATGAATCATTACAGTTATCCAAAGAACTCCAAATACCACTTCATCCAAAATATACCTACTATTGGAATCATATATCACAAAAAGAATTGCAATTATTAATCACCCCAGTGAATCCAACAAGAGATCTCATTACATATACCATGGAGTGTAAAACTACCCTAGAGACATTGGGTGTACCTCACACAATACAAGACGGTATGATTATCTTGAAAAGTAATGAGGCCAGAATATTTCATAAATTACTGTTAGACAATCCTCTTGTAAATAACGATGAATCAATTCTTCAAATAATATCAAACTCTTCTGGAATTACTATACGAGAAAAATTTTCTACCTCTGTTGGAGTCCGAGTAGGTTGACCAGAGAAAGCAGCAGCTCGTGAAATGGACCCTCCTACCCACATACTATTTCCAGTTGGTGATAAAGGAACAAACACACAAGATCTGACAAAGGCCGCTGCCATACCTGATTTTTTCACTAGCATATCGAATCGCATATGTCCGAAATGTAATGAATTATCTATAGAGCTGCGATGTAGGAATTGTGATGAAAAGACCATATCCAATTACATCTGCCCTAGCTGTCACACAGAACTGACAGAGTCAGAATGTAAGCGGTGTAAAAGAAAAGCACTTCAATATTCCTTTAAACCCTTTCCGTTGAAAAAAAAATTGCTCAAGGCACAAGAGAGAACAGGCATACGCGTACAGAGTCCTTTCAAAGGAGTCAACGAACTTGTAAACACTAATAGAATTGCAGAACCATTAGAAAAAGGACTGATACGTCAGAATCTAAATCTTACAATGTTTAAAGATGGAACAATAAGATATGAAGCAACTAATTCACCATTGACACACTTTAAGCCTAGATGGATTGGAACATCCTTGGATAAATTACATCAGCTTGGATATACAAAAGATATAAACGGAGATCCCTTGCAAAATTTAGATCAAACAGTAGAAATCCTAATGCAAGATGTTATAATACCATTATCATGTGCTACATATCTTGTGGCAACTACAAAGTATATTGATCGAGAACTAAAATTACTATATGAAAAAAAGCCTTTTTACAATGTAAATAATACTGATTCCCTTCTAGGCCAATTCATCATTGGTCTTGCCCCGCACACTTCTGTAGGTATAGTTGGTAGAATAATTGGGTACACTAATACACATGTTTGCTTTGCAACACCTAATTGGCACTCTGCAAAAAGACGTGACGCAGACGGTGATGCAGATTCTATCATGTTATTATTAGATCCGTTGTTAAATTTCTCTAGACACTTTCTATCAGATAGAATTGGCGGACTGATGGATATACCTCTACTTGTACAACCTATTGTTATGCCACACGAATCACAATCACAAGCACATAACTTTGAGGTAATGCATAGATTTCCATTAGAATTCTTCCAAAAAACACGAGAAAAAATAAAAGCATCAGACATTACATGTGTAGATGTAATAAAATCACGACTAGACACATCAAAGCAATTTTCTGATTATTATTTTACACATACCACTTTAAATCTTGTCACATCAGAATCGCGTAGTGCATACTCTACGCTAGATTCCATGATGGATAAATTTGATATGCAGGTGAAAAATGCAGAGTTGATCAATGTTGTAAATCCTAGTGAAACCGTATCAGATGTAATCTCTACACATTTTGTTCCTGATATTATGGGAAATCTTAGATCATACACACGACAAAAGGTGAGATGTACAAAGTGTGGTGAAAGTTACAGACGTATTCCTTTAACAAAGAAATGCAAATGTAAACATGTACTAATTCAAACAATAACACGACCGTCTATAGAAAAATATCTTAAACTTGCAAAACGATTAGTTGAAAAATATGATGTTGGTGAATATCAAAAGAGTAGGATCCACGCTCTTGCTGATGAAATTGAATTAGTGTTTGGGAAGAGTAAGGGAGAGCAATCATATCTAAGTGATTTTAGCGCAACTTGACATAATCATAACCACCAAGTTTTTTATCAAAACAAAAACCCACCTTTTGATATTTTTGTCTTAATTTACTTATTTTAGCTTTAATTACAGATGTACTCTTTTTCTCAATAATGACCTGACTTATGAAATCTGCGATAATTTCCATCTGTGGTTCTTTCATACCCAATCTAGTAATTTCAGAAACCCCAAGTCTAATGCCACTTGGATGAAAGTAATTTCTACCAGCCTTGATATCCCCTGGTATTAATTGTCTATTCACAATAATGTTGGCCTTTTCTAATTTAGCCTCTACAACTCCACCATCACTATACTGTAGTACGTCTACAGCAATCTGGTGGGACTTTGTAAAACCTCTATTCTCTCCCAATACCTTGAATCCTTTATCATTTAACGCAACGGCCAAAGCCTTTGCATTTTTTACTACAATCTTTGCATAATCCTTGCCAAACTCTAGTGCCTCAGCAAATGTTACTGCTTTTGCAGCCATGTGATGTATGTGATGACTACTAGTAAGACCAGGAAACATTGCTTTTTTGATTACTTCTGCATGTTTTTCAGAACCAAGCACCAAACCACCCTGAGGACCAAATAATGTTTTGTGTGTACTCATAGTCATAGTATCTGCACCTTCACGCAGAGGATCTTGAAATTGTTTTCCGGCGATAAGACCTGCAACGTGAGCAGCATCATAGTTTATGTGTATATCATAACTCTTTAGAAAATCACCAGACTCCTTTACTGGATGAGGAAACAAAAACAGCGAGCCACCAAACATTGCAATTTTTGGTTTTTTCTTTAAACTTTTTACTTTCTTCATTGTCTTGTCTACATCAATCGTCATCTCTTGTGCATCAAAAGGATAAAATTCTATATTCAAACCATGTACAAGTCCTGCAGTTCCAGAATGTTCTTTCTTACCATGTGATATGTGTCCTCCTGCAGGTATGGATGGAGCTAACATTATATCATTAGGGTCAGAGAATGCAGAGTATATTGCAAGATTAGCTGCTACACCAGATACTGGTCTTACATCTGCAAATTTTGCTCTGAATAATTTCTTTGCAAGTTGCATACACTTTACTTCAACTTTATCAATGTATGTACAACCTGCATACACTCTCTCGCCGGGCCAACCTTCTGCATAACGATTTCCAAAATCAGATATTATAGCCTCTCGTACAGCCGGACTTGGTATATTCTCACTTGCTATTAGTGGGATGGAATTTGCAAACCATTTATGATGAGTCTGAAGATTTGCAAATATACCGTTATACTCTTGTTTATTAGAAGGCACAAAATTAACTAGCCAATTCCTAATTTAACTATTATTGGATATGGTTCTATAAAGTTATCTAAACCCAATAACACAATCCTCTAAAGATTACTGACTTTGGGTTATTATCATAAGATGATAAACATCATAACTATGCAATAAATTCTATGAAGTTCTGGAATGGTAGATGTGGATCTTCTAAGGATTGAAATTCCTAGTGGTTCTGGTACAAAATAGTGATTCTGATCACCTAAATTGACCAGATCTTTCTAGCCATGTTTTAGACATTATATCACAATTCTTTTTAGTAAATTTATCTCAATCTTGATCATAGTTGTAATCTCCACTATGTTTTTTACAATTTCCACATTTTAATAATAGTCGGTGAATTGTAAAATGTTTGTTAGCAGTGTTCAAGTATACTACAAAATTACATTCTACACTTATGAGAAAAACCAGATTTACTAATTATTTAGTACACTTTTTTCAATATTATTAAAAACTAATTTAGCTGAATTTCAAATCATCATCTGTTTTTATATGAATTTCAGCACTATTTGTTTTTATAATTCCATATACACCTACTCCTAAGAATATTTCTTTATTCAATTTTTCTTTCTGTTTAGGTGATTTAGATCTAACATTGGAAGTTGTTTTACTCTTGGTGTCTTTTTTTTGTTTATCTCTTAATTTTAAAAATTTTTCTTCAGAAATCGTCCCAGTTAAATTTAGAATATCCAAGATACAATTAATTGTAGTGATGTATGGGTGTCTTCTTTTAGGATTTCCAACAGATGAATTTATTAGAATTTTTTCAATAAACGACTCTTTTGTTATGCTATTATTATCCAAAATAATATGAAGAATATCTGATAGGTATGACTCTTCTATAATCTCGTTTGCTTCTTTTGTAATGTCTTCACCAGTTTTTAACTTTTCAGCAAATTTCATAGAAACATCACTCAAATGATAAGTATCGTTTTCATTATTTGTGGTGAGCATTTTAATATTTTCTAGCAATTTTACAGTGTTTTTGACAATAAATGGTGATTTTGAAATTGTTTTTATAATTTTCACAGTAGTAATATCCTTATTTGCTTTTTGGCAAGTATAACAATATGCAAGGATTGATTTAATGTCATCCAAAAAAACACTCTGAGGAATATACCAAACATCGTCTCCACTTTTCATGTTCATAATTGTGGAGTTCTATTATATTACCTTTTTGGATAATGATTGTATGAGTGGTGAAAGCAATTCCAAATTGACATTACAAGATATTTCGGTAGATAAAGTTATGAAAATGGCTAAATTAATTGCCAATACAGACAGAGATTTATCTAAAGAAGATATTTTCATGGGCTTCGGTTCCAAACAGACTAAAAAAATGTTAGAGAGATCATTGAAAACATGTTTGGATTTGAAAATTATAGTAAAATCAAATAATTGTTTCAAGATAAGACCAGATATGGTTGATGAAATTAGAAATTGTCATGTATCTGATTTGTTAGTTTTATTTAGAAAATTCTTACAAGATTTTCCACCTTTTCTACTTTATGTTAATCTCTTAACTCAGGGACTAACTAAATCAGAATCTGTAGGTTTTATCAAAACACTTATGAAAATAGATAATTCAGAAAAACAAATTATGTTAATTCTCAATAAATGGGGTAATTCATCAGGTGCGTTAAAGAAAGATAAAACAGGTGATTATATCACACTAAAACCCACAAATATTCTACCAAGACAATATTTGGATAAATTAGTTGAATCATTAAATAATGAAATAGGAGTAAAAAACTTTCTAATAGATATTTTGGATGGACGTACTTTCACATTTCTAAGCGAACAAGGACTGGATTTAAACAACATAACAAAAGCATTATTAGAACACGAAAAAAATCCTCGAGATTCCATGTTTGAGGGATTATCTTTTTTTGAGTTTTTTCTCAGAAAAATTACTAAAGATCTTAGTATTGATGTGACCAAATTAGATGGAATTGGTGGTATTGTTAAAAAACTTGAGAATGACAAATTTATTTCACACTCTTTAGCCAACATAGGTCATGGTGTTGGTGGTGCTAGAATTATTAGTAATCATGGAGTTGATAAAGAAACTTCTGAAATATGGAAACAAACTCCGATTGGTTCATTATCTTCAGTATTATTTACTATAATTACTATCAAAAGTTATTATTTGTATATTAAACATAAAGAACTTAGTTTTTAATTAATTTTAAAAGCAAGCATCAAATGTACAAAACCAACTAAACTTTGAGTCCTGATCCGGTCAAAGTTACTATGTATTGTCCACAAAAAAGTGGTAATGAGTTAATATGGGAGAACCTTGGATATTGACTTAGCAAGTCAGCAATTGATATTTATAAATATAGAATAAAATAAAAGTATGGATTCAAATCTCGTGCCTAGCGATTCAAAATTTTGGGAGATTTAGCCATGAGTTTTAAGAGGACCTGAATAGATACAACAAAAATTAACTATACAAAATTATGGTTTATTGTCCATAGTTGTTATGTTACATTTTCAGAATTATTTATATCAAAATTTTCATTATCAAAAATATTTGATTTTATATCAGAATAAAAAGATAATATATTATGCTCCGTGACTGTTGCCTTTCCTGGATGTGCTACATTATTTCTTGTCTTTAAACAAGACTTTAAACGATCAAATTGACTAGAATCAATTAAATCCCCAAATTCTAGAACTTGTAATATATCACTGTCAGGAATTACTTGTAATCCAGCTATATTTTGAACATTGAATGATTTTGTAAATTTTTTATATCTGCCACTTTTAGTTTCATGCATAGTAGTACTTTTCGTATTAAATTCTTCGAATCCTCTATTTTTTATAGTTATTTGAATTCGAGATATTGTAGCATTCCAACCTAATAGAATACTAGCACGGTAACAATTCCACTTGTAACAAGTTTTTGCCTCTCCAAAATAATCTTCTTCCTTCTTTGTTATATTTTCTGAAATATCTAATTGCCTAATTTGATTACTAGTAGTATTAAATATTGCTGGAATCAATTTATTTTTTAAGATTTTAAGTATTTTCGATATTATGTTAACATATGTTTTAACACGAGCATGACTTGAACATGTTTCTAATAACATTGTAAATAATTTTGTACATTCATCAACAGAATCAACATTTTGTAAATAATCAGTTAAACTTGGCTGTATTTCGTCAGACCATCTCCAAGAAATAACTCTACAATCTTCTTTGATATTTTTTCTTGGAATTTTTGTATTTTCGGTAGTTTTTAATTTAGTTTTAATACATGTTAAATCCTTCTGCAAATCTTCTAATTTAGTTCTTTGGTTCATCTATCTTAATAATTTTTTCTATAGTTTCTACTAATTTCTGTTGACCTTGAACATTTAATCTATATTTTATATCTTGTCGTGATTTATTGTTACCTTGCTTGAAAGAAGTATTTTTATTAGCTATAAACAGTCTTTTCCCTGCTTTTAAATGAGTACTAATATTATCATCAAGAACACGATATTTCTTACAAAGTTCATCTATTTCCCTACGCGTACATGAAAAGTTATTATTCACATCTTTAATAAAATTTTTAAGAGTAAGAAGTAATGTAAGTTGAATAACTTGTTTGCCCCTTGCGGCAGGAGGGAGAGTACAGTGTATTTTTATCTCACCATCTTTACTCTCAAATAATTTTTCAATTATGGTTTTATCTAATTTAAATTCTTGAAGAAATATTATAACATGATTTGGCATATCTATTTTATCTTTTAAGATAACGCTCTGTTCATCTTTACTATTTATAGATTCATTATTAGATTTTAAAGAACCTTCTAAATGAAAATTTAATAAAAACTCAAAACATGATTTCTTATATGGCTCTTTAATTTGATCACAGACCGTAATTATTTCTTTAATTTCTGCTAATTTAAATTTGGTTTCTAAGTTCTCTTTATTAATAATTTGTTTATCGACCATATACAAAATTAATTAGTTTATCTTATTAAATAGATTGCTATATAATATACTGTTAAAAATAAGGGGCATTTGACAGCGGTGTTAAATTAAGGTCATGAAAATTAAATTATTATGACTCTTATTCGTATACATGTCCCAAATTTAACACTAGACTGAAAAGTACCGAGTTTTGAACAATGTACTCATCTTTTAGAAATATAAATAACCTATATGCATTAAATTATAACTTGACATTTTCAGTTATGACAAATGGATCAGATGATCTCAAAGCTATAATTTCTGCAATATCTACATTAATGGAAGAGGCGACTTTTGTTGCAACTGAGGAAGGAATAACATTTCGAGGAATGGATCCCTCTCATGTTGCATTGATAGATATTCTTTGGCCAAATTCTGCATTTGAAAATTATGAATGTGATGACAAGATTGAATTTGGTGTAAATATTGTAGATTTTTCCAAACTAATTAGACGAGCTGATAAAAAAGATGCAATAAAGATTAATGTAACTGATGATAATAACCTTCAAGTTGTAATAGGTAAAAATAAGAATTATAAAATTAGATTATTAGAGTCCTCTAGTACAGATACACCATTACCCAAAGTTCCATATAATTCAAAATTTACAATTGAATCTGCATCATTTAATCGAGTTCTTGGTGATATTCAAGTTGTATCTGATTATTTAACGATAACAACAAAGACTAATGGTGTTATCTTTTCTGGTTCAGGGGATAGTGGTGATGCACATGTTGATTTTAAGAAAAACAATGATGAATTAATAGAGTTACAAGTGGATGAGGAGGGAACCGGCACATACAGTCTTGATTATCTAAATCCGGTTGTAAAAGCAGTTGGGAATACAACTGGTTCAATAATGTGTGAATTTTCCTCTTCTAAACCATTACGTCTAGAATTCAAGGTGGCCAATGTAGGTAGAATTCACTTTTATCTTGCACCTAGAGTAGAAAACTAAAAACACAGGTAGATTTTGTAGGATACTGAATTGAAACTAGTCTTAAAATATGGTGGGGAAACGTTAGATGATTCTAAGAGTATAAGCCAGATTGTGGAAAATATCGTAGAGTTGAACAAGAATGCTGATATTGTAGTTGTGTGTTCGGCACTTTCTGGAGTGACTGATAATCTAGTAAAAATCTCTGAACACATTACAAACAAAGATCAAGTATTCATTGATGATATTCTCTCAAATATCATGTCTAAACATGAAAATATTATTCATGAATTAATTCATACTGATTCTAACAAAAAATTAGCACTCAATTTACTCAAGGTTACACTTAACGAATTGAGAGATTTAACAAATGGATTATTACTACTAGGCGAATCTACACCGCGCTCACTAGATTATTTACTCTCATTTGGTGAAAAATTCTCTGCATATCTCTTTTCAACTATTCTACTTGATCATGGCATACAAGCTATTGGACATACTGGTAAAGAAATTGGAATAATTACAGATTCAAACTTTAGTCAAGCACGTATTTTGAAAGACACTACAAAATTACATGTAACTAAAGCTATAAATAAATTATTTTCAAACGGTACCATTCCTGTAGTAGGTGGATTTTCTGGAGCCGATCAATACGGTCACATAACAACTATTGGTAGAGGCGGTTCTGATTACACCGCTACTATAATTGCTCACTGTATACAGGCAGACGAGGTCTGGTTACTTACCAATGTTGATGGAATGATGAGTGCTGATCCTGAAATAGTGAATAACACAACTATAATCAAAAATGTATCCTTTGTGGAAGCAATAGAGATGGCATTGTTTGGAGCAAAGCAAATTCATCCCTTAGCATTTGAACCCATATTAGAACAAAATATATCGATTCGTGTACGTAATGCTTTCAAAATGAATAATGAGGGAACTCTGATCTCAAAGTCAATACATGAAACTGAAAATCCAGCTAAATGTGTATACGCAATACGTCATTGTTGTCTAATTGATATTGTAGGATGGGGTATGACCTCAGAGCCTGGCACGGCAGCTAAAATATTTGCAAATCTTGCGCAAGCTGGAGTGAATATAATGATGATATCTCAAAACCCATCAGAGTCTAGTATATCAATAATGATAAAGGAAGAAGATGTTTCAAAAGCAACTCATTCATTAGAAACAAATCTCTTAGGTAAGATGTTTAAAAATTTGGAATTGACACCAGATGTAGCTGTGGTAACTTTGATTGGTTCTGGAATGCGTGGAACTACTGGAATTGCATCAAGAGTGTTTACATCTGTTGCAAAAAATCATATCAATATTATAATGATAACCCAAGGGTCATCAGAGTTGAATATTGCATTTGCTATAAAAGATAAAGATCATAAAATAGTATTAAATGCACTTCATGAAGAATTTAGTTTATCAAAGTCATGATAATATTTGGCAAAGACCATAATTTTTAAAACAAAAAATAAACAAAAAATAAAAAAGACTAGTCGACTAGTTCAGTCCAACCCTTAACAAAGACAGAGTTTTTGTAAAGAGGAACTGGCTGACCAACAGTAAAGTCCATAGGGCGCATCCAAAAGATGGCCTTGGTTGGGCAAACGCCTATGCATGCTCCATCAGAGATGCAACGTTCTGGATAAAACACGAATGCTTTACCTCTTTTCCAACCCTCGACTGGCTTTACTCTTAAGACGTCTGGTCCTAATGTAGTGCATATTTCAACGCAAAGAGCGCATCCTATACACATTTGTTCACCTATATCAGGTATTATACCAACTGGCATAGTTGAACTTTCAATCTCTGCTTAATATAATTTACCTAATCTAGTATGATTATAACGCTGTTTGAATTTTTTATAACTCCGTTTAGAATCTATACTAGACTAATCAAAGTTCCCTTTTTACTCCATTTTAAATGAATTTTAGTTTCATTCTCTCGATTGATAATTTTACCACCAGTAATGGCAACTGTCCACTCTTTCTTTTTTTTCTTTTTTATCATACAAGGTATTATTACAGTTGATTTTGAATGTCTAGCTATTAATCCTAATAACATAATATGTGCATAAATTATTCGTGTAGAATTTCTCTCTAGCATACTGGATAATCCATTAAGTGAATCTAAAACAATTATTGATCTTTTATTAGATGTGTAACTCATTGCTGACTTTAGAGTATCTTTCCATGTGTATGGTGTAGGTGTTTTTATTGTAACTTTATGATTCGTTTTTATCAAACCAGTATTAATATATCCACTAAATAATAAATCAAAATCCAGATATAGTATGGGTATATCACAATTATTCATTATCTGCGATATTATACTAATCTTGGAAGCTGGCTCTTCATATAACAAGTAATTTAGTGTGTTTTTATTCAGCAGTTTGATAATATCTATATGTTTAAGATTTTTATTTACGGTCACGAATATCATCTCATCTAATATAATGACTCAAATAAATGACGTGAAAGAAGATTTCAATTTTGGCGATAAAATATATCTGAATAATGCATCTGTGTCACTTGTACCCAAGCCTGCGATTAAAGCAATGAATAATTTTCTAATACAATATAATGCACTAGGGGCAGACTCTAAAACCTGTGATTCGTATGTGAATGACAAATTAATCAATACTAGAAAGATTATATCTAAATTAATTAATTGTAAACCTGAAGAACTTGTTCTTGTAAATAGTACTACTGACGGAATTAACATTGTAGCAAACGGTCTGAATCTAACGTCATCATCAAATATTATTACTAGAGGGGGAGCACATGAACATCATGCAAATTATTATCCTTGGCTAAATCTAGGTAAAATAGGAGCACAAGTTAAAAATTTAAAAATAGATGAAAATGGAGTTTTTAATCTTGTACAACTAGAGAATTTTATAGACAAGGAAACTAAACTTGTATCTCTCAGTCATGCTCTATACAATACTGGAGCAATACTTCCTGTTGAGGAGGCAGGGATCATACTATCAGAACAACTCATACCATTTTTGGTTGATGCTGCACAAACTGTAGGATGTCTAAATTCCATTGATGTTAAATCCATCAAATGTGATTTTGCTGCATTTACAGGGGCCAAATGGCTTTGTGGTCCCATGGGAACCGGAATATTATATTGTAAAAAAGAATCTGCTCATCTATTAACTCCTGATAGAATTGGAGGCGAGTCTGCTATGATTTATGATGATGATAAATTAATCTACAAAGACATACCGTCTAAATTTCAAACTGGTTTTAGAAATTATGTGGGAATGGTTGGCCTTGCAGCGTCTGCTGAATATCTATCTAATGTTGGATTTAGTAATATCAGAAATCATATAATGAATCTTGCACAGATTATGCGTGAAGAATTGACAAACATGAGTAATGTTACCATTCATGGACCAGAAGATCCTAAATTACGAACTAGTATTGTATCATTCACAACTAGCAAGTCTGCAGATGATTTAGTCAAACAGCTAGAATCACAGGGTATAGTACTTGCAACTCGTGAAATATACGATAAAAAGATTGTACGTGCATCACCGCATTTTTTCAATACTGAGGAAGAAATTTTACATGTTACAAGTGTCATTAAAACAATTATCAAGTAGACTGTTCATCAATTACAACCATTGTTAGTGTTGCCTGAATATTATCAATTCGTCTAATCTTTGTAGTGATTACTGACTCTAACAACTCTGAATTATCAGAACTAATCTTTAGTATTAGATCATATACTCCATATACCTCTTGAACTTCGTATGTTATACCATCTATACTCTTTAGTATATTATCAATTTCATCGGCGATCGTTTTCTCTGAACCTAATTGAGAGTTTAACAAAACAAACGAAATTGACACGATATGATATACTCTAAATACTATTTATCTTTATGTAGTGATGTAAATATTCAATCAAATAATTAAATACTTTAATTAATCAAATGCTATCATGCTGGATTTTACTTTGGAGATTTCTAAAATCTTACCTAATCATCCTGATTCTCCAAAACAAGAATTAATTCTCTGGAGTGATTTGAATGAGGACGGATATAATCTAGAGATGTTATTTCTTAGCACTCACACAGGTACTCACATGGATGCCCCATATCACTTTAGACACAATGGTTTGAAAATTCATCAAATATCACCAAAACGACTTGTACGAAGTGCAGTTGTAATCAAGATAAAAAAATCAGCCAATCAAAATATTACTACACATGATATAAAGAAATTTGAAAAAATTCATGGCATACTGCCCAAACATGCCTCAATAGTATTTGCAACAGGGTGGTCTGCCCACTTGAAGAATAAATTCTACTTTACAAAATGTCCGGGATTATCTATTTCTGCTGTAAGATATATCGCAACAAAGAAACCGAATCTGATTGGTATAGATACACCAAGTATTGATCCGGGAAATTCTAAGAAATATCCAGCACATCATATTCTTGCAAAATCTAACACACTTGTGGTAGAGAATCTAGTCAATCTTGATAAGATACCTCAGGAATTATTCAAACTAGTAGTTTTACCATTAAAGATACGAAACGCATCCGGTTCACCAGTAAGAGCAATTGCTATTTAAGTAGATAATTCCAAACAATAGCAATGAGCAAACCTGGTAATGTATGGCGACGCATACATGGAAAGATTACAAAAAAACCCACAAATTTTTCATGGGTAATTGATAATAATCTTGCCGGTTCTGGAATACCAACATCACAAGATGAATTTAATTGGATTTTATCAAATAATATTAAATGTGTCATAACCATGACTGAGCAAGCTCTGCCTGGTTCTTGGACAAAAGATATCAAATATTTACATCTACCAACACCAGATTTTTCACCACCCACACTAGATGACATTAATCAAGCTGTTCAATTCATTGATGAGAATATACGAGTGAAACGACCTGTGATGGTTCATTGCGCTGCAGGTCTTGGTAGGGCCGGTACAATTCTCACGTGCTATCTTATCGCACATAAGGGATATTCTGCCAAAGATGCAATTGAAAAGATACGAAATGAACGCCCCGGCTCCATACAATCTGAATCACAGGAAGAAGCAATTTATCATTACGAGAAAGCAGTCTGATAACTATTCTGGTGTACACTCGGATACTAATTTTCCATCAATAATTTTTATTTTGATGGTCTGATTATCCTTAAAAATCAGTGTCAAACCGCCATCTGAGTCTGGATCTTCAACCTTTACTAATTCCATCATACGTATACTATCAAATTTGACCATCATTCATCACTCCGGTATTGACACCGTGCTTATCTTTGTACCATTAATACTAATGAATAGGAATCTATTATCCTTAAAGATTAGTGTGATACCTCCTTCTTTATCTGGTTCTTCAACTTCTAATACAGGCTGACCTAACAATCCATCATATTTTGCCATACTAATCATTATGACATCTTCTTTATAATCCAACACTTGGAAAACATGTTATTTCACTAAATGGTTACCAATTTTTACCCACTCGAAATACTTGACATAATATTTTCAACATGTATAATGATTTATGATGTATTATTAATAATTATTTTATTGTTACCTTAAATGAATCAGAATGTTTTGAGATTTTATCTTTTTCAATATAGTCATGCTTTTCCCATGACACAAATACCTCAGCACTTGTACTGTGTGTACCAATTCCAAGAACAGAGGCATCAAATTCAAAGTCTTCCTCAAAATCAAATAGTTCACCTTTAACTTCTTCCTCAGTTAATTTAATTACTGGTTTGAAATTTTTTGATACTTGTACCCACACCCGTTTCTCTTTCATAGGATTTACCAAGTTTGGATTACGTGTCCAAAAAATTGCAGCTTTTTTATACGTATCTACAATCTCACCTAAATTCTGTTTTCGTAATTTTCCACTAGAAAGTTTAACCCCATATTTCATCTTAAACGTAACATCATTTTTCTCATATGATTTCGTCCAGTTTTTTTCTGTAAATACATCTCTGAGTTCCCCTTTGAGTGAAAACTTTGTATGCACAACAATCTTGTCTGCCATAGAGTATGATTCATTTTCTGTAGATATGTTGATGCTTGATATGTAGTTGTCAGTCAATTGTATTGATAATTATTTATAACCGCAATAATTACTTTATCTCACATGGAAATTCAAGTCTTGGAATCTTCACCTAAACAAGTCCAATTATCGGTCATAGAATCTGATATAGGTCTATTATACATCATACAGCACGAATTATTATCTAGAAAGGATATTGATTTTGCAGGAGTTATCGTAAAACATCCACTTACCAACGAGTGTTGGGTAAAGGTTGATTCTACCAAAGATCCCCTGCCAAAACTAATGTCATCAGTTGATGATTCTCTCAAAGTAATTGATAACTTAATCTCAGTGTTTCAATCTTCAATAAAGAAAGAATAATGAAATTCTGTCCTATATGCTCTTCACGCCTGAAAAATAACGGTACTGCTTTGGCATGTATAAAATGTGATTTTACTGAAGGAATAGTATCAAAAGATAAATCTGAAATAAAAACTAAAAACACCACATCTGAATTTAATGTGTTTGATGAAAAAGATAAAGATGAATCACTACCAACAATAAGTATTGAATGTGAAAAATGTGGTAATGATCAAGCTGTATGGTGGATGCTACAAACTAGAAGTGCAGATGAACCGACAACTCAATTTTATCGATGTGTAAAGTGCAAACATACGTGGCGTGATTATTCCTAATGTTGGTTAATCATGATTCCAATTAATATCCCAAGTTTAGATAAACGTGAAAAAAATGCTGTACTAAAAATATTGAATACTGGAGTATTAACATCTGCAGCAAGGACAGGGGGACCTAGTGTGAGAATGTTTGAAAAAGCAGTATCCTCATTTGTAAATTCACGATATGTTCTAGCTGTCAATTCAGGCACAGCTGCCCTTCAGGCAGTTCTCTATGGATTAGGGGTAAAATCTGGTGATGAGGTACTTTTACCCTCATTTACGTTCCTAGCAACTGCAAATGCTGTTTTATCTGTTGGTGCAAAACCCGTCTTTGTTGATATTAGTAATAATAATTATACCATGGATCCAATAAATCTACAAAAAAAGATCACGAAAAAATCCAAAGTAGTAATACCTGTTCATATGTTTGGAAATGTTGCATATCTAGAACCACTTTTAGATATAGCAAAATCTCATAATCTCAAAGTGTTAGAGGACGCAGCACAGTCTATGGGTTCTACTCTGAATAATAAACACACAGCAACATTTGGAGATGCAGGAATCTTTAGTATGTATCCAGGTAAGGTAATGACTACAGGAGAGGGAGGAATTATAATTAGTCGCAGCAAAAAGTTGCACGATAAAATTCTCATGATAAGAAATCATGGAATGTTTAACGGTTATGACAGCAGAATTTTAGGATTGAATTTTCGAATGCAAGAGATGAGTGCTGCTATTGGTACCATTCAAGTAAAGAAATTATCATCATTTCTAAAAAAACGGCGTAAAAATGCTAAAATCTTATCTGAATTATTATCTGATATCATTAATGTACCAGTAGAGAGAAGCGGTGAGAGAGTAAATTGGCTCTTGTATACTGTACAGGTTAAAAATCGTAATAAGATTCTAAAATATCTGTTATCTAAAGGGGTGGGAGCTGCGGCATACTATTCCACACCTATACACAAGACCCCATTGTATAGATCGAATGTGAAATTACCCATAACTGTTCGTGTATCGAATCGTATATTGTCACTACCAGTACACCCCAAAGTTACAGAGAACAATCTGCATTATATCGCAAAAACTCTTACTAGTGCATTACGTCAATAATCATCTTTTTGTCTCTGATGATTAATCTTATTCTTTTTCGTATACTCTTCTAGAATATCTTTAGGTTGTAGATTCAATTCAATAGATGCTTGAATTAGAAAATGCCAAATATCAATCAATTCCTCTCTTGCATTTTTTGTATCAAACTCGTTTGGATTCTTCCACCACTTCCAATTAGTAAGTCGTTGCAGTTCAATTGTTTCATGAATCATGGCAGTACATAATGCAGATATACGTTCTTCAGTACCACTTGGATACCTGTCTGAATTTATAGCATCTGCCAATTTACGTTGCATCGTAAATAGTAACTCTAGTGTATCTGGCTCTTCAAAATTATTCAATGTTGACATTTTTGTATGTTTACCTAAATGTCTTTATGTTTTTAAAACATTTAATCAATATTCAAAGTTAATGATTGCCAAATGTACCATGTTGCAATACTCCTAAAGGGACGCCATTTCTCAGCAATGACTAACATCTCTTTTTCAGACATTGACTGGTTAGAGTACATCTTTCTGAATCCATTTCGTACACCTAAATCTCCAAGAGGCAAAATATCCAATCTACCCAAAGTAAACATTAGAAACATCTCTGCAGTCCATCTGCCTACTCCTTTAATCATTACTAACTGCTCTACAACTTTTTCATCAGATAATCGTGATATGGACCGAAGTTTCAACTCTCTTGACTCTATCTTTGCAGACAAATCTCTAATATACTCTATTTTCCTCTCTGATAGACCAACTTTTCTTAATTTCTTATGAGAGAATCCCAATGTCTCATCTGGTTTTGGAAATCTCCCATCTCCAAGTTTGGAGAATCTCTTAAAGATGGCCTGAGCTGCGGCACCTGCTAATTGTTGTGAAATTATAGCTCTTACTAGTGACTCGTATCTGTTTTTCACATGTTTCAATTTGCATTCTCCTACTTTTAATATGACATCTCTCATCACCTGATCTTTACTCAAAGTTTTGATTGCTTTGGCTGGAATCATAAATCTAACACTTTGAGTAATTTATTAAATTGTACTCTGGACATATCTTTCTTGTATGCACGTAATGCTTTAATCAAAACATCTCTTCGTGGAACTTTACGATACTTTTTGATTTTTTTTGCAATTCGGGGAACAATGAATAATCCTTGTGTTGCAGATGTAACATTTGATGGATGTCTGTTACTGCTTGCACTTTCAAAATCCATCAAAGTAGTCTTGCGACCAATAATTACATGTCTTGATATTCTACTCAATTCCCCATGATCAACTCTTGCCATATCCAGCTTGAAACAATCTGTCAAGATTTTTTTCAAATGTCTATTGATATTCGTCGAGTCTTCCAACCAATCTGAAATTCTTTTACCACTGGTATACTCCATTACAAGAATATCACTACTCGATGCAATGAATCTAGGACCGACCCCAACATTATTTACCAACTGTAACAATTTGGATTCATTATTCATGTTCCTTCTACGTGAATCTAAACGACGAATCTTTACAGCGACTTTGATGTCATTCATTCTACCTAGTAGTACTATACCTGAATAACCTTTTCCAAGAATATCTTGATTCAATATTCTGGTACATCCTACAAATGCTATTTTCTGTATATCCAGTTTGCTCATCTGTGCAATGCGTCTCTTCACTTGAGCACGACTCCCATTTGGAAATCCTACTATGCCACTGTATGGTTCCTCTCCAAGTCGGTTAATATTTAGAAAAGAATGCTTCATCTACAGACACAAATTCGTATAATGCCTTTTTAATTAATTTGTTTTTGACTTGCCTGCCAAGTATTACTTTGAACTGTTTGATATCATTTTGAATACCTTTTGATACCCCCATGGCGTACAAGTTATTCTTTAATGAGTCATTAAGAAATTTACCTGCATGTGTTGCATCTCTCTTGTGTAATGATAAAACATTACCACTAGAATTTATCCACATAGATATGCTAGTTTTGAAATTTTTATTTATAAATTTCTGCACGTGATCACCACCATAAATTGTAGGTCCATTCTTTATCATGTTTTTATTAATATCCATACTTTGTAAAGCAAACAACATGTATACCACACCCTGATTAATAATAACCATATTTTGTAATGGATTGAATCCTGCCATGATTAATTGTCGTGAAAGTGATGTAGCTGTTCTTTTACTCTGACCCCATATGATTTCTGGACTTCTTGACTTGAAACTAAACTGCACAACTAGACAGTCATCTAAATTGCCATTTGGTTTCATAGTTTTCTTGTTTGCAAATGATGAATGTGTAGGTTTTTTAAGATATTTTCTACTTGCAAGAACGAATTTCACTAAATTTTCGGTAGATATTGCAGCTGCTAAATTCCTATTATTATCAACTGGATCTATGATTACAATTGGTGTTTTAAACTTTAAACTAGTATCTCCTATTATTTCATTTTCCTTTATTGTTGCCATTTTTTTTATAACATTAGAAAAATTACCAAGATTCCAAATTAATACCTCTGATACGTATCCACTGAATCCTTCCTTTGCAATCTCTGCACCATAAATCATATTACTTTTTAAAAATGCCTTTAACAATCTAACATCTTGCTGTTTTTTTGATGTGAGATGCTTCTTCATGAATGTGGTGTGGTACTGTGATCTATCAGCAGCGCTATGCCAATCCCCTATTTTGACATCATAACACCCAACTACATTAACACGTGTACCCTGAACTACTGCCTCTACATACGGATGTTCGGCAAATCGTACATACGGCTTGTATTTCTTCATGGATGTATATCCAATATCAAGTACTAATTTTGTGAATTTTTCATCGCTAACATTTTTCTCTACTTTAACAAAAATATCAATATCTGCACCTACAAGCCAAGTATTCTTTGCATATAATCCACCCAACTCTACACCCGTCACAATGTCTAATTTTGAACTACTTGCCTCAACCAACTTTAGTGTCATATCTGCAATCTTTTTCTTTCTTCTCTTCTCTGAAATATTTGGAGTTAGCAGTCTCCTTGCTCTTTCCTGAATTACACTCCTCATCCCAATCTTACCTCACCTAAATCTGAGTATATCACTCCTTTTGAATCCAACACACTCTGTTTTAATTTGAATTTTGTTATACTTTGTGAATGAAATGATTCATTCGAAAACTCTTCCAACTTGTTGCCAAAATTTGTTTCATGTTTGATTCTACATATGGTAAGATGGGGTTTGAATTTTTTTGTTGGTGTATAGTAATTAATAGCCATTAATGATTCTTGGATGGTATGTGCCAATTGGATTAGTGATTCACTCCCATGAGTGGTATTCATCCATAAAATTCTAGGATTCTTTGCACTAGGAAATGCACCTAATCCACTTAATGTTATATGAAATGGCTCCATCTTTACTCTCTGTAACGCGGCCATTACTCTATCTGATGAATCAATCTCACCGAGAAATGCAAGTGTAAAGTGTAGATTTTCTACTTTTATCGGCTTTTCTTTTAATTCAAGCGTGTCTCTAATTTTACTAATTATATCATGTATGTATCTACTGGTAATTTCTATGCACACAAATGCTCGCATCTATACATCAAAATATAAATAAAATTCATGTGGATGTGGTCTCACTGAAATCTCTTTTTGATCTTGTCTCTCCAACACAATTATTTTATCAATTACTTCATTAGAAAATACTGGATTGAGGAATTTGCGATCGCTTTCCAATTCATCAAGTGCCTCACCTAGATTAGCAGGTAAAATATCAATTTTCTTTTTGTCACGCATAGCTTTTGTCATTTTGAAAATATCTTCTTTAGTTTGTTCTCCTGGATCTGACTTCTTTTTTATACCATCTAATCCTGCTGCTAAGACTGCTGAAAATACAAGGTATGGATTTGCAGATGGATCAGGGGCTCTGAATTCTAGTCGTTTGAGTTTAGAGTATTTATCACCAGAAAAGTGTTCAGGAATTCTAACAATAGCAAATCTATTACTTGAACTCCATGCAATGTATACTGGGGCCTCATATCCTGGTACCAATCTATGGTAAGAGTTTGTTGTAGGATTGGCTATGGCACATAGAGCTTTTGCGTGATTAATTATTCCGCCACAAAAGTACCTACCAATCTGGCTCAATTCTGCGTCCTCTTTTTTATCATAAAACGCATTTTGCTTATTCTTCCATAGACTTACGTTCGTATGCATTCCAAATCCTGCATCCATGGCTATTGGTTTTGGCATCATAGTTGCAATTTTGTTATGATTTTTCACTACATTACGCACGACAAACTTGTAAGACTGTGTGGCATCTGCTGCATTTGTCATATAGTCATATTTGATATCAATCTCACACTGTCCTGCTGTTGCAACTTCGTGATGGTGATTGTCGCAAAGAACGCCAAAATTTTCATTCAAAATATCGACACATTCATTTCTAAATGGCGTGAGTGTATCTGATGGTGTACTAGGATAGTAACCTTCCTTTAGTCCCATTGGAAAACCTGTACCCTCTTTACTCCATGGAGATTCAACTGATTCTATTGAATATGATTGACCTTTGTATGGTGTAAGTACAGCCCAATGTACTTCATCGAATACAAAAAATTCAACCTCCGGTCCCCAATAACTAAAATCAAATCCTTGTGTTTTCACAAATTTTTCTGCCTTTTGACATATTCCGCGCGGGTCACTGTCCAATCGTCCACGTCCTCTGCCCCAATAAATATCGCAGAGTAATCTAGCAGTTTTTTTCTCTGTTAGCCATGGTATAATTGCAAATGTATTTGGATCAGGTTTTAAAATAAGATCAGAATCATCAATGGTTGTAAATCCAACAATTGATGAACCATCAAGTTTCGGTAATCCATCAACCATCTGATCTTGTGTAAATGTACTTGCAGAGATGGTTGTGTGGTGAAATCGTCCAGTTAGACCTGTAAATTGAAAATCTATAAACTTTATATTTTCATGACTAATCAGTGAGAAAACATCATCTACAGAATATTTAATTTGTAAAGATTCACCGTGGTTTAGCTTGTAAGGCAAATTATATCGTCAAATAGGAACAAATAACCCACCATTTAAGGTTTGAGTATGTCAGAGACTAAGGATATTACCCTAGACGCTCTCCACTCTTATCTTAATAGAGAGATACAAAATGATATTCCACACGAGATGCCGCTTGAGACTTACACATCTATAGCAGAGTTTTTAGACAAATTCGCTAACGAACAATACGATGATACCCGAAATAGTATTAGAGATGCCATGATTAATCTGATAAAGACAATGGCCTCGTTACTACTCCGCATTAGACTAGAGAAAGCTCATCGGAATAATGGCATGTATACTCTAAATCTACTAAATTTAGAAAAATATATTCTATCTATGAATGAGAAAATGATAGGACGGGAAAAATCAGTTTCAGAGGCAATCTTAAATGGTCAAACAGAATTGTTGAAATCTATGTCTCAAGAACAAAATAAAGAAATGGTTTTGACACGTTTTTTAAAACCTGCTGATGTTATGATGGGGGTAAATCTCAAACAGTACGGTCCTTTCGAGTCTGAAGATGTTGCTACCATCCCATTTGAAAATGCACATGCACTTGTTACTCAAAACATTGCTGTTTTTATAGAACAATCAGCTGCAAATAAAATACACGACAATTCAAATCAAACATGTCCCATCTAGATGTAGATGTATTTGATTTTTTACTAATAGCATTATACCCCGGAGCTGGATTATTAATTATAGAATTAATTAGTAGAGCGGTAAAAATTCCTAATTGGATAAAGTTATCTATACAAGGTATTGCAATGCTTGGATTTGCAGTAGCCTATGTTACACTAATTACCGCACACTGGCTTACATCACTAGTACTCGCTGCTCTTGCTATATCCTTATTTTATCAAGCACGCAGAATGCGTATATTTCCCAATAAAACTGAATTATACTAACGCTTGAATCGATCTAGAAATTTTTTAAAAAATGATGACGTATCTTTGCGTACTATACCTTTTTTTCCAAATCGTCCTGCATGTATCTGTGTCAATTTTACACATCTGTGCTCCTCAGGCAATCTATGTTCTGCACAAAATGGATCTTTACAATAATTGCATTCAAAAGGCATGTCTGTTTCGTCACCACAATATGCGCACTTTTCTATTTTCATTAATAATATCTAGTGTAATTCACATAAATCTTATTCTATGAAATACTCTGCTCAAAATGAAGAGGTATTTGATATGGGTGTTAAATTAGAGGCATGGAATTGGCTATTTATGATTTTAAAGGATCCGAATACATTCGATTGTTTAGTAAAAACAACTTCAGTCTTAGGCCTACGTACAGATGTGTCAGAATTAGGTACAGAACCACTATGATAATCAAATTTTAATTCGTCATAAACTCTTTTTTTATATGATAAATTTGTTCATCTTGAATTCATAATAACAATACTTCGTTTTCGTCTACACTTCGAATTCTTTTTAATAATGGGGTATATGAGGGGGATTTTTGTATAGCCATATTATATGTCTCAATCATATCGTCACTATTAGCAATTACATTTTTACCTACTATCGCAATCCATTTTCCACTATACTTTTTTTTATCTTGTTCGGTCATAGATGACAAATAGATATCTTCTGTACTGGACATTGTAAACTATATTCATAACCCTGATATTGATGTTTTTACTAAACAATCGAATGTATTCAAATCCTTTAAAATTCTGCTCATAAATAGTGAAAAATTTGAGTTGTTAGACAAGGAATCGGAATACATTTTTATGATTTTCATTACTAATAATATCATGATAACTGGCAAAGTAGCACTAGTTACCGGTGCTAGTAGTGGTATAGGTTATGCCACTGCCATTGCACTTGCAAAAGCTGGTGCCAAAGTTGCAATTTGTGCTCGAAGAACAGATAAACTAGCACAATTAGAAGAAGAAATTAAAAAAATTGGTGCAGAGGTATTGGTACAAAAAGTCGATGTAACTGTAAGATCTGAATGTGAATCTTTTGCAAAGAAAGTTCTTAATGAATGGAACTCTATTGATATTTTAGTAAATAATGCAGGACTCATGCCTCTGAGTTTTATAAAAAATCTCAAAGTAGATGAATGGGATCAAATGATTGATGTGAATATTAAAGGTGTCTTGTATTGTACGGCAGCAGTTATTTTACATATGAAGGAGAAAAAATCCGGTCACATCATTAACATATCCTCTGTTGCGGGACGACTTGTTTTTCCTGCCGGTAGTGTATACTGTGCTACAAAACATGCAATTACAGCTTTTAGTGAAGGGTTGCGACAAGAGTTGAGTGCACGCAGTAACATTAGAGTGACATGTATTGAACCTGGAGTTGTAACTACTGAATTAACTAATACCATAACCGATGAATCACTACAAACTTTTGTAGAAGGGGCTAAAAAGATGGAATCACTACGAGCAGAAGATATTGCAAATACGATATTATATGCTGCTCAAGCTCCCAAGCATGTAAATGTAAATGAGATCTTGATACGACCAGTTGAACAAGAACGCTAGTCTTTCTCTTTTGTCAAATATTCTAAAATCACTTTGACTTCTGGTGCCAATTCTGCATCTTTAGCAATGTCTAGCTTTTCTAAAAGTGAATCCTTGAAATTTTTGTCTTCTAGATCGATACGTAATTTCTCCTTACAATCAGTATGGTCCCCTGTTGCTGAAATCTTATTACAAATTGAACATTTTGCCATGATTAATTGTATAATAATATGATTTAATAATTTCACTATTGGAATTTACTCGTGGGACCGTCGTCTAGATTGGTATGATGCTAGCCTGGGGTGCTAGTGGTCGCAGGTTCAAATCCTGCCGGTCCCATCATACTTTAGTGACTCAAATAATTCCACAACGTAACACAAACATTAGACTTGGAAGATGTTGGAGAAAATATCTGTTGATAATTTTCTAGAATCTATGAGAAGCAATGGAAACTAGACGCATGTACTAGTCGGAATGAGTTACTGAAAGGGTTGGCAACAGCTAATTAGTATTAATTCAATCTTTTGAATATCTAGTTTATATATCAAAACTGCATAAAGAATTAATGACACCATTCAGTGATTTAATTTATGACAGAATGTGATATGGAAGAAGCAATAGATAAAGCAAAAGGATTTCTTGAAGAATATCATAGTACGACAAATCTGAAATCCTCAAATTTAGAAAATGGAACTTGGTCTATTATTTTTGATGTTGGTTTCTTGAGTGAACAGTTGAAGGAAATTAAAGTCGATGCAAATTCAAGAAAAATTACTGAATATACTGACATAGATTCAGAAGATAAAGATTAATGTCTGCCCAAATTGATGCAACAAAAAATAAGACTGATAAATATGCAAGTATGGTTTTACATTATAGTCATAATGCAGAAAAATATTTGAAATTAAAAGATTATAACAAAGCTAGTGAGATGATGTGGGGTGCTATGTCTTGTGTTCTTAAAACAGCGGCAGCAAAAAGAAATAAATCCATTAATAGTCATAAAACACTTGGACAATTCGCCAAAACATTATCTAAACAAGAACAAGACAAAGAAATTTTTATATCATTTTCATATGGTAATGTGCTACATCGGAATTTCTATGAATCTAATTTAGATACAGTTTTGGTAAAATCAATGTGTTTTGATGTAGCAAAAACTATTGGTAAATTAATGCGAAACATGAAATACAGAGCTCCATGATCATGACTCAAAAGAAATTTGACAAAGCTAAAAAATCTAGAAATTCACTAATATTAATAGCTAGTGTGGGAGCAATATTTTATATTATTTATACAGCACTTTTCTCTTTACTACCAAATATTTCTACAGATGAAATTCTCCTTTCTAGCTCACTTGCATTAGCAATTGGTTTGTTTTTTGTTATAATTGCACTCATATTAAATTTTGAAACAACAAAAGAACTCATTAAGATTGATGACAAATTAGATGAAATCAATAAAAAATTATCAAAAAAGAATTAATGTTTATTTTGAGACTAAAGTACTGATCTTCTAAAAGAAAGAAATCGAATCTATGATCATCACATCATGGAATTATATATATTGTACCTATATGCAGAAGATCCAACCATCTTTTTTCATAATTGGTAACTTTAGAATTCCAAATAGGTTATTCTAAACCTATTTTGACAGTTGTCAGTACATTCCACAAACTGAATTGAATCTGAAAACACCCTATAATCTAACAGAACAATCACTAAAACCTTCAAATCCTGCCGGTCTCATCATTATTCATCAGCGTGAACTTTTAATCGCATCAGCTATTCTTCTTGATACATCAATCATGATCGTATCACTTTTTGGTATTGTGTTAGAAGCGATAATTTTAGCAACGCCAGATTTACGTATTTTTTTAGCAGCGTCCTTTACCAGTAACGCATGTGTGCACACTACAAAAATTCTACCGCACCTATGTCTTTTGAGAAATTGAACTCCTTTCAGTATACTATTGCCTGTACTTATCATATCATCTACCATGATGATATCTCTGTCTTTGATATCCCCTATACTCTTAGTTGATATTTTAATTGCACCAGTTTTTCTATCTCTGTGTTTTGTTAAATGAGTAATCGGTAATTTTAGAACAGACGCAAATTTTTTGGCCCTATCTAATCCACCCTTGTCTGGTGAAACTATTAGTGGATTGATTAATTTTTTACCTGTAAAATGATCTGCCAAATCAAAAACACCACTAATATTTTTTGTTGGTATTTTAAAATGACGCAAACTCATCTTGCTGTGTATGTCTACTGTGATTATTCGTTTAGCACCTGCAGATGTAATTAATTTTGCTACAGTTTTCATGGTTATAATTTCACCAGATAAAAATACACGATCTTGTCGCGCATATCCCATGTATGGTATAACTAAAGTTATATTATTAGTAATTAATCTGGCCTCTATAATTAATGATAAAAGTTGTACAAGATGTGTATCTACTGGTGGATATAATGATTGAACAATTACTATCTTTTTACTTTTAATTTTAGAGTTTATTGTTATCTTACTCTCTCCATCAGGAAAAGTTTGAACCTTTGCCTCTACAAATTTGGCATCAAGTAACTTTGAGATACGTTTTCCCAGATCAACAGATGCACTCCCACCAAGCACTGTGAGACTTAACATAACAAAAATTAAACAATACACATCTTAAATCTTTAATGTGTCATTCTGATTCGCCTTCACCACGACCAAGATCACCAATACCAAACTCTCTCATGGTCTTCTCCCTCTCATCGTTTAGACTAGAAATCTCCTCTGCCTCTCGCTTCTCATCACCCTGATACACAGTTCTAATTGGCCATGGTATTCGTATATCATATTTTTTAAACTCCTCATAAATCATTAATCGAAGATCACTTTTTACTTTAAACTGAGACCCATAGTCTCTTACGTATACCCATAGAGCAAAATCCAAGGATGAATCACTAAATGCGTTAAATCGTACTGTTGGTTGATTTAGATCTACTGTATATATTGTATCACAACCACAACTGGCCTGATTACGTTTAATATTTGGACATTGCTTTTGTATAATCAAATGTTTTCCCTTTGAATCTTTTATTTCCGTCATTGCGCGTGTACCTATTTTGACTAGTATCGATGCAACTTGTTTTGGATCATTCAAATATGATACACCCACATCAACTATAGCCGGTACCAATTTAATATTTTTAGAATAGTTTATGATCTGTGCATTTACTAGTTGACGTGTTGGTATTATAGCAATTGATTCGTTTAATCCATGTCGTACATAAGTTACACGTGGAGTTATCTTATGGACATACCCATTATAACCTGATTCTAATTTTACTCTATCCCCCTCGACAAAAATCTTATCTTTTCGAATTATTATATATGCAAAATAATTCTGCATGGTCTCTTGTAGTGCAAAACCAACTCCTACAGCCATACCACCGGTGGCAGTGGCCAATACAAACAAATCTATTCCCCACCAACTTGCAACTCCAATTGCTACAGCTAGAAAAATCCCTATTGGTAAAAGCTGTTTGAAAGATTTTGGCAACTCTTGTCTCTTCTTTTTGGCATATCCGGGAGGACGAGCACCGGCCTCTATCTTTTCATAATCATTTATTCTCTTCTCCTCACGCCATGTGTCTATTCGATAAATCTCCTCAGGATTTCCATCTAGGCTCATTTTACGACCAGATAAATTATCTCCACTAGTGCACTTTTCTAGATATTCTACATACTTGATACGTTCTGATTCCTTCCATTCAGAGTATGGATCATCTACTAGTTTTTCAAAACTTCCTATAGAGTTACCTCTTGACGTACTGAATTTTTCTAAAATTAATCTACCTTCCTTTGTCTCCAAATTTTTCTCATACTCTATTTTATCGATATCTTCAGGAGGATTTGCAGGTGGAACCCATTTGTATAATCTATGAAATAGAACATCTACATCATCCTTGAATCCTTTCATCATTCTCCATCCTTCAAAATCTTCACGCTCAAGCATTCTTTTTTCTCGTTTTGTAATTATAATTGGAACTAAATGTGCAACTGTATACCCAATGACTAAAATATTTATACTATTCAGTATCATTGCGAATAATTCTTTTGCTGGATTACTAATACTAGACGATTCTATATCTACATCTAGATCAAATAGTTGTATGTATCCATTTATTCCAGTTATAAGTGCAATTGCGAATAATGGTAATATTGCAATACGAACAAATCTTGCAGTGTGTGGTCTTGTATAACTAAATCTATGTGACATTGTAACTTTACCAATTTTTTTATAACCGATTGCAATAGTAATTAATCCCACAACAAGTATAGCTAGAGCAATTTGTAATGATGGTGACGTACTTATGATCTCGACTATACCTTGAAACTGGTTGATCTGACCTGTTACTGCTTGTCCTAATTCTTGTTCTGCCAATTTGTATTTTGTAGATTAAAACGCCTAAAAATACTTTTTATAATATTGAGTTAACTTTAAACACGGGATACGATATAATAGTACATTGGCCAGTCAAATCACTACAGAATTTACACAAGACGACTCACCGCGTATAAAATCATACACATTAATGAATTTCGAAAAATTAGAGCAAATTAATAATTTGTCAGACAAACAAATTCACGAGATAAAAGTTGTGGGAAATGTACTACCGTTCAAGTCAAATAATTATGTCATTGAACAACTGATAAACTGGAATGACATACCGAATGATCCTATGTTCATACTGACTTTTCCTCAGCGTGATATGTTGAAATCAAATCACTTTAATCTTATGGAAGCTGCTTTGAGTAGCGGAGATAAAAAAAATATTCAAGAGACTGCAAATACGATCAGATTACAACTAAATCCACATCCTGCAGGTCAAATGGAATTAAATGTTCCAAAATTAAAAGACGGAACTCAATTATTTGGTATTCAACATAAATATTCTGAAACTTGTTTGTTTTTTCCTAGCCAAAGTCAAACTTGTCATGCGTATTGTAGCTTTTGTTTTCGCTGGCCACAATTTGTAGGAATGGATGACATGAAATTTGCTATGAAAGAAGGTGAACAACTAGTGCAATATCTAAAAGAGCATCCAGAAATTACTGATGTGTTATTTACCGGTGGTGATCCAATGATAATGAAAGCACGCATATTCTCGACATATGTGAATACTTTACTTGAAGCAGATGTACCTAATCTGAAAACAATTCGAATTGGTACTAAAGCTCTAACTTTTTGGCCTTACAAATTTCTCACAGATGACGATTCTGATGAAATGTTAAATGTATTCAAACATGTGACATCTAATAAAATTCATTTAGCAATAATGTCACATTTTAATCACTCAGTGGAATTGTCCACCGATTCTGTCAAGAGTGCTATATTCAAAATTAAACAAACTGGAGCAGAAATTAGAACACAATCTCCATTACTTGCACACATAAACGATGATGCAAACATATGGAAAACTATGTGGCAGAAGCAGGTTCAATTGGGATGTATTCCATACTACATGTTTATGGCAAGAGATACTGGTGCACAACATTACTTTAGCGTGCCACTAGTTCAAGCCTATGAATTATATCGTTCTGCGTACATGCAGGTCAGTGGTCTTGCTAGAACCGTTAGAGGTCCTAGCATGTCTGCAACACCAGGTAAAGTTTTGATCGATGGTATACCTACTATTAACGGTGAACGTGTATTGAGTATGCGCTTTTTGCAAGGTAGAAACCCTGATTGGGTTCAAAAACCATTTTATGCTAAATATGATGAAAATGCGATATGGTTAGATGAACTTAAACCGGCCTTTGAAGATAAATTTTTCTTTGAGAAGGATCCCATATACAAACCAGCCTCTAAATTGACATAATTTACTATATAGTTTAAACTTTCTTACTAAATCAGTTTAGTATAAAAAACTACAATTTAACGCATGGATACAAATCAGGTCTTTGAGATAATAGAGAAGCAGAATATAACATTCCTTGATTTCTGGTTTGTAGATATCTTCGGTGAATTACACAGAATGGGAATGCCCAGTTATGCTGTATCTGAATCTAATTTTACCGATGGATTAGAGAAACTCGATGCAAGCTCTATTCGTGGATTTAAAGATGTTAATCAATCCGATATGATACTAAAACCTGATCCTGATTCATTTTGTATTTTACCACCAGATTATGATAATGGTACAAGAAAGAATGGTAGGATATTTTGTGATCTTTATGAGGCAAATACTAAATCCCCAACTAGATACGGAAGAGATTCTAGAGGGATTGTTGCAAAAGCTGAAGAACGTTTGAAACAATTTAATCTAACACATACACACTGGGGACCTGAAATAGAATTTTTTGTGTTTGATGCAATCAATGTATATCCATCACCATATGCAGCTACTCATTCGTATGGTGGTTCTGGTTATTCAATTGAATCCAAAGAATCTCCATGGGCAAAGGGGAATATTAGTACTGCCATCGACATTAAAGAAGGATATTATCCATCACAACCCAAAGATACACTTGAAGTATTTAGAAAAAATGTTTGTGATGATTTATATCATTACTTTGGAATAAAAATAGAAGCTGAACATCATGAAGTTGCAACATCTGGACAATGTGAAATCAATTTACTATACGATAACATGAAAATAATGGCAGATAATGTAATTACGGTCAAAAACGTGACCAAAGTTAAAGCCAAAAATTCAAACAAAGTGGCCACATTCATGCCCAAACCAATCTTTGGTGATAATGCATCTGCTATGCATGTACATCAAAGTATTTGGAGCGATGATTCGAATAAAATGTTTGACAAAGATGATGATATCACTCAACTAAGTCAGATGGGCAGATACTACATTGGAGGCATACTAGAGCACGCATCTACAATATGTTCAATATCGAATCCTACAACCAATTCCTATAAACGACTAGTCCCTGGTTTTGAGGCCCCCGTTTACATATGTTGGGGAATTGGAAATCGTTCTGCAGCAGTACGAGTACCAATGTATAATCGTGATAATCAAAATAGTAAAAGAATCGAGTATCGTGTACCTGACCCAACTGCAAACATCTACTTGTTAGAGAGCGCACTACTCCTTGCCGGTCTTGATGGAATTAATAAGAAAATTGATCCTGGAGATCCTATAAAAGATAATATCTACAAAATGCCTGATAGTAAAAAACGCGAATATGGAATTAAATCACTTCCTTCTAATCTCCAAATTGCACTAAACGCATTAGAAAATGACTCGGCATTTCTTGAAAAAGAATTTACCTCAGATTTCCTAGACACATACGTTGAATTGAAACATGCAGAGTTTTCTGCATTCGCACAGACCCCTACTGCATGGGAAGTATCCATGTATGCTGACGCATAAATCCAGATTACTCATTATACACTGAATACTCTGAAAACTCTAGATACAAGAATTACTCTATACTTGCTGAAAATACAACTAGACAATGATTCCCTCACTATTCATTAATAATAATCACTTAAAATGAACAATTGAATCATAAGTTTTAAATATCTAGTAGTTAAGAATAATATTCTATGGTTAAAACAGAAAAATCATCAGGCGTTAAATGTCCCCGTTGTAATAAAGGCAAACTAGTGACCGATAATGAATCTGGTGAAATGTTTTGTACAAAATGTGGTTTTGTAGTATCTGAAAAGATTGAAGAATCTGGTCCAGAGTGGCGCTCCTTTACACAAGATGAACACGGAGATAGAGCAAGAGCTGGTGCTCCAACATCACTAACAATGCATGATATGGGTCTTGCTACAATAATTAATCCAATAAATAAAGATGCTTCAGGCAAACCTCTTGCAGCATCTATGAAAAGTACAATTGAGAGACTTCGTACTTGGGATAGTAGAAGTCAAGTACACGAACCAGTAGATAGAAACTTTCGTCAAGCATTTAGTGAATTGAATAGATTAAAAGATAAACTAGCAATATCTGACGCTGTTATTGAAAAGGCAGCATACATTTATCGTAAGGCACTTGAAAAAGGACTGGTACGAGGTCGTTCTATTTCTGCTTTAATGGCATCTGCTCTTTATGCTGCATGTAGAGATACATCAACACCAAGAAATCTAAAAGATGTTGAACAAGCCGCAAACATAAAACGTAAAGATATTGCAAGATGTTATCGATTACTTGTTAAAGAATTAGATTTGAGAATGCCTGTAACAAGTTCTATTCAATGTGTTGCTCGAATAGCAAGTCTCATTAATATTAAAGAATCTACAAAACGTTATGCAGTTGAAGTGTTAAAAAAGGCACAAGAAAATGAAGTTTCTGCAGGAAAAGATCCAATGGGTCTAGCAGCAGCAGCACTATACCTGTCTTGTGTAAAATATAATGAAGAGAAAACTCAGCGAGATATTGCCGAAGCTGCAAATGTTACTGAAGTGACAATCCGTAATAGATACAAAGGTCTTAAAGAATCTTTAAACATCTAGTCTTTGATTTCAGATTCATCTACATTTGGTTTTACAAATCCACCTCTATCACTTTCTTTGTTGGGTATTTTTTTGGCCGTTGACAGACCAATTGTAGTTAGAATTACTGATGTTAATATGATTACAAATACAATTTGCGGATAAATGTGAGCGTTTGGTAATCCAAGTGTTATTGGAAATGTTGCTAGTACCGCAGCTGCCAAACCTCTAGGAATCATTACAGACGTGACACGTTTATCTAATCTTGAAAATCTACTTGTAAGTGTGACCCTGGTAAGAGCTAATCGTCCTAGGTAAATTCCAAGGGTTGCTACAATTCCAAATATGATATATTCTATATTTCCAAAACTTGCAAGTAATCCTACAAAGACAAAAAAGAATGCACGTACTAGAAATGTAAGTTGATTGTGCATAGTATCATCATTTGAAATATATGGAATTTTTATGTGTAGTAACCTGAATAATCTCTTTCTATTTCCCAACATTAATCCAAATACAAGAGCTGTAAGTGCGCCAGATTCGCCCAATGTCTGAGCTAGGAAAAATAATACAAAAAGCATTCCGAGTGTTAACATGTATGCGTGTTTTGTGTTTGGTAGCTTTGATGTGAGGAACATCCATGGAATTCCTACTCCAAGTCCTAATGCTAATCCAATTATCACCGAATCGCCTATAGCGCTTAATGTAGATAAATCAAAGTATCCTACCAGTACAGCTCCGAACAAAATGAATGCTATAATGGTGGACAGAATATCTGTCATTGCAGATTCAAAACTTAGAACTGATTTTGTGTCCTCAGACACTTTTAATTCACGTACTAGACCAAATACAATAATCGAACTACTTCCACCTACAATTGCTGCAAGTAATATACTATCTAGTATCTCCCACTCTAACCAAAAGAAAGCAAGTGTCGCTACTATAACGACCGACATAACAAAACCGATTATAGCTAGTAAAAATGAAAAATGTGCAATCTTTGCCATACTTTTAAGATCAAGATTTAATCCGCCATCAAACATGATTATGATCAAAGCTAATGCTGCAAAGTATGGAACAACACTTGTAACTGTACTTGGCTCTACTATGCCAAGAATTGGCCCAATAATTACTCCAAATATCATCAAGAAAGCAATATCTGGTATACCCGTGCGTTTGAAAAATGCCTCCCCTGCTATCCCTAAAAATATTATGACTCCTGCTGTAAGAAGTAAAACGTGTGCAGAAATTGTACCTTTAGTTAGTGACTCGAAACCATTTTGTAGATTGCGTAAAATATCAAAAATTGTATCTACATCAAATGATTCAATTAATAGTATAATCATAGTTGGATCGAGAATCATCTAGTTTACGATTAAATTATATACATTTATTTCAATTTGTTAAATCAAATTGTCTTGTATGATGATTCATTATTCATTAATGATTTACTCATGATATAATTAGGACTAGTGTGTTTTCTACCTATATTGAGTGCCACAAATACCTTACAGCAAGATCATATCCAGGCTCGTCGTATAGAGAAACTTGCATCTAAAGCATCTCAAGTTCTTTACACCGGTGGTAATGTGCCATTCTCTGATATACAAAAGATGATAGTAATAATGGCTGAATTCTTTGATTCTATTCATTATTCTAGGGAAGAGGATTCATACTTTGCCTGTGTTGCAGGGTATAATCGTCTGCAAGATGAGGTTCGTGTATTCATGATTGAACATGAATTTGGTAGAAGAATTGCTAATAAAATTAAATTTCATCTTGAAGAATGGCAAAATGGTAAAGACTCACGTGAACCCGTAGCTAGATTTCTGCGTACATATTCGATATATCTGATGGATCATTTACAAAAGGAGGACAAGTTTTTCCAAGAAGCGTCTTCAACAGTTTTGAATAAGGATGAGGAAGTTGAAATGTATAATTTATTTCATTCTTCAGATACGATTAATATGAAAATTTCAGAAATTGTAAAAGAAATTGATAATCTTGAAAATCGATCTTGGTATACTCAATCTCTGTAAATTATACATCTAATAATTTAGGGTTCTGTTACATTTTCGGATATTATTCATAGAACCATAGAGAAGAAATAGTTAAACACCTGATAATGTTATAGAATACTCGCACATATACTTGATATATTACTAGTCATTTACAAAACTATGTCAAAAAGTAGATTATCAGAAATTTATGTAAGAATATTCATATTCTTTCTCTGTATCAATTTAGGATTACATGTAGTTCAAGAAGCAACTGGTGCTGATTTTAACGCACCTGATTATCCTAGTTTTTCACACATCATTGGACAAATTAATTCAGATTTTGCATCCGATAATCCATTAGACATTATACAATCATACACATATTGGACATACGAATTGGTACGAGTTCTTTTCGGTACACTAACTGGTGGATTCATCATGAGTGTAATTAATACAGTATATCCATTCCCTGATGCTTTTACTTATGGTGTACAAGTAATTCTATCCTTCTTGTTGATATTGACAATTCTTCCCTATCTTCTCCAAATAGGATCACTAATACTTGGCAGAACTATAAAATCTCCAATTTAATATGAATAATTAATCATAATCTTCATTGACATAATATTCATCATCTACATCAGGATCATTAATTAAAACTAATTTCATACCACAATCAACACACGATGTAGGCTTTATGTATCTTGGATCATCTTCAAACTCTAATCTATCAAATTCAACTGGTTCGTGATATCCCCTACGATCACATTTCCTAGCATTATAGTGTGATTGTATAGCAGAGTAGATTAATCCACATAGAGTTTTTAAAGACATGTGCAATATTTTTCATTCTAATATTTAACATATTATTCAAAGTTTTATCAGCATATTTAGTCAAATTCATTAATTTGTAAAAAAATTAGAGTTTTCAAAGATAATCCATATTATGCATATCACTAGATGACTTCACACAACCTAATTTAGGGTTCTGTTGCATTATTGAGACCTAGTCAAAAGGTTTGAATAAATTAAGTTTAGCCATAGTATGATGAAAAACTCACAGTACCATTTGCTTCTAAAATTTCATATCTGTTATTATTCTCATATTCAAAATTAAAATCAACGGTATCATTTTCCTGCTCGATGATGAGTCCTAAATTAATTTGATATATTCCATTTGGACCTATTGCTGAAACAATTTCCTCAAACTCCGTTTTCCCTTTTATTATGGCTTTTTCTGAAGTTAATTTTACATTTATGTTATATGCAATTCCCTTGCCTTGATTATGAATTATAAAATGTGCTGATGTACTCGCTGTAGACTTTTGATCCTCGGTAATTATTTTACATACCAATAATGGTGTGAGATTATCATTTCGTTCTTCTTTAATTATTTCATATAATTGTCTGTTGTGCAAAAATGTTAATATACCCACACCTGCCAAAACAATCGTACTAATGATTAAAATTAATTCTCCAAATTGATGTTCCAATTATGTTATATCTAAAATATTAAACTTAAAAAACTTTATGTATAAACTCACAAACATATGATTTTTGGTTAATAAATACTATTACAAATATGATGTTTTATTGATAAGCAAAAATAAAATAAAATCGTATTTAAACAAATCAGTATCAAGTAATCCAGTAATATTGGGAATAGATAAAACAAGTTTTGGACATAGCGCAGGTAACATATTCGAAGAATGGACATTTAATAATCTCAAATCTAAAGATTCAAATTTTGAAATTTGGCGACCAAATGAATTTTTAAATTTAGCAGTACAACAAAACAATGGCAATTCTATTACTAAATCACTAACTCAAACATGGTGGGCTGATTTACATTTTAATTCAAAAATTAAAGATGTGATTAATTATGATAGAACCCAACAAGATGGAGCTGATCTATTGTTGCACTATGGCGATACAAAAACTATCCTAACAAATATGAATAACGTGATTTTGATTAATGTTAAATCTCATAACGCAGATAAAGATGGTCGTGATCCTAATATTTTATCTGCATATCGTCTTTTAAAATTTTTGAATGGCGTATTACACAATAAAAATCCACAAAAAAACTTAAATCGTATATCATACTGGATAATTGGATTTTCATATAAATATGATAAAATAATCAAACAAACTAAAATCACAGAAGTGAATGTTAAAGATTTGTTTTTGCTTGATGTGGATTCTATGCCTAACATTAATTTTGACTCAGCAATTCAAATACAATGGCATCCATCTAAAATGAGTGAAATACACAATCAATCAAAAAAACAGTTTGTTGATAAATTAGTAGACAAATTTGATCATGCATGGATTAAACATAAAACTTCAAAAGATGAACGTTTTAACACATTACTTGGAGATATAAAAGGATTTTTAGATACGATATAGTTTTTTAACATATTTGTTTATATTATCAAAGTCAGTCATATTTTGTGTAAGTATAGCATCAACTTCTTTAACTATGCGATTATGTAAATAAACTTCTCTTTTATTATTCCAATTAATTAATTTAATTGGTATGTTTGCAAGTGGTCGTTCAGAAAATTCTGCCACACCGCCACGAATCAAACCTTTATTTTTAATCCATTCAAATATTGTATCTGAATTCAATAGACCTAAAAGATATTTTGTAGATTCTTGCATATGAGGTTTCTTTACTAAAACTGCTACATCTTGTGCTGTAAAATAATTTCCATTTGAATAACTAAATCGAACAAATTGTTTTTTATTTATTCTTTCTTTACATGGCACAATGATCTTTTCAGTGTTATTTTTCATCAAATTATAATTCCTCATGAAAGACCATTCAAACCACTTTATATTATTTTTATAATCGAATCGTTTGATTAAATCTGTCCTGTACTTAAAAAGTTGTTCATAAAAATTTGGAAATTTCTTGACATCATCATCATGATTGAGTAAAATATATCGTACAAATCCATCATGTGTGTATTTGTTAAGATGGTACGCTTTGATTACTTTAATTGTTTTTTTCAATTCTTTTTTTAATAGTTTTGAATCATCCTCAAGTTTGAATGCTCGATCCAAACCTGAAACCATTCCATTACCAATGTCTACAATATCTCCTAATCGTACATCACTGTTGTTTTTGATCTCTATCAATTTGTTTAGATATGCTAAATGGAAACATAGACCAGATGGAACTGTCCGTAAATTGTTTTTGCTTATATTGAATTTTTTCAGTCATATCCACAACAGTGAATTTTGATTTTGAATGATTTTTAACAAATTTAAATATCATAATACTTGATGCGACATTTTTAAAAATTGGTTTCTCTCCATACATGATAATCTTTTCAATATGACCTTTTTCCATCATAATTTCACGTAATTTTTTAGTATGCAATGTTCGTAACCAGTAATCAGGTGTGATGAGAATCATCTCTCCATCATCGGTTAAAACATCAATTGCTTTTAAGATAAATGCATGTAAAATATCCATCAATCCATTACATAGTTTCATTTCTTTTAATTCATTACGAATATTTTGTGGTAAATTCTTCCAACGTATATACGGTGGATTGCCGATAACTACATCATATTTTTTAGGTGGTTTCCATGTTAAAAAATTCTCATAGATTATATCTACATTTGATTCATTCGTAAGTGTATTATCTATCTCTACTCCACAAATATTTTGAAATCCTTTTGATTGTAAAGTAGTTAAAAAAATACCTTTTCCAGCAGATGGTTCCAATATTGCAGAATTTTTAGATTTACTAATCATTGATGTCATCTGCTCAGTTAAGAATTCTGGTGTAAAATATTGACCTAATGCCTTCATGTTTATTTGTGATTTATAATTCCGTTGTTTTTGTATTGTTGAATTGAATTGATTCATTCTACCTTCTTTTCCTTTTTAAATTTGGTATTTTTGTTTTTTCGTGGTTTATCCCAATACGGACTTTTACATGTTGGACATATTATGGGTGGATCGATAAATTTAGACTTTTGTTGATTGATTGATTTAGGACACCATTTATGGTCACATCGTTCACATTGAAATCCTTGAATTTGTATTCGTGCCATTTCACATATTGTTTATAGTACATAGTTATATAAACATTGACTAACAGGTTATACTTATATTATGTATAAATTATGCCTATAACGTAAGAAATGAACAAACGTAAACAAAAAGCGATGGAAATGATCACAGCAGGAGATCATTTTGCATAAGTTGATTACAACAAATTTAAAATCAAATTACAGAGTAAACCAACAAAAGAATACATGGTAAATAGAACTGATAATGGTTTGATTTGCTAGTGTAAAGATTAGGAAGTAAGACGAACAGATTGTAAGCATATTCAATTTGTCCAACTAATGATAATTAGAAATAGAGGTTATGCAAATAATAATTTCAAGATTATTCAACGTGCTAAACTGAATCTTTGTAAATATTGTGATATGGTAAAATAATCAAAAAAAGGAATAAAAGAAAATAGAATAAGCAAGGTTCAAATATATCAGTGTAAAGATTGTAATAGAAAATTCACTACCAAATTTGGTTTTGAAAATAACGATATAATCCAAACATCATAACAAGAGCGCTTCAAATGTATTATGTTGGTATGTCGGTTTGCGATATTTCCACACATTATGAAATGTTAGGAATTGATGTGAATTATAGTTCAGTATATCGCTGGATTACAAGTTATACAATAATAATTAAGAAATATCTTGATGAGATTGTGCCACTAGTAGGCAACCAAGTAAGAGCAGATGAGATTTGGGTCAAAGTAAATGGAAGCAGAATTATCTATTTGCATCAATGGATGATGACATACGTTATTGGCTAGCTAAATACATGGCAGAATCTAAATTTCATCACAATGCTGACACTTTATTGAAATTAACTAAAAAAGCAATTGGAAATAAAACACCTCGATATTTTACAACTGATGGATTTCCTGCATATGAAAAATCGTCTAAGAAAGTATTTGGTAAAAAAACTCAACACCACAAACACATACATCTTCGTTGGGACATGAACAATAACAAAATGGGAGACTGAATGGAGAAATCAGAGATTCGAGAAAAAGTATTCAGAGGGCTGAAAAGAAAAGACAGTCCAATTATTACTGGTATGAAAATATACTACAACTTTACAAAAAAACATAGTGCATTGAATGGCATGACACCAGCAGAAGTGGCAGGAATCAAAATCAAAGAGAAAAACAAATGGAAGGTTTTGATTCAGAACTCAGTTGTTGGGAAATAAAATTTAATTATTCTATGCTATTTGAAAATACAAAGTGGCTGAATAAATTCAAAATAGATCTTGCTTTTAGTTGTTTATCATTATCATTTCCAACTATGTTATAAAGTGTGGATGGTCGATTGTCTATTGTTATACCTTTAAGATTATCCCATGCTTTTTCAAAATCACTTTTAGAAATTTGAAATATTTTGTTTTTGTTAGATGTGTCATTAACATTTGCTTGTATAATATATTGTGGATCAGATTGCGATGATGGTGTGTTAGAAGGTACAAAATTACGGATAAATATTATACTGTGTTCTTCAAATTCCATTACTTGCTTATTTGATTTATCAAATGACTTTTGTAGTATTTTCCAAAATTCCTCAAATTTCATGTTATCTTTTCTGATATCACTAGTTTAATTGTTATGAATAGGCCTCGCTATCTTAACAAAACCTAATTTAACTATATACAAATATTAGCATATTTTACACTATTCATGAAATCACTATTCATTTGTACGCTTTTATTATTATTTACAATTCCATTTGCATCTGCACATACTACAGTAAACGTTGGTTCCTATCAATTTGAAGCCGGGTGGGATATTGAACTGCCAATAGTTGATTTTAATAATAGAATCGTATTTGAAATTACTCAAAGCCCATCTCCTTCCATTTTCGAACCTGTCACTAATGCATTTACTGATTTAGAAGCTACGATAAAGTTTGGTGGTATTTCAAAAACCCTTGATGTTAATATTGATTCTAATCCTGGACACTATTCTTCTAAAATTATTCCAACAAAGACTGGTTCATACATAATTAGTCTTAGTGGTATGATTGATAACACTCCTATTGATATTGAAATTCCTATAGAAGATGTAGAGACATCAGATTCTCTTGATTTTCCATTACGACAATCTTCATCTAGTAATGAATTAACTGTTATTCAAGGAGCATTAAATCTACTAGAACAAGACATTCAAGAATTACAAAGTGGTAATATGATTAATAATGAGACAACTTTTGATCTTGCAATTCTTGGTGCTTCAATGGGAATCATAGGCCTGATCATTGGTGTTATTGCCATTATTAAAAAAAGATAGAATAAAATTTCTAGATTCTTGATATGATATTCATTCGAGAACTAATTGCTACTATACTTACTATAGCAACAGCTAGAATCATAATTGCGATTGTTCCAAATTCTGGTACAGCTTTGTATTGTGCTACAACACCTGTAGGTCCATTATATGATTCATCAGGTAGACCTATACGTACAAGTGTGACTTTGATGTCTACTGGTACATCTTGTGCTGATGTCGATAATGATAGTGTATTGTGTGATCCTGTTCCAGTATGTTCATGTGTTGATTCTTCTAATAACATATTTCCATCTTGCATCACTACTATTTCATACTCTACATGAGGTACAACTAGACCTTCTGTATCTTGGAATTCTACATCAATTGAAAGTGGACTTCCCACAGAACCGCCTGTAGTTGAAATACGAGCTACGATATCATCCATACTGGCAATCTCCATTGTTGAATATTCCATATCCATCATCTCATCTGTATGCTTCATCTCATCTTCCATCATCTCTTCACCACCAACTACAACAGTACCTACCATCCATCGATGTCCAATACAAAAGTATGGATATTCTCCTGCAACTTCAAACTTATTTTTGAAAGTTTGACCTGCAGCAAATATACCACTATCAAAACCATTTGGATAATCTTCTCCTGTAACATTACTTGAGATAACACCTGCAGTTACTGTATGTACAGCTGCATCGTTGTTTGTCCAAATTACTTCTCCTCCTTCGTCTACAGTTACTGTAGATGAAATATAGCACTCATTAGTCTCTGCACATGCTGGTACACCTGCACCTTGTGGTATTTCTACATCCACCATACTATGATCGCCATAAACTGATGCTACTGATAAACTTGTAAGAATTAATAATGTTGCAAAAACAACGCTTATTTTTTGTGTAATCATTACTAATAAAATCGTATTTTTAAATAAATATGTATGTCTAAAATTAACATAATTGCCTAGTATTTTTTTTATATATTACAAATTGTCTAATTATTAGACTAGGAAGTATAACATACATACCTAGATTTAAAATTATAATTCCTATTCCAACACCTAATACCTGACCTTCTGAATTCAGGATCTATATAATCTAGTAATAATATTGATGATATCAGTGGAGTTATTATTAATCTCACTAGATTTTGAAATGTGTCATTACCTCGTTCCATATCTGATATTGTTGGTGAAAATGTATAGTAAATCTGATTGAATTGTTGTAAAAACACATTACCAGAATGTGTATTGGTGATATCGGTACGAATTTCTCGTAGATGTTGTATTTGTGATGACATTTCTGTACCAGATACAGCAGTTGCAATCAAACAACCTCCTGTGTTGTTATCAATAGTGGGTTGTTTTACATCTGTTTGAGAATTGTTGGGCTGTGCAATACTCTGACCAATATTTATCATAAATGTTGCTGTCTCTATCGGTATAGGTTGAAATAATATTCCTTCAATCTTCACTACACCTTTGTATTCTCCATCTTTGGGAAATATGATTGGAAATGTAACTGAACCACTTGATGTGTGCGTCAGGGGAATCGGACCGAACACATTTTGATCATCTACTGAAACTGTGATAGTATAATCGATATGTTCTTGTATGTTTTTTGAGATTGGATTTATGAAATCTATTTTTAACTTTGCAGCCTCCCCTGATTTAGGTGATATAGGCTCTGTTGAAATATTTAATTTTAGAATATCCCCTGATGTAGATATAATCTGTGAATTAGTTTCAGCAGCAGCTGGAATAACGACTAGTAATACTAGCAGACTAAATAGCCATTTCATATCTATAAATTATATAACTATAATTAAAATTAAACCACAATTAAATCTTTTATTCATAAATTATATATGAGATCTTACTATTGTAGTATATGAAATATATTATTTTGATTCTGTTTTTCATATTTTTCATACCACTTAATGTAGCATTTGGTCATGGTCTTGGTGGTGATCAAGCACCGCCAATAAATTTTGATGGTTTAAATGTTACTGTCAGCACAATTTTAGATCCTTATGATATTACCGTAGGTGATCTTTATACGGCAAATATGGAAGTACGATTTTTTGATTTGAATTCCAACAAAAATTTTAAAGAAGTAACATATAGAATTCAAGTTTGGAGAAGTGGTAATCTATTGGCCAATAAATTATTCTATGCTGTAAATGGTAAACTAGATGTAGAAATACGACCTGTTTATGACTGCATAAAGGATATACTTTGGAAATGTACAACTTATTTTGGTGCAGAACATACTATATCCGGAGGATTGTTTGCACAAGGGGAAGGCAGACCATTAATTCAAGGTCCTATATTTGACAAAGGTGGATTGTACAATCTTAAAGTCGATATTGAAGGCGCAATATCTCCAAAAACACTAGTAACTCAACGATTATCATTTGAGACATTTGTGAGTGTGGCTCAAGAACAAAACTTTATTCTTCCAACTGCGTCCGCTGAGATACCAATAGTGATAAAAACATATTATGACCAAGTTGATAATTTTGCATTCTCCCCAATTGATAATTCAATGACTTTTGACATGCCATTTGACTGGAACCCTGAATACATTTCTCTTGTTCAAGTGGTACATGAAGAAATTAGAGTGCCTAAATTCTTTGATCCATACTATGAGGGTAAACATTTCAATGGATTTGTTAATGGAGTGGAACTATCCAATCGTATTCTTCTAGTAAATCCATATTCTTTTGAGGATTATAATGTTATACATTTTCTTATATCAAGTAACGAACTTGAACGTATAAACTCCATTTTAGGCGAAGATAATTTTGATAGTAATTTAATGACGTTCAAATTAGTTCCTACAGATTCAGCTGTAAAAAATTCTATTGCATTTAATGTAGGCTCTAGTGCTAGTGCTACAATTAATTGGGATGCTACATATTCGACAGGCGATGAAATAGCATTTCAGTTTGAATTCTTTGATAATTCTGGTGATTTATTAAAAGATGTATTGTATGGGTATAGAATAGAGACAAAATCTGGTGATGTGTTGTATGAAAATGTTGGTAGTTCTACAGAGTATATTGGTATATGGGCATCTGAAGGAATAGATATTCAAAATTTAGTCATTTCTAATGAAGGTGAGTATAAAGTATCTGTCAGTATTTTTGGAACTAGTACCTTAAATCTTGATACCACACTTTCAGGACTTGGTAGCACATTAATTGAAATTGGTTCATTAAATTCTAATTTGCAACCTGTTACACCTACTGAATCTTCTACAGAGCCTACTGTTAGTATACCAAATTGGATTAAAAATAATGCAAAGTTTTGGTACGATGGTGATATTGATGATCCAACATTTATCACTGGAATTCAATATCTTATACAAAATGAAATCATAATTATTCCACCAACTGATCAGACTCAAATTAATGACGAATCTACTATTCCATCATGGGTAAAGAACAATGCAAAGTTTTGGTACGATGGTGTGATTGATGACTCTACATTTGCAGCTGGAATTCAATACTTGATACAATTTGGAATTATTGTGATATAATATGAAGGACATTAACGATATTTTACCAAAAATACCAGATATGCGATGGGGTGCTCTTATGAATACACCGCCTACCAACAAAAAGGTAGAAGAAATGAATAAGATCTTTCCTGATAACGGCAAATGGCATACTGTATTTGAGGAAAAAGATCAAATTCATATTGACGGAAATCGTATTTGGAAGAAAAATTCCCAATCTTGGACCTAGTCTAAAAATTTTGTAGCGTTTTCTCCCGCTTTTGTCAGAGTTATCCATCTAGTACGTCCAATTTTTTCTATTTCGATGAAATTCCATATATCCTCTAACGGTTCTATAATATTTTTCTCTAAACTAGTCAATCTAACCTGATTAATATTCTCCTTGGAGTTTATTTTTATAATTCCTTTTTCTACTGCAATATTAGACAAATCATTTTTACTGATTCGTTTTTTTTCTTGAATTACATTTAATGCTAAAATTAATTCCTGTTTTGGTCTTTGCATTTTGTATTTAGGTAGTGGAAATATTTCCTTAACTCCGCTTGATAGTGGTTCTCCAGGAGCTGTATAATTTTCTGCTTCAACATAAAATGGTACAATCTCTTTCTTTTCGCTATACATCATACATGTCATCATTAATGCTATTGATTGTATCTTTGATCCAGAGGCTAAATTAACATAGATATTATTTCCTTCTTCTTCTCTGATTATTTCTTTTGTCACTTTAATGATACTGAATAAATCTTGTCTATCGTGCTCTTTCATTTCATATTCTATGTTTACTTTTTCTAGACGTTTTTTGAATCTCTGCAATGTATTNTTTTCAGCTTTTTCTTCAGCAGGTTTCTCATGAATTAGTAGCCAAACTTTATCTGCCTTTTCTCTCTTCGCTGGAATGACAACTCTGTCTATCTCAAAACCAATGGGGGCTATGTGAATTCGAAACGCACTGATATTATTTATAGTATCCATATTATGCATACTATGTAGATGTTATATAATAATCAGTCTTTTGAAATTAATTTATGAACACACGCAATATCGTACTTGATACCTGTGTACTAGTACAACTATCTAAAGATCACAAAGAAGTAGTACGTTTAAAAAAAATGCTAAAAGGTAAAAATGTCACATTTATCATTCCAGATGTTGTTGTCCAGGAATTATATCATGTAGCACAAATAACTAAATCTGAAATCCCTAAACTATTATCATATTTTGGTAAAAAAATCTTTTTTGATTCTGTAAAGCCACACAAAACATCTGCATTACAAATTCACTCACAATTTCACGATTCTCATTTTAGTGACAGTCAAATTCTAGCATTATGTCAAGCAAAAGACTATATCTTAATTACATTTGACAAGGCATTGTTACGTGTATGTAACATGATAAATGCTGTTGCATTTCATCCCAAATATTCTGGAAATCTTTAAATTGAAGAAATTTTATCCAAAAATTATTCGTGAATTTGACGATGGTCTAGATGAGCAATCTTTATTTTACAAAAGTTAATACTAAATATTATGATTACCGTAAATAGTTCTAGTTCAAAAAATCCAAAGATTAATGCTAGTGTATCAGAATTTATCAGTGCAATTGGTTACTGTGAATATCAAATACCATTTTATTTACAAGGTGTAAAACCACCTCCAAGTGTAAATATACAAAAAGGCACCAAAGCTCACAAACAAGAAGAAATTTATGAAAAAGAACATTACGAGTTTAAACCAATCACCACTCAAGAGTTGCAAGATGTTACAAAAGAGATTGAATTTCAACGAGAGGTACTACACACTAGATTACAGTTCTCTTTCTCTATTGGTGGTACAAATCCAACCATATCTCTGGCAGGAAGATGTGATAAGATATTTCGTGAGGACAACTCGTTAATCATTCTTGATGATAAATTTCCCGCTAATCCCTCACAGTACATGCAACTGACTAGACCATACACCAGTCAGCTTTTACAACTGCTAGTGTACCTAAACTCTTCATTTACAACAACAAATAGTTTTGATCCGAATGACTGGTTTGAGATACCTCATGAAACTAAGAGATGGATATTACAGATACGTGATAGAAAAAATAATAATGAGCCATGCAAGATATTTCAAGGCGTTCAAGATAGTAAAACTGAGTCATTCCTCTTTGAAAATATACAAAGATTTGGGTGTCTTGTTTTGAACATGGAAAAATATAAGCATCATAATTCTATTCATCGCTGTAATGCATGTAGTTTTAAAGATATGTGTAAACATCGAGTACAAGAATAATATATCCTTAATACTGTGATTTCTAATAAATTACACATGCTTCCATTAAAGGATGAAAATCCACATCCACCAGGATTTAAACCAAAATTAACTATAGCTCTAATTATAACAAATGTAATTGTATTCTTTCTAGAAGTTGCATATACAGGTCAAATTTTAGATTTTACAAATGGTCGAGCCGCACAATTATTCTATGAGTGGGGAGCTGTGCCGAATTGTATCATTGGGGGTAGAGTGATTGATCTAGGAGCGCAACAACTTAGTTGTCCTGCATTTTCTTCCCTAACTCTACTCAGTTCCACTTTTCTTCATGGTGGTATAGTACACTTGGGAGGAAATTTGTTGTTTCTGTGGATCTTTGGTGATAATATAGAATTAAAATTTGGACGAGTAAAATATCTAATTATTTATCTTTCATGGGGAATTGGTGCAGGACTAATACATGTCTTGGGTGATCCGACAAGCTCAATTCCTGCTGTGGGTGCATCCGGTGCTATCTCTGGCATACTTGGTGCTTATCTTGTAATATTTCCACGAGCCAAAGTACTTACCTTCATGATGTTGGGATTCTTTTGGAGGACGATTCACATCCCTGCCAAATTCTTCCTTCCATTCTGGCTCGTATTTCAAAATTTGTTGCCTTTCTTCATATCAGGATTCGGCGTGTCAGGCGGAGGTGTAGCATTTTTAGCTCACATTGGTGGTTTTGCACTAGGAATTGCCGTAGGGTATCTGTATAAAAAAACTCACAGAACAGATTACTCATATGGGACACGTTATGGCTGGAGAGGCGACGATTAAATCAGGGGTTATTGTACCGAAATTATGCCTCTGATCAAAGTACACCTATACCCTGGACGAACCGATGAACAAAAAAAAGATTTTGCCAAAGTAGTGACACAATCAGCAGTTGATATATTGAAAACTAAACCTAATCATGTAATAGTGGTATTTGACGAAAACCCAAAAAATAATTGGTATCAATCAGGAGAGCCACTTTAACTTTTTATTCCAAACAATTTTTGTATAAATAATGTCCAAACTTGCTCTAGTACAATTTACAACATCTACCGACAAGGATGAAAATTTGAGAAAAATTCTCAATTATATCCGTCAAGCATCCAAACGTGGAGCTAGTCTATGTGCTTTTCAAGAATTTATGATGTTTCATTCCACATCTAAACAAAAACCATCACAAGTATACGCATTGTCTGAGACCATACGTGGTAATTTTATACAACAAATAGAACAATATGCAAAAAAGTATTCGATAGAAGTTGTAGGAACATTTTATGAAACTGGTAAAAAAAATCGTGTGTACGATACAGCATTTCTAATTAATTCATCAGGTAAATTAGTATCTAAATATAGAAAAATTCATCTGTATGATGCGTTGGGATTTAAAGAATCTAAAAAATTAATGGCCGGTTCAAGTATTAGTAGACCGGCGAAAACTAGTCTTGGTACTGTGGGAATGATGATTTGTTATGACTTGAGATTCCCTGAAATGTCACGAATATTATCTTCCATGGGTTCACACATACTAGTTGCCCCTTCTGCATGGGTCAAAGGTTACATGAAAGAGGATCACTGGATTACAATTAATAAAACTAGAGCAATTGAAAATGGTTGTTTTGTTGTAGCACCTGATGCAGTTGGACACGTATACTGTGGTAGAAGTTTGGTCATTGATCCTTTTGGTAAAATTCTACTCGATATGAAAAAACGTCAAGGTATATCCATTATTCATATTAATTTGAATCGTGTAAATCAAGTGCGCAAGTCTTTACCACTGATGAAAAATCGTCGTAAGGATGTGTATTCTACTTTTCATGCTTGACTCTACTTTTACAAAAGAAATTTGAGCACTGCCTACTCCATTTTTGTTTCCGTGAATATCTAAACAGAACCATAGGCCACATACATACTGGACATTTCTGTTTAAGACCACGTAATTTTGCTCTCTGTATTAATGGTGATGATGCCTTACAACCGCTATAATAATTCGAACATCCCATGAATCTCTTTCTAGTTGTTTTTGATCTAATAATCATCAACATACCCATCTTACATTCTGGGCACGAAGCGAGCCCATTTTTCGGTCTATTTGAGCCCAAAATGATGTACTTTCTCTTCTTCTCAGACCATGAAACATATCCATTTACATCCAAGTACTGGAGTAATTGCTCCTGAAGCACATGAACATTTTTTTTCGCTACACTTACGGCACTTGTTTTGACTTGCAATGAATATCCCATTTTACATCTCTTAACGATTTTTATATGGATTTTGATGCGTTTACTATGTGGAATCAGTTTGTGTTCTTGGAGCAGGTAGTACTAAATACGGTAAATTAGATGACAGCATCAGCGATATTACTGTTCAAGCATCAGTTGATGCTATAAAAAGTGCCGGTATTATTCCTAACGAGATTGAGGCCGGATACATCTCAAATGTATTTGGAATTGCCGATAAACAAGTACATCTTGGACCCGTCATTATGAGTAATCTTGGAATTCCTGAAAAACCATCTTTATCTATTGAATCTGCTTGTGGTAGTGGCTCTGTGTCATTTCGTGAAGCGTTTGCAAATGTAGCTGCAGGATTTTATGATGCTGTATTAGTTACTGGAACAGAAAAAGTAACACATACTGGTACAGAATGGACAACAACATACTTTTCTTATTGTTCTGATTTCTTTTATGAAGGTCAATCCGGAGTATCATTTCCTGGACTGTTCGCATCAATGGCTCGTGCCTATATGACAGAATTTAACGCAACAGAAGAAGATTTTGCTAGAGTTGCAGTAAAAAATCATGAAAATGGTCTATTGAATCCAAAAGCACACCTGCAGAAAAAAATTACAATTGATGATGTATTGAATTCTCCTGTAGTTGCAAGTCCTCTAAAATTATACGACTGCTGTCCATTCTCTGATGGGGCAAGTTCTGTTATTTTATGTAGTGAAAAATTTGCAAAAGAGCATGGTGGTGATTATATCAAAGTAATTGGTTCTGGTAGAGGTGGTTCATCTGCCGCACTTCAGGGTCGTGATCACATCACTACTATTCCTAGTACAAAAATCGCAGCCAAAGCTGCATACAAAATGGCTAATATCACACCTAAAGATGTTGATTTTGCTGAAGTTCATGATTGCTTTACAATAGCTGAAGTTGTAGATACTGAAGATTTAGGGTTCTTTGAAAAAGGTAAAGGTATTGAAGCTGTTCGTAATAACGAAACTTGCAGAGACGGTAAAATTGTAATAAATCCATCTGGTGGATTAAAATCTAAAGGTCATCCTATAGGAGCTACTGGTGTAGGTCAAGTTGTAGAGGTGTATGATCAACTTACTGGAAACGCAGGTCAAAGAACAGTTAATGATGCAAAAATTGGTTTAACACAGAATTTCGGCGCCACTGGCGCAAGTTGTGCAGTTCATATTTTTCAAAGTGTATAAAATGTCTACCAAACAAGAATTTGTAGAGCAAGCCAAAACAGGTAAGATACTAACATTACAATGTTCTAAGTGTCTACATTATCATTTGGGGACCATATATTTTTGTAAAAAATGTGGGAATTCAGATTTTAAAAAAAATATAGTTGATGGAGTTGGCACTGTGGCTACTTTTACAATAATTACAATTCCTCCAAGTGGGTTTGAAGATTATGTTCCATATGCATGGGTGGTAATGAAATTAAAAGACATCACTTTACGAGTATCTGGTTTTATGAGTGGTATACATTCACCCTCAGATTTACCTGTGGGAACACCTATCAAAGTTGCAGGCTTTGATCACCGTGGTTTAATAATGGAGAAACAGCAGGTATAAAATAATTGAATGTAGAAATTATCTGTGGTAAATGTGGTGTAAAGATTAAACATATGAAAACCCTAAGACCCCCTAAAGATGTAATGCGTAAATATGATGAACATTGCCCCTCATGTGGTCAAAAATTAAACGTGACTGATTTTACGATAGATGTAGAATAAATCTATTATACATTAGACTAGATAATATTTAGAAAGTTACAGATTGGTTGTGACCTGCAATACTCCAGAAATTACAATTGCACCTATTATCATTATAAGAACTGCACCTGCTATGCTAGTTATAACATTTATTGGATTTGTCATAATTTTATAAACGATATCTTTCTAATAAAGAAATTGATTCGTTAATAACACACTCTAACTTGATAGAACCTGAATACATACAATTTATAATAAATATATTTATTAAATAATATGAGCACCCTTGGAAATCAATCATCTCAAATGATATTAACAATTCAAACTAAAACTCCTACTTATACACCTGAAATTTTTAACAGAACAATTACAGAATTGGGTTATGTTGGAACGCCAACTAATGCACAGATTTCTACAAATCCTAATGCTCCTCCTGTCCCAACGGTACTTTTTTCAAAAAATAACATAATGGTTCTTACAAACTATGGAGAAAACTTGATACGATTCATTATAATTAATACTTTAGATCTAAATGCTATATATACAGACATATCTCAGGTTTTAGACAAATTACAAATTGGCCCAACATCCATAAACATAACTGATTTTATGTGTAAAACTGAAATCCCTACAGCTCGATAATCCTTCTCATACTTTAACTAATACAGTGAATCAAGATGTTTTAAAAAAAATAAGTAGTGTTCTAAACACTCCAGGTATGACCATTTTAAACATTACATTATCAAACACAAATTGGAATACTGGTGAGTTTAAAATAATATTAGAGCCGTTAATGTCAAATCCTGAGAATAAATTTTGGATGATAATTGGATACAGAACTACTAGTTTGTTAGAATTCAATAAATTCATAGAAACATTTAATTCAAATACTGTGGAAGGTATATTGAGAGCGTTAAAATGAAAACTAATTTGAATAAACGTAGTTTTGAAAATACTACAATTTCACATATGTCTAAAGTAGATTTTGCTACATTTTTGGAATTAGATTCTAAAAAGAATGTTCAAGATCCCAAAATGCGACTTGTATTCCAATAGTCTTTGTGAATTTGTCACTTCTTAAAATTTTATGTGATAGATTTATTTCGTATTTCTACAATAAAATAATTTTATATGTGTAATCTCGAAATCATTTTGGAATGAATCTCTGTTTTTAATACCACTTTTTATATATTTTTCTTTTCATTTTTCTCGTATATTTGTCACCACACGACTCTGAAAATTCATAAGTGATACATCACGACTAAGAACGAATTCATAGAATCTGGGCATAGTAAAAGTACAATTTGAATCGTAAAACTAACATATGTTCTTTATTGATATTTGTATAATATGATATTGAGTTTCAGCAAAGGATCGTTTTACGAATAGCACACAAAGTTGTAACAGAATCAATAATTGATAGTTTTAATAATTAGTCAATTTAATTTACATTATGAAATTAGATGAAAATATAGAACCACAACGTTCAGGCATTAGAAAATCAAAGTCTACACGAGCACGAATGATATTTTCAGTAATGGCAAGTCCAAATAGAATAGAAATTCTTCGAATCTTAAACTCACAAGGTCTATTAACTTACTCAGAACTCAAATCCCTTGCAGGATTTAAATCAAAAAAAGAGAGTGGTAAATTTGCTTATCATCTTAGGAAATTACTAAGTCAAAGTCTTGTCAAATTAAATAGATTTGAGAGAAAATATTTCATAAATAACACTGGAAAATTGGTGCTAAGTCTTGCTAGACAAATTGAGGAACGCTCTATTGTTGAAGGAGGAAAATCCTATGTACGAACATCTCACAACTCTAAAGAAGAATTTGATCCACACAAGATACTACAATCACTAGTTCATGAAGGTAATCTCCCACAAGAATTAGCTCAGAAAATGACCGAAGAAACAGAAAATAAAATTTACAAATATCAAATTATTAATCTTACATCATCACTAATTCGTGAAATTGTTAACTCTGTACTATTGGAGCACGGTTATGAAGAATATAGAAGTAAAATGTCACGCTTGGGTATTCCCCCATTTGATATACAAAAAATGTTGGTAAACATTGGTGACAAGGACGGTCTAACTAGTCTACTAAACACAACTAGTGATCAAATTTTTACTGAATATCTTTTTTCAAATGTATTTTCAAAAGATATAATTGATTCACATTTATCTGGTGATATTCATATAGAACAAACTGGAATTGGATCCCTTTTACCTGATATATTATTTCTAAGTATAAAAGAACTAGTTGAAGATGGTTTGAATCTACATGGTAAAATGTTAAGCATTCCGCGCATGTCTGCACCGGATACACTTTCTGATATTTGTAACATTTTAACAATAATAATTCCATTAATCTCAAGAGAAGTATCTCAAGAAATTATTTTAAACGATTTCATATCACTTTTATCCGATTACAGCACTGATTCAAAATTGGAGAAACATCTTGTTGATGTATTCACTACGACATCTTCTACCATACACGGTTCTACTACTATATACCTTCAAATTCCTCTAAATTCTGATTCCAAACTTGTCAGCAAAATCCTAAATGCCTACTATACATTTGCCAAAATCACTCCAAAACCTACTATTGGTCTTGCTATTAATTATGAAAAGGCCAAAATCGCTGATACCTCTAAAATCATAGCCAAAATTGTATCAATTAGCGGTCTGATCTACTTTACCAAGAAAACTGCCTCTAGTGGAGGAATTGTACACATGCCAAAAAAGACCAATCTTACAACAGCAATCAAATTATATCCATTTTCAATAAATTTACCTCGTCTAGCTCTTGATTCAAACTCTGACTATTCATATTTCAAAACTACTCTTGCTATGGCGATTAAACCAACCATTGCTGCGATGGTTTTACGCAAAAAAGAGATTGTAGATTTTACTCATCGGGGATTAAATCCAATATTGGCAAAAAACACTCAATCCTTACAACGTGTTTCAATTTCTATGGTTGTTAATCTTGTAGGATTCCAAGAAGCGATCTTTGACATATTGAAACAAACTTCTGATATAAAGATCTCCACCGACATGATTAATTCTTTAATTAATGTTGTAAATACCTCTGCAAAGGAATTTGAAGAAAATATCTCAATCTCATTATCTACAACTAATGATCCTTTGCGTTTTGTTTCTGTTGATGTACAAAAATTTGGTAAAAGTGCTGTCAGTGATTATATAGATACAGGATATTCACAAGGTATCAACTTTGATGCATCTGCAATTGATAAATATACTACTAGTACTAAACAAGTTGTTCTGTGTAATCATCTTTTCAATACGTTAAACGGAGGTGTACGGATCCAACTTCATATCGCTCAAAATGCAAATATCACTTTGATACAGCAATCTATAGAAAAAATGACAACTTTAACAGACTTTTTTGTTCCTATCAAAAAAACACCAATTTGTGGAAATTGTGGCCTAAAGGATTCAAAACTTGTGGATAAATGTTCAGCCTGTAACTCTCATTTTATAATATAGCCCATATTCATTTAAATACGTAATTTGCGTTAGTTGATTTTTTTGAGTCAATAAACTTTTGGCTCTCATCAAAATCTTTTAATACTGATTCTCTGTCTAGTTGTTATCTTGTTTATTTCATCATCTCAAAAAGAAGATTCCCATCAAAAATTTTCTTCAAGATGTAATTCAAATTCAAGTCTAGCATTATTTTTCACCTTTGAATCATCATTTTACTGCGGCTCTAAATTCTATGTGCCTAATTTCGTTCCACAAATGTTTAAGGAACGATTCTATTGACATCCCAAATAGAAAATAACATAAATACGATAATCAAGCGCAGTGGAAAATCAGTAATCTTTAATAAGGATAAAATTACATCTGCTCTCAGTAAGGCCTTCTCTACTACACAGATACCAAATCCTCACATAATAGAATCCCTTACGATAACTGTTCTAGATAAACTGGCCGAACATGGATTTTCAGATACTATCAACCCAAGCGTAGAGGACATACAAGATATAGTTGAAAGTACTCTCATTGAACAAGGTCATAGTAATGTGGCCAAGGCATTCATTCTATACAGACATGAGCACCGTAAGGTAAGGGATCAAAAAATGAGACTTTTAAACGTAAAAACACTCGAATCCGTAGCCAAGAACTTTGATTTAAACTGTCTACGAGTATTAGCATCTAGATACCTATTCCGTAATGCTAAAAATGAGATTAATGAGACCCCTCTACAGCTATTTGAGCGTGTTGCAATATTGGTAGGTTTGGGAGACATATTTTATGATAATGCCATCTTTTCAAAACAGGGTGGTGTAATTCAAGATGTCTCAGAGGCCGAATCTTATCTGGATAAACTAAGTAATTTTAATAACAAATTTGCCGTTGGTAGATTTTATCTAAATCAGTGGCATTTCAGATCATTAATCAATCAATATGTTGTTCTTGCAAAAAAAGGGCAGATGAAATTAAGTTTCAAAAATCTTTTAACAGAATTTGCTTCTAAAAAACTTGATAAATATGCCGATCGTATAGAAGAATATCTTGTTTTGATGACATCTCAAGACTTTTTGCCAAATTCTCCTACCATGATGAATGCAGGGGGCAGATTAGGTCAGCTATCAGCATGTTTTGTTTTAGATATGCCAGATGATATGGCCGGTATTATGAAATCCACTTCTGATGCAGCACTAATTTTTAAATCTGGAGGAGGCGTTGGAATTAATTATTCTGATCTTCGACATGAAGGAGATATAGTGGCATCTACTTCTGGAGTCGCTTCAGGACCTGTATCTTTTATGAATATTATCAACACTGTAACTGAGGTAGTAAAACAAGGCGGTAAACGCAGAGGTGCAAACATGGGCATTCTGGAATCATGGCATCCTGATATTGAAAAATTTATCTCCAATAAAACAGAGCCAGGAGTTTTAGAAAACTTTAATGTCAGTGTTGGAATTTGGGAAGATTTTTGGGATGCACTAGTAAATACTAAAGATGGCAAGTATATGCTACATACATCCAAACATCTACCTGTACGAGAGATTAGCTCCCATCAAGTTTTGGATCATATAGCTCATTCTGCATGGGCTAGTGCAGAACCAGGTATAATTTTCTTTGATTTAATCAACAAGTACAATGTTTTTGCCAAAGCACGAAATGGTCCAATACGTGCTACAAATCCATGTGGTGAACAGAGCCTATATCCTTACGAATCTTGTAATCTAGGTTCCATAAATCTTGCAAATCTTGTTAATCGTCAAGCTGATGGTACATACGGCTTTGATTGGCAGAAATACGAAGAGACGATTAGAAAAACTACTAGATTTTTGGATAATATTATAGATATGAATACGTATCCAGTTCCTGAAATTGATACTGCATCTAGAGATTCTAGACGTATTGGTTTAGGTGTGATGGGTGTAGCAGATTTATTGTACAAATTAAACATAAAGTACAATTCTAAGAAAGGATATGACTTGCAAGCCAAATTAGCTGAAGCGTTGTCATATTATTCTATGGATGAAAGTGTATCTCTTGCAAAATCACGTGGAGAGTTTCCTCTATGTTCCAAGACTGAATACCCTGAGGGCAAAATACCAATTTCTGGATACTACACTAGACCAAAGAGTACTCATACCTTAGAATGGGATGGACTCATTGAAAAAATTAAACAATTTGGAATTCGTAATGTTTTGACTACTACAGTTGCACCAACTGGAACACTATCCATGCTTGCAAATTGTTCTAATGGTATAGAGCCTACATTTGCTCTTGTATTTGAAAAACGTGTTACCGTTGGTAGATTCTTTTACACTAATGAGATTCTAAAGGATGTATTAAAGGAGAGTAATGTGTATAGTGAAGAACTAATTGAAAGAATTGTAAATAATTATGGTTCTTTACGTGGTCTAGAAGGAATACCAGAAGAACTAGAAGAACGTTTTGTAACTGCAATGGATATTCACTGGGCTGATCATGTGATTGCTCAAAGTGTTTGGCAAGATTGGATTGGAAACGCAATTGCTAAAACCATCAACATGCCATATGATGTAACTCCAGAAGATATCAAAGCTGCATATCTGCTTGCTCATGAAATGGGACTCAAAGGAATTACGGTGTATAGAGATGGTTCTAGACATACCCAAGTACTTCATATGACTAGTGAAAATTCAACAAAACAGTTTGAGGTCATTCCAAGTAGTTATGCTTCTACCACAATTAAAGATCAAATTACAAATAGATACGTTCTTGAAAATGTTGANAAAACTCTGCAGGCCAAGGCTCTAGTTGAAACAGTAGAGGATGTTGTAATTGGCACTGAACCGGCTGAGGATACAATATGCCCACTATGTAAAAATACACTAGTATTTGCAGAAGGCTGTTTTACCTGCATTGATTGTGGATATTCAGGCTGTACATCTGGATAGATTCTTTATACATTCTAGTCTTCATAATTCATGAAAAAAATACATCTGCTTGGAATTGCTCTAATTGGAGTGATTGGTGTAATACTTGCTGTTGGATTATCCTTCCAGCAGAATTTTATCACATCAGACATCTCTGTACAAAATAATAATTTAGGTTTAGTGATTAATCCGCCCTCATCCCAATACACACTACAGGAAATTGATCAACTCTATCAAGATGCATCAACACTAGGTGTCGGAAGAACAAATCTGTATATGTTTTGGAATTCTATCGAACCTCAAGATAATAATTATAATTTTAAAAATAGTGACATACAGCTAAGTTTAATTAAAAAATATAACATGACTGCAACATTATATTTTTCTATAATAAATGGACGAGCTTTGGGACCATTCCCTGATTGGATTGGAGATCCATCTATTCGTGAAATTCCAAAGGATAAACTCGTGGATGTCCTCGATAAAATATTGAGTAGATATGCCGGTTACATCGACACTGTAATAATAGCAGGAAATACCGATGTCCATTTTTCAAATCGTGAGCACCTAATTGATGATTACGCAAATTTGTATCCTTTTATTTTTGAGAAATTAAAATTACAACACCCTGATGTTAAATTTGGTAATGCCTTTTCATTAAATGAAATAATAATTAAAAAACAACAACATATTATTAATAAATTAAATCAGGGGGATTTTGTTGCATTCACCTATTTTCCAACGGATCTATTATATGAAATATCTAAAACTCCTCTGGAGGCCAGAGTCGATTTAGATTTGACTCTAAAACTAGTCACGAATAAACCAATCATACTATTTGAATCGAGTTGGAGCACCTCGGACTTTATCTCTGGAACGCAAAAAGATCAACATGAATTTCTAATTCAATTTTTTGAGTTTTACAGAGAGAATAAAGAGAAAATTGAACACATTACATGGTTTAGACAGTATGATAAATCATCAGATGTTTGTAATGTAGATCTAAGTTTTTTTAATTCTTCACACAGTGGATCAATTAATTCATCCATAGCAGGAAATGAATTTGTCCTAGAGAGGTTAAATCACTACATATGTAATTCTGGTCTACTCACTACCACTAATGAAAAGAAATTAGCATGGAATGAATTTGCCAAACAGGTGGATCTGACCTAATTTGCCATCTGTAATAATTGCTGAATCTGCGTTAGAGTTGATACCAAAATCTTTGCATTCGCATTCAAGTGTAATGGCATATAGTAAAAGAATGTCTAAAGGGCCAGACAAATGTCTCTTGGATATATCGTGGCATTATTCTGCTATGAAATCTCTTGATGACTCATTCCGACGTGGCAGACCCAATCTAATTCACATGTGCCTACATACAGTCTGCTCTACTCCATTATTCTTGAATTCTGATATTCAATTATACATACACACACGTGACAATCACGTGATTACCATACATCCTCAGGTACGTCTACCAAAATCCTATCATAGATTTATTGGTCTATTCGAGCAGCTATATGAATATGGTACAATTAATGACAACACCACTCCATTATTAGATATTAGTCATATGACATTACATGAATTAATTAATAAACTTGAGCCGACACAAGTATTTGGATTTACTACGCAAGGTAAACAAATGACGATTAAAGACGCCTCCTTACTTGTTGGTAAAAATGATTGCATAGTTGTAGGAGGATTTCAAAAGGGTCATTTTGAAAATACACAAGATATGTCTTCTCTACTACAAATTCATAAAGAATCTCTTGATGCACATATTGTACTTGGACGTATTTTATACGAATATGAGATTCATCTTTAGTTTTTCTAAATTATTAATATTAGAAATATGATTTTTATGAGGCTCATTTTTATAAATAAATTACGCAGTCATAGTATAGCCTGGTTAGTATTCGGGGTTTCCAACCCTGCCACGCGGGTTCGAATCCCGCTGACTGCATAATTAGTGTTTTTAACGAAGCGGATATAATATCATTCATGGTAAAAGAAAAACAAAAAATTCTACTAGAGCGAATGCATATTTTGTTAAATCAGGCAATTACTAATGCAAGATCCAATCCATCTTTGGCATCAAATCAGGCATTACTGGCAAGAAAAATTGCCACCAAAAATCGTGTACCCATTCCATATGAGATGAAAATTTCGTTTTGTAAAAAATGTAAAAATTTTATAGCTCCTGGTATAAATTCAAGAATTCGTATTGGTCGGACTAGTCTTAAATCTATTAGAATTACTTGTCTTTTGTGTGGGCATACGTACCGTAAAGTAATTGAATGATGATTTATAAAGCGATAAAGTCGCTTTTGTTGTTATGGCAAAGGTATTTGATGCTCCACCAGACGTATTCATTGATCGTCTATCTGTTATTCTACAAGAAGAAAAGGTTGTATCTCCAGAATGGATATCATTTGTAAAATCTGGTGTACAAGCTGACAGACAACCACAAGATCGTAATTGGTGGTACAAACGTTGTGCATCTATATTTAGAAAAATCTATCTTTACGGTCCTATGGGAATAAATGATCTCAAGGGCGTATATGGTGGTGGTAAACCTCACGGTTATGGTGCAGCTCATCACAAAGATGCAGGAGGATCAATAATTCGTACTGCCGTACACGAGTTGGAACGTCTCGGATATGTTGAAAAAAAGGAAAAAAAAGGTAGAGTTGTTAGTAGTACCGGTATGAAAAAACTTGATCGTCTAGCCACAGATATTCTTAAAGAATTATCTAAAGAAAATCCAATACTCAAGGTTTATCTATAAACGGTGTATTTTGTGTGAGCGATATATTACCTAACAATCAGAACAAGAAAGAATCGATACAAAAAGATCAAATGCTAAAACAACTTTTAACAGCAGAAGCTAGAATGCGTTTGGGAAATGTGAAACTGGTAAAACCTGAACTAGTACATTCTGTAGAAGAATATCTGCTGGGTCTATCTGCCCAAGGTCGTATAAATTCACCTGTTGATGATGCTCAATTAAAAGAAATTCTTTTGTCTCTACAGCAACCAAAAAAACAATTTAAATTTAATCGTGTATAATCTAAATTTTATATATGGGGTTTTTAATGAAATATTATGAAAGCAGTCACCTATGAAGAATATGCACCAAATGATGACTATAATAGAATTTTAAAAGTTAAAGATATTGATGATCCAAAACCTAAACCTGACGAAGTAGTGTTTAGTGTCAAAGCTGCATCTCTAAATTATAATGATATCTGGGGAATGCGTGGAACACCTGTTCCAGTTCCACTTCCACATGTATCCGGTTCTGATGCGGCCGGTGAAGTTGTTGCTATCGGTGAAGATGTCACTAGTGTCAAAGTTGGTGATCGAGTTGTCTCTCACGCAAATATGTCTTGCAGAGTATGCAAAGCATGTACAAGTGGCAGAGAATTTGATTGTACAAAGAGAACTATTTGGGGATTTCAAACTGGTCCTTTATGGGGAGCATTTTCTGAATTAACACATCTTCCAGAAGTAAATATTGCAAAAATTCCTGATAATGTAAGTTTTGATGACGCAGCAGCTGCATCAATGACTCTCTTGACATCTTGGCATATGTTGGTGGGTAGAGCAAACATACGACCCGGACAGACTGTCTTGATCATGGGTGGTGGATCTGGTGTTGGTAGTTTTGGAATACAAATTGCCAAATTATATGGATGTGATGTTATTGCAACTGCAAGTCCTGACAAATTAGATAAATGTCTACAGTTAGGAGCTGATTATGCAGTTGATCATAGAAAAGATGATTGGCACAAAGAGGTTCGTGGTATAACCAAAGAGTTGGCTAAAAAGAAGAATGATGCTCCTGGAATTGACATATCATTTGATCACATTGGTGAGACTCACTGGAATAAACAACTAACATTATTGAAATATGGTGCTACTCTAGTCAGTTGTGGCGCTACAACCGGTTATGATGCAAAAACAGATCTGCGTCATATCTTCTTCAAAGGGACTAACATACTTGGCTCTACACAGGGGACAAAAGCAGAATTAGAAGATGGATTGTATTGGATGGGTCAGGGTAAAATCAAATCCATTGTAGATTCAGTATTTCCGTTTGAGAGTGCTGCAGAGGCTCATACCAAAATGTTAACAGGCAAAGGTCTCTTTGGCAAAATTTTGCTAAAACCTACGGGCGCCTAGTGAATAATGATCAACTCATTTCGTAGTTTGATTTTTGTACCAGGAAATAACCCAAAGTTTTTAGAAAAATCTAAATCACTCTCTGCTGATATTGTATGTCTTGATCTTGAAGATTCTGTTCCTGGTGCAGAAAAGAAAAACGCAAGAAATTTAATTAATGATATATTGGCAGATCGTGATAAATTTATCTGCTCAATGTTATTTGTTCGTGTAAATACATTGGCCTCTAATATGATTCAAGATGATTTAACAGAAATTATTCATAATGGACTTGATGGAATTGTTTTACCAAAAATAAATGATATTAATGAATTACAAAAAATAGAACAAATGATAATGAATCTAGAAAAGAAACAAAACTTGTCTGAAGGTAAAATAAAGATAGCACCATCAATAGAATCCACAAAAGGTGTGGTAAATTCATATGAGATTGCCTCATTCTCCTCTAGGGTTAGCATGTTAGTCTTTGGCATCTTTGATTTGTTGCACGATTTACAAGTTGAATATACACCACAAATCTCTAATACTGATTATTCGAGATCCAAAGTACCAGTAGATGCTCGAGCAGCCGGTGTGCCTGCAATTGATGCCATATGGCAAGATATCAATAATACAAGCGGACTTGTTGAAGATTGTGCTCTTGGTCATTCACTCGGTTATTCGGGCAAGTGTGTTATTCACCCAAATCAACTAGACACTGTACACAAAATCTATCATCCTAGTGATGATTCTATTGCATGGGCAAGGCAGGTGTGTGATGTATACACCAAATCCATCAAAGAGGGCAAAGGGGCAACAACCGTTGATGGTAAAATGATCGATGAGGTTCATTACAAACAGGCCTGTGACATATTAAAATCCGTTGAATAATTACAATGATTTTTTAAACATGATTGATATTGACAAATCATGTTTACAGGAATTGTTGAGGGTCTTGGACAAATCAATGACATCATTCCAAATTCTAGACAAAACACAACACAATTAGTCATTGATCTAGGTGAACATATACAAGATCTTAAAATTGGTCAGAGTGTATCTATAAATGGTGTCTGTCTTACTAGTGTTAAAATCTTCAAAAATTCTTGTACATTTGAAATGATTCAGGAAACTAGAAATTTGACAAATTTAGATAAATTAAAAAAAAATGATTTCGTAAATATAGAGAGAAGCGTCATTGTGGGGGAGCGAATTGAAGGTCATTTTGTTTTAGGTCATATAGATGGTATTGCTCCAATAACAAAAATTGAAACTAGCTCAGAGGAGACAAAAATTTGGTTTCAAATTCCAGATGATTTATTAAAATTTGTTGTAAAAAAAGGCTCTATTGCACTTGATGGAATTAGTCTTACTGTGGTTGACTTGGACAATTCTCTTGCATCTGTATGTATAATTCCACATACGCTTGAGATTACAAATTTTAGCAAGAAAAAACCCGGTGATTTATTAAATATAGAAACTGATATTTTAGGCAAATATACTTTGAAACAGAATTAACTGTTTTATGGGTAATTACCATTATTTTGGTAGGTTTAATACTGTGTAAATATTCTTTAATATTATTGACACTTGAATCTGCACTAGAATCCCTCAAACGTGGTAAATTCATACTAATTCATGACTCTCAGAGCAGGGAAAATGAGATTGATATGGTAGTGGCATCTCAATTTACCACACCTGAACATATTGGTATAATGAGGAATCGAGCCGGAGGATTACTTTGTACTGCCATAGATGGAATGTTTGCCGATAAACTTGATTTAAAATTTATGCACGATATACTAGAGTCATCACAGGTGTTTAATAATAAAGACATGATCGCCGGAATATCTCCTTATGGTGATCGTCCTAGTTTTTCAATAACAATTAATCATATAGATACCTATACTGGTATTACAGATATTGATAAATCAAAAACAATAACAAAATTCTCTGCCCTGTTTAATCTCCCTGATCCTAAAACTATTTTTACATCCACATTCAAAACTCCTGGACATGTACCACTTTTACTAGCACACACACAACTTCTTAAAGCAAGACGTGGCCATACAGAGATGTCTGTTTATCTGGCCAAACTTGCCAATCTCATACCAATTATGACTATTTGTGAAATGATGGATATAGAGACTCATACTGCTCTGTCTATAGATAAAGCTCAACAATATGCAAAACAAAACAACATTTCACTAGTTAATACTAATGATCTTTTACAACAATTTATGGTGACTCGGAATTGAATATTGGAATTGTGGTATCTGACTTTAATGATTTCATAACAGGTAATATGCTAACTGTGGCAAAAGATCAGGCTGAAATTATTAATGTTTCTGTAATAGAGATTTCACATGTTCCTGGAGCCTTTGACATTCCAATTATTGTAAATAAATTACTTGCAAGATCTGATATAGATGCGGTAGTAACACTTGGTGCAATAATAAAGGGTGAGACAAAACATGATGAAATTATTGCAAATAGTACAGCTAGTACATTATCTACTCTATCTGTAACATATGGTAAACCTGTCTCATTGGGAATTATTGGTCCTGGCATGACATCTGATCAGGCAAAGAAGAGGGCTGAACCTGTAGCAAAACGCGCAGTGAATGCAGCTAGAATTTTATATAATGAAATTCAGAGAGTTGAGAATTGATACAAATTACTATAATTAAGATTATAAACTATGGTCCTTGGACTTTGACACTTGGTAGTGATCGAGAACATGAATTACAAATGTTACAAGCATCATTGTACAAAGAGATGCAATCTGTATTCTCTTCTCAAAACTGTTTGGTATTTCCAAATAGATTTGATGAATTTTTTGTAATAACTAATGGACTTGATAAATCAAAACATGAGGAGATTAAAAAATCAATCGAGTCAAAATTTAATCTAAAGTTATCATTTTCTATTGGATATGATAAGAATCCATATCTTGCAAACAAATCTACACAAAAAATTGAATCATGTGATGATGTAATAATTAATGAAAATGATCGGGTAACAATCATGCATCTAGACGTTAATGATCTAACTGCACGCTGTAAAGATTATTCTTCTTATGATATATCTATACTAATGATACAATTGTATGAAAAAATGGCTACTTTTTTTGCCAAACATGACTCTATGACATTTTTCATGGGTGGTGATAATTTTATGGTGATTGCCCAATACGCCGGTGCACTAGAGTCTGCCAAGACCTTTATCGACTCTACGCGTACGGATTCTGATATAGTATTTAATTGTGGTATTGGTACTGGCAGAACTGCTAGAGAGTCTGCAAACTTTGCAACACAGTCCCTTGACATTGTACGTAAAAACCGATCTTCGGGAAAAGACTATTCGAGAATTCATCAATTATCATGCAATTAAAAAATATTAGTTCATTTTTAGGTCAAGACCTAGATTATGTAAATTCTACACAGATACAAATCACTAACGGTTTGTATGCCAATATATCGGACAGCGACAAGGCAATTGACTGTCAAGGTCTAGTACTCATTCCTGGTCTGATAAATTGTCACACACACATTGGTGATTCCATTGCCAAAGACATATCTTTACAGGTAACAGTAGACCAAAAAATACATCCTGTTATAGGTATTAAACAAAAAATTCTTTCCAAGACCAAACCAGAACATCTTGTATCCTTTATGGTAAATACATGTAACAGTATGTTGAGAAAAGGAACCACTACCTTTGTAGATTTTCGAGAAGGAGGACTAGAAGGGTTGAATCTATTACGTCAAGCCTTACAATCTACCCCGGTGCATTGTGTTGTGTTAGGTAGATTTCCACACTATCACGATTCAACTCAAATTAAGCAAAATGAGTCATTTTCACAACCACTAGAGTCAGAATTCAATGAAATAGTAGAGTCCTCAGATGGTATTGGTGTTAGTGGGACTAATGAAAATTCTGATTCTATGCTTCAGCATTTCTCAAAGAGCAATAAACTCAAAGCTATACATGCAGCTGAGACCATACAGAGTGCTGAGAAATCTATCTGCCTTACTGATAAAACAGAAACACAACGAGCGATGAATTTGAAACCTGATTTTCTTGTACACATGACACATGCAACTACTAGTGATTTTAATCTTGCAGCTACTAAGACTCGTGGTATCGTTGTATGTCCTCGTGCAAATGCAGCACTAGCTGAAGGTATACCGGATGTCATAGCAATGCTTGATGCAGGTTGTTGTGTTGGAATTGGAACTGATAATATCATGATAAATTCACCAGATATGTTCAGAGAGATGGATTATTTATGGAAAGTTACCATGGGGATACATAAACACCATATCTTGCCTAAAGATATATTGAAAATGGCAACAGTAAATGCCGGTATGATTCTTGGACGAAATATTGGTTCAATACAGCCAGGTATGATTGCTGATGGCATATTTATTGAAAAACATAGTATAGATTTAGAGCCCATGTTGGATCCACACGCATCTGTTGTTCATCGTGCATCTGAATCATCTATCCGGGCAATAATGATTCAGGGGGAGATTGTAACATGGTAAAATCTAATCCATATGTTGTACTTTGTGCTGCAATGAGTATAGATGGTAAAATTGCTACTAGTATTGGTGATTCTAAATTGTCTTCCAGAGCTGATCTTATTTCACTGCACAAATTACGCTCTAAACATGATGCAATTCTGATTGGCAAAAATACACTAATTAGTGATGATCCACTTCTTACTGTACGATCTGTCAAAGGCAAAAACCCTTTACGAATAATCTTAGACTCTACCGGTTCAATCCCTATTAGTTCTAAAATTATTCAAACATCTAATTCTATACCGACTCTACTCGCTGTATCTAAAAAAATTACAAAGAAAAATTTTCTAAAATTATCAAAGTATCCACTTGATGTGGTTACACTTGGAGATACTAGTATCAATCCAGTAATTTTATTAAAATATTTAGCAAAACGTGGAATACGTAGTGTGTTGATAGAAGGTGGAAGTTTTGTAAATTGGAATTTTATTAAAATGAATTTGATAGATGAATTAATCCTAACTATAACACCTTTTGTAGTTGGTGGTACAAAATCAATTTCGTTGGTTGGAGGAACTGGATTCAAATACATCAAAGACTCGGCAAAATTCAAACTTGTTTCTACCAAAGTAACTAAAAATGAGGTTACACTACGTTATCTGAGTCGTTAACAATTCTTGGATAACTCTCTTGCCTCTTTAGAATTTTCTGGAGACCAAAACAGACCATCTGATACATATTCTGACAACTCGCTACATTCCATCTGTAGATATTCTGCTCTCTCTATATCTGCTAATGGCTCTATTACCAACTGTTTGTATCCTATTACAAAAGCTGTTAGTCCTACTCCTACAGCTAGTGTCGCAAATCCAATAACGTATATCATGTTCATACTTATTTTGATTTACATATAATGGGCTTTTTGAACTTTTAGTTATAGAGATCCCCACCAATGTAAATTAAAAAAAGAAAAAATAATCTAGATAACTAGGGTATTGATTTGCTGTACAGTTTGCCTTCTAGAGCCATCTTGTACATTTCAGCAACGTAGGGGTTTTCACCAGGAGTTTCAGCTCCTAATTCAACTAGACGAGCATATACTCTAACTACATAAGCTAGTGCTCCTATAAACGCTACAACTACACCCATATTGAACATCCAATGATTTGGAACTGCAAATATCTCCTCTACGAACCAAAAGTGCCACATTTCATTGACACCAATGGTAAACATGGTTGCAAGATAACCTAAGATGGTCATCTTCAGTCCAGTGTTCATGGAGTTATTTGGTCCACGTAGTACAGGTACTTTACAATCATAGATTGCTACAGAACCCCAACCTAGTGGTAGAGCCACAAAGTGGGAATATAGCCACCAATGAGCAGGTGTAAATGCACTGTCTCTAATGGATGTTTGGTGTAGAGAACCGTCTACAAAGTTGTCAACCTCTACAGATGCTGCAATTGATCCCATAGCGATGACGATTAGCCAGATTTTTTTGAGTCTCTGGATTTCGACTTCTTTCGGAATTAGTGCGGGCATTTGTGCCATAGTGACTATTACGTAAATATAATATATAAATCAGTGATTTCTTTTTTTAGCGAATAATTATGATATATTACAAATAATTACCTAAATAATGCTAAAATATTTTATTTTTAATGTAATTCTAGTTCTAATTCACATTCAATTTCAACAACTATTCAATGTTAAACATAGATGATATACAATGAATGATATCTCTCTATACATTATAAAGGGATTGTTAAATTACTCATATCATGTCCACAGTATCTCTTAGACGTGATCATGATTTGATTGAAAAAGTCATAAAATCGATGGAAACTACTATTCAATTACTTAAAGATGGTAAGAGTATACCTGAAAGTATTCTATTACCCGTGGTAGATTTCACAAAGAATTTCATTGATGTATGTCATCATGGTAAAGAAGAAGGTTCGTTCTTTCCTGCTTTGGCAGAATCAGGCATGCCTACAAACATGGGTCCTATAGTTATGATGCTTATGGATCATGAAAAATCTAGAGAGATTGCAAAGAAAATTGAGATCTCTTCCAAAGATTATTTAGAAAATGGCTCCTCTCAGCAACTCATATCTGATATGAGCAAGTATACTGTCCACATTACTGAACATCTGTGGAAAGAGAACAATCGTCTCTTTCTTATGGCCGAAGCTAGACTTCAACACGTGGCTGTAAAAGTTGATAAGGAATTAAATGAAATTGAAGAATCTAAACTCAAAGAACTTGGTAAATCTAGACAGCATTATCAAGACATTGCAAATAATCTAGAAAAAACCTCTGAATAAATTTTAAATTAGTGTACTAATATGATATTGTCATGGATTATCCTTCTTCAAATGAATCATATTGTGAAATATGTGGAAAATTAATAGATAAATGTGAGTGCCAAGAAAATAAACGACAAAAACGTCTTCTCCAACTTGGCTTGGCAAGTATTACAATAGGAATTTTGGGTTTTCTTTTAGCTTTTTTATTTTAGAATATCTGTTGCATGTCTTTTTCTATAATCTCAATTTTTCTTGCATATGCAGATTGTGATTTTTCATTAGATTTCAATGTTACAACTTTACCACACGATGGACACTTGAACATATTATCTAGTGCAGCTCANAAGGTAATTCTATGACACACTTTATTACCACAATAATAAAATTCTGATGAATTTTCATAATCATGTCTTACTTGTAATCTTGCCATAATCTTTTTCTTTTGATTCTCAATAAAGCTCTCCACCTCATCTCTTCTTGAGCGCCATCTATACACAAACCATCCCTTCTTTTCATCTTTTACGCGTACACCAGTTATCAAAGATTTACCAAATAAATCATACAAGACCTTACGGACCATATTAATTCGAAGTCCAGTAGAGCTGGCAATTTCTTCATCTGTTGCGTCCTCTGATCTTAATAGGGCTCTGGCAACTTTGAGATACTCTTCTCCACCAATCATAGCAGATATTCGAACAAATGGATCATCGGATTTATCTGAGGACAATACTATTCTTGATTGCCATCCTATTATTAATTTTCCACTACATTTTTGCCATTTGAGGTAGGAATGATTCTTTTTTGGGCATTATCAAATTGACTATCAAACTGTTTGCCTACCTGTAATCAATCTAAAAATATCGCTAAAGCACCAATTTCTGAATGTGGTTGATTCCCGATTGCTACATTATAATCTGCAACATCATAAATTTCTCTTGGGATTTTTTCAGCCCCCACAATTATTAATAAATCTTGCTCATTGATGGATACTTTGTTTATACTCTCACCATACATTGTAAGGTGTACAATTTTCATAGATTCTTTTTTTACAACTTTGACTATGGATTTCCATTTGTCTGTAATTTTAATTTCAAAACTTCCACCCCATGTATTATTAATTTTAGATATTGTGTCAATTATATCTGGATTTACACCATTCATGTAGATACGATTAGCTCCAAGAGCTCTTGCAACTAGAGCTACATGTGTTGTAGCACGATCATCTCGTACTAGACGTTCTCCCATCCTTAATACTTCTATATTCATACAGATACACCTTGACTATACTTTAAAATCCCATTTACAACTTCTAAAAGTTTAGGGATATTTGCACCAGTTTTTGATGATATTGCCATCCATTTTTGTTCTTTTTCTAATTTTAAATCTTCAATTTTCTCCCTAATTATATCATCATCGGTTAAATCTAATTTATTAAAAATTAATATAATCTTCTTCTCATCCACTCCCAAATTATTCAATGTATTCCTACAACTAGATAATTTTTTTTTCATAGTTGAAAACTGATCATTTGAATCAATTACCAACATAACCAAATCTGTATCGATCATTTCCTCCAATGTTGATCTAAACGCTTCAATCATATATTCAGGTAATTTACTGATAAATCCGACCGTATCTGATAATAGAAATACATTTTTTTTGTTTTTATCCTCAACTCTTCTCACCGTAGTTGAGAGAGTAGTGAATAACTCCTTACTCTCAGCGGCATCTTCACCAGTCATCTTGTTGAAAAGCGTTGTTTTACCAGCAGAAGTGTATCCTGCAAGTGATACAGTACGGAAATCAACTCTTTGTCGTGCCTGTCTATGTAATGCTCTTTGTTTTTCTGATTTTTTTAACTTTGCCTTTACACCATGCATTCTATGCTTAATATCGTTATAATAGACATCTACCTCAAATTGTCCTATACCTAGGAATCCTGGTTGTTCACCTGCTCTTGCAAGTCTCACTTTTTCCTTTGCTCGTAATAACTCATAACGCATTTTTGCAAGCTTTACTTGTAATTTTGATTCAGAACTAGATGCATTATTTTCAAAAATTTCTAAGATTAGTGCTTCACAATCTAGTACATTTCTATGTATTTTTGATGCTAAATTATAATTTTGACTAGGTCTCAACACTTCATCATATATTATTACATCTGGATCAAATTCCGTCGCTAAATCAACAAGTTTCTCAACAATTTTTTCACTGATGCCAAATTTTGGGCGCTTTAGATAAGTTTGCTTTATTAAATGTGTAATCTCATATCCTGCTGTATTAGCCAAAGCTATGGCCTCATCTATATCCTGTTTTCTATTATATGCAATCAGCAGAGCTGTTTTATTATGTGTCAATTTATCTCGGTTGTTTCAAAATCTTTTGCACATTCATATTTAACACAATTTCGGATATGTCATTTGCGTACTCTGAAATTCTCTTTATACTCTCAGACATTCGTCTAATTCTATATACTGTCTCATCATCTTGTGTCTTTCTTGTATAATCTCCAAGTTTTTTATCAAATTTGAGAATTTCACTTGCCCCTGATATTGTCTTCTCTGCTAGAGTATAATCTCCCTTATAGAGGGCCAAACACGAATCATCTAATTTTGATATAGCAACTTTGGCCATTACCTCCAACAGATCGATTACATCATTTTTAATTTTCTTCTTAAATTCCAACAAATCTTCGGCTAGAGTTATGATGTGATCTCCGGTTCTCTCTACACTCTTTACAATTAGTCTATACCCTAAACAGTCTCTTATATCATGTAATCCAATTTCTTGTCTAATGTTTTCGTTTTGAATTATAATTTCTAATTGTCTAATTATATGAAAACCAAAACGATCAACTTCATCATCTGTACTGATAACCTCTTCTGCTAGTTCATAATTTTCTTCTCTTAATGCTAAAATGGCATCACTTAGCATTGATTTTATCAAATGCACCATACGTTTTAAAGCACCATCCACTGATAGCTCTACCTGATTTAACATGATTTGAATAGTCATTCCTTCAATTGATTCAGAGACAATCTCTGCTCCCATTAATCTATGTCGTACTGCATTCTTTACTGCAGTTCTCTGATTTGGTTTCATTCTTGATTTGGGTTTAATTTGAATTGTTTTGAATCCTAAAAAATAACATGAAATTAATTTTCTAATTACTGTTTCAGGTTTATCTTCTGAATCAATTTCAAACACTGCTATTTTTTTCTCCTCTTGTACATTAGAATTGTATGGCTGTACCTGTAAAATCTTTCCAGTTCGTATTATTTTTACTTGATCACCTTTCTTAACTTTAGAATCTTTTATCCATTGTTTTGGAAGTGTTATGATATATGATGCCTTACCGGTAAACTGTATTTTCCTGATTTCCATTGTTAATATAGTCTTGATTTATCTATATATTTTTATCAGATTTTATATAGTTGATTCATGCTCAAATTTGAATATTGACATAAAAAATGTATAACAGAACATTAAGTGTAGTCATTATGCAAGAGTCTTGTTTATTCTATATATCGTGTCCTAAATGTGCTAGAACTCTTGAATTAGAGGTGCTAGATACGTCCCTTGAGATAGAGGAGGGATTCTTACACTGTCGATATTGTAATTATTCTTATCCAATTATTAGTGGTATACCTATACTACTTGATGACTTTGTCAATTACATATCTAAAAGACAAATACTTGGAGGAGAATTATTTCAATCATCTAAAAATATTAAGATTCGTACATTTTTAAAAAAATCACTACTTTGTGCTAAAAAGTTGCACATTACACAAAGTAATGAACAACACTGGGTTGATGTATATCAAAATAGTGTTAAATCTAGATTTTATTCTACCATACGTAGAGTTTTAGATAAAATTCCAAAAACACATTTAGCATTGGAATATGGTTGTTCCATAGGAACTATTTCAACATATCTTGCAAAGAAACATGAAACAGTAATTGGTATTGATCATTCTTTTTATGCACTTCAAATAGCTAGGAAAAATGCTTTACCCAATATTCACTATTTGGTAGGTGATATACTGAATAATCCATTTGGAGATCTCAAGTTTCCAATTATTTTGGGTCTGAATATACTAGATATTGTAGAACCAAAAATGTTTGTGGATATGGTATCCAAACAAATTCAAACTGGGACTTTATTACTATCTGATCCATATGATTTTAAACGTGGTATAAATTCTGTGAATGATATAGTAGATGCATATACACTTCGGAAAATTCTTAGAGCCAATAAATTTAAAATAACATCTACTACCGTTAAACCATCTATGATACCTTGGATTTTGAAGATAAATTCAAGAATAGAATTGAAATACTTTAATGATTTAATTTTATGTAAAAAACTCTAAACGTAAAATTATTATACATTCTCAATCTATGCAAGAGTGTGGATAATCATCTTAAAATTATACATACATTAGATGCCTTATTTGGAGAGGGCACTTCTGCTCAACTCCCTAAAAATTATTCTATGGATTTTTCTAGAACTGGGAAAATTAAGAGTGTATATGAAAATGATAATCTACTGTGTACGCTTCGTATTGATGGAGGTTTAGCAATAACACCATATTTCGCACAAATATTACTAAAATCTGACACATTCAAAGATAATTGTCTTGAAATAGATGATGATTCTAAGATATTTGTTGAGGAAGGAAAATCGGTATTTTGTAAACATGTCACATGGTGCGGTGAAAATGTAATGGTATCGGCCGATACACCAATTTTACATCAAAATCATGTTATCGCTGTTGGTCGTGCAGTATTACCATCTTTTATAATTAAAACTCAAACTCGTGGTGTCGCAGTAAAAGTTAGGCATAGTTTAAAATCTGACCACATGGTAGGTGATTCATCATGATGCGTGGTGGAAATCGTCAAATGCGACGTATGTTAGACAAAATGGGTTTTGATATGAAGGAGATTGATAATGTTTTGTCTGTAACTATTAAAACTGACAAGAAAGAGATCTTATTGGATAAACCAACTGTAATGTCCATGGATGGTAAAGATAATACAATATTTCAGATAGTTGCAGATGGATATGAAGAAAAAGAACTAGAAGTTCCCGTATTCTCTGAGCAAGATATAGCTGTAGTTTGTCAACGAGTTAAAGTAAGTGAAGAAGAAGCAAAGAATGCACTAGCAGAAACAAATGGTGACCTAGCAAGAGCTATTCTTATGTTAGACACAAACTGAATGCTCTCAAATGTTATCATTAAATTTCCAATGATTTAATTATTAGATAATGATAATTCGTCATATGGGTAAAAAAATAATGGCAACTCCTTCCACAGAACCGTCCAAAGTACAAAATATAGTAAAATCGTTATCTATCTTGGAAAGTGATATTGCATCTCTTGATGCTACGGTTGCAGATATGAAACAGGATCTAAAAAGTAAAAGTCAGCAGGAAATTTCTCGTATAATGGAGCAAATACATCAGTTAGCAACCAAAGAGGCCGAATCTATAATTGAAAAGGCAAAAAGTGAAGCGAACGCAGAATCTGATAAAATTCTAGCTGCCGGTAAAGCCCAACTTGCAGATATAAAATCAAAGATCGAGGCCAATTTTGATGATGCGGTAAAACAAACTACCAGTATGATCATGAGTTCTACTATATCTGAGTAAACTAAATTTGATGATACATCATTTAATACTTTTTATATTATCCAAACATAACATAATTTTGTCTAAATATGTATATTTTGAATAGTTTCTCAATAGGTTTTATTTACTTCACATAACTATAATTTTTTATGTCGAAGATTGTAGTTTATGGATTAAGTACTGAAGGATATGGTCTTGCCTCTTTACTGGCGAAAAATAATACCAATGTCTCTATAATTGATGATTCAACAGCTACACCAATACCTATGAATGCAGAGATTGCAACAACTTATCCTGATATATTATCATTCAAAGAAGATGAACCATTACTTAGTACTGAATCTATAAACAATTCACTTAAAGATTGTCAGTATTTATTTTTCACACCAACAATAAGAATGAAAGATTTAGAGCGCAAACCAGAAATCACTACAAAATTTAAAAATGCTATATCATCTATAGCGAAAAATACTTCTGTAATATACTGTCATCCAACTGGATTTGGTGGGAATAATGATAATCTATCTTTATTAGAATATGTAACTGGATATGAGGTTGGTAAGACCGTTAATTACTACTATATGCCACTCGAATCGGTAAATCTTCTACCTAAACATATTGGTTCTTTTGATGCTAAACAAAATGATGAATTATTAAAGTTGCTAAATTTAAATGATGATCAAGCTATTAATACTGTATCTCTTTCTATTTCAGAAACACTTTACGCTTTATCTATTTTAGATAAATTTGCAAAGATTTGTAATTGTCTAGAGGTTTGTAAAATACTCTTTGAAGATAAAATTGATCCTACAATACTACCATCATCTATTAGTGATTTATTTTTAGATGATATCGTTACATTGATTCATGATTTACGTTTACTTGATTCTTCCTCTGAAGAAAACAATACACTAACACGTATGATTAATAGTAATATTCGTACTATCAAAGGTTACATAAAATATTTAACAGATACTATAAAATTAATTTTAAAAAAATATAATCTTAAACCTGGAAAAACAACAATTGCAATTTCATGGAAATTTGATGAATATGAAATGAGAGGTGACAAAATGGAAATGCTAGAATTTTTGATCACTAAATTACATGACACAATTGGAAATGTCGAACTATACAATGATAAATCTCACAACATATTTCATACTGATAATACCACTGTTATTCTTACCTGCTCAAATAATGACTATTCTTTAGTTAAAAAGAATAAAAACAACTCTGAACGTATAGTTATAAGGGCAAATCCAGTGATTTATGACGAAAAAATCATCGTCTCTGACTGAATTTATACAAAGTTATTCATTGCTATTCCTCTTTGATGTGATTAAACTTTAAAAGTAAGTTTGTTACTTGATTAATTATGGGTTTAGTTGGTGGAAGAGGTACATCTCGAAGAGCTGTTAAAGATATGAAAAAAACCGCATGGGCAGGAGATTCATACCGTGAATACATAAAGAAACAGAAAGAAAATACAAAAAATGCATTTGTTACCATGGGTAGAGGTACAAAAACAATAAAAATGGGAGATCTATCTGAATCTAAAAAAGTATCTGCACGTGGTCGTTTTGTCTCTATGGGACGAGGCACAAGTAAACGTCGTCTTTAGATTATAAATTTTTCTTAATTAATTCTTTTAATTTTTCGTTAATAATCTGACCTGATATTTTCCCACGAGCTTGTTTCATAATCATTCCCATAAGCGGACTGATTGCTCTTTCTTTTTGTTCTTTGATCATTTTGATATTAGACATTATCAAATCATTTAGCATTTTATCAATATCTATTTTACTAGATAAATTCAATTCATCCATTGCATCATTTACAGTTTGTGTTTTATTTTGCATAATATTTTCAAAAATCAATTCTATAGATTCCTTGGCTATGATGTCTTTGGCAAATTTATTAAAACATTCAACTATAATTTGTGTATGTAATAATGATGATTTTAATCCCTTTCTTTCTAGATTTGTTATGGTCGAACATAGAGTAGAGGCCACAAAATTTGGTGGGCATTTTTTATTTTTACAAATTTCCTCAAATAATAAATAATATGATGAATCTAGGATTTGTTCTGCAAGCTGGATATTTAATTGATATTTGTCTTGTAATTCTCTCAAAATCTAATCCCATGATTTTGGTATGTTTTTTTTAGCAAATTCTATTCTGTCTTTTATTACTATAGGGTGAATATCTGTTTCTGGATACATTCTGGCAGCACCAGGTCTTGGTCTGAGGAATATGGTACTGCCCGTTTGTGTTGCAAGTCTAGTCTCAGCTGGCACTCCGTCTTTTGCTTGTTCCAGTCTATTGATTATTGCCCTTGTAACGATATCATCTTTTGATGATGGTATTGCTACTATCAACCAACCATCATTTTCTTTTACCCCCAAAGTATTTTTAATATGATTCACATCTTCTTGCTCAATTCCATACTTTGGGAGTTCATCAGAGTGAAATATTCCACCTACCCCAAAGAATCTAACAACTTGAGCGATTTCTGAGCCTAATCGTATATCTGGATATGGTGAAAAACCAAATATACCTTTGCCATTGTTTATCTTGATGGCACGTATCAAACATCCGTCTTTAAGTGATTTTTTAATTATCTTAGATTGACAATTTTTCATAATTTCAGTAATAATTTTTGTATCTTGGGATACGTTTGTCTTTGAATTTTTTATTTTTTCCGCTATGGATATCATTCCCATCTGTCTCTTCTCCTCAAATTCTATCACCTTCTCTAATTGCTCCAACTGTTGTACTCCTTTTACTTCTACAACATTACCTCCATCTACTGAAACGTTTACATCCTGACGTATACTACCAATCCCTCTTGCTACCATATTTGTTGATCTTAATAATCGTCCAACACTCAATGCAATCTCTCTTATTTCTTGTGGGTTCTTCGGATTTGATGGTTCTAGAGCAATTTCAAGTAGTGGTATTCCAAGTCTATCAAGACCAAATCTTCTTACAGTTCCACTAGTACCCAGATTTTTTGCAGCGTCCTCTTCAAGATAAATTGCCTGTACTCCAATACTTTTACCATTCATGTATTGTAATGTGCCACCCTGTGATACTAGCATAGTCCTTTGAAATCCACTAGTATTTGATCCGTCTATGACTATTTTTCTCATTGGATAAATTTCTGTAAATATTTTCGAGTTCATGGATGCAGCTATAATCAGCGCTAGGTCAAGTGATTTGGAATCCAATTCATGTGGTGGTTCTTCATCTTGTTCTACCAGACAACTTGAATGTGAATTTCCGTGATATTCTGTTTGCATATCCTTTGATCTTTCAAAAAGAGCAGCATTATCACGTTTTCCTGTTTCACTCTTGGCCACACGTAACCTTCTTTGAAATAAAATATCATACTCTTCGGATTCTGTTGGTTTACAGTTACAAAATAATTTACGCCCTGTGCTTAACTGTTGATGAATTTCTAATCCTACCATGAGGCCACTTTTTGTCATTTTCAATTTCTCCGAAGATTTATTTCAGATGCAATATTATCTGTCATCTGTTGTTTAATTTCAGATAAATCTTGTACATTACCTAAAACCCACATAAATTTTACCAATGCCACCTCTGGAATCATATCTCCAAGCGGAATTACGTCCAAATTCAAAAGATCTCTTCCACTCTCATAAACTGACATATTTATCGTACCATCGATACATTGCGATGTCATACCGACAAAGATTCCCTTTTCTTTAGCTGAATGTATACTAGAGTATAGTGTATCTCCAACGTGTCCCAATCCGGTTCCTTCAAATATGATTCCCTTACATGTACCTGATTCTATTGCGTGATTCAACATACTAGAATCATATCCTGGATGATATTTTACGAAAAATACTTTTGTGGATAATGCTATTTTTGGAGTATATTTAATCAATTCTGTCTGATAATTTGATTTCATCTCTTCATGATTAATCAAAAATGCTGGATCATCCCCTACTGTCTGAAATGCCCCTCTCTTACTGGTGTGATTCTTTCTTACCCTTGTACCTAAATGAAAAGCAATGACATCATCATTTTCATTTTGATGCATTGCAACAAATACACCTTGGACCTTTGAATTTGTAACAAATTTAGCTGCAATAATTAGATTCAAAGCAGCGTCTGATGATGGACGATCAGATGATCTTTGGGATCCGACCAGTACAATAGGTATTGGATATCCCTTTAAGGCAAATGAAAGAAATGCAGATGTGTATTGCATGGTATCTGTTCCATGTGCAACAATAATTCCTGCATAATCTGAAGACGCATGTTTGTCAATTTCCTTTGCAATCACTAACCAATCTTTTGGTACTATATTTTCTGAATACTTTGTCATCAATACTTTATAGTCTATATTTGCAATTTTCTCTAATTCTGGAATCTGTGCAATCAACTCTGAAATATCCAAAGTAGGCGTAACAGCACCTGTTCTGTAATCTATCCTACTTGCAATAGTTCCCCCCGTCGATATGATGAGAATTTTTTCAAGTTTACTGTCCATTTTTTTCTTGATATCTGGTACTATGCCTGTTCGCTTTTCTTCAATGATCTCCAACGACTCTATTTCAGATATATCTAGACCTATATTGTATCCATTTTTCAACTTTATCACAATATGGTCGTCTTCATTCTGCTCAAAACGTGCCATTAGTACTCCTGTATGAACAAGATCACCCTTTACTCTGACACGATCTCCAACCTTTACATTATTCTTTTTTAGAAATTCTCTAGCTTTTCANGAATAACCTGTATAATTTGTTTTATTCACTGACAAAGTTATCTATAATATGATGCAACAATTTTCTGACCCGTTTTCAAATCCTTTTGCTCTTTTACCTTCTTGACTGCACTTTCAAAATGTTTCATTGTAATCTTAGCATTCTCTGCATCTTTTTCTACTTTTTTAATATCATCTACACCTTCATCTAGGAATTCATGGATAACAAGTGATACTGCAGTATTGGCAATTGACGCCACATCAGCGCCACTCATACCATCCGTAATTTCTGCAAGTTTGTCAAAATCAATAGATTCTGAACTATTTTTCTCTACTACTGGAATATCTTTAGCGTTAATCTCTAATATGCTCTTTCTACTTTCTTTATCTGGTAAAGGAATAGATATGATCTTATCAAATCTACCTGGGCGTAATAAAGCAGAATCGATCATATCAACTCTATTTGTTGCTGCTAATACAACTACACCATGCATTGTTTGCATACCGTCAAGTTCTGTTAGCAATTGACTTACGACTCGTTCTGTAACGGCAGTTTCTCCTCCTGCACCTCTGATTGGAGCAATTGAATCAATTTCATCAAAAAATATTACACATGGAGATGCCTGTCTTGCACGTCTGAATATTTCTCTTATGCCACGTTCTGATTCTCCTACCCATTTTGATAATAGTTCTGGACCTCTTACAGAAACAAAGTTTGCCTCACTTTGTGTGGCAACAGCTTTTGCTAATAGTGTCTTTCCAGTTCCACTAGGACCGTGTAATAATATTCCACTTGGCATTTTGTGACCAAGTTTGGTATATAGTTCTGGATATTTCATTGGCCATTCTACGGCTTCTTGTAATTCTTGCTTTACTTTCTTTAATCCACCAACATCTTCCCATTTTACGTCTGGATTTTCTATAAAGACTTCTCTCATTCCAGATGGTGTTACTTCGATTAATGCTTTATGATAATCTGCACCATTTACAATTAATTTATCTAGTGTTTCAGGTGCTATTTTTTCATCTTCCAAGTTTAATTCTGGAAGTAGTCTTCTAAGACACTTCATGGCAGCTTCTTTACAAAGATATTCTAAATCTGCACCAACATACCCGTGACTTAATGCGGCCACTTTCTTTATATCTACATCATCGCCAAGTGGCATGTTTCTAGTATGTATTGAAAGTATATCATAACGACCTTTTTTATCTGGGACCTTGATTTCAATCTCCCTGTCAAATCTACCTGGTCTACGTAAAGCTGGATCAATTGCGTTTGGTCTATTTGTTGCAGATATGACAATAACTTTTCCTCGTGCCTCTAATCCATCCATGAGTGATAACATCTGTGAAACCACTCTACGCTCTACCTCGCCTGTAACTTCTTCTCTTTTTGGTGCAATCGAGTCAATTTCATCAATAAATATGATAGACGGTGATTTTTCTCTAGCCTCTTTAAAAATTTCTCTCAATCTAACTTCACTCTCTCCATAAAATTTACTCATAATTTCTGGTCCAGATATGCTAATAAAATGAGCATTACTTTCATTTGCAACAGCTTTTGCTAATAGTGTCTTTCCAGTTCCTGGTGGACCGTATAATAAAACACCTTTTGGCGCTTCGATTCCTAGTTTCTCAAAAATTTCTGGATGTCGTAATGGTAACTCGATCATCTCTCTTACTTTTCTTATCTCATCTGTTAATCCACCAATGTCTTCATACGTTACTTGTGGAACACCTCTTAGTGTTTCACCTTTTTCTGCTATTTTGAATACTGTTTTCTGAGTTACAAGGACTGCATCAGAACTTGGAGATATATTGATTACTTGAAATGTTAATCTACCACCAAAGTATGGAACCATGACATTATCTCCTTTTATCAGAGGAACACTTTCAAGTGCATCTGCAAGATATCTTTCATCAATAGGTGGTATTGTCTCTAATGGAGCTACCACAATTTTTTCTGCTCCAACTGCTTTTATCTTACGAACATTAATTGTATCACCAATTGCAATACCTGCATTATTTCTACCAAGTCCATCTATTCTTATGATGGACTTTCCTTCATCTGATGGATATAATGGTAGACATTTTGCAACTGTTCTACGTTTACCTTTAATCTCAATTACATCACCAGTTGATGCTCCCAAAGTATCCATTGAATCATAATCAATTCGAGCTACTCCTCTACCAACATCTCTTGTATATGCCTCAAGAACTTTGAGAGGCACACCATTTTCAGTCATATCATAAATACTTAATTTCTATTTTTTATATCTTTGGCACATTGGATCCATATTGGTATATATCTTAAATTCGTCTAATTTTGACTATTATCATCATTTTTGGCAAGAAAGCCGTTATCTTCTAATTTTTCAATTGCCCATTCAACGTCGTCTTTCTTAAAACCTGCATCTGGTTTTAAGTCTGTCAATTTCTCAAGTATGTACTCTGACGTATATTTCTCTAGATACCCCTGTTCTCTTTCTGCCCAAAAATGAACAGATGCTAGTAATTCTAGTTCTCTAGGGTTCAATCCTGACGAAAATTTTATAATTTCATCAATTTTTGCATTTACGTTCTCTGGTAATTTATCATATATTTTAGTTTCATCTTTAAATGTTAAGATCTGAGTGATTGCATTTTTCTTCCCTGTTTTTTCTTTCTCAACATTAATTTTTTCACTGTCTATTAGAAATCCTGCAATATTTTGTAGTTCTTTTGAAAATGGACCATAGTCTGCCCACTTGAAATAAAAATAATTCTCATTCAAATTAAAAAAATACATGCATTTTTGTAATGCTTTTTTCCCCAAAACCCCCCTTTTATTTACTCTTGAATTATCAGTTGCCTTTTTGATATATTGTAATATTATTGATTCATTTATTGTTAACATGTTATTTTCTCATCCATTCTATTAATAAATTATTATATTTAGTTTGTAGGTAATTATGTTATTCATACAATTCTCTCTGGTAAATTATAACCCTTTTCTTTAAGATAATCTTTTATTTTATCATATTTCTCTGGTATGATAAATCCCCTAATCATAACGTATCTGTTTTTAATAACATTTTGAATAAAGTTTGATCTCTTCTCAATATTTTCTATAAACTTATTATTTTTATAATATATGGGAATTCCACTTGAATCATAATCATCAACAGCGTATGCTTCCCTAGTATGATTCTCTATTAAAAATTCATGCCTACTAATATCAAAATCCTCTAAATCCTCTTTCACTCTCTTTCTAATATTTCCAACCTTGCATTCACATCTTTAAGTTCTTTATTTCTAATTAAAACTGGTGAATATATCTCCAAATATGGTTTTCTTTTTTTAATCAACGTAGCAATCTGTCTGACTCTTGGTAAATCAGAATCAAATACTTGATTTAAAAACCATCTATCGTCCTGTTCGATAAATTCTTTAATTGTATCACTACTCTTCAAATCTTCTAATCTTACATAATTGAATTTATTCTGAATCTTTCAATAATTCTCCACATTTCTCTAACATAAGTTCAAATACCATTTTTGTTTTATGAAAATATACTTGTTTATACATTTAATCTCTAGCAAAAATAAACTGTTCAATTGCTTCATATCCTCCCTCCAATATTACAAATTGATTATCTACTATTGCTGACTGATTTATTATTCTTCCTAAATCAAATTTACCATATGACACACCTGCGTAATGTGAATCTCTAAGTAAATAATCCATTCTATCTACGTCTAATTGTCCATTAATAATTTTACTAAGATAATTTTTCTTTGAATAACCATCAATCAATTCACTTACTTCTTTAGGATCAACACCAACTTTTTCAATTATATCAGCAAAATGATTTTCAATTAAATTTTTAGAATATTTTTCATGACTTTCCCCTAGTATCTTTTCTAATGAATGTGAAAATGGTGTATGACCAACATCGTGTAAAAGTGCTGCCATCCTTATCGTTTTTTTATCACGTGCTTCTAGGTTGATTCCATGACTTTTCTCTATATTTTTTTCCAATGATTCCATGACTTTTCCAGCTGATGTGCATAGCACCTAACATATGACCAAATCGTGAATGTTCAGCCCCATGATATACATAATTTCCTAAACTTAGTTGTTTGATATTTCGAGTTCTTTGAAACACAGGATCATCAATTATTGCTAGCTCTTCATCGCTCACATCTATGAAATTATGAATTGGATCCCGAAATCTTTTCAACAATTTTCATATATTGTTTATGTTTTTAAAATCACGGTATTATGTAATAACCTGATATTATCTAAATATTAATTATGTGCGGGAGATGGGATTTGAACCCACGAACTCCTAAGAGATAAGGATCTGAACCTTACGCCTTTGACCAGGCTGGGCGACCCCCGCAAGTTATCTGATTTATAATACAATAAGTTTCTTTAACATTATTTTATAATATATCATATTGAATGATTTATGACTTTTTAAAATCTTCCAACAATTGTTTTTGTTTTCTACTGAGTTTTTTTGGTATATTTACCTTGAGATGTACATACTGATTTCCTCTCCTCCCAAATCTCAAACCTGGTAAACCTTTTCCATTTAGAGTAATGGATTGAAATGGTTGACTACCTGACTCTATCCTAATCTTCGCTGTGCCCTCTATGGTGGGTATTTTAATTTCTGTACCTAGTACTGCATCAATCATATCAATCTCTGCATTATAATGTAAATCCGCATCATCACGTTTCAATTCTTTATGTGGCATTACATGAACACGTACAATTAGATCACCGTTTTGTCCACTAGTTACTCTTTCCCCTTCCCCTGGGACGGAATAATCTCCATCTGTTACTCCCGGTGGTAATGATATTGGCACATGTTTTACTCCACGAACTAGCCCTTTACCACTACATTTCCTACACGGATCATCAATCTTTTCACCCTGTCCACTACATCTCCCACATGCAGATTCAGTGATAAAAGATGCAGGACCCATTCTACGTGTCTGTCTCACTTTTCCATATCCATTACAACTAGAACACTTACTCTTTGATGTTCCTGGACGACATCCTGTGGCATCACAATCAGGGCAGCTCACATTTTGATCTATGTCTATACTGGTATTCTTTCCATGTAGAACATCCTCTAACGATATAGACATTTCATACAACATATCTGCACCTCGTTGACCACCAGTAAATCCAAAACCTGTAAAATTCTTGAATATGTCTCCAAAAATGTCACCAAAATTTGCATTGCCTCTGAATACATCTTCACCACCGAATTGATTATTCATGCCATCATGACCATACTGATCATACACTTTGCGCTTTTCTGAATCTGAAAGTACAGCATAGGCTTCAGAAATTTCTTTAAAATGTATAGATGCGTCAGATGACTTGTTACGATCTGGGTGAAATTTTAATGCTAATTTTCTATACTGAGATTTTACATCTGCCGGCGAACTAGACTTGTTAACTCCTAGTACTTCATAGTAATCACGCTTTGCGCTCATAGAATCACTCTAGTTTTTTTATATAATTTGTATTTTATCATAGAATACAAGTGATTATTTCTTTGTGGAATCATCATCTTGCATATTGTCTGTCTTGTCATCTTCACTAGACCCTTGAGAATCTGTTGTATTTTGTGTATCGTCTGTCTTCTCTTCACCAGGTGTTCCTTGTGAGTCCTTGGCACCAGTTGTACCTTCAGCACCAGGTGTTCCTTGTGAGTCCTTGGCACCAGTCGTACCTTCAGCACCAGGTGTTCCTTGTGAGTCCTTGGCACCAGTTGTACCTTCAGCACCAGGCGGTGGTGTTATATTTTTGTATATTTCTGTTGTAATTTCATTTACTATTTTTTGTAACTCCTCTAATTTTGACTTTATCGTGTCTACATCTTTGTTTAATACTTCTTTAAGTTCTCTTATAGCGTCTGTTATTTTGATACCTTGCTCTTGTGTTATCTTATCCTTGAATGTATCACTAATCATCTTCTCTGAACTATAAATAAATCCCTCTGCCTCATTTTTAATGTCAACACTGTCTTTCTTTTTCTTATCTTCTTCTGCAAACTCTTCAGCATCTTTCTTTAATTTTTCAATTTCGTCATCTGACATTTTTTTATTAGATTCAATTGTTATTTTTGCCTCTTTTTGTGTTCCTAGATTTTTTGCTGTTACTTTGATTATACCGTTTGCATCAATATCAAATTTAACTTCAATTTGTGGAACACCTTTTGGAGCTGCAGGCAAGTCGGTGAGATTAAAACTACCCAAAGATACATTATCTGCAGCCATGGGTCTTTCGCCTTGAACTATGTGTATTGTAACTGCTGTTTGGTTATCTGCAGCTGTTGTAAATGTCTTGGATTTTGATGTGGGTATTGTAGTATTACGCTCAATCAATGGTTCACGAACACCACCTAGTGTTTCAATGCCTAATGTTAATGGAGTGACATCCAACAATACGATATCTTTTGTTACATCACCCGAAATGATTCCTGCTTGAATTGCTGCACCTATAGCAACTGCTTCCATTGGATCTACTCCTCTCTCTGCTTCTTTGCCTATTATTTTACTGACAAATTGTTTCACTAGAGGTATTCTTGTGGGACCTCCAACAAGTACAATTTTATTTATATCTGCATTTTTGATCTTTGCATCTTCTATTGCCCCTACTATGGATTCTTTACATCCCTCCACAATGGGATTGATCAACTCTTCAAGTTTTGCTCTAGTCAATCTCAATTCTAAATTCTTTGCCCCCGTTGATGAATCCTGAGCAATGAATGGCAGATTGATATCTGTCTCCATAACATTAGACAACTCTATCTTTGCTTTTTCGGAAGCCTCTTTAATACGCGTCATGGCTGTTGAATCTTCTAAAAGTGATATACCTTCTTTCTTCTTAAATTCATCTACAATGTACTCTATCAACACTTTATCCATATCAGTACCACCCAATTTTGTATTGCCAGAAGTACTAACTACCTCAAATACACCACCTCCCATTTCCATTATTGTAACATCAAGAGTTCCTCCACCAGGATCAAATACTAAAATTCTCATATCTTCCTTAGATTTATCTAGACCAAATGCCAATGATGCGGCGGTAGGCTCATTAATTATTCGAACAACATCTAATCCTGCTATGGTTCCTGCATCTTTTGTTGCTTGACGTTGATTATCATCAAAATATGCTGGAACAGTAATCACTGCTTTCTCTATTGTATCCCCCAAAAATGCTTCAGCATCTTTTTTAATCTTTTGTAAAATGAATGACGATATTTGTTGTGGTTTGTACTCTGTATTGTTAACCTTGAATGTATGATCTGTTCCCATCATTCTCTTTGCAGCCATAATTGTATTATCTGGATTTGTTACTGCCTGTCTTCTTGCCGGTTCTCCAACTAAACGTGAACCGTCTTTTGTGAATGCCACAATAGATGGAAATGCTTTGCCACCTACAGTAACCCCTTCTGCCGCTGGGATAATGGTGGGTTTTCCGCCCATCATAACAGCAGCAGCTGAATTACTTGTTCCTAAATCTATACCAATTATTTTACTCAATTTTATCATCCTTTTTTGCTATTTTTACTAGAGATGTCCTTAATATTGTATTTTTATAAGTGTAACCTTTACGCATCTCCTCAACAATCGTGTTTTCCTCTAAAGATGAATCATTAACGGATGCTATTGCTTCGTGAAAATTAGGATCAAACATCTTCCCTTGTGTTTCAATAGGAGTTAGAGAATTATTTTCTAAAAATTTATTCATATTTTTTAACATAGATGATAATCCATCAATATTGACATTCATTTTTTCATATGTATCTTTTGCACGTAGCATATCATCATATATTACTAAAAAATCTAACAAAATTTTTGATACAATATTATTTACATTGTCTGAAATCATAGTATGTGTTTTTTTTTCAAGATTTTGAAAATCTGCCAATGCAAGTTTGAATTTATCTTGATACTCACATGATTTGATTTTTTCAGCATCTAGTTGCTCTTGCAAATTATCAATTTGTTTATTTATGTCATTTTCTCCATCAATTTTTACATCCACATTAGATTCTTCTTGTGTATCTACTTTTGTTACATCTTGTTCATCCACAAATTCCTCTGATACCTCTAAATTGTCTTTCTGTTCCATCTTTTCCATGTAATTACAAAATCTAATAACGCTAATTTTATCTTATGCACATATAGCCGAGTCATCTATAATCTGTTTACTGATTCTTTGTTTACACCTCATTTACGTGATAATTCCTCGCTTATGCCTAACATACACACACAAGATTAAAATCCATATTCTTATTTGCTAATTTATGGGAAAGAGACCACTAGTTAGAAGACGAGGTCGCGGAGGTATGCAGTTCCGTGCTGCCAACACTGGCAAACTCAAACCAGCTGTTTATCCTACTTTCACTCTTGCAGAACAACATCAAGGTACTGTTATTAATCTAGTGCATGAACGAGGTAGAGATGCACCACTTGCAAAGATTCGTTTCGAAGATGGCTTTGTATCTTTTGTACCTGCTATTCTTGGACTTGGTGTTGGCTCGGTATTGAACTTTGGATTAAAATCAACAATTAATGAAGGTAATGTAATAAGCGTACAAAATATTCCAGACGGGACAATTGTTTGTAATGTGGAGAGACATTTTGGTGATGGTGGATCACTTGTAAAATCTGCAGGCGGCAACGCAATTGTATTTTCACACGGTGATGATGGTGTCACCTTAAAACTCCCATCTGGTAAATTTATAAAATTAAATCCAAAAAACCGCGCAATGATTGGAACTCTAGCTGGCGGTGGTGCATCTGATAGACCGTTCATGTCCGCTGGTGGTAAATGGAGACATTTTAAATCTAGAGGCCAAAAATATCCAATTGTTCGTGGTGTAGCACAAGCAGCTTATGTACATCCACACGGTGGAGGTAGACATCAGCATGTGGGTCAAAGTTCTACAGTTTCTCGTGATGCGCCTCCTGGTGCAAAGGTTGGAAGTATAGCTGCTCGAAAGACTGGTAGAGCACGATTAAAAAAACGATAGTAACTTCATTTTGAATTTACATGACGATTCGTATTCATATTTTGATAAATGGTAAAGTTCAACAAGTCTTTTTTAGACAATCCCTCAAGGCTACTTGTATCAAAAATAATGTAACTGGATGGGTTAAAAATTTGCAAGATGGCAGAGTTGAATCTACACTGGAAGGTAGTGATCTCGATGTCATGCGTGTTGTAGATTGGTGCAGTGTTGGTCCTACAAATTCCAGAGTAGAGTATGTAGATGTGAGACATGAACATTTTACTGGCGAATTTAATACCTTTGAGGTATTATACTAAGAATAGTGGTAGCAGATCTGATGATTCCAGTCAAAAGAACTAGTCTCATTTCAAGATGTGTAAGATCCGCCACGTTGACGAAGAAGCGTGGATGCTCTATCTTAGAATTGCCCCCTCCCGGATCTCATCCATTTCGACAGTTCGAATCTATACGTCATCCCTTCGGATGACTCTGATTCTGCAACCACCCGCTTCGGCGTGATTTCATTTCCACCCATCAAGCGAGTACTAACTCTCTTGAGATTTATTCATCAGTTACTGATCTCTGCATATAGCCGGTTTCAGAATAGGGCACGGCTAGCACCCCAATCCTACCTGCTACCATCATTACTGACATGATTAGTGTTATATTTGCATTAGGTCTATGATCTCAAATTTCTTAGTGTCTTACATACAGAACATACCTGACCGGTACATTCTGCATTACAAATGCTACATCTGACACTTTTTTTTGTTATAGGACTCGATAATTTGCCAATAGATCGATATAGATTATTCTTAATCCCAAAGTGGTTCTCCTCAAGTTTATTTAGCATCTCTCTGATCTCCGTGCGTATTCCCTCATTCATATGAGGACAAGATTCTGTTTGAAATGGAATATTATTTGTAAATGCATAAAATACAATCTCTGATTCATAAATCTCACAAAATGGTTTGATCTTTATGGGTTTTCTTGTACTATTTGTAAAACCAATCCTACCTGTATCCCCTGCTAACATGTTGATTAGAAATGTTTGTAATGAATCATCTAAATTATGTCCTGTTGCAATTACATCTGCATTTATTTCCGCAGCTGCTTGATCCATAACTCTTCGTCGTAAAACACCGCAAATAGAACACGATGATATTTTTTCTTCTCTTTTTTCTAGCGCCTCGTCTAGTGTTAAATCAAACATGTCCTTGTATGAATATGTACTGTGCTTCACGTTTATTGATCTACAAAAATTATCTACTATCTTCAATGCTTCTTGTCGATATATGGGAATTCCTTCATCTATTGTAAATGCCTCTATTCTAAAGTTATGTGCTCTGGACATTTTTTCAAGAATGTGCAGTAACGATAGAGAATCTTTTCCACCAGACACTGCAACGGCAACAGAATCATCGTGTTTAATCATTTTATATTTTGAAATTGTTTTTGCAGTTTTACGAAGTATTGAATGTGAAAAACACTCTGAACATAACCTCTCCCCTGAATATCTTCTTACGTACGCTGAATTATTATCACATTTTTGACATTTCTCATTTATCAAATCGTAAACCATCCGGATTTAATATATGACAATGCTATATTTAGTCCAAATATCAGAAAAGTGAAAGCATAGATTCCAAACATTACACCTTTGAGCATTCCATCTGACATTTTTTTCTCTATTATACTATAGACGAATTTCCCACCATCTAATATTGGTAAAGGTAACATGTTGATTATTCCTATAAAGAATGAAATCATCCATAACCATAAAAGAAATAATGACAGATGGTGATTATCCCATGTTATATAATCAAATACAGGGGTAAATGCTAGTGAGCCATCTCTCATAATTCCTACTATTCCTCTGTCTGGATCATCTGGTGCAGATATTATTTCCACAGGAATTTGTAGTGTGTCCTCGCCCCTTAGAACAGATATTGTATTGGTATCTCCAGGAATCAGATCTATTTTTTGCATATCTATGGGCGTGCGTATCGTATAATCATCAATTCCTATAATGATATCATTTGTTAGAATACCTGCACTTTCTGCGCCAGATCCTTCAATTACTGATAATACTGTAACGCCATTTGTAACATCATAAAATGTGCCCAAAATGGGTTCTGGTAAAACAATGGCAAATAATGGATTTGTTAATAGTATGACTCCTAACGCAAGTGCAAATATTACGTTTGCAGTAGCCCCTGCTCCTATAACACGAAGTTTGGATATTCTTTTTGCTTTATCAAATTCCTCTTCATCTGGTTCAACAAATCCTGCAAATACAGCAATGAATACTGCAAATCCTCCAGTTTTTATTTTAATTTTTTCCAACGCCGCTACTATTCCATGAGCTCCTTCGTGTACAATCAGTACGATTGGAAGTGAGAGAAGAAAGTATGCGATTGCTGATGCTGATGTTAATGTAACACCGGGTATCAATACAGTTAATTCTGAAAATTCTGTTGGTACTAGGAAGAAATTTGTTATATTATTTATTAAAAACCAAAAAGCAAATCCCATCATTAAAAATCCTGCTACAACACTAACATCTGCAAGTACTCGAATTCCTCTCTTTGTTCTACCAAGTATTCGAATTAAAATGTCATACACTTGAGTATTTTTATAAACTAGACTATATGGTTTGATCTCAAAACCGTGGTTTTGTAACTTGAGGGCTTTTGCGGCAACGATGATTCCAACCCATACTATTAGTACATAGATGATCGCATTATTTGTTATAAAGTCTAACTCCAACTCAAGTGCTAGTTTTTTTAATTACGGCAATTTATCACTTACTATGGAAAAACCATCTATGATCATATCCACATATCCGACCAAAGTGACTGCGGACAGGGCCATCTCACATCTAGTTGGTGAACGCCTAGCTGCATGTGCCAATATTATTCAAATTTCTTCGACATATTGGTGGGGCGGAAAGATGGAGCAAGCAGGTGAATATCTAGTAATTTACAAAACTACTCAAAAAAACAAGAAAATATTACAAGAACAGATTGCCAAACATCATCCATATGATACACCAGAAATTGCAGAGATTGATGTTACATCAATAAATGATTCTTACATGCAATGGCTTGTAGATTCAACTACTCTATAGAATATCTGAGTAAAGATATCATACCACCGAGTCCAGATACACGCATTCCGATATCTGTTGTATTATCCACTCCATATGTAATGACACCGTTATTTTCTGCATCATTTAATAAATTAATCACTTGTTGTTCATCATGTGTTTGTATTATTTTATCTGAAAAAATAATAGATTCTACTGCCCCTAATTCATTTGCTTTTTTTGTATCATCAATCCCCATGGTAAATCTTTTACTCTTTTGACCTGCTAGTCGAATCACCTGTTCAATTATTTTATGAACACTTGCTAATTTTGTATCGGACATAATGTTTGACATTACCTCTGATTTTACAAATATGTGTATACCATCCTCACCTGCTGAATCTATCCCATCTATTATTTCAATTTTGATTTGTTGTGTTTCCAACTTTTTACCCAACAATTTTTTTGTTTCACCGGGTCCAAAAATAACTATTCTGTTTCTATCCTTTGAAATTTCTTGTATGATACCTTGAATCTCTCTTAGATATTTTTCCACATCAAAATCTGATTTGTAGCGTTTACCACTAGCCCCAGAATCTACATTAGGTAATATGTCCAAATGTACACCATCGAGTTTAGCAATACCGCATTCTCGTCTATCTATTGCAATCAAAATATATTTTTGCGTATGCTGATTTGATTTTAGTCTCTTTTTTTCTATTGGGTGCCAATTTTGCTTTGTGATCTTTACTCGCTGATTAATCTTTAGAGATAATGAATGATGCCCACTCTTTGCCAAATCCTCATTACTAGTCTCCTGTATTGTTCCGGTAATTCGTAGTCTATCCAACATTGCATCTAGAGATAATTTTTCTACCTGCAAAACTATTCGTACCCTGATTCGTTCTCCCTTGTCTGGTCTAGCATTTACTTTATCACGTTTTAGTACCCGTGTTGTATCCGCTGTGATTATATCCCCCTTTGTAATTATTCGGCGCAAAATTATTAAATCATCGGGATCTTCAGCAGATACCCCAACAGATAATTTATCTATCCATTTCGTAATCATCATCATTCATTATATCATTCATTATTTTAGTCAAATGATCATATGTAATTTTTCTATAAAATGATAAAAATAATTAGGAATAAAATAACTGTCTAATTTTTACGTATTTGTTGGGCATAATCTTCTATCCATTCTAATGTAAGTATACCGCATGCTGCCAAATTCTTCACTGTATTCTCTGATGCTTCTCCTATTACCTTACCTGAGAATTTTTGAATTTGTCTCCAATTGAGTTTTGTATTTCCACTTCTAGAATTATAAATTATTCCTAGTATGTCTCTTGCATTAACAAAAGTGATGTCTCTGATCTTTTTTATTGTAACCTTGTCTGCAGCCTCTACATAGATTGCTCCAAGCTTGTCTTCTCTTTCTGGAAAAATCTCATTATCATCTACATAACTTTCAGGAGCAAATGATTTGCATGTACTTGTCATTATGAATCGCCTGAAATTTTCTAGTGATGTGGATGTGTCTATTTTGACCATGCGTTACGTATCATAGTGATCCATATCAAGCTTTTTGACCAACTATCTCAACTGTTTGTCATGCCCAAGAATGATGTACAAACTCCAATTTAGAGTCATACCCTGAAAGATTAATTATACTAAATTTTATAATATCTTTGCAGGTGCTGATGATGCTATCCCTATGATTGATGATATGGATTTTGAGTTCTGAGCCTGCATTTGGATTTTTATTCTAGACGTACAGATGCAAACTGTGAAATCACTTACCGAGTATCTTACATTTAATACTAAAACACGTTACGCATTCATCAATATTACTCCAAAGATAGAAAAATTGATCAAATCTAGTACTGTGCAAGAAGGTCTATGTCTTGTTAATGCTATGCATATAACGGCAAGTGTATTCATTAATGATGATGAACATGGATTACACAAAGATTATAAAAAATGGTTAGAGAGACTTGCCCCTCACGATCCCATATCTGATTATTCACATAATGATACAGGTGAGGATAATGCCGATGCTCATCTTAAACGCCAAATTATGGGAAGAGAAGTTGTCATTGCGATCACTAAAGGAAAATTAGATTTTGGTCCATGGGAACAAATCTTTTATGGTGAATTTGATGGTAATCGTGCAAAACGAGTATTGGTAAAAATTATCGGTGACTAACCAAAGTCTGTCTCGCGTTTTTGACTCTGTTCAACGTTCTTTCTGGCCATTTCTCTATACTCGTCATCATGATTCTGTCTGCCGTGTGAGCAATTTACACAGCCAATTTTAAATCCATTTTTGTCCTTTACAAATTCTTTACAACCACAAAAACAAGCCATCATTCATCTACTCCTTATCTATATTACTCATCTGACAACATTCACCCATAGGTATATCGTAGTCATGTGGACATTTTCGTGGATGATTCAACATGGTACATAATGCGTTGGTAAATTGATTCTTCATATGATGCTCTATACCACATACCATCTCCTCATCAATTTCTACTTTGAGTGCATCTCTCATTAGTACCTCTAATAATCTACTATTACGCATCATTAATGATCCAATTTTCCTTCCCTCCTCAGTAAGTTCAACTTCTGCCTTGGTGTAATTTACTAATTTTTTCCCACGTAATTTTTTAAGCATTTGTACAACACTTGGCTGTCTAATGTTTAACATCTTTGCAATACTACTAATCTTCACATCTTGATTTTTTTCTTTGAGACGCCATACTGCTTTTAGATACATCTCTATGTGCTCTGCCTCAGCAGTTCCTACAAATAGTACTTCTTCATTCAAAGCTTCCATTTCTATACTTTCTTTGAATCATTTAATAAGTATTCAAAGTATTCTCTAGCAAAGTTTGCCAACCCTGGGTGTTCTGCCCATATTGCGACAGACTCTTCTATATTTTTAGAGTGTGAACCTAAGAGTATCATGACATATCTCTGATCTGAAATAATTCCTCCAGCAAACAAATCTTTTTTAATTTTTAAATTTGACAGTCTAGATACTGCTTTTAAAAGATCTTTATCATAATCATTTGTTATCAATGTAGTAATCTCTATTCCTTTATCAGATAGTAATCTGAGTTTTGGTAATGCCTGTTTTATCAGTTCACTATCCACCATACTTGGCAGTGCAATTAAGATCTCTTTATTACAAGATTCAACTATTTCTGACATTTTTACTAAAATGTTAATTCCTCCTGAAATTACTAGAATATTTGGTCGCTCACTAATTCCTTTCTTTTTGTATATTGGCATCAATTCTTTGAGTATCATTTCTTTATTTTTTTTAAATAATTCCTCCGTCTCTTGTTGTATGGTGTTCACCCCTGTCTCTGGTGAATTTATCATGTAAATTGTAGGTCTAGAATCATCAGATTCTATCCAACTCTTCTTCTCTAGCATTCCAAGTATCTCGTAAATCTTTGAATATGGCACACCTGATCGTTTACTAATATCTGACGCAGTACTTTTTTCCATTTCTAGTAATGTCAAGAATGTTTTAATTTCATAGCTTGTCATTCCAATCTGTTCTAATGCGTTTCTAGTTGTATTCGATATGGCCATTCTTTGAAATATTTATTTAAATATTTAAAGATCACATTATTGATAGTGTAATTCTCTGATTAACTGTAATAATTTATAATTAACAATGCGGAATGCGGGATTCGAACCCGCGACCTTCAACTTGGGAAGCTGACGTCATACCGACTAAACTAATTCCGCATACTACACATTATACCACCCTACTAAAAACAATAATTACTAGATTATCCTAAAATTTTAGGCTCATTCTTTAATTAAGCATGAATTGTATACCTGAAAACAATTTCATTTCTGATCCAATATTGGAGCAACTCTTCTGCAGATTATCCTATATTTTTTGTCATGATAACTCTATTTTGTTGTGCCGACTTGGTTGCTAATTCTGCGATTCTTACAGTTCTATAACCTATATCTGCATTGGTTATTGGTTGTTTTCCTGTTTTTACCAATTTTTACATTCTCATAAATAATTACATTTTTTGTTTCATAGTATCTTTTGATTGTTTTTTCATAAATTACTTTGTATGAGCCTACCTATACTAGTATGTAAATTGTTTTTAGTGAAAAAATCCAACTTGCATCACAACTTTTTAAACATATGATACATTACATTAAAAATAACATAACAGAATTACAACAATTACTCTTTGTAATTCTTACCTGTTTGATACATGGAGGGTAAGAATTGAATTACATATCAGATACGACAAAATGTATCTATAGAGTAGACTCGTACATTATTTTTTATTAAAAAATTGATATGAAGTGTTAATTGAATCTACATAGTTTTCTGGAATTCCAACATCAATTCTTTTTTCGTTGTTTTTTAATTTCACTGCAATAGCATTTCCATTACTAATTATTGATTTTACTGCATCTGCAAGACGAATCTCTCCTTTTTTATCTGGTTTGGTCTTTTTCAGAGTCTTAAAAACTGAACTTTTAAAAATATAGATGGCAATCACTGCCAATTTTGATTTTGGTTTTTTCGGTTTTTCTTCGAAACTATCAACCCTGATGATTCCCTTTTTGATCTCGTTGCCTTGAATTACACCATATGATTCTGGATCACTTATTTCTGTTACTAAAAATGCCACATCTGCATCATATTCAAAAAATGCTTTTTCCAATCTTTGTAAGTGGTCGTTGTTTGGAGATAGTATAACATCATCTCCTGCATGAAGCAAAAAATCATTATTATTGACAAAAAATTTTGATTTTGCCACAGCATCTCCAAAACCACGAGATACTGATTGTTGGACATAATTTATGTTACTTTTGCCAACTTTTTGAAAAAAAGTTTTCATCGCAGCATTATTTTTCAGTTTATTTTTTTCTGATATCAAAAAGTGATCTTCAACATTTCTTTTTCCTCTGCCAACAACAAAACAAAAATTGTTTATGCCAAAATCAAATATGGATTCATAAATTACTTGTAAGATTGGTTTTAACAATATCTGATTTTTATTTTTTGCATAAATTGGCATCATTTCTTTTGAATTCTCTTTTGTAAATGGTAATAATCTAGTTCCTGTCCCTGCAGCTGTTATGACACATTTTTTTATTTTATTCATACTTGTTCAAAAAATTTGTTGATGTTTTTTATGACGTACCTTTGTTGATTGTTAGATAAACTTGGAAACATGGGAATTGATAAAGTTGTATTTGCAATTTCTTCGGTTATAGGTAATTTGATTTTGTTATATCTTTTGTAGACTGGTTGTTTATGAATTGGTATTGGATAATGAATACCTGTGGGTATACCTCTTTCTTTTAGAAATTTTTGTAATCTACTCCTAAATCTAGTTCTAATTGTATACATATGGTATACTGGAGTTGCCCATTTTTCAACTTTTTGAATTATAACATTTGAATTTAATTGTTCATCATAAATTTTTGCCACATTTCTTCGAGATGTATTGTCTTTCTGCAATTTTTTTAACATTACATTGCCAATTGCAACTTGATTTTCATTGAATCTTAGATTATGCCCCAAAATTTTGTGGAGATATTTGTCTGTTCTTCCATGATCTCTTGACATTTTAATTTTTTTTATAAGATTTGAATTGTTTGATGTGACGATACCTCCATCTCCACACACTGTTAGATTTTTAGAAGGATAAAAACTAAAACATGCTACATCTCCAAAAGAACCCACCGATTTATTTTTATATTTTGCACCATGTGCTTGTGCTGCATCTTCTATAACAAACAAGGATTTTTCTTTTGCAATTTTTTTTATTTCATTCATATCTGCTGGGTGCCCATACAAATGAACAGGAATAATTCCACGAGTTTTTTTTGTTATTGCCTCCTCTATTTTTGTAGGATCAATTGTATAATTTTTTTTATCTACTTCTACAAATTTTGGTATAACTCCTAGCATAGATACTGGCAAGCTTGTTGCAATATATGAGAGAGAAGGTAAAATGACCTCATCGCCTTTTTTAACTCCTAATCCTAATAGTGATAGAAATAATGCAGCAGTGCCAGAATTGACGCATGATGCATATCGTACTCTACAAAATTTTGCAAATTCATCCTCAAATTTTTCAGTCTCCTTATCTAGAATGAACCTCTTTGATTTTAGTACGTTATTTACTGCTTTTGTGACTTTGTTGTTTATTTCAATGTTAGATAGTGTGACTTTCATATACATTGTAAAAATATATTCTGTATTATTAGATGTATGTCATCAAATCTTTAGCTGATTTAGATATAAAATATAACTGTAATATGATCTGGGCATAAAAGCCAAATGAATCTAAAATTATACTCTTGACTCAAAAATTATTAGACTAGACCTAGTACATTTTTTATATTATTAATAGCACTAGTCGTAGACTTGTAGTTTTGGTGTCATTTTACGTGTAAGAATCAATGTTGTGATATACATTATATATATAGTTTGAATACATACAAGAATTATGGATGCAAGATGTCCTGAATGTGATAAAGCTGCAATTCTTGATGATGATATTACTAGTGTGAAATGCCCTCATTGTAATTTTCAATCCAGTTACGATGAATATATTGAAATTATGAAACAAAATGCTATCAATATGGTTACTGATTATATTCCTAAACGTTCTGGCTTCTAATTACCAGAAACTTCCCTTATCTGAACAATCTAAATGAGATCCACAATTCATACATTGCATATGACATGTCTGAATACTCTGCATTTTAGAATTACATTTGGGACACATTACATATTCCTTTAACTGTTCTATTTTTGATTTATCTTTATTATTCATCTATGTACATTTATGTATAATACCAAAGTTAATTAATAGTTGTCAGTGTCCAAGTAATACTTGGCTAGCTTTAAATTAACAATATCTGATAAAAAAGGAAAATCCATTACTAAGGAACTTAAAGATTCTGATGCAAATCAGCTAGTTGGTTTATCTATTGGCTCAGATACTGATGCATCCGTCGTGGGATTATCTGGAACTATGTCCATTACAGGTGGTAGTGACACATCTGGAATTCCAATGCGTAGTGATTTACACGGTTCAGCGCGTAAATACATACTACTCTCAAAAGGTGTAGGATTACAGGATGTAGAAAAAGGTTAACGTGTACGTAAATTAATCTGTGGTAATACAATATCTGAGGAAACCTATCAAATAAACTGTAAATTTGATGGTGAACTACCAAAGGAAATTTCTCCTGAACCAGAAAAAAAAGATGAATAGGTTAATAGCCTGATCTCTTAAATCATTTCTATGAGCTGGTGTGAATCATTACCTGATTGGTATATTAAAAAATATGGTAGACAGTCTTGTGTAAATATTGGCACTTCAGGACAAGTAGATCATGGTAAAACCTCTATCATTAAACTTCTTACTGGTACATGGACAAGTGTTCATAGTCAAGAATTAAAACGTGGGATTACAATAAGAGTTGGATATTCAGACACTCCTATCTATAAATGCAAATCTTGTAAAGATACGCTTGGTTATTCCACTAAACCAAAATGCCTCAACTGTGGTAAAGAAAGTGAATTGACTCGAGTAGTAAGTTTTGTAGATAGTCCAGGACATGAAAGTTTGATGGCAAATATGCTATCTGGTTCAGCTCTCATGGATGGTGCTATGCTAATCGTAGCTGCCAATTCAAAAATCCCACAACCTCAAACTAAAGAGCACCTCTTAGCACTCGATACTCTTGGCATAAAACAGATCGTACTAGTACAAAATAAAGTGGATCTTGTATCGTATGAAAATGCTCTTGAAAATTATTCTGATCTTGTTAAATTCGCTCAAGGAACCGTCACTACCGACTCGCCTGTAATTCCAATCTCTGCTCAATCTGGATTGAATCGCTCTGCCTTAATTGCAGCACTAGAATCTACTATTAAAACACCACAAAGAGAAGAATCCGCTGACCCAATAATGCATGTCTTACGTTCCTTTGATGTCAATAAACCTGGGTGTAATATTGAAAAGATCAAGGGCGGTATAATAGGTGGTAGTCTTGTACAAGGTAGTCTAAAGATAGATGATGAGATTGAGATTAAACCTGGTTTATATGATGAACGAAAGAAAACATACATTCCACTTACAACAGATATTATTTCTCTTGGAACTTCTGGTGGTATTGTAGATAATATTAGACCCGGTGGACTTACTGCCATAGGTACAAAATTAAATCCATCTCTTACTAGAAGTGATTCTTTTACTGGCTCTGTCATTGGTAAACCCGGTACGCTTCCGGATGTATCTGCAACTGCTACATTTTCTATTAAATTATTTGATTCAGCTGTTGGATTTGGTGTTGATGAAATCAAAGTCACACCAATCAAAATGGGTGAACATCTTAGGTTAAACATAGGGACAGCTCCAATCTTATCCACTGTATCCAAAGTAAAAAATGACACAATTACAGTTGCATTACGCCGTCCTACTTGCTTGTTTAAAGATGGACGCGTAGCCATAAGTCGTAGAATTGCAGATCGATGGAGACTTATCGGTGCTGGATTATTTGGTTAGTATAATCTGTGATACTAGTTTTCTTATATCACTTGCAACTCGTAGAATAAAAAATCTAGATGAATCTATAACTGAAATCGGACAATATGAATTTGTTATTCCTAAATCTGTTATGTTAGAACTTGAACATTTGATAAATAATCCTAAAAAAAGTCGTCAAGCTACTAGTGCATTAACTCTAGCAAAACAATTCAGTATTGATTCTTCCATTATTAGGATACCTGCAAATCATTCTATAATTAATTATATCAAAAAGTATGGTGGTATAGTAGTGACACTAGATCGTGATTTAAAAAATAATGTTCGNAGTGCAGGGGGTTCAATAATGTCTTTGTATAATGATAGAATAATACTTGAAAATCAGTAAAATTTATTTTGAGGAATTTATCATAATATGATAATGTCTATACTTACCTTATCGAGTCCTGACTTTGATGACGGTCAAGAGATTCCACGTGAATGTGGATACAAACATGGTAATAAAATTCCCAACCTATCTATTAGTAATATACCTGAAAATACCAAATCTCTTGTTCTGATAATGGATGATCCTGATGCAATGGATATAGTGGGTAAAGTTTGGGTTCATTGGTTGATGTGGAATATTTCGCCATCTGATAAAATTAATTCCTCTACTAGAGCTGTATTGGGAAAGACTGATTTTGGAGAAGTGAATTATGGTGGTCCTGCACCACCTGATAAAAGGCACACATACATCTTTAAGCTATATGCTATAGATACAATTTTAGATCTACCTCTAGGCTCTGACAGGGAACAGTTGAAATCTACTATAGATGGACATATTATCCAAGAAACTAGCCTGAAAGGCACTTTTACTCCTTAGGTACTATTCACTAATTACAAAGAATAATAAGTCAATGCTAAAACACGCTTGATAATATGTTATCTGATAGGGTCCTCTTTCATGCAGGCAAGTATGAGTTTAACCTTCGACATTTACTTGTAATAGGAATCCTATCAATTGCTGTAGCTAATTCGGCAATGCTTCGCTCCCTACCTGCTGATTTTGGTTTTGTATTAAATGAATATGATCCTTACTTTCATTATAGAGCAACACAATATATTGTAGATAACGGTATAATCGCATTTCATGAATGGAATGATGAATATAGTTGGCATCCTTATGGTCGTGATGTTTCTGCTGGCTCTCAGCTAATGTTGTATCTGTCTGCTGCATCTATTTATTATGTATTGGGAGAGTCTATTTCTCTTTTAGATGTCACTATACTGGTTCCTGTGATTTTCGGTCCATTATCGGCCCTTGTTTTATTTGCACTTGTTCGTCGTATCGCAGGAACAACTTCTGGCCTTATCGCAGCATTACTCATGTCATTTTCAATTCCACTTTTAACTAGAGGCATGATTGGCTGGTTTAAATCAGAACCGGTTGGGATATTTTATGGTCTATTTGCAGTATATTTATTCATCAGTGGAATTAAATCACAAAATCGCAAAGTAGCGATTCCCAAGATAATTGGTAGTGGAATACTACTTACATTTTCTGTTTCTGCTTGGGGAGGAAGCTCTTTTTTCATTCTACTACTTGCCATGTTTATCGTAACGTTACCATTCGTACGTAAAGATTATACATTTTTGTTAAAATACACACCACTATTCCTAATAGCCTGTCTTGTTACAGCTATGTTTTTCCAACGACAAGGCATTGACTTTGTACTGGGTTTAGGTGGACTACTTTTAGGCGGTTCGTATATCGTTATGGTTTTGACTATACTGGTACACCGTTTTAGCAATTTGGAAAATAAATTACGAAACTCTTTATTATTTATTCTATTTACTATTGTCTCTGCCATAGGATTACTTGCAGCAAATGTTGTTCCTGCATCCTTTCGCTATCTTAGTGCTGTAAATCCTTTTCTTATACAAAAAAGTGTACTTGCAACCTCGGTAGCAGAACACGCCTCTGTCACAATAGAGTTTTCGTTCTATGTGATGTCTACTATGTTGATATTTGCAGTGATTGGAATTTGGTTTATTTTTAGAGTTCGTTCTCTAGAAAATGATGATTCTCCATTACGTATTCCTAATGATATGATGGCATTTGCATTAATCTTTGGTATGTTTGGAGTTTACATGAGTTCTGCATTTATTCGACTTGAATTATTTGCATCAATTGCTGTAATTAGTGTCGCAAGTATTGGACTGACTGTTTTGATTCGCCAAATATGTAAACCCGGTGTACAATTACGTAAAAAAATTATGCCTGTACCAAATGTTCCAACTAAGATGATATTCGGAGCTCTAATTATTCTTCTACTAGTAGTTCCTTTGATTCATCCTGTAAACGCAAATTGGCTTACTGCTATTCACCAACCTCCATCAATTGCAAATGGTAGTAGTAGATACTTCATCAATAGCCCTGACTGGCCAGATACATTCGAGTGGATGAAGAATAATACGTCAAAGGGATCTGTAGTGGGTTCGTGGTGGGATTATGGATATTGGATTCAAACACTTGGGGAGAGAGCTAGTTTGGCAGATAATAGTACAAGTAATTCTACTCGCATAGCGGAGATTGGACGTGCATTTCTTAGTCCTCCTGATATAGCATGGAGTGCATTTTCAAATACAATGGATGCAGATTACGTTTTATTATACATCGCAGGACATCGTGTTAATTCCTTAAATGAAGAAGATGGATATTATGTTTTGAATGGTGGTGGTGACTTTTCAAAAAAGATATGGTTTATACGTATTGGTGGTTTACCTGAGAGTAAATTTCTACAACTAGATGGTAATTCTGGTACAGATTATCTGTGGCAAGAGACGGCCTTGGGTAGTATGATTCCTTTTACTCCTGTTACCTACTTGCTGCAAGATCAAACTCAAGTTGCTGAATATCAACTTGGCTCAACTCCGATCTATATTAAAGATGTTAAATATCCTGCAGACGGTGACGGTCCATTCAGATTAGCCTACTCTTCACCTTCCTTTACTGATGAGAGAGGTGTCTTGAATACTATACTCATTTATGAAATAAATAAAGACTATGTACCTTTAGAGTAAAAATCTTTTGCGGCAATGCGATATTTCATGTATCGATCATCTGGCGAAAATTTTGCTGGGTGAACTGATTCTGTAACCCCCTCACATTTAGGACAATTCTGTTTGAGTGTGTATGTATTACATTTTGGACATTTTCTAATTAATGGTCGCATATCTTATTCCCTAGTTTTTTTAGAATCTTCACGAACAAATTTGAAAGTACCGTGTTTTTTCTCTATTGTTGATTGAATTGTGTGTAGTATTGGCTTTATTGCAGATTCAGCAGATTTGAAATCTGTTGCAGAGATACTTAATCTGTATTTTGGTGCGCCTAAATATGAAATATTTGCAGTTACATCTGATTCTTTCATAACACTAGAAAATGTTTTTTTAATAATTTCGACTCCGTTAGATTGTGGAGATGTAATATTAAGAATACCTCTAATCTCCACTGATGGTAATCTCATTTTTTTACAAATTTTAGTTATTGTATCTGTAACTATCTTTGATAATTTTAGATCACTAATTATAGATGTATCTTTTCTTGCTATATCTAAAAATGCATCATATACTGAATCATATTTTGAATAAAGACCGTCTTCCAATTTTTCAATATCATTATCATTGAGTTTACCAGATTCTTTTACACTTTGTAGCAACGCTTTACCTTTTTCATAATGTTTAGATTCAATAATCTTTTTCTTTTTTGANTCGTTTGATACCTGTTTTAGTGATAAATCTATATCAATTCTATCTTTGTTTACTTTTTTTACCAACAGCACCTTTTTTTCACCTTCTTTGACAAACTTACTGATAGATTTAATCCATCCCGGTGCGACCTCTGATATGTGTAAAAATCCTTGTACATCATTAAATTCGTCTAGTGTAACATACGCCCCGTGATCTGTAATTCTTGTTACAGTTGCAGGTACAATTTCTCCCTGCTCTGGCAGACCTGATTCTATGCTCATTTGGATTAAACCTAAACATCCGTAATTTAATGTTGTCTTATACTTTGGTATGGTATGACTCAATTATTGTATCATTATTCGTTTTGCAAGAGATATACTAATAATTAAAAGTCTATACCTTTTTTAGCCTTAATTCCCATCTTGAACGGATGTTTAATCTCTTTCATCTCTGTTACTAAATCTGCCATCTCGATTATCTCATTCTTTGCATGGTTACCTGTAAGTACTATGTCTAAATCATTTGGCTTTGCATTAATCAATTCAATTACATCTTGTATGGTTATTAATTTCAAATCTACCGCATAATTAATTTCATCAAATATAATTAAATCATATTTTTTAGATAGCATTTTTTTCTTACAAAATTCTATAGCCTCTTTGGCAGCTTTTTCATGTTCACTTTTAGGACTCTTATCATCTAAAATACCAACAAAACCTTTTCCAGCAGTTACAATTTCAAATTCAGGTTCTAATCTTTTGATAGAATCCAATTCCCCATAATGCCATGATCCTTTTATGAATTGAATCATACATACTTTGTGATCATATCCTATTGCTCTTAATGCCATTCCAAGCGCAGCGGTCGTTTTGCCCTTTCCGCCACCAGTATATACAATTACTAAACCATCTTTTCCCATGCTATGTTATATTCATCATTGTATATTATTCTAATTACTTTACATGAAAATTCTTTTAAACGAAATTTCCTAGAGGAAATAGAGAATGAATATTCCTAGAATCGTTATAGCTGGAACTAGCAGTGGTGTAGGTAAGACGTCCATAACATGTGGAATTATACATTCTTTGATGAAGCACGGATATACTGTTCAACCATTCAAAGTGGGACCTGATTATATCAATCCACAATATCTATCAATAATATCAAAAAAGTCCCCAAGAAATCTAAATCCATGGCTTATGGGTAAATCTCAGGTACTAGATACATTTGTAAAAAATTCTCGTGCAGACATGTCAGTAATTGAGGGAGTAATGGGATTTTACGACGGTTATTCTGGAACTACTAATCATTCTAGCACACATCATGTCGCAGAAATCCTCAAAGCACCTGTGATCTTAATTCTTGATGCAAGTAAAGCTGCTCGATCTGTTGCTGCAACAGCTCAAGGATTTAAAAATTTCCATAAAAATTCACACATCCGAGGAATTATTCTTAATAAAATATCTACCCCCAAACATGCACGTCTATGCAAAGATGCCCTTGAGCAAATAAACATACCAGTTGTTGGTGTGGTTCCAAAACAAGCAGATATTAATTTATCATCACGTCATCTTGGTCTGATAAATGATTCACATAGTATGCAAAAAATCAAACAAGTTGCAAGTACAATTTCTGATTTTATTGATTTGGATTTAATTATAAAATATAGTAAATCTGCTGTGCCGTTAAAATTTAAGTCTAAATCTTTGAAAAAAACTCGCAACAAAATTACAATCGGTGTTGCACTAGATGATTCTTTCAACTTTTACTATAACGATAATTTAGATGCACTACGATACCATGGTGCAAAACTAGAGTTTTTCAGCCCAACTAGTGATACCCAGATTCCACAATGTCATGGATTGTACTTAGGTGGTGGCTACCCTGAAGTGTTGGGTAATTCATTATCGAAAAATACCAAAATGCGTCGCCTTGTAAAAAAACTAGCTCTTGATAATATTCCATTATATGCTGAGTGTGGTGGATTAATGTACCTCACTCGTTCTATCACTTCTGAGAAAAAATGTTACAACATGGTCGGTCTTTATGATCTGAGGACTAGAATGACTAAAACTGTAAAGCTCAATTATACCAAAGGTAACATTACTAATCATTGTTTATTGTCATCATCAAATCGGGCATTTCATGGACACGAGTATCATTATTCTGAAATTACTTTTGTTCCAAATGATATGACATTTGCCTATGATTTAACTCGGGGTCATGGAATAATTCACAATAAAGATGGAATAATTCAAGACAATACTTTGGCCTCTTATGGACATTTGTATTTCCCTAGTTGTAATTTTGCCAATGAATTTGTAAATCAATGCATAATTTATTCACGACATTGATTCTCTTAGTATCTTGAATAATGCATTTACAATTGCAGCTGCTGTAGAACTTCCGCCCTTTCTTCCTAAATTAGTAATAAATGGTGTGGGTATTTTTTGCAACTGCTCTTTTGCCTCAACTGCACACACAAATCCTACTGGTACTCCAATTACTAGGGCCGGTTTTACAACTTGATCCTTTATCATCTTGATTACCTGCATCAACGCCGTAGGTGCGTTTCCTACAACTACTATTCCTCTATCAATATCTTCTTTAGATTGCAACATGGATAGTTCAGATCTAGTTTGATTATTCTTTTTTGCCAATTCTGCAATAGTAGGATCGGATATTTTACAAACTAATTTATTGTTAAATTCTGCTAGATTTTGTTTATTTAGTAATCCTGCAACACCATTTACATCAACTACTATACTCTTACCATTTTTCAGAGCATTAATACCCATTTCTATTGCGTAATTGTGAAAAATTATTTTATTTTTATCTATGAAATCAAAATCTGCTGTTGAATGAATTATTCTACGTACAATATTCCACTGTTTATCATCATACGTATGTTTACCAACTTCGGCATCTATAATTCTCATACTTTCATCTTCAATCGATTGACCTTTTCTAGTCTGCATGCTCTACTTCCCTACCACGCTCTAAGATTAAATCTGTCATCATATCATCAACACCTATGTGTTTTGTAATTATACTTTTTTTAATTGTTGATTTCTCTAACGCTGGATTTAAATCCTCAAGAATATCTCGTTGTACGTGTGCCCCATTGTGTAAAAAATAAAATACTACAACTAGTATATTGGGATTATTTTTTTCACACGTTTTAATTCCACTTGATATGTCTGGCTGCTCTATCTCTAAAAAACAATAATTCATGTTTCTATACTTATCTGCAAGACCATCGACCACATATTTTAACGCCAACTGTGCATTTGGATCCATACTACCATGTCCTACAATTAGCACATCTACATCTGATTTAGATAATTGACCTCCTTCTTTTTTTAAAGCATCCTCTATTCTATTATCTACAACCTTACGCATGGTGGGATTCATACTCATCACTTTTGTGACTAATAATTTTACATCTGTATCAGATTGATATTTCATAACTTGATTGACAGCTAGTTTGATTTTTTTACCCGGGTAAAGAAAATATGGAACTATTATTAACTCATCAATATCCGAACCGATGCATTTAGGAATTACATCCTTGATGTATGGTGGTCTCACTTCTAGAAAACAGTAATTTACAAATTTATAATCACCTCTTTCATCCAAGTCTTTACAAATTTGCTCCAATTCTTGTATCACCTCTTCCTCTCTACTTCCTCTGTCAATTAGTAACATACCACGTTTCATTTCTCTATCCTTGCAATAGCTATGGTCAAGTCTGGCGGAAACTTTTGTTTTTGAACTATTAATTTACCATTAGATATTCTCAAAGCTGCAGCTTCTGAAACACTAGCTGTACCTTCAAATTTTTGTACAATTTTTGAAGGATTTGGTGTTTGAATTTCAGCCAACTCTGATTTTTCTAAATATTGTATTGGTATTTTCATATATTCCGATAGTTCCTCCAATCCCTCAACTGGAATATCTTTTTTTACCGATGCAAATTGTGCTATACAATTAATATCTAATCCAAATTTTTCCATGCAATCTTGTATGGATGAATATATTTTATTAAATTTTGTGTCCCTGTGTATGCCAATACCTACAATCAAACTTGGTGGTCTATACACCACTGAATTTTTGGGAATATCATGTAAAATTTTATCTGTAATTATTAACGATCCTGACGAATTTGAGTTTATTATTTCTTCTATATGTTGATAAATTGTTACGTTTTTTGGCAAATTTTTCCTCCAACCAACATCTCCTACATCTTGATATACACCAATACTGTCCTGATTTACCATACAAGCACTAACACTAGTTACATTTTCATCCAAAGTGATCTTCCAATTATATTCTCTACCTAGTAGATCTACTGCTATTGTTTTATTCACATCAGCTGCTGTTGTAATTACTGGTGTTGCATCTAAAATTTGTGCAATTGTTTCTGTAATTTCATTTGCCCCGCCAATATGTCCTGATAAAACGCTTATAACAAAATTTGCCTGATCATCAATTACCATAACGGCCGGATCCGTTTTTTTACTTTTCAAATAGGGCGCAATTAATCTAATTACCGCCCCCAGTGAAAATATACAAATGACTGCATTATTATTTTCAAAAAGATCTTTTATTTTGTTGGATGTAGAATCTGTATACCAATTTATTTTTAATCTCGTCTCATCAAAAAATTTTTCTGGTGCATAAACTGTCCAGGTATCGTCCATACTCGTTATCTTTTGTGCAATATTGATACCATTTTTTGTTATAGCAATTATTACTTTATTGTTATTCATAATGTATGATTTCATCGTTAATGTTTATGAATGTTATATATCTATACATTGTATCGTGCAAGAATATCTCCATCAAAATTAAACAAAATAACATCAATGTCTACCTTGTTCTCTGAATGATCTCTCATTTGTTCATATACCTTGAGACATATTTTATCAAAGAAATTTTCTATTTTATCATTAATTACAATCTCCATGATGTGTCTTGCTGTATTTGCTTTTTTGATCTGTTCAATTATATCTGATGTCGCACCACAACTATCTGCTAATTTTGCTAGAAATTCTTTATCAATTTTAGATCCTTTAACATGTGTCTGTTTTACCCCTGCTGCAATTTTTGCCAACTTGCCTATGAAACCTACAATGTATGCTTTTTTAATATTTTTTTTTGCACATTGCTGTATGGTGTATCCTGAAAAATCTCCCATTTGAATAAAGGCATGATCGGGTTTATCGGTAATTATTTTTCTTGCAAATGTTTCGCTTCTACCACCAGTTGTTAATATCACAACATCTTCATTCATTGCACGAGATACATCTATACTCTGCCTTATTGATGCAGCATAAGCTGCTGTAGAGAATGGTTTTACAATTCCACTTGTTCCTAGTATTGATATTCCGTTAATTATTCCTAATCTTGGGTTATCTGTTTTCAGACCGATCTCCTTTCCATCAGGAACAGTAATCATTACAGATACACCTTTCTCATTTAATATTTCACCTAATGAATTTTGAATATTCTCACGTATCATTTTTTTTGGCGTTGGATTTATTGCAGGTTTATTCAATTCAAGTCCAAGCCCTGGTTTTGTAACAACTCCAACCCCCATTCCTCCTTTGATCTCTATCGTACCTGAATTATTGGTAAATTTCACCTCAACTTGAATCTCTGCACCATGAGTAACATCTGGATCATCTCCGCCATCTTTTATTACAGAACAAAATGCAGATTTCTCATCAAATTTACAACTAGTAATATTGATCTCAACTATACTACGATTTGGTAATATTACTGGTATCTTCTCTATACGTGTCTGCTGTAAAATGCACTCAATACCTGCTTTGGCCGCAGTTGTAGCACAGGTACCGGTAGTGAATCCAGTTCGTAATCCTTTCTCCTCTGACATGATTTTATTGGAAAAATCTTTCTATTATTAATTCCTAATTACTCATTTATGCTCTCACAGATTGATCCGAAACTTGAAATTTGCTTTATGATTAATCATTCATATGATTGCGATTACTGGTTCTTCTGGTTTTATTTCTAAAAATTTAAGATCGTTTTGCTCAAAACAAAAAATTCCAACACTATGCCTCTCACGGAAATCATTAAAACCTAAACACAATGAAATATGTAAAACAACCATTAATTATTCTGAGGAACGTCTTGTACGTTATCTAAAAAATTGCTCTGCAATTATTCATCTAGTTGGAATTGGTAAACAAACAAACGACGACTCTTTTATTCATGCTAATACACAAATCACAAAGAATGTCATATCTTTATGTAAAAAAGCTCATATTCCAAAAATGATTTATCTGAGTGGTCTTGGTGTATCTTCAAATAATGTCACTGATTATTACATCTCCAAGTATGTTGCAGAACAACACATTATAAAATCTGGATTAGATTATACAATATTTCGTCCTTCATATATTATTGGGAAAGATGATGAATTTACTAAATTTCTAAACAAACAGATAAAGAAAAATCTTATTCGAATACCTGGTACCGGTACATATAGACTTCAACCTATTCACATTAGTAATGTTGTAAAGTTATTGATCGACTCTACTGTATCGTCTAAATTCTCAAATATTACATTGGATCTAGTCGGACCACAAATTATTACATATACAAAATTTGTATCTCTATTTTGTAAATTTAGAAATAAAAGCACTCCGACTTTGAAAATCAGTCTTCAACAGGCATATTATACCGCAATTCGTGGTAATGGTGAATTTAGATTAGATGATCTACATATTCTTGTAGGTGATTTTATTGGTAATCATAATAGACTGGCATCATGCTCTGATGTTAAATTTATGACTATTAATGATATTTTAAAGTCCAGCGTCACTTTGTAAGACATTTGCCTTGTCTGTGTTTTCCCATTCAAAACCTTCTCTGCCAAAGTGTCCAAAGGATGCAGTTTGTTTGTATATTGGTCTTTTGAGCTTGAGTTTCTCTACAATTGCAGATGGTCGCATGTCAAAATGTTTTCCTACTAGTTTTACAATCTCTTCGTCTGTGATTTTGCCCGTACCAAATGTATTTACCATTAATGAAACTGGTTTTGCAACACCAATTGCATATGCAACTTGAACTTCACATCTATCACTGAATTTTGCTGTTACGATATTTTTTGCAATATATCTGCACATATAACATGCAGATCAATCTACTTTTGATGGATCTTTACCTGAAAACGCTCCACCACCATGGCGACCATAACCGCCATACGTATCTACAATTATTTTTCTACCAGTAAGTCCTGCATCGCCATGAGGTCCCCCTATCTCAAATCTTCCTGTTGGGTTGATATGAATATCTATATCCTCACTCCACAAATCTCCGCATACCGGTTTCACAATTTTTTTAATAATCTCTTCATGGATTTCTTTATTTGTTACATCCGGTTTGTGCTGTGTAGATACTACGATTGCCACTATTTTTTTTGGATAATTGTTCTCATATTGTACTGAAACTTGAGATTTTCCATCTGGTCTGAGCCATTCTATCTCTTTGTTTCTTCTTGCAGTAGACAACTTTTTTGTCAATTTGTGTGCAAGTGCTATTGGGAGTGGTAACATTTCCCTAGTTTCATCTGTGGCATATCCGAACATCATTCCTTGATCTCCTGCTCCTTGCTCTTTTTCATTCGTAGCAGTTACCCCCTGACTTATATCTGAACTCTGTTCGTGCAATCGTATCTCTACCTCACAACTCTCCGAATCAAATTTCAACTCTGAATTGTTATATCCAATATCACGTATTGTATCTCTAATCGTTTTTTCATGATCTTCTTTGCTTATTGTCACCTTTGAGGTAATTTCTCCTGCAACAATTACAAATCCTGTAGTTACTAGTGTCTCAACTGCTACACGTGCATCTGGATCCTGTCGTAGGTATTCATCTAAAATTGCATCAGATATTTGATCACATATCTTATCTGGATGACCTTCTGTTACTGATTCAGATGTGAATATATTTTTAATTACCATCTTTCTAAAAATCGCTCTTCAATTCGATAAAAAGAATATTGTTACCACGAACTATAACTTTACCATAATTTGCAATAGTTTTTTTATCTTGAATCTCTTCTGTATCTGACATAATCAAATTCATGTATGCATCAACACTATCCATCTTACCGCTATATTCAATATCATTTTTCAGTCTGATCACTACTTTCTTGGCTGTGCATTTTTGTAGTGTGGACAATGGTCTTTTTACGTTAGTTTGTGCTATTATTAATCACTTGAACGGATTTAAATTTTGCCAAGATAAAAGCCTTATGCAGAATGTACCTTGATTAATCGCATTTTTCCATCCCTCAAAAATCCATTTTTCTCAATAACTGCAGTGCCAGCGTAAAACATGTAATTGCAAGTACAGCTAGTATGATCATCTGTAAAATGGTAAATTCTGTTATAGAATTGAAAAGTCCTGCTCTAATCACATCTACAACATGAGTGAGTGGATTTAGATAAAATAAAGTAGCCAAAGGCTCTGGTGCTCCTTGTGCAGGATAAAAAGCTGTACTGACAAATGCGAAAAATAAAAAAACTGTGTTAATTATTATGTTGAAACCCTCGCTAGTTTTCAATTTTGTTGATATCATAGTTGCAATTGATCCAAATGTTATTGAGCCGGTAATCGTTACAAATATCAATATTGGTATTGAGAAAGTATCTAAAACTATAGATTCTGCGAATACTGGCAATGCGATTACTCCAATTAATAAAGCACTTCCCATTCCTACTATGCCTATTGTAGTTACATTCGCTAGTATGTAATGTGTTTTTGTAAATGGTCCTGAAAGTATTTGCGCAAACATTCCATTTCTTTTATCAGTCCATATTATAATACCTGATATCAAAGTACTATTCATAATGTTAAATCCAATCATACCAGTTGCTAAAAATGCTGGATATGAAATATTTTTACCAAAGAATGGAACTGTATCTATAAGAGATGTGTATGCGTATCCTGCAATAAATATGTAAATTAATGGAAATATTATTTGCCAGGTTAGAAATCCTGGATTAAGAGTGATGGTAAGATTTCTATTTACAAGTCTAATCACTGGGTGCATTTGTCTCCTCTATTATATTCAAAAATATGTCCTCAAGACTAGTCGGAATTATAGAAATGTCTTCTATTGATATGTCCTTTTCATTCAAATTCTTTATTATGTCTATTAGAGATTTTCCAGTATTATTAGTATATAACGTCAATATGTAATCTGAATCATCTTTCTTTATTGATACATCACCGAATGATTCCAACTTTGATTTTAAATCATAATCATTTTGTTGCATACGAATTTCTATTTTCTTCCTACTGTCAAATTTCCTTTTCAACTCATCAGAATTGTCCATTGCGATCACTCTGCCTTTATCTAATACTATGATTTTATCACATAGATACTCGGCCTCTGACATGATATGTGTTGTATAAAATATCGTCAATCCAGATTTGGCCTTTGCTTTGATATAATTCAATAGTTTTCTTCTTGCGGCAGGATCCAAACCAACAGTAGGTTCATCTAAAATTAATAGATCCATATCGTGCATAAACTCTCTTGCTACCTGAACACGTCTTCGTTGACCAATGGACAACTCTTCATTCCTTTTTTTACGGATATCTGTAAAATCAAATTCAATCAAGAGAACATCAACTCTCTGTCCTCTTAATTTACGTGGAATATTCCACATCATACCATACTTGTTGAGTGCCTTCTCTACTGTTAAATTTGGTTCATAACTGGGTTGTTGTAGTACCACCCCTATTTTTTTACGAATTGCAAGTGCATCCTTTGTTACATCCATTCCTAAAATTTCCAATGATCCGCTAGTTGGTTTAATTAGTGTGGTCATCAATTTAATCACGGTGGATTTTCCTGCTCCGTTGGGTCCTAAAAGACCAAATATCTTACCTGATTCCAAATCAAGATCTATCTGATCCACTGCTTTTGTATTCTTGTATAATTTAGTTAGATTATGAGTTACAACACATTTCATACAATTTTACTCGTGAAAATTTTTATTAAACGTTGGGATTGAGTAATAATAGTTTGACTGAATCTGATAATCTTGTAAATGAACTTAAAAAACAAAAACCTGACTTGACTACAGAGGCAATTCAGATGGCAGTAAAGAAAAAAATGGAAACTGTCGGTTCTGGATATCTTACAGAACAAGGAGCAATTCATCTAGTTGCCGCCGATTACAAACTTGATCTTCATCAAGTAAGTCAGGTAACCATTGGTACTCTGCTTGTAGGCTCTAAACAAATCACTCTTGATGCAAGATTGATATCTAGTTCATTACCAAAAGAATTTGAGCGTAAAGATGGAACAAAATTTACACTACGTAGCATGGTTGTATATGATAATACTGGTATTGCAAGTGTGAAAATTTGGGAAGAATCAATTCCATTGGATGAATCATCTCTGATTCCAGGAGCATTATTACGATTAACTAATGCATTTGTAAAAAAAGATTTTGATGATACTAATTCATTACACATTGGAACCGGTGGTGTAGTAGAAATTCTGAAACAAGATAGTGATATTGTATCAATAGAAAGTAAGATCGTAGATATTAGTAGTATCAAAGCAGAGACTGCACATGTAATCATTTCTGGCATTGCAGATGGTATATCTACTATGAATTATACAAATTCTAAGACTGGAAAACCAAGTACTGCTCTGAGACTGAGACTGCGGGGAAGTGATGGGGTATCTATGCGTGCTGTACTATGGGGAAAAGATGAAACTATGATACCAAAAGTTATTTCTCCTGATAACAAGGCTATTCTTTATGATGTTCGCGTAAAAATGGGAAACCAAAACGCATTAGAAATTCATGGAAATGATGCTACACGCATCGTAATATCTGGTAAAAGTAGTGTTGATGATATGACATTACGTTTATTGTCCATCTCCAAAGGAAGGAATGGATCTCTACTATCATTGGCCATAGATGAAAAGAAAAAACTATTCACAATTACAGACACATCTGCCAAGATGAGTACATTTGCCATTAATGATGTCATAACCTGCATTCCATCTACAATGAGAGGAAATCGTCTAACTGTAGATTCTGATTCATACATTGGAAAAAGTGATGCCAACCTACCAAACATTTCTGATGTTAGGACTAGAATCGATGACCTTGTATTGGATAATGATTATTGTATTGAGGCAATTGTTTTGAAGATTAATGATACTAGAGAAATTCAAACACGTGCAGGCGATTCCATACAATTATCCGAAATGCTTGTGGAAGATGATACTGGACAAATATGGGTCAAGGGTTGGCGTGATCAATCTAAATTGATTGGAGATATTGCATTGGGTTCAGTAATTTCCATTCTTGGTGGAAGTGTGCGTCCTGGTCTGGAAGGCAAAAAAGATTTTGTGTTAAATGCATTTTCTGCAATAACAATAAAAAACTAATCCCAAAATCCACGTGTCATAACATATAGTCTCTCTGCTTCATATATCTGCCTGTAAACGTCTTTCTCACTAATCATATTTCGTAATATTCTTCCTGCAGTATCTGCTCCGACTCCATATCCAGAGAGTACTAGGATTGCAACTGTGCCGAAATTTTCTATTAATGATGCAACTTTCCATGCTCTTTTGTATTTGTGTTCTTGTTCTTGTGTGATCTTTTTCCCCTTGTATTTGTCTTGTATAATTTTTGATAAATCATGGTCTCCATAAAATGTGCTAGTTATCTGACGCGCCTTACAATACGGGCATGACTTGATCGATTTTATTTCCTCTGTAAGATATGTCATCTGCCAAATACCACATCTTGCACAAAGTAGTCTGTGTTTGGTCTTCAATAGTCGTTCTTTGACCATCTTGAGTAGCCCTTTGTCTAGACTCGTGGGTGTAGAATAGTATTTTGTAGTATGATCTAGTATCGGTTCTGCTAATCTGGTAAATTTAGATATGTCATTCCATTGTATGGTAATTTTATCTGCTTTGATTCTTTTTAAAACCTGCTCTGAGCCTGCAATATCAAATTTATCGTGATACAACTCTCGTACAGCTTCTTTAGCAAGGGGGGTATTTGCATATCTCTCATATAGAAATCGTGCAGTTTTCTGTTGGTAAACTGCTTCACGTCCTACAATACCGAATCTCTTTGCAACTGACCAAACCTTCCAATTGATATTATGAGTTCCAGACAGTGATGATATTAAAATATCTGATAAATCATAATCATCTTTGAATATATCTACTAGTACATCTTTGGATATGGGTATGGATGATTTTAACATTATTCTATATGCGTCAGAACGTGTTTCTACTTGTAATCCAAGTATTGATGATAATATTGAAGATACCAATATGGCCAGCGTAGAGTTTATTTTCGTTCCAAAACAACAATGTATTACTAAACCACTACTTTTCACTGATTCTATTACTATTGTATCTTCATTTGGTATGGGTATCTCTAACGATTCAATTATATCATTTACAAATAACGATGGTCTTTTTTTTACACCTGTACGTAATTGTCCTACTCTTTTCGCTATGCTCTGATCAATTGGTATGCTCTCACCTTCCCAATAAGGCACTACTGTTCCCTGCGTTCTGAATGGTTCTACATTTATCATGAATCCCTTTTCATCCACATTCAAAATGGACCATTTTGTTCCCTTTAACACAAATACACTACCTGGTTTACCATGATCACCTACAAATCTCTGATCCAAATATCCTATAGTTCTCTTGCCTATAGAATCAAACACTCGAAATTTTAAAATGTCTGGTATGGTAGATAAATTCTGATAATAGTAAAATAAAGTTTTTCTAGTTGTATTATATTCCATTTTTTCATCTTCAAACCATAATAAATTGGTCGAATCCAATAATTCCAACACATCTACAATTTGTTCTGTGGTCAAATCTCTAAACGGATACGCTTCGGTAATTATACTCAATGCTTGATTTACTGTAACACTAGTGTTCAACTGTAATGCTAATCCCGTTAAATGATGTCCTAATACATCTAGTGGATTTGAGTGTATATTCTGCTCCTCAATCGAATTACTAAACACTTTATCAAGAATTGCTTTTGATTCAAATTCGTCATCAAAATTATTTGTTAAAATTAGACCTTTGGCAGATTCTCCTCTTTTGTGTCTACTTCTTCCAATTCTCTGAACTAATTTAGATACCTGACGCGGTGAACCATAATGAATTACCTGCTCTATAGAGCCAATGTCAAGTCCTAATTCTAGTGAAGATGTACATATGACAATCTCTGATCTTCCTTCTCGAAGTTTACCCTCTGTCTCCTCTCTGACCTCTCTTGATAGTAATCCGTGATGCATCCCTATTTTCATACTTGATTTATCTCTTAGTGCAGATGCCAAAAATTCAGCCTCGCCCCTTGTATTGGTAAATAATAGCATGGTCTCTTTAGGGAATTTACTCTTATACTCTACTACTGCCTGGGCCACATCCATAATGGTGCCATTGACATATTTCACATCAACATCATATTTTCTAATGGAATCATCCTTGATTATTCTGAATTTCCGCTTTGTTCCCACAACAAATTTTGCAGCAGTTATTGTATTGCCAATACTTGCAGATAACCCTATGCGAGTAATAGGGAATTTTGAATTCAGTTGCAATCTCTCTAGTGATATTGTTAATTGTGATCCACGTTCGTTCCCCATTAATTCATGAACTTCATCTATTACTACCCATTCAAGTGAATCTAGTGAATCTAAAATTTTAGATTGTACTAGCATTACAACTAGTGTCTCTGGTGTAGTGATTAGTATGTCTGGAGGATTATTTACAATTTTCTTTCTTTCATATTGTGATGTATCTCCATGTCGTATCTTGATACTTAATTTTTCATGTTCAGCATATCGAATTATTCTTTTAAACACATCACGATTCAAAGCTCTGAGTGGTGTGATGTATAATACTTTTATTTTTCCCTTTTCCTTTGATTTATTTACAAAAGAAAAAATTGGAATGACTGCAGTCTCTGTTTTACCTGATCCTGTTGGGGCAATTATAAGAGTATCTTTTTTCTGTAAAATTACAGGGATTGCTTTTTTCTGTATATCGGTTAGAGTTTGAAATCCTAACTTTTTGAATTTTTGCTCAAATGTTACATCATGTTTTTTGTTCGTTATTTTTTCGTGTGACTGCACGTTCATAAAACATCGCTCCAATTATACCTGCCACAAACAGCACTAGAGTAATCGTTGGAATTAGATTCGAAGATTCCAGCCATGACTAAACATAATTTATCACACCATTAAATATCTTGATCTGCGTCTTCTAGTCCTACAGGTGTTTTCTTGTACTTGAACGTTTTGTACTGATCTAGTACAAGAACTGTATATGAGAATCCCGAATCATTTTTTTCTAGATGTATTCGTGTATGCGTATACATGGATATTGATTTTGCCATGTTTTCTGCTATTACATTTTGTGTGTATCTAGTTGTATTTACTACGAGTATGGGGATTTTTTTGTGTATGGCAAATTGAGCTAGTTTATGCATATATCTCATAAATTCAATATTTTTTTCTATATTTCAATCTTTTTTTCCATACTCGAACGAAAATAATTCTGCCACACTACCAACAACAATTAATGAATATTGATCATCTAGTTTATCTACCATACTAGCTTGTTGCATGGAATCTGTTATTCTCAAAACCTTAATTCTATCCATAATGTTTTCATCCATATCTCTATTCCTAATATTATCTCGTAGATATTCAGAACTAAAATTTCCTGCTGTGTGTTGATATAACACATTTTTCTCCACACTAGTTAACGCATTCAAAATTGTCTGTACAACCAACTGAAATTTTCCAGTTCCACGTGCACCTGACACATCTGTGATTGTTCCAGCATGTAATCCTCCATTGAGAATTTTATCTAAATTATACAATCCTGTAGGTATAATCATACTATTTCTATCAAACTATAACATTAAAGAAGTTTGGATAATTATAAGATGCGTTTGCATTTTATATAATTTTTTATTTTCTGAACGAAATCTATGGGCAATAACTTATTACTGAATAATTTTTCAATATAATAATTGAAAATTTGGTTTGAAATACTTACGCCTAAACAAGTCTTGTTTTTTGGTCCTATGATAAAAAAACTTGCAAAAAAACATAAAATTCTATGTACCTCTAGACACTATAGAGAAGTAGATGAATTGGCAAATGTATTGGGTCTTAAACTTACATATGTAGAGAGTTATACTGGTATCACCAAGGCAGACAAACTCAACGTGTCTATTCGTAGAATGAAAAAATTAACAGATTTAGTATTGAAATTTTCTCCTGATTTAGTAATAAGCGATTGCTCATCTGATGCATCTAGAGTCGCGTTTGGATTGGGATTGAAACATATTGCGTTTACTGATATACCTAGTGCAACTATTCCGTTGAAACTGAGTTTGTCACTCGTGGATCGTCTTTTAACACCTTGGATAATTCCAAAAAAATCTTTTACAAAATTTGGCATACCTGCCAAACACATCATTCAGTACAAGGCAATTGATGCTGCTCCGATTATTAAAAATGCAATAAAAATAAAATCATCACTATCATTTCCTAAGAAAAAAACAATTCTCTTTAGAACTTATGAGACCCATGCATCTTATGCTACTACACAAGGGGTCACTAGAATGTATAAAATGTTAGAGGCAATTGTAAATGCGAATAAAGATTGGAATATTCTAGTTTTAACTAGATATGTGGATCAATTACAGGAATTGAAAAATAAATTTGGTAATAAAATCATCATTCTTGATCGTGTTATACCTAGTCAGGAATTATTACCATTAATTGATGTTTATGTTGGCTCTGGAGGAACAATGACTGCAGAATCTGCATTTCGTGGAATTCCAAATATATCCTATAATTCTAATCAAAATGTAATTGGTGACTATTTAATTAATAAAAAACTGACACATCTAATAACAGATCCCAAAAAATTAATTCCAAAAATTAGTAAATTACTTGAATCTGATAATAAAAAATTTAAAAAACGTGCTAAAGATATGTTAAACTCAATGGAAGATCCATATCAAAGTCTCATCAAAGTCATGAAATCAATAAATAATTCTTAATGTTCACCTTACAATATTCTTTTTAGATTTGATGTAAATAATACATGCAATAATATTTTAAGGTAATATGGCACAGTTTGATCATCCGGCAGCCCGGTAGTGGATTATATCCGCCGAGTGTAGCGGTCAAGCATAGGGGCCTTTGAAGCCCTTGACCCCAGTTCGAGTCTGGGCCGGGCTATTTCTTATAACATTTTAATTTCTTGTACCATTTTCTAAATAAATGATTTATATAATTTAGAAAAAATATTTTCCTTGATACTAATTGGTAAAATCTATCTCAATTATTGGTCTGGGCTTTGTAGGTTTATCGTTGGCTGTTGTAAGTGCAGATAAGGGGTATAATGTAATTGGCGTTGATACCAACAAGTCCAAATTAGCAAAATTAAAACAAGGTCACGTTGATTTTTTTGAACAAAATCTTCCAAAATATCTCAACAAGGCAATAAAATCAAAACGAATTGAATTTACTGATAATTTGCATCATGCAATTCTTGCCTCCAGTATGACATTTCTGTGTGTTGGTACTCCGTTAAAAAACTCTAGTATTGATCTATCTTTTGTAATCAAAGCTGCTAAAGATATCAATTCTATTCTAAAGAAAAAGAAAACATATCATACTCTTGTAGTGAAGAGTACTGTTATTCCACAAACAACTAGAGATGTTATACTACCAATTTTCTCTACTCTCATAAAGAAAAAACGTGTTGATGTATTTGTAAATCCTGAATTTTTGCAAGAAAGTAGAGCAATACATGATGTTTTAAATCCACACATGATTGTAATCGGTAAATACACCAAAAATAGTAAGGCACTTGATGTTTTTTATAAAAATTTTTATAAAAAAATGCCGCCTATTATTTACACCGACATTACTAGTGCTGAATTGATCAAATATGCGAATAATGCATTTTTAGCTACAAAAATTAGTTTTATCAATTCCTTTGCAAATCTGTGTCAGAATTTACCTGGTACTGATATTACCACTATATCCGAAGCACTAGGTTTGGATCCACGTATTGGTCCCATGTTTTTACAGGCAGGACCTGGTTTTGGAGGTAGTTGCCTTCCTAAAGATCTAAACGCATTGATTAATTTCTCCAAGCAATTTGATGGAGTGAATTCTTTATTCAAGGCTGTGAATTCTGTAAATGAAACGCAACCAAAAAAAATTGTGCATATCTTATCTGAAAATAATTTACTTTCAGGCACAACTATCTCTATACTGGGATTATCATTTAAAAAAAATACTGATGATATACGTAGTGCTGTCTCTACAAAGTTGGTAAAATTGTTATTAAGATATGATGTAAAAATTCGAGTTCATGATCCAATGGCAATTCCAAATTTTAAATCCATATTTAATAATAAAATTAAATATAGTTTAGATATTAAATCCTGTTTAGATGGCTCTGATTGTTGTATAGTGTTAACAGAATGGGATGAATATAAAATGTTAAAACCTAATAGAATTTTTAGTTTATTAAAAAATCCAAATGTTATAGATGCACGTAGAGTTTTCAATCCATCTGAATTCGCTAAATTTAATTTTCATGCAATTGGTCTTGGATCATCGTGCTGATCTATACAATTATTACTCTCTAGATTATTGCGCCTATAAACATCATAATTAATTTATTATTAATTTAAATTAATTTATTGTTAATTTAAATTTAATTATTATTAATTTAAATTTATTTATTTTATACACATCTTTTAAATTTTTGTCAAATTTATTTACTTATTTTCTCTAAATTTTATATTCATAGTTATATACTACATTTTTTAGAGATAGTATAGTGATGTATCTTTGACGTGTAAAGGAATATGTGTACGCTATAAAGCTCAAAAACCAGTTGGTACTGGTCGTTATGCTTCTGGTCAACGTAGATGCCAAATTTGTGAGATTTTTATAAAATGGGAAGGTCTTTGGTGTCCTTGTTGTGGATATCGACTTCGAACAAAACCTAGAAATCTAAAATATAAGGCAAAATTACGAGCAAGAGTTGAAGCAGACGCAAAAAGTGCAGAAGCTACTACTGATGAATAGGCGATATTTGTAATTGGAGCAATCAAATAATTTTTCAACTAAAATTATTAAAATCTCATCTAAATCTCTTATATTTAATATTCTAAAGTTTGAGAACGGCATAATTCTCTCAATCTCTGAAAATCTGAATAAACTTGGTTCAATGATGTTATCAATAGGAACAGGACCTACTCCAATAGCTACTATGCTTACTCCTTCTAAAAAAAATTTTACCGTATTGCGTTTAATAGCTGAACCAATTAGTACAAGCATCAAAGGAATTGTATTGGTATCTATGTTTACCGAATCCGAATTGACAAATAGTGAAATAAAGTTACTTTTAACCGAAGTGAAGGCTCTGACTCAAAATGTCTGATTTAAGAAATTATATATCTATTTTAGAAAATTCTGGAGATCTTACAACTATTACAAAGCAAGTTAGTACAAAATATGAAATTGCCTCTATAACATCCAAGGTTGATGGTTTGTCTGCCATTCTATTTGATAATATTGCAGAAAGTGATTTTCGTCTAGTCTCCAACTTGGTAGGGAGTAAAAACCGTTTTGCGCAGGCATTAAATGCTACCGTCTCGACTATTCATGACAAAATTATTCAAAGTATAGACATTGCTGAAAAACCAAAATTACTACAAGATGGTCTTTTTTTAAAAAACCAATCAACTAGTGCCTCTATATTGCCAGTTGTAACTCATTTTGAAAAAGAATCTGGCCCATTCATCACTTCATCAATTGTACATGTAAAAAATCCTGAAACAAATGAACAAAACTCTTCTTTTCATAGACTGATGCCAATAGATGATACTCATTTTTCTATACGTATGGTTCAAGAAAGACATCTAGATCGTTGTTTTCAAAGTAGCAAGCAACAAAACTGTGATCTTCCTGTTGCAATTACTATTGGTGTACATCCGGCAATATCCATCGCATCAGCATATCAAGCTGTATGGGGTTATGATGAAATGAATATAGCAAATGTCTTACTAGATAAGAAATTATCACTTTGTAAATTACCAAATACTGGACTATACGTTCCTGCAACTACTGAAATTGTACTAGAAGGCAAGATATTATCAGATGTCACACATGAAGAATGGATGGTTGAAATGCTACAAACCTACGATCACAAACGTTCTCAGCCTGTGTTTGAATTAGAGCGACTATACTATCAAGATAATCCGATATTTCATGATATACTATCCGGATATACTGAACATCGTCTATTAATGGGAATGCCAATAGAGGCCAAATTGAATCATAATTTAAAAAAATTATTCTCTGATGTGACTAGTATAGTTTTGAGTGACGGTGGTTGTAATTGGTTACATGCAGTGGTTCAAATCAAAAAAACATCTACAAGTGATGTACCAGAAATTATAAACAAAACTTTCACAGCACACCGTTCTTTAAAACAAGTTACTGTCGTAGATATTGATATTGATCCTAATTCTGCTACCGCAATTGAATATGCTATGGCTACACGTTTTCAAGCTGATAAAGATCTACTAGTCATTCATAATGTACGCGGTTCAAGTTTGGATCCGTCTAGTAATCAAGACACTCTTACAACCTCTAAACTTGGCATTGATGCTACTATTCCTCTGGATAAAAAGTCTGAAGGTTTTGAATTGGCACACATACCATTTGATGCAGATCTTCAAGACTATACTTGATACCCATATAGCTTTTAAATAACCGAATTATTTTCTAGCTAACTATTGACTATTTGGGCTGATTATCTAATCTCTGCTGTTCAATATGATGATGATCGTAAAATTGTTAAAGCGCGTTAACACATTGAGACTGATAAAGGAATTACTAATGGTGATGTGATAAATCGCTCTACAATTCTTACTAATATCAAACACGGTAAAACTTACTCTACCATTTATCAGTCATTATCTACATGGACAAGAGGCCAGTCTATCTCAGCAAATCATGTTATGGGTACATCATACCTTCGTATTGATAAAAACAAGGTTGAATATGATCACTTGGGCTCTGTAGTTGAACTCGACTTGCAAGAAATAATTAGTAATTCCACAACTCTTCCTGCAAAATAATATTTTACAGCACTGAATCTACCATTAATCCGATAAATAAAACTGCCAAATATGGACTTGAAAATTTAAACAAAACCCATGCAGTCTTCTCTGTTGCATTACGTAAAACCCACCCGCTTAATACTAGCATAAGTATTCCTGATGCTATGGCAGTCCACAAATAGATTTGCCCGGTAACAGGTTCACCATTTTGTAATGTTAGAAAGAACGGTATGATGCTAAATGCAGTCATAACAATTGTAGATATTGCAATAGTCCTTGATGCAGATGATTCAGATTGAACCGCTGTTAACATTGGGACATTTACTTTAATGTAATCTTCTTTGAAGTGAAGTGTAAGTGCCCAAATATGCATTGGTATCCAAATGAATACTAGTCCTGCCATGATTAATCCTACAGTCCATAAATCACTAGTGGTAACTGCAACCCAACCTATCAATGGAGGGGATCCTCCACATAGTCCTCCTAAAATTATATTACTTCGATAATTTCGTTTTAACATATGTGAATAGATTAAAACATTATTGAATAATCCAAACGCAATAAATCCTGCTGCTAATAATCCCTGTTCTATTGTAGTAGTAAATGAGATCATCCCAGCTGTTACTAGGGAAATCCCTGCAAGTACAAGTCCAAAGTCTCTTGCGTTCTCTGCTGGATAGATTCGTTTTGATGGGATGGGTCTGTCTTTTGTTCGCTCCATTATAGCGTCTATATCTCTGTCATGATAATTTGTTAGTGTATTTGCAGCTGCAGATCCTGTCCCTACTGATACGATGACCAAAATCCACGTTATGGGTGATACTTGTATACCGTAAATATTGGAGGCTATGACAATTGCCGAAATTGCTGTAAAAAGTAATAGATACCAAATTTTTGGCTTGGTAAGTTCATAATAAACAGCAATTTGTGATTGTACATGTGATATTTGCAATTCTTACAACTTCCCCATCAATCTTGGTATTGCCTTTGTAATTCCATTCATCTCTATAAAACTCTCTGATGATAAAATACCATCAATTCTACCAAATTCTTCTGACGTCAATTTATGTAAATCATCCAAAGTCTTTGAATATGTAGTGACTATAATATCAAACCTACCTGTGACTTCTGCAATTCCACACACCTCTCCAATTTTTAGTAATTCCTCTATTACGTAATCACGTTTTTTTGTATTCATTTTTAGACCTGTCAGAGCCTTTACATTATAACCTAACTCTTGAGTATTAACTACTATGGTGTAATATTTTATAATTTTCTTTTTTAAGAGACGATTAATTCTAGAATATATCATACTTTGTTTAATGTTTATTTTTTTTGCCAAATCTGGTATTGATATTGATGCATCATTCACTAATTCTGTAATTATACTCACATCAGTTTTGTCAATCTTTGTTGGCATAATTTAGACATATTTCGTCTCAATTTATAAATTTAATACATTAGATATGTGAAATTGGCAATTGATATGACACACACCCATCATATAACTGAGTATTTGAAAATTAATAAACTGTCAGGTTGATAAAATCTAAAACTTACCTTTTTCAAGAAGCATCTCTGCTAACAGTATAACTCCCTTGGCAGAACCCATTTTTTTATTATGTGAGAATAATACATACTTTAAACCATGATCAAACAACTCTTCTTTCTCTAATCTGCCCATTGTTGTTGTCATGCCATCTCCGACATTCCGTTCCATTCTAGGCTGAGGTCTTGTGGGATCTTGGTGAACTACAAAATAGTCTTTTGGAGCAGATGGTAGTGAAGATACTGAAATATTTTTACTAAATTCCTCGACTGTCTTTTTAGCATCATCAGGGACTATCTCTTTTTCTGTCTCTACAAATACTGATTCAGTATGACCATCAATTACTGGAACACGTGTACACGTACATGATATTTTGATATCTGCATCTTTAATTTTACCATTATCTAATTTACCAAGAATCTTTCTCGTCTCCACTCTTACCTTGCCCTCCTCTTTTGGTATGTATGGTATTATATTGTCAGTTACATCCATGGCAGAAACTCCAGGTGATCTACCTCCGCCAGAAATTGCTTGCATACTGGTCATTAGAATTTTTTTTGCACCATATTTTTCATGTAATGGTTTCATTGTAATTGCTAAACCAGTTGTGGTACAGTTTGGTAATGGGGCAACCCATCCTTTCCAATTACGGTTTTTTTTCTGAATCTCTAATAATTCAATATGTTCATCGTTAATACCTGGTATTAATATTGGAACATCATCTTCATATCTGTATGCTGAGGATGTAGAAATTACAGGAATGTCTTTGGCAAATTTAGTTTCAATATCTCGAGCTGCATTAGATTCTACGGCTGAAAATACTAAATCCAACTTTGACGTATCAATTTGATCGACAGATAATACTTGCATATCTTTTATATATTCTGGAACCTCTCCGCCAATCTCCCATTTGATAATTCCACTATCCACATCTCTTATTGCGTCGATGTATTTTTTCCCAGACGATCTCTGCGAAGCTGCAATTTGTGTAATTTCAAACCATGGGTGACTATTCAATGACTGCACAAATTCTTGTCCAACTGCTCCTGTTACCCCTATTACCGCTACTCTCTTTTTCATATACCCATAATTAACCTAGATTCAATTAATAATCCTAACTACTTGTACCCTAACTGTTGAGAGTAAATAAAAATTTATCCTCTTATCGTGTGGCATCACACGGAGGAAAAAATGCTATAACAGATCCTAAAATACTTGATTTCAGCTCAAGTACAAGTCCTATACTACCAAAATTTGTAAATGACTCGATGAAAGATCTTTCACTAATATCAGAGTATCCATATCCACAGCATACTTTACTACGAAAACAATTATCCAAACAGTTCAAAATTTCTCCCTCAAATGTTATAATTGGTAATGGAGCTGTGGAAATAATTTATGATTTTTGTAAAGCGTTTTTGAATAATTCTATTGATGTATTAATTCCTACACCTACATTTAGTGAATATGAATCTGCGACAAAATTAGCCAACTGTAAAATTCATTTCTTTAAGACTATGGATTTGTCTAAAAATTTAAAATCATTTTTAAAGAAAATCCCACACAACGGATGTGTATTTATCTGTAATCCAAATAATCCCACTGGAAAATTACTTGGGAAAGAACAGATGCGATTAATACTTGAAACTGCTCGTAAGAATTCTTCTTTTGTATTTGTAGATGAATGTTTTATGGATCTTGCTACATCAAATCAATCCGTAATACCTCTACTTGATAAATATACTAATCTATTAATTTTAAAATCATTTACAAAATCTTTTGCTCTTGCTGGAATACGAATTGGCTTTGCGTTATCTTCAAAAATTGTAACATCTACGTTATACAAAGTAAAAATTCCTTGGAGCGTAAATGGATTGGCGCAGAAAATAGCAATAGAGGCATTGAAAAATAAATCATATATAATTAATGCTAGAAAATTGATACAAAAAGAGAGGATATATCTGACTTGCTCTATATCTGGGATATCTGGGTTCAAATGTATAGAGACATCTGCTAATTTTATACTTATTAATAGTAGAAAATCGTCAAAATTGGTTTGTAAAAAACTCCTATCACATCATATTCTTGTACGTGATTGCAGTACATTTAGAGGTCTTGATGATCATTTTATCCGAGTATCTGTAAAGACACACAAGAACAATGTTAAACTCGTCGAGGCCTTGGAGGTTATCTGATGGCTGCAATAATGATACAGGGTACTTCGTCTGGTTCTGGAAAAACAATTCTAGTTGCTGCACTGTGTAGAATATTTTCAAATCTAGGCTACAAAGTCTCTCCATTTAAATCACAAAACATGTCAAATCTTGCCATCAAACATCATGGTTTGTACATCTCTCANAGTCAAGCATTACAAGTTATTGCTGCTAGAACTGATATTTCTCCAGATCTGAACCCAATACTCTTGCAACCACGTGCAAACAATACAAGTAGAATAATTCTCCTAGGAAAGCTGTACAAAACAATGAAGATTAATGATTATTATAACAAATTTGTTTTAAAGAAAGGCTTGGATACGGCCGTATCATCTTTAAACAAATTATTGAATCAAAATGATTCTGTTATACTAGAAGGAGCCGGTTCACCGGCTGAAATTAATCTTACCAGATATGATATTGCAAACATGAAGATGGCCAGTAGAGCCAAAGCTAGTGTAATATTAATATCTGATATTGAACGAGGTGGTTCCTTTGCAAGTATATCTGGCACTATCTCCTTGTTGTCAAAAAAACATCAAAATCTGGTATCTGGCGTTATCATGAATAAATTTAGAGGAGATCCAGATATTTTAAAACCTGGATTTGTAAAATTACAGAAAATAATTAAAAAACCAGTCTTGGGGGTAATACCTATGCTAAATATGAGACTGCCTGATGAGGACTCTTTGGACTCTACTAATCCTATCTTGTTTAACCAAAAAAACTTGAAATTTATGAATACAGAAATTGATAAAATGAGCAAGATTATTCATCAAAGTATTGACATTAAAAAAATACAGGATATGATTACTTGATGTATGAAATAATTCCCATAGTATTAATCGCACTACTCCTTGATGTAACATTTGGTGATGTGAAAACTCGTTATCATCCTACTGCATGGATTGGTAGGTTGATAGCATGGTATACTAGATTACTAAAACCATTAGCAAATCAACGATTAGCCGGTGTTATTCTAGTCTGTTTGGCAGTACTTGTTCCAATAATTACACTTGGTTTATTCGATTATACCACATCATTATTTTCTAATAATTTCTATACTGGAGTTGTAATTATTTTTGTTAGTGCAATTTTATTAAAGACAACATTTGCTATACGAGGAATGCACAAACATGCCATGTTAGTATTGAATGCGTTGAAAAATAATGATTTAAAGACATCTAGGAATAGTCTTGCCATGATAGTAAAACGTGATACTAGCACTTTAGATTCCCAACATATTTTGTCTGGTGTACTGGAAAGTATTAGTGAGAATACTGTTCACGGTATTACTGCCCCATTATTTTATTTTGGATTATTTGGATTGCCTGGAGCATTTACATATCGATGTATTAATACATTAGACTCTATGATAGGGTATAACAACAAACTCTTTGCTAAATTTGGTTGGTTTGCAGCAAAATGTGATGGAGTTTTAAATTACATTCCATCTAGACTTACCTGTGGAGTCATGATTATCTCCTCAATACTACTTGGATACGACTGGCGTGGTGCGTATAGCATTATGATTCGTGACGCAAAAAATACTGAATCGTTAAATGCTGGATATCCAATGGCAACCCTTGCAGGCGCTTTGGGTGTGCAACTTGAAAAATCTAATCATTATTCTCTTGGCGATGATATTAATCATATTAGCATTCAACATGTACAAGACTCGATAAAAATCATGATTCTAACCTCAATTCTGTTCTGCGGAATGATTGTCATTCCACTGGCACTTTTCTTATCATACATTGGATGGTGGTTACATGTATAGAGGTTTGATCTCACTCGTATCCTTTCTAACCATACTCCCTACTAGGAATTCTACTCTTGAGAATACTGCAAATAATATGCATCTATTTCCTGTCGTAGGCATATTTCTAGGTGTAATATTTGGACTTGTTGGATTTGGTCTTGATTATGTAGCTTTGGATTCATTAATAATTGGATTAATTCTAGTCGGTGTCATAACTATTGTAACTGGCCTTCATCATATTGATGGTCTTTCTGATTTTGCTGACGGTATGATGACTTCAGGTTCTGCAGAGAATAAACGTCAGGCTATGAAAGATGTAAAAACTGGCACTGCTGGAACTCTATCCTTACTGTTGTATCTATTAGGTATGATCATAGTGATATCAAAACTTGATGGTATTGGATTTATCTATACTCTATTAATTGCAGAGACACTGGCCAAATTCTCTATGGTACTAATTACATCCTTGAATAATTCTGCAACATTAGGTAGCAATACCCCCTTTGTTCATATAATGAAAGACAGACGTAGAGTTGTTGTAGCTTTTGCAATAACTATTATACCTATATCATTACTTGCCATAACTGGTGACTTTGTTGGCTTTGCTGCACTAGCAAGTGTAGTGATATTAGTATTAATCATTAGTTATCTTGCAAAAAAACATCTTGGTGGTCTAACCGGAGATGTAATTGGAGTGACTAACGAGCTGAGTCGTTTGTTTGCAATATCTGTGATGGTTCTATGATTGGTGTTGTAATGGCAGGAGGATCCGGAAGCCGTATGAATTTGGATACTGAAAAATTACTCTTGGATATTCATTCAGAGCCATTAATTATTCATGTTGTACAAGCACTAGAAAAATCTAAACAGTTCTCTAGAATCATCTGCGCTGTTAGTCCAAAATCACCTAAAACACAGTCATTTCTTAGAGATGAATCACTAGATGTCATATCAACTAGGGGTCTTGGGCACGCAGAGGATCTAAATCAAGTGTTGCAGCAATTACATGATGATGTACTAGTTGTACCCGGTGATTTACCACTACTTGATGATACCATCATATCTGAAATATATTCCAAATACACAAAACCGTGGACATGTATAGTTTCAAATATAGATTTTCTCACACGTCATAATTTACATTCTGAATATACTTGTACGATGAATAACACCACACTATGTTACACTGGAATAAATATAATTAATTCCAGAGACATTACTAATCTTGATCTAATTAGTGAGCATTTGGAAATAATTGATGATGTTAGAGTTGTAACAAATCTGAATACTAAACACGATTATGACTCATTCTGCAGAGTCTAGTTTGGCGCCGTGAATTTTAGCTATTGAACCGGTTGGACTTGCAAGTAAATTTCCACAAGAATTACAAATTACCTCTGTTGAAATGTGCGAGTAGACAACCTGAACCTCTTTACATTCAAAGCATTCAATTTTACGAAATGTACTCGTTGGTTTTGGAATAAGTATGTGATTCTTTTTCATGCTGCTACCAACTCAAATTTTCTCATTCTAATACCTGATTTACTAAATTTCTTTTTACAAACTGTACATAACATAATAGCTGCAAATTTTTTCGTAGTCTTTGCAGGTTTTGCAAGTTTGGGGAATTTTTGTCCACCATACCCTTTTTTATCTTTGGCGTGTCGTCTCTCTCCAATAGCAGAGCCACGTCTCTTTCCTGCTTTGTATGCTGATACATTTTGCACAGTATGAGTATTACACTTTGGACAAAATTTTCGCATTTTTTTTGGTATATTCAATATCACTTATTCTTTAAATTCCTTAATTTAAGTATTGAATCGTAAATATTCTTTTAATCATCAAATCTTTACATAAATACGATTCATAGTATGATACAATGTATGAATACTCTATCTAAGATAACACGATTAAATTCTACGGCTATGGGTAAATTAAAGGCTGATTCGGTATTGACTAATTGTAATCTGGTCAATGTGTATACTGGCAAAGTGCAACCCAAGTATCAAATTGCCATATCCTCTGGTATTATCGCCTATGTGGGCAAAGATGCAAGTCATACCATCTCGAAAAACACCAAAGTCATTACTATGAATAACCAATTTGTATTACCAGGACTTGTAGATCCACACATACACATTGATCAATTTGTAGTACCGTCAGAACTTGCAAAACAATGTCTATTACACGGTGTTACCTCATTATTCTCTGATCCAATTGATATAACTGGAACTCTTGGCTATTCTGGATTTAAAAAATTTGTAAAATTATGTAACAATTTACCAATTCGTATATTCAATACGATACCTGGAGGACTACCAATTGATCCTAAACTGAGTACTGGTAATAGACTGAAACAATCTGAAATTAAAGATGCTTTAAAATTACCAAATGTTGTAGGACTTGGTGAAGTATTTTCATGGACAAAAGTTATTGATCGTGATCCAACAATCATGAAAACAATTTCTATGATGTTAGATAATCATTGTATAATTAATGGTCATACCGCTGGCATGTCCGATAAAAAATTAAATGCCTATGTCTCTTCTGGAATATTATCCTGTCATGAGCCAATAAATTATTCCCAAGTATTACAACGACTTGAACTTGGCATGTGGGTAATGATTCGACAAGGCTCAATTAGACGTGATCTAAAAGAAATCATAACAGATGTGATTAGTCATGATACACCTGTAGATCATCTAATGTTCTGCTCAGATGGAATTGATCCCTATGATATGAAGAAATTTGGTCACATTGATCACTGTATTAATGAATCCATAAAACTTGGACTAGATCCTATTCGTGCTATTATGATGGGTTCTAGAAATTGCTTTGATTACTATAACATGTCTGATAGATTTGGTAGTATCGCACCTGGCAAATATGCTGATATTATTACCACTAATAATTTGAAATCTATAAAACCTGATTTAGTATTTGTGGGAGGAAAAATGGTAGTGAATCGTGGTAAATTAATTGTGAAAATACCAAAACCACAAATTCCAAAATCCATGTTGAATACTGTACGATTAGATACAGTCCAACCAAGTGATTTTATGATATCATCTACCAAAAGTTCGGTGTTGGCAAATGTCATACATCTAGATACTGAAATTATAACACACGTTGATCAAATTCATCTAGATGTAAATAATAATGATGTCGTTTTGAATAATAATCTGTGTAAAGTTGCCTCATTTGATAGACAAGGATCTGGGAAAAGAACTATAGCTCTTTTGAAAAATTTTGGTTCTAATGTAGGGGCGTTTGCATCATCATGGTCCTTTCATGAAAATGATATAATTGTAATTGGAAGTGATGATACAGATATGGCCCTAGCTGTAAACAAGTTGAAACAAAGTCAAGGTGGTATTATTTTGATTGATAAAAAACATATCATATCTCATTTGAAATTCAATTTTGGAGGAATAATATCTACTGAATCATTTGATAAAGTGTATGATAATTTTTCACATTTACAAAAATCTCTTGGTCAATTACATTGTAATTTTTTACGACCACACCTAATTCCAATGTTTTTGCCTTTTTTGTCATTACCCTCTATACGATTACTACATACAGGACTTGTCGATGTTAAGCAACGCAAATTCCTTCCTGTCTTGGCATGATTTAGATCTTACACATCTAACATGAGTGATTTTTCTCTAGATTGTATTCGGGTTCTGTTGCGTTATTGGGTATTTTAACTATTTTTCCTCTACGGTTCTGTGAATAACACCCAAAGATGTTACAGAACCTGTATTCGTAAGGGTTAAAAATAGGATTTTTCCCTATATCACTATGGCATCGATTCAACAGACTCCTCAAGGACCTGTTTTAGTTTTAAAAGAGAGCGCATTACAGCAAAAAGGCAAAGACGCTCAACATAACAATATTCAGGCCGCCAAACTAGTCTCTGATCTAGTTCGCTCTAGTCTAGGTCCTCGTGGTTTAGATAAAATGCTTGTAGATTCACTAGGCGATGTTACAATTACTAATGATGGAGCTACTATGCTCAAAGAGATTGATGTCCAACATCCAGCAGTTAAAATGCTTGTAGAGATATCAAAGACAATGGATAATGAAGTAGGCGATGGTACTACCTCTGCTGTTGTATTGGCCGGTTCTCTGATTTCAAAGGCAGATGAATTATTAAAAAAAGAGATTCATTCTTCAATAATTGTAGAAGGATATCAGATAGCTGCAGAGAAGACACTTCAATTATACGATGAAATTACAACCAAGATTCAAACTACTGATCAAACTACACTTCTTAAAGTTGCATCTACTAGTATGCAATCCAAACTAATTTCTGAAGACAGTGATATTTTATCCAAAGTTGTTGTAGATACAGTACAACGTATAGCTACTAAACAAGGTGAAAAAACCAAAGTTGATTTAGATAATATTAAAGTGGAGAAAAAAACTGGTGGTTCTATACAAGATACAATGATGATCGAAGGAATTGTTTTGGATAAAGAGATTGTTCACTCTGGTATGCCAACAAAAATCACTAATGCTAAAGTTGCCCTAATTAATACTCCTGTAGAAGTTGCCAAGACTGAGATTAGTGCAGAGATTCGAATCACAAATCCTTCACAAATGCAAATGTTCCTAGATGAAGAACAGTCTATGCTTAAAGAAATGGTGGAAAAGATTATTGCTGCAGGAGCTAATGTGTTGATTTGTCAAAAAGGAATTGATGATATCGCTCAACATTACTTGGCAAAGAATGGAATCTTGGCAGTACGACGTGTTAAAGAAAGTGACATGACAAAACTTGCTAAAGCAACTGGAGCTACTATTACTACTAATCTAGATGATCTACAGACCACCTCACTTGGTAATGCAAATTTAGTACACCAGAAAAAAGTTGAATCTGATAAATGGGTATTCATTGAAGGATGTCAAAACCCACAATCTGTTACACTATTAATTCGTGGCGGCTCACAACGTGTAATTGATGAAGTTGATCGTTCAATTAATGATGCAATAATGGTAATAAAAGATGTGATGGAATCTCCACGTATCGTACCTGGTGGCGGTTCCACAGAGGCATATATTGCATCTAAATTAAAAGAATGGGCAGATAGTTTTAATGGACGTGAACAATTGGCAATTAAAAAATATGCTGAAGCATTAGAAACAATCCCAATTGCTATTGCTGAAAATGCTGGAATGGATCCAATTGATAGTATTGCTACTCTACGTTCACGACAAGCCGGTGGCGTAATATCTACTGGTATTAATGCAAAAACTACCGAAATTGTAGATATGACTACACTTGGTATTTTAGAGCCTACAGTGGTTAAAGAGACTATGATAAAATCTTCCACTGAAGTGGCATGTATGATTCTACGCATAGATGATGTCATAGCCGTATCTGGCGGATCTTCTGGTCCATAGATTTTTGTCGTCTCTAATAGGCATTGATCTAGGAGGCACAAAAATTGAAGGTGTATTATTCACCGACACTCTAAAAGTTATTCATAAAATACGAATCCCTACACCAACTGCTTATGAAGATATACTAGATTCTATATCTAGTCTAGTCGGTGATCTCAAATCAATTAAATCCAATGTCAAGATAGGAATATGCACGCCTGGTGTAATATCTAACAAGACTCAAAAAATAATTAATAGTAATACTCAATGTCTCATAAACAAATCTTTCAAAACTGATATTTCAAATAAAATTGATCAAGACATTTTGATTGATAATGACGCAAATTGTTTTACACTAGCTGAGGCCACACATGGTCATGCCAAAGATCATGATGTTGTCTTTGGTGTAATTCTTGGAACTGGAGTTGGTGGTGGAATATTTTTTGATAATAAAATTTGGAGTGGTGCTAATTTGATGGCAGGTGAATGGGGTCATCATGTTTTGAATCGCGATGGTAATTCTTGTTATTGTGGGCAAAAAGGATGTGTAGAGACATACATTAGTGGTCCTGCATTGGAGAGAAGATGGAGTGAAATCAGTGGTACTCATTTGCCACTTGAATCTATACTTCAATTAGGTGATTCAAGAATCAAACAATGGAAAAATGAATTTTTAAATAATTTTGGTCGTAGTATGGCAAATGTGATATCCATATTAGATCCAAATGTTATCATTTTGGGAGGGGGATTATCCAATATTGATTTTCTATACACTGAGGGTAAGGATCATATCTATCAGAATATTTCAAATTCTGAGGATACTAAATTATTGAAAAATAAACTTGGTGATTCTGCTGGTGTATTTGGTGCAGGACTACTTTGGAATTATTGAGGCTCTATAGTTGCCGGTGGCTTGCTAGATACTACATATGACACCCATGTTACACCATTAATCTCATTTGTTATTCTATTGCTGATTCTCTCTATGACCTCATTTGGTAGTCTAGTCCAATCTGCCGTCATAGCATCTAGTGAATTTACTACTCTTATTGTGACTATGTGACCATACTGCCGTTTATCACCTACCACTCCGACTGCTTTATCATTCCCTACTATGGCAAATGCTTGCCATACGTTATCATACTGATTGCTCTTCCTCAATTCCTCTTCTACAATATTGCTAGCTTGTCTACAAATCTCCAATTTCGCACTAGTAATTTCACCAATGATACGAACTGCAAGACCAGGACCTGGAAATGGATGACGTGTTCTCAACTTTTCTGGAACACCCAATATCTTTGCAATATCCCGTACTTCATCTTTGTATAAATCACGTAGAGGTTCGAGTATTTTGAGATTTAATTTCTTTGTTAGACCTCCAACATTATGATGTGTTTTTATAACGTCTGCCGGTCCCTTGGACACCCCGCTCTCTATCACATCTGGATATAATGTTCCTTGAGCTAAATAGTCAAATGGTCCTTTTTTTTCCGCAAAATCTACAAAGGTATCTACAAATACGCTACCTACAATCTTTCGTTTCTCCTCTGGATCTTCTACTCTGTTTAATTTTCCTAGAAATTCCTCTTGTGCATTTATGGTATCAAAATTCATATTGAAATTATCTTTAAACATATTTTCAATTTCTTCAACTTCGTTATGTCGTAATAATCCATTATCTACAAATATACACTTTAATCTCTTGTTGATTGCTTTATGAATTAATAATGCTGTAACTGTAGAGTCTATTCCTCCACTTACACCACACAATACATTTCCTTTGATTCTTTTAATTTCTTCCACAGATACATCTACAAATTTTTTCATAGTCCAGTCTCTAGATGCATGACAAATATTTTCTACAAAGTTTTTCAAAATCTGCATTCCCTTATCTGTATGTATTACTTCAGGATGAAATTGTATTCCAAAAATCATCTCTTTGGTTGATGCTATTGCTGCGGCCTTTGACGATTCTGTGTGACCAATTATCTTAAAGTTCTCTGGTATCTTTGATGCCTCATCTCCATGACTCATCCATGCTCGTGTGGAGCCTCCTATTCCTTCAAGTAGACTTGAACCATCATCAATTGTTAGAGTTGCCGAACCATACTCTTTGTTTGCACGTTTAATCTCTCCATGAAATTTATTTACTATAATTTGATGGCCATAACATATGCCTAAAATGGGAATCTTTGAATCAAATATCTTGTCATCTGGTATGGGTGCTCCTTTATCATAGACACTATTAGGTCCACCTGAGAGAATAATTCCTTTTACGTTATCTTTTTGTATCGTATCCATTGAAATATTTGGATCTACTAGTTCAGCATATACTGACAATTCTCTAATTCTTCTACATATCAAATGACTATATTGTGAACCAAAATCTAATACAATTATTTTATCCATTTCTTTTATCATTTTCCATCATTTTTGATAATACCCAACTCGTCGCATTAATAATCTCTTTTTCTCTCTCTTCACTGTGATAATTTTTAATCACAATTTCTTTAATCGAATCATTTTCATCATTAATTATACATTCAATAGATTTTGTGTTCCCATCACGAACATCTTTTTCTTGCATCTCTTTAATTATACTATTTAGAAAAAATGTCTTGAAAGGAGGTACATTTTGATTCAAATGAATTTCTGGTAATAATTTTATGATCATATTTTTTTCTGTGATGTGAGCATTAGCAACAACATTATTCCCACTTGTAATTGCAACTACTTTTTCATCTTTATCCTGTGTAGATTTTTTTCCAAGTAGTGATGATGCCTTGGTAAAACTTGATTGTTTTATGATTGTATCTAATAATTCCATATTTCTTTCCAATTTCTCAATTTCTTTCTGATACTCTTCAATTTTATTCACAAATTCCTCTTTCATTTCTAGAGCAATTTGCATGTGTTTTTCATCAACCATGTATTTTAATTCGTATTTGGGTATTAAAACTAATTTGTGTAAGTAGTACTACTTACATCATTCCGCCCATTCCGGGAGGCATACCGCCCATGCCACCCATACCTGGTGGCATACCGCCCATACCTTCACCGCCACCACCGGGTGGGGCTGTAGACTTTGAGCCGGTAACAATATCATCAATTCGCAATAGCATGCATGCTGCCTCTGTTGCAGAGGATAGAATCTGATTCTTTACTGCCAAAGGCTCTACCACTTCTCCAAACTCCATATTCGATATGGTATTCTCAAGTACATTAATTCCAGTCCATGTCTCACCGGCAATTTGACGTGATCTTAGAGCAGTGAGAGTATCGATTGGATCCATACCTGCATTACCTGCTAGTGCTAATGGGATAGATTCTAGTGATTCGGCATATTTTTCAATTGCTAATTGTTCTCTTCCTACAAAGTTTTTCGCCCATGTACGTAGTTTGGCTGCGATAAATGTCTCTGGAGCACCGCCACCTGGAACAATTAGTGGTGTCTGCATTACATCTTTGACTACCATTATTGCATCGTGAACAAATCTCTCTACCTCATCTACTACACGTTGTGTTCCACCACGAAGTAGAATATTTACTGATTTGGGGTCTTTACATTTTTGTACAAATACCCACTTGTCCTCTTCAATCTTTCTCTCCTCGACTAGTCCTGCATTACCGAGGTCTTCGGCTGTAAGATCTTGTAGATTCGATACAATTCTGCCTCCAGTTGATTTTGATAATTTAGATAAATCACTCTCCTTGACTCGTCTTACAACTAGGATATCACTTTTAGCTGAGGTGATGTTGTGCCATGTCGTCTACGCCTTTTTGACAAAATACTACATTAGCCCCTGACTGGATAATTTTATCTGTCATGTTTTTAATCATATTACTCTCCTCTTTTAGAAATGCTTTGAGTTGATTTGGATTTGAAATGTTAATTTTAGCATCAGTTTCAGTCTTTGTTATCTCAATTGCCGCATTCAATAGAATGATTTTAGCCTCCTCTACTCTCTTTGGCATGCCTGAATGAACTACTTCTTTATCTAAAATAACTCCTCGAACTATGCCAGAGTTTTTTATACTGCCTCCAGCTTTCTTGTCCACCTTTATCTCATCGACGTCTAGTGTGAATCCATTCTCTTCTTGTTGTGCAACGGCCAAAGCTGCCTTTACTACTATACGGGCTAGATTATCAGATTCTTTTCTAACTATTTTGGTCTGCATTGCAGTCTTTGCAATTTTAGTTAGTGATTCAGTATCATTGGGAGTTACTCTATTTGCCATCTCTTGTAATAACTCTTTAGCCTTTTTTGCCGCTTTCTTGTAGCCGTCAACTATTACAGTGGGATGTAACGTTTTGATCCAATAAAGACTCTGCACTCTCTAGCATGGCACCGGCCAATACTACTACTGATGTAGTTCCATCGCCTACCTCATTGTCAGTAGTCTTTGATATCTCAACTAGCATTTTAGCTGCTGGATGCTGTACGTCAATTTCTTTGAGTATGGTAGCACCATCATTAGTAATGGTAACATCACCTAGCGAGTCTACAAGCATTTTATCCATTCCTCGTGGACCTAGACTGGTATGTACGATATCAGCTATGATTTTAGCTGCTGCAATGTTGTTTTTTTGTGCATCTCTGCCTTTGGTTTGTGTGGCATCGTCTTTGAGTAAAACTACAGGCATATTCCCACTAACAGGTTGAACACTCATAGACTCATACCTTTATTCTGTATATTTAAACTATAAGATTTTTTTTCCAAACATCTTGATCCATGCCAAAGATTATAACACTATGATTAATTGTGACTAATGGTCTCATGGAAATTCGAGAATGCTTAACATTTGATGATGTACTACTTGTACCGAAATACTCTGTCATAACTAGTAGATCCCAAACTAATATCAGTACAAAACTTTCTAGGAACATCTCTCTCAACATTCCTCTACTAAGCGCAAACATGGATACAGTTACAGAATCTTCCATGGCAGTTGCAATGGCGCGTGAAGGTGGTATGGGAATTATTCATAGATTTTTAACAATCGAAGAAGAGGCGAATGAAGTTCTCAGAACAAAACGTTCTGGTAGTGTAATGATTGAAAATCCATATACTATAATGTATAATAAAACAATAACTGATGCATATAATCATATCTCAGAGAAAGACGTCTCTGGTTTACTTGTAGTTGATGAAGATTCTAAACTTGTTGGAATTCTTACAGATAGAGATTTACAATTCGGTTCCACTAGTGATAATCTTGTGTCTGATGTAATGACAAAAGACGTAGTTACTGCTAAACCTGGAATTACTCATGATGAGGCAAAAGAAATTTTACATAAACATAGAATAGAAAAACTTCCTTTGGTTGATGACTCTAACATGATCAAAGGATTAATCACTAGCAGAGACATATCTGATGTTGATAACTATCCACTTGCGTCTAAAGATGTTAAAGGAAGACCACTTGTTGGAGCTGCAGTTGGTGTTAAAAATGACTTTATGGAGAGGGCAGAAGCTCTGCTAGATGCTGAGGTAGATGTTCTAGTAGTAGATATTGCTCATGGACACAGTGAAAATGCCATAAATGCCGTTAAAAATCTAAAAAAAGCGTTTCCAAACTGTGAATTAATTGCAGGTAACGTAGCCACTGCTCAGGGAACAAAAGATTTAATCTCTGCCGGTGTTGATGCTGTCAAAGTAGGTGTGGGTTCCGGTTCCATCTGTATTACTCGTGTAATTACTGGCTCTGGTGTGCCTCAACTCACAGCAGTCATGGACTGCGCCAAGATTGGACAGGACAATGACATACCTATAATATCTGATGGTGGTACTAGAACTTCTGGTGATGTGACCAAAGCACTTGCAGCTGGTGCATCCACTGTTATGTTGGGTGGCATTTTGGGTGGCACTGATGAATCTCCTGGATTTCTTTTATCCAAAAATGGTAAACGATTCAAATTATATCGTGGTATGGCCTCTCTTGCAGCTTCGATAGGGCGAAAAACCAAGGAAGGTGTAGAGGTTGACGACATTAATGATTATGTTGCAGAAGGTGTAGAGGCTATGGTGCCATACAAAGGTGGTGTTCCTGATATTTTAAAACAACTTTCTGGTGGGCTTCGTTCTGGTCTTAGTTATTGTGGAGCAACTACCATACCTCAAATGCAAAACAATGCTGAATTTATTAAAATGTCAGAGTCTGGGTTTACAGAAAGTCAACCACACGATGTTTCTTTGTTATAGTTGTAATGCTTTCCTAGTTTCATGTATATTATGTGTACGAATTATGGATGCACCCTTTATTCTTGCCACAGTCTCTGAGCTGAGAGATCCTGCAAGAAGTTGATTTAGATTATCTGATTTATTTATATGACTCATGAAAGATTTGTTTGACACAGATACTAATATTGGCTGAGTAAATTTACTACTCAATACATTCAATGTGTTAATCGTATATAGATCTCTTTCATACCATGGTATACGTATTCTAGTATGCATCGGATTTCCACTAGACTGTCTGAAAAATCCAATAGCCGGATCCAACACTATATCACTAGTATCCTTTACTGATTTTGCAATCTTGATACTTTTCTGTAATAGTTTGATCAAATGTGCTGAATTATAGTGATTAGTCCCAGTACCATACGCACATAGAATTACCGATGGCTGATATTTTTTAATCACTTGGGGCATCTGTGAATCATACTGTAAACCAGTCACATCATTAATGATTCCTGCACCCATCTCCAAAGCTGCCTTTGCAACACTGGCCCTTGGTGTATCTATTGAAATTGGAAGATTACACGAGTCTGTTGCTATTTTAATTGCCCTAGTGATTCGTCTAGTCTCCATCTCTTTTGATATTATATCATTATATGGAGCAGTTGACATACCTCCAATGTCTATAAAATCTGCCCCCTCCATTTCCATCTCTTTTACTCTATCACTTATCTGACTGGTTGTAGTTTTTATCGATTTTTTGTAAAATGATTCTCTACTTACATTAAGTATTCCCATTATTCTTGGGTGTCTCTTGTCAATTTTGACATGCCCCAATCTAATCACTCGATTTTTTTTATTAATCATAGTTATACTTTAATTTGTAATTTCATATTTATATAATTATGATATAATCTCATACCATGACAATATCTGGTTGGTCTGAACAATATGATATCATTAGAGAAGAATTCGGCTATGATTACAACCTAGATTTACAATCTGCCACTCTCCTTGACTCTATGCTAAAAGATGTTGATTATACAACTAAATTGCATGATATGATTCATGAGAAAACTGTATTTGTACTTGGAGCCGGTCCATCTTTAAACTCAACTATACACATTGCGAATAAATATTCTGCAACAAAGATAGTGGCCGATGGAGCAGCACAGGCAATTATTCATAATGACATGAAAGCTGAAATAATTGTAACTGATCTGGACGGTGATCCTGATTCTCTGAAAACTGCCGCACAACACGGTTCACTCATGGTGGTTCATGCCCACGGTGATAATATGGACAAGTTGAATATGGTAAATGATTTTCCTAATTGTATCGGTACTACACAGACCAATTCTGTAGGTAAGGTGGATAATTTTGGTGGTTTCTCTGATGGTGATAGATGTGTATTTCTTGCTAGTCATTTTGGTGCTAAAAATATAATACTTTTTGGTATGGATTTTGGTGAGAAAATTGGCAAGTATTCTAAAGGAATAGTTGAAAATAAAGAATTAAAATTAAAAAAATTAAGACGAGGTGAAATTCTACTAGAATGGCTTGCTGAAAAAACTACATCTAAAATCTACACCATTTCTAATACACCAAAATATTTTCAACAATTAAACATCACTCAACTCGATAAACTGTTTTCACGTTAAATCCCTTCTTCAGTGTATAGTCATTTATCATATCGATTTTATATGCCTCTAAAAGATTATAGAATCATGCTTGCAAAGAGAACAATAATCGGTCTTGTTGCCGGCTGTGTCATTATTGGATTGGGATCTGCATCTTTGATCAGCTCACTTGGTATTCAAACTTTTGATAAATCTGAGACCTTGGCAAGTGCTGATATTAGTTCCTTCTCATTACTTGCTCCTGCCGATACAATACAAACTATAACGATAACCGGTGATCTGTTTGAAGTAGAATTGTACTATCCTGGTATACCAGAAAAAACAAATCCTACCACTCATGCAGATAGTCTGAATCTAGAGTGGCAACAGACTGAGGATGGTAAGAGCAGACTTGCAATCCTGAACGTCGGTGAATCTGATGTTCTGCTTGAGCCTACTTTTAGATTCATCAGTGATCCTATCTTGCTGGTCTATCATGTTATCGTTACAATAGGCGGAATAATCATAATTGGATTCAGTTTAGGTTTTACGATGCATAAACCGCGTGGATTTTAGATAATTTTCTTCGTCTTGTAGGATCCGAGTATTTGAAAATAAATTGTGTTTTGTTTTATTTCATTTAACATCTGTGATGTTTTTTGATTATTCTTATGACCTTCAAAATCCACAAAAAAATTATATTCCCAATTATGATTTAATAATGGTCTTGATTCTATCTTTGTTAAATTTATTCCATACTCGTTAACGATCTTCATAATTTTGTATAGTGCATTCTTTTCATGTTTAACTGAAAATGTTATTGATGTTTTATCCTGTCCAGTCTCCTCAGTTGTTTTATCTGCTAGAATAAGAAATCTTGTGTAATTATTTGTATTATCTGCAATATCTTGTTTAATAATAGGGATATCATACATGTGTGCAGCATTCTCACCGGCGATACAGACTGTATCCTCACCTCCCAACTCTTTAATTAAAGATACACTGCCTGCCGTATCATAAGTGGCGATGGTCTTCATGTTATATTTTTGAATGAATTCCTTACACTGACCTAGAGCTTGAGGATGTGAATATACTTTGAGATTTTCTCCCAACTCTCCCCTACCCATCAAACAGTGTACTATTTTATGATAAATTTCTCCTATCACATTCAACTTCATACCAAACATTGCATCAATACTCTCACCAACACTACCTTGGATAGAATTCTCAACTGGTAAGATTCCAAAATTATCTTCTCTGCTCTCTACACTCTCTACAACTTTAACAAATGTCTCTCTTGGTTTAGTTGTTATGTCATCTTCAAAGTATACTCTTGCCGCACCTTCACTATATGCACCATGTTCTCCTTGAAATGACACGGATGTCAATATATCATCCTGCACTTAGAAAATCTTCACTAGTAAAATCATCTGCAAGCTTGCAATTATCTATCCAAGAACACTCTGTACATTTTATGGCATCTTTGAATGGTAAAACTTCTTTACCACATTTTCTACATTTTGTTAATAATACTCCAAATCCTGATTCTGCAATACTGGCATGAATTGCTCCATTATTTTCTCCAATTATTTTTACCTTTACTATATCGTTGGCCAATGCTATGACTCTTTTTCTTATATTTCTAATAGAGCATATACACTCTGTATGAGATGTGACTGGTTTTCCGTTGATATATCTTATTGATACTGCGAGCATAGATGACATTACAATTGCTACAACACCAATCACGATATCATCTTTTTTTGGAACTGATAATAATTTAGGATTATTCACTGAAATACTATGCTCTTGTGTGTCAACGTTTGACTTGCCAACAACTGCAGAACGTATAATTCCATTATCATCATAAACATTCTTGCCCATTTCATACTCTTCAATTGTTGCAACTTTATTTCCTGGTTGATATTCTGACATATGTGTAATTAATCGTCTTACTTTATATGTTATATTGTAATGGGTTCTGTTAGCTTATGGGTTGGTATTCATAACAATTAATCATTACACAAAATCTATTCATTTTATCATACAGTAGATATTTCTATTTTTTTACCCTTAACCTTGAATTTAATACTTGTAGGTTCTTTGAGAATTTTAGCTATTGGTTTAGGTAATGTTGTTTGAGCTCCTCTAACTGAATGATAATTTACACCAACAATAAATTCGGTTGCATCTTTTTTCCATTTTGGCATATTATACATCATTATAGGGTTTATTTATATCTACGTTGATTACAAAGATTAATATATCAACGTAGATAAACAAATACATGAATCAAAGACAACAACAAGCAATGGAAATGATAAAGAAATATCATCATGCAGAGATGAATGAACTAGGCCGATACAGAGTAAGATCGCAACATGATCCAAACAAATAGTATAGTGTTTATTCTACTGGTAATGATCTAAAATGCTCATGTTATGATAATCAATTTGGACATTCAGATTGTAAGCACATTCATGTAATTAAAACTAGAATAATGAAAAATAGTTTTTCAAAGAAATTCAAAATAATGAGTAGAGATGATTTCAAAATCTGTAAATTCTGTGATTCAGGCAATATCACTAAATATGGATTTAAAAAAACAAAAAAAAGAAATAATCAACGATTTAAATGTTTAGAGTGTAATAAAATATTCACTACAAACTATGGTTTTGAATCTATGAGATATGATGATGTTATAATTACAAGTGCTTTACAAATGTATTTTTCAGGCATGAGTGTTAGAAAAATATCTGATCACTTTGAGATGTTGGGAACTGATGTATCTCATGTATCAATTTACAAATGGATATGTAAATACTCTAAATCTATATCTGAATATTTGACAAATATAACACCTAGATTATCTACATGGTTTAGAGCAGATGAAGTATATCTTAATGTTAATGGTTATCAAAAATATCTATTTGCTAGTATCTGTGATGATACTAGATTTTGGATAGCCAAAGAGATAGCAGATACTAAATTTCAACATAACGCAGATTATCTATTAGAAATGACTAAACAAGTTGCAGGTAATAGATCACCTAGAAATTTCATTACTGATGGACTTCCAGCATACATGAAATCAAGTAAAAAAATATTTGGTAAAGATACCTTACATACTAGACACATTCACTTGAAAGGCGATAAACAAAATAATAAGATGGAAAGATTTAACGGTACGTTCAGAAGTAGAGAACAATCATTTAGAGGATTAAAGAAAAAAGATAATCCTATTATTGATGGTCTAAAAATCTATTACAACTTTACTAGAAAACATAGAGGTATTGACGGATTAACCCCTAGTGAATCAGCAGGTATTGTTATTGATGGTAAGAATAAGTGGAAAATATTGATACAAAATTCATCTTTGTATATTTAAAATTTTAATCTAGAAATATATTCCTGTACTAATTTGTTTGGCAGGTTACCCGAAGATGGAATAGGAATGATTAAATTAGTTTTAGAGTTACGAATCAGTACTGTTAATGGATTAGGGGATGTATGGATTTCATATCCTAAACTTTTAAAATAATTTTGTAATTGATAGCTACTAGTATAATTAATTTGTTTCAAGTTTCAATACCTCAATTTTAGGTTCTTTTGGTAGTCTGGTTCTTGTTATTTTTATTTTTTTTATCCCTTGTTTATATGCAGGTATTACACGAGCAAACTTTTTTAGAAGTTCTTCGTCAGATTTTGCATGTAACATTATATTGGGTTCTTCAACACATTTCCCAATACAATATCCATCATACGATTGTTTTTTGATGTGATATGTTGCCATGCCTAACGTATAAAAAACGATATATTAAACTAAGGGAATGATTTACGTTGATAGAATCAGTAAATTACACTTACCTTTATAACCCACATACTAATATCTAGTATGGTAAAAACCAATCTCTAAATTAACAGAACCCTTTAATTATTTTAGTAATAATTGTAAATAAATTCCATCTGTAGGTTTAGCATAAAGAATTTTTTGTAAATTATCCATTGTACCACTTAGAGATATAACTTCTTGTTCAATATTTCCTTCTTCACATCCCCATAATTTCGATTTAGCTTTTACTGTTGTACCATCTTCAACTATTTTTACATTAATTGTTTTGAAATATTTTTTCATCATTACAATTGATTTATTCATTTTTGGTTTATCATAACCAGTTAAAATTACTTGAGCAGATTTTGTCATATGTATCGTTATACCGTAACAGTTTCTTTTAAAGATATTGTAAATTTGGAGGATGTTAGATCCATTTTGAATTCAACTCTCTATAATGACATAGAACCTTGTAACATACCCTTGACTCAACTCGTATCATAAACTATATAGTCCAATATACTTTATACCCATAATCAATTTAATCACTATAGTTATTCTTTAAATTGTGATTCTAAAAATAGTCATGATTCTCATAATGTCACTATTCGTTCTAATCCCCTCAGTTTATGCTGATGCCATTCCTGTCCCTGATGTATCTAAAAAATTCTCACTGGTAGGCGCCGGTGCAACATTTCCATTTCCTCTAATTGACCTGTGGCGTGTAGAGTACAACAAGGAGTTTCAAAATGTGAATTTAAATTATCAATCTATTGGGAGTGGTGGTGGAATTAAACAGCATATTGAAAAAACGGTAAACTTTGCAGCTACCGATGTTCCATTAAAGGAATCTGAAAGTGCGCTTGCTCCAAACACCCTACACATACCGGAGACTATCGGCGGAGTCGTACTATCTTATAATATTCCTGACATCCCTACTAGTGGTCTGAGACTTACCGGTGAGATAATATCTGGTATTTATCTTGGTCAAATAGAAAGATGGAATGATCCACAGATAATTGATATAAATCCTGATCTGTCTTTACCTGATAGACAAATTATTCCAGTTAGACGTTCAGATGGCTCTGGAACTACATTTGTTCTAACTGATTATCTGTCTAAACAAAGTTCAGAATTCCAAGAGCAGATTGGTGTGGGTAAGAGTGTATCTTGGCAAGAGGGTGTAGCGGCTGCAGGAAATGAAGGTGTTGCAGGAATCATTCTAAGTACTCCTAGTTCTATTGGGTATGTAGAACTTGCATATGCCTATCAAACAGATATGACATTTGCGTATATTGAGAATGCAGATGGTACTAACTTTGTAAAACCCTCAATAGAGTCAGTCGCTGATGCCTCTGTTGGCACAGTATCTGCACTTCCAGCAGCACACGAGTCTTGGGATGAAATCTCTATAGTAAATTCTGCCGGTTCTAACGCATACCCTATAGCTAGTTTTAGCTATCTTTTACTCTATGAGGATCTGGCTCAAGTAACAGACTCGGTCTTGGAGGCAAGAGCTCTGGTTCACATGATAAATTGGATGATTAATGATGGTCAGCGGTACTCTGAAACTCTACAATACGTACCAATCCCATCTGAAATAACCAAACTTGGCAAAGCAGGATTGGACAGAATAACTTACAATGGTGAATTTTTATTCAGTGACGCTGCTAGTAATATGACTGAAACTAGTCCATCTAATGGTGGGTGCCTAGTTGCTACAGCAACATTTGGCACTGAAATGTCTTTGCAGGTACAATTCTTACGTGAAATAAGAGATGACACATTGATGAGTAGCATACCTGGTAGTTCATTCATGACTAATTTTAATAAAATCTACTATTCTGTATCGCCTGTAATTGCAGATGTACAGCGCACAAATCCTGTCATTAATGATATGTTTGGTGTTTTGCTGTATCCGGGCTTGAATCTATTACACTTGATGCAATATGCTGATTCAGACCATACGATTCTTGGTCTTGGTATGCTAGTAATAATACTCAACATACTATTCTATGTAGGAATTCCTATATCATCAGGAGTAATTACTCACAGACTAGTTTCTAGTAGACGTCTTGTTGTAAATTCTAAATAAGCCCTCATCTCTGTATAAAACATATGCAATTAAACTATGATTATCCTTTATACCGACCACCATCTGAGGCCAATTCTTTAATCTTTCAAGTAACAATTGGATGTTCCTTTAACGAATGTTCATTTTGTGATATGTATAGATTTAAAGAGTATAGTGAGCGCACTTGGGATGAAATTAAAACAGAGATTGATCTGATGGCAAAACAATTACCAGACACTAGAAGAATATTTCTTGCCGATGGAGATGCAATCAATCTTGATACTGCCTATTTAATATCTATAATTCAATATTTAAAAAAATCATTTCCCAATATGGAGAGAATATCTTGCTATGCAATGCCTATGAATTTACTTAAAAAAACTTCGCAAGAATTACGACAATTATATGATGCAGGACTTGAAATGTTATACCTTGGAGTAGAGAGCGGCTCTGATATTATACTGCGTAAAGTTACCAAAGGCGCCATACCTCAAACAATAATTCGTGCATGTCTTAAAGCCAAAGATGCAGGTTTTACACTATCGTGCATGGTAATTCTTGGTCTTGGAGGCAAAACTTACACAAAACAACACATTGCAGGCACTGCTGATGTTATTAGTAAATCCAGTCCTGATTATGTGGGAGCTCTAACATTATATCTGGAGAATGGAATTCATGATGAGTTTTTAAAGAAATTTGATGAGCCATTCACTCCCATCTCTGATGAAGAGGCCCTTGATGAATTAGAACAACTAGTAACTCTGATTGATTCACCTAAACCCATAATCTTTCGTGCAAATCATGGCTCTAATGCATTTATGGTAAAAGGTACTCTACCTGCTGATAAATCACAGATGCTCAAACAGATATCTTGGATGAAACAACATCCTGATACTGCAAGACCCAGTGGACTACGTGGATTTTAGATATTTAATTGAGTTGCGTATACAACCTTGTAGATAAAAACAGTGTATGATCCTTCAAATATATTTATAATTCTATCAGAATTTACATCTAGCACTCTGAATTTGTACTCGTATGTATTATCTTCATTAACAGATACTTGAGCAAATTGTACAGGTTTATCATTCTGGTAAATCTGTATAATTACTGGATACTCTCTTACTGGATTACTAATTTTACCCTCTATGTATCCCCAAGGTAAAATGTTATTCTCTGACACATTTAACTCTAGTAAAGTTTTTTCTAGTACGATATTTTCTGTAAATGTTTCTTCTTGAGCATCTGTGTGTACAAAAGTGATTGTCATTAGACATGCAAAAATTCCTAGCAGAATGGTATAATTCATAGATTAATAATTCTTCCTCTATAATATAATGTTTAGCATTATGTGTTCTATGGAGGTTAGGTGTTGTATGGATATGCGCAGAATGATCCAAAACACAATGGAATACATTTCATCTTCATTTATTTATATTCCTTCTCTCACATCCAGTTAGTTTTCATAAAGAATTATAAGCGATGATATGATCGCGATCATAATGGCTAAAATTTTCAAAACAGACAAATTCCAAAAGGGTGAGGATGTAATTGCTTGTAAGTACAAAAGCGCAAAAGAAGCTATAAAAGAAATACGCAAATCATTATTTACATGAAATACATCTCCCCAACTCAACTTTTTAATGAACAATTAACCTTAATTGGTGAAGCAAAAGCAAATGTTGTTTTATCTAATTTTCTCGATGTTGAAAAAATGTTCAAATGTTCATTACGTTATATCAATATACAAAATTTAACCATGAAAGTAAAAGTCAAGAATTCATCATATTTTATAAAATATACTTACGATAAAACTGATTCACAGTTACAAGCTATAAAATTGATTCTGTGAATTAACGTATGTTATGAATGAATTAGGGTGACACATACACTGTCCTAAATTCTAGACATTTGCATAATTTTGGGTCTAAAATTATGAAATGTTCTTAATATTGAACAATGTAACAACAAATTCTATTATATCTTGAGATATTATTCAGAGCGTATTCATACAATATCTAACCACCGTAGATTGTATAACACCTAATTATGAATACATATAATGGATAAATTTAATACCAATTTTTTTATTTGATAGATTAGATTTGTCTGATTCTGTATTTCTCTCTCCAAAATCAATAGCAATCATAGGTGCGTCTGATAGAATCGGCAGCGTAGGCAGAGCAATCACCTTTAATATTATCAAAGGATATACGGGCAAAGTATATCCAATCTCTCAATCCAAATCCTCCGTATTTAACCTCAAAGCGTACAGCAGTGTTCTTGATGTTCCAAAAACTATTGATCTTGCTGTAATTATTACAAAAAATGTTATCGTTCCTATCGTACTGGAAGAATGTGGCAAGAAGAATGTAAAGGGGGCAATTATTATTACCGCTGGATTCAAAGAGGTGAATAAACAAGGAGCACTTTTAGAGAAAAAATTAGTTGACATTGCCAAAAAATATAAAATACAAATTATTGGACCGAATTGTTTAGGGGTCATGAATCTTGATCCTAAAACAATGATGAATTCAACATTTCTAAAAATCACTCCACAGTCAGGTCATATAGCACTTGTATCTCAAAGTGGAGTTATATGTGCTGCTCTTGTAGAAGATGCTAGTGCACAAGGAATAGGATTCTCTGCTGTAATTAGTATGGGAAATAAAGCTGCAATGAATGAGGTTGATGTTTTAAAAATTCTAGCCGAACACAAACAGACCAGAGTTATTGTAATGTATCTTGAAGATATAGGATATGGTCCTGATTTTCTAAAGATATCAAAGCGTATTACACGAAAATACAAAAAACCCATACTGGTGTTGAAATCTGGTCGTAGCCCTGAGGGTGCAAAGGCTGCCATGTCCCATACTGGGGCCCTTATGGGTTCAGATGAAATCTATGACTCTCTTTTGAGGCAATCCGGTGCAATTCGTGTAGATACAATGGAGGAATTATTTGATTATGCGACTGCTTTCTCAAAACAACCTCTACCTGACAGAGGTGTAGCTATAGTGTCTAATGCAGGAGGCCCTGCAATAATATCCACAGACTATTGCTCCAAATTTGGTATACACATGGCCAACATTACTAGTATTCGTAAAAAAATAGATGCTGTTATTCCNCCCTGGGGCAGTTCTAGAAATCCTGTTGATATAGTAGGTGATGCCGATTTTAATAGATTCGATAACGTACTTGATACGGTTCTGCAACACAAGAATGTCGGTTCTGTAATTACAATGTGCACACCTTCAGCAACCCTGGATTATGATAAACTTGCCCGAGTAATTATAAAAATGTCAAAAAAACATAAAAAAACTATGCTAGCAAGTCTAATGGGACTTGATGAGGGTATAAAGAATCGGCAAATACTTGCAAATGGAAACGTGCCCTACTATTCTTATGCAGAAGGTGCCATTCGTACCTTAAATTCCATGCTACAATTCTCACAATGGATTCATTCATCTGCTGGTAAAATTAAAAAATATACCGTCAATAAAGGAAAAGTTGCTAAAATTCTTCAAGCAGTGAAAAAAGATGGACGTACAAATCTGTTGGAAGAGGAGGGACAGCTGATCCTCAAAGCGTATGGGTTGTCATTGCCACACAGTGGTTTGGCCACAAGCTCTAGTTCTGCTGTCAGGCTTGCAAAAAAGATTGGATATCCTGTAGTGTTAAAGATTGCATCTCCGGATATGGTACACAAATCTGACGCCGGCGGCGTTGCCGTTAATATGAAAAATGAAATGGAAGTAAAGAAAGCTTTTGATGGTATAATTAGAAATGCCAAAAAATACAACTCAAAGGCAAAGATCAAAGGTGTTCTTGTAGTTGAGATGGTAACAGGTGGCAAAGAGATGATCATTGGCTCCAAACAAGAACCTGGCATGGGCCCTGTAATCATGTTGGGTATGGGGGGAATCTATGTTGAAGTATTCAAAGATGTGACATTTAGATTGGCACCCATTAATGATAAGGAGATCAAAGATATGATATCTTCTGTTAAATCTCGTAAATTATTACAAGGTGTTCGTGGTGAATCGGCATCTGACATTAACGCACTTGAAGATTGTCTTGCAAGATTATCACAACTAGTCACCGACTTTGCAGAGATCAAAGAGTTGGATATGAATCCTGTTTTAGTTTTAAAGAAGGGATGTCGTATATTGGATGTACGTATAGGTCTCTAGTGTATCATTAATCATACTTGTTAAATTTTTCATTAAATTATTAGTGATTTAATTTTTATACAAGATGTATCATATCAATACAATGAGCACTCAAGATTTTGTCAAACCAATACGAACAGGCAAGGAGTATATTCAAAGTCTCAAGAATCGTACACTCAAAGTCTATCTCTTTGGTAAATTAGTAGATGAACCTACAGAACACCCAATGATTCGTCCATCAATTAACGCTGTAGCAGAAACATATGATTTAGCAATACGCGAAGAAAAACTGGCATCTGTAGAATCTTCTATCAGTGGCATGCGTGTAAATCGATTTTTACACATTGCACAGAGTGCAGAAGATTTTGTATTACAAAATAAAATGCAACGTAAAATGGGGCAGAATACTGGAACATGTTTTCAGCGTTGTGTTGGCATGGATGCGTTAAACTCCTTACATTCTACTACATTTGAGATTGATGAAAAGCACGGTACCACTTATCATAAACGATTACTGGATTTCATAAAATTTGTTCAGGAAAAAAACTATGTCATTGGGGGTGCAATGACTGATCCTAAAGGTGATCGAAGTCTTAGCCCTTCAGATCAAGCAGATCCAGACTTGTTTGTTCATGTTGTGGATAAAGATGAAAAAGGAGTATACGTCACTGGAGCCAAAGCACATCAAACTGGTTGTATAAATTCACATTGGATAATTATCATGCCAACTATTCGCCTTGGTGAAAAAGATACAAACTATGCAATTGTCGGAGCTCTTCCTGCAGATGCCCCTGGCATAACTTACATCTATGGAAGACAATCATGCGATACCCGTAGTATGGAAGATGGTGATATTGATTCAGGTAACGCAATGTATGCGGGACAAGAAGCACTAATCATATTTGATCGTGTATTCATACCTTGGACCAAGGTATTCATGCATGGAGAGTATGAATTTGCCTCTATGCTTGTTCACAGATTCACATGTTATCACAGACGAAGCTATGTATGCAAAACTGGTCTTGGAGATGTCTTGATAGGAGTCGCCGCATCCATTGCTGATTATAACGGAGTTCCCAAAGTCTCCCACATTAAAGATAAACTAATCGAGATGACACATCTGAATGAATCCATCTATGCGGCAGGTATTGCATCCTCGTATCAGGCAAGTGAGATGAAATCTGGTGTATGGATGAATGATAACATGCTAGCCCAAGTCTGCAAACATAATGTGACTAGACTTCCATATGAAATTGGTCGTCTTGCTCAAGATATAGCCGGTGGTCTTGTTGTTACTCTACCCTCTGAACAAGATTTTAAAAATCCGGAAATTGGTCCACTACTTCACAAATATCTTGCTGGTCGTAAGGGTGTTGATGTAGAGAATCGTGTCCGTATACTGCGTCTAATTGAAAATATGACTTTGGGTAGAAATGCCGTTGGATACCTTACAGAATCAATGCACGGAGCCGGCTCTCCTCAAGCTCAAAGATTACAAATAGCCAGACAGATGCAATTAGGGTATAAGATGAATTTAGCTAAAAAACTTGCTGGGGCAAATGATATACAAAAACCTGAAGAAAATTCAGATTATTTTAATCGTGTATTCAAATTACAATAATTATATTTCATCTTTTGAGTTGTCTCGTTTTTTGAATGGATTAATTCTCTCTTTTTTTTANTTGATAAAATGATTCGCTATCATTACTCCTATGATTATTACAATTATGATATAATTTATTGGAGGTGTTAAAATTCTAGTTACATATCCTATCTGAGGAACCACATACACTACTTTACCCAAATACTCTTCTTCAGTAATTGGATAGTCTGTACCTGGAATTGAATTAGGATTTGCGTCCCCTTTTGTACGAAGTGTTTTTGGATCATCTACAAGTATTGTATCTACCCTGTGTACAATAACTCTGTCATGATTCGATGGCCGATCAAATACAATGATATCTCCAACATCAATATCTGAGAATGGAATATTTCCTTGTACTACAAGCATATCGAATACCATTAGTTCTGGTACCATACTTCCACTTGATACTACATAAAATGGACTTGATGTTCCAAATACTACTTGAACCACTATCCAAAGGGCTAGCATCCCTATTCCTATTGTTGCAACATCTCTGACTATTTTACGACTAATCATTTTTAATCTGTTAAAATGGCAAATTAATTATAAGATAAATGTTTTAATTTGAGGTTTTGTTCAGTCTGCAAGACCTATTCATGTTGCTATATGAATTCTAATTTATAAATAAGATATTCTGATTATATAGATTGATGATGATTAATATCTCATTTTGACTTATTTCATTATGAGATAATTTTTATCATATGTATGGATAATTATACAAAATCAACAAAATTTGATAAATTACATATATATCTAAATTTGTAGTTTCTGACTTTAGTAAAATAATCTTATATCTATAATTTTATTTACTGAATCATCACATATAGAGTCGAGTTTTTTGCAGGTTTAAAACACAATCGAATTTTTTTACCATTTACTGGTACTGTTGTGTTTCAACGGTTAATTTAGAACGTTGAATTTTATAATCGTGTATGGGTTTTAAAATCATAAAAAAATGCTTCAAAAATAGTTTTTATTTCTCCATTCCTTTTACATATTCTGTAATGGAACTATACCCACAACAATCTATTTCACCTGATTCAACTTTGGATATTATCTCCTCTGCTGTCATATCTTTGAGCTGTGTATTCATACAGCAAAATCTGCATAACACTATATAAGGTTTAAAATATTTTACACTATTCCAAACTCAGCGCTTTGTGGAACTCTGTTCAATTGAAAACTTGTTAGAGGGTATTCTGAGACTGAATTGTTAGATATAAAGCGCCGATTTGAACAGTAGATTGGAAAGCGCCGAGTTTGGAACAGTGTATAATTTGATATATTTTTCTCAAGATAAATTCGAGCCGCAGCCCTCACAAAACTTGGAACCTTGGGCATTTTCTGCTCCACAACTATTACAAATCATCCCAGATTTTTCCTCCGTAGCACCCTTTTCTAGCAAAATTATATCTCCAATACCTATTATTTTATTCCATGGAACAAAAGATTTTGCGCCATCATCACTCTTTATTACTACTGTTATAGAGCAATCTTTCTTTACAATAATTTTTCTAATCTTACCAATTAATGATGCACCATCATAAACAACTCTGCCAATGAATGAGTTTATTTGTTCACCATCTGAACAACCACATGAATGACCCTCTGTACTAGAACATGAATCCATCTTTACCTCTGAATGATGATGTTCTGTCTCTATTGTAACATTTGGTTGCATTCCTTCTGACTGCTCTGGCATACGTTGTGGTGGTTCTGTCTGGACATTAGATTCTGTATTCATAGGCTTTGCCAATCCAACCTCTGATGCTTCATCTGGTTTCTCAAATTGACGATATTCTGCTATAATATTACCACAATTACATACATACTTGCCTCTCTCTTTTAAGACTAGATTGTCGGCCACTGTTTCATTTGGAGTTTCATAATTAATCTTTGGTGCATCTTTGTGTTCTTTTTCACACTTGTTACAAAAATATTTGCTAATCTGTTCTGACCCAATTCTTCCGATTGGTGCTAAAAATAAATCTGGGCCACCCAAATTGCCAACTTGTTGCTGTTCCTCAGTTACAGTAGCAACTACATAACCTCCAGAACCTCTTAATTTTTTTATTCGCTGATCAGCACTCAATACATCTCACATATTATAATTATATTTAAGGATAACTTTAATTGGTCAAGTTTAGTTCTAGGTCAATAACACGAATAAATATGGATATGACGAATAAAGAAATAGATGATCTTAATGATAAATTTAACAAATTCAGAGTTGATACTCAAGATGTATTTTTAACACCATTCAAAGGATTAAGACGTGATGGTAAACACCGAAGGCGTTTAGACCATTATATGACAAGAAAAATTCTTACAATATGTGCCTAATTTAGTAAATTTTTTTCACAAATTTATGCAATTTATTATAATAATTGTGTATAAAAGTACTTTTGGGTTAAAGTTATAATGGTAAAATCTATTTTAAGATATATTGACTCACAAATTTGTTCCAATACGTATTTATCACATTACGTGTATAATTAGTGACCGATAATGAGTACAGAATTAGAATCAGCAGAAGGGCGTGTAATAGTGAGATATACTGATGAGCGTGTAAAAGAAATGTTGAATATTAGAGAAAAATGCTGTTTTTCTACACAACAAATGATTATTGAACAAATGAAGAAAAATGGTTTAACAATAGGTAAAATACGTCATGCAGATAAGCCAAATGGTATAATTGATATAATTATTAAATTCACAGGTCAAAAACAAAATTTAATGCAACTTCGTAAAGATATAACGAATTTACAAAATGAAGATATTGGTATTGAAGGCATTGGTGTGTATACACCAATATAACTATAGAATAATTTACTAAATGATGAGTGAGATTCAATATTGGTGCGTGTAGAATGTAATATTAGAGTAAATCCAAATAAATTCCGTATGTTACGAAAGACTATTAATAATCGGCCTGATTTTAAAATAATTAATTCTTATACAAATAAATGTGATATTAAAAATTCTAAACAAGCATATGTCATTACAGTAAAATTGGCAAGGGGGAAATCGCCTAAACAAGCATTAAAAAAAATTTTTGGCCGATATGAAGCTGTACCGGTAGATAATGAAAAAGAGTTTTGGACAACATTACCTGAGACAAAATTTGAAAAGTTTAGTAGTTTTGCACTAGATAGAATTTGGACAATACTTGGAATATATGGTGCTACAGTAGGTGTAAATATAACAGTAAAATATTTAGAAAAGACAATTAGTTGGGGGGATATTCTAATTGCAATTATAACGCCTGCTTCGACTGTAATTGTATATTTAGCATTAGGATATTCTAAGGCATACCGTAGATATTAAAATTTAGTCGTCTAAATTACCTAAATATTGTATTTTAATTACGATGCAATTAATTTCCAATTGTTTGATGGTTAGACTAATATATTATTTAAAATTTTATAGAATGTGCCTAATTGGGACAAATTGTTAAGACAGGCAAGATTAAGAAATTTGAACATGATGTCAATGGTAAACTATTTTATCATAGTTTATAACAACACATTATCTTACCCATTTAAAATATTGTAAATAAGTCTTATAACTTGACTAAATTAAAACTCACTCACAAGTCACTATAACTTCACAGAACCCTTTAATTCTCAAATCATAATTTTTTCTTAACATATTTAGGGGTGTTACTAGATCACTTAATCATGGGAATAGTCGATATCTCTGATCCACAAGAATGGGAGAGCCAAGTCATGCAATCCCCTATACCCGTTTTTGTAGATTTCTGGGCTGAATGGTGTGGTCCATGTCGTATGGTAGGTCCCGTAGTAGAAGAACTAGCCGGAGAGTATGATGGTAAAGTGAAATTTGTAAAGGTAAATGTGGATAATGCAAATGCTCTTGCATCACAGTATAACGTATTTAGCATCCCAACACTAATTGTGTTCAAAGGTGGTAAATCCGTTGATCAAAAAGTTGGTGCCGGCTCTAAAGATACCTACAAGTCAATGATTGACAAAGTTTTGTGATTCATCTATATCTAAATTAATCATTCATCATATTTCATATATTAGTATAATTTCTAATTTTATACAAAGTAATTAATAATCGCATGAATTATTTGTATCATGTCGCTTGGTGATATAGATACATTAAATCTATTATCTGATAAATTGGATGCCCTGTTTAATGACTCTCAGGGATATTATGAGTCATTTTTAGATGCCAATAACTTGTTTAAATCAGGCAAGATTACAAACGAAGAGTTTTTCAAAAAACTAGGCGATTATGTAGTGGCCTATTCTGCACTTGAATTTCTTGCAATAAAGGTACTTCAAGAATTAAAAAAAACAGTCAATAAAATATCAGGCAACCCAAATGCTTCAACGGGTGTTGGAACAAATATGGCACCTGGCATGATGAGCCCTGGAATGAATCCAAGTGTTGATCCTAGAATGGGTACTGTAGATAATCCTGTAGGCAGACCACCTGGAATCGTATCTACTGATGAATTCTCATCTCCTGGTACTCTTCCTACTCCAGATCCTTCCCTAGTTTCTCAATCTACTGCACAGTGTTCCAATTGTGGTAATCCATTACGTGCAGGCTCAAAGTTTTGTACATCTTGTGGTACTAGACTCTAATAAAATTATAAATTCTCTCCACATTGAGTACAAAACTTTGCACCCTGTGAATTTTTTGAACCACATTCGCCACAAAAACTATCCCCGCTCTGTGTGGGATCACCATACATTCCAGAACCTAATACTGCTCCACTCGGTTTGTATGTATCCTCATCTATAATCTCTACTGGAGCAAAATCTTTCTCTTCCATGTATGTAAGTAATCGTGACACTCCGTCCTTTCCTCCTGATGGATCAGTTACTACATCTGCCAACCAAAACGCAAATCTTTTCAGAGTAAGATCTGGTGTAGAGAATGTGAGTGTATGTGCAGACATGTAATCTTCTGCTGCTTTTCTACCATCAAACAGTTTCATGTTATATACTAAATTTTTTTCATGTATAATAGTTGTGATGGACCGAGGGGGAATTGAACCCCCGACATCTGCGTTGCGAACGCAGCATTATACCACTAAACCATCGGCCCTACATAATGTCTAGTTTGTGGTTTTTTATTTATTATCATGACTTTTCATGAATTGTAAATTTAATTATACATTCAAAACATTAAAACCTCATTATTCCATTATAACATCATGCAAAAAACACTTGACGATATTGATTTTACTAAACATGATGGTCTGATTCCAGTTGTAGTTCAAGATGCATCTACAAAACAAATCTTAACTTTAGCGTATGCAAATAAAGAATCTCTTGCCCTTACACAGAAAACTTCAAAGTCTTGGTTTTGGAGTCGTTCACGTAAGCAACTTTGGATGAAAGGTGAAGAATCTGGTAATACTCAAAAAGTTTTAGAGATTCTAGTTGACTGTGATTCTGATTCTGTGATTTATCTAGTGGAACCTTCCGGTCCTGCATGTCACACTGGTAAAGAACATTGTTTTCACAACAATCTTGTCTAACATTGTGTTTGGTATCTCTCTGATTCCCCAACTTCTAATTCATCAAGAACTTCAAATATTACCGGTTGTCTTGCATGTGTTCCATTAAAGTACACTGTCCAAATCCCTACAATATCCTCAACGCTACATATGTTGTTGTTTGACAAACTTATTCTAAAATATTGATTAAATGAATTCTTTACACTTCCATCATATGAAATAGTAGTGTATATTTCATTTTTTGGTGTTACAAATAAAAGATCCCCACTCTCTGTGTCCAGTATTCCCTTTACTGAAAAGAATATTAGATTACCGACTTTGTACTGTTCCTTTGTAAAGACTAGTGGTAGTGGTTCTGTATAATTTGAATCTCCTCTTTCTATGAATACTCCTGTTGCCACAATCAAAGCGGCTAACAATCCTACAAAGGCAATTCCCCCAGCTACTGCGCCAATAATCCCTCTCTTCATAACTGTATGACGACTTTGTGTATAATATTCCTATACGTTATTCTATGTGTGAATAGCAAAATATCTAATTTATCACTCTCTAATGTTTGCATATTTTCCGTATATCCATTCTATGACTTATCATACTTGTATATAGTAAAGTTTAATCTAACTAAACTATGGTTCAAAACCATTTATCAATGAATAATTAGGTGATGTTATCATGGCAGACAGCATAAATCTAATTTGTAGAGAATGTAAAAAAGAATATTCTCCTACCTTTCAGTATGTTTGTGACGAATGTTTTGGTCCACTAGATGTACATTATGATACAGTTGATGTTACTCGTGATACTTTCTCCAATAGAGAGCAGACATACTGGCGTTATCACGAGTTACTACCAATAATTGATAAATCAAATATCGTAAGTATTCATGCAGGCATGACGCCATTGGTAAAAGCAGAGAAACTTGGGAAGGAACTAGGTCTAAAAAATCTTTACATAAAGAATGACTCTGTAAATCCTACATTTTCATTTAAAGACAGACCCGCTGGCATCGCTGTCTCAAAGTCCAAAGAGTTTGGTCTCAAGGCAGTTGGATGTGCATCTACAGGTAATTTGGCATCTGCCACTGCTGCTCATGCTGCAAAGGCCGGTCTCCCATGTCATATCTTCGCTCCATCTGATATTGAACATGCTAAAATTGCTCAAGCTCTATCCTATGGTGGTAATTTTATAGCCGTAGATGGTACCTATGATGATGCAAATAGGATAGCGTCACGAGTTGGCGATAAAGAAGGCATAGGTATAGTGAATATCAACATGAGATCCTACTATGTGGAAGGCTCAAAGACTTTGGCATTTGAGGTAGCTGAACAATTGAACTGGAATGTGCCAGATTGTCTAATCATTCCTGTAGGTAGTGGAGTTATGCTAAATTCTATCTGTAAGGGATTTGAAGAGCTTCAGTCTGCATCTCTAATTAATGATGTATCTAATATGAAAATAGTGGCCGCTCAGCCTACCGGTTGTGCCCCTATTGTATCTGCTTTTAACAATGGTTCTGATTTAGTCACACCTGTGGCTAAACCTGATACTGTGGCTAAAAGTCTAGCAATAGGTGATCCTGGTGACGGTCGTTATGTCTTGAAACGTCTAAAACAGTATAATGGCCATGCTGATGAATCCAATAATCGTGAGATTTTAGAGAGTATACTACTTTTGGCAAAAACAGAGGGTATCTTTACTGAACCAGCAGGTGGTGTCTCTGTTGCAGTACTAAAAAAGATGGTAGAAGCAGACATGATATCATCTGATGAGTCTGTTGTGTGTTATGTCACTGGAAATGGCCTAAAATCTATAGAACCATTAATGGAGTTACTCCCAAAGCCACGTTTAGTACAAGCGGATACAGAGAGTGTTACAGTATGACCACACTAACTTTCACCATTCCATCAGTACTTAATCATGGTAAAGGTGAAAAAAAGCTAGATTTAGAGGCAGATAACATACTTGATGCCTTTGTGAAAGCGTGTGGTATCATGGGTGATGACTTTAAACGTCGTGTATTAGAGGCTAATGGTACTCCTCGTTCTCTGATTAATGTATACATTAATGGTAAAAATGCCGCCTTTTCAGGTGGTCTTGATGCAAAATTGTCTAGTGGTGATGACATCTATATCCTTCCTGCTGTAGCAGGTGGCTCTGATTTATCTAAAAGTGATCTTGATAGGTACTCTAGGCAAGTTATGTTGGAAGAGATTGGTTATGAAGGGCAACTAACCCTTGGTAAATCTCGTGTATGTGTTGTAGGTGTAGGTGGTCTTGGGCATCCAATAATAACTAGACTGGTATCAATGGGGGTAGGTACTGTACGAATAGTGGATCGTGACATAGTGGAGTTGTCTAATCTTCATAGACAGACTTTGTTTGACGAGTCTGATGTTGGTAAAGTAAAGGTGGAGGCAACTGCTAGTAAGTTGCAGGCTATGAATAGTAGTGTGAATCTAGAAGTGTTGCCAGTATCTGTAAATGATGGTACTGCCTTTGAAGTTATTCAAGGCTGTGATGTTGTAATTGATGCACTAGATAGTGTAAATGCTCGTTACTCTTTGAATAAAGCATGTGTGCAGTTGGGAATACCATTTGTGACCGGAGCTGCCGTCGGTGTATCTGGACAAGCTTTTACTATACTTCCGAAAAAATCTGCATGCTACTTTTGCCTCTTTCCAAGTCTTGATGAATCTAGCATGCCAACATGTAGTTTGGAAGGTGTTCATCCACCAATATTATCTATTGTCGGAGCTGTTGAAGTTGCCGAATGTGTCAAGATTTTACTTGGACAAAAACCATCCTTGTCTGATCGCATTTTACATATTGATCTGAACAATTTAGATTTTACATTTACAAAAACAATTCCAGTTTCCGAATGTCCAGTTTGTGGTAACGGGAAAAGTTTACAAAAAAAATCTTCTGACGAATTTATTTTAGAAGAATTATGTGGACGCAATGGTGGTAAACGAACTTTTTCAATTACTCCGCAGAAAATGTTTGATCTCGATTCTGATTCTATAATTGCACGCGCAAAAAATTTAGGATTCACAACAGAAAATCTTGGTGACTTGGGTTTATCACTTCGAAATAATTCTGTATCTGTAAATTTTTTAAAACGTGGTTCTGCAGTTACAGTTGGTTCTGAAAGTGAATCTGATGCTATCCTACTTTATAAAAAACTACTTGATAAATAACAAACATATTTTTTTATATAATTATACATCATTTGATATTTTCATCTTGTATTTTGTGATGTGAATATTATTTTTGAATCTGGAGATTAATTATATCAGATATTGTTTTAAAATATTCTATTTTTATTCCAAATCATCTTTGTACATTTTGAATCTTAAATATCTGGTATCTGATATTTTTGAAAATTACTGATTTATTACATGTGTTAGAATTGATATTATGATATCTCTGTCTTGAAATTAGTATGATGTTGTGATTCTTTTGATGAATTTATAATGATAAAAGAGAATAAGAGTTGGGCTTTGATGTTAGATCGGTTTTTATAGTAATGGGTATTTTCTGCCTAGAATTATTAATAATTGATCCACAGATTCATTATGTTTTTATATCATAATCTTGGTTTAATTATAATAACATGACAAACGAAATACAACGAAAATTAACTAGTCTTACATTAATGACTATAATGTTTGCGGGTGGATTGACCTTTGCTGCACCGAGCGTAATGCCATCAGCATATGCCGATCACACTCCAAACTTATATGTCTCCGCAGAAAATTCACAATTTGATAATACCTTTGCAGGTCCTCAAGTTGTAGAAGTGGTTGTTAACGATCCTAATCTTAGTGATACTGACAACTCTAAAGGTGAACCAACTGTTACTATTAATGGTAAAGACTTACGAATGGTTCAATCTACAGAAGGTGTTTGGTATGGATACTTTGCTAGTAAAGCTCATGCTGTAATAGCTGATGAAATTAGTACAGATACTGGTTTAGGTCTAGACTTTGGTGATATATGTACCAATGATGTAAATTTACTTGGAGGCACATTTGATTTCAGTGAAACTAATGGAGTCGCCACTAATTCTTGTTCTAATTCATCGGCAGTTAATAATATCAATGTCGTACGAGAAAGTAAAACACCAACATCTATCTTTAATACTGCGTTTACTACTGTTACTCTTGGTCAAATTGATATAAATAATGCCAAATCTTGGCCATTCATACAACTCTATGATCTTGCAATTGGATCTAGTGTCAGTGTACAATATCGTGGCGCAGGTGCTGTTCAAGAAGTGGTTTTAGACTTTGATACTGTAGAAGGCTTTGCTGGTCTATCTACTGATCGATCTAAATATCCCTTTGGAGCAGAAGTACATCTAACTGTCACTGATGTTATACTAAACATTGATCCAACAGACGAAGATTCGTGGACATTTGATATTACTAATGGTAATGTCTTTTATCAACGATTTGACGAAAACGGTAAATCATTATCAAATTCCACTGCTGATGACGTAAACCCTCGTCGTAGTAATTTGATGTTTGATACAAACGGTCAACTACGCATAGATCGTGATCACGAAGGTACAGGTGATGTGTTGGTATTCAACAACAATGCTGATAATAGTGGGATCTTTGGTTCTGCTGGTAATCAGTATATTACACTTGTAGAAACCGCAACAACCAGTGCCAAATTTGTGAGTTACGATGATAGTGATGATTCAAGCATAAACACCAATACTGCTGGTAGTGATGGTGCTCAAAGAGAAACAACTGCTACTATTGACTATAATGAATCACCACAATCAATACAAGTTGGTTCTGACTATGCAACTATCAGCATTGATGTTGATACTGCAATATGGTCAAGTGGTCAAGAAGTACCTGTAACATTAAAAGATCAAGATGAGAACAAAAACAGTAAATCTGATGAAGATTTAATTGTTAGTAGTAATACAGCTGGCACAATTCCTACACTTCAAATCGGAAATCCATTTACTTTGGGTTCTGGTGGAAATTCAATCACGGTGAATGGTGAAGATACTATTGTACAAACATTCAGTCAACGTGCTTGGATAAATTCAGTTACCGATGCTGCAAATACAGATGTAACAATTGTTGTTACGATGTCTCCAGCAGATGTATTGGATCTTATTCCACCAACTCTACAGAACTTGGATGATTATGACACCTATACTGGTTTCCGTGGATTCAATTTGGTTAACGTCGGTGCTAGTAGTATCTTTGGATCTAATCCAATCACTATTACACTAGGCGGTGTACAAATTGCATCCGGTGTGGATTCACAATCACTTTCATTAGTAAATATTACTAATATTGAGCGTGCTTCTATAACTGCATCTGATGCCACTACAACTACTATAGTTTTATCTGGTAATCACGTTGTTTTAGAATCAGGTATTGCATATCCAATTGTATTTGACCTATTCTCCTTTGGTATAACTGATGATGGTGAAGCACCTTCGGAACGAAGTGCAAACCAAATCATTAGAATTGAAGTCGAAGAAACAGATGATAATACAGCAATCTTTAAAGGTTCTTTGGAATATACAATGATTAATCAGTTGAATGTACTAGAAGCCAGTACTTATTCTGGCTTGAGCACAATCGCTGATGATCCTGGATTTATTGTCTTTGAAGATTATACAGACGAAGATTCTCCACGTGTAAACTATAACGACTTGGGTGCCGATGGTGTAGTAACACCAATCGGTGTTCAACAAGAGGCACCATCACACTCTGGTGTGGTCTCTTTTGATAGTGAAACCTACAAAGTTGCCGATACTGTAACTATAACATTAGAAGATTGAGATCTCAATGTCGATAGCGACTTGAGCGAGATTTATACTATTGTTAATGTTGCAGCTGACGCAGCTACAGAAACCGTAGGTAAAGCAGGTTTCCCATCATTTAATTCTGGCCCTCTAGGTAGATTATTGGATGTAACATTTGATGATCAAATCTGGGGAGCCGATGTTGATGGTAAAACTTGTGATGGTGCAGTATTCAACACTGGTCTATACGACACTGGATTTACTCTTGCAGAAACCGCTTCTGATAGTGGTGTCTTCAAAGGTAATTTCCAAGTACCTGATCAGTATTGTAAAAGAACTAGTAGCAGTGCAGCATATGCATCTGTTACTGGTACTGATATTGAAGTAAACTATGTTGACTATAGAGACGCATCTGGTGAAATTATTGAAGTTGGAGACGGAGCTGGAATACGTGCAAATACTGGTACGATCTCTCTAGATAGAACGGTTTATCCTGTTCCATTTGGAGATACTACAAACTTTGCAAATAGAACCAATACCGTTAGCCCACCATCAGTATTCGCAGTTCATAGTACAGCATTTAGTGGTACTGTTGATACAACCGAAGGTGAAACATTACCTGCAAATCATCTACAAGTTCACATACGTGTAAATGATCCAGATTATGACATCTCTGCTGCTGGTTCTGATCGAATCGCAACAAATACTGCTACAGCTTCTGAACAGCCTCATGGCCCAGTAAAGATCACTGTTTCTAGAGGTGGCGATTCTATCATTCTCGGTTATGCAGGTGGTGAAAACACAGTATCCGGTCTCATAGGTACTAACCTATCAGCTGTTCCAAGACTTGGTCCAATAAATGAAATATCACCAGACTCTGGTGTCTTCGAGTTAGATCTTGAAATACACTACTCTGATGGTCCTCAAAGTTCACAATGTCCACTCTCTGGAACATATAATCCACTAATGGGATCTCAAAGATTCCAAGATGAATCAGACAAGACTTACTGTATTCTACAAGGTGATATTATCACTGTAGAATATAGTGATCCTACTGATGCATCTGGTGAACTCAATACTGTAACAGACTCTGCAACTTTTGACCTACGAAATGGTGTACTACAAACAGACAAATCCGTCTATGTAATCGGTGGCGATATGCTTCTAATTCTTATCGAACCCGATCTAAACCTAGATTCTGATGCTACTGAAACAATCAATCTCGATCTTATCGAGTGGGATTCTGATGCATCAACTCTTACTATGGGTAATCTAGGCGGATCCGCTGGCGCATTCGACCCAGAACCTTCTGATCTACGAGAAACAGGTGACAACACTGGAATCTTCCAAGTTGTTATCGAAATTCCTCGTAAATTAAGTAATGATGAGCTTGAACGTGGCGAAAAGATTGATCTTGAGTATACTGATTATGGTCCATCTGGAGCAGATTACGTTGGTGATGAGGATGAGGATATAAACGCAGTTGTGTTTACCTCAAACTTTGGTGCTACTATAGAATTAGATCAAAGAGTCTATACATGGACTGATAAGGTCTATATCACTATTACAGCACCCGATCACAACTTTGACAACAACTTGATTGATGAAATTGGTGATGGTGTTGACGCAGATCCATTGAGAATATCTACTAGAAGTGCTAGTCTTACTGATTATAAATTAGTTGAGACTGGTACCAATACTGGTATCTTCTCTGGTGAAGTAATCCTTACTGGATTTTCATATGATGCAGACGGCGATGGTACAACTGGAACTAATGGTTTCGACACTACCCCTCTAACGGGTGGTGCTGGTCCAACCGGTGGAGTACTACCAACATCTGACGATGATGGTATAACCGTTTCATACGAATATACTGAGGATAACACTGTGATTGGAACTGCACTGATACGTTGGAACGTAGCCGAGGTAACTTGGTTAGAAACCAGCTATTCAGCTGCTGGTAGCGGTTTAGTCAGAGTCATTGACCCTGATTTGAACTTAAACCCTGAATCCATAGACAACTTTAACATTGATATTTGGTCTGATACTGACGCTGGCGGCGTAGATGTTACCGTGACTGAGACGAACGAAGCGACTGGTATATTCGAAGGTACTGTGTTCTTTACACTAACCGACGAATCATCTGGTCACAGAGTTCGTATCTCTGAAGGTGACACTGTAACTGCAAGATATTCAGACAATACTTTACCTGACCCATACAGCTCTGGAGACGACCTTGATGTTTACGCTACTACTCTAATAGGCACACTTACGCCTCCATTAGAGAGAGTTGGTGTTAACAACTTGGGAACAGTGGATGCCTTAGGCAATTCACTATCCAGTGTTAGTGTGAATCAGCAAGTACAGATTCAAGCATCTTTGACAAATAATCAAGACCGTTCACAATCATTTGCCTACTTGGTACAAATACAAGATGCAAATGGTGTAACTGTCGCATTGTCTTGGTTGAATGGTGAACTATCTGCATCACAGTCTCTAAATACCGCACAGTCTTGGATTCCGGCCTCTTCTGGAACATATACCGCACAGGTATTTGTTTGGGAAGGTGTTAGCAATCCAACTGCACTTGCACCCGCTACTGAGATTTCAATAACTGTAAGCTAGAACAAACTTTTTATTTTTTTTATTTTTTTTATTTTCACACCCTAGCGTTAGCTATAGATAATCACAAGACATTAACAATAGTGAATCTATGAATTATTGTGTATAAATTACTCATATCATTATTATTAATCCCATTTGCATATGCACAGGCAGAACTAACACTAGAAGTACAAAAAGAGATTTATACTGATGGTGAACATTTACTTGTGTATGGCAATTCCTTGAAAGAAGAGAGTCTCCTACTCAGACTAGTATCTCCAGATGGAACCATAGTCAAATTTGATCAAATTCAAGCAACACTTGAAGGTGAATATCTTCACGTTCTAGTATCCTGGCCTACCTCATCAATACAATTTCCTTATGGAACATATCTTGTAGAGGTGATCAGTACTACTAGACCTGGAATTGACAATTCTACCAATGTTCGATTCTCATCTGAAGAGACGTCATCAATTTCAGTTGTTAAACAAATCTCTACCACAGTCTTTGCTCCAGAGACAGCATCTGTGGAATCGAACATTAGAGTATTTGTACAAACTACTAGTGATGGACAATTACTTGGACATCGTCCAAACACATTACTGAAAACTTCACATGTACATCTACCTGATAACTCTCTAGTACCACTCATAGATTCTATAACTCTCTTACATGAGGGATTGTTCTATCTAGATTATACACCATCAACTACAGGAACATTTGTATTTCATTTCGTGACCTTTGATAAAGGAACAGTCTCACATGGCTCTGCGGCAACAACTGTTTTAAATCAAGACATAACAGACATCTCTAATCAAGTAAACAAACTGAATGTAATACTAGATGATACTTCTGTAGAGCTTGCAACATTACAGACTGAAATTCAAGGATTCAGTACCATACAAGATCATGTACAACGTACTATGGAGAGTACCGTCAATTCCATGACTACATCTGTTAGTAATATAGAGTCTGCATCTTTGCAGATAAACTCTTTATTATTCCCTATATCTGCACTCATTGCAATAATAATTGCTTTACAGATTGTTATACTAGCAAGAAGACGTTAACAATACCCAAAATATCTAGTATCTACATTGAATTTTAAAGAATAGATATTAGGATGATTGCAAGGTTTATATGAAATTTTACAAGATGAATGATACATGACAAATCAAGATGCCAAAAAGCATCAGGGTAATATGTCAAGGCGTGATTTTCTAAAATTAATGGGGGCTGCAGGTACAGCTTTGGCGTTTGCACCTTTTGTACCATGGGGTAATTTCCTTCCAAATCCTTCCTCTGCATCATTAGAGAGAGTTCCAGTAGAACTACCTGATGGAACACAGGCAAGTATTCACACGTTTCCATTAAATCACTCCGAGGTAATCACTTATCCTAGAACCGGTGATAGCGTGCTAGACGCAGAGGCTTTTAAAAAATGGCAATTTATACGACTTCCTGAAGAACTTGGTGGTGCAGCAAAGGACGTGTCCTCTTTTCGCGCCTATAGTATGATCTGTTTACATCTTTGGTGTTTATGGAAGTATTGGCCAGATGAGGGACGTAAGAGAGGTGAATGTCCATGTCATGGAAGTATGTATTCACCACTTACCGGTACAGCATTTGCAGGACCTGCATCTTTGCAAGCTGCCCCATCAAACACATTACCTCATCTAGAATTTGAAACTGATGATCAAGGATTAATTTGGATACAGCCTCCTACATGGGGTGTAAATAATAATGGAGTAGTTGGATATGGCCGTTTCGTTGAGTAGACGTACAGGAGCTGTAAGCTTTTTTTATTGGATATGGGATGGACTTGATCGAACAATATTTACTGCAATAAAATTCTCATTCCCAAGTAGGTTTGTTAGCCCATTTGGATTTTTGGGCATGTTGACATTTATCACATTCGTAATTTTAGGAATTTCTGGAGCATTATTGATGTTTTACTATCAACCCATACTAGATAGGGCGTGGGATAGTGTTGAGTTTATCAATAATGATGTGCCTTTTGGTTTTCATATACGTAATATTCATTATCATGGCTCAAACGCAATGGTACTATTAGCCCTTCTTCACATGTATTATCAATATTTTAGCGGCAGATATAAAATCAGAAATGAGATTCTATGGGTGACTGGTGTAATTTTAGGCACCGTCACTATTCTAGAGGCCTTTACTGGATATGATGTAATATTTAGTGAACGCGCAGAATTGGCAATTAGCATAGCTGCCTCTCTGACCAATTCCATACCTGTGGCAGGGCCGACCATACGTGATGCCATGTTTGGCAGTGGGTTCTCCGACTTTGTGTTACGATTCTATGCGCAACATGTGTTCATTTTACCACTAGTCATGTTGGGATTAATGGCTGTACACTTTCCACGATTCTTAGTATTTGACGTTCCTATGGTTATGGCAATATCTGGAGCAGTATTAATTACTGGTGGAGTGTTTCCGATAGATTTGGGTTTCAAATTTGAGCCTACTGTGCCGCCGGGAATTACAGTTCCTGAATGGTATCTAACGGCGCTGTATGCATTCTTAAGAACACAGTATGACAAGTTTGTAACCGGTGTATTGTGGCCGGGCCTATTCATTGGATCGTTACTATTAATTCCATTCATAGATAGATACAAGAAATTCTCCTGGAAAGATCGTCCCATCATTACGGCATTTGGAATTACTGGACTTGCGCAAATTATGGTTACCACCTATTGGGGATTTTACATTCCGTCTGATACTACAATCCCTCTTGTACAAAGATTAGTAATTGATCCAGTGTTCTTGTATACTGTAATGGTATTATTGGTACCTGTGGGATTTGGATTTAGCTATATGATGATAAAGATGGCCAAAGAGGCTGAGCGCAAAGCAAAATTGGCAAAGGACAAGGGTCCAAAGAAAGTTGCAAGCATTAATTTATCTGAAAAATGGATAAATTGGTTAATCGTTGCACTGTTGGCATTCCAAGTATTCCTCAATATAACTGCATACAATGCCTCTATCACTGGCATGAAGAACGTATCGCTCTTCTTTGCAGGACTAATCTTAATTGTATTTGCAGGAATGTTCCACATATACAGATATGGAATGAGTGAATCGAAAAAAATTCCACCTCCACCACCAGAGGTTGTAGCAATGCCAAAAATTACTGGACCATCTGCAGATCCTGCGTTACCTGATGATACAGCAGCACCTTCATCTGATGATGATGTCCCTGCTAAATCCTCTGATGGAAAAATTCCTACTCCAACCATTAACGCTGATGTAAAAGATGTACATGTGTCAAACACCGATATTCATGATACTACTCGTGTATAATTTTTCTTTTCAATCTATGTGGTCAATTAAAGATATGATGTATACGTGACCATAAACACATGGACGTGTTTAATTTGACATGTTGAAATTTTTCACTCTAGCGTATAATTTTGAAATAATTAGTATAGGTCCAACAATGTATAATGTTAGATTCAATATGATTACAATCATACCTAATATCATTACCTCAAGTTCTGAACCTAAATCTGCTAATGTAATTAGTGATAGGGTGGATAACATTGGGGTGATGAGTAATTTTATAATATCTGCAAATATTGGATTACCTCTTTCAAGGTCAGATATTACAGGTGAAAACGAATAATAGATTTGATTAAAACTCATCATGAATGTTGCACCTGATGTTGTAGATTGAAGAGTTGTATCTCTAATCTCACGCAAAAATTGCACTTGGGAGGCAAGCTCGGAGGAATATGTGGTGGTTGCAATTAGGCATCCTCCCATATCTGAAGACTTTACAATACATTGTCCATTTTCATATGTGGTTCCTTTTCCACAGATTGTATTTTGCCCTGCATTAGTATTCGATTCAATCTCAGGTTTATAGTCTAAATTAGATGTATCTTTAGAAGATAAATTAGTTTGAGAAGATTCATTATTAGATATTGATTCAGGCAAGAATTTTTTGTCAAAATTTGGTGATGTGGATAGATTATTCTCAGGTGTTATCGTGGGTATGGGTGAAGGGTTTGTAGGTGATGATTCTTTGTTTGAATCAACAGTGAATGTGGTCATTCCAATAATTTTATTTTTTACAGAAGCTAATATTTCATATTCTCCTTTTAAAGAATTTCTCTCTAGTATGATAAATGATTGAAAGGCTCCGGATTTTGTAACAGTTAGAATCTCACTATTAGTTGTTCCATCAGGATATGTAATTGTAAGGGTTATTTTGTCACCTCTTCGTGAATCATTCACCACACCAAAGACTTACAACATCAGTTTGTGATGTGGACAACACATAGTTTTGTTTATCAGTTGTAATCGTACCAATGTCTGTTTGTAAAGTTTGACTTGTAGGTTTTGCTATAATTTGTTGTCCTGTAGTTGAACTATGAACCCTGACCAGATTTGGTTAGTGTGAATGAAGTGACCATATATGCTATATCATCAATATAGTCATTAATTAGAAAAGTATCAATATCATTTAAAATGATCCAAACATCATTTCCAACACGTTCAAAATAAAGTATTGTTGTGATGTCATAGGTTTGCGATGATGTTGGAGTTATATTCTCTAGTGGTTGTATAAATAATTGTATTATCTGTATTTGAATTGTCAGAATGACAGTGAATCCATAGCATATAAAACCATTTTCTTCATAATTTACAGCAGCACAAAATTGTTTTTCCAAATTTAAAATCTCTTGTAATAATTGCTCGTCTGACAGAGATTGATAATTGAGTATCTTTATGATATAATATGTAAAAGGATGACGACCAATCATAATTATCATAGAATGATACCACATGTTGATCAATTTCTTCATCATCAATTACCCAATTTGTTGGATACTCTACAGTAAATCTCTGCTGTGGATCTGTGTATAGTGTAAAAGAGTCTATAATAGGTTGTGCATTATTTGATCCTGACTTTGGTGAGCTTTCTTGTGAGGGAAGTTTAGATTCAGAAGATATTTCTTGAAATTTAATAGTTATCTCTGTTAATGGATTTGTGAGCTTTGATGGCATTATGACTAGTAATCCTGCAGTATTTGGTATATTCTCACACAATCCTCCAAATTGAATATAACTGGTCGCGTAGCATTCTTGATCATCGTAACGATTAAATGATTTTCCATCTGCTGAAATTTTGAAATGACTGAACTGAAGGTACCACATACACATCAAAACCATAGGTTGGATCATCTGAGGATATTTGATAACTTATGCTAGAGATGTCTGAATAGATGCAGAACGGATAAAAGTGAACATAGTTTTCTGTAGTGGTATCAGTTTGTTCTACTAGACCATACTCTTTAGATAATGCTATTGGATACATTATATCATCAGGATTGTCACTATGTTCAAATCCTAGGATATGACCGATCTCATGTTTTAATATATTTGCAACATAATCGGATGAATAGGGTGTCCATTTTTCAATACAGTTACTATCACCTAGACCAACTTCTACAAATTCTGATCCAAATGCATAACCTACGTGTTCGCCACCAAATTCTTTTACCCATTGAACGGCAAAATTTGCACCTCTGTGATTGTCAACTGCGTAGAATTTTAATCCAGGTATACGTTCTTCCCAAAATTTTGTAGATTTGTATAAAACATCACTAGCATGATCTGCATATTCTGGTAATTCCTCTACATAGATGTAAAGATTTTCTGCGTGTGCTTGAGAAATTGTAACAATTCCAAGTATTGATATGAATAAATAGATAATAATTTTCAAGATTATAGTTTTGTTAACATTATGAGTTATTAATGATGATATTCAATTATATCATTCTATGATAAGTTTGGATGAGGAATGTGTGGATTATATATTTTAAATCACTCAAATTTTGAGCAGTGTATCTCAAACAAGCTTTAATTAACCTAAGTAGAATGATGAATCATTATGAGTACAACAACTACTGGTAATGCTTATGGAATTGGAACAATAGCTGTTATTATTGGAATATCTGCAAGTGTAATATTCTATCAAATGTATTATCTTCCAGAATCATTGGCAAAACCATCTGTTGATGAACATATTTTGCACCCTATTCGTGAAACAGTTATCAAAATAATAGAGGGCTCTAGTAGTGCTGAGCAGACTGATAATTATATTCCAAAATTGGTAAATATCCAACTCGGCGTTGATAATATCGTCAAATGGGAAAATGTTGATTCAACAGGGCATACTGTAACCCCTGATCATAGGGCTACGGATAGTTACAGTGGGGACTTTGGCTCAGCTGGTATCATAAAACCCGGTGACACATTCGAGTTTGTATTTACCGGAGAGGCAGAGATAGAATATCACTGTGATCCTCATCCTTGGATGACAGGAAAATTAATCATAACAAAGCAAAGATTCTAAGATTCTATCTTGATGAATGCAATATCACTCTCAATCTCTTTGTGTTGCTCAATTATTGATGCACGAAATTTTATCTCTTGAGACTCTTTAATGATATACCCCAAACTAGTCTCAACTCGTACTATACCGTCAATATCTTTTGCAGGTATGAATAAACGTGAAACATTTTGATTAATTATTTTATCATTGTATGATTTGAATATGATTAATTCATTACTATCTAATATCTGCACGTTTACAACAACGCTATCAAATGTCCCCGTATATGAAACTGTTATGATACATTTAATGGATTTAGCAGTACTGTCTTTATCAATTTTAACTTTGATGTTTTTTACCATACCATTCAACTATATATCGTTATAATATATTATTTTGATTTTTCTATACCATGGTATCATTCTGCAAATATGATTCATCATATTTTTGTATTTAATTCAGCGGGTCCAGAGGGCTTCGATCCCTCGACCATTGGATTAGAAGTCCAACACTCTATCCATGCTGAGCTATGGGCCCGTTGAAATTCAAATATCCTAACGTTTTAACGTTTAGAGCCATTTTCTATTCTGCTGATCCCTCTCTAATTTGAATAAATATTGTTGCGCATAACCACAATAGATTCCAAAATATTTCACAATCATATCATGATAATTCATATATCTTGTAGTGGTAAGTGATGATTCAGATAGACTAATTTTTTTTGAATAATATTTATTCAATATCTGCATAGTCCATCTGTCAATTGGGAATGCATCCAATTTATCTAGTGAGAACAACATGACACAGTCTGCCACTTTACATCCAACTCCGTCTATACTGATTAGTGCGTCTTGTGTAATTTTATAATTAGACTTTGCAAGAGACTTGAAATTAATTCTATTCGTTGCTATATCCTGAGCAGCTGATTTCACAAATGGAGCACGATACCCAAGACCGCATTTTAGTAGTTCTGATTCTGTAGCATCTGCAAGTATGTCTGCCTGAGGGAATAGATGGAATCTCTCATTTTTGTACGTATCTACTTTGCCAAATGTCTTGCAAAGATTTTGTAGCGTATGACGTATTCGTGGTATATTGGAATTACTAGATGTGATAAATGAAATTAAACACTGAAATGGATCTTGCCGTAGTAGGGATAATCCAGGATACGCATTCACTGCCTTGAGCACTCTGACATCTTTGGATATGTCTTTAATTATTCTTGATGTATTGTCATCTTTTCTGAAAAATTTAAAATGCTTTTTTGTTATTTTCGTAGATGTTATAATGATTTGATTTCCATTAATACCATACCATGCAGAACCTCTCTTTTCCCATAAAAAAACTTGGCCACTATTAATGGTATGATTCAAATCAATATTCATACAGAGATCGTTTGGCCAATTCGTGGTGCACTTGTCTGCAGACCGAATTTTTCTTTGATCTCATCGGCAAATGATATACATGAATCATTATCCCCGTGAACTACAAAGACACGTGGATTCCCTTTAATCTGTTTAATCATCTCAAATAATTCCTTACGATCGGAGTGCCCTGAAAACTGAAATTGTTTAACTTCTGCTTTCACATTCATGTCATGTCCACGAGTACTTACGACTCCTTCCTCTAGTAATTTTTTACCCGGTGTTCCCTCTCCCTGGTATGATACCAATGCTATTCCGTTTTTCTGATCAAATGCTAATTGTTGTAAATAATATACAGCGTTTCCACCGACCAACATACCGGCCGGTGACACTACAACACAGGGCTCTTTCATCATATTCTCTCTTTGGTCGTGACTCGTAACAGCTATGGCCTGCTTTATCGCTTTATTGAATACGTCCGGCTCCCTTAGATACTCTGGATGCTCCATCATTATTTTATTCACCTTTAATGCCATTCCGTCCATTATTACGCGGTGCTTGAAATTACTGCTTTTTAACACGCATGCTATCTCTTGGGCACGTTCCACCGAAAATGATGGCACAAATAGTATCCCTTTACGCTCCATAACCTCATTTGCAAACTCTACTAGATTATTTTCTGACTGTACCCTTGGGGACTGCTCAGTTTGTGAGTATGTGCTCTCTGTTATGAGAACGTCAATCTCTCCGATATCCATATCCATCTTGCGCAAAATTCTAGAGCCACCAAGATGAACATCACCGGTATAAAACAAACTCTTTCCTTCTGTTTGTATCTTTACAGTGCTACCGCCAATTACATGTCCTGATTCAAATAATTCCAATGATGCTTCACCAATTTTGATCTTTTCTCTATAGTGTGTGTCTTTCCAATTATTCATCATATGCTCTACCTCTGGTGCATCAAATGCATGAGCACTACAATCAATTTTTAACATATCTTCAATGAGTAGTTTGCTTAGTTGAATGGTCGGTGATGTTGCATAGACATTTGTATTACCACTAACAAATAGAGATGGTACATATCCGGAATGATCAAGATGAGCATGTGTAATTACAATACCTCCAATATCTTTTGGTCTTACATGTTGTGGATATTTTGGAGGGTTACCTCGTCGTCCAAACATGACCCCATAGTCTAATAATATGTTGGTGTCCTTGCATCCAATTAAAAATCCAGAGCGTCCAACCTCACGGGATGCGCCCAAAGTAGATATCTTCAATAATTATGGCTAAAATCATCGTATCATAAACATATCGTATCGTGCTTTTCTAATTTAATTACACATTACACTTGTATAATTTGATGAACCTCTCTTCTCATTAATCATCTGTGTGAAATGACTAATATTGGCATTTTCTCATAATGTTAACCATTCGTCAAGCATGTTCATAGTCTATAATCGTGGAATTTCAAAAGCTTTAATTAGTGTAAGCTTATTGAAGTAATTATGGGAAGATCCTATGACGAATGGATTAAGCAACAAGACTCCGCTCTAGTTGCCAAAGTCCGTGCTAAAGACGAATCAAACAAACCACTCTTAAACCAGATCAACTGGATTTGGGTTCAGAATTTAATGAATAAAAAAGTCTGACCTAAACCCCTCCTCAGCAGAGCTGTTGGATTGGGTAACTAGTGGCCAAATTGATGCTATGAGAAAATAAACGTTTTCTACGTTTTCTGTTTTTTTAATTTACATTTTGCACACGTTGCCAAACATATAACCTCGTTATGAATTTAGATGATAGTTTAAATAGGCTATACACGTAGTGACTATATGCCAATAGCAATACTTCCAGATGTGGATGAGCAGAGATGTATCGGATGTGCACTATGTGTAGAAATCTGTACAACTCTTGGCCCCGACGTACTCCGTGTAAAACCCGTAGAGGGATGGAAAAGAGGTAAAGCATTCGTATTTTACCCAGAACGTTGTATATCAGACGGTGCATGCATTGGTGTCTGTCCAACAAAATCAATCTTTTGGATGAGACCAATGAACTATACCGCTGGACAACCTGTTCCACTACACAAAAACGGTGTATTTATCAAGGGCTGGGCCGAAGACGCCGCTCTATAATTAGTCTTTATTACTTTCTTTCTTTTTTAATTCTCTAGACATAATCTATGCGCATAGAATTATAGTATATTAATCTCTAAATCTTTAAACTCTTTTGTGAAATGTTTGATGAATTGATCATCAGGTATGTGGATTGTATCAAAATTATTCATCTCAAAAAAGTTTTCCCACGATTCTGCAAATGTGGGAAACTCTAATGGATTGAACGGTCCGCTTGTAGTTACATTATGTGCTGCAGGGTAAAAGTCTGACAACTCTAATGGTATTACACCAAGAAATGGATTATACTGACAAAATTGTATCTGGTCTGGATTCGATAAAGTAGTGAATAATTTAGTATACTCTGCAGAGCTGTACACCGGTTTTATGCTAGTGTCACCCATGAATGCTACCTGGTTTTTTTCTGTTTTAAATTTAGATACTATTTCTCTAAACGTATGTGCCTCCGGTCTATACTGATCTTCTCTTGCAAAAAAGAATACAGCTTTGGACTTGAATTTTGGTGTGGCCTTTGCTAGATATTCTGTATTGCTTGTAAATACGGGAATTGATTCAAACAACTTTGGATGTGCTCGAGCTTTTTCNATGACATACTCCCACAATCTTCCCTCATGTATTGCCTGCTTTGCCCTGTCAACTTCTAATTTTATGGCGTATAGATTATGTAAAGCGATACTACTAATTCTGTCCTCCTCTGACATGTCTAATATTTCCCTAGGTGTATGATTTGAGCACACCTGGCAACTGCACCCAAAGTATTCAATCTCTGAAATTAATTTTGTAGCGTCCTCTGTGATGTACCTTCCGTATCTAGCATACAGAACATACGATGCAGAATCGAATGTATCGCATCCTAGTGATATGGCTAAAGGAATGGTAAGTGGATGACCTGCACCGAATAGATGTAATGGAATGGACGCAGGTATATTTTTCTTTACTGATAGAATCATCTTTGCAAGTAGATTATACCTGTACGATTCCATAAATTCTACAGGGCTTCCCAACGCTAAAATGTCGTAACCATACTCTACCAACTCTTTTGATGATTTTATCACCAACTCTTCATGCTCGCCTCCTTGGATTGGTCCCATCCACATCTGCCCGTTGTCTTTTCTATTCTGTATCGTTCTCTTTGAGACGTCAAGTGTGTGATTTACATACTCATCTGCCTTTTCATACTGCAGACCAAATCCTGTGGGTTTGTCAAGTGGAATTGGTATATCTGACAGAATACCAGTCTCGAATTTTGCCATTGCATCTGGGGTGACATCCACATCTCCATACTCTAATACCTGATATCCGCCAGAGTCTGTCATTACACTACCATCAAATCCTATGATATCGTGTATGCCACGTTTAATCGCCTCATCACCATAATGTTTCATGGTGATATACGCATTAGTAATTACCATCTCAAAACCCATCTTCTTGAAAGTATCAGTTGGGATTGTCTGCTTGTAGGGATGAATTACAGGTACAAACGCCGGTGTCTCGACTATTCCGTGATTGGTATGCAATATCCCAATGCGTCCTGCCAGGTCTGTCTTTTTTATCTCAAACAATGATATATCGTAATTTACATGTAATAATAATTAATATTTGAAAAATTCCTGTAAATCTCCCTTTTGCTTGATCATTTCCAGCCAGTCTACATCACAGGGTATCTCTTTGCCATCTAGTAGATTGATTATCATCGTAGCTGTATCATCTGCTGTTATCTTTGTGGTATCTATCTGAGATGTCTTTACATTAGAGATTTGCGTCACATCACTAGTAATGGTACCGAGTATCTCGCTACCTAAATTTGCAAGAGTCTTCTGCTCTGTGTATCCTCTACTCTGATAAATCTCTCTTAAATCATAGGGGTTGCGTCGTAGTATGATGATGTGTGTGATGTCTAAATTATTAATGACATACGGTAAAAGGTGCCCTACCAGAATCATATTATTTACAACTTTTTCCTCTACCATTCTTCCCAGTGTATCAGTATCCACATTATCTGCATCCAGATTCGATTCCAAAACTAGTTTTGTTAAATCTAAGATGGAATGGTCTAATCGCTTTGATATGAGATTCGTGACGGTGTGTTTCCCAACCCCTGGCGTGCCTGTGATTCCTATCAATAAATTATTATTATTAATATATCATAAATTGCTTCTGTAATGATTAATGAATAATAACGTTTCATCATATCTTGTTTAATTATATGATTAATCATACTTTGTATAATGGTGAAAATTTTTGTCTGATGTATGTTGTGAATTGCATCAATTATTGGACAAATTACCAATGGTTCACTATCCCACAAATCGTTATAGCATGCCTAATAGCGGAATATACTTTTTTTATGAAAAAGGAGAATTGTGGGGTCATGGAAAGTCAAAGTTGAGAATAGTCAGAGTTGGCACTCACTATAAAACAAACTTTGCCTCCAAGATGAATGATCACTATGTAGAAAAAATAAAGATATTCAAAAATAAAGCAGCTCCGAAAGACAGAAGTATATTTAGAAAAAATCTTGGTAGAGCTATAATTATTAATGAAAAGATTAATTATCTGAATACTTGGAATGTATCGTTTGCCTCGAAAATTAATCAGAATATTCATAACTCCATACGTAATGTATCTTTGGAGAAAAGAATAGAGGAGCAGATAGGCGATATGTTGAAAAGAAATTTTTCGTTTAGATTTATTATTCATGATGATAAGAAACTAGAGCGCGATTACATGGGGCTAGAGTCAAAATTGATTGGAACACTGGCACAGTGCAAAGAATGCACACCCTCAAAGCATTGGCTTGGGAATCACTCCCCAATCAAATCAATTAGAGAATCTGGATTGTGGCAGAGCCAGTACATCACTCATCATACACTGACCAGTCTAGATATCAAGAGATTAAAACGACACATTACCAGTACTATAGATTTTTTTAGATGATGAATTTATGACAACCATGGATGAAAAACGTATACTACAAGAAGACTGCTCAGAGGATACACTGGGTTCGGGCATCTTGACTCTGACCAGTCAAAGAATTGCGTTTGATAAAACACGGGGGAGAATTGCAGACTTTAGCAAGAAATTCGGTGATACTATACTTGACGTCTCCCTGGATGATATTGATAGTGTGTGGAAAGAGGGTTGGCTGATGAAAAAAGTATGCATACGTGTGAAATCAGATGAAAACAAGACGTACAAGTTTGGTGTGTTTAGTAATCGTAAATGGCTGAAAACAATACAAAAGGCATTACCCTAGTAGGATATTTTTACCGTATCTAATCTCCATGATTGTCTGACAAATGTATCTTGTATTCTACTCCCCTTGTCATTTTTTGCTTGTTGAAGCGCAGTACATGCAATTTGTGAGCCGCAATCCCCAGCATACTGTGGCGGAGCTGCATAAAATTTACACTTGTATCTTTTGGATATTATTCCAAACATCTCTACTAGTCTTTTATTCGCTACCACTCCTCCGACGATTAGTATCTCTTTTTTAGCAGTTAGAGCTATAGCTCGCTCTACCACTTCGCAGATCATGGCAAACGCTGTCTCTTGAAGTGAGAAACAGGCAGCTTCTCTTCCCTGAGGTGTAATCTTTTTTGTGGCAGATAGTAATCCGGAAAATGATACATCATTTCCGTGTATGGTATAGGGGAGAGGAATGTATGTGGAGCTTTTCTGTGCCAATTGTTCAATTTGTGGGCCGCACGGTGATGCAAAGCCCAGACTTCTGCCGAACTGATCTAACAATTGTCCCAAAGTAATGTCTAGTGTTTCACCGAATATTCTCCAATGATTCATTACAAAGGCAAGTATCATGGTATGACCCCCCGATACGAGTAAAATTAGTGGGTCTTTAGCGCCTGTCAGCATTTTACCCAGTTCAATATGTCCAATGGCATGATTAATGGGATAGATTGGTATATCGTGATGTATGGATAATGATCTTGCAACAACTGCTCCTACTCTAAGGCAGGGTCCTAAACCGGGACCTGCAGCGTATGAAATCAAATCTAAATCCTTGACTGTTAATCCTGATTGTTTAAAGCACTGTGATAATACATTCGTTGCATGATTAATGTGGTGTCTTGACGCTTCCCGTGGATGAATGCCACTTCCTTTCTTTGGTCGGTATATCTTTCTGACGTCTGCGAGAATTTCTTTATCATTAATTATGGCACAAGAAAATGTATGTGCGGTACTCTCTATTCCCAGACAGAATCATTATCCTCTACTCTTTGTCGATACAATCTTGATAATATCTAAATCTTGTAGTGTGTAATCTGCACCTACTCGTTGTCCTGTCTTTATGTTAATTCCGTGCAAAAATCCACTTCCTATATCTTGATGAATGGTAAATGCCAAATCCTTTGCCGTGGAGCCAGTTGTTAGTAATCTTGCATCCGGTAGTATGACCCCGTCTTTGTTTGATAATTTTTTCTCATCCTCTACCGGGTATACCGTTATTCTCTTTAATTTTTTAAATACAGCTATATTCAGTATATTTTGAATTCCAGTACCGTTGAATTTATTCAATACCTCTTTTGCCATGTTTAATGCGTTTTTTTGTGCATCAGATATCTCTGATGTTATAACAAATGATAATCCCCCTAGTGTGTAATTGATTAATTTTGCACTTGTCGCCTTTGAGAGTAATAGTTCAGTCTCTGCACTACACGGATTAGCATCAAGTTTCTTTGGGATTGTATCTGCGTATAGATCCGCCTTGTTTGCAGCGTTAATTATTGGTTTGATTCTTTTTCGCAGTGCCGTGACGAATGATTCTCTTTCGTCCTCACTCCACTCAGCTGGTTTGCGTCCTGCAAGATTTGTGTCCTGCAAAGTAGATTGTACATCAAAATCTTGTGCGCCAAGTCCGCTGAAGCGTTTTGTAATTCCCTCTATTAGGCTAATCTTTTTCTGCCCTACCTCTTTGATTAGTCTAGACCATTCACGATCTAGAATGTTTAGAAACCATTTGTCAAATTCTTGCTCTACGAATGTTATGTCCTCTTTTGGATCGTGTGATCCTAGAGTTGTTGGTTGTCCTTGGATATCAGTAGAGCCGGATCCGTCTATTACGTGTATTAGAATATCTGCCTGCCGTGCATCATCTAGAAATTGATTTCCCAATCCCTTTCCTTCATGCGCTCCTGGGACTAGTCCGGCGATATCAATAATCTTTACTGGTATGTAGCGTGTACCGTTTTTGCATGCAGGTATATCATGAGATAGATTCATCTCTTTGCATACACATTTTGTAGTTACATGTGTCACCCCTACATTGGGTTTTATGGTGGTAAATGGAAAGTTGCCAATCTGCACGCTAGTGTTTGTTGCTGCTGAGAAGAATGTGGATTTGCCAACGTTTGCTTTTCCTAATAGTCCAATCTGCATGATTTATGGTGTAAATGTATTGTATTTTTGTATTTTTAAATATCGTATTGTCAAGTTAGAGGGACTTGTAGATAATGTCAAGTTATCGATAAGTAAGTATAACATTCCTGATATAATCGGATAAATCATGATTCTCTTGTGATCAGAACTATGCTGATAAACTCTTAATTTAATATGTTATATAGTGAGCATGAAATGTATGATATGTATGATATGACTGGTGAAATTTTATTATCCATCATAACTATTCTAGTTCTGATCGGTACAGTCCTTGTACATGCACATTACAGTAATAAATTGGTTAAGCGCATAGATGATGAAAAAGTTCATAATGCAATTCCTTATCTTTCATTTAGAACTAACTTCGTAAAAAATGATTGTCAACGGGATTCATATATAGTAAATTTAATAATTCAGAATCATGGCGGTCTAGCAAAAAATATAGATATAGAATTATGTTCAGACAAACTTACATTTAAAACAAAAAACATTAAAATCTCATATTTAAAATCCAGTAAAGATTACACCTATTGCCCTTTTCAAGGAACTTGGAACGATAATAATGAAAATCATGATTCTAATATGGCTATTATTTTTTCATACGAGGATATTTATAAAAAAGAATATCATTATGCTGTTACAATTAAATACGCACCAATATGATTTTATCAACTTTAAAACTAAATCAAATTATCAATTATTCATATTTGGTTTATACTAGAATTCTGCGCTAATATTTTCTATCGGTTCTTACCATCAGTGACAATCCCTGAAACTTCTGATGGTTTATTCTCAAGTATAAATCACATATTTAATAAAAATAATTTATTATATACTATAAATTAATTAAAGAGGTTCTCACCACCATACACTATGACATACAAACAAGTTGATCTAATTCACAGACAAAGATATAATAAATCGGTTAAGCCTTGTTGGATAGCAGATGTTCTTAGAAAATATGGAAAAACTACACGTAAAGCGCCAAATCGAATAGATATAGAACCGACAAACCCATGTCCTGATTGTTATTTTTCTAATGTTGAAAAAATTCTTAGAGAATTATGTATGATTTGAAACTGAGTAGTTTTAATGAAATTCTCTATTTATGAATAAGTCCCGATAACTTGACAATACCTGATGTCACTCTTCGTTCTTTAGTTTGGATTAGACCTGAATGACCACACAAGAAAAGTGGTAACGGGTTACTATGAGAGAATTTTCAATTTATATAATATGAGAGAATGATTAAGGTAAATTATGAGCAGAGATGGGAAATGTGAATACGAAATCGAATATTCGATTATGTCAAACGGCAGAATATAAAACGTATGAATGCAATAGGAAGTGCCTAGACGATGGAAATTTTTGTTTATTTCATCATAAGAATTTCAAATTAAATGAAGATAGAATTAGGGAAGAATTTGAAAAAGAGTTAGATCAAGTAATCATCTTAGGTGGAACACTTGAATTTATTGGATGTAAGATTCCATCTATTACTCTACGTGAAAAGGAATATGATAACATATCCATATTTTTTAATTTTGCAGAATTTCGAGGTAGTGTCAAATTCATTGATGTAAAGTTTAAAGCAATGGATTTTTCCCATGCTAGATTTTCTGAAGGTATGTATGGTAAGAAACTTGATGTTGCAAATAGCTTTCGTTTTAACAATGTTAAATGTAAAGATGAGATATCAGAACTTAAATTTGAAAATTGTAGTTTATCAGAAAATGATTTTATCGGTGGGAATTTTAAATCACTTAAATTTATAGATTGTGAATTAAAGAATACAAATTTTCAAGCAACACAATTTGTCGAATTGCGTGTACAAAATTGCACATTTGTAGGTAAAACAAATTTTTCTGAATGTGTGTTTTCAACAATTGCAGAATTTAGAAATGCTGATTTCAAAGAACAACATCTCATTAACTTTGGAGAAGATTTATCAAAAGTTTCTTTTGTGGATACGGATATTACACGGATAAAATTTAATGAATTTACATCGTGGGATGAAAATCATGGTTATACAATATTTGATGAAAGAAAATTTTTTGCTGATCCTGATAAACATAAATTATCTGTAGCTCTTACGGTTTATAGAAATCTTCGAGAAAATTATGAATTTCGGCTTATGTATGAGGAGGCTGGGAAATTTTTTATAGGAGAGATGAATTTGAGAAGAAAATATATTGGATATATCAAAAATGATGACAATACAAAGTATAGAAGACGGCATGGATGTGTAATATTATCAAAATGTTATAGTATACTAGCAAAGTCTAGAAGACGTCATGGATATGTAATATTATCAAAATGTTATAGTATACTAGCAAATTATGGTGAGAGTCTACACAGAATTTTCTTATGGACACTTGGAATATCTGTTTTAACTATAATTTTCTTTTATATAGAATTAGACAGCTGTATGATAGATGAAATGATGTCAGGGAACGCAAATGTGGTATTTGATTCTAATAAATTATTTATGGCGTTGAACAGGTATTTTGCATTGTTTTCTTATACCAATGAATTTAATCTGACCGATCATTTCTTTCGCCTTTTATTAATACCTATTTTAGGAATTTGGTTTATTACATTACGAAGAAAATTTGAAAGAAGATTTAGGCACTAGATTCGATTGTTTAAATATATATGGTGATTATCAGATAACGTGAACAGGTAAACATCGACGCAGTTTTGATTATATACATTAGAGTAATATTTATTGGATAGACAATTAATAATTTTAGATATGAGTACACCAGAATTATTACAACAAATTCAAAATGGAATAGAAAAATATAAAGATTCAAAAATGGTGGCATTCCTTGGAGTAGCCGGATCTGGTAAAACTGTAATTAGTGCTATAACTGCTCGTACATTATTTAAATCATTTATTCCAAATAGTAATGGAAAATGGTTAGGTGTATACACGAGTGGAGATCAAAAAATTAATGATATAATTCGCGATATGAAACGTGGCAAGTTTCCACCACATACTCCAGGAGAGGAGTACCCCGATCTTACTATTGAGATACACAATACGGAAGGTGTACCGGTGAAATTTGAATTAAAATTGAACGATATGTCCGGAGAGAATTATGAAACATTTTTGGTCGATGCATATCCTGATATCGATGAAAGACTAAATACGATTCTCTCATGTGGTGCTGATTATCTTGCATTTGCAAAAAAATATGTGATTATAATTGACTGCGCAAAGATAGAAGATTGGGATACAGATATTGCATCTGTAAATAAGATGATTATGAATATTAGAAAAATAAAGAACAAAATACACCATTTCGATGAAGATGAAAAGATGAAGGAAACTATTGCGATAATTTTTAACAAATCAGATTTATTGTCTAGAGATAAACAAACGATTGCAGTAGTAGATGAATTATCTACAGACAAACAAGAAATTACAGTAGATGAATTATCTACAGACAAACAAGAAATTACAGTAGATGAATTATCTACAGACAACCAAGAAATTACAGTAGATGAATTGGCTGATTTATATCTTGGTTTAAAATCAAGTTTAACTATAAATGTACCAAAAAATAATTATACATTCTTTAAATTGTCAGTTCAATCGACTTCAATCGCCTCAAACAAATTAAAAGTAAAATTACCTTTATCATATACTGAATCAGAATATAATAAATTTATTTCATGGATTTTTGATGTAGATAGTAATGAATGAATTAAATATAGAACAATTTATTTATACAAGCACACATATTAAAAAAAGTGGATATCAGATTGTTGCACAAAGTGAAGGCATCACACGGAATATTATATCTCAATTAAAATTATATATGTATCCAATTGGGGTGGAACTAAAATTTTTTAAAGAATCAAGATCTTTGGTTTTACTTGAAGATGATCTAGTAGCATATAGTAGAATTAAAAATGTGGGGATTGGTCACGATGGTAGAAGCAATACATTGTATAATCACACAATGATTATTTCAAAAAATGATTTCAAAAAATGTAATAATGATAGTAGAATATTTGATGAGTATTATAGAGAAGATAGAAGAATTCGAAAATTATCAACACTAAGAATTGATTCTAAACAAGTACTAAATCCAACAAATCTAAATATAGCAATACCATTATTGAATGAAATTTTATATTCTATATTCACTGATAAAAAGATCGCCATTTTATTAGATGATCCAGAACTACCACAAAAAATTATTGCGTTTTTACCAATATCCATGCGTCTGATATCTTTCTCAACACATGTCGTAGATCCAAATAAACAATCAAAGTACAATTTTATTTTAAATGCTAAATTAAACAAATTTATAGTAAATGAAGATTACAAAATAATCTCTCCAGATAAAATATCACAAAATTATGAAGAGTCATCATTGAAGAAGAGTGTCTCAGATTATGTAAATTGGATTATACAATATGATCATAAAAAAATACAAGAAATCCATGATTTGTTTGAAAAAAATCCCGGTGATTCAAATAAAAATAAATTGATACTCGCAACTAATTACATACAATTTAAAGAATCTCTTGATAAAGAACAGAAATCTCAGTGTGCAAATAATATACTTGAAATACTAAAAGAATTTAACCCAATTATATTTAAAGAATATTTTGATAAAATTAAAAATTCATTAGAAAAATATCAAAAAATCGAAGACATGAAATTACCTCAAATAGATAGTTTCGAAAATTTTAACGAGGCACTATTTTATTATAGTAAATATTTAAAAAATATTGTCATATTGTTTGAAAAATAAAAAGCAAGAATGTCGATCAAAACTTAATTAATACTTGCATATAGAATATGTAAAAGATTATGCTCAAGAACTAGTAAACTAGTACTCTAAGCAATGGGCAATAGAGATTAGATATTCAGTACACAACATAGTAAGATCTCAAACTATTAGTAGTGATCCAGCCGTCCGAATATTTTATTTTCTGTATGGATTGCTGGTATGTAATGTGTGCACTGTTCAAAATGAGGGGCATTTGGCAGGGATGTTAAATCAGGGTTCATGAAAATTAAATTATTATGACTCTTATTCGTATACATATGTCCCGAGTTTAACACTAGACTGAAAAGTCCCGAGTTTTAATCAGTGTAATATTTTATCATCCTCTTGCAAAGACGCTAGATTCTTGAAGAGTATGTTTTGACTCCTTCCTTTGCAGATTTGAGGTAATTTAACTAATTTTTATAACCCCGTTGACTATAAGTTAACTAATGGTTAGTCTTAAATAACTAAATATGTATATAATTAGTTAATTATGACTCTAGTGAAAAAAACCATTAAAGGAAAAGTTTACTACTATTTTCAAGATTCTGTCAAACTTGATGGAGTCTATAAAGTGATCAATACTTGTGTATGCAGGGCGGATGCATCACAACACAAATTAGCAGAAGAAAAACATTCTGCACTTGCAATTCATTTACCAAAAATTTTCAAATTAATGTCTACTACATGGAAAAATCAATACAAATTTGATTTTTTTGCAGATTCTACCGATATGGATTATTTGAATAGTAATTTAGTTTTACAATCATTTCTTTTTACACATTTAAAAAAATTACTTGATCCACAAGAATTAGATGATTTTGAAAAAATATTGTTTGTAAAATATGTATATGGAACCACCGCAATTGAAGGAAATACATTGACAGAGGCTGAAGCATCTAAACTACTTGCAAGTAACCTTACTCCAAAGAATAAAACTATAAATGAAATATTTGAAGTTGGAAATTACAATCATATTAAAAAGTATATGAATGAATATTCTGGAAATATTACTGAAAAAATGATTTTACAAATTCATAAACTTTTGATGACTGGAATTTGTGGATATGATGGAAAATTAATCAATGCAGGAGAATATAGAACGAGTAGAGCAATACTTTTGGAAATTGAACATACTCCATCTCCGCCAGAAATGATTTCTTCCCAACTAAAACTCCTTGTTGCTGAATATACAAGTAAATTAAAGGATGGAATTCACCCATTTGAGGCTGCCTCGTATTTCCATCAGAAATTTGAAGAGATTCATCCATTTCAAGATGGTAATGGTAGAGTGGGAAGAGAATTACTCAATTATATGTTGGTAAAAGAAGGATTTCCACCAATCTATATTACTCCAGAATATCGAACTGAATATCTAAATTCATTAGTTCAAGGAAATACTGATAAGTATATTCCATTATTTACTTTTTTGTTAACACGAATGGGTGCAACATTTTCATATTTTTTTACTAAAACTAACCTGTATTCACTTTTCAAAAATGATAATATGAGAAAAATTATGAACGATATGGTTGGAGAGGAAACATACAAAACAATTTTGGCTGAGTTGGAAGAAACATCAAAGAAAATAAAACTACCTTGATGAGGTTCTGTAACATCTTTGGGAATTATTCATAGAACCATAGAGAAGAAATAGTTGAAACACTTGATAATGTACATAACCGCTAGTTCGAACATTTATTAATGAGATGGTCATTTAATATACATGGGATATTATGTAAAGGGTGATTGATATCATAAAGACCCACCCAAATGTAATTTAAGCACATCTAATGCTAAATACACATCAAGTACGCCTAGTGGAAAAGAAAAATGTAATATTTGCTTTGGTCTTATAACAAGGTAAATTCATTCTAACATATTTATATTATTTTTTGTCAATAAATAACTAATCTTTGTTTATTATCTTTACAAAGTGGTTTAACCGAAATCATGATATTATTGGCTATTGTGTATTGTAAACAATAAAAAATAAACCTCCAAAAATCAAAAATGTTGGAATATACTTTGCTAGACACGGAATATTGCATACAATTGCTATCCATGATATAGAGCAAAAATCTGATCTTACCAAGATTGTAAAATGGTTTGAATCGATTGCAGAACAATTAAAAAAAATGGAAAATAATTAATCAAATACGTAGAGATTACAAATATGAATTGCGATATGTGAAGTACGAGATTGTTCTATAGGTGTTTCTGCCAATCTGAACGAACACTATTCTGTTCACAATTTGGGTGATTTCACAAGGGAGTTCAATTAGGATATGTCTTGAATAGTTTATGTGTTCAACTAGTTTTGTTTTAGTAAAATGTATGCTGTCATATTTAATTAGGATTTTATTAACTCATAACAATAATTTTTCATTGGAAAGAAGAACAACACCACCACTCACACATAATCTTATAAATCAAGAATTTACGAATGTAATGGATGGAGTTTTTTTCGTTAAGAAATCTACTAAATACAGAGAAACAACATGAAAAACATTATGTAATTATACGACTTGTTACTGTATTTGAACAATTTTGTAGACAAATAATATCTGAACAAATTAAAAATAAAAAATTTAAAAAACTCCCTAATGAAATAACTTTAAAAAGTCAGTCTCTTGATAATTTAAAAATACTTTCAAAGGAACTTATAATTTCATCATCATACTCATTTCAAAGTGTAAATTCTATTTCTAATCTTAAAGATTATGATATACAAATTGTTGATGATGATCTATTAGCAGACATGGACAAATTGTTTACAAGTAGACATGATGTAGTACATACTGTAATGCCTACCAAATATAATATAAATAACGGCTATGATATAACTGAAAAACTTATTCTTGACATATTAGAAAAATCAGTTCTTGGATGTCAATCTTTTTATGCGTTTAAAGGAAATTATTTGTCTAATACTAATAGTAAAATGGCATTAGAATGTTATGATGAAGCCATTGCTTTAAATCCAAATTATGTTGAAGCATGGGTTGGAAAAGGCATCGTATTATTCTATACAGATAAATTTAAAGAAGCATTAAATCTCTTTGAGAACTCTCTTACTTTAAAACCAAATTATGTTGATGCGTGGCTTTGGAAAATATATACATTATGTAAATTAGGCAAATTTGATGAAGCGTTAGAGAGTGCTAACAAAGCCATTGCTTTAGATCCAAATTATGGTGAAGCATGGGTTGGAAAAGGTATCGTGTTATACTATATGGATAAATTTAAAGAAGCACTAGAGATTTTTGAAAAATCTATTACTTTAATACCAGATAATGTCGGACCGTGGCTTTGGGAAATAGATGTATTACGTAAATTAGGCAAATTTGATGAAGCGTTAGAGGGTGCTAACAAAGCTATTACTTTAAAACCAGATTCTGCTGAAGCGTGGAATCATAAAGGAATGATATTATCCAACCTTCAAAAATTTGAAGAGTCACTAAAATGCTTTGAGAAAGCTATTACCTTAAAACCAACTTATGTTGAAGCAATACAAGGTCGGAATACTGCATTATCTAATCTTGGTAAACGTGATTCTATGTAATTATCGTACACTGTTCCCAATTCGACGCTTTTTGGAATCTTGCTCAACTAGGAATTTATTATAGAATATTTTGGGAGGGAATTGTTAAACATAAAGAGTCGAATTGAACATTAAATTGAAAAGATCTAAGTTTGGAAAAATATAAAAAATTACATATGCATATTAATAGTTGCATAATTTATTTTTAAAAAGAAGATTACTTGTGTGGATTATCGCCTGATGGATTATCATTTTTACTAGCTCCACCAGAATTTCCGTCGCCGCCACCTTTGCCAGCTTGTAAACATTTCATACTATATTTTATTACTATAACTATATAAGATTTTTTTTTAAGAATTATACCGTTCAAAATGAGGGGTATTTGGCAGGGGTGTTAAATCAGGGTTCATGAAAATTAAATTATTATGACTCTTATTCGTATACATATGTCCCGAGTTTAACACTAGACTGAAAAGTTCAGAGTTTTGAGCAGTGTATAATGTTTTATCATCCTCTTGTAAAGACGCTAGATTCTTGAAGAGTATGTTTTGACTCCTTCCTTTGTAGATTTAGAGCATTAACTAATTTTTACAATATCGTTAACTAAAAGTTAACTAATGATTAGTCTTAAATAACTAAATATGTATATAATTAGTTAATTATGACTCTAGTGAAAAAAACCATTAAAGGAAAAGTTTACTACTATTTTCAAGATTCTGTCAAACTTGATGGAGTCTATAAAGTGATCAATACTTGTGTATGCAGGGCGGATGCATCACAACACAAATTAGCAGAAGAAAAACATTCTGCACTTGCAATTCATTTACCAAAAATTTTCAAATTAATGTCTACTACATGGAAAGACCAATACAAATTTAATTTTTTTGCAGATTCTATCGATATAGATTTTTATAATAATGTTTTAGCTTTACAATCATTTATTTTTACACATTTAAAAAAATTACTTGATCCACAAGAATTAGAGGATTTTGAAAAAATATTGTTTATAAAATATGTATATGGAACCACCGCAATTGAAGGAAATACATTGACAGAGATTGAAGCATCTAGACTACTTGCAAGTAACCTTACTCCGAAGAATAAAACTATAAATGAAATATTTGAAGTTGGAAATTACAATCATATTAAAAAGTATATGGATGGATATTCTGGAAATATTACTGAAAAAATGATTTTACAAATTCATAAACTTTTGATGACTGGAATTTGTGGATATGATGGAAAATTAATCAATGCAGGAGAATATAGAACGAGTAAAGCAATACTTTTGGGAATTGAATATACTCTACCTCCGCCAGAAATGATTTCTTCCCAACTGAAACTCCTTGTTGCTGAATATACAAGTAAATTAAAGGATGGAATTCACCCATTTGAAGCTGTCTCATATTTCCATCAGAAATTTGAAGAGATTCATCCATTTCAAGATGGTAATGGTAGAGTGGGAAGAGAATTACTCAATTATATGTTGATAAAAGAAGGATTTCTGCCAATCTATATTACTCCAGAGAATAGAACTGAATATCTAAATTCATTAGTTCAAGGAAATACTGGCGAGTATATTCCATTATTTACTTTTTTGTTTACACGAATGGATGCAACATTTTCATATTTTCTTACTAAAACTAGCTTGTACTCACTTTTCAAAAATGATAATATGAGAAAAATTATGAGCGATATGATCGGGGAGAAAACATACAAAACAATTTTGGCTGAGTTGGAAGAAACATAGAAGAAAATAAAACTACCTTGATGATATTCTGTAACATCTTTGGGTGTTATTCATAGAATTATGGAGAAGAAATAATTGAAACATTTGATGAATGTTATGGAACCTCAAACCATATTATTTAAAATATTTGTTATTCTACGGTAATACTTAGTGATAGTATTGTATCTTGTACTTTTGTTAAATTCTAGTGGGAAATCTTTATTAAATTCTAACTCAAAATCATTGGCAAGCTCTGATAAAATTTTAAATAATTCTGACTCTTTTTCTATTTTTAGTAATAACTCATATACTTCATGTGTCATAATTTCTGGTAGAATTTTTATATCTTGTAATTTGAAAGTATTCATTCCTTCTCTTCTTGGTTTAAAAGCAAACACTAATTTTTTTAAATTTTCAAATATTTCACATTTATTACATAATGTGGATACTGTGATTAAATTACTCGGTTTGCGTTGAATCTCTCTAGCAAAATCTGGATGATATGATACCAATAATATCCAGCAACATAATATCCTAAAATTAAATAAGAACTTTATGTTTATTACTTCCACCGAACTTCCTTCATCTGCCCAAGTTAGCAAATTAACATATACCAGATTTAACATTCGTTTTATTTTTCGTGGGTTATATGGTAAAATATTTACTAAAATGTCAACATAAACCTGATCAAATGTGGGTATCAATTTAAAAATGAATGTTTCTATTTGTGTAGGTGATTTTTCGGGTAATGGAATTATAAGTGGAAATAACTTTTCTAAGTATTCCCTACCTTCGTTCTTTCCCAAATCTGAACTATATCTTAATTCTAATGCCCTTTCTAGTCTCAATATATCAACAGCAATTACAACAATAGTATTTTTAACAATCGTAAATAATTTAATAGATTCTAGAATTTTTATAATATTTTCGGCAGAACATCGATCTAAATCATCTATGAATATAATTATTTTCTCGTCTCCGATTAATTCTTCCAATTGAGATGTTAACGTTTCAACATCAGTAATATTTTTTGCATAATCATCAAAATTTTTCTGTAAATCCTCAAGACTAATACTTAGAAAATTTCGAAGAGTTACATCTGTAACTAATTTAACAATATTAAATAATTTTTTATTATTTTTATCTTTTTCTCCACCAACCTCATTTTTAATTTTTACGAATAATGAAATTGTAACATCCATTTTTTCATATTCCAATGGATTAAATAAAATTAATTTTTGCTTTTGATTCTTTTCTTTGATTTCATCACGGATCATTTTCAAAACTGTAGTTTTACCCATGCCCCAAGGAGCATTAATTGCAATAGTAAATGGAGTTATAGCCCCTTGATCCAGTAAATGTGAACAAATATTCTCCGCAAATTCTTGAGAACCAAAAGTATCTTTTGTTGTGCCAGGTTGATCAGATAGTAATTTCATACTTTCTAAAATCTGATCGATTTTTAGATTTAATCTCTTATTATTATAATGAGCTCGGCGTCTAGGTTGCATTGACCTCAAATAAAATCCAATTCTATTTAATTTTTGTCATAATTATAATTTAAAAATGGTTGTATTTGAGGTTCTGTAACTCTTCGACGCATATTCTCAAATGGAATTTATTTCAAAAATATGAAAACTTGTGTTCATAGTCTAATCAAAATTAAATATATGGATATATTTTGTCAAAGTAATGTATATTATTTATAAATTTGAGTATATTAACCAATTTATAATTTTTATTAATATTTACAATTTTTGGCTTATCTACCATTTCTAACTGTAAAGGATGTTTAGAACCATAAAACGGTGCAACCGCAATACGAAATTCATTTTCAAATTTGAATTTATTAGGTTTGGAAAATATATTCCTAAACATTTCATCATTACTAATACCACGTAATTTATCAAAGTCATTACTGTCAGTATTTATTTTTTTGTTACAATGTAATATTAAACTCTTTTCAGACACATATTTTATCTGTTCAGCAAAATATCCTACTTGGAATTCAGGATCATTCAACTTAAACAATTCTTTGTGTTTTGATTGAAAATCATCCTTTGTAAGTGACGCAGCATAAATTTCACGCAAGTATAGTGCAAATAACTTTATGAAATCATCAGTAATTGTCCAGTATGAATTCGTGTTAAAATGTTTTTTATATGAATTCAAGATATCAGAATTAAGTACCGGACAGTAAGATAAGTCTAAATATGTGAATATTTGCATCTATAGAATTTGTAATGGTGTATCGTTTTACATTCTTATTCCAAGGTATATCGAATTTAGACGTATCTTTTTTATCTATAATTTTCATATTACGCATTATTTTTTCCAACTTTCCTTCTGTAGGATCCTTTCGTATGTCTGACTCACACTTCTTTCTATATTCATGTAATGTACCAAATTTTATTGTGTTACAATTTTTAGTTATATCATATTCCTCATCACAAAACTTAACATACATGCAAACAACAAACTATCAGTGCTATAATTATTTTTCTAGCACATTCTAAAATCTCTGTGATGTTTGAGGAGTATGTGAAATTCGCTTCAAAAATACAAATTGAGTTTTATTTGTTGTTATAGAGAATGATCATATCTACGATTAAATTCCAGTCTTTAGGTTATACTTGAGATAAATTTTACAAATTCTTTGATATTCTAAATCTTACACAATCTCCATAATGTTCTGTTAAGATAGCAAGACCTTGGAAATGCTTATTAGTAAATTTTGAAAATTACAAATAATGAATATTGATGTCTTTTGGAATTATTGTAAAGATATTCCCCAAAACACAGAAATGAAGACAAAACCTCGCAATAAATTGTTTTATTTTGTGAAATTACGTACAAATATCCATATTCAAACAGGTTCTACAAAAAGTGATTCCATAATTACTAGATCTCAATGTGAGTATCTGTGGATGAGAAGAAAAGGGCAGTCTATCAAATCATGGGAACATACTTTGGTCAATGAAAATAACAGCATAGGTGTAACACCTTACATACGTGTAACATCTTACATACGTGGATTGGTGTTTTATGTAATGGATCATACAGAGGATCAAATAACTGAATAGTAATTTATTTTTCAAGATATTCTAGTTTAAATATATTATGAATGAGATGAAAAATAAGCTCTAACCATATTCAGAAACAAATATTATAAAATATTGTAACATGTCAAATAACACTCTAACTCGGAATGTAGAATACATACTATCTTTATTGAAAAAATACTAAGTTTAATTCTCTAATCTTAATTTGTGTCACATAATAATATTATGGGACAAAAATGTATGATCTCATGTCTAATGACTCGCAACGTATACTTTTCCATTATTTACACATGAAATTTTGGTGGACCTGACATCATATCAAAAATATGGCATAACAACGAAGTCATTTATATGAAAATACAAAACTTCGTTAGAATGTGAACAAAATATAAATATTTGAAGAATGTATGTTTACTCGTTTACTCTATCTCTTGTCATAGGTAATTTAATACGGATACATTGTGTAAATCATCAGTCACCTTACAGTCATAGAGTTGGTTCTGTTGCATCTTCGGGTGCTATTAATGATTCTGATAAATATGCTATAAAATATAGGTTACTTCTAAAAACGTCATGTGTAATTTTAAATATATTGACTTTTTAAATTTAATCATGTCTGATGGTTCTAAAATTCATATTTTCCATAGAGAGATATGGGATGGTATTAGACATAGTTCAAAATATGCAAAATCTTTAATGGATCATAGTGACATATTGCGTAAAAATTGTGAATATCAGTCAGCGATTTCATTAGCATGTTTATCTTTTGAAGAATCATCTAAATGTGCACAGCTATGTAAGTTTCATTTTGAGAAAAAAGACATTACAAAAGATTACTGGGATAATAATTTGCATAGTCATAAAGGGAAAACAAAATACTTTACCGAGCAATTATTATCACAGCAATCTTTGACTCGTGATGAATATGAGCAAACAATTAAGGGATTGAAAAATACTGCTATTACCTATGATCAACAAACGTCATCACATTATGCGAATTTATTCAAGAAATTAGATATCTATGCTCGTAATTTTCACAAATTGAAATTATTATGTTTTTATTCTAATTGGGATGAAACCAATAAGAAATGGATTAGTTTTGAGGATATACCTGATAAAGAACATCTTGCTGATTTTGTTATAGATCATAGTAAAATGTTTCGTTATTTGAGTATGTTTAATGTTGAACGACTTGTTGTATCCGATTTTACGTTAGTACCAGATATAAAATATTGTAGCAAATGTAACAAAATCTGTATGGATACTGACAAATGTAGTAATTGTAATATTGTGCAATTGGATTCTGATTCTGAGGACAAGGATCAGGAGCAGTGTAACAAAGCAATGAATGATTTTATTAAAAATTTTGCCCCAAAAATTAAATAATACTATAATCATGCAAACTTACATTTTGTATCAGTCCTCCACTTGTTACGACCTTCAATAATTATCTTTTTTCCTCAAACGATCTTTTGCCACAATACTAGGTTCTGTTACATCTTCAGGATCTAAACGTAAACAATATTAATAAAGATATCTCGATCTGGTACTGTTAAGATAGCGAGACCCGTTCACAAAATGTAAATAATATGATAATGTTGGGAAGTTATGAATTTTGAAAAATATTGGTATAAATTAAAAAAAGATACGAATGGTGAACCAGTACAAGTCGATACATTTAATGGTAAACCCACTGCTTATGATTTTAAATCAAGTAATAAAATAACTGGACATCCTACGGAATCTGGTAATGACTTTCTGTGTTATTATAAATTTGTGTCAGAAGATGAAGTAGTATTTACAACTTCTGTTGATGGGGAAGTTTCGATTACCAAACAACAATTTGAAAAAGTTTGGAATGATTTTAAAGTATCAGACAAGACAACACGGTATGATAAAATACCATCTGATCCTGAGATTAGAGTATTAGTCATCAAACATTTGATTGAGCACATAAAACCTAACACGATAGAATAGATAGATTTCATTTCCCAACATCTGAATTCTGAATCATGATTTTTCATTTGTTTTTCTCTGTGATTTTAATTCCTGCAACTTCTGCGGGTGTCATACCATTCAATGCACTATGCTTTTTTGTGAAATTGTAATACACTTTCATTCCCTCTAAAACGGGTGTATTTATTTTCTTAAGACCACGAAACATTTTTTCACTATCTCTAATTTCAGCATTAAATCTTACCATCTTGTTGTTGTTTCTGTCTCGATAGATTTTGAATTTGTAGGAGAATGTGCTTGGTGAGTGGCACTCGAAGATGCAACAGAATCATAAAGTTATCTGTTTATAGGCAAGAAACTTCTTATTTTATGAATGAGTAAATCTATGTTAAAAATAGTTTACGTATCAGAAAAAGGTCAAATCACAATACCTAGAGAAATTCAAAAACTACTTGGCATTAAAAAAGGAGATAAATTAATCCTTACTGCGAAAAACGAAAAAATCTTGATTCAAAAAGCTTACAACCATAAAAAAACACATGATGAATGATTTTGATGATCTCTTACGATATTCTGAATTATCAGTTGCAAAATTATGGAATAATAAGAAAGACAACATTTGGGAAAAATATCTAGCCTAGTACAAAAGAGAAATCTGTCTTGTAAATTACTTTCTTCAACATGTATAATTATACTTTGTAATTTATCATACTCAATTTTATTCTGAGGTTTGTATCCATCCTCTATTTTCTAAAACTTGAACATGTAATAAAAACACACAAACCTCCTCACCACCAAGTCTTAGCATCTGAATACAATCACCTCTGCATTTGTCCAATTCTACCCCTTGAGTAATTCTCAATAGTTTGTCATCTCCTTCTTGTGGAGTACCACGCGAGTCTCTGTTACTTGTCAATATGTACAAATCCCCATCTGGTCCAATAGTAGCATCACGTAATCTGCCGAACTCATTCAATATTGGTATACTTGATTTTACTACCCCACTAGTATCAACATCTATCACTCTCAAGTGCTTGCCGTATAGTGTTGCAACAATAAATTTACCACTCAAGGATTCTATATTTTCAGAGGTGTAAAACACTGCCCCTGATGGTGCCCATGTCTCATCTTTGGTATCTAATACTGGACGTATGGTATCATCAAATTCGTCTGTGAATATACTAGGCCAGCCATAATCCTGTCCTGCATGTATGACATTTATCTCATCATGTGCTCTTTTGCCAAATTCTCCAGACGGTCCGTGCTCTGTAATTAGTAGTGTACCGTTATGATTCCAGTCTAACCCTTGAGGATTTCTGTGACCATACGAGTATACTGGAGAGTTTGTAAATGGGTTGTCCTGTGGTATGGTTCCATCAGGATTTATTCGTAGAATTTTCCCTGCCAGTGAGTTTATGTCTTGAGATAATTGTGGCTTTTGTGCATCTCCAGTAGTGATGTATAATTTTCCATCAGGTCCGAATTTTATTCGTCCTCCGTTGTGTACGGCTGACCCTGGTATATCATCAATGATTGTTTGTTCATCTGATATGGTATCATTGATGAGGGTGTATCTTGTTACTTTGTTTTTGATGTCAAATATTTCTTGATACGTCATGTAGATATAGATGTAATTATTTTGTTGGAATGTTGGACTAGATGTTATTCCCAACAGACCTCCTTCTGTTGTGAATGGAAATCCGAGTACAGGTATTTTAATTATACTGGTTCGGGATTGATTGATTATTATTAAATTTCCTCCTCTCTCAGAAATTATTATTCTGTCATCCGGGGTAAAGACTACTGACCACGGAGCTTTTAAATCATTCACAATAGTTTCTGTTTGATACTCTGCTAATACTGGTTGAGTCGTGATTGTATAAATTAGAATTATTACTAGTATACTTGAAATGATTTTGGATAAAGACATTTCAAACATATATGATATTATTTAATCCATATTCAATGATAAATATATCTCAGTTTCATTAGATACTGAATCATTCTACCTATTGTCTAGCTAGTTTCTGATTAGACATACTGTATGATAATCTCAGAGAGATCTATTATCTCGGAGCAGGATAAAAGCACGTTGGGAATCGTTGGTATTGAGTATAAAATTTATATTTTATGTAGCGATACTTCCCTTTTAAGGAAGTATCATGACACAAAATATTAATTTAGAACTGAAACTATTACTCACTTTGGAAGAGAAAGAATTATCATCATTTACCATTAATGATGCAAAGGATATCCTAAAAACCTCATCATCTTCTGTGTGGCATGTTTTGTATAGATTGGTACAAAAGAGAAGAATACATCGAATCGAACGTGGCAAATATCTGTTAATTCCTGCCAAAGCTGGTGTAGAGGGGAATTGGTCTGAATATTTTCAAATACTATTACCAAATCTTATTGATGTTTATTATATTGGATTTTACACTGCTATGGATTATTGGAATATGACTGAACAAATCCCTCAAACTGTTTTCGTTGCAACCACTAAAAGAAAACAAGATTTAGAATTTGGCTATCAAAATTATAAATTCATAACATTATCTGAAAAGAAATTTTTTGGTTTTGTACAAGAGAAAATATACAAAGATAACTATTTCAATATCTCTTCTAAAGAAAAGACAATCATAGATGGTCTAACACATCCTGAATATTGTGGAGGATTAGTAGAGGTTCTCAAGGCTATGTGGAATGCACGTGAAGAACTTGATTGGGGAATAGTTGTTAAAATGGCAGAACAGATAAAAATTGATGTTGTTTTAAAACGATTAGGATATCTACTCTCAATTCTTGATATTGAAAAAAATATTTCAGAGGAAATTAAAAATAAAATAAATAAAACTTCCTATCATTATCTTGATTATACGACTATTGCACCCAAAGTTGAGACTTCAAAAGATTATAAGTTAATAATAAATAAATCAAAAACTAGGTTGCTTGATTGGATGGATAATTGATGAATACTCAATCCTTTAAATCATTAGAAACTAAGGTCAAGAGATTATACGATGAATTCTATTGAACTTGTAATAAATTTGTAATTTTTATGCCCTGAATTTACGTGAAAACACTGTGATTGTGTCTATTTATAAACAAAGTCGTAATGTGTTGTTATTTTATAAAAAACAATAATCAAAAAAAAAAAAAAAAAAGAAATGTGGTTATCAATCTTGATAACCATCATATTCGTCATTGTTTGGATTACATTGGTCGGAATGGTTGTCTAGGTCATCTTGGTCCCCAGTTCCACCATAACCACCAATGCTAATGTTGGTATTAGTCATAATTTTATATGAATTTCATTTTATTAAAACCAATTGAGGAATTGCCTACTAATTTTTGAATATAGATTATAGGCCAATTCTATAAACCGCCTACTAAACTTTCACCTTGTTCAAACTGTGTTAATTTAAATCTATAATACAAATGACCTATATTTGACCATTAAATTTTATGTACATTGACACGAACAAATTCATCAATTGATCGTCAAGATTTCATAATACATTTAATTTTAAAATTACCGGGTATAAACCAGAGCCAAATAAGAGATGCGCTTAAAAATAAAAATACAAAAGCGCATGCCACAGTAGATAAGGAGATTACAACATTACTTAATCTGGGATTAGTCAAATGCGTCAATAGGGGCAAAAGTAATCACTACTATATTGTAGGTGCAGAGAATTATGATTCACATTTACATGATATTATTAGGAAAATTAATGATATAGTTGCTAAAATTAAACCAATTATTCCAAATCATCAAAATGATTCCAAAGAGATTCTTTATAACAGCCTAACAAGTATTCAAGCAAATCTACAACGAGCATATGGGCGTTTGATAGAAAACAAGAATGAATCTGACATAAGCGAATCTGAAGATTATTACCTTCACGATATTAACGAATATTCAATATACGAAATCGATGAAATCCAACAGTATGTTAATAAATCACAAGATCTTAATAAAGAAATTAAATCTTTAAAAGACAAACTACAAAAAGAAATTAAATCTTTAAGAGACAAACTACAAAAAAATATTTCAAATAAATTACAAAATCAAACAAAGAATCCTTCATGTAATGATATTATTGTCATTCAGACCAAAATTAACAAGAATCTTGAGGATTTAGTACATTATGTAGATGTCATTCCTCGTATCATGAGCATGGAACAAGAGTATATACTTGAAAAATTATTATGTGAAAGTGTCATACCACACGAAGTTATGAAAAATATAGCATCACTAGCCAAAATAAAAAAAATTATGCATGATAAAAATATTCCTATAACACATGATTTTGAATCTCTATTATCATATTTTCATAAATCTCTAAAACCGATAAAAAAAGATATGTTTATCCAAAAACTTGTAGATACAAAAAAATTTACCAAAGAAGACGCAATTAATCTATTACATCGACAATCATTATTTACAATTAATGGCAATAAAATTTATCCAACATTTTCTTGGTTATTCAGATAGCCAATATGACTAATATGTGGAAAACACAGATATTTCTCTCATCAATAATATGTAATAAATTTATGTAGACATTTTTAAATCTTAAGTTTTTATTTTTACCCTCTCTAAAATTTGGATACGTATAGAGTTTCATTTAAATCTCTTACCTATGTACTGTTAGATGAAAGAATATTTATTAAAATATAGTAGGTCTAGCTGATTACAATATAACTTCGGCTCGGACTCACAGTGGGTTCTGGTCTACAATTGATGGTAGAGATTTATCGGGTGCTTACTAAACCACTCCATTATTTTTTTATATGAAAGACATTTAGACACAGCCGTATCTACTATGAAAACAATAATTACAGTGGTAGTGATTAACAAAGAATTGTAAGGATTAATGGTATTGATCAATGGCAACAGCAAAAAATTTGTAATTATGATAGATGAGGGAACACTTGTAATGCTTGATAATGCTATTTCCTTTGATTTTTTATTGAATTTTTTTTTATGCTCAAATAATTTTGAAATGAAAAAAGCTAGAGCTGGTACAGTAAGAATTAATCCTGATTCATAATTTTCCGGTATATTTAAAAAATTAAAGCTGTAGAATTCAATTGTATCAGTCCTTCTACAACTACACTTAGAATTACTATAATACTTTGTGCCGTTATGCGGTGTTTTATATCAACTAAATTTATTTTTTGAAATGGTTTCTGATTCGATCATAATAACATCTTCTTATATTTCTAAACGTGATATATTTTGGAGTGGATCCTCTATCTCATATATCATAACTACCCATTACGTTTGACTAATTTATAAACCTTTAATTGTATTATTAATTATGGATGCAGATAATAAAAAATTTCATGAACTTATAGATAGTGGTTGCCAATTTTCTATTCCAATCTATCAACGAACATACAATTGGACTCACAAACAATGCAAACGTATGTTTGATGATATTTTAAAAATAGGAAAAGCTGACAAGGGGTCACATTTTATGGGTTCTGTAGCATATGTTGGCAGTGCAGAACATGCATCGGTAGAAATTACCCCATATCAGATTATTGATGGTCAACAACGTCTAACCACATTAATGCTATTGTTAGCAGCCATGAAAGATTTTCTCGATAAAACTAAAACAGATATCACATCTCAAAAAATTGATTCGTTATTGTTTAATAGAAATCACGAAAATACTGAAGAATACTATAAATTAGTTTTAACGGACAATGATGATGAAACATTCAAGAGTATACTAAATAATGATAAAATAAAATACTCTAATAATATTACTACTAATTTTGAGTTTTTCAGACAACAATTTTCAAACAATACTGGAATTCTAGATACAGTTTGGAATGGAATTCATAATCTGAATATTGTAAGTATAGTGATAGATAAAAATGGTGGTGATAAGCCACAAGAAATTTTTGAAGGTTTGAATTCCACAGGATTAGATTTTTCAACCACTGATCTCATAAGGAATTATGTTTTAATGAGATATGATACAAAAAAACAAAAAAAAATTTACAAAGAATTTTGGAGACCAATGGAAATGTTATTTAGTGGAAACGATGACGATTTTGATGAGTTTATAAGAAATTATTTGATGGTTCAGAAAAAATTATTAATCTCAAAAAAAAATACGTATGATGAATTTAAAGAGTATACAAAAGATTTAATTATGGATATTGAAATAAAAAATATTTATAAATATTCAAAATATTATGCTATGATAATCTATGGAAATAATGATTCTGATACACTCGAAAAATATATTGCTAATATACGTGACCAAGGAACCAATGTAGCACATTCATTGTTACTCAAAGTTTTAGTAGATCATGCTGATGAAAAAATTTCGTTTAATGACGTAGTATCTATCTTGTCACTAGTTGATAGTTATCTTGTTCGAGGTTTTGTTTGTAATACTCTTTCAAAAGGTGCCAATAAACGATTTCCTGAGTTATTAAATAAAATTATAGAAACAGATTATGTGAAAAGCATAGAAAAGACGATTATGATTAATAGATCACTAGCTAGAGAGTTCCCTAGAGATTCTACATTTCGAGAAAAATTAGAACGCGTCCAATTATATTCCAATATAACATTGTGTAGATATATACTTTTTCGACTTGAACATGAGGGTAATAATGAAATTGTTGATTCTGAGTCACTTCAAATTGAACATATTATGCCACAAACGCTCACTGAAGAATGGGAACGTTATTTGGGAAATACCTGGAAAGACACTCATGAAAAATATCTTCACACAATTGGAAACCTTACACTTACAGGTCATAATCAAAAAATTGGTAATATTATATTTGCTGAAAAGAAAAAAGAATATGAGAAGAGTCATCTTAAAATTACTAAATCATTATGTAATTATGAAAACTGGAATCGGACATCTATTAGTGAACGCACAAAAAATTTGATAGAGGACTCTATTAAAATATGGAAATGTCCTGAGGAACCAAACAGAACTTCGACGAATGAATTGGATGACACTTTTGAAGATGATTATCTTGAGGGAAAAGAAATTACAGATCTCTGGAACAAACTTAAAGAAAGAATTTTATCATCATTTAACTACATACAATTCAATATGACAAAAGTGTATGGATCTTTCACTATTATTTCAGAAGATGATAAGAGAATTGGTTTCTGTGGAATCATGGCGCTGAAAAATAAAATTTACTTAGCATATCATATTAAAATAAATGATAAAATACTAAAACCATCTTCATTTGTAATAGATGTATCTAATGTTGGACGTTATTATAATATGGCAGAGCTTAAATTTACAATTTTTACAGAAAATGATATAGACAAAGCTATTATTAATTTACGGCATCTATATAACAATAAACACAAATGAGATTTTGTAACATTATCAGGTGTTTCAACTGTTTCTTCTCTGTGGTTCTATGAATAGCACCCCAAAATGTTACAGAACCGATATAATTACTCAAGTTAAACTAGCATAGAATGCTATTATGTATTAACACTCAAATTGCTAATCACCGAATCATTCTCCAAGTATCTATTCATGTTCCCTAAAATGTTGTACGTAAATATTGAGAAATTTTGAATTGTTAGACATTGGATCTGAACACATACTCCAATAAGATCAAACTTATAATAAATTGATAAACTAAAAAATATATGTCATGGGTTGCTGCAATAGGGGCATTAATTTTGGGGGCAGTTTTGCTAAAAGCAATATTTGATCCAGGTACAGAAATTTATCGTTGTCCATATTGTAACCTAGTAATTAAAAAATATACATCAGCTTGTCCTAGATGTAAGCGCATGATAGGATGGGGCGTGTGAGATTATAAAAAATAGACGTGCAGTACAAGTAACTGTTTTTCAAAAATATCTTATGGCATTTGTGTTTTTGATTTGTGGTGGTTCATTTATTATGGTAATTTTACAAGCAATAGAATTTGTTCCTTCCAATATTAGAATTTTTGAAACAATAATTTATATAACTATATCTGGCATTATAGGATATTTATTTGGAAATAACAGTAGAACAAACATCTGAATGTTTTCTATGCATAATACAACATAAAATATCTCCTATAATTTGAAAATTATTGAATTTTAATTATTGCAGAAATTTAATTTTCATATTAATAAAATCCAATGAAAATTTTTTAAATTTGAGTGAGTAAATCAACTTCTTATCATTCAAATCATATTTTTTTATGAGGATATCAGATTCGTGCAGGCGCTCAAGTTCACGATAAATAGTTTCTCTTCTTATTTTAGAATCATATTTCCCTCTAAAAGTGTTATAACAGTCGAACGCGGTCGTCGTCCTATTTTCTCCAACAATTTTAATTATTTTTATTCTATTAGAATTACTTAGCATCTTTCCAATTTTTTCAAGTTGCATTATTTGATCCTCGACACAAATTACAAACAACATGTGTTTAAATCTTGCACTTTGTTGTCAAACTTTGGATACAATATTCTAAAAATTCAGATATATAATTATAGCATGGATATAATTTGGATACTCACTGAAGAAAAACCAAAGAATAAAGTTGTAGCGATAATCCTAAAAGAATTATTAAAAGAGAAATACATAAAAGACAAATTTGAGAATTTAAAGATTAAACCAGTTATAGAAAATTGTAAATTCCAATTCAAGTATTCCATAGTGGGAATATCTTGTTGTATTATAATAAAACTCATCCAAGCAAAACAAGGAAGCTTTGTAGATTATCTGGTTTTTAAAAAAGCAGTAGAACCAAACAATGACGATCGTCCAATATATGTAATTGAAGAAACCAAAACAACTCCTGCAGAATCACGAAATGTATCTGTATATCAAAGGCTTTCAAAATTTGTGTTTGTTGATTCATTTCCCATCATGGAAAAATCTAAAAAAATTATGTTATACAATATACGACAAAAATATGACACAATTCCAAATACTTTTGTTTTTGGTGTGCGTTCAATGAAAACTTTAGATATAAATATTCTAGGTTTAGAAAATATAGAACAATATGCCAAATTTGATAGTCTAAATGATTTAATGAACTCAAAAAATAAAATTTCTACAAAAAGAAAAGACAATGTACCAATACAATTGTTCAAACAAAATAATACCACCGTTTCCATAACTGCAAAACTTGAAAAATCTAAAAAGTTAGGACATGATCCAAATATTGGTGCAGTTACAGCATTAGCAAAATTAGTAAAAATTACATCACCAGATATAACTAAAATCATAGTAAAAAACCATGGTCTAACACAAGATATGGTTAGAAACAAGAGCAGTAAGTTCATAAAATTAGCTACTCCATTAGGTATAGAACTAGATGGATTAACCATTGATTGTATTAGCATCAAAGAAGAATATTGGGAGTACAGTAAATGCAACGAAAAAATAGTAAGTATACTTGTTCATAATATATTGGATTACAACAACTGTAAAGTAATTTATGATAATCATGCTGGCAGTGAACAAGGCTATTTTGAATTTCCAGATGGGACATTAGAATCCATAAAGAAAAAAACATCTAAACCAGATTTAATATTTATGGATAAAACTGAACAAATTTTATACGTTATCGAAGCAGAAAAATCTAGCAATGTATTTAAAAAAAGAAGTGGAGTTGATCAGCTATCTGATTTTGACGATGTAGAAAACATTTATTGTTCCAAATATGAAGGACATAGTTATGAAAGAAGAGTGATTTGTCATGGTAATGAATTATCACAGAAAGAATTAGATGATAATTCCATTCTACTCCAATTAAAAACTGATGGTACTTTTATGTTTTCAAAAGACTGCCCAGACTGGTTCAAACAATGTTTTCAATCATAAGTTTTAACAAAGAAGAGCCATTCCTCAAGATTATTATTTACTTTAGTATTTGAATGACTTTTGTATCGCCTGTATTCTTTTCTATAATGCTTAATTTTACCTCTAGACGAAAGAATATTTTTTATAGTGTCCAATGACATAATTCCCTCTGAATTATAGCTGAAATAAAATATATTTAGATTTAGCATTTTTGATGAGATTTTCAAATGTTTGAGCACATTTTGTCTTAGAACAAAATAATGACTTTTGCTTTTCATAATCTCGTAATCCTGTTTTTGTATTTGTGATCGTTTTATCCCATACACTCACGCTTTCCCAAATATGGTAGTTTGCTGGGTACTGCCTATGATTATATGGTGGATCAATATACAAAATATCCATTTCAATGTTCTTTATTAAATTATTGGAATCTTCATTATAACATACGTTTGTAGAATTATTAACTATTAATTTTGGAACCTCGATTGTAAAAGGTTTAAACATTCTAGGATTGTTAATTTTTAGAAAAGCACCATATGTTCCAGATATGTTAGACACATATGGTATTCTTTCAATTATTGCACATAACAGAACATAATATTCAATTTCTGTCAGACACCCCTTTTCTTCCCATTCTTCAATTTTTTCTCTTAGAGCATCAATTCTTTTAGCATTAGTCACAGAAAAATAATTTCGCTGCCATATAGATTCATTTAAATGATTTTTTGAAAAATTTTTGAAAATAAAACCTTCAATACCATGTAATTCATTCAAATATTTTATTATTTTTGGCAATGATGGATTAGAAATTTGATCACTTAAATTTGAAAATTTTAATGTTAGAAGATTGTTTTCGACGTAAGTTTTCTGGAAAACGTAAGAATAACTCATATTATCGTTTGATATTATATTATAGTTTTTCTTTTTAAAATATTTAGAAACATTTGTGGTTCCTGCAAAAATATCACAAAATACGCCATTTGTTATATTATTATCAATCAATGGTTTTTCAATAAAATCTAGTAACTCTGTTTTATTACCAATATATCTCATTGTGGTTCTTTCCTAAAAACTAATATGAATTGATGAAATTGATTTGCCACGAAAGTATAGGGATACCCTAATGGATAAAGATTTTGTGTTTTATCAAACCAAATTTTATATCCCCGAAAACTTAGATTCTCAATTTCAGATAGTTTCATTACAATATCTGCATGTAGTAAATTATGATGTGTTTTTTTTGGTTGCATATCTTTTGTGAATAAGATTAGATATTTCTTATCTTTCAAGTATTTTAAAGATTCTAAAATTATGATTTTTAATTCATCAAGGAATTCATTATATGATAAATTTCCAATATCTTTTTTTGAAGATGAAAATGGTGTTTGTGATTTTCCATTTTTTAATCCAATAGAGCGTTTTTTTATCATCATATTTGAGTATGGGGGATCAGTAACAATTAGATCAAATTGTTTAGGAATTTTTGATTGCTTTTTCTTTAATTTTTGTAAAATATTTGTTAAATTACGTGCATCTCCAGAATGAGTAAATTGTTGCGTAACCTGTTCTTTTTTACAAACTTTTTTATAAATTTGTATATATTTAGATTCAAGATCTATTCCTACTGCTTTTCTATTTGCTAGTGAACATCCCAACAAAGTGCCACCAACTCCCATAAATGGATTTAGAACCCATTGATTTTTTTTTGTAAAAAATTCAATAATTTCTTTTAATAATATTGGAGGTTTGGGAGATGGATGTGCTTTTCTCAATTCATGCGAAAACCCATTTACACCCTTAGTTGAATAGCTAGTGGCAAAAACAGAACATAAAAAATACAACCACTCTTTACCTGTTAAATTATTTAGGTTATTTTTCGAACTTGTTCTTGCTGTTTGTTTTTTGCCAACTACTGCCATCTGATTATATACGTTTTATACCTATTAATATTTGTAAAATGCGATCAAAAATTATTATTTTGATGAAATTATATTTTGTCAGACAAGGTGATTTTCTAATTTAGATTTTGTAACATTATCGGATTTTCAACTATCTCTTCTCTATGGTTCTATGAATAACACTCCAAGATCTTACAGAATCAAATATAGCGGGTCTAGAGGGATTCGGACCCTCGACAGCCGGCTTAAAAGGCCGGTCCGCTACCTGGCTGCGCTATAGACCCATAACAACATTTTTTCTATTTGTATAATTTAGGCGTTTATAGATCATATTTCACAACACTTCACTTTACATCAATAATCACTTTACAAATCACAATTTTTCACCCTAATTCGTTCGCAAGCTTTAAAATAATAACCACAAATTATGAAATTAAGCCCTTGTAGTATAGCCCGGTCTAGAATTCGGCCCTGTCACGGCTGAGACGCGTGTTCAAATCCCGCCGAGGGCGCCATTATTTTATTAAATTATGATACCAATGATCTTATACACAAACTGATAATCTATATTTTTAAATCCCAATGATTACTAAATTGTATGAAATCCACAAATCATACCACTACATCAATAGTTAATTTTTCATTACGCAAAGAAGTATTCTTTATTGTAATTGGCTCAATCATTGGAGCGACAATTATGGTTATTCCACCTAGTACTCTAAGTATTCTTCAGGGGAGTAGCGATACATTTTGGCTTGCAGCTGCTAGTGTTGTCGGCTCTACTATTCAAACAGTCGGTATTATAATTCATCTTTTGGTTGCAATAGCGATTGGTACAGTTGTCGGTCTCATACTATATCTAACTAAATTGCTAGACATCTCTCGATTACGAAATGGAATCATATTTGGTTTACTTGCCGGTATCATAGTTGAAGTAGTATTCACCATACCTGTGTATCAGTTTCTATTAATTCCAAACATCATCTCTATGAATTTAACTGCAGATGTCATGTCTGCTCAAATTACTGTTGAGCAAATTCTAACTACACTAATCATTCATCTTATTTGGGGAGCAGTTTTAGGTTACACAGCATCCATCCTTACAACGAAATTTGGTGCAAATTACCGATGCCAAGAATGCGACATTGAATTTTCACGATTAGACGTATACCTTATTCATATGCAAAATATACACGATTCAAACTCATTTACCACAAATATTGTAATTCTAGGTGGCGGCTATGCTGGTGTCGGAGTATTAAATCATCTACAAAACAAATTTGATCACAACCCGCAGATACATATCAGTATGATTAGTGAAACTAATTTTTTCCTACATACTCCAATGCTACCAGAGATGGCAACTGGAATAATCGAGCCAAGACATATCGCAACACCGCTGAGAAATTTTTGCAAGAGGGCCAGATTCTATCAGGCATCAGTGAGTGACATATCACTGAATGATAAAATGATTACCGCAAAGACCAATGACGGTAAGATTAATACCATTAATTTTGATTATTTGGTAGTTGCTATGGGTAGTGAGACAAAATTTTGGAGTCAAAATGTAAAAAAACACGCATTGACAATAAAGACACTATCTGATGCATTATTCATTCGAAATCATATAATATCAAATTTAGAAAAGGCAGATCAAGAAAGTGATAAAGAGGTTCAAAAACATTTAACGACATTTGTTGTGGTCGGCGGTGGTTTCTCTGGTGTAGAGATGGTAGGCGAATTAAATCATTTCGTACGTGAAGTTGTAAAAAAATATTATAGAAATATCAATTATGATTACATCAAAGTAGTATTGATATCTGCCAATGACGGTATTCTTCCAGAAATTGGAAATCTTGGAATTTATGCGAAAAAAACATTAGAGAAAGCCGGTGTGAAAATTTACACAAAAACCAAACTTACAGATGCTGATGAAAACTCTGCTACACTAAGTGATGGTACTATAATACCGTGCAAGACATTGATCTGGGCAGGTGGTAACGCCATGAACTCTACAATAAGTAATCTTGATACTGAACACCACAAGAATGGTAGGTTAATTGTAGATGATTACCTCAGACTGCCAAAAAATAAGAATGTGTTTGCCTTGGGTGACTGTGCAATGATCATTGATTCACGTAACAACACTCCATATCCTCCAACTGCACAACATGCAATAAGAGAGGCTAAAACCGTATCTGACAATATCATTGGCATAATCGAGAAATCTGATTCTTTATCCAAATTCATTTATGATACAAAGGGGACTATGGCCAAACTCGGAGGCAGAGATGGTGTTGCCATTCTACTAGGTCATGAGTTTAGAGGACTGATTGCTTGGTTTTTGTGGAAACACTACTATCTGTCTACCCTTCCTACTATGGAGAAGAAAATTCGTGTTGGTCTGGATTGGTCAATTGGGCAATTTTTCCCACAGGATGTGACCCATCTTTCTGGAATTAACTGATGTATTGTATGATTTCTTTCATGATATCATCGTTTGCCGCTGCAATGAATGATATTCGAGTAGAGTAATTTATTACTCCATCTAGGGACTTTTGATTTGTATCATGAATTATTCCCCCCGCCTCTTTTAGAATTATAAATCCTGCGGCTAAATCATGAACTCTAATTTTTCCCCTCAAGTCTACAAATCCATCTGCAACACCACAGGCCAACAGAGCCATCTCTAATGCATTTGCTCCAAAGTGACGTGTATAAGTATTCTCAAATAATGGCTGTAATTTTTTAGAATCCTCTGTTGTGGAACCGGATATGTTTAATAGAATTACTCGATACAACTGTTCAGTATTTCCAACATGAATTCTATCATCATTCTTGTATGCCCCCTTGTTGCGTGATGCCCAATAGGTATCACCTCTGACCAAATCCGTTACAACTCCATCTGTAACATCACTGATATGATCACCGCGTGCAAATGCAAGTGAACAACAAAAGAATGGAACTCCGCGTACAGCATTGGTGGAGCCGTCTATTGCATCCATGATTATGCTGCCCTGCGGCTCATCACCTATCTGTATCTCACCGCACTCCTCACCCAATATTCTACAACTAAAACCACTACTCTTCACATAATCAATTACTGTCTTCTCTGCAATCATGTCGATATTTCTAGACACGTCTCCGCCTGCACCAATGCCGAAATCGCCACCTGCATTTGTCGTGCCTGCTATTCCTTTTACATTCTGATATACTAGTTGTGATGCATTCTTGAGAATCTCTATAATCTCCATTACTCCCCTGATATAATTTCGTAATTTAAATTCATCATGATGGAATGATTTGAGAATAATAATTTCAATACATAAATACACTAATAACAATTCTATCTATATCTATGAGTGGTAAGGATCAATCTGTAGTTAGTAAGAATGCACTACTCAGTACCAAACCTGGTAAACAAATTCTAAAGCAAGGGCTAATAAAATCAAAGGGCTATAAATTATTTAAACAATACAAGGAAGAGGCAGAAAATAATTTTCCAGATTTCGCCCAACGATTTACCAACGATTTATTATCTCAGATAAAGTCTGACAATAATCCAAAATCTACCCAACAAGAATTTGCCAAAGAGGTAGGTGACTCTGTATTCATGTTGGAAGACTCTGAAATTCCTATTATAAAGTCAAAGTTGGAAGATGTTAACATTTTAAAAGATAGAGTGTTGCGCATATTAGACTCGAATTTTGTAAAGATGACATTTCCAATATTCAATGCCTTATTTGATGCAGCATCCAATGACTCCACTGATAAATCACTGCGTCAGGATATGGTAGACGGACACATTATTGCAATTGATCTGAGTGAGCCTATGGATAGAATAGTCGATAAAGATGAAGATCTAGACTATCTTGATGACTATAAATTGTTAAATCCATACATTCTAAAAATAGCAAGAGAGAAAATTGCCCGAGGAGGACAGACAGTATTGGAATCATTTGAAGATGGATTTGTCGATGCAAGATTGGGACAGAATATTGATGTAGAGTTGAAATCAAAGAAATGGCTAACACTTGAGGACATGAATTTGTCATATAAAAAATACAGAGCAGTTATGGGCACAGCTGGAAGAAATATGGCACTTGACAATACCAGTCTTGGTGAAATATTCTATCTTGGAATGGCACGAGCATCTGAATGTGTAGGCTGTGGTAATGAGATTGAGGATTCCATAAAAAATGGATATGTAAAGATACCATCGTGGCCATTATACTATACACGTTGCTCAAACAGTGTGAAACAAGGTTTTCAATCCACCATTAATCATAGTATGACATATCTTGATGAGGCCCGTCTTGCATTGGAACTGCTCCCAGATGATTTTACACACACTCCATTTCTTGATTTTCTGTTCCTAACTGTTGAGCATTATAATAGATATTGGTATAACAAATTACAAAAAAGTAACATGTGGGATACCTTTGATGCAAAACTAGCTGGTGTCTGAATTGATGTGGTCTGATAAGTTTAGACCACGTCTCATATCTGACATGGTAGGAAATGAAAAAGCACGGGCCGGTGTATTGAAATGGGCTACCACTTGGCACCCTGGAATTAAACCACTACTTTTAGTTGGCCCTCCCGGTATTGGCAAGACAACCATATCTCAACTGCTTGCACAAGAGTTTGACTATGATATCATTGGAATGAACGCTAGTGACATTAGGAATAAGGCAGGTATTCGTGAATTACTAGACCCTGTCATGGATGGGAATACCATCATGGGAACTCCGCTGATATTCATTGATGAGGTTGATGGAATTCATGGCAAATCCAATTTTGGTGGAGTCGAGGAGTTGATAAAAATTCTCAAAGAGCCGACTGTGAGAATAATTCTCGCTGCAAATTTTAATGATTCAGATAAAATGAAGAATTTGAATAAAGTTGTACAGACTATAACTTTCAAACCCATTCCGCCACGTCTTCTCCAAGTGTATCTCTCACACGTGTTGAAATCTGAGGGTGTCTCTCTTGGCCCCGGTACAACTATTCGCACTATAACCAAATCACGAGGTGATATTCGCTCACTACTCAATATAGCACAAACATTCAAGACTGGATTCTCTCCCGACATGACAAAGTCCTCTGACAGTCTTGGTATCGAGCAAGGAGTAGAATTATTCTTCAAAGCCAAAACACTCTCTGATGCACGTGATATATTATCACTAATCAAGACCGATCCACGAACAAAAATCTCTGCATTTTACTCTAGTGTTATCATGACATCGTCACTGTCCTCTGAGCAGTTGAAAATAATCCTTGGTGCCTTGTCTGATGCCGATGTACTGTATGGAAGAATAATGAGACATCAAGAGTGGAGGCTATTGCGTTATCTTGATAATATATTATTAAAGATGTACATCCCAAATCTTTCAATATCATACTCCAAGTATAATTTATCATGGAGCCTACTGAGTAAATTACGATGGAGGGCAGCTAGTGTGAGAAAATTGTTTGCGTATCTTGCACCAAAATTCCATGTATCTACTAGTGTATTTGCTACTTTGTATATGCCATATATTATGTATAATATCAAAAATGAAATCATTCAACTTGATCTAGATGAAGAATATGCAGAAATCATAAACAAGGAGCTGAGAAGGATGAGCTGGCGTAAAATACCTATGAAATTTGCAGGCGTGTGTACTGTATGTAATAAAGAAATTGCTGTAGGGGAGCTTGGTATGTGGGCAAAGGAACTTGGTGTAAAGCATCTGGATTGTGCAAAAATTAAAAATTTTCCGTGTACTGTATGTGGTGAACCGGCAGGATGTCCAAAATGTGAATATGCAGATGATTGCGATTTAGAATTAGTGTCTCAAATGTGCATATGTAAGACATGTCTTGATAAAGATTCGTATGATAATTATCGTATCAAAGTTCAAAATAAATTTCTAAAACAAGTAAAGTGATTGTTTTTTTCCTTGAAACCTTTATATATAAAAATGCAGATACTATTGCAATGGCTCGTTCTGCATATCCAGATGTCTTTACTTTGGAGGGTGAAGATTTGAAAAATTTCTTAGAATATGATAAAAGAGAATTATCCACTGAAGAAAAAAATATGTTAAAGGAAGCGGATGCTTTTTATCAAGAACAGTGCAAGAAAAATGCTGTCGATGAAATATAATAAAATTAATTATTTTTAATACTAGTAATTTGTATTCTATTGTTATCTGCTGATATTAACTAGACATACAATTTGTTCTCCCAACTGTCATATTTCAGCTGAGTTCACTTGTAACTATATATATATAAAAATATAGATACCATTGTAATGACGTGTTCTGCATATCTAGATATATTTACTTTAGAGGGCGAAGATTTAAAAAATTTCTTAGAATATGATCAAAGAAAATTGTCTGCAAAAGAAAAGGCTATTCTAAAAGAAGCCGTTGAATTTTATCAAGAGCAGTACAAAAAAAATCTCGTTTATGAATCACAATAAAATTGACAAAATTGATTTAAAAATTCGGGAATTAAATAATTCTGATAATTTACAATCACTAGATCTTACTGAATCAAATAAATCTAATCCATTATCTGTAAATGATTTTTTTCATTCATCAAAGGTACAGAATTTTCAGAAAAATAATCTTGCTTCAACATGGGTTGTATATTACAATAATACACTAGTGGGATGTTTCTCTTTATCTATGTCTGTTATACGAAAAAATGAACTCAATGATTCTGAAATAGTACATGAAGCTGAATATATCAAAACATATCCTGCTATATTATTAGGACAATTTGGCGTCGATAAGAAGTTTCGCAGTATGGGTATTGGTTCTCATATTATACAATACATTACAGGATTAGCATTAATGATTGGAAAAAAAATTGCGTGTAGATACATTGTATTACAAACTGATTTAGATCACATATCTATCTATAATCAATTTAATTTCAAATCTTCGAAAAAATCTAATCAAAGACTCATTTGGATGTATAAAAAATTATAATTAAACAAATCAACACCCTCGTAATATTTTAAATTTGATCTTTTTTGGCATTTATCTTTCCCGTTAGAGCTCGAGTGAACACATCTCAATCTAATACTATATATTCAAATAAAATCGCCGACTTTACATGAGCGACTCTCTTGTAGGTCAGGGAAAACTTACAGATATTGTATTCTTTGGCATGAGAGCATCAATCGGTATTATATTCATTATACATGGTATGGCCAAATTCTCACCGGGTTTTGCCGAGGTCCTACCACGAATGGGTCTGCAACCGGAATTACAAATTCCAATAGCACTAGCAGAACTAATTCCTGGCATACTATTATTCATTGGTGTACTGACTAGACTCTCTGGAGCGTTATTATCAATAATTATGCTAGGGGCTATATTCATGATAAAAGGTGTAACATCACTTACTGGTGATATGGGCTATGAATTTGATCTAATCCTACTTGCCAGTTCTCTAGTCATTATGATAGCAGGTCCTGGCAGAGTGTCTATATCTCATATTATACAAAAGATACCACGACCACTACAATAATTCAAAAGTTAAAATTTAACCATTTTCACGTAATATCATGTCAGATTCTACACCTGATGCAAAAGAGACAAAACCTGAAGATATAAAATCAGAGCCCAAAGTTGATGATAAAAAACCCAAATCCACAGATGTAGAAGTAGCCGAAGAGCCTCCAAAGCCCAAAGCGTATACTCCTGAAGAGATTGCCGAAATTGCACACAAAGTCACCACGCCTAGTAATCAAACTCCTACATACTCTCCTAAACATATTTTGACGCCTGAATTTGAGGGTACATCAAATTATGAACGTGGTCTTGACATAATTCTAGCGGAGACCCAGAAAAAATTAGCATCAACTCCAGATTCTGACTCTTTAGAGGTTCAGCGTATTAAAGAAGATCTCAAGATAATAGAAAATCTATATCAAAATTTTCATAAAGGAATGAATGTCTTTCGAACCGCCAAAGGTGGCCGAGACAAACTGCGTGTATAATTAATATGTGATAAATTATTCTGTTAAATCACTGTGCATTCTAAAGAACTTCAAGAACGCTCTGAAAAATCCAATGAATCTTTACAAGGTGGTGGAGATGACAGAATTAAAGCCCAACATAATAAAGGCAAACTCACAGCTCGTGAACGTATTGATCTCCTTTTAGACTCTGAGAGTTTTGTAGAGGTTAACTCGTTAACGACCCATCATTATCATGAGTTTGATATGCAAAAAAAGAAATTTTATGGTGACGGTGTTGTAGGCGGTTATGGTACAATTGCAACAAGACGCGTATTTGTTTATGCTTATGACTTTACTATTCTAGGTGGCACACTGAGCAAAACGGGCGCACAAAAAATTACTAAATTAATGAGTCATGCAATACGTACTGGTTGTCCCATAGTTGGTATAATGGATTCAGGTGGTGCACGAATTCAAGAAGGTATACTTAGTCTTGATGGTTTTGCAGATATCTTTTATCATAATCAACTTGCATCTGGAATTGTTCCACAAATTACTGCAAGCATTGGTCCGTCTGCGGGAGGTTCAGTTTATTCTCCTGCAATGACTGACTTTGTAATAATGGTGGATAAATTAGCTACAATGTTTGTAACAGGACCTGATGTAGTAAAAACTGTTTTAGGAGAAGAAATTTCTGCGCAAGATTTAGGTGGCGTGCGAACACACAGTACAAAAAGTGGTGTAGCTCATTTTATCGCTGAAAATGAATATGACTGTATGGATTATATCAAAAAATTACTATCATATTTGCCACAAAATAATACCGAGTTGCCCTCGGTGGTAAAGACCGGTGATGATCCGAATAGACTGGATAATAACTTGATAAATGTGATTCCTGATGTTATCACAGAGCCCTATGATATGAAAAAAATCATAGAATCCATCGTGGATAATCACGAATTCTTTGAAATTCATGAGAATTTTGCTGAAAATATTATAGTGTGTTTTGCCAGATTGAATGGTAGGGTAGTGGGTATCGTGGCAAATCAACCTATGGTACTGGCCGGAGCCCTTGATATCAATTCCTCAAATAAAGCATCAAGATTCATTAGATTCTGCGATGCGTACAACATTCCGATAATTACTCTTGTAGATACACCTGGCTACATGCCCGGCTCTGATCAAGAGCATAGTGGAATAATTCGTCATGGTAGTAAATTATTATTTTCATACTGTGAGGCTACTGTTCCAAAGATTACACTAGTCATTGGGAAAGCTTATGGTGGCGCCTATATTGCCATGGCCAGTAAAAATCTAAGAACCGATGTAAATTATGCATGGCCTACTGCAAGATGTGCAGTATTGGGTGCCGAAGCTGCAGTCAAAATTATTAATAGAAAAGATTTGAAAAATGCTAAAGACTCTACCAAACTTCTCAAAGAATTAATGGATGACTTTACAGACAAATTTGATAATCCATACGTTGCTGCATCTCACGGTTCTATAGATACTGTTATAGATCCTGCTGAAACTAGACCAATGTTGATCAAGGCCCTTACCATGCTTGAGAATAAACGAATTAAATCGATACCACGTAAACACGGAAACATCAATTTGTGATGAATCATGATTGAAAAGTTACTAATTGCAAACAGAGGAGAGATTGCTCTGCGTGTTATTAAAACATGTAAAGCATTGGGAATAAAGACAGTAGCAGTATATTCAGATGAGGACACAAACTCACTTCATGTGAAACATGCAACAGAGGCTTATCATATAGGACCTGGTATACCATCTAAAAGTTATCTGGATCAGGAAAAAATCATCCAAGTAATTTTATCCTCTGGGGCAGACTCTGTGCATCCCGGATATGGTTTTCTCTCTGAGAATGCAGATTTTGTAAAAATGTGTGAAAAAAATAAAATCACATTTGTAGGACCCAGTGCTGATTCTATGACCTTGTGTGGGGATAAAATGCGCTGTAAATCGGTAATGGCAAAAGCCGGTGTTCCTACAGTACCGGGCAGTCTTGATCTTGTAAAGGATGCAGACGAAGCTGTGCAAATTGCCAATGACATACAATATCCTGTTTTATTGAAATCCGTTTATGGTGGAGGTGGTAGAGGCATACGACTAGTTCGTAGCGATGCTGAACTTTTAGAACAATTTAAAATCGTAACTGATGAATCTATATCTGCTTTTGGAAAATCTGCAATTCTTGTTGAAAAATATTTAGAAAATATCAGACATATTGAATTTCAACTTGCCCGAGACAGTCACGGAAATGGTGTTCATATATTTGAGAGAGAGTGCTCTATTCAACGAAGAAATCAAAAACTCATTGAAATGTCACCATCGCCAGTAGTGGATGAGACAATTCGAAATCAAGTAGGTCAATTGGCCATAAAGGCTGCCGAAGCTGTCAATTATGAGAATCTTGGAACAGCAGAGTTTCTACGTATAGATGATGGCACGTTTTACTTTATAGAGATAAACGCACGTCTTCAGGTAGAACATCCGGTAACTGAATTAGTATCTGGATTGGATCTAGTAAAATTACAATTCGATATAGCAAATGGTGAAAAACTTCCATTCACACAAGATCAATTAAAACCAAATGGCTTTGCAATGGAGTGCAGAATAAATGCCGAAGACACATTCTTGGATTTTGCCCCCTCCACCGGTATACTTCCCAAAGTTGAGATTCCATCAGGACCTGGAATACGTTGTGATACGTATCTATACTCTGGATGTAACGTGTCTCCATTCTATGACTCTCTTATGGCAAAATTGTGCAGTTGGGGAGATACATTTGAAGAGTCTAGATTACGTATGCTGCAAGCACTTGTCGATTTTCGTATTGATGGTGTAGAGACATCAATACCACTATACAAAACTATTCTGAAAACTGAAGAGTTTAAAACTGGCAACATGTCTACTGACTTTTTAGATTGTCATGATATACTGAATAGACTCAAACAGGATATCAATAATGATGTGAAAGATGTTATTACCCCTGCACTAGCTGCATGTATCATTCATAATGAATACCTAAAGAGTCGTGTTGCTGAATCTGCTCAAGATACTTGGAGATATCCACTTTGATGAATTTTAAAATTGATGCACAAGATGGAGAATTTGCAGGTAGACTATTATCTAATCTTGGTAATGGCAATTATATTTTACAAATTAATGATAGAAAAATCAATTTGCAAATACAATCAATTACTTCTGACGGTATGGATATTCTACTAGACAACAAGTATCATCATGTACGGTTTGTACAAACTACAACTGCTAATATGACCTTAAACATAGATGGAATCCCCATCTCTGTTTTACTAAATAATCACCTTGATGATATTGTGTATAAAAATTCTGAAACCAGTGGTGGTTCTAGAGGAAAACAAAATCTGCACAGCCAGATTCCTGGCAAAGTTGTCTCAATTGCAATATCTGAAGGCGATGATGTAAAGACTGATGATACTGTGTGTGTCTTGGAATCTATGAAGATGCAAGTCAAAATAAAATCAATTCGTGATGGTAAAGTGACTAGTCTTAAAATTAAAGAAGGTGATACTGTGGCTAAAGGCGACACTATTGCTATCATTGAATAATTATTTTAATTGGTCTAGTCTTCTTTTTTAGATTTTTCATTCATATCTTCTTTTTTAGATTCTCTAGCACCATCTTCTTTTTTAGATTTTTCATTCATATCTTCTTTTTTAGATTCTCTAGCACCATCTTCTTTTTTAGATTTTTCATTCATATCTTCTTTTTTAGATTCTCTAGCACCATCTTCTTTTTTAGATACTAGAGTGGTATCTTTTTTTTCTACCATTTTAGCATCTGTCTTTGTTGTAGGCCTTACCCCTGTTGCAACTTGAGCAGATTTTGCTGGCACCGATACATATGGGGTGTCACCTTCTTCACTTGGGGGCTCTACCTTACGTTTTGTTTTCATCTTGCCAATATTTTTTTGTAAATTAGAACCAGACGCAAAGTGTATTTTATCTTCCTCATCTCTCTTTACAATATATGATGGAACATCTATGATTCTGTCATCAATCATAACATGACAATGTGTAATTGCCTGTCGTGCCTGATATGCTGTAGTGAATTCTAATTTTTTGTGTGCAATGGTTTGTAGTCTTCTCTCAAGAAGATTTGTTATTTGTAAATTTAATACATTATCTAATGTCGATTCACTATCTACTAGTTTTATTTTTATTAGTGATTTCATGAATATTGGTTCCTTTTCTTCTCTAATCTCTTTTCTCAAAGCTAATAGTGATCGTGCCTGTTTTCTCACTCGTGATAATTCTGTTCGTGCCTTCCACAACTCTCTCTTTGTCTTTAATCCAAATGTACCTAATAGTTTGAGTTCATCCATCTTTAAATCATAATTCAATGGACGCTTTGGTTTTTTCCAAATACGTCTAGAATACTTTGGATCTCCCAATCACACTCACTCCTTTTTCTTCTCTTCTGGTTTTGCAGCTGGTGGTGGAGCTTTGGTTGATCCTGCAGCTGGTGCATCTCCAGTCTTTGCCGGTGTTGCGCCTTCTGCACTACCTGCCTCTGTTGCACTTTCAGTGGTGCATCTCCTGTCTTTGCTGGCATTATTTTACCACCCTTTGCAACTCCGACAGCTCCGCCTTTTCTTCCGGTTGTACGAGTTCGTTGTCCACGAACTTTTAATCCAAACATGTGTCTATATCCTCTCCAACTACCTATTAATTTTTCACGCTCTACATCATTTCTAATTGTAAATGGAACATCCGATGTGATTAGATGTAAATCATTTCCAGTCTCAAGATTTTGTTGTCTGTTTAGAAACCATATTGGGAAACCTGCCTTTATTGGATCCTCCAATATACCTTCTATGTCTTTTACCTGTTTTTCTGTCATATTGCCAATATTCGAATCTGAACTCATTTCTAATTTATCTAAAATTGCATTTGCAAATGCTCTGCCTACGCCCTTTATCTGCTGTAATCCGATCAGTAATTTCTTCTCTCCGATAATGTCGTTGCCAACTATTCTAATAATATGTTCATATCCACTAATACTCAAGTATTCCAACTAAAAAATACCTAGATAAAAACCATGCTTGAATTAGATGTTTTCTTTGTTTGAGATGATGATTCACTCATCAATAATGTTTAAGTCTAATGTATTGGTATGATATCCATGAATGAAGATGATATTAATCGTCTATTTGATCCCAAAATCACCGAAATTCTTGCCATGCTTGAAGACTCTCCAAAACCAATTAGTGTAATTTCTGATCAATTGAATCTTGATGTGAATGAGATTAAAACACGTCTAGAACCATTAATCAAAGATGGATTTATCTCCTTTGATGAATCTGCTAATGATGTAATAGTGTCTGCCGATATAGATAAACTTACAAAGTTTTTTGAGAAAAATATGAATTTTGATAGTACCATTGATGGTTTAACTGAGATGGATAGTTTTCTAAACTAACGTTTTTTCATATTTCGTATTGTAATAATTCCAATTACTACCAAACTTGCCAATCCGCCAATTAATAAATACACTCCCACTATGCTAACTGATATATCGTTATCATCTGGATAGTATGTGATTACTCCTATGACATTTATGATTTGATCTGCTGTGTTTTCAACAACTAGTCTATACTCTCCTTTTGTATTTATGTCGAAACTCTTCTCTATTGGAACCTCGGAAATTAATTCTGTAACTATTACATTATCAAATGGATCATACAATGAACTGTATAATGCATTTTTCACAAATGTAGGCGAGTCTATTACTATTACGCCAATCTCATTAATCATTGGATCTAGTTCTGCTTTGATCTCGATATTATCTCTAGCATTTACATCTTGATTAATTACTACTAAATCATTTACTATTATACTTACACCATAAAATATGACTGCTATGCCAGAGCCACATAGACACATTGTGACTAACAGATATAACATAATTTTTCTCATGTATCATTGGTGCCATTTCATGGTTAAAATATTATTCTTTTAATATTAGATAAGACTAAATTTGTTAGCATATACTAAATTTTAAATATACCGCGCAGAGTCATTATTCATTGAAGATTGGTTCTCTAATGGGAATGGTACTAGTAATAGCCGTTGCAAGCTCAATTCTATACTTTTCTGTATCTAGTGTAATGGGGACTAGCCATGATACTAGTACATTCATTACTCATAATGGTGAGGTGATAACGACGTATGGGGATATACTAAATCCGCAATATTCTACATCTACTGTAGAGTTTGATCCAAATCAATATCTTCGCAATTTCAATTATGGTACAGTATCTACACTGCCTGATGGTACAACACTACGGGAATTTACTATAATAGCCGAAGATCATTTGATTCAAGAGATCTCCCCTGGAATATTTTATAATGTTTGGACATTCAACGGAACTGTTCCTGGCCCTACCATTAGAGTGACAGAAGGTGATCTAGTACGTATACATTTCATTAATAATGGATCAAAACCACACACCATGCATTTTCATGGAATACACGAAGCTCAATTTGACGGTGTGTTTGAACCAGTAGGTGCTAATGGTGGACAATTTACATACGAATGGATAGCAGATCCCGTCGGTGTTCATCCATATCATTGTCATGTTATGCCACTTGAAGAGCACATTTTACATGGTTTGTATGGTGTTTATATCGTAAATCCAAAAGAGCCTCGAGAACCTGCTGATGAAATGGTTATGGTATTGAATGGTTTTGATACAGACTTTGATACTGAAAATAATATTTATGCTGCAAACACTGTTCCATTTTATTATCAACATCATCCAATACAGATCAATGTAGGTGATCTTGTTCGAATTTATGTTGTGAATATGGTGGAATTTGATCCCATAAACAATTTTCATCTACATGGGAATCTCTATTTTTATTATCCAACAGGAACTAGTACTGTACCATCTGAATATACTGATATGATAACCTTATCTCAAACTGAGCGAGGAATTATGGAATTTTCCTATGATTACCCTGGCAAATATTTATTTCACGCACACAAGGTAGAATTTTCTGAAAAAGGATGGGCTGGCTTATTCCTAGTTAAAGGTAATGCGGATAGCGACTATGGAACCTAACTTTTCAAAACCTAAATTAATTCTTGGTGGATTGGGACCACTCATCGCACTTGTATTTTTTGTATTTTACATATTGGGACCGGGCTCACTTTTGAATGATATTGGTACACCTTTACCTGATATTACTTTTGATAGAATAGCATTTGAGGATACAGAAATCATTGCAACTATACGAAATACCGGACCTGTCCCTCTTAATGTGGTGATGGCAGATGTAAATGATCGCATTCAACCTGCGGCAATTGAACCTAACGGATACTTGGAGCGTTTTGAGACTGCAATTTTAAGAATACCGTTNCAGTGGAATGAGGGGGAGCCATATGAAATTGGTGTTACCATTCAAGATGGCACACGTTTCTCCTCAGCAGTGGATGCGGCATCTCCGTTGTTGGAACCGTCAAAAGATCTCTTTGTTCGTCTTGGTCTTATTGGGATTTATGTGGGTATAATACCCATAATGATTGGATTATTGTGGCTACCGTTCATTAAGAAAATGAACTCTTCATACTATCGCTTCTTTTTAGCACTTACAGTTGGTCTACTAATATTTTTGGGAATTGACTCTGTTGCCGAAGCTGGTAAAGTCGTCGATGAAAATATTGCTGATATTTTTGATGGTACTATGTTGATTGCTATTAGTCTAATCTCTTCATTTCTAATTCTTCATTATTTGGGAGGGCGTCTACGTAAAATAAGTTCAAGTCCATTCATACTAGCATTATTAATAGCGATTGGAATTGGAATACATAATTTTGGCGAAGGTCTTGCTATAGGTGCATCTGTAGCATTAGGCTCAATATCTCTTAGTACATTTCTCATTGCTGGATTTGCAATTCATAATGCTACTGAAGGAATTGCCATAGCGTCACCTATTGCAAAACGTAAATCATCAATACTTTTGCTCGTGGGTTTGGGAGTTCTTGCAGGAATTCCCGCTGTATTTGGTACATGGATTGGGGGATTTACATTTCTACCATTTCTATCTGTAATGTTTCTGGCCATAGGTGCCGGTGCACTATTTCAGGTATCCTACTCTGTGTTATCGTGGATACGCGAAGATGACAAATCCCTATCTTCGCCCTCTACTGTTGGTGGACTGATTTTGGGATTTATCATATTATACATCACTAGTATTGTTATCTGAATATTTCATGATTGATGTCTGATTTTGATTCAATTCTTTCATACCATTCCTAGCTGACATTAATAGATACGATTTTCTCAAATAAATCAAGCCGGTCATAGCGTTGGGGTGCGACCCAGTCTCATTCCGAACCTGGAAGTCAAACCCAATGTCGCTGTTGTGTTACTAAGGTGCGAGAGCTCTTGGGAAGCAGCAGTACTGGCGTTTTTTCATAAATATAATATACAGTATAATTTGAATTACTATATTGCAAAAGTGTGTTGTTTGTGGAGAGGGATTTGATAATGATATTAGATTCCTCAATCACATGATGGAAAAACATGGATTTCGAAATTCAAACATTTCAAAACCTGATCGAAATAGTAGGGGCTACTAGTCATACATTTGATAAATATTTTAAAATTAATCTTACACCATATGCTGTTGCGCCTTTTGGATTATAAGATTTGTATTTTGTAGCTCCCTGTGTCCATGCAGTACCTGCAATGTCAATATGTGCCCACGGTGTTTTGTTTATCGCATTTTTCAAAAATGCTGCAGCAGTAATTGTTCCTGCAGCTCTGCCAATTCCCATGTTTCTAATATCTGCAAAATCTGATTTTACCATATCCATATAGTCATCATCTATTGGTAATCTCCACAACTTTTCACAAGTAACTTGTGATGCATCTAGAATTTTTTCAGCAAGACTGTCGTTATTTGATACTAGCCCTGCAACATTATTTCCCAGTGCTACTATACATGCTCCAGTTAGAGTGGCAAAATCTATTATTGCTCTGGGGGAGTATTTCTTTTCCCCATATGATAATGCATCTGCTAGAATTAGTCTACCTTCTGCATCTGTGTTTAGAATTTCAGCAGTTTTACCACTGAATAATGTTACAATATCCCCTGGTCTGTATGCTTGCCCATCAGGCATGTTTTCAACTGATGGGACGATTCCAACTATGTTCAAGCCTAGTTTGAGTTCGGCAACTGCTTTTACTATTCCTAAAACGACACATCCACCACATTTATCAAATTTCATTTCCTCCATTTTCTCACCCGGTTTCAATGATATTCCACCAGTGTCAAATGTGACAGCTTTACCTACGAGTACAATTGGTCTTTGTTTTCCAGCTCCATTATATTCCAAAGTTATCAGTTTCGGCTCGTTTTTACTTCCTTGCCCTACGGCTACTATTCCTCCAAATTTACCTTTGATTAATTGTGCTTTTCCAAGTATGTTTATTTTCAAACTATTTGTTTTTGCAATTTTTTTTGCATAATCTGCCAATACCGCAGGTGTGCATTCACTTGGGGGTAAATTGCATAATTCTTTGGTAAATACAACACATTCAGAGATAATTTTTGCGTGTTTTACTGCTTGTTGATTTAATTTATTTCTCTGTGCTATAATTTTGAATTTTGTAGGTAAATTTTGTTTCCTTGTTTTATATTTACTAAATGTATACATGGCAGGAATTACCCCCTCGATTATATTTTGTATGATTACGTGTTGTTTTTTTAATTGACTTGGTAATACAAAAACAAATTCGTTTAATTCCAACTCTTTTATTTTTTTTGCAACTAGACCTGATACATGTCTTATGATGTCATTATCTTTTTCATGACCTTTGATACTAGCAAGAATAATTCTTTGTGCCGATGTTTTTGTATGAATAGTTGTAATTTTTTCATGATGTACGTCCTTTATACCGCTCTTTACAATATCCGGTGAACCTTTTACCATTTTTGTGTCGTCTGCTATTAAAAGACACAATGCCTGTGTTTTTATTTTAAACGGATTCTTTGATTCTAATGTTACTTGCATGTACATTACTGTCAATCATAATACTATAAGTATTTGAGTAATTTTATATCAATTTCTTTATCTTTTTATTTGTAATTAGACTAGCTGAACGCCAGAATACTGCATTGGCATTTTTACAACTAGACGGGTTGGGAAATTTTTGTCTCTTTCCATTACCCTTTTGTAATATGATACATTTCATCAAAGGAATTATTCCTGCACGTCCTCCATACGCTGTAGTTTTATCTATAAACCAAAACATCTCTAGTACATCCAAATCATTAATTCTTTTGTGCCATATTTTTGCCTCATCTGTATAATGTCCTACAAGCGTTATCTTCCCTCTTGATAAGACATCTATTCCTTTAGCAAATTTTGTACACAAGAAACAATCATTGTCAAATAATATGGTGAATTCTTGCATATGTGTATATTAATTCACTATAATTAAATTTTTTACCTTTCGGTATGACCTGAAAATTTCTATCAAGCTTAATATTCTAAAATTTAATATCGAATCTATATGGGTTTGAATTATTATTCTATTAAAAAACATATTCTCAAGGCTCGAAAATTAGTCATACGTGGTACCACAGCTGCAGGCTCTGGGCACCCTGGTGGTTCTTTCTCAATGGCAGAGATTCTAGGATGCATATTTACTAATCATTTAAAGTTTGATCCAAAAAATCCAAACTGGGAAGATCGTGATAAATTGATTCTATCAAAAGGTCATGCGTCACCAGGTCTGTTTTCAAATATGGCCATTGCAAAATACTTTGAGCCATCAGAGTTGGATACTTTGAGACAATTTGGTAGCAAGTTACAAGGTCATCCTGATTTGAAATGTCCTGGTGTAGAGTTTTGTGGTGGCTCGTTAGGAATTGGACTGTCATTTTCTATTGGTTGTGCACTAGCAGCTAAACTTGATGGAAAGGATCAGCATATCTATACCATAATGGGCGATGGTGAATCTGATGAAGGACAGGTTTGGGAAGCTGCTATGACTGCTTCAAAATATAAAATTGATAATCTAACTCTAATACTAGATAGAAATTTTTTACAACAGGATTCTTACACTGAAAAAATTATGCCATTAGATACTGAACTACTTGATATGAGATTATCCACGATGAGAGATCCTGAAAAATGGAAGACGGGTATGAAGTGGAAATCCTTTGGTTGGAATGTTTTAGAAGTGGATGGTCATAAAACTGAACAATTGAATCGAGCTATATTACAGGCTCGTAGCACAAAGAATGTCCCAACTATAATCATTGCTAGAACAATAAAGGGGAAAGAGATAGAGCATATGGAGCATAATCCAAAATGGCATGGCAAGGCACCTGCACCTGATATTGCACCTATAATTAATTTAGAATTGGATTCCCAATTCATGATTGCCCCCTCTATAATAGCTGGAGATATGTCTAATCTTGAACGTGAGGTAGAAAGATGTGTAGAGGGAAAGGCAGATTATATTCATCTTGACGTTATGGATGGGGTCTTTGTTCCCAACAAAACTTTTGACCATGATACCATTAGTAAATTACGGCCAATAACTGATACACCATTTGATGTTCATCTCATGATAAATGATCCTCTAAAACATGTGAAAGACTATGTCTCTGTTGGAAGTGATATAATTACTGTACATGCAGAAGTCTGTGACGCATCTAGTTTTGGAGAAATATTTGATTATTTAACACAGCATCAAATCAGCGCCGGTCTTGCAATAAATCCTGATACTGAATTACCTTTATGGGCAATTCCGTTTATTTCAAAATTAGATCAGTTAATTGTTATGTCTGTAGTTCCAGGTAAATCTGGACAATCATTTATAGAATCTACTCACATGAAAACACAAAATCTTATGAAACAATTACAAGAAAATAATTTTGCAGGTTATGTTGAGATTGATGGAGGTGTGAATCTAGATAATATTGGTATGTGTTTTGATGATGGTAGTAGAATCTTTGTTGGGGGCAGTGCCATTGTTGGGCAATCTGATGTATCTAAAACAATTCGTAAATTCCGTGACGCAGTTTTGATTGCACGCAGGCGTAATTTGTTAAATTATGCTAAAAAACTTGGAGGAGATACACTTGTTGAGAAATGGATTAATCTACACGAGATTGGTGCAAAACAAGATCAATTACGTACTATACTTGAGGATATGGCCTAATTATGACAGACGTAGAATACGGTGATATGAGAACTGCTTATTCTGATACTCTAGTAGAGATGGGGGACAAGTATCCGAATGTAGTGGTCTTGGGAGCAGATACCACAGATTCACTAAAGACATCTCAATTTGGTAAAAAATTCCCCAACCGTTTCTTTAATGTAGGAATTGCAGAAGCGAATATGATATCTGTTGCCGCAGGTCTTGCCATGTCTGGTAAAACTGCATTTGCAAGTACATACGCCATATTTCTTCCCGGACGATGCGTGGATCAAATTAGAAATTCCGTAGCATATCCGACACGACCAGATAAAAAAGGTCTTGATGTAAAGATGGTTGTATCACATGGAGGATTAACAGTTGGCGCTGATGGTGGTTCTCACCAACAAACTGAAGACGTCGCGATAATGCGTAGTATTCCAAATATTCAAGTTTTAATTCCTGCAGACTCTGTATCTGTATCTGCCCTTACCCGTATAATGACTACTAATTATGGTCCATACTATATGAGAATGGCACGATCTAAAACACCAATAATTCATGACAAATCTCAGGAATTTACAGTTGGAAAATGTATAACTGTACGTGATGGTTCTGATTGTACTATTTTATGCTCTGGAATTACAGTTCACATGGCTTTAGAGGCAGCTGCCAGTCTCTCAAAACAGAATATATCTTGCAAGGTTGTAGATTGCTTCTCAATCAAACCTATTGATTCTGCATCCCTCGAGTCGTATGCAAAAGAGACAGGTGCAATTGTAACATGTGAGGAGCACAACATTATGGGTGGTCTAGGTTCTGCAGTGGCCGAATCCGTATCCGAATCTTATCCGGTACCGATAACTCGAATAGGGATAAGAGATTCATTTGGAGAATCTGCACGAGACTCTGAGATCCCACTCTTATTGGAGAAACATGGAATCACATCTTTTAATATAGCCAAAGCAGTCCAAGATATTCAGGTAAAAAAACGATGAAAATTTTTCTAGACACTGCAAATCTTGATGAAATTAGAAAGTATAATGATATGGGTCTTTTAGATGGAATTACAACAAATCCCTCTCTACTTGCAAAAGAACAAGGGGATCCAAAGGATGCCATGAAAGAAATTTCTCGTATAATAAAAGGAGATGTAAGTCTTGAGGTGGTATCTACAAATTATGATGGAATGATGGAAGAAGGTTTCAAACTATGCGAGTATGGTTCTAACGTTGTAGTAAAGTGTCCTATGACTTCAGATGGTTTACGGGCATGTACATCTTTTGTAGAAAAATCCATTCCTGTGAATATAACTTTGATTTTTTCAGCTAATCAAGCTCTGTTGGCTGCAAAAGCTGGAGCAAAATACGTGTCCCCCTTTATCGGTCGACTCGATGATATTGGATTTGACGGTATGCAACTGATAAGGGATATAAAAACAATATTTACTAATTATAATTTCAATACACAAATTCTTGTTGCTAGTATTCGTCATCCATTGCATGTAATTGAGGCTGCAAAAATTGGTGCTGATGTAGTAACACTTCCACCTGCAGTTCTTGGAAAAATGTTAAAACACCCTTTGACTGATCTTGGTCTTGATGCATTTTTGAGTGATTGGAAAAAAACAAATTCTACTCTATAACATAATAACCTATTCTTTTAAATCATTTCTCACTGTGTGTATTATGCGAAAAGATGCTATTCGTTCACACCGTCTTAATTATCTACTACGTTTGTATAGACAAAACCACCATGAACGCCATTTATACATGCGCGCAAAACTTATGGGTGTCTCTGATGCCACTGCTCGTAATTATACAAAATCAGTCATTAGCAAAGCAAAATCACTCAAAATTTAAAGATCTGACATTTTAGGTTATATATAATATATCTACTGGTGATCAAATTCTATTAATATTATGCCATTTTGATTAAATCATGTCTGATCTACTTTTACCTTACGTTGATAAATTGATCCAATTACAAAAAGGAGACACGAACATACTGCTTAAAATTCAAAGGGCTTGTCAACAAAATGAAATATTATCTATATCAGAACGTGATTATGTAGCAAAATTAGCAAAACAGTATATTGGTGGATATGTGGATCCCTACTTTACTGAATCGTCAATTCCCTCTACACCGCCGCCTCTGCAACCAAAAATATCAAAACCTATCCCACAAAGTATGACACAAGCAGAAAACCTAACAATACAAATTCATAAAACAAAGTCTAAATTACCATTTGTAAAGATTGGAATTGTACTAGGCATACTTTGCGTAATTGGAATATTAGGAGTTGTTATTTTGAATAATACTGTTGGTACTTTACCTGTTGGTACTTTACCTGTTGTTACTACGAGTGAAAAGTTACCTCTCTCACTTGATCAACGTACATACAATAAAGGTGATATAATATCCATTTATGGTGTAGCTACTACTCCTACTGTTACAATTACAATTACTACACAAGATACAGTAGTTTGGAGTGAAGTTGTTGATGTGTATGATGATGTATTTTCCACTTTGTTAATTGCCGGTGGTTCTGATTGGAGTGGTTCTGGTGTTTATACAGCAACAGCATTGATTGATTCAACACGTTATACTCTTAATTTTGATTTTGTAAATTAATTTTCATAAATCATTAAATCTTTTTCTTCAAGTAGTGCATGCAAATTATTTACTGAACGATACACATCGGGTTCTTTCTTGGCACCTGTACATACTAGTTTACCTGATGCGAATAAGAGTATGACTGTCTTCGGTTCCAACATACGATGAATTAGACCTGGAAATTGCTCTGGTTCATACATACTTCTTGGAAGAGTTCTTGCTGCCTTTTCTAGATGAATCTTTCCACCCAAATTTATGGCCGCTACAATATTCTGAACCACAATTACTGCATCCTTTTTAATTGAAACCTTTTCACTTCTGAGTTTATTCACCACTGTTCTTACAGCTTTTATTGCCATTTCTTCAGATTTTGCTCCAGTACACACCATCTTACCTGTTCTGAATATAAGAGTGGCTGTTCTAGGGGATTTCAATCGAAATACAAGCCCTGGGAATTGATCAGGGTGATATTCTGTGTCTGGAAATTTTTTAGTGATTTCATTAAGATTTATTTTTTGATTTACTGATGCCGAAGCTACTACATTCTCGATACTAACAATAGGTTTTGTCTGTCTCACATAGTGTGTTATTTAAATACCCTATAAATACATAAACCTATAATTCCAATATTCCGAGAATTATACAATTTAGCATTAATGATGATTTATCCACTGATATCTGTATTCTTCCTCAATTATCTCTCTTTTCATATCTGCCAAAGTATTTTTCTCATCGACAGACACATCAAATATTCCCAGTGCCCCTTTGTATGGTATTGGTATTCTTAAGCGATGTGGATTTTGAAATAGAAATCCATATTTATTTTTATTACTAGTCATATTTGCTAAATGTTTTTTATAATCTTCTTTCAGTTTTATTTTAGTTGGATATTTTTTTGTAGTGTACAATTCTACGTATCCTATAATAAAACCTGTTTGCATTCTTTTTTTAATTTTTAATCTCTTACAATCTTGTGTTCTAATTTTTTGTGGAGCGTGAATTAATAATTTACCACGATAATTTGTATTCCAAGTTCTCAATTCTATTATTTTCTTTCCATCTATTATCAGATTTGCAAATGGTTAACATACTGAAATACATTTCATGGTGAATTTAATATACCCAATATTTTTTTTGGAATATCATTTAGATTATACACTGCCAGTGATTTTTCATATCCTAATTGTTTTAAATTATTTGCAATATTCATTGAACGTATAATATCTGAACCAAGCCCAATTGATATCATACTTGTTCCAATATTTTTAAATAAACTAGTCATACGTCTAACTGCATCAGGGTCAGATGGTTCTCCATCTGTTAATGTAAGTAAAATATCAGGTTTTTTCGTCGATACAAGATGATGCATTTTATTATACACGTCTGCCAAAGGGGTGCCACCATTTGCCTGCACCGATGCAAGTCTTTTTGCACAGGTATTATTCCATTTTACCCCCTCGTCTTTTATAGACCAGCACATAACTGCCCTATTCTCTGTGTTGAATGCGTATATGGAAAATTTAATCCTCAGATATGCTAGTACCTCACATAGAGATAGTGTGGTTTTTTTATACTTGATTTGATTTGATGCTATGCTTGAGGAATGATCAAGAAGAATCATAATTCGTGTTTTTATAATTTTTCTAAAATCTTTTAAAAATGGTTTAGAGTCTTCAATGTAAGACTCTGCATCAAATTCATCACCGTAATCCTGTACATGTTCTTCTCTCCAACCTGTTCTCCAAGAGCGAAATTTGATTTTTAAACTTGATATAAAATCATTGTCATAGATTGACATCTCATTTACATTTTTATGATTCGGTGTGCTAATCCCTATAATCTTATTTCCAACACCTTTGGATTCATTTTTACGATTCTCGTGGATTATTGCGTTAAATTCATTCTTTATCTCTTTTCCTTCTAGTGCTTTTTTTGGTTCAATTTTACTAAAATACTCTCTATTCTGTGAGATTTTTTTTAATGCATTTAACACCTCTTCTTCATTCATTGGTATATTCTGTCCTCTTTTGAACAATGGAATTGAAATGGTAAGTAGTGAATCAATTTGAAGGATTTTTATAATCTCCACAATTTTTTTACTAATCCACTCAGTACCATAATTATTCTCTAGTGATTTATTTAGTATATTTTTTGCAAGTATAGTTGCTTTTTTAATTTTCACAACATCATTTGCTGGAATATCTCCCTTGAAATCATTTAATAAAAAATATTGATAAAAAGCCTCTACTATTCGGGCTCTTCCATACACTGAGGATAACAATGGTCTATTTCTCCAAATGCGCTCATAATTTACAATCAATTCCCTGTCCATTCCTCTCCATATCTTTCTTCCAAGCATCTCTATACGCCGTGTCTCTATTGTATTTAGGATAAATCCAAACACATGATCATCGCTTAATATCTTGTCGCAGTAGTAGATCCTCATGGACTCGTACCAGAGAGTTGTTCTCAATTGTCTATACTTGTCAAAATCATCTCCTGAATATTTTTCAATTGATGGTAATGTTATGATGGCATTTTGCAAGTGTGTTTTTGGTCTATTGATATTTGCAAATTCTACTTTGACATTTTTATTAAATGCCCATCTACGTGCAAGAAATGTTGTAATCTCTATTAACGAATCATCACGTAGATATGATATCTGCATTTAACTCACAAACATAGATGTTATTATATCACTTACTTTTTGATACTCGATATCTCCCCATTGTGAATATACATTTCCAAATGTTATCACTGCTGCTTTTTTTGGAGATACTCCTTGCTCTAACATCTTGCCGAATGCTATGGTCTCTCTAATACTTGGTGAATAATCAATCTCTTCTACCGATGCGGCATCTCGTAATGTATTTGCAAGTTTGATACCTTGTTGCAAGGCGGATTTGTCTGATATGTGTGGCACATGTTTCTGTACAATCTCCATTTCTACATCTTCTGGTGGATATTCTAATCTGATTCTTATTGGAAATCTGCTAATTAATTGTGGTGGGAGTTCTTTGGTACCAATATGTGTGAGTGGATTTATTGTAGCTACAACAAACCATTCTTTGGACGCTTTAATTATTTCACCACTAGATTCTTTGAGTATCATCTGCCTACTATCATCTAGTGCCTCATCGAGTCTTAGTAAGACATCTGCCTCTGCGGCATTTAATTCATCGAGGTATAGTACGTTACCAGATTTCATAGATTTAATCAGTATTCCCTCATCAAATCCAATTTGTCCATTATCAAGAGTTTTTGATCCAATCAAATGACTCTCTCTTGTTCTTAAAGAAAAATTAATAGATTCCATACCAACATTTTTGAATTTGATGAATTCTCGAACTAGTGCTGTTTTACCTGTTCCTTTTGGCCCAATAATTAATACGAAAATTTTAGATTTATACGCAATATCTAACACTCCTATTGAATCGTTCCAATCTAAATAAGATATGTCTGCCAACTAATTCTAAATTATTTATGTCATTATTTAATGTATGATTTAATTTCTAAATTTACCCAATCTTTCATTGGATTCATCAAGAATTTTATGTAATTCAATATTCCACATTTCAAATCCATCTGGTGATTCTGGATAATTATAGTAATGAGTGGTCAATTTTTTATTCTGTTTTGTTGTAAATCTCAAACCATCGGCAAGAGTTTTGCTGAGTAATCCGTGCATGAGTGCTTGGATTTTTCCAATACCACTAAAGTTAGGGTGCTCTCCCTTTGATATTGCCTCTACATCAAGATCATTTAAGAAATGTTTCATACCATAATCGATCTCTTTATTTGTGAGTTTCTGTATTAGTCTACGAAATATCTCCAATCCAGTCGTTTTATACCCATATTCGTTGATGAATTTTTTGTTATAATTCCACAATCCTACTTCGGTCACATCGTTAGATTCTATTGCCTCAACTACACATTTACCTGCAATTGTTCCTGCCACTATGGCCGGACCGATACCTCCTGCGTCTAGTGGTTTTGGCATCCACGCCGAATCACCTACGAGTATGAATCCATTTGCAACCATACAATCATTTTGTCTACGCACTGATACCTGAAAGTTACCAGTTGCATTATTCGAATCTTCTGGATCTTGAGATAATTTTGGATTTGTTATGGATGTATTTCTAGATACATACTCTTCAATTAATGTTGAAACATTATCTTTCTTTCCGAGTCTTTTGTTTCTCTCTTCTAGTAGGGTCTTCTCTACACCCAATCCGATATTTACTTTGTTCTCTGACTTTGGAAACACCCAACCATATCCTCCAGGTGCAATATCTTGATTTAGATGTATTATACAATAATCTGGATCAAAATATGTTAGATTTTTATCCTTTGGTTCAAAATACATTATATGTCTACCAGTTGATTCTACGTCCTGTCGATTTATTTTCTTCTCAATTTTTCTGGTATTTTCTATACCGTTTCTCAACATGGATGTCATACCAGTTGTATCTACTACTACCTTGGCTGTTTTTTTGTATGGTTCTTTATTTTTCAATCCCTTTACACCAACAATTTGATTATTATCATATAGCAATCCTGTAAGATTTACACCATGTATTATTTCTGCCCCTCTTTTTATTGCACGTTCATTTTGCATCTGTGGTAGTACCTGTCTATTCAACATGTATCCTTCACCATCAAATGGTATGGATGTCTCTCTATTCGGAGAGAATGCCATAACCCCTTTTACATAATGTTCGATCTCAGGCTTTGTCCATTCAATCTTTATTCTATCTGTCATGTAATCTACGGCTTCCTTACTTACAGCATCACCACAAACCCATCCATGTACACTCTTCTGTCCGGGCATATTGGCAGGGCTTCGATTTACTACCAGTACTTTGAGATTTTGATTGTGATGTAAAACAGACTGTGCCACAATTGTACCTGCTAGACCTCCGCCTGCTACAATTACATCATACTCTGCCATGTTACAAAAATTATATTTTCTGTATTTAAAACCATATTGGTTATTTGTTTTAAATAATTTCTGGGTCAGTTCGTCGCGGGTTCCTCAAGGCATAGATGCTCGGACTGGAGCGGCTGGATCCTCATTCCCTTGTTTTTTCAGAGTAATCTGAATGCTATAAGTCTAATTAGTGAATAATTTATCTCTGTATGTCTCTAACATGTCTTTCTTGGTATATACTGGAATGTGAATTTTTATTCGAACTGAACCTGTTTCACTAATTACTATTTTATCCTCAACTATTTTTTGCTTGTCTAAACGCAAGTACAGAGCAGATTGACCCTGTATGTCATTCATCTCAAATATCATCTCCATGTCATCCTTGGATATGTTTGATTTTATAATATCTAGTATGTGCCAAGCACGTTTATTTTTCAACTCATATCTGACTAATTGTATGGGGTTATCGTGATGTCCTATAAGATCTTGTACAGTTAATTCACTCTCTGATACTCCCAAATTTTCTTGTATATGGTTGTAAATATTTTGTCTATTCTCTGTAGCATGTGTAATAACTGTAATTTCTATGATAATTTTTTCAATCATTATTGTTATGCTTTGAGTAGAGCAATTTCTGCATCTGCGGTTCGAATTAATTTTACTTTTTCTAATCCAACATGACGAATTCTAATTATTTTTTTAGCAGCTGCCATAATGTCTGAATTTATTTTTCCATAACACGCAGCTTGAACAAATTGATCTATAGTCATACCTGGAATTGTTTTTTCCATAATTTCTTTTGCAATTAAACGTAAAGCATGTTTTCTTGATGTGTTTAATGGTCTATGTGTTAACAATATCACTTTGATTCTGAAAATATAACCATCTTTGGTTTCACATTCTAAAATAAAATTTACTTTGGAAGATCCACGTCTAACCAAACTACGTAGAAACTCTTTTGCATATTCATATTGCTTAAAGATAGTATATGCAATTTCACCTTCTACCTTTGATATTTGAAAATAGATCTTGTATTGATTTTGTGAAATATCTCCTTTGACTATGTCGTGTAACGTTACCTCTAACACTCTGCCAATTGCTCCTTTGTCACTAGTTATGGGTACATAACCGATATCTATATTGTTGAATGCATCTGGCGCTTGTATGGTGACCCAGCGTTTCTCTCTCCATTTGTCCTTTACACGTCCTTTTCTTCTAGCCAATTTCTAAAATGTGAATATTCTAAAATATAAGGGTAGGCTTACCTATAATGCTATATTTTAGTACATATCATACTCTAAGTTTAAATATGCTTATACTTTTTTAAGAAATAATGAAAAATCGCTTTACCGCAATTATCCTATCTGTAATTTTAGTATCGGGTCTAGCTTTTGTTCCTGCATATGGACAAAATCTACCTCTTACAATAACTACTGACGCAAATGAATATGTTGGTGGAGATCGTGTAACAGTGTCTGGAATTGCCAGCACTTTATTTGACGGTGCGATTACTCTACAAGTATTCGCACCAAATGGTAATCTTGTATATATAGATCAACTTTCACCAAGTTCCAACGGTGCATACTCTGCAAGTATTGCACTAAATCCAATCTGGACTGATGGTGAATATGTAATCGAATCTCAATATGGAAGTCTAAAAGCTAAAACATCTTTCTTTATTGGTGATAGTACTGGGTCTACTGAAATAAATCCTACATTACCTCCATTGCGAGACAATGAAATGCGTGTATCTGATACTAGTGAAGTTATATCCTTTGAAATCACTGGTGGTAGCATTAACAATGTATTAGCAAATACTGCAGATACATCTTTGATCGTAACAATCACAGCTGATGATGATGGAGAATTGACAATCACTATACCAAGAAATGTATTAGATGCAACTGGCACATATGATGACTTTATTGTACTTATCGACGGAGAAGAGCGTGAATTTGAAGAAATTTCTACTACTAGTTTAAACAGAGTTTTACGAATTCCTTTCTTAGCTGGAGATACAGAGATTGAAATTATTGGAACCTTTGTTGTACCTGAATTTGGTACAATTGCAATTATTGTATTAGCAATAGCAATTATATCTATTATTGGTCTATCATTCAAATCTAGACTAACAATACCATCTTCAATTTAGTACATTACATTTTTTTTCTATTTTTATATACGACAATAAACTATCTGCATCTAAAATTTTCTGACTTAGAGTTTCTTTGTCTCAATCTTTGGAGCACTAACAGAACGACTCCTAGCATATTTTGCCATAATTTCATCTGGTGTGCGGCCATTAAACAGATCTTTACACAATCCTCTCAAGTATCTCATAATTGCCCATGTACCTGCTTTGATGATACCGTACATGAATACCTTCATGGGAGGACCATAGGTTTTGTTTCGTAATATGATTGGAATGATGTCATTAATTACACGCAAATTATTCTCCCAACATTTCCAAAAGAGTGTAAACTGTGCTTCATTTAGATTACCAAAATGCATTGAATTTTTTTCACTAAAATCTTGATATAGTAATGGCGCAACTAGTCCTCTGAAATCCGTGGCTCTAAAGTCTTGCAGCATATCCAAAGTATATGATACATCATCTGGAGTCTCATCTGGCCAACCAATAATTATCGTAGCTGCCGGAAACCAATTGTTTTGATTTAATATTTTTGCACCTTCTCTAACTACACTACCCCACTCATCTGTTGAAAATGGTTTAGTCTTGACTCCTAGATGTTTTTTTACCAAAGATGGAGACACTGTCTCTATTCCAAGATTTGTTGCAAGCCATCTGTTATTTTCATGCTGATTATTTATCGTAGAGATGTCTTGTAATAGTTGTGGATTTGCAGCTACGGCTGAGAATGTCATATGTGTTGTCCCTACGAAATTTGCCCCCAGACTCTTCAGACCTCTCCATAATTCTGTAATCGCGTCTCGGTTTGGTTGAAAATCTTTGTTATCACATCCATACAGTAACATCTCATCTGAATGAATCCATATCGAGTCAAAACCATAATTGAGATTGATTTTTGCCTCTTTTTGCAGTCTGTCTAGTGGTAAATCTTTCTTTGATCTTTTATTCACATCACAAAAATCACAACCCCTACCACAACCACGCATTGCCTCAATCAATGAATTTACTGTAGGACCTTCAATTACTGGAATATCTTGTATGTTCTTTACAAAACAGTGCAACAGTTCTGGAGCATCTCCTGACTCTAAATCATTAAATAAATCCAATGCTAGTTCATCTGCTTCACCTACTACTACTGTGTCAATTCCGTGAACCTTCATTCTATCTGTCCTTGCAAGCTCCCATGCTCCATTTCCTCCAACTACAACTTTGAAATTATATTTCTTTTTTAATTGAATAATATTTGCACACATTCTTTTGAATTTCATAGCAACATAGGATAATTTTTCAGGAGACATGGTAGTAGTGACAGGCGCCATTCCTAATGGATCCATCACATTTATTCCTACAACCTTTGTATCCTCTCCCACACATCTGTCTAGATAATCTGGATTTGATACAAATATCTCCTTTCAATCATATCCTTGCAATAATGCACTCTCTACTCTTCGTAATCCTACTTGAGCTACTTTGGCCTCACCGGTAATTTTATCTGTCTCCACTGGTGGACAAAATACTTTGTCAAACACCCATTCAGGTAATACTTCGTAGGGCCCACATGCAATGAAACCATAAAGAAAATTTCCTCTATAATTTGTCATCAAACTACGATCTGCGGTGAGCACTATGCGTTTTCCAGACATTATTCTGCTTACTCTAAGTATGGTATATATGATTTTACTGACTTTGTTATAATATGCCTGAAATTACAGAACCCAGACACATTGAACCGCACATGTCCGAGTCTAGTAGTATTAGGGATTTTGTATTTGGATTCGGTGATGGAATTAATACCTCACTTGGAATTGCAGCTGGCGTAGGTGGTGCAAATGTATCTTCGGATATAGTTGTTCTTGCATGTCTTGTAGGAATGTTTACTGGAGCCAAGGCGATGGCAGTTCAAAATTATCTTGCAGTAAAATCACAGCGAGAATTACTCCAATCCGAGATAAAACGTGAAATGTGGGAAATTGAAAATAAACCTGATATTGAACGTAAAGAAATTGTAGATATCTATAAAGCAAAAGGTTTTTCTGGTAATGATTTGGATATGATTGTAAATAAAATCACATCTGATAAAAAAGTCTGGCTTGATACAATGCTTGCAGAAGAGTTGCATCTTAATTTAGATATTATAGGTAGTCCTATCAAAAGTGCTATTCGTATGTTTGTATCTTTTCTCGTTGGTGGTATATTACCAATAATACCTTTCTTTTTTGGTACAGGTCTATCTCCACTTTTAATAGCTGTTGGCATTAGTCTATCTGTATCTTTCTTTGTTGGAGCTGTCAAGTCTAAAATAACAAAGACTAGTATACTCAAAGGCGGAATTGAGATGGCCGGTCTTGGTACTGGTATTGCGTTAATTGGATTTGGTATTGGAACCGAACTGACAAATCTAGGTATAGTATCAATCTGATTTCTTTGCAATTTGTGATGCAATAGCACCTGCGCCTATACCATTATCAATATTTACAACCGCAAGCCCAAGGGCACAGCTCTGTAACATTGATGCAAGAGCTGCCACACCCTTCTCTCCATACCCGTATCCTACTGATGCAGGTACACCGATCACCGGAACACTAGATAGTGTTGATACTACTGTGGCTAAGGCCCCTTCCATACCTGCTATGACTATTATACACTTTACGTTATTCGATATCATCTCTTTTAGTACTGGAAATATTCGCTGTAGACCTGCAACTCCCACATCATAATTACAAATGCATTTGCATTTCATTGCTGTACACATTAATCTTGCCTCCTCTCCAATACCAATATCTGATGTACCTGCTGTAATTATTCCAACAGTACCTACAAACCGTTTTGATTTTTTATTATAAATAATTATACTAGTTGTATTTTTTCCAATATCTATTTTCTTTTTATTTTTTTTTGCATATTCAATTATTTTTGTATAATCTTTCTTTTTTAATCTAGATATGATCACGTTATCTGATTTTTCTAATACTTTGATCACGATTTTTTTAATTTCATCATATTTTTTATTCTCTGCAAATATTACTTCTGGAATTCCTCTGCGTCTACTACGTCCAATATCAACTTGCGCTATATTTTCAATTTTCTGTAAGGCATAAAGATCAAGTAATTTTTTAGCATGTGTAATGGTAATCTGTTTTTTTTGGATAGACTCTAAAATCTCTTGTAATTCCATACATTGTTGTTAATCTTTATTTGATAAATATCTAAAGGTCTATGCCATTAAGTGATTTCTTTACATTCTCTACTGCCGCATTCATAATACCTTTCTCTTCCTCGTTTAAATTCAGTGTTATGATCTTCTCAATACCATTTCTTCCAATCACCGCTGGCACTCCGACACAGACATCAGAATACCCATACTCTCCATTAAGATATGCTGATACTGGTATTACTCGTTTTTTGTCATGTATGATGGCCTCAATCATTGCAGATATTGCATTTCCGGGTGCATGTACTGTCACTCCTTTCAACTCGATGATCTTCGCTGCCACATTTTTTGTATCCTGAATAATTTGTTTCTGTTTGTCATCTGCAATGAGATCTTGTAGTGGTATCCCCGCTACCGTTGCAAATCTAATTAGTGGAAGCATATTCTCACCGTGCTCTCCAATTACTAGTGCCTCTATCACACCCCTAGAATAATTCGTAGATTCATGAATGAATTGCTTGAATCTAGACAAGTCTAGCATGCCACCCATTCCAAACACTCTACTTTTATCAAAACCTGATGTCTTGTAGGTAATGTGTGTGATAGGATCTAGTGGATTTGTAACTGGAATTATTATAGAATCACTAGCATATTTTTTTATATTAATTGTGATATCTTTTACTATTCCTGCATTAATTTTTAACAAATCCATTCTAGTCATTCCAGGCTTTCTTCCAGATCCTGCAACTATTACAACAACATCTGAACCTTTCATATCTTCATAATTATTTGATCCTTTAACGTTACAATCTATGCCATACTCAGATAGCATATGATTAATATCCATTGCCTCACCCTGTGGTAGTCCCTTTGCAATATCTAAAAGTAAAATCTCTTTATCTAGTTTTTTTAACGCACAAAACATGGCAGCATCTCCGCCCACTTTTCCACTACCTATGATAGTTATCATACAAATATACTTGATACTGAATAATTAAATCTAATGTAATGAAATTACTAATGAAATTACTAATGAAATACACTTTGAATCGATTATAACTTATATGTATTTTTAAATTATTCTACACATGGTTCTTGTAATTGATGCTCAAATTGCAGGCATATCCGGCGATATGTTGCTATGCTCTCTTGTACACTTGGGGGCTGATTCATCTAAGATTATTCATGGTGTTAAACACGCTGTCACCTTTTTGCCAAATTCTTCTATTAATGATATCGAATTCGTCAAAGTGAATAAAGGAGGAATTCAAGCAACTAGTTTAAAATTAGATATTACTAATGATACAGATTCACGTAGCGGAAAGGATATGATTACTTGTATTACACAGGCAATTGAATCTCTACAACTCTCTGATTCTGCAAAACAATTTACTAAATCTTGTATTATTCATCTAATCAATGCCGAATCTAAAATACATGGCGTCTCACCTGATTCTGTTCATCTTCATGAGGCCTCTAGCATTGATACTATTGTAGATATTGTAGGATGTGCCATTGCACTTGATGATTTAGGTATATTTGGAGATGTCGTGATATCAACACCTGTAGCTGTGGGTGGAAAATCTGTTACTTTTTCACATGGAGTAATGTCTAATCCTGCTAGTGCAATTCTTGAAATTTTTTCTCAAACCTCTACAAATATTGTGGGCGGTCCTGTAGATGTGGAACTGACTACTCCTACAGGTGCTGCACTGCTTGTAAATCTTGCAACTCTTCATCAAAAATTTTATCCCACAATGAATGTAGATACCGTTGGATATGGAGCAGGCTCTCGTGATTTAGATGGAGTATCTAATGTACTGAAACTTGTTCGTGGAAACATTACTGATAATCATGATTCTATCAATATTCTTGAAACTAATCTTGATGATGTATCTGGTGAATTGCTGGGTCATCTGATTGATACCCTCATGAGTAATGGGGCAGTAGATGTTACCATTGCCGCAGGAATTACGAAAAAAAGTAGACCCACACACTTGGTGACTGTTTTGTGTATGCCATCGAACACTGAGAAACTTTTAGAACTACTGCTCTCTGAGACTCGTACACTAGGTGTACGTGTTAAATCCTCTGAAAGATTTGTGCATCTGCGTGATGTACAGTCAGTTGATGTAATAATTAATGGTGAAACATTTACAATACAATGCAAAGTATTTGACGGTCATATGAAACCAGAATTTGATGATGTTGCAAAGATTGCTAAAAAATTAAACATGCCACTAATAGATATTAATGAAATGATTCTCACACAACTTGGAAATAAATAAATGACAAAACTAAATGTCCTTACAAGTTGGTTTAAAGACAAAAATTCCTGCATGGTGTCTCTATCTGGAGGTGTGGATAGTGCTTTGGTCGCATACGCGGCCCACACTACTCTTGGGAATAATTCCATAGCTGTTACTGCTGATTATAAAACACTCTCACAAGAAGAGCTGAAATCTTCAAAAAGAATCTGTAAAGAGATTGGAATTAAACAAATTATTATAGAGTATGATGAATTAGAAAACGAAAATTTTGTAATTAATGATAATACTCGTTGTTTTCATTGTAGAACTGAACTTGCTACACATTTACGTACTGTTGCAGACGAAAATCATATTGATGTGATTGTAGATGGCACTAATGTAGACGATATGCAAGAGTATCGTCCAGGAATTGCTGCCATGAAAGATGGTTTGATTCAGAGTCCACTACTTGACACTGGTTTTACAAAAAAAGATGTACGAACAACTGCCAAACAAGTTGGATTATCTATTCATGATAGACCATCAAACTCGTGTCTTGCATCACGAATTCCGTGGGGTCAGAGAATTAATAATGAACAATTGTTACGTATTGATCTTGGCGAGACTATGATTAAACAAGTTGTTCAGGTAAAGCAATTACGTGTACGTGATCTTGGTGGTAACGCACGAATAGATATGGATTTTGATGATCTATGTCTACTAAGTGATGCTAAAAAAAATATTATATCGACTAAACTGAAGATGCTTGGGTTCAAAACAGTCTCTTTTAATTCTAAAGGGTACAGTACTGGAAATGTAAATGTGGTTTAGAAATGATTTACCTAGATAACGCCGCATCTACAGCTATTCATCCTGATGTACTTGACGCGATGCGACCATACTTTACACAAGAGTATGGAAATCCATCTTCAATTCATAGATCTGGTCGTGTATCGAGAAGAGCAATATTTGATGCGCGTGAACAAATTTCAAAATTAATAGGTTCAACCCATGACGAAATTTTATTCACTTCTGGTGGCACAGAATCCAACAATATGGTATTCAATATTGTTTCTGGGGGTAAAAAGAGACATGTTGTTACAAGTAGTATCGAGCATGAATCTGTTTTACAACCTTGTAAAAAACTCGAATCTATTGGTTTTGATGTTACATATCTGCCTGTAGATGAATACGGAATTATTAACACAGAGATGATACATGATGCCATACGTGATGATACGTGTCTTGTGAGTGTAATGTTTGCAAATAATGAAGTTGGAACCGTACAAAATATTAGAGATATTGGAAAATTATGTAAAAGATATAATGTATCATTTCACACTGATGCTACACAAGCTCTTGGGAAAATCCCAATAGATGTACATGATTTATGTATTAATTTAATGTCAATATCTTCACACAAAATTCACGGTCCCAAAGGCGTTGGCGCGTTGTATGTACAAAATGATCTAGAAATTTTACCATTAATTTTAGGTGGTGGTCAAGAAAATGGTATGCGCTCTGGTACAGAAAATGTATCAGGTATAGTCGGTTTTGGAACTGCCTGTAAAATTGCTATGGAAAATATGTCAAAAAATATACAAGCAATGATGTCTATGCGCAATAAATTAAATGATAAAATTCAAAGCACACTAAAACACATAGAGTATAACGGTCATCCTACACAACGACTCCCAAACAATTCTCATTTTACATTTTTAGGATTAAATGGTGAAGATTTTATTGTCAAATTAGATGAAAATCATATATCTGCATCTACTGGCTCTGCATGTTCTTTGATATCTCAACAAGAATCTCATGTTTTAAAAGCTATGAATTTATCATATGAACAGATCTTAGGTTCATTACGTCTGACAGTGAGTTCTTTGAATACACTTGAGGAGATGGAAAAAGCATCTGATATACTAATTAGTACTGTAAATGATCTACGACGTGTATCGCCATATCGTGAAAAATATGGATTTTAAATTATTTTTGTACGATTAACAACTATTATGCTAGCGATTATCAGCTCCAACAAAACCATTATGCTAGTTGCACCAAATTCTGGTATGACGTATGTACCGATTATTTGTACACGCTGTGATTCATCCGTGAATGGAATTATTAATGTGCGATCAGTATCTGTTGACGCTTTCTCTTCTACGTCAACTTGAAATCCGTCTACTAGTACAATATATGGAATAGTTTTACCTGTGTGATCTTGTGACATCATTGCACTATTTGGAATAGAAACTTCCAACACTCCTTTCTTCTCTGCATTTATGTAAATGTCTAAAGATAACTCATCGAATAGTATCTTTGCATCAGTAATGGTTCCTCCATTAATGGTATACTCTAGATCAAATGTTCCTGAATTTCCCGCTGCAACTTCTTTTATTCCCAACACATCTTTCATAACTTGTGCCTCTATTATCAAAAATTGTATTGCAGTTTTACTCTTACCATAACTTGACTGAATAGTAAATGGGGTACTTGTATCCCAGTTATCTGCTTGTTTGATCTGTATTGTAAAACTTCCATCCTTTGCAGGTATTTCTTGCCAAATTTGTAACAGAGATTCACCCTGATCTAACAACTTTGTCAGAATTGGCGTACCTGAAATAAATGGTTGCACCTTGCCTACCAGTGTTATAAATTCCCCTTTTTCATAAATGGGTTTGTCTGTCTGTATGTCTATGCTAGATTGTGCAAAAGCAGACGATGTTCCAAATCCTACTATTATAATTAATAAAATTGTTAATCTCATACGTGTATTTAGAAATATTATACATTATATCTATTTATCAAAATTTCTTTATTATATTATTCATCTAATAATTTTCAATCTAGATGAAATCACAATACATCCTATTATACCAACAACTAGTATCAATGGTATGATTGCACCGAATTCAGGAACAACTGAAGTTGCGTATATCTCTATTTTTTGTGAGTTTTTTGAGAAATCAATCTGAATTTGCGTCTCATCCAGCATACTGTAGGCAGACTCATCACCATTAATCATCACTCCTTGTACATCTCTTAATACATCTGTATGTGGATTAATTATTAATATTCCATTATTTGTTCACTCTATCATAATCGTAAGAATATTTTTCTCTCCATCTATGACGGCACCAGTTACTGTCCCATTACTAATATTAAATTTTATACAATATCCTGATGCTAGAAATTCATAATCTTCACACTGAATATTTGTGTCTTTTACCACATTTCCAACTATGACATCTATTTTGTTTTTAATTTCTGGACCGTATTGTACTTTGATGGTATATACACTATCTTTTTCCCACAATGGTCCCAAGGTTTGTATTTCTGTAGAAAAAGATTTATCTTTACTTACACTGAGTTGATTGACTGTGATTATATTTCCCTGTTGATTAGTTACAACTAGTGTTACCACTTGTCCTACTCTGATATTTTGTATCATACCTTGTATGACTATGCTGTCTCCATAACTGTACACTGATTTATCAGTATTAACTTCCAAAGGATAAACCACGAAAACCCCCTTGGCTTTGTCTCCATCAGCTGTACACTGATTTATCAGTATTAACTGTAATTGGAATATTTGATCCTATTTGTGCAGTGCTTGCAGGTACTGATGCCACTAAAAATAACACTACTATTCCAAAAACTATACCATACAATTCTTTATTCATGATGATTTAATTATTTCGTATATATTTAAAAATTTAATATGTCCATATACCCAAGTACTCTCGATTATTTTTAATCCTCTGTATCGGAAATCAGATAAATAGCTAATCTGCCTTTATGGGCATATCTGTGTCGTGTATGATTGGTCATTGTGTTTTAAATTGCTAAATGTATCGTAGCCGTCTGATAAACTCATGGTAAATATATATTACCATTTCTTTGGTTCATCAATATTGTTTATTATTATTAATCACAATGAAGGTGTTTTGCACGGTTAAGAAAAACCCAATAATTGTACCAGATCATGTTTATGTTCCAAAACATGAAATTCTTACTTTAGAAGAGGCAAAAGCTGTATTGAAACAGTATAATTGTAAAGCTACAGAATTACCATTAATTTATGCCAATGATCCTGCTATAGTTAGTCTTGGTGTAAGACCCGGTGATTTAATAAAAATAACGCACAAAAGCGCTACTGCTGGTCAAAGCTTGTACTATAGATATGCGGTGGAAGTTCCATGAGTCATCCATCAAACAAACGTTGGCCAATTATACAGGATATTTTATCCAAAGAGGGTATCGCACGTCAACATCTAAACTCATTTAATGAATTTTTAGATGTAGGGTTACAAAGTATAATTGATGAGGCTGATCATATTGAAATTGAAAATACAGATTATCCATATCGTATCAAGTTGGGTAAAATAAAACTTCAACCTCCACGTATGATTGAATTGGACGGCTCAATCACTAGTATAATTCCTGCCGAAGCACGTCTTCGAAATATTACATATGCTGCTCCACTTATGATGGAAGCTAGTGTTGTAGAGGATGGTAAAGTTTTAGAAAATAAATTCATCAATATTGGAGAGGTACCAATAATGATAAAGTCACATGCATGTATTTTGAATAGTTTAACTGATGATAAATTAATTGATTATAGTGAAGACTCTCATGATCCTGGAGGTTATTTCATCATAAATGGATCTGAGAGAGTTGTAGTAGGATTAGAGGATCTCTCTTACAATAAAATTATAGTAGACAAGGAGATGATATCCAACAAAGTTGTTTATAAAGCCAAAGTATACTCTTCAATCGTAGGTTATAGGGCTAAATTAGAATTAATTATGAAAGATGATGGTCTAATTGTAGGTAGAATCCCAGGCTCACCTGTTGATATTCCTGTAGTAACTCTGATGCGTGCACTTGGCATGGAATCAAATCGTGATATTGCCACATCTGTATCTCTTGTAGATGAAATACAAGAATCCTTAGAGGGATCATTTGAAAAGGCAAGCAATGTTTTGACATCCAAAGATGCGATTGTATACATTAGTAAAAGAATTGCGCCAGGAATGTTGGAAGAATTTCAAATAAAACGTGCAGAGACTCTACTTGATTGGGGATTGTTACCACACTTGGGTAAACGTCCAGAGAACCGTAAAGAAAAAGCTCTATTTTTGGGTGAGGCTGTATGTAAATTATTAGAATTAAAACTTGGTTGGATAATTCCTGATGACAAAGATCATTATGGTAATAAAGTGATTAAATTTGCCGGTCAAATGTTGGGTGATATTTTCCGAACTGCGTTTCGAAATTTAATCCGTGATATGAAATATCAACTAGAACGTTCTGGTCAAAAACGAGGAATCAATGCAGTAGCTGCCGCTGTTAGACCTGGCATAGTTACAGATAAACTCAACAATGCAATTGCAACAGGAAATTGGGGACGAGGTCGAGTTGGTGTAACTCAGCTTTTAGATAGAATAAACTACCTTTCAACAATAAGTCATCTGAGACGAATACAATCACCACTGAGTCGTACACAACCTAATTTTGAAGCACGTGATCTACACGCAACACACTTTGGCAGAATTTGTCCTAGTGAAACACCAGAAGGCTCAAACTGTGGTCTAGTAAAAAACTTGGCACTATCTGCATTAATATCAATTAATGTACCATCTCAGACTATCATAGAAAAAATCTATGAGATTGGTGTAGTGGGGTTGACCGATTCTACTGATGATGTAAAGAAAAACTCTGCAAGAATTTTTGTAGATGGACGATTCATTGGATATTATAAAGATGGTATCAAACTTGTTGAATCCTTACGTGATATGCGCAGAACAGGTAAAATACATCCACATATCAGCATTGCATTTAGTGAATCTGAAGAGTCAAAATCTACCCGACGTGTATACATAAGTTGTAACGCAGGTCGTGTTATGCGACCCTTGATTATTCTTGAAAATGGTCAACCTCTATTAACACAAGTCCATTTAACAAAAATCACCAAACGTGTAATTCAATGGACAAATCTTTTAAACAATGGTATAATTGAATTGATTGATGCAAACGAAGAAGAGAATTGTCTAGTAACACTTGATGAAAAAGATGCTTCTGGTTATACACATATGGAAATATTCCCATCGGCAATTCTTGGAGCCGGAGCTTCTATAATTCCATACCCTGAACATAATCAATCTCCAAGAAATACTTATGAGGCTGCTATGGCAAAACAGAGTCTTGGATTTTCAAGTCCAATGATGAGTACTAGTACATATGTTCGTCAACACTTTATGGTATATCCTCAAACTCCAATGGTAACTACAAAGGCTATGGGACTTTTAGGTCTAGAAGATTGTCCTGCTGGTCAAAATTGTGTAGTAGCTGTACTTCCATTTGATGGATATAATATTGAAGATGCCATCGTTCTTAGTCAGTCATCAATCGATCGTGGATTGGCAAGATCTTTCTTTTATCGAATTTATGATGCAGAGGCCAAGCAATATCCTGGTGGAAAGCGTGACACATTTGAAATTCCAAGCGTAGAGGATGATATTCGTGGTTACAAAGGAGAGCGTGCATATCATCTGTTAGAAGCTGACGGTGTAGTATCAAAAGAATCTAATGTTGTTGGTGGTGATATTTTGATTGGCAAGACTAGCCCACCTAGATTTATGGGTGAGTTTAACGAATTTGAGACTCCTGGTCAAACAACTCGCCGTGATACTTCAGTTGGTGTAAGACCTTCTGAAACTGGTGTTGTAGATACTGTAATCATGACTCAGTCAAATGAAGGTGGCAAAATGTACAAAGTACGTGTTCGTGATATGCGAGCACCAGAAATTGGAGACAAATTTGCAGCAAGACATGGACAAAAAGGTGTACTTGGAATACTGGCCAAAGCCGAAGATCTTCCATACACTGCAGAAGGATTATCACCAGATGTATTAATAAATCCACATGCGTTTCCCTCTAGAATGACTGTTGGTATGTTTATGGAATCTATCACTGGTAAGGCAGCTGCACTCCGAGGTAGTCAATTTGATGGTTCTGCATTTGTTGGTGAAAAGATGGATGAGGTCCGTAAAATAATGGAAGTTTCTGGTTTCAAATATTCTGGTAAAGAAGTAATGTATGATGGAAGAACAGGTAAACAATTCCCAGTTGAGGTATTCATCGGAGTTGTATATTATCAAAAATTGCATCACATGGTAGCTGACAAGATTCATGCCAGAGCTAGAGGTCAAGTACAAATGTTAACAAAGCAACCTACCGAAGGTAGAGCACGAGGCGGTGGTCTTCGATTTGGCGAAATGGAACGTGACTGTATAATTGCCTATGGTGCATCTATGATACTCAAAGATCGATTACTTGATGAATCAGACAAATCTGACATTTATGTCTGTGAGAGATGTGGTCTAGTTGCATACCATGATGTAAAACAACGCAAGTATGTCTGCAGAGTCTGTGGTGATAAATCCAAAGTATCTTCTGTATCTGTTGCATATGCATTTAAATTATTGCTACAAGAAATGCAAAGTCTCAACGTTGCGCCTAGATTGATAATTCAGGAGAAGATTTAATGTCCGTACAAACTATCAAATTTATTCGTGCGATAAAATTTTCTGTTTGGTCCCCAACTGAAATACGCAAATATTCTGTTGCTGAAATTACAGCTCCGGAAACATATGATGAAGATGGTATCTCAGTTCAAGGTGGATTGATGGATGGTCGTCTTGGTGTTTTAGAACCAGGACAAAAATGTCTTTCGTGCGGTAATACTGCTGCTAGATGTCCTGGACACTTTGGACACATTGAACTTGCCGAACCCGTACTACACATTGCATTTATTGAAAATATTCATAAATTATTATTATCTACATGTTGGTCATGCTCACGTCTAAAAGTAAGTCCATCAGAATTGGAAAATTTTTCCAAGATTTTAAAGAAAGAGGCAGCATATACTATTGTCTCTCAAAAACGTATTCCAGAAATGATTCTAGAGAAATCTAGAAAATCCAAAGACTGTCCACATTGTGGTAAAATACAACGTGAATTGATCTTTACAAAACCTACAATATTCATTGAACGTGAAGAGGGAAATGAACATAGACTCTTACCAATAACTGTACGATCTAGATTCACTCAGATATTAGATGAAAATCTAAAATTATTGGGATATGATCCTACAACTGCACGCCCAGAATGGTTTATCCTACAAACTTTACCTGTTCCACCAGTTACAGTGCGCCCATCAATTGTATTGGAAACTGGTATTCGTTCTGAAGATGATTTAACACACAAGATGGTAGATATCATTCGTGTTAATCAAAGACTCAAGGAGAGTAAAGAGGCAGGAACTCCACCACTAATTGTACAGGATCTAGTAGATCTTTTACAATATCATATAACAACTTACTTTGATAATGAAGTGTCTGGAATCCCTCAAGCTCATCATCGTTCTGGTAGACCACTGAAAACACTAACTCAAAGACTCAAAGGCAAAGAGGGACGCTTTCGTGGTTCATTGTCTGGAAAACGTGTAGATTTCTCCAGTAGAACTGTAATTTCTCCTGATCCAAATCTAAATCTCTCGGAAGTGGGTGTGCCAAAAATTGTAGCCATGAAACTTACTATTCCTGAGGTTGTTACTGAATGGAATATTGAAAGAATGAAACAACTAGTAGTTAACGGCCCTGCTATATTTCCCGGAGTAAACTATATCGTGCGTCCAGACGGAGTAAAAATTCGTCTTGATTTTGTAGAAGATCGTTCTGTAATTGCAGATACACTTGATATTGGTTACCTTGTAGAGCGTCATTTGAACAATGGTGACATTGTAATGTTTAACCGACAACCCTCTCTTCACCAAATGTCAATCATGGCTCATTATGTACATGTATTGCCTGGTAAGACATTCAGACTCCATCCATCAGTCTGTCCTCCTTATAATGCAGATTTTGATGGAGATGAGATGAATCTACATGTGCCACAGAGTGAAGAGGCCAGAGCAGAGGCCATACTCTTGATGCGTGTACAAGATCAATTAATTTCCCCACGATATGGTGGTCCAATTATTGGTGGTCTGCGTGATTTCATCACTGGATCATATCTGTTAACTAAAGATGGTACTACACTTGGACTAGAAGAATTTTCAAATTATGCAATGCTCGGTGGTTATGATGGTCCACTTCCTAAACCTGATTCTACTGATAAACAAGGTAATCCTGCATATACTGGTAAACAGTTATTCTCTTTATTTCTTCCATCCGACTTTAACTATGTCATTACATCAAAGTGGTCTAAAGGAACAAAAGGTCCTCAAAAAGATGTAGTAATTAAAAATGGTATTCTTCTTAGTGGAGTTATTGATAAATCATCAATCGGTGCTGAAGAACCTGAAAGTGTACTTCACCGTATAACTAAAGATTATGGTAACTCTGATGCTAAAAAATTCCTAAATTCTATATTAATTATAGTAAAACAATTTATCACTCATTATGGATTTAGTTATGGTTATGCTGATCTAGAATTATCTGAAAAAATACGTAAAGAGATTCTAGATGGTATTGACTCTACTTATGATCAAATATATGATTTAATTGCACAAGCAAAGAAAGGTACACTAAAACTTACACGTGGACTATCTCCAGATGAAACTCTAGAGGCGTATATAGTCAATGAGTTATCCAAAGCTCGTGATTTAGCTGGAAGTACAGCTGACAAGAATTTTGATCATAGCAACGCCGGTAGAATAATGGCAACAACAGGTGCCCGTGGCTAATCCTTGAATATTGGTCAGATGGCCGGCTCCCTTGGACAACAATCTAGACGTGGTGAGAGACTTCTTGTAGGTTATAACAACCGTGCCCTCTCATATTTTAAAGAACATGATGATAATCCAAACGCACATGGATTTGTAAAATCTAATTATCGTGATGGTCTGTCTGCACTAGAATTCTTCTTCCACGCTATGGGAGGCCGTGAAGGTCTAGTAGACACCGCTGTACGTACTCAGCAAAGTGGATATATGCAAAGAAGACTGATTAACGCACTAGAGCATATTCGTTTAGAGTATGATAAAACTGTCCGTGATCCTCATGGACACATCGTACAATTTCTCTATGGGGAAGATGGCATTGATGTCGCAAAAAGTGATCATGGTGAGGCCTTTAATGTAAATCGTCTTATAGAATCTGAAAAAATTGTTGATGTTGGAGCCAAAGCTAAATCTGCAGATATTAATGAATTGACAAAAAAATATACTGCTACTTTTAATGCTAGATTGAAACAATTAGTTGTTGATGCACTACTTGTAGGTGAACTGAGTAAATCAGGAACCGAAAAAGTATGTAAAAAAGGATTAGACTTGTACAACAAAGCACAAGCTGAACCTGGACAAGCAGTTGGAATTGTCACTGCTCAGTCGATTGGTGAACCTGGAACTCAGATGACATTACGTACATTCCACTTTGCAGGAATTCGTGAACGAAATGTAACTCTAGGATTACCACGACTCATTGAATTAGTGGATGCTAGAAAAAAGCCTGTGACCCCTACCATGGACATATATCTTGACTCTAGAATCAAAACTTCTCGTACCGATGCAATCGATGTTGCTAGAAATGTTTTACAAACCAAAGTATCTTCCTTGATAAGTAGTGCTGACACAAATTATTCTACAAATATCAAATTAGATTTGAATGAGAATCGTCTATCTGAGCGTGGATGTACCGCTGAAGATGTTGAAAATGCTCTATCTTCTAATAAAAAATTCAAAATTGATAGACATGATAACGTCTTGTTGCTTGTCATAGCTGAAGAATCTGACGTACCGACTGTAATTGCACTACGAAATAAAGTGTTGAATACAATTGTAAAGGGAGTACAAGATATTGAACGTGTAACTTTGATACAAAAAGATAATGAATGGGTAATACAGACAACTGGTTCCAACATATCAAAATTACTAGAGGTTAAAGGTATAGATCGATGTAATGTACGTACAAACAATGTTTCTGAAATTGGAGCAACTCTTGGAATCGAGGCTGCACGTAATGCATTAATTTATGAATTAAACACCACGCTTGCAGATCAAGGTTTGGAGGTAGATATTCGTTATATCATGTTGGTAGCTGATTTAATGTGTTCACGCGGTTACATGCAACAGATCGGCAGACACGGCGTTGCAGGTACCAAAGATAGTATTCTTGCACGTGCAGCATTTGAGATTACCGTACCTACCATTGCTCATGCTGCTTTAGGTGGATCTATAGAAACTCTCAAAGGTGTTACTGAAAATGTGATCGTGGGAAATAACATTCCAATTGGTAGTGGAACCGTGGATCTCTACATGCAAGTTTCAAAGTCAAAATAACCCTCTAGATGTATAACACACAAAATATTTCATTCAATTTACTCGTAAAGATATAAATCATACGTAAAAATTATTTTATAATTGGCAAAATTGTTAGAGAAAGCATTACGTGATGCTATAAAAGAAGATCAATACATACTCGGTACTAAACAAGTTTTATCATCTCTTGATAAATCCAAATTTGTAATTGTGTCTACATCTGTACCTGAGAAAATAAGAGTTAAACTAAATGAAATGGTTAAAAAAAGTAAAATTCCCATTTTAGACTACAAGGGTACGTCAGTTGCATTAGGACGTCTTTGTGGACTGCAATTTCATGTATCTACTGTATCTCTTTTAACTACAAACGAATCTAGTGTTCATGCTATTCTAGGTGAAGCTAATGAGTAATAATTACTCTATACAGCCAAGGTGTAATTTACTCATATGACACAATCTATAAAATTAACTTCTGATCAGTTGGGGTTGTTATCGGCGTTTCAAAGAATAACTCACATAACTGCCTATGATTGTATCGATGACACAGAGCGTGACAGAATCATTTTCGTGGTAAATAATAAAGATCTTGGTCTTGCTATTGGCAAGGGTGGTGTTACAATAAAGAAATTAATACACTCTATAAAGAGAAATGTTGAATTGGTTGAATATAATAAATCTCCTGAAATTTTTATCAAGAATATCTTGGGTTCAAAATATGTACATAAAGTAGTAGTGAATGAAAGGCTCGATGGCTCCATGCAAGCAATAGCTACGGTAGATGCACAAAATAAAGGTCTAGTAGTAGGCATGGAAGGCCGTCATATCAAAAAAGCCAGACTCATGGCAGCTAGACATTTTGGAATCAATCATATTGCAATAGATACATCTCTAGATATTATGGAGGATGAAGAATAATGGCAAAATCACCTCTTGGCCTCTTTGCAGGTCGTGTTTTGAAGACCAAACGTAAACGTCAAAGATGGTCCATCTCTGTATACAAACGTAGACGACTCGGATTGGATTGTAAATCAAATCCATTTGCCGGTTCTCCTCAGGCACGTGGAATTGTGTTAGAAAAAGTAGGTATTGAGGCGAAACAGCCAAACTCTGCTGTTAGAAAATGTGTCCGTGTACAATTAATTAAAAATGGTAAAACTGTTACTGCGTTTCTTCCTCGTGACGGAGCAATGAACTTTATCGATGAACACGACGAAGTTCATCTTGAAGGTATGGGTGCAACACAAGGAGGGGCAATGGGTGATATACCTGGTGTTAGGTTTAAGGTATTCAAAGTTAATGATACTTCACTTCATGAGCTTGTAATTGGTAAAAAGGAGAAACCACGAAGATGACCATGTTGTTATTTAGAAAATGGGATACTAGTGAGATTAAAACTCTAGATAATAGTCTGTCTGATGTCATATGTACCAAAGAGACCATTTATCCAATGTCATTTGGACGTTCTGCACTAAAGCGATTCAATAAAATTGATGTACACATTGTGGAACGATTGGCCAATAAAATGATGCATTTTGGTAAACGTTATGCTAAAAACACTGGTATGATGGCAGGTAAAAAAATATCTATATTTAATATAATTCAAGTTGCCTTTGATATAATTTATCTAAAGACTGGTAAAAACCCAGTTGAGGTACTGGTAAGAGCTGTTGAAAATTCTGCACCAAACGAAGATACAACAAGAATTGTTTATGGTGGCACTGCCTACCATGTATCTGTAGATATTGCTCCACTACGTCGTGTAGATCTTGCATTAAGGTTCATTGCCGATGGTGTTAAAGAGGCAACATTTTCAAATCCAAAGGCTATTGAAGAATATCTTGCAGAACATTTGACCATGGCCGCTAGCAATAACCCTGATGCCCCTTCTGTAAAAAAGAAACACGAGCTTGAACGTATTGCTCAAGCATCAAGATAAACTGGTAGCCCGAGGCAGATTCGAACTGCCGTCCCCGCGTATCCACTCGTGAGATCCAGAGCGCGGAATCCTTGATCTGATGTATCATTTGACCGCTAGACTATCGGGCTACTAGGCAAGTTTTCTTGTCTTAAGAATATAACTTGTGTGGAATTTTTGATTCTATTTTTTTGAATATGATTAATCATTCATAATCTTGATAGATGGTATCATAAAATTTAGAATATATTTTCAATAACTCATATATTATGTAAAATATTAGACGAATTATGTCTTATATGTATATGCCAGGTGCTACTGCTGTTGGTATCACTTATGATTCTGGAGTTGTTTTTGCAAGTGAGAAACGAGTTGCCTATGGTAATTTTCTAGTAAGTAAAACCACAAAAAAAACTTTTCAGATAACCCCCAAAGTAGGTGCGGCATGCGCAGGACTTGTAGCAGACATGCAATTATTAACACTTCAAATATCCGCTCTTGCAAAGATTCGGTTATTAGAATTACAACGTGATATTCCACAAAATACTATTGCTAAAATGATGTCCAACATGATGTATGAACGTCGTTTCTTCCCACTACTTACCCAAGTTATTGTAGGCGGTGTAGTGACCAAGCCATCAATATATACACTTGATCCGTTAGGATTCGTTTTACCCGATGACTATGCAGCTGTCGGAACAGGCGCAGAGATGGCTTTGGGCGTATTAGATCCTTCCTTTAAGGAAAATATGTCACAAGACGATGCACTAGATTTGGCTATTCGTTCTGTCAAATGTGCAACAATGCGTGATTCATTTAGTGGAGATGGAATTGATACTCTTGTTATAAATGCCGAGGGCTCCAAAATGCAAACACTAGCAGCTTAGATGTTTACTAGAGATTTTGCGCTTTCCCAATATTGATCAGAGATATGATGAATATTCCTCAATACTCTTCCTTTACTCATAACTTTCATCTCCTCACTTGATATGATAGATAATCCAACTGCTAGAAATTTTCCATGTGATTCTTCCTTTATACAAACAATTTCATCTTTGTCAAATTCTGTGTTTTCTTTGATTCCAGGTCTCATGACATCTGCCCCATTACACATGAACTTTATCGCCCCTGAATCTACCGTCACACTAGGAAATCGTACAAGACTGCCTTTATCTGATAAAAATGGTATGTATCTGCCATCTATGACTAAAGCCATGAATTCTTTACCACTAATCAACTTTGAATCATCTGTGATTTGATGCTCTTTGAGATTTTTGATCTTTGGAATGTCTAATTTCCACTCTCTCTTAATTTGCTCTAGTATAACATTTGACTGACTCTTTGTTATCAAATTTGACTTCATCGAGTCATCTCTTTTTTAATATCGATTAAATCACGCAAGATGGCACTTGCAGTCTCTGTACCCCCTGCACCTCTACCGATTATTGTCTGGGTGCCAGAATGACTTGACGTAAAAGACACAGCGTTAAGAGTGCCATTTACACACAGTGGATCATCATTATCAATCTCTTTTGGCGACACTTTTAATCCTCCATTACACGATGCAATTAATTTTATCGCCTTTTTTGATTTTTTTGCAGAATCGACTTGGACCTGTGTTACATTTCTAATTCCTGTACAATCTACATCAGATAGTGTCGCCTTTGTTCCCATTATCCAATTTGCCATGATTACTAGTTTAGCAGCTGCATCAAGTCCGTCCAAGTCCAATGCTTCATCTGCCTCCATGTATCCTTTTCCTCTTGCATCTTGTATTGCATCTTCTGGTGACATTCCATCTCTCATATTTGATAAAATATAATTTGTGGTTCCATTAAGTATTCCATTAAACGACTCTATGCTCTCACCTTGCAAACTACTCTTTGCATAATCTAAGATTGGTGTTCCGCCACCAACAGTTCCGCTAAATTTAAACAACACGTGATTGTAAACTGCCAATTCCAACAATGATGGAAATGCTAATGCAAGTGGACCTTTATTTACTGATATTACATGCATTCTTTTTTTAAGAGCAGTTGTGATATGTGATAATCCTGGTTGTGCATCTTTATAGTTGCTAGGTGTAGTCTCAATTAAAACATCTGCACTGATATTTTCAATCAGCGATGTGCCACTTTCTTTTCCCTGTGATACAGTGCCCTTGCTTTTTTTATCCTCTAGTAATTTTTTCAGACTCAAACCCATCGTGTCTGTGGTGCCACCACCAGAATCGAATACTCCAACCAACCTGTTTTTCAGTCCATACTGAGAGTACATCTCATCGGCCCTAGCATCTAGCAGAGTCACTAGGCTCTGCCCTACGACTCCAAACCCACACAGTATTATCCTCATACACTGCCTAATATGATGGAATTATTTAAAATATGATATATCGTACATTTCTTCGATATAATGAAAATATGGTTTTCTGTGATTTGATTAAAATGGATAATCCACGATTTGTATAAATTAGAGTAATTTTAAAACAACACATGAGAAAATCCATAGAGAATCTTCATACTAGTAAAATAACTGGNGGGAGGCGTCATCCATTACGTACAAGACGTAAACATGAAATTGATCGTTATCCTGCAGAGACTGTAAAATCTGCACAAGCAACTGTTACAAGAACTGTACGGGGTAAAAATATAAAAACTGCATTAAAATCTACAGATTTTGTAAATCTTGCAACTAAAGATGGTGTTAAAAAAACAAAAATTCTAAAAGTATTAGAAAACACTACAAATAATGATTATCAACGACGTGGTATTATAACCCGTGGTGCTATTTTAGATACACAAGATGGTAAATGTAAAGTTGTCTCAAAACCCGGTCAACATGGCACAGTTAATGCAGTTTTAGTATGATTTTATCATGAAAGATTATGAACATATTGTAATCTGGTTGGATTATTTCAATAAAACATTTTCACGACGTATAGGTAGACGTGTTAATAAAGATCTATCTGTTTATGATCCGTCATTGAAAGAATTATCCAATGCAGCTGAATCTGCCGGTTTTAAAATAATTGAGTCTAATGATAACGTAAGGTATCCACGACGCGCATTTGTGCGCTCAGGATATCTCATTCTTGAAAAGGGATCGCCCAAGTCCAAGGTAATTAGAGATATTGCATCAAATCTAGTATCTGTGAAAAAGTAACCCTCCATACGTGTTGGTATATTTGATCACACTAGAGAATAAAGTAATTTTGACAGTAGGATATAATAGATCATTAATCATAATTATTCTACTTGTCAAATAAACACTTTATTTCTATAATTAAAAAAACTAATTGGGCGAATTTACGATGAGTTCAAAATGCATCGAGTGTAATTCTTCTATAATTAGTGATATCCATAATGGTGAGTCTATCTGCTCAAACTGTGGTATAGTAACTGAGAGATTGGTATATGCCGGCTCTGATGCCAAATCCGCTGACATGGATGGTGGCATTAGTAGTATACGTGCTAGCGGTGTTTTGTCCTACACCAAACATGATCTTGGTGTCTCTACAGTTATTGATTCTAGTAAACGTGATTTTAGCGGTAAACCAATAAACTCAGAATTTGCACAGCGATTTAACTTTGTACAAAAACTTGACAATCGTGCAAAAATAGCTACATCCAAAGATAAAAGACTCACTGCGGTTTTATCTAAAATAGATAAATCATGCACACTTCTTGGTTTACCAAAAAATGTATCTGAAACTGCATCTTTAATTTATCGTAAATTAGATGAACTTCAAGTTAAAAATAAAGTTGTAATATGTATATCCACTACTGTAATCTATATGGCATGTAAACAATGTAATATTGTGTATGGTATGAGTGATATTTGTAAAACAATGTGTACCAATAATGAATTGAAGAGACTCACAAATCTCTCCTCCCGATATCATAGAGAAATAATGTTGCAAAGTTCTGTTCCAATGACTGCTCCAATGACAATGAAAATGTACATATCAAAACTTGTAAATTATACAAAGGCCAATACCCGTGTTGCTCGCCTTGCTATGGAGATTGCCGAGAAGACAGAAAATAGTAGAGTGGTAGATGGCAAAGATCCAAACGGAGTAGCTGCTGCCTATCTTTATATAGCATCTAACCTATTTGGCCAACATCTGCTTCAGCGTAGTGTCTCTGATGTGGCAAAAATTACCGAGACTACTATACGTACTAGATGTAAAGAAATTCTAGACAACAACAAAGTAAAGATTATTCTGCGTCCGGTTTTGGCATAATTCTATTAGGAATAGCTAAAATTCAACTCTATTATATTATAGAAATTTAGATTAGAGCATGTATGACAACACTTGAAATAAAAGATCTTCATGTAACTATAAATGATAAAGAGATTCTTAAAGGTGTAAATCTAAAAACTGGTCCGGGCCAAATTCATGCTATAATGGGTCCGAACGGTTCTGGAAAAAGCACACTTGCATATACACTACTTGCTCATCCAAAGTATATAGTTACACAAGGTGACATTCTTCTAGATGGACAGAGTATTTTAAAATTAACTGCAGATCAACGAGCTAAAAAGGGATTGTTTCTAGGATTTCAATATCCAACAGAAGTGTCCGGCGTAGGATTTTCTCACTTTATAAGAACTTCATATAATGCTATAAGTAAAGAACTTCAAGGTGATGATAGAGAAGTATTCATTACTGTTAGAGAATTTCACAAATATCTTAAAGAGAAATTAAATCAAGTTGGATTACGCGATGAATTTTTAAAACGTTATTTGAATGAAGGATTTTCAGGTGGTGAGAAAAAGCGTGCCGAAGTATTACAGATGGCTGTATTGAAACCACGAATATCTATTTTAGATGAGCCCGATTCTGGGCTTGATATTGATGCTGTACAGGCAGTGGCAAAATCAATCAGTAATGTGGCAGATAAAAATTCTACAGTAATTATAATTACTCATTATGCACGAATTTTGAAATTTCTTGATAAACTAGATCATGTGCATGTATTTTCAGACGGCGCTGTGATTAAGAGTGGTGATTCTACACTTGCCGATGAATTAGAACAGAAAGGCTATGAGTGGATCACCAATTTAAAGTAAGAATTTTAAAGATCGTATAAAATCATTCAATATGACAAATAATAATCCTGCTTATTTTAGTTTTAATCTATTTAAACTTGATACAAAATGGCGTTGGATGGCAGATTTAGCAAAAGAGGAATCTGCACATGAAGTACAAAATGTTCTTAGTAATTGTAATGTGCAGTTTCGTACCTACTCTACCGTTGGTATACGTGATGATGGTGACTTTATGTTGTGGCTTTCAGCACCAGACGTTGAAACTATTCAAGATGTTATATCAAAATTATATCTTACAGTATTTGGCAAATACATTGTCCCCTCACGTACCTATCTGTCATCATCTAGAGATTCAAAATATGCGCAAAATAATTTAAAACCTGCATTTATGAGCGGGGAGAAATCACTAAAGTATGTTATAGTTTATCCTTTCATCAAGACTCGTTCTTGGTATCTGCTCCCATCTGATCAACGTCAAAAATACATGAAAGAACATATCGAAATAGGGCAAAAATATCCTCAAATCCTTTTGAATACTACCTATTCTTTTGGAATACATGATCAAGACTTTATGCTTGCCTTTGAAACTGACGACTTGGTCGCATTTCAAGATTTGATCATGGATTTACGTGAAACAAAAGTGTCTGAATATGTACAGGTAGACACACCTATGATTACTTGTGTGCTTAAAGATGTAATTCCACTCATCAAAAGTATGGGCTGATTCAACATGAAATCATTAAAAGAATGGGCAGGAGTTGTACGAGCTCTTGGAGATGGTTCTCAAAGCATTCTATTACGCAAAGGCGGTCTGCTAGACACACCTTCTGGATTTCAAATAGTGTCTGATAAATTTTTATTATTTCCTACATTTGAGCATCAACAATCGACTTTTGTGAAACCACAATTCAGTCACTATTTGGACACTACTAATCCGAACGAAGGTAAAATCTCTATTACATTATGTGCCAAAGTAGTATCCCACGCTGACATAACACAAGTTCAGGCTCTTGCATTTTCTGATTTTCATATATGGAGTGATGAATTTGTAAATATGAGAGCCAAATGGAAACCTGAGAATCTGTTCAAAGTTTTATTGCTGCGTGTGTATCGTATAACTCCAGTAATAATTCCATATTTGCCTGAATACAAGGGATGCCGTTCATGGATAAATATTGAAAATCATTTTGATGACCAAATTCCTATAATAAATGATGATTCTTTTAATGAATTATATACCAAGTTTGTCAGTTTGATACCATGAAGTACAACAAATTAGGAAAATCTAACATCAAAGTCTCTGAAATTGGTTTTGGAGCTTGGAGTATTGCACTTGATTGGTGGGGTAAAAAAATCTCTGAAGATGAATCTAATCATATGATTAAACGTGCATGTGATTTGGGGATTAATTTTTTTGAGACAGCAGATATGTATGGACGCGGTAAAAGTGAGACACTGTTAGGGAATGCTCTTTCCGGTATGAGAGGTGACATGGTACTATCTACAAAGTATGGCTATGATTTTTCCAATGTTACCCAAGTCGGTCATACCGAACTACCACAAAAATTTAACACTGATTTTACAAAAAATGCTTTGAATTCTAGTCTGGAGAGACTACAGACAGATTATGTGGATGTGTATGGTCTTCACAATCCAAAGATTGGACACATTCGTGATGATTCTATATTTAATACGCTTGAAGATTTGATTGAGCAGAACCGTGTAAGGACATGTCAGATTGCGTTAGGTCCTGCCATAGGGTGGTTACAGGAAGGTCTAGAGTCAATGTCACGTAGTGTGATTAGTGCGGTACAGACTGTCTATAACATTTTAGAGCAAAACCCTGGTAATCAATTGCTGAGTAGGGGTGCAGAAAATAATGTTGGAATCTTGGTACGTGTACCGGATGCATCTGGAATACTTACTGGTAAGGTAACTGCCGAGACAAAAATTGATGAAAAAGATCATCGTTCTGTACGCAAGGGCGAATGGATAAAATCTTCTCTTCTCAAAGTAGAACAATTACGTACGATTGCTGATAATAATGATTTGACAATTACAGAACTTGCAATTAAATTCATTTTATCCAAAACAGGTATTGCCTCAGTCTTTCCCACAGTAATTAGTGTAGAGGAAATTGAACAATTTGTTGCCATGTCTGATGGAAATTATATAAATTCCTCTGATATGTCTGAAATTGACACATTATTCAATTCTTGGCCCACCTATGAATTGAAATCTTCAATTACGTAGTGATTTTTGGTGTATCTACAAAGTATTCTACACGTGTTTTTTTAAACTCTCTGGCACTAAATAATATGGTATACTCTTCTACATTTACGAATTTCTGAATCTCTTTTGCCACTTGTTTGGCCTCGTCCTGTGTTTTACAGTGTATCATCGAGAAAACATTATACTTCCAGTCCGAGTATACAGGTCTCTGATAACAATGACTTACCTGCGAGAAAGAACCTAATATCTCCCCCACCATATCAATTTTATCCTCTGGTACTTTCCATACAATCATACCATTTGCTACAAATCCAATATCTCTGTGTCGTAGTATTGCAGCATATCTTCTCATTACTCCTGCTCTCTGATATTCTTTTAATTTTGCAAATATTTCATTTTCTGTCATATTTAATGCGTTTACAGCAGACGCAAATGGTCTCTCTACTACTTTGAGATCTTTTTGTAATTCCCTCACAAATTCTTTCTCTTTCTCTGTTGGATCAAACGCTGAATTATTAAATTCCTGTTTTTGTTCTGTTGGTTCAATCTTTTGTTTGTCTACCATGTCTAATTTTACTCCAATTTTGAACATCTTTATCGTAGGTAGCATTCGTATTGAAATCACCCCATCTATTTTACTTAAATTATCTACCTCTAATTTCAATTCTACACCAGGTGGGACTGCAAGTGTAAACCACAAGTTAAATTCATGTATTCTTTCATAATTATGACTCACACCTGGATGTTTATTGATAATTTTCGCAATCTCCTCAATTTTATCTGATTCTACTTTCATTGCTACAAGTGAACTAGTATATCCAAGTTTTCGTGTATCAAATATTGCACTGAGTTGTCTTATCACACCAATCTCTTTTAGATGTGTAATTTTCTTCATAATCTCTTCTGCAGACACTTCAAACGTTTTAGCAATATCGTGATATGGTCTACTTGAGAGTGGAAATTCTTTTTGAATCGTATCTAGAATCTGTCTATCGAGTGTGTCTAGATTAGGCAATATGCATATACAATAACTGTGAGATTAAAAATGTAGCTTGTGTAGGTTCTGAAATTATCGAGGGACAATTATGTATCATCATAGATTACTCTTCAAAACTCGTATGGTTTCACAAGGGTGTTCAGTTAGAGTGGTGGAATTTTGAACCATGAATTTCAAAATCTATGAATTCACATCATTAGCCTATGTTGCCTAATTCCTTTTTTAATCAACGCAGATTTTGAAACGTTTTTTATTTTCTTGGCGTTCAAAAATGATTAATATATCAGATTTGAGTCTTGTCCACACAAGTGTCAATTCTACCACACACAATTTTTTTTACCATCTTTAAATCCATCTCTACATATCTTACAGTTTTTGAAAATTCTTCCAATTCGTCTAATCTGTTTATGAGGTGAGGAGTAATAGATTCGTCAAGTCGTTTGTAAAGTCTTCCTCGGTATCTCTTTCTATATATTGTTAAGATGCGCCTAGTGCATTTTTTTGTTTCAAATGGAGTTTCTTATCTTCAACAATATACTCTGAAATTATATTACAAAATTAAAAGAGATGAAAGAAGAAAAACATGTTGATTATAAATTAATTTTTCACTTGATTATAAATTTAGAGAAAATAAAATCAATTAATGAACCTATGAGTTTGTTACTGCAATTACTATTCAGAGAAAATGTTGAGATTTTGGATAAATTGTCAAACATTAATCCATCTACCAATTGTTTTTATTGTGGTAATGATAAATTTAATAATTATAAACAGAATATTGGTGTTAGTGGTTCTAGAGCTGGTTTAGAAACGGGTTAACATGTTGATGATTTTATAATATCTGTATATACTAAATGTAAATAGTATCCTTATAAAACCTGATTATTGGTCATAGTATTTTAATTAATATTTTATAATTAGTTTAAAAAATAATTAAATTTAAAAAAATAAATATTGGGATGAGTTTATTCACTATAAATATTTTGGATTCTGTTTATAACAAAGTAATTTCATATTATGATGTTGTTGAAAAATAAACCAATATTCATTGCAATAATTGCACTAGCTATAATCACTGTAACTGCAGTTATCGCTTTAGAAGAATCCATTTCTGTCTCTGATAGAGTGGAGACAGAAGGTATTCCAGTTACATCTAACAATGAACCCATCACTTCATCATCTTCAATTGATGAGGGATGGTCACGTGTTTTAACTCTCACACTCTCTAATCTCCCCACATTAGGGGAAACAGCTGAAGTTGTCTTAGTTGTTAATAATACTTCAAGATCACCTGCTCCAGCATCTTTTGTTACTGGTATGTCTTTAAGTGGAAACTTTGAAGTTCTAAATCCCCCATCAAATATTCAATCATTTGATCATGGTGGATTTTTTATCAAAGGACCAATGCCACATGATCTATATCCAAATGAAATATTAACCATGAATTGGACTATAAGAGCTGTAGAAGAAGGCGAAGCTGTAATCTTTGGCGGCGGTCTAACTGGTTCTACTGCAATTCGATTAGTTATTGGTGCAGAAGAAACACTACTCAAAGAAGATTTTGACAGATTATATCCTCCACAAAGACAAAATCCCCCTCCACAAGGTAGTTATCCTAATCATTTTACACGTGATGAAGATCCAAATGAAGTGGTAGATAACTCTAATGTAGTTGTGATAATAACAGATGATCAAATTAGAGAAGAAATAGAACGAATTAGTGAAGATATAGAACAAATGGGATATGATGATGATGATGTGATACATGATATACTTGTTAGACTCAAAGAACTCCTTGCAAATTCAACATCTACTGAAGATTCAAATCTAGAAAAACAATCTTTCTTGGATTCAATACTACCAAAGGCCTATGCATCCACCTCTTCACTTTTTACTTTACATGGAAAAATAACTAATACCAATTCACCTTATGATCCTGACAGAGAAACAAGAGTTTATGGTTTAATGGTGTGTGCAGTAGATAGAAAACCCCTCTAGTAATGGTAGTTTTACTACTCTTCATTTTGTAAATGGAAATGATGCTTGCACAAGAACTTTCGAGTCTGGACTCTATTATATTGAAAATATTGTAAATGATAATCCAAATGATACTACCGGGGCAGATGTGTATCTTTTGTATAAGACCCCCAACATCTTTATCATTTGAGGACAACTTTGATGATCTAGACAATTGGTCAAAATCCGGTTATGATTGATGGAGTGTTGTCTCTTCCTGGGGTGAGGATTTACCAAAAGGTGAAACTAGCTTTATTGCTGCAAACAACTCTGATATTAAATGCATCCTAACTAGCGAGACCATTGACTTGTCCTCTCTTTCATCTGCAACTCTAGAGGTGTCACAATTTGTGGATAGTTCATTGGATAGAGGTGAATACCTATCCATTGAGGTGTATAATGGAAGTTGGACTGAAATTGCAAAGTGGGGTGCAGATAACAGTCAGAATACAGATGTCTGGGAATCTGAATCTATAAACATCTCAAGATATCTAGATGATAACTTTGAGATAAAAATCAAAACTTTACAAAGTAGTAGTGAAGATACAGGAATAGACTATATTCGAATAACCTCATAGGAGTATACGTTTTTGTTGAAAAAATATGGGTATAAAGTTTAACATATTAATATTAACATATGTTCCTATATCTAAATTTTACACGATCCCTCGATACCTTCACAGCACTCTTGTGTACATGTATAATGAAATGATGTATAAATAGAAAAGAGTCATCAAGAAATCATAATTGTAAATCTACACCTTAAAAATCGTCTAGTAATTATTGTGGGTTCTGGTGCAGAGGGACTTGGGAAAATCAACACTCTGCTCACTCAAAATTGTTCCATTTTAGTTATATCTGCAACCAAGACCGAACACATTCAAAAATTAATTGATGATGGTTCTATAAAATTTGAACAACATCGCTTAGAGAATGTAACATTTCTTGACAAGTATGATCCAATATTGATAATGGCGACAACAAATGATAAAGAACTAAATAAGAAAATAGTATCTCATGCAAAACGAATGAATTGTTATGGATATGCGTCTGACGATCCCAATATTAGTGATTTTTCACACCCCTCTGTGATTAATTTACACAATACAGTCCAAATCGCAGTCTCTACTGGTGGGAAAAGTCCNACTGTCGCTAGAGATATTCGTATGCGAGCACAAAAGATATTCAATGAGGTTGTCACATCTGAAGATATAGATATGATTCACCTTCAAGATATATCACGTCGTGCGGCCAAAAATATTATCAATAAACAACAAGATCGTAAAAAATTTCTATATACAATAATGAATGATTCTGAAATAAAACAACTATTAGTAAAACATAATTTATCTGGGGCACAGGAACGTATGAGGCGTTTACTTGGTGATTGGAAATGACAATAATTAATGCACGAATAACATTTAAAGATTCACATATTCACATTTTAGAACAATTTACATTTCATAATGTCATTAATGCAAGTAAACAATTCCAAGAAAATGCAGGATTATCTGAATGTGTAATTGTTCAGACATGTAATAGGGTTGAATTGTTTGGAACTGGAAATAATATTGATGTCACATCTCTTGTTAATACATGGGCATCATTGACAGACATGTCATCAAAAGATTTTGAGGAAAACATGAACATATCTTATGATTCCGAGGCGTGTTATCATCTGCTAAGTTTAGTGACCGGTCTTGATTCTATGGTAATTGGTGAAGAACAAATTTTAGGTCAAATTAAAGACTCTATCACTATTGCACGTGACTCTAAAACATCTGGACATAAACTTAATCTCTTGTTTGATAAAGCAATTAAATCTGGGACCGCAATACGTAATCAAACTCAATTGAATCAGGGTGGTATGTCTGTAGGTTCTATGGCTGTTAAATTAGTTGAAGATAATATTACAGATATGAAATCGAAAAAAATCCTACTCATTGGAACCGGTGAGGTCTCTACCCTTGTGGCCAAATCTTTCTTGAAGCGAAATTATGAGTTTGATGTTACTAGTCGAACATTGCCAAGAGCTGAAATGTTTTGTACTGCTATTGGTGGTACTGCAGTACCGTTTGAACAAATTTTAACACAATTTAAAAAATATGATGTGTTATTTGTAGCGACCTCTGCTCCATATTTCTTAGTCACTTATGAGCGAATAGTCAAAATCATGAATGAAAAAGACAGTATAATGATAATGGATCTCTCAAATCCTAGAACTGTAGATGAAAAAGTTGCTACTTTGAATGGAGTGAGATTAATGAATTTAAATCAAATATCTGAGATGGTAAATAAAAATGCAAAACATAAAACTCAAAAAACAAAACTTGCAAATGAACTAATTTTGCAACAAACAACAGATATCGAGTCTGCACTACGTAGAAATGATATGGAACCTACCATTCACGACTTTTTCAAAAAGCTCGATGATATACGCGTGCGTGAATTAAGTAAAGCTTTAAAATCTTTGGGAGAAGATGATCCTAACAAAATAAAAATTTTAGAAAAAATGTCAGAATCTATTTCTGAAGGAATAATGTCAGCTCCAGTTGGTCATCTAAGGGATGCGTCTGAAAATAATGACAGTGATTTAGTTAATCTAATTTGTAAACTATTTAATCAAAAAATACAATCTAGTACTTTTACAACTAAATAATTAGTTGTCATGATATATTTCGAAATTTATTCACATGTCACATTTCTCTAATATTTGTCATTCTTTTGAATATTTTCAAATCGCTTTATAATCTAGTTTTTTTCATATTTTCGATTCTAATTATATAATTTCCATAATCTTATTATTCTATGTATATTGGTATGTTGTGGGTAGTATTATGACATCATTCTATGGATAATTATTCAGATAGAATTAAATACATCAGCTTTAAGAATAAATTTATGGCAGGCACAGAATCTATAGCAGTATGGATACCTTTGATGGTCGGTTTAACTCCTGGTTTAGTTTACTGGATTGCAATAACTGCGATTAAGAAAAAATAATCACATTCACAAGTATCTATTAGAGTAAAAACTACTAGCTAATTTGTTTAGTTTTTATTATTTTCATTTTGATTAACCTCACTTACATATCTATTCTATGATTAAATTATCATATGTTCTATTTGGACTATTACTTGCTCCATTATTGATTCTCCCTTCATATCAAACTAATTTTGATCTAGGCGTAGTAGTATCTGAGCCTTTTATGAAAATAAATCCTAATGGTACAATATCCCTAGTTGGTGAAGTGGAGAATAAAAAGAATATCCCAATCACTAATGTAAAAATTAAATTTGATTTGTATGACAACTCTGTGGGCCCAATAGAATCTGTTGTTGTAGATACTGTACTTGATGTAATACCCTCAAATTCCAAATCTCCATATATAATACAATCAAATCTGAAACAAATTCAATCAACACAATCTACTATCCTAGGATTTGGAGCTGTTGTAACTAAACCACAGATGTTAACATTAACTCTTGTAGACCAGTTTACTGATTTTAATTCTGCATTCAAAGGTATAATTAGTAATTCTGGTGATGTAATTACCACAAATGTCAAAATACATCTTACAAGTTTTGATAAATCTGGAATAGTAATTAATGTAGAAACTATATCCCTTGATGCCATCGAACCGAACACAAATAATGCTTTTGAAATTTATTCTGAATATGATTCATCAGTATCTGAGTTTAGTTTAGTTGCAGAGTCTTTTGAGTATAATTCATATACAATTCGCTCAAATGCTATACATCCAGCTGCTATGGCTGACACTGTCCTAGTCGGCTCTACTCTACTATACGACTTGGAAGAAAATATCTTGATTTTGGGTAAAATCAATGAATCGATTATAGTTCAAAATACTCTGACACCCTTGGAGAGTGAAAATCATGAAATAAAATATAATTATTTTATCCAAGTGAAGAGATCTGGTGAGAATCCTTTTGTCGAGCATGTTGGTCAGTCTAATGGAACCATATATGGTGATGAAATTATCGCATCTGCAATATGGACTCCACGAGCACCTGATCTCTACTATATTGAGGTGTATGTATGGGACGATAACAATATTCCTATATACTCTGCCATTTCTGTATCTTTGGTTTTAATTGAATAGACAATAGTAATTTATGTATAATTGTACAACATCTATTTGTGAAAAAATATACAAATGTTGCACTTGGCGGTACCTTTGATATTATTCATAAAGGTCATATGGAGTTGTTAAAAAAAGCGTTTGAGATATCAACTCATGTGATTATTGGTCTAGTTGGGGATCAAATGGCACAACAAAATGGGAAAAGCCCAAAATTATATGAAAAACGATATGACAATCTAGTTGATATCATCACAGAGACCTGGTCTGACATTTCATATGATATATCCATGCTGAAAGATACATTTGGTCCAACTGTATTGAACGGTGATGTACAAGCACTAATCGTAAGTGGCGAGACTCGCTCTGTAGGTGATCAACTTAATAATTTACGCCAACAACGGGGATTGTCCAAAGTAGAGATTATCACAGTTCCAATGGTTCTTGCCGATGATGGTAAACGAATCTCTACTTCCCGTATACATGATTTAGAGATTGATGAATCTGGTCATATTTTATAATTATATGATGCATATTGACAAGTAGATTATCTCTTTTTGATCTTCCTTGATAAAAACAATATTTATTTATCATAAATGTGGAAATTCTCAACAATACACTAAAACGTCTAGAATCTAATGTTGAACACCTACAAGATGGACTTCAACCTGAAAACCTTTCTTTCTGGTATGAAAAAATCATTAAAGAGACTCAAGAAATTGCCCCTCCGTGGTTGCAAAATAAAATTGGATTTGTACAAGATCCAATACTACCTCAAAAATTTAATCTAGATTTATCCAAAAGATCTCTAAAGTATTTTGCTACTGTTGTAAATGATAATTTTGATGACATGCCATATTCAACACGTCTCTATTTTATCAAAGTGTTGGAATTAATCCAAATAGAACATGACAAATCCCTAGTTTGATTATTGTTTTGTTATCTCAATTACATCTTGTATGATTTCAACATTTGTTATTTTATGTTCTTTCTCAGTTATTGATTGAATAAAATCTACAAAACGTTCTGCTTCAGTTTTATTTTTAAATAATACACTATGGGCTGATTCATCTTTTATTTGTAATATTACCTCATCATCAAAAACATCCAAAACTTGTACTAATAATGATTCGTCTTTGTCCACAGTGTTAATCAAGCCAAATAGTTTTTGCGTTTCATATTTGTCCTGACATAATATTCGAATCATTACTATCTCATAACAAATTTGTCTATGATGTCTCTTGCCTTTTCACGTTTTTCTCTATGAATTTCTAGATACTTGTTCATTTTATCTATCAGTATTGCCTTAATTTCTCCGGTTAGCATCTTTCCAGTTTTATATTCATCGTGAATCTTGGCCAATTTAGTATCATCTGGTTCAAAAAAGAGTCTCAAATACTGATATGAAACATCGATCTCTGGATTACCGCCAATTTTTCTGTGCAACTCTACATTTGGTTGTCCCCCTGAGAATGCATACTTGTTTATCTTTTTCTCAACTACACTAGGTAAATCTGTCGTGTAAATAGTACTATTCGCACTTGATGCAGACATTTTTCCATTTGGTCCTTGTAGTGATGGTATCATAATATTATGAATCAATGCAGGTTTGTGCATATTGATTTTTGGCGGAATATCCCTTGTTAGTCTAAAGTGTGGATTTTGATCTACGCCTAGAGGAATGATACANCGTTTTTCTGGTTCCAAAAAACATGGCGCAGATTGCAGTGCTGTATAGAATATCATACCTATGTTGGTCTCGTTGGTAAATCCAAATACTGCTTTTGTGTTTGAAAAATTTAATTTCTTTGCAACTTTGGCGGCAATCGGATATAATAATTGTATATTTTCAGTATTGATTATAATTTTTGTTTTTTTAGGATCAAATCCTAGTGCAATAAAATCAAGTGCATTTTCATATGCAAATTTATTTGTCTGCTCTAGTGTTAGATTTTGCTTGGAGTAGAATTTTTCGTCGTCTGTTATTTGAAAATACATATTTACATCAAATTTATCTTGCAACCATTTTGCAAAAACCCATGGAATCAAATGTCCGATATGCGTATTTCCAGACGGTCCTCTTCCGGTGTACATGAAAAATTTCTTTCCAGCTTCATATTCGTCTAGTAGCAGAGTCATATCTCTGTGTGAAAAAAATATTCCTCGTCTTAGCATAAAATGATCCTCCCTTGCAATTTTTTTTATTCTAGCTAGCAGTTGTTTTGAAATTTTTTCAGTGCCAAATCTCTTTATTAATTTGGTATAATCAATATCTCCTTCAACGTGCCATGGCGTAACAATGAAATCTTTACTCGACATATAGATTTGTACTAGAATAATCTCTAAAAAGCCTTATCTGTAATGTCCTTATTGTATCTCCACTTGTGATAAATATACCATTAATCATATAGAATTTACTAATGATAGATATTATAGATTTGATTGGTGATTTATCTTACGCCGGAATTTTTTTCCTTTTAATTTTATTGAATGCTGCCCCACTCCTAGTGCCTCCAACCTGGATAGTCTTGGCATCATTCTATGTGTTGGATCCTACCCTCAGTCCAATTGTTTTGTCTCTTGTCGGAGCTACAGGAGCTACAATAGGTAGATTTGCATTAAAAGAGCTGAGTGTACACCTGCGTAAACTAGCTGGCAGTGATCATAAACTTAGCATTGATGCCATTGGTAAATATTTTGAAAAGAAACGTTTTGGATATGCTATTGTATCTTTTCTATTTGCAGCAACACCGCTGCCAAGTAATATGTTATTTGTGGCATATGGAATTATGAAAGCTAAAGGCCCTAGCATATATTTTGGATTTTGGTGTGGTAGATTAATTTCTTATTATATTCTGATAAGTGTTAGTAATATAGTACTGGTACCGTTTATACAATTATTTGAAGATAGAATTTTAGGAATTATAGTGATAGATATACTTGGAATATGTGTTGTAATCTTCTTTTTATGTATAAATTGGATTACTTTAATTCAAGATCATAAATTAAAATTTGTTAGACCACGATTATGGAGATTCTAATTACCCATAATCTATGTATCTGTCGTAACGTTTTTCAATTTCTATGTTATCCCCATTTCGTATATCTACAATAGTTTTTTCTCTTCTTTTAATTATGTAATCGTTCAAATCGTCAAAATTCTTCATGCCCTTGTATGAATTAAAAACTGGTTCCAACATTTCAAAATATTCAATAGTTTTTTCTCGAAATTCGATCACACTTGGGTTTTTAATTTTATTAAATCGATACCATGCAACTGTCCAACTCGCTCCAATAACGTGAGGTAGTAGATCAAATGCTCTTTCTATCTCAAATCTGCTTTCGTCTCTCATGATTCATTAATGTATTTGGCCGCGGTTTTTGCAAAATATGTAATAATTATATCTGCTCCTGCTCTTTTTATTCCATACAGTATCTCTAATGTTATATCTTTTTGATTGATCCAATTCTTCTGTGCTGCTGCCTTTACTAGTGCGTATTCGCCAGACACACTATATGCTGCTATTGGAATATTGAACATTTCTCTAGATTTTGATATCAAATCCAAATATGCCAGTGCCGGTTTAATCATGACAATATCTGCACCCTCTTCCACATCTTGCTGTACCTCTGCTAATGCCTCTCGTTGATTCGTAAATGGGACTTGGTAGGTCTTTCTATCGCCACTCTTCGGTGCACATTCTGCAGCATCTCTGAATGGGGAATAAAATGAAGACTGATGTTTTGCTGAATGTGGCATGATTCCCACTTGAAAGAGTCCGTTATTGTCCAACTGTTCTCTTATTATTCCAACTTGTCCATCCATCATAGCTGATGGCGATACTATGTCTGCTCCGGCCTGAGTGAANCTTGTTGCAATCTTTCCTAGTGTCTTTATGCTAGTGTCGTTATCAATCATTTCATTATTAATTATACCACAATGTCCTGATGTTGTATATTGACATAGACATACATCTGCCATTATAATTAATTTATCTCCAGCTGCTTTTCTAATCTCTGTTATTGCTCTTTGTACTATGCCGTCTTTTGCAAATGCAGATGTACCATCGTTATCTTTTTTACTTGGTATTCCAAACACCATCACTGCTGGTATCTTTAGAGAAATAATTTCTTTAATCTCTTCTGCAAGTTGATTTAATGGTAGTCTGTATAATTCTGGCATGGAATCAATTGGGATTTTATCTTGTATGTCTTCCTGAACAAATATGGGACATACCAAATCATTTGTAGAGAGTCTAGTCTCTTGAACTAGTCTACGCATTGCTTTACTACTTCTTAATCTTCGAAGTCGTTTTTGAGGAAATGACATTACCCCATTGCAGTGTCATTCAAATATAATCCAAACTAGATTATAATGGACTGAAGGGGATTTGAACCCCTGACCCCTCGCGTGCAAGGCGAGTATTCTACCAGTCTGAACTATCAGCCCATCAAAACTGATTGAGATAATCACGATTTAAATTAACACCACAAATGTCTGTGGTGTATAATTTGGGTATAATCATAATTCACATCTACTAGCGTGTTTCGTGTATAATTGATGTCATTTCTTGTTTAATTGGTTAAAAAAGTTAAATATTGATTTTGTAAAGTTGCTTTTGTGTCTATTTTACAATCTATGACCGGGGGTTATCTCTGTACTCCATACCTACACGATCACAACTCGGTAAATCTCAAAAACTCTTGGCTAAACTTGCCAAATATGAAAAATATCTATTTTGCCACTGCCACATTTCCAAAAGAAATTCACTCTTATTATCCAAACCTCTCAAATCATTATCTTCTTGCAAAGTTTTATGATTACAACAAAACACTTGAACTAATGAAGCAACACATTCAGAGTGATACTTCTTTTATATTTAATATTGACGATAACTTGTTTGAACGGAATGTTGACGGTACAATGAATTTTGTTACTGTATATTATTTAGAATATAATGAGTCTAACGATGACTTGAACCAAATCGCTCAGACAATAATTAAACGTGATCATATTAGTAATGCAAGTCTAGGATTTATGAGTACATTTTGTTCTGAACCTTTGAAATTCAATTTTCCTTATGCCGATAATCTTTTGATGCTAGAAGTCTCCAGTACACGCGGTCATCAAAGTGTAAATAAATACTGTGATGAAATGCGTCGTTATATTAATAGAAAAGGCATGACCATTACTAATGTTGTATCTTTATCTATACTTGAGCAATGGAAATAATCATTAATCATGACACAAAAATTAACAATTCAAGAAGTTGATGATTATCTTACTGAACTGAATAGTTGGTCAATTATTGATGGAAAATTACACAAAGAATTTGAATTTGTAGATTTTACAGCCGCCTTTAAATTTATGAGTGATGCTGTTCCACACATAGATACTATGAATCATCATCCCGAATGGTCTAATGTTTATAATAAAGTAATAGTGAATCTTGTAACTCATGATGTGGGAGGAGTTACAATGAATGATATTAATCTTGCAAAAATTTTAGATTCGCTTGTTTCATCCTAAATTTATATACAAATCAAGCCAAATATTCTAGTTGTCTAATACTCCCTCAATATTGGATTCTGATTACAAGTATATAGATGGAAAAGGTAATCATCTTAAAAGTCGTACAGAACTATCTATTGCAAAATTATTGTCATTTACCAATCAGAGTTATGAATATGACGTAAAATTAGATGTGCTTGGGAAAACCGTTCTTGTAGATTTTAAAACGAAATCCGGTTACATCGAAGTGATTGATTCTGAACAAGATCTGATAAAATATCAGAAAATTCGGAAAAACCGATCTGATATTAATATAATGGCTATAGGATCTCCGAGTCGTACTGCTCATCTCAACGAGATGAATGAAATTGTTACACATCAGGAAGATGCTGATATTGGTTCTATTTTTCTTGAAGATCCGTCATTTGCATTTGATTATGCACATATTCTTCCTCTAGTGAACAAGTGTTCAATATTGCATGGTCATACATCATTAGTTATGATTGAACTTGCAGGTAAAATGAATAATGGTTTGCTGATGGATTTTGGTGAGGCAAAGAAAATAATAAAATCTACCATATCCATGTTGGATCATAAATTTTTCATCAGTAGAAAATATTTGCTCTCTGAGGATTCCGATCATTATAAAATTGGCTTTGATGGACCTAAAGGAAAATTTGATCTTCAAATTCCTAAAAATACAACCTATCTGCTTGAAGGCGAGGCGACGGTAGAGAATCTCTCCTCCGAATTACTTCAGCTATTAACACCTGCTTTACCAAAAAACGTAGAATCTGTGGGTGTGTATATCTATGAGGGTTACAACAAGGGTGCTCATATTGTATCTAAAATCACTCAAAGGTAGTGAATTGAACCCAACAATTGAATCAAAAACATGGGATCCAAAACTTGAAAAAGCAATTCTAGAGGAGTGGAACAATTCTGGGATTTATCAATTTGAATCTGACGGTGATAATTTTGTAATAGATACCCCGCCACCTTATCCATCAGGTCGTCCATGGCATGTTGGCACAGCAGCTCATTATGCACAAATAGATATGATTGCAAGAACTGCTAGAATGTCTGGTAAAAATGTCTACTTTCCGATAGGAATTGATTGTAATGGTTTACCTGTTGAACTTTACACTGAAAAAAAACATGATATCCGAATGCATGATACTGATCGTAAAGAGTTTATTGACTTGTGCAAAACAACGTTAGACGATCTAGAGTCTGAAATGCTTCAAATTTTGAAAAATTTAGGTATAAGTGGAGATTTTGAAAATTACTACCAAACAGACTCGGAAGAATATCGCAAGTTTACCCAATCTACATTTATTCAAATGTGGAATGATGATCGTATCTATCTGGCAAACAGACCCAATAATTATGATTGGGTATCTGGAACTACCATAGCTGATGCAGAAATTATTCATATTGAGATGCAGACAAAACTAGTCCACATGAGATTTTCACTTGTAGACTCGAAAGATGATATAATAATTGCAAGTACTAGACCTGAATTACTTTGTGCATGTCAGGCAGTTATTGTAAATCCAAAAGATCAACGCTATGCCCATCTTTTAGGTAAAAAAATCACTATTCCCCTCATTAATCGTAAAGTCAGTATCATACCTCATCCTTCTGCAAAAGAAGATTTTGGATCTGGTGCTGTGATGGTGTGTAGTTTTGGTGATCAAAATGATGTAGCATTGTTCAGAGAGTTGAGATTGCCTGTAATTATTGCAATAGGTCTTGATGGAAAAATGACCAAAGAGGCAGGAGTGTATGAAGGGCTACGACCAAAACAGGCTAGGGCAAAAATAATTCAAGATTTACAAGATGCAAATTTTCTTACAGAAATTCAAGATATTAATCATAGAACTCCAGTATCTGAGAGAAGTAAAAACCCAATTGAAATAATTCCTATGGAAGAGTATTATCTTAAACAACAAGACTCTATAGATGATCTGCGTAAATCTAGTGATACCATTTCATTTTATCCCCCCATGCATCGCATAATTTTACAAAACTGGTTTGATTCTATATCTATTGATTGGCCAATTTCACGTCGCCGATATTATGCAACAGAAATTCCTGTTTGGTATTGTAAAAAATGTTCACATCCTTTTGTACCAAAACCTGGAAAATATTATAGACCTTGGCTTGATAAATGTCCTGCAGAAAAATGCTCTGAGTGTGATGGTGTAGAGTTTGAGGGGGAGACCCGTACCCTTGATACCTGGATGGACTCCTCAGTATCCCCCTTATTCATATCTAAATTTGGGCGTGATGAGGAATTTTTTAAAAAAACATATCCTGCATCCATACGACCACAGGCTAAAGATATTGTACGGACCTGGCTTTACTATACCCTCTTGCGTTGTAATCATATTACTAATAACACACCGTGGTCATCGGCGTGGATAATGGGATATGGTCTTGATGAGCGTGGATTAAAAATGAGTAAGAGTAAAGGCAATGTTCTCGATCCGCTACCAGTAATTGAGCGTATTGGAGCTGATACTTTTAGATTTTGGAGTGCAAGTGAGGTGACTCATGGGTATGATTTTAGATGCTCTGAACAAAAAATGGATTCTTCAAAAAAGTTCCTCAGTAAACTTTGGAATGTTGCACGATTAATCTCTGCGTTTCCACAGGTAGATTCTACAAAATTGGAACCAAGTGACAAATGGATCATCTCTGAACTAAATTCTCTAATCTCTGAGTGTCAAAAAGGTTATTCTGAGTATAACTTTTTCATACCTGCAGTTGCCATACGTGAATTTACACGCAATATCTTTGCTGCGCACTATATTGAAATGGTAAAGGCTAGGGCATATGGTGATAATTTTGAATCATCTCAACGTGATTCTGCAATATCTACATTACATCTAGTATTGAAAACAATTTTGAAATTACTAGCTCCTCTAACTCCATTCATAACAGAGTATCTGTGGCAAAAGCTCTATTCTAAAACTAGTATTCATAAACAATTACATCCTACTGTTTTCGATTCAGATGATATGAAACGATACACCAAACATCTAGTCGAATTCAACTCGAAAGTTTGGAATACAAAAAAATCACAAAACGTCTCTTTGAAAGAGTCTATTCAGTGTGTAATTCCTGATACATTACACATATTTGCAACTGATCTTATTCAGATGCATAATCTCCAAATCTAAGATTCTTGTATCATTTTTATAAAATACTCGTGCATTGCTACACTGTGACTTAGTTCTGGATGAAATGCTGTAGCAATGATGTGATTCTGTTTCACAGCAATTATTTTATCGTTCCATTTTGATATGATGCTAGTTTTAGATCCTAATTTTGATACAACGGGAGCACGAATAAAAACAGCATTAAATTTCTCAATTTGAATATCATTCATCTCAATCTCTGTTTCAAATGAATTTTGTTGTCTTCCAAATGCATTTCTCTCAATATCTACGTCTAGATTTCCAAATAATGTTTGTTTTGTATCACCTACAGTATGATTGTATACTTGTTTGCCAAGTAATACCAATCCTGCACAAATTCCAAATGTAGGTGTCTTTGACTCAATTTTTGATTTAATCTCTTCCAACATACCATCTCTCTCTGATAATTTTCCTATAGTAGTACTTTCACCACCTGGAATAATTATACCATCTAAATTTGATACCCCTTCTTTGTCAAATACTGCATATGCATCTCCTTGTTGTTTCATATTATCTAGTGCCATCTTTGTTGCAATCACATTTTCATATACATCTCCCTGTATTCCGATAACACCGATATTCAGACTAGTCATGTAAATCCCCTCGTTCTTGCATTTTGAATTGTAAACTGTCTGCAGATTCGCCCAGTATGGATTTTTTCTCATTGACCATAACTTGTGCCTCTAGTACCTTGTCCGGATACATCCAAAATGTAGTTGCCAATACTATGGCATTAGCTCGCTCCTGTGCGTCTTCTGCTTTGAATATACCAGATCCTACAAATATTCCATCACAACCTAGTGACATTAGATGTGCTGCATCTGCAGGGGTCGCAATACCACCTGCTGCAAAATTTACTACAGGTAATCGTCCAAGTTGAGCAGTTTCAGATACTAGCTCGTATGATACTTTTAACTCCCTTGCTAATTTAATTAATCCCTGATTGTCCCCCGAATCATATATTGATTTTATCTGTCTTAATTGAGAGTTTACCAAATTTATGTGAAGTATTGCTTCTGCCACATCTCCTGTCCCCGGCTCTCCTTTTGTTCTGATCATTGCAGCTCCTTCTTCTATTCTGCGCAGTGCCTCTCCAAGTGATCTGGCTCCATTTACAAATGGTGTGGTAAAATCCCATTTCCAAATATGATGGGCCTGATCTGCCGGTGTTAATACTTCAGACTCATCAATCATGTCTACTCCTGTTGCATCTAGTACTTTGGCCTCATAGGTGTGACCTATTCTACACTTTGCCATAACTGGAATAGTTACCGAATCCATAATTTCACGTATAACATCTATACTTGCTGTTCGTGCAACACCGCCTATTTTTCTAACATCTGATGGGAGTTTATCTAACACCATTACTGCAACAACTCCGGCTCTCTCTGCAATCTTTGCCTGCTCTACTGTGGTCACATCCATAACCACTCCATTCTTGAGCATATGTGCAAAACCTCTCTTCAATGTAGATGTACCACGTGTTATTTGATGTGTGTTTTCTCTCTCTCTTATTACTCCGTGAACATTCTCAATTTCTCCAGATAATGAGATCATGAATCCTCTGTGCTGTATTGTTATTTATTCTAATATGATATTTAGAGTATAATGATGTGATGTATATTGCAATGAATGGAATTCGATAGGATTTATTATAATATTATATCTCATCAATTATACCCTGCAATTCTGCCTCTACCATGGTAATTATAGGTGGAATAAATTCATCTGTTGCCTCTTGATCTGGCCAACTTATTCGTATGTCTTTTTGATTCAGCGTCACCTTTAGTGTTGTTTTCATATACTTCTCAACATCTTCTTTGATGTTAAAATTATCTTCAGGTATGTGAATAAACCCTGTCTCTTTAATTAATCCGGCCAAGAACAGCATTTTGTCTGAATCAATTTTAATACTCTTCTCTTCTTGTAAATCTGCACTTACTACTGAATATGTTACACTTCCATCGTTTTGTATCTTTAGTAATTCTGTCTTCTCTATAGTTACACGATTAATCACGTCAAATGGTGATGCATCAATGTGAAATCTAGTCAATTCAAATTCTATAGTATCGTATGAATTTACTGCAGAAAATGGAATTTCTGTCTTTGTGATTAGTGGAAATAATATAATCAAAGATATAATTCCCGGTATCGCATAAAAGAGTAATCTTGCAGGTTTCATTATATTCATTATATCATATAGTCCTTAATTGATTTAGCGTTGTTGTCAAATTATAATAAAATAGGTTAAAATTCTGCTCATAGAGTTAAGATGTTGTGGGGTCGTAGCCTAGCCTGGCAGGGCGACAGTGAGACAAGTTCACCGCTAAGGGCTCCAAAGGTCAAAATACCAAACTTCTGATACCAAATGATGTAAGTTTGGAGTTGCAGTGACCCGTAGATCGCCGGTTCAATTCCGGTCGGCCCCACGTAATTTTAATTATTTTCTTTGAGAATATTCAAAGCAGAACCTGCCTTGAACCAATCTATATGAGATTCATTATATGAGTGATTTAGTTTAATTTCATCAGTGGTATCATCTGCATGATTTATGATACACGTTATGCTCTTCTTTGGCATAAACTCTGTTAATTTTATGATACTAATTGTATCGTCTTCTAAAATTTTATCATAATCTTTGGGATCCTCAAATGTTAATGCAAGTATGCCTTGTTTTTTTAGATTTGTTTCATGAATTCTTGCAAAACTCTTTGCCACAACTACTTTACATCCAAGATATCTTGGTGTCATAGCTGCATGTTCTCTACTACTTCCTTCACCATAGTTTTTGTCTCCTATTATTATCCAACCCTGACCTTCTTTTTTATAGATTCTAGATATTTCTGTTATTGGTTGTATCTTTCCACTTAGTGCATTTTTACCACATCCAGTATCGCGATTGAAAGCATTTACTACTCCCAACAATACATTATCGCTTAGTTTATCCAAATGACCTCTAAATGATAGCCACGCGCCTGCCGGTGATATATAATCTGTAGTACATTTTCCCTGTACTTTTACCATTAATTTTAAATCTTGAAAATCTTTTCCATCCCATTTTTCAAATGGTTCTAAAACTTGTAATCTACTGCTATTTTTATTAATAATTATCTCTACAGATTCGTAATTATCCGACGGTTTCACATACGTCTCTTTACCATACACAAATCCCTTCTCTGGCACCTCAGGGGCCTCTTTTGGTTCATCAAGACGTATCTGCTTTCCATCTGGTGTGGTAATTGTATCTTTGAGTGGATTGAATGACATGCTACCTGATAATGCAAAAGCAACTATGATTTCTGGACTTGCAATGAAATTCATGGTATCACTACTCCCATCATTTCTACCTGGGAAATTCCGATTAAATGATGTTAGAATTGTATTTGGTTTATTTTCCATATTGGGTCTGCTCCACTGTCCTATACATGGACCACAAGCATTTGCAAGTACTGTTGCACCAATATCCTCCAATAAATCAATGTGACCGTCACGCTGTATCGTAGCTCGAATTTGTTCTGAACCTGGTGTGACTAGAAGCGGCGTCTTTATCTTTAGATTATTGTCTTTTGCCTGTTGTACTATAGACACAACCCTTGACATATCTTCGTATGAGGAATTTGTACAACTACCAATTAACGTACTTGATATTTTATCAATATACCCATTTTTAATTACGTCAGAGGCCATCTGTGATATGGGTCTTGCCAGATCCGGTGTATGAGGACCTACTATGTGTGGTTCTAGTTTTGATAAGTCTATCTCTAACACTTTATCAAAGTATTTGTGAGGATCTCCTAGTACCTCTACATCTGCAGACAAAATATCTTTATTTTTATTCGCTATATCTGCAATCTGACCTCTATTTGTACTGCGTAAATAAATCTCCATTCTAGAATCATACGGAAATATCGAACATGTGGCGCCAATCTCTGCACCCATATTTGTAATGGTCGCCTTACCAGTACAGCTGATTGACTCTGCTCCCTCACCAAAATACTCGATTATTGCATTTGTTCCTCCAGATACTGTCAGCTCACCGGCTACTTTCAATATTATATCTTTAGGGGCTGTCCATCCATTCAATTTTCCCTTTAGATGAACTCCTATTTTTCTAGGATACAACAACTCCCATGATAGCCCTGCCATCACCTCTGCTGCATCAACTCCTCCTACTCCTATTGCCAACATACCTAAACCTCCAGCATTTGGCGTATGTGAATCAGTTCCAATCATTAATCCACCTGGAAAAGCATAATTTTCCAACACAACTTGGTGTATGATACCTGCACCAGGTTTCCAAAAACCCACTCCATACTTTGCACACGCAGATTCTAAAAATTTAAACACTTCATTATTTTCATTTAATGATAATTTGGTATCCTCATCACTTCCAATTTGAGCTCTTATCAAATGGTCGCAGTGTGTAGTTGTAGGAACTGCAACTTGTTTCATACCTGTTTGCATAAATTGGAGCATTACCATCTGTCCAGTAACATCTTGCAGAGCTACTCTATCTGGTTTTAAAAAGATGTAATCTACACCTCCACTATACTCACTATTTGTCATATTCTGTATATGGCCTGCTAGTATCTTTTCAGTCAGAGTTAGTGGTCTGTTTACATTTTTTTTATACTCTGATGCTTGTATACGAATTTTTCTGTATGTGTCTAGCACTAAATCTGATGTAGTTTGTATCTGCATAATTACTAATTTATTCACTAAAATTTATTTTCTGCTATACCATTTCTTCATAAAATTACCTACATATAATTAGGCTCTACACATTGTCCAATATTATATGGTAAAAGCTGGTTTTCCCAAGTTTGGTATGTCACAAGGAAGTTCTTACATCACTATACTAAATAATTACAATTTGCCTGATTTTATCCTCAAATTAGTTGCCCAAGAGTGCAACTCTGATCTTCTTGAAAAGGGAAGAATTGAGAGTAGATTACAAAGTATGAATGATGACGCACTAAAGATATTACATAAAATTTTTGTAGAATGTGAAAATGATGATGACGGCAAATATGCCACATATCGTTTCTTTGCATACATATCTAGCATGTATCATAAATGTGAAATTCTACTTAATGAAACAATTCCAGGTCAATCTGAAAAAAATCATAGAATTCCCATTGCTGTAAAAAATAATAGTATGTATATTGCAATTGCCTTCAATAAATCAAAAGGAAAACCAATTAGCAAAAAAGAAATTGTGAAATTTTATGACATCACTAATGATGTGAAATTAGGTGATCATGGTACACAATTACTAGATGCTGTCTTTGGCTCCTCAGTGGGATTTACTAAAGAATCCATGGAGACTCTTCAAGATCTCAGTAAATCTAGAATTAATGATACAGAAAATAAACTAGAATTCAAAACTGCGTTTTTTGATAAAAATATCTATTCTACCATAAAGTGTTAATCTCTTTTGTATCTAGTGTTAGGAACATGGGGTTCTCTTGTGTGATGTTAAATTTTTCATCATATCCTATATACTCTAATCCTCCGAATAGATGACGTGTCCAGACATCATGAACGTCCTCTACATACTTGCCATGTTTCTTTTGTCGTAAAAGTTCATGTGCAAGTTCGTGAGATACGATACTAGAGTTATTAATCATATGTTTCTCATCAAATTCTTTCTTTCTTGACCATACCACCATACCAAAATTCTCGGCGTGATATCCCTCACATGTACAATCTGTCCAAATTGGTCGGAAATGTGTCAGATAGAAATGAAATATGCCCTCTCCCCTACTTCTATGATCCTCAATTATAGTATGTGTGTCTAGTCTGCGCAAAAAACTTCTAGAATCTGTGATCATCATATCTGCCTTTACATCCATGTCAATCTCAAATTCTTTTTTTATCCAAAATTTGAAAAATTTTGCCATCTTTTCAATATATACAAATTCATCTTTACGTAATTCCAATTCTTCTTTTTTTACCATGAAAATAAAATGTAACAACATAACTATTCAATGACTCACTTTGATAATTTTAATATTTTATTCCAAATATTTTCTGATACGGGCATTACTGAAAGACGTGATATTCGCAACAACTCCCATTTTGTAAATTCACCCCCAATATTTTTTATCTCATGTAAGGTAACTGGGTTTTTGAATTTTTGTTTATATTTTACATCAACAACAATAAATCTTGGATTTATCTCATCTGGATTAGAATATGGTTTACTTGTTATAGACATAATTCCCACAATTTGTCTCTCTTTACCCGTATGGTAATATAGTATTGAATCTCCTTTTTTCATTTGTTTCATATGTTTTAGTGCAAGATTATTGTGTACGTTATCCCAAACAGTTGTATTATCTTTTTTTAATTCATCTATACTGTATCCTCTAGGACCGTCAGGTTCCTGCTTTGCGAGCCAATATCGTACCATGTGTATGATATCATTGCATCTAATTTTATTCATTCTGAAATAATGTTCCCCGGACCTGACTCGCACAGAATCATTGGTATTAGCCACAACCTCCCTGAGATCTTTGACCGGGGTCACCTCGATTGTAACACGTCTGGGTGAATCAGTAATCATAGAAATCAAGACGATCAACTCATACAGATCCGTCTGCGTGTATTGCTCTTGAGGTAATTATGATGTAATATCAATTGATATATTAATAATTTGTTAATTTTTTGATAATTTTTTGTAAAATGGATCTAATTGTATCTCAAATCCTACCACTGGTACTCTGATTTTATACTCTTGTTGAATCTGTATACTAATCTGACCTATAATTCCTATCTCTTTTTCATTAATGATGATCTTTGCTGTCTTACCATTCTCAAAGAATTTATGCATGGTTTTCGGTGTTGAACATGATTCTCCTAATCCGTCGCAAAGTAATCCATTTAGGACTGATTTCATCTGCGAATAATCTGCATTTTTGTATGCCAAAACACAAGCTAGTCTATCCTGTTCTATATTTTTAGCTAGAAATACTCTACCAATCTCAAATATTTTTTGTGGGTATGTCTCATGAATATTTTTTGATAAATTCTTAATTAAACCTGCTAGTATTGTATTGCGCAGAATGATATGTTCAGTATTTTTTGAATTTAACAATTTTACTGATTCAGATGTATCATTTTTTAATGGACTTGTAAGACTAGAGTTGAGTACCTCAGTATATCCCAACCCTATCATGATTCTCTCAAGTGTATCGCACATCTCTAACTGTGAATTTTTTTGACCTATGACACTTGATGGAACTAGTTTAGATTCGAGTTTTTCAATACCATACCCCAACATAACCTCCTCGACTATGTCCATCTCATTAATAATATCAAAACGATATCTTGGTATGATACATATGATTTCATTATCTTGGGACTTTGCATCCAATCTGCATTTCTTCAATGCATCAATTATTACTGAATTCTGTAACTCTGTCCCCAAAGCATGATTTATCATACTATTCTGTACATGAATCTTGCTCGTTTCTGCTAGCATGTTATCATTTGTCTGTCCAGTAATGTCTACTGCGTGTAATTCAAAACCCATGTTTTGTAGTGTAATTGCAATTACACTTGCAATATCAATCCCAGTTTTTTCCTCAACCCCTGTAACCTCTACAAATAGATTTTTTGTAGATATAGTTACAGTAGTTTCTGCTGCATTTATCACTGGAGGTAATGATACTGTTTTATCATCCGAGTCAATAATTAATGGAACCATATCTTTTTCTAACAAATGTGAATAATCTTTTCCTGTCTTGGTCTCTGCTAATATTTGGCTTATTGTACATGCAGAATCTGCATTTAATGGAATGAATTTATGCTCTCTTGATACTGCAACATAACTTAGTGGAAATTTAATTTTATCTAGATCATGTATTCCTATAGATGATTTTGATCTTTTACGTCCAATTCCTTCATGTAGATCCTCTTGCATATTTACTAGCTGTTTAATGTCCTGATCATTTAATTTTCCTCCAGTTGCAATAATTCCTGTGATGTGTGGTCTTAATGGAACAACCTCTTTTGCAACTTTTATGATATACTCTTTACCAGATTCTATAACAAGTGGAATCATTCCCTTCTTGAATCCTAGCAGTCCCTCCAATCCTGCAACAATTCCAAATTCTGTAGCATAATCTGGACGATTTGGGCTATACTCTATACGAACCTCTGTGTCAGTCTCTGACTCTATATCTAGACCTAGAAATGGTAATGTGTTTAGAATCAATTTTTTATCTGCATCACCATTCAATAACTGAATAATTCTATCTATGCGTAAATCTACAACGGGCATTTTGTTGCTCCCCTGATCCAGTCAGAATCATTGTTGTAGAATTCGCGTACATCATTTATGCCGTGTTTTAACATAGCGATTCTCTCTATACCTCCACCCCATGCTAAAACTGTACTATTAATCCCCAATGGTTTTGTTACCTCTGGTCGTATTATTCCCATTCCGAATAACTCTATCCATTTACCAAGTTTGTCATTATACACCATACTTTGTAGTGATGGTTCTGTATATGGAAAGAAAGTAGGCCAAAATTTAATTTTTGTAATTCCAATTCTACGATAAAATTCCCGTTGTATTCCCATCAATTCACGTAACGAGCAGTCATTTCCTACTATAACACCTTCAACCTGATTAAATTCTGCCAAATGCTTATCACTGGCTTTTTCATTTCTAAATACACGTCCATGTGAAAATACCCGTCCATTAGTAATACCTGTTTCAGCTGAATGTCTTATTGTGATACATGTTGTATGCGTACGTAATACCATCCTTTGTGCCTGCTGCATCTTCCATGAATAATTCCATTTTTCTTCATGCTCTTTTGACACTCTTTTAATTATATTATCATCTGCATTCAATTTCGGAACGGAATCTACATAGAATGTATCTTGCATCTCTCTTGCAGGATGATCCTGCGGAGTGAACAACGCGTCAAAATTCCAGAAACTTGATTGTTTTAAATCTCCAATCACTTCAGAGAATCCTAATAATGTGAAAATTTCTCTTATCTCATTAATCGTATCTTTGAGTATGTGTGTCTTTGCAGCATAAATTGTAGTCTTACCTGCCTCAACATCAATACTGTTCTCATCAATATTCTTTACGTTGATTTGTAATCCTTGTTCAGTTATATCAATTGCAATTACATCACGAGTCTTTTCAATTATGTAGCCTGGTCGTTTTTTTAGAGAATTATACGTCTCTTTATCTTGTATTTCTTCTGGTGTGATGGAATCATTCCCAATCTGTTTTAGTATATCTTCTTCTGGGATTGCGAATTTTTCTTCTACTAGTGAGACGGTTCCCTCGCTCATGTCTATCCAACCATTACGTTTGGCCTGACCAATACTTGGATTGCAATCCTGATTCAACTCTTTTTGTAATTTTGGTATGGTTGTGACTCCTTTGGATAAAATATCATATAATTTTCTCTCAGGTAATCCATGTGTTATCGCGTCTATTCCATTTTTATCTAGTTGAATAATTATTGATGAAATTTTTTCTATCTTTACAAGATCTTTCATCTTTAACCATTCTATGCCTCTTCTAATTTGATCTTCAGAAAGTTTTGTTTTCACCTGTAGTGTATTCATGCTACAAATATTCGATGTTGAATCATTACCTAGCGTATCATCACTCTGCGAGGACTCTGCCCTAGTTTTCCTTAGTTCTTGAAGTGCGTCTAGTATCTTTTTCTCTATCCAATGTAATGTAAGTTCCAATATTCATAATCTAACACACTTTTTTTTAAATGGTTCTCTTGATGGTATTGTCAAGTTATAGGGACTTTGTTTATAACTTATAAAATATACATTTTTAGATACAGTATATTGTTTCAATTATTTATTTTATAATCATATTAGCAAGTATTAACCAGAGAGAATTGTATTTGGGATTAACAAGAAAGGAAAGGTTGGAGTTCGTGGGAATCAATAGTGACTAAATAATTTTAAATCAAACATATCGTGACTATCATGTCATATTGATGGTGGCGGTGTTGAAATTTGTTGAATCAAAGACTCCCATTTATCTGATAATTCTAACCATACTGACATAGGAACATCACCAATGGTGGATGTCATTTGTCTAATTTTATCAGTTGAACTCCATGTCAGCTGTTTCATTGGATTTTTTTAACGAAATTGTGTCAAATATACAAATATTTTTTTCACGTAATTGACAAATTTGTTTAAATAGTTTGTTGGATTTACTAGATATCTTAAAAATGATGTTTTCAGAATGATTTTTATCTTTAAGACTATGTAAAAAGACCAGACGTTGTGAAGTATTATCCTCAAGTGTTTGAATTATTGTATTTCTATTTTTAGCAGTATTACAAGATATCGATATTAACTTATTTCTGTTCATGATTTAGCTAGATTAAAAGTTCAAATGTACTTGCCATAATTTTTTATGGTATTTGTTAATTAAAATATTCAGCTTCCTCTTTTGCTGCTTTTTTTGACGCAAATTTTTTTACACCAGTATGATCACCTAACCAAGCAATTGGTTTTGTTTTAATTTTAAATCCCTCATCACTCATATATTTTCGAATTTCCTTACATGCTTTATCTCCTTTACAATCAATTACAAAAGTTACTTCACACATTTTTATCATTGACTAGTCACATCATAACCATATTAAACTTTCTAAAGTCAGATTAGTACTAAAATCTTTTAAAGCCATAAATGAGTGGCACTCAGAACTGCATGTATAATTATCTATACCCTGTGATTCCAAGTTATAATTCTGTAAAAAATTGTGAATATATACTTAGTGTACGAGAATCCTTTTTTGAGTAAAACCATATGAATCTTTCTATCTCTGATTGTCCTCACATATTGCTCAAAAGTCTTGAATATAATATCAAAATTAAAAGGACCGATTTAGAATATGGTGCATTCACAAGTTACTATAACTTGACAATACCCACTGAAATAATATGTGAATTCTTGTGCATCATTTCATTAAATACGAATTTATTCAAATTTCTAAATTGTATATGATATATCTGATACTACACTTTTGCTTATATTGAACTTGGAAATATGACAAACATGTCTAAATCAAGAAAACTATTTGAGAAAGCCAAACAAGTTATTCCTTCAGGTGTAAATAGTCCAGTTAGATATTTTGAACCATATCCATTCTTCGTCAAACGTGCACACCGAGGAAACCTTTGGGATGTAGACGGCAACAAATATGTTGATTTTTGTAATAGCTACGGAGCTTTACTCTTAGGCCATGGTAGAACTGAAATTATGTCTGCTGTGGGCAGACAATTGAAAAATGGTACAATGTTTGGTGCCCCTACAGATATGGAAACAAACCTTGCAACTCTAATTAAACAACGATTTCCATCAATGGAAAAGATACGACTTGTAAACACCGGTGGTGAGGCTACCATGACTGCCATTCGTCTTGCAAGAGGATATACCCAAAAATCTAAAATTATAAAATTTGAAGGATGCTATCATGGTGCCCATGATTCTGTTTTGGTAAAATCTGGTTCTGGTCATGCAAATATTGGAATTCCAGTATCACTTGGAGTTCCTAATGACACTGCGAAAAACACCCTAGTTGTACCATACAATGATGTTGAGCAATTGGAGAAAATTATCAAAAAAAATGATGATATTGCATGTGTGATAATTGAACCGATTCTTGCAAATATGGGTTTGATTCTTCCTGAGAAAAACTTTCTAAATATGGTACGTAAAATAACTCGAGATAATGGTATCATACTAATCTTTGATGAAATTATAACTGGATTTAGAGTGTCTTTTGGTGGAGCACAGCAATTATTCAACATAAAACCTGATCTTACAACACTTGGTAAGGCGTTAGGTAACGGATTTGCAATATCTGCTGTTGGTGGAAAGCGTGCAATCATGGATATGTTGGCCCCATCTGGTAAAGTGTATGAGGCAAGTACATTCGCTGGAAACCCTGTATCTGTATCTGCGGCAATTGCATCTATTGGTATAATGAATAAGATGGGCAATAGACTGTACACTGAACTAAACAAGAAATGCTCTATTTTGTCTCATACTCTGGACGATCTGGCAAGTGATTTGAAGATACCACATCAAATAAATTCTATACAATCCTTATTTCAGATTTTTTTCACAAATCATCCAGTGCGAGACTATTCTAGCGTTATACTATCAGATCATAAACGATTCAATGACTTTTTTTCATCACTTTTAAAAAATGGACTTTTTATTGCCCCTTCACAATTTGAGGTATCATTCTTGTCATCTGCACACACACAGTCAGACATGAATATTGCAACGACTGCGCATGAGGCTGCTCTGAGAAATTTGTCATGACTAGTTTTCTTGTAGGAACACGCGGCAGCCAATTGTCTTTAGCACAAACAAATTCTACACTTGGACAACTGAAATCTGTAAACTCTAATGTTGAATTTGAGATTAAAACAATCAAGACTAGTGGGGATTCAGACGCAAAACCATTATTTGCTATGAATCAGAGGGGAATATTTGAAAAAGAGATTGACAATCAAGTGTTGAACGGTACGATAGACTTTGCAATACATAGTATGAAAGATGTTCCATCACAAATAGACTCTGAATTATTCATTGCATGTGTGCCTATTAGAGAGGCGGCAAATGATGTATTGATCTCTACAAATGGTGTCACCCTTGATGATATTCCGTCCAACTCTATTATTGGTACTAGTAGTCTACGTAGAGCAGTACAAATTTTACGCAAACGCCCCGACGTGCAAGTCAAGCCTATACGTGGAAATATAGAGACACGCATCGGCAAAGTATCTGGGGATTATTCTGCTGTGGTTTTGGCTCAGGCAGGAATTACTAGATTAAATCTTGATGTGACATACACTCCCCTTGATATTACTACTTTTGTTCCATCATCTGGTCAAGGCGCTCTTGCATTAATTTGCAGAAAAGACAATGATGAAATATCTGACATTTTACATACAATCGAGGATCATAACACTAGGTGTGCCATTGATGCTGAGCGCTCATTCTCTGAATCTGTAGACTCTGGTTGCAGATTTCCTGTAGGCGTGTATGCTCAAGTGAATGGCTCTACATTGAATATTCATACTGCTGTTTTTTCTGCTGATGGCAAAGATCTAATACAGGACAACATGTCCGGTGATCCTAGTATGTCTTATGAAATTGGTAAGAAATTAGGTGATAGAGTTGTTGAAATGGGAGCAGATAAATTTGCAATAGGTTGGAGAAGGAGGTTGAAAAATGGAACAACAATAGGTAAGGTGTATCTTGTAGGTGCAGGTCCTGGAGATTCTAAACTATTAACACTCTATGCTGCAGAATTAATCAAGACCGTAGATGTAGTTTTGTATGATAGATTGGTCAATCCTGATATTATTGACATGATCCCTGACACCACTGAAAAATTCTATGTGGGAAGATTTGTCGGTGATGACACCACACATCAAGATGATACTAATCATACCATGCTAAAACATGCCAATTCTGGTAAATCTGTTCTACGTCTAAAGGGTGGTGATCCTATAATATTTGGTCGCGGTGGTGAGGAGGCAGAATATCTCAAGGATAATGGTATCCCATTTGAAATCATTCCTGGTATTACATCTGGTATTGGCGCAGCTACATATTCTGGTATTCCACTAACTCATAGAAAATATGCCTCCTCTGTAGTATTTGTCACTGGACATGAAGATCCAAACAAGGGTGCAGAAGCAGTAAAGTGGAAGAATCTTGCAAACTCTGTAGATACCATTGTAATTATGATGGGATTGTCTAGAATTGCTAATATTTGTAGCAACTTGGCTCAAGGCGGTCTGCCTATGGATACTCCGGTGGCTGTCATACAAGACGGTACCACCAATAATCATAAAATGATAACAGGCACCATTAATGACATCGCTACTAAATGTGTGGAATCTAAATTCAAAGCACCATGTATAATTATTGTTGGCAAAGTAGTAAATCTCTCCTCAGTAATAGGCTGGCGTCATGACTCTTAATGATAAAATCATAGTAATAACTAGATCTAGTCAAGACGCATCCGCGTTTATCTCTACCATGAAACAAAATAATGCAAAACCCATCGCTCTTCCTACCATTAAACTTGTAAGCAAGGGTGATGAAATTGTTGCTGAATTTATTGAAAAAATAAAATTAGTAAATCCGGATTATTCTATATTCATGAGTTCTAATGCGGTCAAGATATTATTTGATACTGCAAAATCTGTGAATTTATACGATAAATTAGTCTTGGCAGTAGCTAATACTAGTGTCGTTGCCGTAGGTCCGAAGACCAAAGAAATTCTTGAGGATCACGGAATCCGTGTCAAACTAGTACCCAATACTTATTCTTCTGTGGGTATAGGGGAGATACTAACTAGTGTTGGAGCAGTTGGAAAACATGCAATCATACCAAGAAGCGGTGCGTCAAAACCTTTCTTAAAACAACTTTTGGAAAAAATTGGTATTCATGTAACAGAGATGCACATGTATAATCCACAACCAGTAAATGATACTGTTGAGTGGGAAGAGTTCAGACCTCTGTTTGCGTCCGATAACATTAATGGAATTATATACACTAGTGCCTCTTCGGTAAGGGCATTCTTTGATGTAATGTCAAAAGAGTATGCGTCAGATACTCTTGTTGAAAAATTTACAATGATCAAAGTGGTGGCCATTGGACCATTCACTAAAACCGAACTTGAAAAGAAGTGTATTCCATGTACCGTGGCACAAGTTCATACTATTTCTGGTGCTATGAATACCTTGACTAGCATGTTTTAGCTATACCTATTTTTCAATTTCTTTATATTTGTAGGAATTTATCTATTAAGTATAATGAGTACAAAAGACCTAAACATGGATTATTCCAAATATGATTTTAAAGACTCTACAGAAATGTATGTACATCTTAGCAAGAAGGGTCTTAGTAAAGATACGGTCATTGAGATTAGTAAGATGAAAGAAGAGCCTGAATGGATGCTAGACTTTAGATTGCGTTCTTATGATTCCTTTATGAAACGACCTATGCCAGAATGGGGTGGAGATTTGAATCAAATTGATTTTCAAAATATTTACTACTATGCAAAAGCATCTGAAAAAACTGAAAAAGATTGGAATGATGTCCCTAATGATGTGAAAAAAACTTTTGAGAAACTAGGTATTCCAGAAGCTGAAAAGAAATTCCTTGCCGGTGTGGGAGCACAGTATGAATCTGAAGTAGTTTATCATAGTCTTCGTGAAGATTTAGCAAAACAAGGTGTGATCTTTTTAGATACTGATACTGCACTCAAAGAACATCCTGAATTATTTAGAAAATATTTTGCTAAAATTATACCTCCTGAAGATAACAAATTTGCAGCATTGAATAGCGCAGTGTGGAGTGGTGGTTCATTCATCTATGTCCCACCAGGAGTCAAAATAGACATGCCACTTCAAGCATACTTTAGAATTAATGCTGAAAACATTGGCCAATTTGAGAGAACATTAATTATAATTGATGAGGGCGCAGAATGTCACTATATTGAAGGCTGTACAGCACCTGTATATTCATCCGAGTCTTTGCATTCTGCTGTAGTGGAACTAGTAGCACACAAAGATGCCAAACTTCGTTATACCACTATACAAAATTGGAGTAATGATGTGTATAATTTGGTCACTAAACGTGCTTATGCCTATGAAGGCGCTACTGTAGAGTGGATTGATGGTAATATTGGCAGCAAACTTACTATGAAATACCCTGGCATCTATCTTATGGGTCAAAGAGCATATGGTGAGACTCTGTCTGTTGCATTTGCAGGCAAAAATCAACATCAAGATACTGGAGCTAAAATGGTACACTTGGCACCAAATACAACATCCAAAGTGACCTCTAAATCTGTAAGCAAACTGAATGGTCGCTCTACATATCGTGGGCTATTACGGGTTGCAAAAGGGGCAACTGGTGTAAAATCTACGATACGTTGTGATGCTCTATTACTAGATGATACCTCAAAGACTGACACTTACCCATACATGGAGATTAATCAACAAGATGCTACCATTACTCACGAGGCAACTGTGGGGAAAATTGGGGATGAGCAAATCTTTTACTTGATGACCAGAGGATTTTCTGAGGAAGATGCCCTAACATTAATTGTGAATGGGTTCATGGAACCGTTTACCAAAGAACTTCCAATGGAATACGCCGTAGAGTCGAATTGACTGATAAAGATGGAAATGGACGGCTCCGTTGGATAATACTTGGACGTTTTAATGTCACAACAAACACTCTCAAAACTTGATCTAAATCACATCGATGCAATATCTTCAAATAGACAAGAACCTGATTGGCTCAGACAGTATAGATTTAAATCTCTTGCTATATATCATGATTTACCCCTTGAGGTCTCTCCACTATATAACAAATACACTGATGCTAAACGATTAAACTCAGATAAGGTATATCTTGGAATAAATACTGATTCTACAATTCCGCCATTTTTGGATTGACGAATGAAAGAATTGGAAAATTCAAATCATATTGTTCAAATTGGAACTAATATTGTACGATCAAAACTTGATTCATCACTGAAAGATAAAGGTGTAATCATATCTTCTCTTAATGATGTCATGTCCACTAAATCTAATCTACTACAAACCATATTAAATTCTGAGAATTCGTCTGAGGATAAATTTACAGCACTCAATAATGCTGCATTTAACACTGGAATCTTTATTCACATACCAAAAAATGTTCAAATAGATGAATCTATTTTTATTCTAAGTTGTATGTCTTCAGATGAATTGTCTTCTATATCTAAGAATGTAATTAATGTAGATAATTCTTCTAGTGCAAGGGTTGTTCAGGAGTTATACTCTCCTACAAATACTGCTCAACAGTCTTATCTTGAAATGCTACACGTGAATGTGGGTGCTGCTGCCAAACTTGATTCTACTACCCTACAAATGATGGATAAAAGTTCAGTAAATTTTTCTACTCGTCATACTAGAATACATCAAGACGGTCTTGTAAATTGGTATTTGGGGTTATTCGGATCAATTTTATCAAGATATAGAACAAATTATCACCTTATTGAACCAGGGGCAAATGCGAATGATTCAGAGGTAGTATTTGGAGATGGCAAACAGTGTTTTGATATGCAAACCGTTATGAATCATTCTAGTCCTCATACAGATGGAAAAGTGATTGAAAAATCCATTTTACGTAATAAATCTAGATCTCTCTTTAAAGGTATGATTCGAATAAATGAAAATGCGACAAAATCAAATTCGTATCTGTCTGGTAGAAGTATTCTACTTGACAGTGAAGCGAAATCTGATTCCATTCCGGGTCTTGAAATACTTACTAATGATGTCAAAGCCACACACGCCGCATCCGTAGCTCAGATTGATGAAGAACAGATATTCTATCTTGCAACTAGGTGTCTTGATAAAGCAACTGCAGAGAAGACCATTGTTGAAGGATTTTTAGAACCACTGTCTAGAAAAATGTCTTATCAGGTAAGGGCATGGATTGCATATTTGATTGACTCTAAATGGGAGGGCAAAGAATTGTTGATAAATGATGATAAGGAACTTCGTAAATTCATTGAAATTGAAGAGACTAGATATGATGAAGATACAGAGATTGATCAACACTACAAGTATCGATAGGCGACCCCGATGAACGATATCGCACTTGATAATATTCGTAAAGACTTTCCAATCTTGGAACGACGCGTAGGTAATGACAACAAACTACTTGTTTATCTTGATAATGCCTCCACCACTCAAAAACCTCAACAAGTAATTGATAGTATTACTAATTATTATCAAACATACAACTCAAATATTCATCGTGCTGTGTATTCTATTGCAGAAGAGGCGACAGCAGCGTATGAATCTGTTCGTGATAAAATCGCAAGCTTTCTAAATATATCTGATCGTCAAGAAATTATTTTTGTACGAGGTACCACTGAAGGAATTAATCTTGTAGCATATGCATGGGGGCGTAAACACATACAAAAAAATGATATTATAATTACTACTGAATATGAACATCATAGTAATATTGTTCCCTGGCAGATATTAGCACAAGAAAAAGGTGCTACATTAGAGTATATTGATATTAATGATGATGGTCAATTGGAATTGGACAAACTAGATACACTTCTTGCAACTGGACGTGTTAAATTGGTCGCATTCAGCTTTATGTCAAATGTTTTAGGAACAATAAGTGATGCAGAGACGATAATTAGTAAATGTAAATCTGCCGGTTCCCTTGTACTTGTTGATGGAGCACAAGCAGTACCACACATGACTATAGATATTGATTCATTGGGTGCTGATTTTTTCACATTTTCTGCGCACAAGATGCTCGGTCCAACCGGAATAGGTGTGTTACATGTACGTAAACAAATTTTGGAAACTATGGATCCATTCCATGGTGGTGGTGATATGATACGTGAGGTGCACAAGCAAAACACCACGTGGAATGATTTACCATACAAGTTTGAGGCGGGAACTCCAAATATTGCTGATGTAATAGGTTTCGGCACTGCTATAGACTATTTGAATAAAATTGGCATGTCTAATGTTCGAGAACATGAAATCCAACTTACAAAATATACCCTAGATAAAATGGCTGAAATTAAACATCTTCATGTCTATGGGACACAAGATATATCAAAACATGGTGGTGTTGTATCATTTAATTTTGGAGATGTACATCCACATGATGTTGCACAAATAATGGATACTGAAGGAATTGCTATTAGATCTGGTCATCACTGTGCTCAAGTTTTGATGGAAAAATTAGATGTAACTGCAACATCAAGGGCTAGTTTTTATATTTATAATACTACTGATGAAATTGATGTGCTGATTAATGCTCTAAATAAGGTTGCAGTGATATTCAAGTTATGAGTGGAACTGATATTTATCATGAAATGATTATAGATTATTCTAGAAATCCATTAAATTTTGGTAAAATAGAAAATCCCGATGTTACTTATCATGATAGTAATCCCTTGTGTGGGGATAGTATTGACATTGATATGAAATTTGACAAGGATACTGTATCTGATATCACCTTTCATGGCAAAGGCTGTGCGATCTGTATGGCCTGCTCATCTGTCTTGACCGATATGGTAAAGGGCAAAAAGATTGATTTTGTAAAAAAATTAGCCAAAGATGATATCTTGTCTGAATTAGGTTTGGAACATCTACAGGCAGTGCGTATAAAATGTGCTTTGTTATCCCTCAAGGTACTCAAATACGCGCTTTATACTCATCTTGTCAAAGATACTACTAATGTAGATACTTTAAAACAAGAGGCGTCTAGTTTATACTAGTATGTCTGCAAACTATCCTGATGTTCTTTTATCAATTAGAAAAATAATTTATGAAAAATTCAATGATGTTGATTCCAAGTTCACAAATGATGATATTTTATCCTCACTAAAAGAATTAAACCTAATATCTTCCTCTACTACAGCAGATGATATGGAAAAGCATTTTAAAATTCTTGCAAACACAAAGTTATTTCGAATAATAGCCCAAAATTTCACTACTATGTGGTTTAAATTATTCACACCGTTGATTGAATCTAGTTGTGATTCATGTAATTCTATAATTCATGTACATTCAACAGAAAAATTACCATGTCCCAACACATCGTGTAAATCTAATCTTTAGAATATTTTTTCGCAGACTCTTCTAATGATTTTATCATCGGTAGCGTTTCTCCTGTCAAATATAATACCAATGCCCCACCTGCTGTGCTAACATGATTTATTCTATCTGTCAACTTGTATTTTTTGAGTGCAGATGACAAATGTCCTCCACTTACAATAGTTGTGGCCATTGAATTTGCCACCGCTTGTAATAATTCCCTAGTTCCAAATTCAAATTTCTCTTTTTCAAATAAACCTGCTGGACCACTAATGAATACAGTTGCGGCCCCTACTATGATTCGTGAATAATGATTAATAGTTTTTGGACCAATATCTAATATTTTATCATTTGAGCCTAAATCTCTCACATCGATATCTATTCTTTTACCTTCACGTTCAATTGCTACATCTACTGGTGTTGAGAAAACATCTGGGTATTCTCCTATTAATTTATGTGCCATGAATACTACTTCTTCTTCACGCGCTATTCCCAATGACGATTTTATTCTTCCCTGTGCACGCATAAACACATTTCCAATTATTCCTGTAAGTAAAATATGGTCTGCTCTTTTATTTTTAATTAATTGTTTTAAAGCCTCTAATCTATCAACAACTTTTGATCCTCCTAACACAATAACGTGAGGATTTTTTGTTATTGTCATTATTTCATTCAATTGTTTAGTTTCACGCTCCACAATTTTTCCTGCACATGCGGGTAAATTTTGTGAAAACCCAATTATTGATGGGTGGGCTCTGTGCGCAGTGGAAAATGAATCCAACACACACAAATCAAATAAATTCACTAGTCTTTGCACTAGTATTGTCTTTGTTGCATCTTCGGGAGAAAATTCATAATTTTCTTCTGCACATAATCGAAGATTATCGAGTAAAAGAATGTCATTATTCTGAAGATTTTTAATTGCCTCTCTTGCAGTTGGAGACATTACATCTTCCACATACTTGATCTTTCTGTTTAGAAATTTCTCTAATAGTTTTGCGTGCTTGTCCATTCCGGTATAGTCTTTATTCCCGACCCTGCCCTGATGTGATGCGACTACTATTTTTGCCCCTTTGAGAGCTAGAATGCTCTCTGTTGCCTCCTCAATTCTTCTAGAACCAGTTATTTCCATGGTCTCTGAGTCAATTGGGCAGTTCATATCTACCCTCAAAAATACTGTTTTCCCCTCTATATCAAAATCTTTTATGGTCAGTATTTTCAATATTTGTAGTAACTACTGCCCTGTTAAAATCGTTATACCTTGTCTACTTTATACTGATTAGATTATTAGTGAGAATTTTTATTTAATATTGATATGCAAAATTGGATTTTTGATATACGTTCTAGACTATTCGTTCTTCTCAGTTTTGGGTTTTTGATTCTTACAACTTTTGTGTATTTTGGATTTTTTGATCAATTTGATCAAGCTTCAATAACTTATTTTCAAAATTTTTTTGGTAATGACATCCTAGACGGATTCATGTTGCTTGTAACTGAAATTGGTACGATATACTACATGTTGGGATTCAGTATAGTTCTCTTAATAATACGACGAACTAGACGAATTGGAGCTGTGCTTTTAATATTAATGGTTTCAACTACAATTGTAACTGGTTACATAAAATGCGGTGTCGATAGAGATCGTCCTAGTGAAGAATTCGCTGAAAATCCATTTCAAATGACTCCTTCACGTGATACTTTTTCATTATTTTGTGGTAGTGGTGCAGACGCATCCTTCCCATCTGGTCACGCCGCACGTGCTATGGCTTTGGCAGTTGTTTTAGGATACATCGCATCAAAATATTTCCCACGTGGTTCATACTTGATTCTAATTTATCCAATTTTAATGTCAATCAGTAGAGTCTACATCTCGCAACATTATCCTACTGATGTCATTGGCGGCATGATTATAGGTATGCTGCTTGCAGGGGTAATCTCTTACAAAGCCAAACTCTAGAGACCAAATTTTTCTGCTAATGTTGATGATGCAAAAACAATTGCATAATGATTTTCATCTTCATGATATGTCCAGTAACGCACATCACGATTCTTTCCTGATTTGCGTAATCCGTAATTCACACTAGTAGTTACTGCATATCCAATTCTTTTCACTATTTTTCTCTCCTTTGGCATCAATATTTTATATGCTACATCAAATCCTTTTTCTACCATCTCATTGGCAATTTTTTCTGCCTCCAATTCGTCTTTTATGTCAAATGTTTTATCTACAGGAATTTTTGAAGGATGTGTATCATTATTCATAATATTTTATTTATGTCTATTTTGATATTAACTTTTCATAAGATTTATGTTGTAAATTTTATCAAAAACTCTATAATTGCTTTACTTTTTTAACTATTGTGTCAAATAATTGTAATAATACTATCTTATCCCTCATGTTATATACATTTTTTTAAATGGTTACAATTTCATCACGTTTAATTACTGAATTAAAACAGCGTCGTGTAAAACTTAGTAATATTAAACGAGATTTCTCTAGGCAGATGAATTCTGCTCAAAATCTACATGACAAATCAATTTCATCAATGATATCTTTACAAAAAAAATTAGATGCGACAGAGATGTCACTACATGGTTTAACTCAAATTTTAAATCAAGATAAAGCAAAAAAGAAAAGTATCGAAGATCTAATAAAATTAGCAAATTCTCGTCTTAATATTGAAAAGAAAATTATGCGTGATATTGAACAAAACGCAAAACAATCAAGTAATCTCAATGAAATGCAAGTCGTGGCAAAACGTCTAATCTCATCATCTGATAAGATATCTACTCTTGTATCTGAAATTAAATCATATGATCGGAGATTGAGCAAATTATCTCCTATAATCACACAACATCAACAATCCATTCTCAAATTAACTGCTAGCGTACATCAGCATTTAAAACAACAACCCATTATACAGCGTTTAATATCTTCCAGTTCTAAGGATTTCGAACGACGCAAACAACAATTCTTGAACCTTACTAAACAAGATGACTCAATGAAAGATAAATTGGAATTAATAGCACAGAGAATTTTATTCAACAAGGAACATCATATTAAATCACCAAATTCTACTACAAAGAAAACGAAATCTAAAAAATCCACCAAGACTAAAACTAAACGTAAATCAAAACGAAGAACTAGTGGTAAAAAAACCAAAGCAGCACCAAAACGTAAACGTCCATCACGTAAATCTTCTAGTAAAACCAAAGCAGCACCAAAACGTAAACGTCCATCACGTAAATCTTCTAGTAAAACCAAAGCAGCACCAAAACGTAAACGTCCATCACGTAAATCTTCTAGTAAAACCAAAGCAGCACCAAAACGTAAACGTCCATCACGTAAATCTTCTAGTAAAACCAAAGCAGCACCAAAACGTAAACGTCCATCACGTAAATCTTCTAGTAAAACCAAAGCAGCACCAAAACGTAAACGTCCATCACGTAAATCTTCTAGTAAAACCAAAGCAGCACCAAAACGTAAACGTCCATCACGTAAATCTTCTAGTAAAACCAAAGCAGCACCAAAACGTAAACGTCCATCACGTAAATCTTCTAGTAAAACCAAAGCAGCACCAAAACGTAAACGTCCATCACGTAAATCTTCTAGTAAAACCAAAGCAGCACCAAAACGTAAACGTCCATCACGTAAATCTTCTAGTAAAACCAAAGCAGCACCAAAACGTAAACGTCCATCACGTAGAAAAGGAACTGGTAAACCAAGACGTTCTTCTGGCGGTAAAAAAACCAAAGCAGCACCAAAACGTAAACGTCCATCACGTAGAAAAGGAACTGGTAAACCAAGACGTTCTTCTGGCGGTAAAAAAACCAAAGCAGCACCAAAACGTAAACGTCCATCACGTAGAAAAGGAACTGGTAAACCAAGACGTTCTTCTGGCGGTAAAAAAACCAAAGCAGCACCAAAACGTAAACGTCCATCACGTAGAAAAGGAACTGGTAAACCAAGACGTTCTTCTGGCGGTAAAAAAACCAAAGCAGCACCAAAACGTAAACGTCCATCACGTAGAAAAGGAACTGGTAAACCAAGACGTTCTTCTGGCGGTAAAAAAACCAAAGCAGCACCAAAACGTAAACGTCCATCACGTAAATCTTCTAGTAAAACCAAAGCAGCACCAAAACGTAAACGTCCATCACGTAGAAAAGGAACTGGTAAACCAAGACGTTCTTCTGGCGGTAAAAAAACCAAAGCAGCACCAAAACGTAAACGTCCATCACGTAAATCTTCTAGTAAAACCAAAGCAGCACCAAAACGTAAACGTCCATCACGTAGAAAAGGAACTGGTAAACCAAGACGTTCTTCTGGCGGTAAAAAAACCAAAGCAGCACCAAAACGTAAACGTCCATCACGTAAATCTTCTAGTAAAACCAAAGCAGCACCAAAACGTAAACGTCCATCACGTAAATCTGGTAGAAGAAAATCTAAACGATCTCGATAGTAACAATTTGTTTTTCTAGTTGTATACATATATTCAATATGTTTAAAGATATTTTTTATAATTCCAATTCTTAATCCTTTAAATTATGATGATGTTAATTTCAATCAAGCTCCTGTGGTGTAGTCCGGTCAAGCATACAGCCCTCTCAAGGCTGTGATCCCGGGTTCAAATCCCGGCGGGAGCACATTTCACTTTTGATAGTTCACTGGCCACTTTTCTGTCAAAAATATTACGTTTATGCTAACTATGATTTCTTGATTATCTGAAAATATTGGTGTGGCACTACGTGCCTCAGCATAAAATACACTTGGATTTTGATAAGGTACATCTTGATATAGTGAAGCATATTTTACACCTATAATATCTACACCTAGTGATTGAGCAATTTTAGATCCTTTTCGTTTTGCGTCTAATGCCGCCTCTGAAATAAGATCATATTGTATATCGGCTACTACTTGAGGTGATATACCAAATGATAATTGTTTAAAATTATTTGCTCCTGCATCTACTGCCACATCTATTATCTCTGAGACTAGATGTGTCTTTTCTGTATCAATTTGTATGGTATTCGTAACTTTATATCCAATCAATATACTGTCTCCAATTCTTTGATCATAATCATATTTTGGGTATATGTTGAACTGTGATGTACTAAACTCGCTTTCTTGAATTCCTATTTCTTTTATTGCGTTTATAGTTGATTCCATTTGTTTATTATTTTGATTTAATGCATCTGTAGATGTCGTATCGATTGTCTCAACACCCAATGTTATGAATAATCTATCTGGTTTAATTTCTGTTGTAGCAGTTCCGATCACTTCTATTGTGTGATCTTTAACATCTGATTCTGCCAGCTATTTTTGTATCTGATTGAATGAATATTACTGCCATGGTAAAGAGTGCAATTGCTATTATTGAGGTTCCAACAATGATCCATTTTTGCATAACAAGTGTCATTATATTTACTATAAAATCTTATCCTATTATCATCATACTAAGTAAAATGAATAACTTAGAATCATAAAATTGAAATCGGGTTAAAAACTATGTGTCTACAATTTTTCAAATAAATCATACACTTTAATATTTACTTTCATTTCTTTATGTACTATTTTGTCTCTAATTATAAAATTATTAGTCTAATTTCTTTAAATACTAATTCAACATTAAATTATCATTGGGTCTACGTGATCTTAACCTCAAGAATGAATATAGATCAGACAAGAATAATCTTGTCGATGAGTTTTTTATTCCTTGTTTGGATACTTGCACTAAATTTGATAGAGCTGTAGAATTTATTCAAGTCACCCGCTTTGCTTCATATTATTTTAATAATAAAAATGTAAAAAATCGTCCAACTATTCGTCTTGTAACCGGACACCGTATGAGTACAAAAAATCTTAACGCTCTGGTAAAAATCATATCTCAAGATCGTTCTAAATCCTTACATGCTAAAATTCCTTTTCCATTGCATTCTAAACTTAGTCAAAATGAAAAGCCAGTACAAGATATGCTCAAAACTGGCAAACTACGTATAAAAATCGCTATACCTGACTCTGATGAGGTGTATGAAACATTTGGAGAAAAAATTGGAATTTTTCGTGATGATACTGATGTGGTGGCCTTTACAGGAACATCTAATCGTATATTTGACCCATCACACCACGATTTTGAATCCCTTGATGTGTTTACATCTTGGGATGATAAAACTAGGGTTCAAACTAAAATTGATAATTTTGAAAATTTATGGGCCAATCAAACACGATACATTACTGTATTTGATATAGTAGATGCCATCGAACAAAATAAACTTCAATATTCTCAAGAATGGCTTACTAATAATTATTAAACAAATAATTATTTTTTATTTATTGTGATGGAAATTCATAGGTGACACTTTGTAATAAATCAATTCTCCTCTCCTGTCTATCATAGCTATTATGGCCTCTTTTCCCATCTGAGTTATGTTTTTAATTTTATCTTTTAATATACCAATTTTTTCTTGAGATCCTTCGCTGAAAGCAAATACCACATATTTTGATGAAGATTTCCCCATCTCACCTTGCTCATACACACGAAAATCAATTCCTGCCCCAAAACCATCTTGTACTATATATCCACGTGTACGTAGATCTCTGTAAATTAAGAATTTAATCAATATTTCTTTATCGTCACTAACACATTTTTTCATCATAGAATCAAAATTGATTTCTACATTACGTGATGTAACTTTTAATGTTTTTCTATATATCAGATATAGTGCCTCATATACTTCCAATTTGAATATTTTTCCATCAATAATTTTACCAAAACCACGTTGTTGTAAATTCTTCTGCATCTCTATATCACTAATTATAATTTTGTTATTCTTCAAGATACCATTTACTTTCGAGTCTTCTGACTGCATGATCTGCTTGATTAATTATATAATATAAGGTAATTTTTCTATAATCACTATTCGTTAAAATATGGGAGTATGTCTATATTTTGTATGCACGGAGCAAATTATCGAAGAGGTAACGGCCAAGTTTATTCAAGACGCAAGTATATAAAAGGAAAACCACAAATTAAAATTGCAAAATTTACTGGTGGGAATAGTAAAGGTACATTTGAATATTGTGTACAATTATTAATCAATGAACAATTACAAATTCGTCATATGGCTATAGAATCTACTAGACTTGCTGCAAATAAGACGTTGGAGAAAACTACTGGAGAACAAGGTTATTTTTCTAAATTACGAATCTATCCACATGTATTGTTGCGTGAAAATAAGATGATTGCAACTGCCGGTGCAGATAGATTACAGGAAGGTATGAGACGTGCGTTTGGCAAAGCTGTAAGTTTAGGGGCTCGTGTTAATCGTGGTCAATGTATTATGGAAATGTATGTCAAAAAAGAACATGTAGACGCTGCAAGAAAAGCACTCACTGGTGCTTGTGTAAAACTTCCTGGAACCCCAACAATCAAGATATTTGAAGTACCTGTAAAGAACTAGTTTTTCTTTTAAATAATTATATTTAATAACACTTGGAGTTTTCATTTTATTATGCAGTTGTAGTATAGTTTGGTTATTATTCGAGCTTGCCAAGTTCGTGACCCGGGTCCGAATCCCGGCAACTGCATTTTAAATTACTAATGCTTTTTTAATTCTATCCAACGATTCTTTGATTTTTTCTGGACGCGGTAATTGTATCATGAATATATTCTCTTCACCATTTCCATAATCTGGAGCTAGTGCAAGTATTGTTGTATCGGCTAAGGCTTCAAAAAAATCTAAAGATTTGTTTGCGTTTAATAGTACTTGTTCTTTTATATTTCCTACTGAAAATGTCATTTGGACATCGACGAAAACATGTCCTAAATCATCTTGCAATATGTTCAGATTGGTATCGACTATGGCAGGTTTTCCTGCCATAACATTCATTATTTCTGCAAATTTCTTTTTGTCTAATATTATACATGGTACCTTTTTATTTTCAAAATCTACCATCGTGGTTTTTTCATGAACCTTACTTAGTAGATAATTATATTCATTCATTTTCCACTCCTGTAATTTTTGGTATGGCTTTATCTGCAAGTTTGAATATTAGTGGAGTGATAAATGATGTGATTATTGTTATCACGCCGATTAGTGGGAATAGAAACGCACTGATTGCACCGATGTCTATACCTGCTTTAATTATTACAATAGAGAATTCTCCTCTTGGCGCAGATAAAACAAACGCTGAATGCATAGCCTTGGAACGCTCTCGACCAAATATTAAATTCCCACACAAACTTCCTCCAAATTTTACTGCAATTGTAACTGCAATGAGAATAATCGCAATTACGATATAATCATATATCTGACTTATATCCATAAGTGCACCTACGGATATGAAAAATATTGCCACAAACATATCTTTGATTGGACTAGATAGCACTTTTGCAACTTCTGCAGATCGGGATTCTGCAACAAGTACGCCTGCTAGAAACGCACCTATGGCAACTGATAATCCTACAATATTTGCTAATAGTGCATAACCGAAACACACTCCTAATACGCTTAGCAACAATATCTCACGATTCTCTGCACTAGCAACTCTGTCTATTAATCGTGGAATTATTTTGGTTCCTATGGTGAATGTTCCTATAATTAGACTTGCCGCTATGATTATCACAACAGCTACGCTCTCAATTGCCACAGAGCCTACTAGAGCAAATGATTGTAATGATGAAATCAAAATTACTGCGATTATATCTTCAATTATTAAAACTCCTAGTATCATTATAGATGACTCTTTTTTTATTCTTCCACTTTCTTCTAATAATTTTACAATTATGGCAGTACTACTAATTGACAGCGCCGCACCAATGAATAATGCATCCATAAATCCTAATCCAAGTAGAGTTGCAACATAAAACACTGCGCCTAATGTTGAAAATAGACCTATTGTTCCAACACCGACTGCCATTCTTCCAATGGATTTAATTTTTGCATAAGGAAACTCAATTCCGATTACAAATAATAATAATATAACGCCAATTTCTGCAAATAAATTCATGGCAGAAATATCTGTCAAAAATCCTACTCCTTCTGTAGATAAATTTTCGCTATTTGGTATTAACCACGACCATAATGGAGATAGGGGGCCGATGATCATACCTGCAAACAAATACCCAATTATCAATGGCTGTCTAATTTTAAAAAATGCTAATGTAGTGATTGCTGCAACTATCATAATTACTGCTAGATTTGTTACAAATCCTGTGTGGGGTAACTCTGGCTGCAACTGTTCTACTATATTGCCAAACACTGAGGTAACTGTACTGGAAATTTCACTTTGTGTTTGCAGTAGAAAATTTTGCATTCACTTTTACTCTTTATCTTAATTTAAAAGAGTTGATTTAATCGGTTCTAACATCTTTGGGTGTTTTGTCATAATCGTTTTTGTAGGATTTTGATTTATGTATCTAGTCGTATTGTTAAATTCGTCAATCATTCTGGATTCTTCCTTACAAAGAAATTGTAAATTATATAATATCTGTGCTAGGGATTCTTTTTGAGGAATCATAATATTGTGTTTTTTACCATATTCAAATAATTGACGAATTGATCCCTCAAAATGATCACTTATATCTCTATTCACATTCATAATTTTTTCTAGTTGTTTAAATATTACATAATTACGTTCCATATTCTATCTACTCCTCTGTGGTTTTGACATGATTTACATATTTGTCTACCCAATCCAAAATGGGCTCTCTCTCTTTATAATTCATAGCTATTTCTTTTAATTGATTAATGTCTGAACCCGTACCATCTAATGTTTTTAGTATATTTTTTACATATTTATCTTTTAAATACCAATGAGAAACAGCAAATTTTTCAAAAGTATCTATATTAATATCTGAAAAAACGGCTTTTGCCAAACTTTTAAACATTTTCATTAAGGCTTGCTCGCCAATACTCGATCCTGTTGGAGCTGTGAATGATTCTATAATATCTCTGGATTTTTTTAAATTTTCTTTTTCTGTTTTAAAATATTCTTTTAAAGTATCTGGCAGATATTTTTCTCTCTGATATTCATAAGTATCTGACATTATTTTTTCCCTTTTGCTTTTATCCATTCATTCAAAGCTCTNTCCAATGATAATGAAATGTTCCCTTTTTTCATTCCATGTGCTTTAAACACAGCTTTTCTAAATCTCTCTTCCAAGTCATCAGTTAATACAACATTCATTTTACCCATAATTAGTGTGGTTATATATCTCTATATATAGATTTAGAGATTAAAAAGGTTAGTAAGATATAGGGATAGAGAGATATATGGATACAATACCAACACGAAAACAACAAGCCAAACAAATAATGGTAGAGCCTAACTATGCTTCACAGATTGATACGATGATGTTCAAGGTTAAATCTCAAACAGACTCAAACAAGGTCTATACAGTATCCAGGACAGGTAATGGTCTGATTTGCACTTGTTTAGATCATCTTTATCGTAAATCAAATTGTAAGCATATTCATGTTATACTAGATATGATAAAGATAAACAGAGGTTATAAAAACAACGAGTTCAAAATTATGGAACGATCAAAACTAAACCTATGTAAATATTGTAGTTCAGGCAATATGAGAAAAGATAGTTATCATACTACTAAACAAGGCAAACAACAACGATTCAAGTGTCTTTAACGCACTCGTAGATTTATTGCTAATTTTGGCTTTGAGAAAAAACTGTATGATAACTCTACTATGACAGGTGCTATTCAAATGTGTTTTACAGGTATGGGTATAAGAGATATATCTAATCATTATGAGATGATGGGAGTTAAGTTAGCCACATGACCATATACAGATGGATTATTGATTATTCCAATATGGGATTTAAATATCTCAAAGACATAGTTCCTAGAACTGATAATCGTACTATTATTAGAGCTAATGAGGTTTGGCTTAAAGTATAAGGCAGAAAACATTACTTGTTTACTTCCATTGATGATCAAACTAGATATTGGTTAGTATTTGATATGGCAAAAACCAAGTTTAGACATAATGCAGACATTCTTTTATCAAAGACTAAAAGTGCAATAGGTAAATCTCCCGAACATTTTATTACAGATGGATTCCATGCATACTCTAAATCATCTAAATGTGTATCTAGTAAAGATATAAAACATCATAGACATATACACCTTAAACACGATATGAATAATAACAAGACGGAACGATTTAACGGAACATTTAGAGATCGTGAAATTAATTTTAGAGATCTTAAAATTTTTGACACACCAATAACAGATGGTATGAAAATTTATTACAATTATACCAGAAAACACATGGGACTAAAAGGTAAAACTCCTGCTGAGGCCTCAAATATAAAAGTAGAAGGTATTAACAAATGGAATACACTTATTCAAAATGCGAGTTTGCATACCTATGAATAACATCCAAAGATGTTACAGAACCCATATAACAAAAGTAAAAATATGATTGAAATTTTCTGAAATGCAGAATGGTAAATGGACTCGTAGTATTTTTAGGTTGTCTCATTGTTTTACTAGGAATGCTATTGTTTAAAGTTTTTAAACTATTTGGAACTGCATGTGGAATTATTGGGGGTTCAATAATATTTTTTGGCGCATTTATATCAGCAGATATGAAATGATGAATAGTGGAGTTATTCATAGAATTCTCAAGTGCCGAATTGAACAGTAGATTAGAAAGCGCCGAGTTTGGAACAATGTACTATTACAAATGATTTAAAAATGATTACAAAATGATTTAATAGTATCATTCACAACTTCTGATCTTTTACTAGTTTAGCCCAATGCTCGAATACATGGATTCGACTTCGAAATATGTATATTTTAATCTTAAACATTTATTCACATAATACTATCAAATCACGATAGATCATATGATGAAATTATTAATCATAATCTACATATATCATAATATGGGAAATACAATGTGAATTCAACAGATTATGAATCAATGTTGTTACAATCCATTTCTTGGAATAATATAGATATTATAGCCAGTATTTCTCTTTCCATTATTACTGGCATTTTGGTTTATCTTATATACAAACAAATAAAACATCAAAAAAAGGAATTTCACTTTCAAACTAGATTAGTCAGTGTTAACATGATGTATGATTTGATAAAAGAAATAAACGATTTAAAATTTATTAAGAAAACTACTGTAGATAAGGTTATAGAATATTATGAAACGTCCAAATCTCCAGATTTTGCAAAGGAAGAATTACCATCATTATATAAATTGTATCGTAAATTAGATCATATGTCAATAATAACCAGACAATTAGAAATAGACCTAGGTATAATTGATGATTGGTTTGATGATTTTATAATTTCATTATGTGGTGAAAATATGATTCAATATATGGCGGAAAATTTTAAACAACATTTTAGTTTTAATTCGTTTAACAATCTTAAAAATTTATCTATTGATTTACAAAATTATAGAAATTAGAATGGCATCATATGATAAATTCTAATAATTAAAATTTTTATAATTTAATGAACTTAAATATCCAATTGTTTTAAAATATTAATCTTATTGGCGAGACTCCTATGTGGTTGACTATGGATATGCTCTATTATGAATAATACCTAAGTTTGCAACAGAACCATTTAATCAATTATCTCTTCTGTCTTTATACTATTTTGTACTGTATTTTTCTCAAAAACCCTTCTAGATTTTAATATTAGTGCCGTTAAAAATACTCCCAGTACACACATCACTATAGTTCCTGATGGAGCCAAGCTTAGATAATATGATGCTATTAGCCCTACTACTACAGTTGCCACTGCAATACTCATTGATATCAATACTGTCATTTTGAAATTTTTTGCAAACATCATTGCTGTAATATTTGGAATTACAATTAGTGCTGATATTAATAATATTCCTACCAATTTCATAGATGCCACTACAATAACTGCTGCTAGTACAACAAACAGATAATTTAAAAATACTGTATTGATACCAGATACCTTGGCCTGTTCTTCATTAAATGTAAGATGTAATAAAGGTCGATAAATAACTAGTAAAATAATAAACGCAGTTGCACATGTAATAATTATAAATGCCATTTCATCTAACCCAATTAATAAAATATTACCAAACAGAAAACTGAATAAATCTACTGTAAAGCCAACTGATGCACTTATCAATACAATTCCAATTGATATGCCTGCAGTAAGTATGATTGCTACTGCAGCATCACCGGATATGTTTGCATTTTGTTTTAGTGTCTGTAATCCTAAAGCTCCGGCGATCGCCACTACAAACGCAGTCCAAAACGGAAATATTCCTGTAAATAATCCGACTGCAATTCCTCCAAATGCGACGTGAGCTATGCCGTCTCCGAATAGAGAATATCGTCTTAATACTAGAAATGTTCCAACAAATGAGCAAGTCATGGCTATTATCACACCAGTTATCAATCCTTTTTGCATGAATTCATAACCGAGTATGTCTAACATCCCTCTTCCCCCTTGTGACTATGCAAATGTGATTGCATTGTGGACTCTGAATACATTCCAAGTAATTTTGAATCCGAAAAAAATTTTTTCTTACTACCATGAAAGAATAGTTTTGTACTCATGCATGCAATCCTTGTGGCATATTTAGATAATGCGTCCAAGTCGTGTGATGACCACACAACTGTTATGTCGTTTTCTTTATTTATGCGAGTTATAATATCATAGAATTTAATCTGTGCATCAACATCTACACTTGTAACTGGTTCATCTAAAATTAATAATAATGGATCTTTGATTAATGCTTTTGCAATTAACACTCGTTGCATTTCGCCTCCTGATATATCTCCTATTCTCTGATCCTTCAAATTACTAATTCCTGTTATTTTTAATGTCTCTAGAATTCTTTCCTTGTCTGTATGTAAATTACCATAAATCTTCTTCCACTCAAAATCATGTTTTTCTATCAATTTTACTGCTTTACTCATGTATCTTTTTTCTATCATTCCCATCCTTACTACATCTGAAACAGTTGCAGGAAAATTTTGCTCAAATGAAATATTTTGTGGTACATAACTAATTAGTGGCAGTAGTGATAATCTGTTTTTTTCATATCCGAACAATTTCACAGTTCCTTTGTTTTGTCTCTGTAGTCCTAATATGGCACGAAACAGAGTTGTCTTGCCTGCACCATTTGGACCGACAATTCCTAGTATGTCTCCCTTTTTCACACTAATGTTGATATCTTGTACGGCTACTCTGTTACCAAACATAACTGTGAGATTATTAATATCCAACATTACTAATTACATCCTCTGGCAGTCTTGAACACATGTGCGATATTTTTCATTTTATCAAAATATGTTATCTCCTCTTCTGAATTAATAGACTCAATTGTACTTGCGTATAGTATGTCTATGCCTATTTCATCACCTAATATCTGAACCATTCTAGAATCTCTTGCATCATCATCTATGATAAATTTAATATTTTTCTCTCTTACTGTATCTATGAACTGTCGTATACTTTGTGCTGTAATTTCTATATAATCTGTAAACCCATGTGTAGAAATAATATCTATATCATATCTTTGTGCAAAATATTCATATGCATTATGAGAAACAATAACCGAATTATATTTACAATTTACAAATTTAGATTTTATATCTTCATTTAGATCATCCAATCTTTCATTATACTCCAACATATTTTGTCTATATTTTTTTTCATTCGAGGGATCAATCAATATCAATTCCTCTCCAATATTCTGTATTTGTTTTTTAACAAGAATTGGATCTAACCAAATATGTGGATCAATTTTTGTCCTAATATTCTGATTGTTATGATCTGATTTTACATGTATGGTATCTATATTTATTGATGCGTCAATGAATGTAACATTTACAAATTCTTTTGAATCTATTAATTTGTTAATGTATGGCTCTGCTCCTAATCCGTTATACACTATTGCTGTGGCACTTTTTAATTGTATGATATCTTGGTGTCTGATTACCCAATGATGTATATCTGCTTTTGCAGGGACAAATTGTTTTGTAGTGTGTATTTCTCCAACTACCCCTTTTGTAAATTCATAGTATGGATAAAATGATCCAAATATCAATGTGATATTATCTGTCTTCTCCTCTCCCTGTATTTGCATTGATATTATGATACCTCCGGATATGAAAGCCACTATAATTCCTATCAAAACAATTTTCATATAATGTTTATTAAAATAATACATTGTATTATTAAGTTTTATATGTTTTTTTTAAAATATTAATAATTAATAATTTTAAATCTAAAATATATATGAAAAAACTAATATAATATATGATATATTTAATAACCAATGGTAATAATCTCTGCGTCATTAAGCGAAAAGATGATTCAGGATATGGATCACTTGAAGGACTCTTTGGGATTCGCGACTAGATCTGAGATAATCAGGGCTGGAATTAGAACTCTCTTGGAGCAGGAAAATAATGATCAAAATTTGGATGCAATTTCTAGTTCTATACTGTTAGTAGTACATCAAAATAAATTTGATAGTAAAGTTGTCAAAATTAAGCATGATTATGAGGACCTTATAAAGACTCATTTACATAGTAAAATTGACGACGATCGATGTATTGAGATGTTTCTACTAGGTGGCGATGGTAAACGTATTAATTCTATAACCAAGGGATTCCTTGCAAATCGTACAATGGATATTGTGAAGATGTTAACCATCTGATCATAGAATGATGATTAGGTAAACTGACGTATGATGAGTATACCTGGGGTATCTGACTATGGTTATTTCATAATAACCTTATATTAAATAGTACCGTACGGTACGGTATATTATGTTACAATGTGATTATTGCAATAGTACTTTTGCTGAATCCATGAATGGTTTGACCACCAAATTTTTCCATGAAACACTTCATGATCCACAAACTGTAAATGAATAATTTTTTTATTTTATTTTATTTTGTTTTATTTAACTTAATTTTATTTAATTTAAGTTAATTTAACTTAATTTAAGTTAATTTAACTTAAATGCCGTCATCCATATTGGCTGCCTCTTCTAGCTGTTTTTTCTTTTTATTCAACACAGAAAATATTACTAGTAATAAGATTATCCATAATGATGCAAATACTACGTTCGAAATACTGACATACATGTAGGGAATAATTAATACAATATTGTCCTTTAGTAAATCTGCCCTTTCATCTATGTCTCTCATAGCCGTATGATATGCTGCATTATTTTTAGAAATTGATGATATGCCTTCAATATCAGAAATCATACCCTTTACATCTGCGCTTAATCTTATCAAATCAGTAGATTGCGTAGGGAACAACCATACTGGGTTTTTATTATCTTCTGGTAATAAATTTAAACTTATTCTGATGTTTTCATCTGCACGAAGTAAAGCCTCTTTAATAATTTGAGGATTTGATGATCCAATGACTGCATCCAAATTTCCTACTGTTCTATCTAGTGGATAAATATTTGTCTCATAACCTACAAACGCACTATATCCCCCAAATATTATTATTCCAAGTATTACTCCTGTGATTATTTTTTGTGTGATCAAACTTTTTCTCTCCTCTCTACTCTTTGGGATGCCACTCTTATTTTTAAATCTAGAGTGAAATATGCTCAGTATTGCTATTACTAGAAAACCTGTAGTTTGTATGGCAATTATGGGAACAAATATTGCATTTGAACTCATTATTGCGATGAATATTGCTAATATTCCATACACCCCAAAAAATAACTCCAATAATGTTGTCTTTGTAAATGGTAGATTGTATGCTTTATCTCTCCAATTGTCCTCTTTTTTTATTATACCATATTTTGGAGTACGGAGAAATTCATTTTTCCTACCAAATACTGCGTCAAATACTGCCACTGTGTTATTCACTGCAAGTCCAGTAGAGTAGACCAACAAAAATGGCAATGTCTTGATCTTTGATGACCATGAGGTATCATACATTTTACGCATTATGAGCAAATAAGCACCAGGCCCCATCAACAGATACATCACAATAGTGAGAACTGGAAGAAAACTGATTACGTATAAATTAATTTTAGCTGCCAGTAGTATAGGCAGGGTTAAAAATTGTATCAACATGAGTGGAAATACTATGTGTCTTGTTAGTTGTACAAATGCTTGGATTTTTGTACCTACCGCAATTTTTCTTTGAAATATGATACTTGTTAGTAATTTTGTTGCACATTGAATGGATCCTTTTGCCCATCTGAACTGTTGTCGTTTTACAGCGTTAACTTGAACTGGAAGCTCTGCATCAACGACTATATCTGGTAAAAACATACATTTCCAACCCTTCATCTGGGCCCTATAACTAAGATCTAAATCTTCTACTAGTGTTGCCGTATGCCACCCTCCTGCATCTTCTATACACTCACGTCTCCATATGCCAGCTGTCCCGTTAAAGTTCATAAAAAGATGGGAATTACTTTTTGCCTTCTGCTCTATTAAAAAATGAAAATCTAAACTCAATGCTTGAACACGTGTTATTTCAGAATAGTTTTCATTTACATGCCCCCATCTGCACTGAACTAAACCAATGTTATCGTTTGTAAAATATTGTATAGCTCGTTTTAAAAACCAGTTGGGTGGTATAAAGTCTGCATCAAATATTGCTACAAAATCAGTATTGGTAGTCTTCATCGCAAATTTTAATGCTCCAGCTTTGTATCCATTTCTATTTTTGCGTCTGATATGTTCAATGTTAAAACCTTGGTCAAAATATTTTTTTACAACCTTTTCTACTTCAATTACTGTATCATCATCTGAATCATCTAATACCATGATCTTCATCATATTCTTTGGATAATCCATGTTACATACCGATTCTATTAATCTGACCACTACGTATTTTTCATTATACACTGGAAGCTGAATGGTAACTGACGGTGTATCTCCATTGAAAATTACTGTTTTATCTTTTTTATGTGAGGATAGATATGCTAAATAATAAAAATTACAAGTATATGCCACAATCAATACTGAAGAGAATATAAAAATGTCAAATATCAATTGCATGAAAGCATTTGATACCAACATACCTAAAAGAACACTTTACTTTATTTGAATGTTGGATTTATCATTTCTTCTCAAAGATTTTAATCGCCTGTGGGGGACAAACTCCTTCACAAGCAAGACAAAATATACAGTCTGGCTCCTTTGACATTAGAGGTTTTTTCTCTGATGCTGCATTTCCTGGAGTGTCAAACCACTCGTATACATTTACTGGACATGCATCAATACATGCTCCATCTGCAACACAAATATCAAAATCTACTGAAACATATTCTCCCCATACACCCATTATTGCATTATCTTCTCCTTTGCGGCCCCATGTCTTTATCTCTGTACCGTCTTCTACAACATACTTTGCGCTTTGAGATGTGTTTGATTTGTACTCTATATCAATAGGTCCAGGTTTTGCACCATCTGGTATCTCTACTATTTCTTCTTCCTTTCCTGTTGACAATTCATTTTCTTTTTTAGGAATCTGTGGTTTTGGTTTTGCGTTAGGAACAATCTGAGCTAATGGTGTCATCTCTTCAAGTCTCCGCATAGCTTCAGCTAGTGTGATTTTTTCAGTTTTAACAAGAGATTTTTGCAATTTATCTGCCAAAATAGTATTTCTTAATATGGTATCTATGACCATTTTTGCATAATGATTTGCTTTAATTCTATAATCCTCTACCCATTGTGGATCTCCAAATTTTTCAATTGGAAATATTTGATAAATAATATCTAATACTTCTCCAGTAACAATTTCTACTGTTACAGATAATTCTGCAGTTTCTTTATCTGGTGAATTTGTATTTACCTCACTCCAATTATACGTTGCATAAATTCTATCTGCAAACATATCCATCTCAAATGTCTTTTTTAGTCCATCATGTACTGATTTTATTTCTCCCGGATCGTCCATTTTAATGGGCATTCTGTATAGTCCTAGTTTGTATCCGTGTAGAGGATATATGCCACGTTTAGCAGTGGATGACTCCATGGTGTAGACACGATCTTTTAATAATAGAGACATTAAATTTCAAGCACGTATTGTGGCATAAAAGTATGGCGGTTATTATCCTCTGTCTTTGTAAATTATAAAATCTCGAGTTAAAACCATAATTTTATGAAATTATGCTTATTTTTTTTTAAACATTTTTCTGCTTGGTCTTACGCATTCTATTTCTATATAATATTATTGCAAGTGATCCGCCGGCACACATCCAAAATATTGGCCAGCCTATGGAATTTTGCTGTGCTATGGGACCCAAAAATGCATAAATCATTCCTCCGATACACCCAAATGCTATGATTTCTAGAATTTTTATCAATATGAGAAACTAATATGAGTTTATATTAAAAGATATGTCTATTATAACATGGATAAATATCTGATAATTGTTCTAATCTTTCTAATTGGTGGTATGGGAATTGCACTTACACGTGACCCACTACAGCCTCAACTTTTTTATTCTATGCTTGTAGGGGCGATAATAATCATTATGTATAATGCATATCAAAATAGAAAACAACGTTCACATTTACGTAAGAACAAAGGTAAAAACTAAATATTTAATCCAAAAGATTCTGTAATCTCTGCAAATCTTGTATAAGATTCGAGATATTCTCTACCCTTTTCGGTAATGACAAAAGTGTTTTTACCATCATACTCTATCTTGTTTAATAGTTCTGCACTAGTTAGATTTGTGATAAATTTAGATAATCTGGAATGTGATAAATTCGCCTTTGTAAGCAGAGTGGTCGTCTTTATGCCTTCTTGACCGAATTCGTTAGTAACGTAAAGTAAATCTGCAACTATCTTATTTGTTAACCTATGAGCATGCATTTTAATCAGCTACTATTAGTATATTTTCTGTATTAAATGTATTGTTTCATCCTAGGCATACGTTCAGGTATAAAACCATTACTAGGTATGATATTTTGAAGATTGACATCGAATAGTTTTACGAATCGTGTTGAGAACCTGAGCACATCTCATAAACTCTGGCATCATACATTATGGCCTATTTTACTTTGTATACTTTAAAATTATTTCCAACATATGTGTATAATTTAGAAATAAATTTTTTTGTAAACTGATTTTATAACTGACTAGTATCCTTGTATATGACAACTTTTATAATTTTAAATCCAACAAGATATAATCTAGTTTACATTATCTGTGTATATGGCAAATACAATTTGGTATAATGATTTTCTTGGACTCGCATACAGATATTATGATTTGCGCATGAATATTGTTCCTTTATTTAAAACTAGAAAAACAGCTGCGGATATGTGGCGTAACACAATACATTGGTGGGGTAATGCTATGATCAAAGTAAGATTTGTAGAAGATGTTGATAATAAATATTGGTTTATCATGGGTGGTGAATCCAAACGAGAAGAGTCAAACAAATCTTTTTTTAAAATGTTAAATCAATCTGATTATTACACTCGTTTTAAAAAAGGTAATGATGGTGAAGCATATTTAAGATTTGGTACATATGCTGTTAAACAATTAAATCAAGTAAAGGGTGATGCATTCTGTGAATGTACACACGAAGCCGATGATCATGATGATCAAAACAATAACCGTGAATGTTTACACGATGAATGCAAATGTACTGAATTTAAAACATTTGAAGTAACGTTGTTAAAAAAGAAAAAAACAATTACCGACATAAAATTTTTAACAATAGATAAGGTCAAAGATGACTCGTTATCTTGGAACTGTTTACACGTAAATAAAAAGAACCTCTAGAGTTATTTATCCAAATTTACACGTAGGTGTTCCCCAGGGTAATGCTCACTGATCTTCTTTGAATAACATTTACTACACAACTGCCCCTTGATGTTCCAATTTGACATTGGATTGTATCTTTGAAGCATTTTCCCATTGCAAATTGAACAGACGTTGACCACTATCTAAAAACTAATTATTGATAATATAAATTTCAATTTTCTTTCTATTCGTGTATGTTATTTTATATTACTTTTGATATTATAAATCAAAATATCAAACATAATATGGAATTTTTACCAACTAGTAAGATCAAAATCAGCTAAAACGTATAAGTGAGTATAAAATTTAATTTAATGTTAACTGATAAAGATGAGAACTGGTGGGAAGGTTTACACAATGACTTCCAAGTCGATATTGAATCTTTTATTACTGAGTAATTATTAGTTAGAAATTTTATAATTTACAGCCTCGAATGGGATCTGAACCCATGACCTAACGCTTACGAAGCGTTCGCTCTACCAGACTGAGCTACCGAGGCATACGAATACAATTTACAATTAGAGTTTATAAAAAGCCTTACTGAATTTAATGAATGAAGAAAACTATTTCTGGCATACGGGGAATTTATGGAAGCGATTTAACATTAGATCATATCAAACAATACTGTACAACTTTTTGTACAATGATACCAAAAAATAACTGTGTTGTGGGTTTAGACACAAGACCTTCAGGCCGAGATATTCATGATGTTGTCTGCTCTACGTTGAGTAACATGGGAATTGCAGTTTACGATTTAGGTATGGTGCCTACACCAGTTGTATTCCGGGAATCTAGAAAATTTGGTGCCGGTATAATGATTACCTCATCACATAATCCAATTTCTTGGAATGGACTCAAATTCATACTTGAAGGTAGAGGTATAAATTCTACAGAACTTGATGTATTGTTAAATGATACGAATAAAACATCTACTTTTGTAGGTAATATTCAATCAATCCATTCTGATTATGTAAATCAGGTAATTGATCTTGTTGGACATGTTGAAAATAAATGTAAAGTGGTAATCGATATTGGTGGTGGAGCTGCCAGATATGTTGCGCCTGAATTATTTAAAAAAATAAATTGTGATGTATCTGTAATTAACGAAACAATTGAAACTTCTTCACGTGGACCTGATCCTACTACTGATAAACTAACTGATCTTCTTAATCATTCTAAAACACATGATATTGGATTTGCGTTTGACTTGGACGCAGATAGATTAATCGTTGCGAAAGATGGGAAAAAACTATCTCCAGATATGACATTGGGGCTTGGAGTTTCTAAATCATTACAACTTGGTAATAAAAAATTTGTCCTAAGTTTGGATACTAGTATATCGATAGAAAAATTTCTGGTAGATAATGGGGCAACTGTGTGGAGATCTCCTGTTGGTGAAGCAAATGTGGTTGATTCTATACTAAAACATGGTGCTCAATCCGGTGGGGAGGGGAGTAGTGCAGGATTTATTCTATCCTCTTTTAATAATTGTCGCGATGGCCTGCTTACAGCTGGTCTAATCACTTCGATAATTGATACTTCAACATTTAACGATATAGTCTCCACGATGGAAAATTACTATCAAATTAGAACAAAGATAAATGTGGATTCTAATTTACATGATACCGTTCTCTCTGCGATATCCGAAGATCTTTCTTCTGCATCTAGTGAAATAATTACCATTGATGGCGTAAAGGCCATTTTTGATGAAGATAGTTGGGTTTTGGTTCGACCCTCAAACACTGAGGATGCTATTCGTATCTCGTGTGAGTCTACTAGTCTAGAAAAAGTATCATCTATAGCAAATGAAACTGTAAACTTGGTGAATAAATATGTTGAACAATATTAGTGAAAAACAAATCATTGAAATTTTTCGTAAACAATTTCAACTCAGATCAATGATTAATGATGTAGAAATATTTCCATCAAATAAAAAAATTAATGTAGTAAAGGTTGATACTTTGGTATCTAGTACTGATCTGACTCCAAATTTTCCTCTTATTGATGTTGCAAGAAAAAGTATTGTTGCATGTGTAAGTGATTTTGCAGCAAAAGGTGTACGTCCATATTTTGGTATAATATCTATTACAATACCAAAGGAATTTACTGTAAACATGATAAAGAAATTAACAATTGGATTTGCAAATGCGTCAAAAGAATTTAAAATTAAATTTCTTGGTGGTGATACTAATCAAGGAAAAGAATTAACAATTACTATTTGTTTATTTGGACATGCTGAAAATATAACATCACGAAAGGATTCTTGTATTGGTGATATTGTATTTGTAACAGGTCCATTTGGATATTCTAGTTCTGGATTACAAATTGCTTTGGGGAGACGTGCAACAAAACAATTTATGAAACAAGCTTTGAGTGCATTTTACAGACCAGATCCCAAACTATCTTTTGGTATATCTGCGGCCAAATATTTTACATCCTCTATGGATTCTAGTGATGGGCTTGCTACGACACTTCATGAATTAGCAAGGCAATCTAAACACAAAATTCATCTAACCTCACTTCCGTGTGATGATTCTATCGTTTCCTTTGCAAAAAATGACAAAAATCTGCATCAACTAGTCTTATTCGGTGGTGAAGAATATGAAATTGTTGCAACATGTTCTAGAAAAAATTATTCAAAAATAGAGAAACTTGCTAAATTACACAAAGTTACATTAATGAATATTGGAACCGTTACCCGTGGCTCTGGTGTGATGTTAAATAATGATTCTTCAATACCGGATAAAGGTTGGTCTCATTTTATAAACACGTCATGATTACACATGTAAAAATTTATCAGCGAAACTCTTTGATTTAATTTTTGTGTTTAATCTTTGGTATTGATACTTTGATTATTATTTAGAAGACCAAATTTTTTCTAATTGTATACTTAGACTAGTTTTTTGTTTATTATCTGATACTTGTGACTCTATACTTTTTGTTATTTCTTTTTTGGTATTGTTTATTTGTTTTTTAGGTTCTATCTTTATGGCGATCTTTTGTGTTGTATTTACATCAGATTCTTCTATTTGAATTTTTGATTTTGTATTTTTTATTTCTGATTCTTCTTTTCTAATTATATGTGATTTATTTTCTTTCTTTCTATTTATTTTATTGATTCTGTTTGTTTTAGTTATCTGTGTTATTATTTTTTTAAACTCTGATTTATTTTTTGAGCCCTCCACTAATCTCTCAACATATTCCCTCTCCTGTAATTTTATAATCGTATTATTTTGTAACATGTGTCTAATGTGTCCTAATTTGCTTGGATCTCCTTTTTGGATTTGTAAAAGAGTGTCTACATAATCTATTAAAAAATGATCCATAATACTGATAAAATCTCTTAATATTTATCAATATAGAAAAACTAACACAAGAAATTTGTAATCATTATTAATAATTATATCATGCATGACACAAAAGATCTGTTGGAATCGATGAGATACTCAATCCAACAAACTATTCCATTAGGAAAAATTGGGATTGCGTTCTCTGGTGGCGTTGATAGCACCCTGCTAGCAAAATTATGTTCAGATCTAAAATTTGATCTTGTTTTACTAACTATTGGATTTAGTAAATCACATGATATTCTCTTTGCACAACAGGTAAATCAAACTCTGTCCTACAAACATCATATCTTAGAGATAGATTCTACTGAATTTGATGACACCGTACAGAATATCGAGAAAATAATATCTGTCGATAATTTATCTTGGATAGAAAACGGTATTGCCTTTTATTATATTTCCAAACTTGCCAATTCCTTAGGAATTGATAATATTGTTACTGCAAATGGCATAGATGAATTATTTTGTGGTTACAATGCATATAGAGAGGTTGCCGATCAAATTGATTCCTTATCTACTATGGTGGATAGAAAAATTACTAATGAACTTGATATGTTAAATGCAATTAATAATGTTACATCCATCTTTACTGTAAAATCATTTCAGCCATTCTTGTCTGCACCATTTATTAATTTTGCAAAACGATTACCATTTTCTTGCAAGATTCATGGCACAGATGATCTTATGCGTAAGCATATCATACGTGATGCGGCGTATAGTATTGATATTCCTAAACTCTCATGTTTTAAGCCAAAGAAAGCAATGCAATATGGATCATTAATTCATAAAAAATTACTAAAATCTAAATTCCACGACAGGTCTTTTTGACTTTTATACACACATTTCTTATTATTTTAGATGATGATCCCAAGTGTTGTTTTGCTGTAAAAATTTTCTTAATTTCTTCACGTGTGAGTTTGGAAGATATTGCTTTATCTTGCATTATTGCATCTATGAATTTTTTATTTTCCTTATGTGCTTTGAATGCAACACGTTGAACATCTCTGTACGCTACAAATCTGGAAACCTTTTTCTTCAATAAAGCATCGAGTACAAATTCTGCAAAGATTTGCCCCTTTGTAATTTGAAGATTCTTAGTAATTTTGTCTTTTTTTATCTGTAATCCTGTCATAACTTTGATCATTGTATCCAACATTTCATCAGCAAGTATTGATGTCATAGGAATACTGAATCGTTCATTTGCAGAGTTGGACAGATCCCTTTCATGCCATAATGGAATGTTTTCAAATGCTACGAATACCTGACTTTGTAATAGTCTTGATAATGATGATATGCGTTCGCTCTTTATTGGATTTCGTTTTACCGGTACTGCACTACTCCCCATTTGACCTGCTTTGAAATTTTCTGCAACCTCTCCAATCTCTGTTCTCTGCAAGTTACGTATCTCTACGGCAATTTTATCTAGTGTGGCACCCACAAGTGCTAATTCAAATGTATATTCTGCATATCTCTCTCTTGGTACTAGTTGTGTTGCAACATCTATTGGGTATAATCCAAGCTTTTTTGCGACATTATTTTGAACATTAACTGCCTTATTTCCCATCAAAGAGCCGGTACCTACAACTCCTAATGTTTTACACAACAATACTCTCTTTCTCAACTCTTCAATTCTTTGTATATGTGTAGACATCTCTGATGCCCAATTCGCAAATTTTAATCCAAATGAGATTATACTTGCGTGTTGTCCATGAGTTCTCCCCACAGCTGGAACTAGCCTGTATTTATCTGCATGATTTGCTAATATGATACTTAATTTTGCAATTTTGGGTTGAATTATTTTTAACGCATCGCGCATCTGCATTGAATTGCTTGTATCTACTAAATCATTACTGGTTAATCCATAATGTGTCCATGGTTTTGCGTTGGTTTTACATTTTTCACTTAATGCTTGTACCAGAGCTGCTGTATCATGATCATTTTTTACTTCAAGTTGTTTTATTCGCTTTGCTGTAATCTTTTTTGATTTCGATACTGTGTAAATATTTTTTCCATGATTTAATGGTATAATTCCAATTTGTCCTTGTATTAGTGCAACAGTTCCCTCTATCTCTAATTGATAATCTATTTTTGACTGCTCTTCAAATATAGACATCATCTCTTCTGTCCCATATCTTCCTGCATCGATTGGTAATATTGCCAACAATATTTTCAAGTTTAAATTTAAAATAAATCTACTGCATATTCACGTACTTTGGTATGTAAAAATTGAGAAAAATACGTCTATTATCTATAAAATCGGGTTCTGTTAGCTTGTGAATACCAACCTAGAAGATAACAGAGCCTAAAATCGCCATATTTTTAAAACCCCTGTATATTAAATGGTATATTGTCAAAAACAGAGATGGAAGATACCCCTAAAGTTGAATCTACTACAGAGGATTTATCCATAAAGAATGAACAACTTGCAAAACGAGCTGAAGAACTAAAATCCAAAGTTACACAAGAGGCGCCTAGTTTAGAAAAAGAAGACCTAGTTCCTGAAAAACCAACAGCTGAAAAGATTGCCCCTGAAAAATTTGGAGTTGTACATATCTTTAGTAGTTATAATAATACTATTATTCATATGACTGATCTAACCGGTGCTGAAACTGTAGCGATCAGCTCTGGTGGAATACATGTTACCGCCGATAGATACGAATCATCACCATTCGCTGCAATGAAAGCTGCAAATTCTGTGATAGAGGTTGCGCGTTCAAAAGGATTTACGGGTTTTCATATTTTTGTTCGTGCAGTTGGTGGTGTAGGATCTCGTGTTCCCGGTCCCGGAGTTCAAGTTGCTATTCGTGCCCTTGCTCGTGGTGGTTTTAGGATTGGACGCATAGATGATGTTACTCCGATACCTCATGATACTACACGAAAAAAGGGCGGAAAACGAGGACGTCGTGTTTAGTTGGAATTTATTTTTTAGATTTCATACTCTCTGACAGTGATATTGTCTTACCATCTTTTTGCACATTTATCTTGGTCGCCATTCTAACATCCATTCCAACTGATCTGAATAATGCGAGCAGATCCCCTCCTTCTATCTTGACATCAATCTCACCTGAGATTATCAACTCTGAGAGTTTTTTAGTTATTGTTCTGGTCTGTGCTGGAAACTGACTTTCTGCATTTTGTAGTACTTCGAGCCCTCTGTGTCCGAGTCTGGCCACTAAAACTTCTCTACTGTCTATATTTTTCTCGTTTTCTTGGTTTTTACTCAGATGTGTGATGTTTTTCTGCATCTCCTCCAACCTTTTTTCTTTTAATTTTTTTAATTCGTCATCCGTCATCCTTTGATTACTCCTATTGGAACAAGTCTAGCTACCTTGGTGGCGATACCTAATTGATGTGAAACATTTACTACCGCATCAACATCCTTGTATGCCTGAGGTGTCTCCTCTACGATCCCATTTCTTGTAAGTGATTTAATTATTATTCCTTTATCGCTTAATGATTTTTTGACAGAGTCTTCTGTAAAATCACGTCTAGCTTGAGATCTTGACATCATTCTTCCAGCTCCGTGAGCAGTAAATCCAAAAGTCAAATCCATGGAAGCGGGTTTTCCTATCAGTATCCAGCTTGCTGTTCCCATTGAACCGGGGACCAATACAGGTTGCCCAAGATCAAAATATGCCTTTGATAAATCATCTGATCCTGCAGGAAATGCTCTAGTTGCACCCTTTCTATGTACCACTAGTCTCTTTTCTTCTCCATCGACTTTATGTTTCTCAATCTTGGCAATATTGTGTGATACGTCATATACTAAATCGGTATTAGGATCAGATTCTGACATTTTAAACACCCTTTCTAATGATTTTCTTGTCCAATGTGTGATCATCTGTCTATTACCCCACGCAAAATTCAAAGCTGCAAACATGGCCTTTCTGTAACTTTCTCCTTCTTCAGATGTATTCGGTACACATGCCAACTCTTTATCTGCCAATTTAATATCATATTTACTGAACGCGTTTTCTGCAATTCTTAAATAATCACTACAAATTTGATGTCCAAAACCTCTTGATCCACAATGAATCAAGATTGTAATCTGACCTTCTTTTATATTCATTCTATTGGCAGCTTTTTCATCATAAATTCTATCCACCTTTTGTATTTCTAAAAAGTGATTCCCTGACCCCAAACTTCCAAGTTGTAATGATCCTCTTTGTTTTGCTTTTTGTGATACTCTGTTCGGATCTGCGCCACTCATCTGTCCATGTTCCTCGCATACTAGTGCGTCATTTTTTGTACCATAATTATTCTCTATTGCCCACTCTACTCCTCTTGTTAACACCTCGTCCAACTCTGAGTTTTTCAGTTTTATAGTACCCTTGGAGCCGACGCCTGTTGGTATAGAGTCGAATAAATCATCCACCAACTCTCTTAGTTTAGGACGTAGTATGGATTCGTCCAAATCTGTTCGTAAAAGCCTCACTCCACAGTTTATGTCATATCCGACACCTCCGGGACTAATCATCCCCTCTTCTGCATCCATGGCAGCCACTCCTCCTACTGGAAATCCATATCCCTCATGACCATCTGGTAATACGATAGAGTTTCCTTGAATTCCTGGAATGGTTGAGACGTTTATTGCCTGTGATAATGTTCTATCAGTAGTCATTTTTTGTAATAATTTATCGTCAGCATATATCACCACTGGAACTTTCATCCCCTTCTGTGGATCTACATCTATTCTGTATTGGTTTTCTCCTATTTTTTTTGGTATCAATAATAATAAAATAGTTTAATTATATTTAAATCATAATTTTAATTTTTTTATTCTCTATGTGTTCTGGTTTAAATTATATAATCGTAGTTTTAATATTTTTTTGCAGGAGTATCGAAGTTAGGTTAACCGAGAAGGACTCAAGATACTCATAAGGGTGATCCTTTCCTCTAGAGGTTCATGGGTTCGAATCCCATCTCCTGCATAATTAATGATCAACTACTTTTAACACGCATTATTTTTAAATTATCCATAACGCGCCAATATTCTACATTTTTTCCGTTCTCTAAATCTTCTTTGACCCCTTCTTCCACAAGAGAACANTCCACGGTCTCAAAAGTCTCCGAATCCATTAATTGTACATTATCACCATTCATTGATATGATCTGACCAGTACGTTTATCAATTAATGGTACGTGAATCTGCATACTGACCGGTCCTACGTGTGGTCTTTTCTGACCGTCAAAAATACCTACTCCGACTATTCTTGCCTTTGCAGCTCCGTGTTTTCCTGGTTTACTGGTATCGTACTCTACTATCTTGCAAGGATCTCCTGTGGGTTGATCTGAAACTGGTAATAATATGTAAGATCCTATCTTTAATGATCCTAAATCTGCTGGTTTACTCACACCAAGTTTTAAGAAATGGTATATTTAATTATATATTTAATTTTCTGTATCTTGATCTATTAAAAAAGCGTTTAATAATGGCTATTATTTTACTCTTAATATGACTAATACCGACGATGCAAAGAATATGAGAAATGCCATAGATATTTCAGGTACTATTGTTGACAAAGGTGAGATTCGTTCCGTTAATACTAAAAGCGGTGGAACAATCAATGTTTGTGATGCATATCTGGAAGATGATATGGGTAAGATCAAACTGACTTTGTGGGCAGAAGATATCGAGAAAATAGAAAATGGTACCAAAATACAACTCACAAATGCTTATACTACCACGTTTAAAGGCGAGGTTGCCCTTACAAAGGGAAAGTATGGCCAACTAAATGTTTTGTAATATCTGACTTTATATTGTAAATTTGTAACCTGTAAACTGATATATTTTTCCATTCATTTCATTCTCTCTAAACTTTATTTATCTTAACAGAATAATGATTGGTTATATAGTTATTAGTGTGTATGTCCAGTGATTGTACATGGCAAATATGATCACTGTTGAAGAGTTGAAGAGTAATTTGAACGAATTTGTTTTGCTTGATGTACGTGAACCTGATGAACTCAGTTCTAAAATAGAAAACTCCACTTCCATGCCTCTTGGTCTTGTAATTAGAAATGCCAAAAAAGGATTTATAGAAGATTTAAAATCAAAAAAGATTTGTACATATTGTGCTAGTGGTTATAGGGGCAATATTGCCGCCGATGAGTTGCAAAAAGCTGGATTTAATGTTGTAAATCTTAGAGGTGGATTTATGGCATGGAATGAATCCTAAATTATGTGACATATCTACTTTGGAATTTTAAATATTGTAAATCTTAGAGGTGGATTTATGGCATGGAATGAATCCTAAATTATGTGACATATCTACTTTGGAATTTTAAATATTGTAAATCTTAGAGGTGGATTTATGGCATGGAATGAATCCTAAATTATGTGACATATCTACTTTGGAATTTTAAATATTGTAAATCTTAGAGGTGGATTTATGGCATGGAATGAATCCTAAATTATGTGACATATCTACTTTGGAATTTTAAATATTGTTGATTTATGTATTGTGTGACATCATACAAATATAATAGTCATATAATGTGTAGTATAATATGTGCGAATGTTCTAAAATTCATTTATATGAAGTAGAGTTCAAACTTGATGGCATGATTGTAGTTCCAACGCACAAAAACTGTGGTTCTGCTTTGGGTGAAAAACAATCTGACATTTTTCAAAAAGATCTTATGAAATTGTGGGGATTTAAAAATGAAGAAGAATAATAAACAATAGAAAAATTACTACATTTCTGCTACTGCTAATTTACAAACGACGCCTTCGCACCTGCAATTTGTGTCACAGAAACATTGTCCCTGCAATTCACAATCACAATCGTTTCCTGTTGATTTGGAGGCATCGCATCCACATGCTGCATCTGACATATTTTACTATTATTTCTCTACTTTTTAAAAGTTTAGTTGTATTTCATATATTGTGTCTAAATTTCTGCTACTTTAGCAACTTTTTTAACCCCTTATTCCAACATGGGATCAGGTTGACTTTATCATATTATATTCTATTCACTGTACTGATCAGTTTTGGTCTGATTCAAAGTGCAAGTGCCCAATTTCAAACAGGTGGTGTTGACTATCCTGGTGATTGGTATGTGGGTGAAGGTCTAAATCCCGGAGATCAATTTAGTTATAATTTGTGTTTTGTAGACTATCTAGAATGCACTGAATTTCAAATTGATTGGTGGGTACAAGGATTAGAGGTAATTTCTAATGAGGAAAAATGGGTAGTACAAGTAGTAGTGTATGATGGTAATACTATCACTACTGGTAAGATGCATCTGGGCACTGTTGCACCAGAACCTACTGGTGGGGATGAAGAACTCACTGTTTATCGTAGTGCATTCAAATCATCTATAGTATGGCTTTCTGCATATGCTACAAAAGACATTGGTATCGCTGGCAAAGGTCCAAAAGCATTTACACTTCCGTCTTGGGGTAAAATTGCAAATATTGGCGGTGAGCAAATCCTACCAACACAAGTAGAGACATTATTTTTACCTATAGGATCAGTTGAGACAGTACGAATGCAATGGAAAACTGGTGGCTCTCAAAGCAAAGTTTGGATAGTTGATGATTTTCCATTTCCAGTAAAGGCTAGTACTTGGACACATGTATCTGAGGGTATTCCACCTCAAGAGTATAGATTTGAAATTTTAGATTACAAACAAGGTGTTATGGAGAATCCTTTCAAAGATATAGTGTCTACTTCAGGAAAGAACAAAGAACTAGGCTGTCCACAAAATTACGATTCTTGTTAAATCCCTTGAAAACACACAAGATTTTAAATATCTTATAGGTATCAAATATGGCCCTGAGAATCCAAAACAAGGATGCGATATTGAATGGCGCTTAAGCTTTCAAAAGAAACACAATCCTACTGAATTTTTAAATCAAGTACAGTATGATATTTTAACAGTAGATGATTCTGGTGTACCATTAACTTCTTTGGCAGAATCTACTGGCTCTGACTTTTTATTTTCAGCATCTGGGCAATCTTTTAGAACCACAACTGCCCAAGAGGTAGGAACCACGCACTATGTTTTGGTAATTTATGGACTAAGTCCCAAGCATATTCCACCATCTGCTGATCAACTAGATCTAGTTTCACTAGATATTATTATATCTGAAAATCCCAAATATGATGCGACAACTCCTCCCGTGTCCTCTGTCACACCTGTTGTTGTTGATGTTGTAATTCCATCATGGGTAAAAAATAACGCTGGCTTTTGGGTTGATGGTGTAATTGATGATGACACCTTTGCTGACGCAATTGAATATCTAATTAATAATGGAATAATTATTGTTCCTTTAAATGACTCTGTAGAACCTACAAGCAAAGCTAGTATTCCATCATGGGTAAAAAATAACGCTGGCTTTTGGGTTGATGGTGTAATTGATGATGAAACCTTTGCGCTAGGATTACAATATCTAGTAGAAAATGGAATAATCGTCGTCTAACATAATGAAATTTTTCCATTATCCTAAACGAAATTTACGAAAATTAATCACAAAAGGAGAGTACAATTCAGCTGTCACACTTGCTCATGAATTACTTGAAAAAGATCCATATGATACCGATGTTTTGTTTATTCTGGCAGGAGCATATTACATACTTGAAGATGCCCCTAGTGTACTTCGTTATGTGGATAAAATTTTAGAAATTACAAATTCTGATGTTGAAGCTATTATGTTAAAAGCAACAGCCCTTGTGGCTTTGGGTAAAACTAAAGAGGCGATTAATTGTTGTAAAATCATTCTTAAAGAACAACCATATAATCGATCTGCAAAAACAATGATGGAAAAACTAGAATGATTATTTTAGATACACATTAGTAAATAACCAATCACAAAATTCAATTACTTTGGGGGTAAATTCACACCAAATGTGTAATGAATGTGGTAAAATATCTATTCTGCCACCATTAAATAATACTCTGGCTCCCTCTTTTCCCTCATACATGTATGCGTCTTGAACCTTTGCATCTTGGAATAATTCTTGTGCTTTTAATTTTATTATATTACGATTTATTGGAAAATTTGTCTTTGTCTGATCAATAATCAAACTTAGATCTCGTTTTCCATACATGTCAAATTCCTCAATTTTCCCTTCATGTGGAAAGTTTACAATCAATTTTACATTATATTTATGTCCTGTTTTTGTTCCAATTTCTGTGATTTTTGTATATGCCATTGCAGGATTTTTTTTCAGTAAAAACTGAATCTGTGCCAAATCACTTTTTAATGCTTTTTGCAAATCCTCTATGATTCTCATTGAATAGCATATGATACGATGTGAGTGTCTTTAATTTCTATTGTTCGATTGATTTTTACATAATGCATTGTGATTTTACTAGATGGCATTACCAATGGGAATATCTGATGAGCAAGCAGAACCACAAGGTCTAGATGGTTATCGTGTTACCTGTATTGATTTTATACAGGATATATCCAAAGACTATCTTGCTTGGGTAGACAGATACGAACTTGATTCAAAAGAAGATCATAGGAGACGTGAAATGATCAATTCTACCATTACTCGTACTAGTGATTGGATCGCTAAAGTGTCTCAAAGTATCCGCGCAATTGATGTGGTGATGAATGATGGTATTCAAAAGATGGCCGAAGCTACCGCCGGTCAACCATTCCCAATTGGGGTTTTTGTTAACCAAAAATCCTTCTATACTGTGGCACACTCTAGTATTATTGATGTTGTAGTAAAAGCAAATGGCAGACAAAATCGACAAACTCAACTAGGATTTCATTTTAAGGATACTAGATTCAGAATTGAATCTACATGTAATGCACACATTGTTGAGTCAAACCTAGATACTAGCATTCATGACTCATTGAATATTTCACTCAAATTAGATGCCACTGGTGCAAAGAAACGTGATGTTATATCTTTCACAACAACTATTTCTGAGATTCAAGATAAAATGGAATCTGATAAACGTGGTGTGACCACAATTGTACATATTGTCTAGACTTTTGCACATTTTTTACATATGATTTTTCTTTCTTGTAATATAATTTCTACATTAGAACTATGACATACATGGCATAATCCTTTCATGATATATTGATAAAATATTGTATAGTTAAGTATGACTATTAAATTGTGTAAATTCATTATATTATACACAGAATAGTATATTCTCTGAAATTTCAGATATAAATTTCAATCACCCTCTCTGATATCTGATAATTTAGATAATTGTTGTGTTTATTTAATATTTGATAGATTGATTCCAGATAAATCACAAATTATGATTTAAGCTAATTAATATCGTGACTAAAACAGAAATCTGTATTTAATGGACGCGATACATACTGAATCTTTAACAAAGAAATTTTCCAATATGACTGCCATAAATGATATGTCTTTTTCTGTAGATGAAAATGAAATATTTGGATTTCTCGGTCCAAATGGAGCAGGTAAAAGTACTACAATGATGATTCTAACTACTCTGCTAAAAGCTACCTCTGGCAGTGCTAAGGTATGTGGTTATGATGTTTCGCATGATGCAAAACAGGTACGGAAAAAAATTGGTTTTGTTCAGCAAGATATTCTTGTAGATGAATATCTTACTGGTAGAGAAAATTTACTATTACAGGCAAAATTAAACCACTTACCACGATCAATAATTGATCAACGTATTGATGATACATTAAATTTAATTGATATGACAGATAGACAACATGAATCTGTAGTCACTTATTCTGGAGGGATGAGAAAGCGTCTAGATATAGCTGGAGGACTTTTACATAGACCGCAAGTATTATTCCTGGACGAACCAACAGTTGGATTAGATATACAAACTAGGAAAAAAATTTGGGATCACATACGTCACATACATCAAGAATTTAAAATATCAATTCTTGTATCTACACATTATATGCAAGAAGCAGATGATTTGTGTTCTCGTATAGCAATTATAGATCATGGTACTATACAATTAATCGACACTCCAAAAAATATTAAATCTAGTGTGGGTAATGATATAATATCATTTGATATTGCAGGTAATAGTGTTGATATTAATACATTCATTGAACATTTACAATCATTGGATTCGATAAAAGAGATTAATTTTGATAGTGAGACTCGAAATATAAGGATATTTTCATCAAATAATACCTTCTCTATACCTGATCTCTTCCAAATCTCTACAAAATTGAGTATAAAAATAACCTCATTTTCTCTTAAACAGCCTTCTCTTGATGATGCGTTTATAGCTTATACAGGTCATGAGTTGAAAAATGATGCTAAATTTGATTGTCGTAAAGAATATCGAAGGAGACACCAATGATTCTCAACGATACTTATACTATTTTTTGGCGTGAGGTTAAACGCTACCGTAAATCAAAACATGCGGTTCTAATACGGTTAATTCAACCGGCTATATGGATAATTGTTGTAGGTAATACCTTTGCCGGTACAAAACCATTAATCGAATCTGTTGGATTTGCAGGTGAATATGTTGAATTTATTACCCCTGGAATAATTATTCTTACTGCAATTTTTACCAGTATATTTGGTGGTATAAATACAGTTTGGGATCGAAGATATGGATTTATGAATCGTGTTTTGATATCTCCTATATCTAGATCATCGATTGCACTTGGTAAAATGCTTGCAATATCCTTAATTGCAACTTTACAGGCTACGATGATTTTAGGTATTGCGTTTGCAATTGGTGTTAGGATCCCTGATCCTTTTACTATCTTGATTATAATTGGTACTGTGATAATATTCTCACTTGGATTCTCTGGAGTCTCTGTCACTATAGCTGCAATTGCAAAATCCCAAGAAACATTTTGGGCTTTTATAAATTTTTTAGGCATGCCTCTGTTTATGCTTAGTCCTGCATTATTCCCATTAGAATTATTACCCTCCTGGCTTGCTTTTCTAGCAAAATTTAATCCAGTGACTTATGCTGTTCTACTCATTCGTGATCTCATGGCAGGTGTTTCTAGTAGTGTTCCGTTATCATCTAGTTTGATAGTTATTGTTTTATTTGCCATTTGCATGATTGGAATTACAAGTTTTGTATTTACCCGTGAAGTGAGTAAACCGGTTTAACTGATTTCATGATTGATGTGTCTAATTTGGACTCATTCTGTGTTTAGCTAGTCATACAAGTATCTAAAATTGACTAAATTTGTAATATTTACTAACTATTGATAACTTGTTATTTATAAAACGATATTTTTTGTTGAATAAAATTATACTGATAAGTTTGATACATCTATGCCTTGTCGCATTCTCTGTAAACATGGCATCAGTTGATTCTGGATATTCCTATATTACCGAGTGGGGCTCTCATGGTGCTGATACTGATAAATTTCTTTCACCACAACATCTAACAACAGATCCAAATGGTAATGTCTATGTGTATGATTCTGGAAGTAATGGTTTTAAAAAATTTAACAGTGACGGTGAATATTTACTAGCATGGACTAGTTCAAACATATTTCACATATCTGGAATTGTAGCAGATGATGAATATCTTTATGTAACTGATGAGAGATTAAATAATGTACAAAAATTTACACATGATGGTCTTTTTATTTCTAAATGGGGCACTGTTGGTTCTAGTGATGGTAAATTTATACAACCTAAAGGTATTGCACAAGATTTAGATAAAAATATCTATGTAATAGATTCTGGTAATAATAGAATTCAAGTATTTACATCCAATGGGACATTTATACTATTATTTGGACAAGATACATTTGAAACTAAAATATTTGTATCTCTTAATGATATTGCTGTAGATTCTTCTAACAATGTATATGTGACAGATGCACGTAACTCTGCTATCTATGTATTTAATTCACTTGGAAATTATGTAAATGAATTTGGACCAAATGCTGGAGGTCGTCATATGGCACCCTTGGGGATGGCAGTAGATGATTCTGATAATATCTATGTTGTAGATCCGTCTAATCAACGAGTGATATTGTTTGATTTCACTGGTCTACTAGTAGCATCTTTTGGCATATTGGGTACTGCTGATGGTCAATTCAACTATCCTAATGATATTACGGTAAGTTCTGATTATTCCATCTATGTATCGGATTTAAATTTAAAACGCATACAAAAATTCACTAGCCCATTACGTGCGTACTTTTTAGAACAATCTGCCTTGACAGTATCTGATGTAACTCTGTCTACTGATACTCCTCAATCTGCATCTAATGCTAGATCTGAATCATCAGTTCTAACTTCAATCTCTGATGATTTTACAGCGCCTATAATTTACCCACCCAACGATCTTGTGATTGAAGCTACTGGGATCTTAACGACATTGTCTATAGGTGAAGCTGTGGCAATTGATGAAAGTGGTATAGCTGATATTACAAAATAATGCCCCGGAAAATTTTTCGCTGGGTTTAACCAATGTAATTTGGACAGCTGTTGATGGTTCAGGAAATACCGGCTTTGCAATTCAACAAATTAATGTAACTGACACGATACCACCTATAATACGTATTGATAATGATGTTACTGTTGAATCTATTTCATTTGATCAAAATTTGATAACATTAAAAACACCTCAAATATTTGATGCGGTAGGTGTAGTCTCTGTAACCAACGATGCTCCTTCTGTGTACTCACTTGGTACTACCCATGTTACATGGACTGCTATTGATTTTGCAGGTAATATCGCAACTGCGACACAGACTATTCATGTTATTGATACCCAATCTGCAAAAATTGAATCACTCTATGATATTATGATAGATGCCACATCAAATGAAACTAGTATACCTCTCAGTCCACCTGATGTGATAGACAATGGCATGATTTCGTCCATAACTAATGATGCTCCTTCTGTATATCCTATTGGTAACACAACAATAACTTGGTATGTTACAGATACTTTCAATAATACTGCAACCGCACAACAAATTATTAATGTTGTAGATAATACTCCGCCCGAATTTCCTATTTTATCTAATATAGAATTTGAGGCAACCTCTGCACATGAGAATAAACCAATAATTATTCTCCCTAACGTATCTGATATTCAAGATATCATACTTGTTCACAACGGTACCGATGTATACTCTATTGGAACTCATACTATTCAATGGATAGCTACTGATTCTAGTGGAAATAATGCAAACTCTACACAATTTATTATTATTCATGACACCACGGCGCCAGAGATGACAACTCCCGTAAATATCACTATGGAGGCAGTTGATCTTCTAACCCCAGTATCTTTGGATGATGTCACTGTTCATGATATTAGTCGTATATCTAATTTATCTAATGATTCTCCAGAATTGTTTGAGCTTGGTACTACCCTAGTTACATGGATTGCTGTTGATGAGTTTGGTAATAGTGCATCATCTGTCCAGTTTGTAACAATCGTAGATACTACTCCTCCAACAATACATTCTGTTGAGGATTTGACTGTCGAGGCAACAAATTTGGAAGGTACTCTTGTACAATTCAGTAATCCTGCTGTCTTTGATACGATTGAAATTCATACAATAACAAATAATGCACCAATTTTATTCCCTCTTGGTTTATCTACAATTACATGGTTTGTAAATGATACTAGCGGCAATTTCATAACTGAGGATCAATCTATTTTGGTAGTTGATACAACTGCACCAAATATTACTACACCTATTGATTTAGTGCATGAGATAAATAATTCCAGTGGTATGATTATATCAATTGGTGACGCTGTTGTGTCTGATCAAATAAATATTGTATCTGTAACAAATGATGCACCAGAAATCTTCAGACTTGGTAATACTATAATTACATGGTCTGTAAATGACACCTTTGGTAATGTAGCCACTGCTACTCAAACAGTAACCATACAAGACACTACTGCCCCAATACTTACTCTGCCTTTTGACATAACACAGGAAGCAGAATCAATTAATCAGACTGCAGTATCCCTTGGAACTGCAGATGCCACTGATCTAGTGGGTGTAGATCAAATCACAAATGATGCACCAGATTTCTTCCCACTTGGTCTTACCACAATAACTTGGACAGCTACAGATACCTCTGGTAATGTAGCCACTGCTACTCAAACAGTAACCATACAAGACACTACTGCCCCAACACTTACTCTGCCTTTTGACATAACACAGGAAGCAGAATCAATTAATCAGACTGCCGTATCCCTTGGAACTGCAGATGCCACTGATTTAGTGGGTGTAGATCAAATCACAAATGATGCACCAGATTTCTTCCCATTTGGTCTTACCACAATAACTTGGACAGCTACAGATGCCTCTGGTAATGTAGCCACTGCTACTCAAACAGTAACCATACAAGACACTACTCCTCCTAAATTAACCATACCTAGATCAGTTAATGCCGAAGCTTTAGATTTACGTACAAATTTCATAGACTATGGATCTGTATCTGCATCAGATTTCTTTGATATTCATTCAATCACAAATGATGCACCAGATTTCTTCCCACTTGGTCTTACCACAATAACTTGGACAGCTACAGATGCCTCTGGTAATGTAGCCACTGCTACTCAAACAGTAACCATACAAGACACTACTGCCCCAACACTTACTCTGCCTTTTGACATAACACAGGAAGCAGAATCAATTAATCAGACTGCAGTATCCATTGGAACTGCAGATGCCACTGATCTAGTGGGTGTAGATCAAATCACAAATGATGCACCAGATTCCTTCCCACTTGGTCTTACCACAATAACTTGGACAGCTACAGATGCCTCTGGCAATGTAGCCACTGCTACTCAAACAGTAACCATACAAGACACTACTGCCCCAACACTTACTCTGCCTTTTGACATAACACAGGAAGCAGAATCAATTAATCAGACTGCAGTATCCATTGGAACTGCAGATGCCACTGATTTAGTGGGTGTAGATCAAATCACAAATGATGCACCAGATTTCTTCCCACTTGGTCTTACCACAATAACTTGGACAGCTACAGATGCCTCTGGTAATGTAGCCACTGCTACTCAAACAGTAACCATACAAGACACTACTGCCCCAACACTTACTCTGCCTTTTGACATAACACAGGAAGCAGAATCAATTAATCAGACTGCAGTATCCATTGGAACTGCAGATGCCACTGATTTAGTGGGTGTAGATCAAATCACAAATGATGCACCAAATTCCTTCCCACTTGGTCTTACCACAATAACTTGGACAGCTACAGATGCCTCTGGTAATGTAGCCACTGCTACTCAAACAGTAACCATACAAGACACTACTGCCCCAACACTTACTCTGCCTTTTGACATAACACAGGAAGCAGAATCAATTAATCAGACTGCAGTATCCATTGGAACTGCAGATGCCACTGATCTAGTGGGTGTAGATCAAATCACAAATGATGCACCAGATTTCTTCCCACTTGGTCTTACCACAATAACTTGGACAGCTACAGATGCCTCTAGTAATGTAGCCACTGCTACTCAAACAGTAATCATACAAGACACTACTGCCCCAACACTTACTCTGCCTTTTGACATAACACAGGAAGCAGAATCAATTAATCAGACTGCAGTATCCATTGGAACTGCAGATGCCACTGATTTAGTGGGTGTAGATCAAATCACAAATGATGCACCAGATTTCTTCCCACTTGGTCTTACCACAATAACTTGGACAGCTACAGATGCCTCTGGTAATGTAGCCACTGCTACTCAAACAGTAACCATACAAGACACTACTGCCCCAACACTTACTCTGCCTTTTGACATAACACAGGAAGCAGAATCAATTAATCAGACTGCAGTATCCATTGGAACTGCAGATGCCACTGATCTAGTGGGTGTAGATCAAATCACAAATGATGCACCAAATTCCTTCCCACTTGGTCTTACCACAATAACTTGGACAGCTACAGATGCCTCTGGTAATGTAGCCACTGCTACTCAAACAGTAATCATACAAGACACTACTGCTCCTGTTATGATATTACCTGAAGATATTACTATTAGTGCAACAAATATTGTGTCAAAAATTAATATTGGAAATGTCAGCATATCTGATTTGACTGATTCTGCACCTATAGTACAAAATAATTCTACTGGTATATTCTTATTTGGTCAAACTAGTATATCTTGGTATTCTGTAGATAAATTCGGTAATGATGTCACATCTATTCAAAATATTAATGTCCAAACATGTGGACGTCAAGTATCTGACTTTAATTTAATCCAAGGTACAGACAATGATGATATTTTAATTGGAACATCATCTGATGATTTAATTGTTGGTTTTGGTGGTAATGATATAATTAATGGCGGTGCTGGAAATGATTGTATCTTCGGTGGCTCTGGAGATGATATTATACTTGGCAATTCTGGTGATGATTGGATAATTCCCGGTATTGGTGATAATACTATTCATGCACAATCTGGAAATGATATAATTTATTATGATATTGGTCTGAATTTGATAAATGGTGGATTGGGTCTTGATTCATGTATTCCTATACATTCTACTACAAATACACTATTGACTAACTGTGAATAATCTACTGATCTATAGATATCACAATAATCTATATTGGAACTGTATATACTGATTGAATATATACGAATTGTATATTGCGTCACAAACTTGGCAACTCTAAACATGGTTTATTATCTGACAAAATATTTAAGATTGGGGCTACTGTTGCCGGTTCTTATGTACTAGTTGTAATAGTCTTGATAGTTTTTCAATTATATTTTGAATCATCTGAAATTTGGGATACCTACGGTCTCTCATTTATCGTTGGTACTGATTGGAATGCCGTTGAAGGTAGAGAGTCATTTGGTGCTTTACCATATATCTTCGGTACTCTGGTTACTGCAGGACTTGCTATGTTAATTGGTGTTCCACTTAGTATAGGAATTGCGATGTTTATTTCTGATGCTCCTGCAAAAATAGGTGGTGCTCTTGGATTTATTGTAGAATTGCTTGCAGCTGTTCCAAGTGTGATATATGGTTTATGGGGCTTGTTTATATTTAGAAATTATTTTTTAAATTGGATTGAAACTCCGTTGTATGAAACATTCGGTGATTCAATTTGGATATTTTCAAGTACACCATTCGGATTAGATATCTTAACTGCTAGTGTGGTTTTAGCAATAATGATAATTCCTACCGTATCCTCTGTAGCTAGGGAAGTGATGAGTGCTATTCCACAACAACAAAAGGAAGCTGCATACATGCTTGGAGCCACACGTTGGGAGATGTTCAAACTTGCTATCTTTCCGTATGCAAAGACTGGTCTTATGGGAGCGTCGATTCTAGGTCTGGGTCGTGCCGTGGGGGAGACTATGGCTGTTACTCTATTGATTGGTAACGCTACGGGAATATCTGCGATTGTAAATACGGTATTTGATCCGAGTCAGACCATGTCTAGTATAATTGCTAATGAATTCGTAGAGGCGTCACCGGCAACGCTGCATTTACCTGCCTTACTTGCAGTAGGACTAGTCTTACTATTTACCGCAATTTGTATCAATATTGTCGCTCATCTGTTAGTAACTAGAATGTTAAAGGTTCGAGAAGGTGCAGTTAACTTATGACTGATATTACAAAACGTCAATATTATCGAACACTGTTTCGGCAAAATGTAGAAAGACGTCTAATTATTGATAAAATAGTTCGCTTAATTGTTTTTTCATGTGTAATTATTGCAATAATCCCACTCGGCAGCATTCTAATCGAAGTATTTCGTAATGGTATTGCTGCTATAAGTTTAGAGTTTATTACTGCTCCACCTGGGGCAATTGGATCTGGAGATGGTGGTATAGGACCTGCTATTCAAGGAACTTTGATTATAGTTGGGTTGGCAAGCCTAATTGGAATTCCTATTGGATTAATGTCTGGAGTATTTCTTGCTGAATATGGTAATAACAAACTGGCCAAATTTATCAGATTCTTCAATGATGTCTTTATGGAGTTTCCATCAATAGTACTTGGAATATTTGCATTTCTTATAATTGTACTAGTACTTGGAAATTTTTCTGTGTGGGCAGGGGCCTTTGCCTTATCATTAATTATGTTCCCTATTGTGGCTAGAACAACTGAAGAGTCACTAAAGTTAGTTCCAACATCATACAGGGAAGCAGGTGTTGCCTTGGGGTTGAAAAAGTGGGTTATAACCACACGTATAGTAATGACTGCGGCAAAAAAGGGTCTAGTTACAGGCATACTATTATCTGTATCACGAATAAGTGGTGAAACTGCACCATTAATTATGACCATATTGGGCTCTAGTCAATTCTTTCAAAATTTCAATGAACCACTTGATGCATTACCTTTACGTATTTGGCGCCTTGCATTACAACCATATGATAGTGCACAATTACATGGATGGGGTTCTGCAGCTGTATTGATCATTATAATTATTGGGATAAATCTTGCAGTACGTTATTTCGTATTACATAAAAATAATAATGGTATTGGGGTCTTTTTACAAAGGAGAATTAGAAATTGACACCTACTACAATCCCTACACAATCAAAAACACAATCTGATATCCCTGAATTGAACACACACGATAAAATAATTGATGATTACAAAATGATAGCTGATGATGTCAGTGTTACTTTTAATAATATTCCTGCAATTAATCACATCAATATGAAATTCAAATCGAAATCTGTAACTGCTCTTATTGGTCCTTCGGGATGTGGTAAGACAACATTTTTGCGTTGTTTGAATAGAATGCATGATATGACTTCACATGCTAATGTACAAGGAAAAGTTTTGATTGATGGTGTTGATCTATATGCTAAAAATGTAAATCCAATATATTATCGACGCAAAGTTGGAATGGTTTTTCAAAAACCTAACCCTTTCCCTACAATGTCTATTTTTGATAATGTATCTGCAGGACTTCGTCTTAATGGCATAAGAAAGAGGCAGATCCTCGATGAGATCGTTGAGGATTCGTTAAAGTTGGCATATTTGTGGGATGAGGTAAAGAATATCCTCAAAAAACCTGCAATAGAACTCTCTGGCGGTCAACAGCAGCGGCTATGTATTGCACGTGCCCTGGCCATACAACCTGAGGTTCTTTTGATGGATGAGCCGGCATCGGCACTAAATCCAATAGCTGCCCAAAAAGTGGAGGAGACCATAATGGAACTTAGAAAAGAATTTACAATAATCATAGTGACACATAATATGCAACAAGCAATTCGTGTTTCTGATAGTACTGGCTTTATGTATCTTGGAGATTTAATTGAATACAATGATACAAATAAAATATTCACTGATCCATCAGATGATCTCACTGCAAAATATGTTCAAGGTAGGTTTGGTTAATTGACACGTCTTATAGAATCATCGTTAACTAGACTTACTGACATCATGACTGAAATGGGAGATATGGTAATTGAGTCTATATCTCTTGCTATCGATTCATATCTGAATGATAACAACACATCTGATAAGGTACGACTGATATCTCATTCTATAACAAAAAAATATTATGAAGTAGAAGATTTTACATTTGAAATGTTTCTAAAATATCAACCACTTGGAGAAGACTTTAGATTAATTCGTTCATCTACTGAAATCTCATATGCTTATGCAAGATTTAGTAGATATGCTTATGATATATCTCTTTTAAGAGATAAATTTGGTAACATATCAGAATGTAAGAATGAATACTTGTCCGAGTCTGTAGACAAAGTAATGCATATGACTAAAACAGCTATTCAATCTTTTGCTACTCTTGATATACGTACTGCAGTTAAAATTCGTGAAGATGAGGAGTTTATAGATTGCATGTATGATGAGAGGTTACTGAGTCTTTTAAAATCATCAAACACAAAATGTGCACTTACCGAAGCACTGCTTTTAAGATATCTTGAGCGTATCAGTGATCATGCCGTCTTTATGAGTGACGCGATTAATTATATAGTGACTGGAAAGCATCGTCCTAGTGATCAACGAATTGAGTCTAGATTTGTCAAAAAGTGATATGCACGGCTTTGATTTTAGTGACATCGTGACCCGAAATACGTTTATGTATATTTGCATGAATTTTATCTTGGAATTTTAAATCACATCTAAAACATTTCCACATAACATCAGACATGTGTAATACTTGTCTAATTTTAGATATAAAGATGATGATAATTAGATACATTTAATATTTTTTTTCAATTTATCCCTTTTTTATTGAATTTTTTTCACAAATTCGTACTATTTTTAGAAATTTAAATTTTCAATTATATGAAAAAGAGTCTAAAATTTAACCACCATCTTGCAATTCTATAAATCATGTTGATAAATATTAGATATATGAAACTAGGTGTTCTTTTTTCTGGCGGTAAAGACAGTACATTTGCTATTCATCATGCAAAAAGTCAGGGGCATGAGATATCTTGTCTTATAACTGTCATACCACACTCTGAGGAGAGTATGCTACTTCATTCTCCATGTATATCAATTACTAGTCTTCAAGCTGTATCGATGAAAATTCCTCATCTTACTGCCAAGTCAAATTCCATTGATGTTGAATCTGAATGCGATATTTTACGAAAATTAATTCAACGTGGCATTGATGAATTTCAAATTCAAGGTATAGTTCATGGTGGAATATTTAGCGAATTCCAAAAACGTTATTTTGAAAGTCTATGTGTAGATAAAAATTTACAAATATTTGCACCAGTATGGCATGCAGATAAACAATACATGCATACTTTGCTTGATGCTAATTTTCAATTTATTCTAAGTGGAGTCTCCTCTGATGGATTGGATGATTCATGGTTGGGTGTAAAAATCACCACACAAAATTTAGTAGATTTAGAGAATCTATCGAAAAAATATGGATTTAATTTGAATTTTGAAGGAGGTGAGGCTGAAACATTGGTGATTGATTGCCCATTATTCGAATATCCGATTGATATACAAACTTTTACTAAAGATTGGGATGGTTATTCTGGCAAAATTGATATATCTGTAGCACAACTTGGTTATCGTGCTTGACGCGTTAAAGACGAATTTACAATCTGCAATCAAAAAAATTGTAAATTCATCTGGTATAGATGAAGAACAGATTCGAGAATTGTGTCGTGATGTTCAACGAGCATTATTGGAATCTGATGTAGATGTAACCTTGACATTAAAAATTACTGATAATATCAAACAACGCTCCTTGAATGATAAACTTCCGCCTGGACTATCACGTAAAGATCATATCGTCAAAATTCTTTATGATGAACTTGCTAAAATGCTCGGTACTGATAATGAAGAGTTTGTATTCAAACCAAATCAATTGAACAAGGTATTATTGTTAGGTATTCAAGGAAGTGGTAAAACAACTGTAGCCTCAAAACTTGCTAAATTTTTAACTGATCAAGGCTACAAAGTCGGAGTAATCGGTGCTGATACATATCGTCCAGGAGCTTTGGTACAACTCAAAACAATGTGTGAGAGAGCCAAAGTAGAAGTATACGGTAATGAGAAAAGTGATGATTCTACAGATGTCGTAAAATCTGGACTTGAATACTTTGAAAAGTCTCAACTAGATATAATTTTAATTGATACAGCCGGTAGACACAAGGAAGATAAAGATCTATTAGATGAAATGATACGCATACGTAAAATTTCAAATCCTGATTTATCTCTACTAGTAATTGACGGTACCATAGGAAGACAGTGTATGAAGCAGGCAGAAGCATTTCAAAAAACTGTAGATGTTGGAGGAATTGTAATTACAAAATTGGATAGTTCTGCCAAGGGTGGTGCTGCAATTGCTGCATCTGTAGCTACTGGTGCTCGTGTTATGTATATCGGTACGGGGGAGCGTATTGATGATCTAGAAAAATTCTCTTCCACTCGTTTTGTAGGTAGGCTACTTGATATGGGTGATATACAGGCTGTTTTGGATCTTGCAAGACGTCTAGAGAGTGAAGGTGATGAAGTTCGATTAAAACGAATTGCAAGTGGTAAAATCACCATGGATGATTTTTACTATCAACTTGAAGAGGTTTCCAAAATGGGCTCTCTTCGTTCATTTGTAGATAATATACCCGGACTCTCCGGCATGGTGAAATCTGATCAGACTGAAGATTTGGAAACACGTATACAAAAATGGCGATATATTATACAGAGCATGACTCATGATGAGAAAAATGATCCTTCACTACTGAATAGCTCTAGGAAAAAACGTATAGCTCGTGGTTCTGGGGCATCTGAACATGATGTAAAAGAAATGTTAAAAAACTATGAGCAATCTAAAACTATGATTAAAGCTTCCAAGGGCAGACAGATGCAAGGAACCCTACGACGTATGGGTTTGGGCTAGTTTGTTCTCTTACAAGTCTTTTTATGAGTTTAATAGTATGATTCTATATTATTAATGACCAACACTATTCAAGATATCCTACCTGTTGCTAACAGAATTATCGATGAATATCCATTATGTACTAACTGTCTTGGTAGATTATTTGTCAATTCATTACATCTACGTTCTAGTGAAATTCTGGGATCTAAAATATTCAAATTACTAAATAAATCTGCTATTTTACCGTGTTTCATCTGTAAAAACATCTTTGTGGATATTTACAAATATGTAGATATGGTAATATCTGAATCTATTCCTTATCAATTCTCTACATTTGTGGCAGGTACTATAATAAAACCATCCATATGTGACAGAGATGATCTAATTCGATCTAGGTTTCATTTATTAGGTTCACGTGCTATCAAAACTGATGTTACTGGTAAAATTTCTAGTATATTTGCACGTAAAACCCACACAAAACTTGATTCACATAAACCTGATTTGATAATTCTCATTAATCTCTCTAAACAAATTTGTTTTGTAAAATCTGCCCCATTTTTTGTCTTTGGCAGATACACAAAACATCATCGTGGAATACCACAATCCTCATTTGATGATGATGTAGAATCAATTCAAAAAACAATTAATGATTTTTTGTATAAAGAATTTTTGAATAAAGATTCTAGATATGTGTGGATAGGGAGCGAGGATTCTCAAAGTCTTGTTTCTGGAAACGGCCGCCCATTTTTTGTTAAATTATTAAATCCAAAAAAACGTAATATCAAAATTAATTTTATGAAAAATAAATTTATTCACGTACAACAATTACGTGTAATTCCACAAATTCCACCATCTCCAATCAAATTTCAATCTACTATTAGTGCTGTTATCACAACTGATGTACCTATATCTACTTTCAAATTATCTGCATTGAGAAATCTATCTGGTTCTAAAGTTTCAACATTACAAAAATCTGGTATGGTGGTGAAAACAATTCATCGTTTGTCTTATCGGCGTCTACTCAAAAATTCCATAAAATTACTAATCACTGTAGATGGTGGATTTCCAATACAACGATTTATTGCCGATTCTGACACAACCCCCAATCTATCTGAATTACTTGACTGTAAATGTACCTGCTTACATTTTGATATCAAAAATGTTGAACTGCTTTGATGGGTGTCTAGTGTATACTTTGATTATGTTTGACAACAATTAACTATGCCCTATATTTGGTCTAAATATGCCATTACGTAAAACAGGAAAACATATGCGTTGGGCCGATCAAAAGGCTACAAGACGTCGTAGGAAAACTGCAAAGGCATCAAAGCCACGTTCTAGATAAAATAACAGCATGATTAATCTGAGTTTATATATTTTTAATTTAACCTTTTTACCCATGTTTGAATTTCATGTTGTATAATGAATCCCTTGGCTCACGTTGATAAATCCAAACAGTCCGGTGCGTTACCTGAAAAAATATGTGATCTAATTGAGAAGCGGTTCCCTCTAGTTGTTGAGGGAATTAATAGAATTGAAAAAGCATCTGGAATAAATTATCCTGTAGCATATGTTGATCCCTCTGTTGTTATTGCAAGAGGTGACACTAGTTCTAATCAATACGGTATTCTTTATGCGCGTACAATACCATTAACAATTGATGATAAACTTAAATCTGTAATTCAAATATCTGCACCTCTTGTAGCTTTTGGATTAAAAGGAACCATTCATGCTATATTGGGACATGAATTTTTACACTACTTGGAATTGATGCATCGTGTATCTACAATGGGAATTATATCTGATGAAATTTCAAGTAGTATTTTTGAGAATACTTATTCAGATAGTTCACGTTTACTTGAACCCCGAGCAATATTTTCAGATCAAACTCTTGTATCTCATATCACCAAAAAATTTCCATCTGGATTTCGTGATTATAAATTGGAAGATAAGACGTTGAAATTTTGGTTATCATGCGGTCTTCCACGTACTAATATAGATCTTGATCAAAATACCACACGACTATCTGTTCAGATGTTATCAAAAGTTAAACTTACATCTGAATTTAAAGAAAAACTTGATATGTTTGTACAAAAAAGTACTAAAATACAAAAACGTCAAGCACACAAATTACTACAACAGATTTAACAAATAGTGATTTATTGTATAATTTACACCAATGATGAATCTGGAAAAGCCATCTGATTTGTGATGACTCAATTTTGTTGAGGTGCTATTTGAATTCAGTTAATCCACATTTGCCACACGTACTTCTGTCCTTGTGCTGTGACATGTATACTCCCTTGCCACAACGTGAGCACGTTTTACGCTCTCTCACAACTTTATCATTTTCAATTTTAAAATATGCGGAAACTTTAGGGCTAAATCCTTTCTTACTTGTCATCTGTATTTACATCTCCTTTGTTCTCTTTACCCTCTACTGGTTTCTTATCTTTACTCTCTACTGGTTTCTCATCTTTACCCTCTACTGATTTGTCTACTGGTTTCTCATCTTTACCCTCTATTGGTTTCTTATCTTTACCTTCTACTGATTTCTTATCTTTACCTTCTACTGATTTGTCTACTGGTTTCTCATCTTTACCTTCTACTGATTTGTCTACTGGTTTCTCATCTTTACCTTCTACTGATTTGTCTACTGGTTTCTCATCTTTACCTTCTACTGATTTCTCTACTGGTTTCTCATCTTTACCTTCTACTGGTTTCTCATCTTTACCCTCTTTTTCTTCTAATTTACTTTTCACTTTTTCAATACGTTTAAAGATCGATGGGTTAACATGTTTTTTAGCCAATTCCTGATCATCATAAATATAAAACAGACCCGTTAGTAATGTTTTTCCTACATGAGTTTGTAATTTTATGGATATTATAGATTCGATATCTTTTTTTAATTCCTTTGCAACCATTTCTTTGGCTTGCGTTCTGGTTAACTTGCCTCCAAGATTAGTAAATTCACAATGAATTTCTTCTCTGCGCATGAACCCATTTTCAGTTTTATTTGTTATTTGCATTGACATCTTCTAACAAACAGATCTTTCTATATTTTTATATAAATCTTGATTAAATTACATTGATCATTGTATGATGTAACGCTTTTAAGTTAATGACTACAACTAACAAGGCTTAATAATGTATAGTCGCTTATAAAAGTGAACGAATGGCAGTAATTTGTAACACTTGTGGACTACCAGAAGATTTGTGTGCTTGTGGTGATCTTGCTAAAGATAGTACTAAAATCATTATTCGCTTAGAAACTAGACGTTTTAAGAAAAAAGGTACTATGATCGAAGGTCTTGATTCTAAATTGAATAATCTTGAGAGTGTGGCTAAAGAATTAAAATCAAAATACGCGTGTGGTGGAACTGCAAAAGACGGATATATTTTTCTTCAAGGCGATCATCGTGATACGATAAAAGAATCCCTAGTTGGACTTGGATTCACTGAATCAACAATCGAGCTGCATTAGAACTATTGAATATTCCACAGAAACTTTTACAACTATTATGTATTCCTTATGCAGCACTGATCTCTATATTATTTGGTTTAATGTTGTTATCATTTCCACTTGGTATTTATCTTGTTTTTAATGCAGATGTTGATGATAATATTCATTATGATTATATCATAGGTAATGTTGATCTTCAATGGCTAGTTGGATTTGATCTATTAATTTCCGTAGGTGACGCATTTACCATAATTTGGTGTATATTTTTAGGATTATTTTCTATCTCTATATTTGGCAGACGTGCTAATTTGCTTGTATCAATAAAGAGAATACTTGATGCCAAACCTGACGTGGAGTATAATACTTTGATAGTTGTAATTAAATGGTTTAGCATTCTGATTCTAGTGTCTCTCATAGTCACCACAGTTCAAGATCATATTGGAATTCCTACTGAAATCTTGGACATTGATCTGATTCTAATTCAATTCTATCGTGTCTTAATTGCTCCACTTGTGGAGGAGCCGATTTTTCGTGTGCTTTTGATAGGGGTACCATTATTTTTGCTCTATAACCGTAAATTTTCATTCACAACTTTTTTTAGTTTTCTGTGGAGGCCAAATTTAACAAATTCGTCAAAATCCACTATTCCAATAATTATAATAATATCTAGTATCGTGTTTGGTTTATCTCATGTTCTCTCTGGAGATTTATGGACAAGTGGAAAATTTCTACAAGCTACCCTTGCAGGCATAATACTTGGTTGGGTATATGTTCATCATGGTCTAATATGTTCCATACTAGTCCACTGGGCTACAAATTATTTCATATATGGATTTGCTCTATTTGTGGCAGACACAAATTCTATATCTGTGACAGATGCGTTCTCTCATTCGCTACTAAATACACTAGAACTACTCTTTGTTGTAACTGGAATATTGAGTGTTGGTATAATCTTACTTGTTTATTTCAAAAACAAATATGACTATAAAATGCACTAATTAATGCCTACAATATCGGCTAGTACTTTTCTGGCCTCAGTTCGAAGTATGACTGATGCCTCTTCTGGTGATGTATCATTCAAAAAGACTCCATATCCATATTCCATACCTGATTTTTTGTGTGTAATTGGATATACTTCTATGTGCCAGTGTATGAGTTTAGTTGTTCTTTTTTCTGGAGATAAATGAAATACTATGCTATATGCAATCTTTGGATTTATTTTGCCTAATCCTCCGAGAGTGGCACATAATATAGTTGCCAAATCTACAATCTCTTTCTGAGTTATCTTTGAGAAAATTGTAGCATGTTTTACTGGGCATATACAAAATTCAAATGGATGTGATGGTGACCACGGACAAAAAGCTTTAAAACCATTTGTTTTCAATATCTGTCGCTCCATACAATATTCGTCCTCCGTCGATTTACACATTGGACATATTCCACTCTCATCCATGATCTCTGATGTCGTCTTGATTCCTTTTTCAATTACTGGTGGTATCATAGGAAATGTTATTACATCCACGTACGGATGATCATATTTACTCCCTGCCTCTTCTCCCTGATTTATACACAGAGAGATATATGCCACATTTTTTTGTGTGTATAACCATTTTATTTTCTCTTGTATGACTACAAGTACATTAGACCATTGCGCAACATTTAGTGTTGAGAATGTCTCTTTATGATTTGGTGTAGCTACAATAATGTGGTGATAACCATACGCTGGCTCATAATACAGCGGTTTCTCTCCATATTCATTTTCTGCATTTGTCGATAATGCCGGTTGGGCACTTTCAAATGTTCTAATAGACCAGTTTGTGACATAATTTTCTTCAATGTCTTGTAATCTTTGTAGTATTCCGTCTTTCTCTACAAGGGATAATGTTGAGGGATTTGTCATCTTTTCATTACCTGGACAATATGGGCATGTTTTGTCAGATTTTTTCGAGGTGTCCTTTGGCGATATTATTACTAATCTATCTGCTACCTCGTCTCTTCTAATATTATTCAACAATATTTTGACATTTACTTCTGTTATAATGTTTTCATATTTTTATACAAATCTATACTCAGAATTAAAAAATCAATTATAATGTATTGTTATGGCATCGTTATTCATCACAAGTGACCATATGTGTGCGTTTAGGTCTCCTAACATACTACACAATGACAATCAAGTTTTATTTTTATTTCATCATTATTTCCTAGGTTAATCCTAATAAATCTACAGGTCCATCATTTCAATTAGGAAAAGCTTGGTGTATGCCAAGTGTTTGTTGATTCATGTCGTGTTGTGATTGTATCAATCATACAAGATTTACAGGGATTATGATAACTCTTGACTGATTCAAAAGTAAGATATCTGTGTGGAAAAATTGGAAAAATAATTCAAGACAATGATAAAATTAAATAATTATAGTCAAAGTCATACTAGACAATAACACATTACAATCTGAGAATATAAAACTCAAGTGCAGACTGTTATTTTATGAAAATTCAAATCCTACATCATCTACAGATTCACTATTGTACAAATAATCCAAAAAAAAGACAGCAAGCACGAAAGATAGTGTGAATACTAGTACAAAGAGGAAATTTAAGAGAGGACACACTAGCATCACACAAAAGAAAACCTCTAGGGTAATTCTATGTGATGTATAATGTTGCTATGAATGCAAGAGCAAAAATATTACCAAGATTAACAGAATGTCTAAAACAATCACAGATATTCCACAGATATCACAAACTCAAATCGCTCAACATATTATTAGTAATCACAAACGTGATCTTTAGATATTATGAATTTGGATATGGTAGTGCGGCATATCTTATCAATTGCCTGTTCCTACATGAATGTCAAACAAGAACAGTATGGTTATACATTAAAAGTATCTGCACCAAATCTAGTTACATTTCTCAAATATGATGATATGGATACTACAAATAATACCTACCGAACATGAACTGCAAAGGATAGTTGTTCATCACACAGTTAGAGGACATATTATTAATGAGAGAGAAATGAGGCTGTTTGGCATATTGGTGACATGTTATCTGACTTGGAGGAGGAGAAATGGGGATGTGACCTGAACATCAAAGATATGTTGTTGGAATGTCTGAGGGGGACCTGAACGCATATGACCATATATACAAAAAGTTTTTATTGAAAATTACTTTACGATTTGTAATCATGAGTAAGAAAAATAATAATCCACTACCTGCATCCAGCGCTGGTCTACTGCGATTCTTTGAGGATGAAACCAAAGGTTTCAAAGTTGATCCAAGAATCGTTGTTACAATACCAATAGCTCTGATTGCAGTTTCTTGGGCAATTGATATATTTTTGGCTCCCTGATCAAATGTCATGACTGCTCCTAGCGATGACACATCACGTATACACAAACGTTATACCCTCACCTTGTTTAATCCATCATCATACTATCATTCTTTGATCTTTGTAATTGGTGTTGTGGCAGCAATTGGTCTTCTAGTACATACTGTATATCTGCCCAACCCTGCAAATTATCTATTAATTTTACCAATGATTGTTGTTTTGTTTGTAACTCAATATCTAGATTCAAAATTTACACCAAAAAAAGAGTATTCTAAATCTGTACATATGTCTTTATTCAGCAATGGATTGTGGTTTGCTGTAATTGGAACCGGATATCTATCTAGTATTGTTTTTCAAACTGAGATTAACTCGATGTATATTGTAGAAGGAATGTTTTTGTTTGCAGCGTTTAGAATTGGTTTATTTACAACCACACTTGGTCTGAATGTATTTAGATCTTGGTTGATTTGTATGCTACAGCCATTATCATTATTTTTAGTATTAATTCCATACGACCAATGGGGTGTTATACTGTTGGATCCTTTTGCTATCTTGTTTGGGGTGATATTTATGATTATTGCCACTACGTGGTCAATTCATACTGATCGTTCTGGACGTCCGGGTGTGGAGAGCACTCACAAAATGGTTCAATCATATTTAATGTCAGTAAAAGGCGATCATACCTCTGTTGAGACTATTATGGAGAGTCATTCTAAACTCTCTACAGTGATGACATCTCAATTACGTCTTTATGGAAATGATGGCGATTCTGATTTTCGACTGGTACTGCCTGATATTCATCCGGGCCCATATCACCCAATCGGTGGTAGTAACATCCCGTATCTGATGTATAAACGTCTAAACTCTTCTGCAATGATTATGCATAGTATATCTGATCACTCTTTGAACCTTCCATCTAAAACAGAGGTGGATAATTATTTACAAAGTATACTTACAAGCTCAAAATCATCGCAGGGACTGACATGTACAGAACCAATCATGACTCAAATAAATAAAGCACGAGTTACTGGAATAAGATTTGGGAGAACTGCTGTATTACTTTTGTCTTTATCTCCACATGGTATGGAAGATTTGCCAAGTCACACTAGACATGATATTGAATCAATGGCGAAAAATAGGAAATTTGAACATGTTTTGACCATAGACTGCCATAATGCTATGGGTAAAGAGATTGATGATGCTGACTCTAAAGATATACTCAAAGCTGCAAAATCCACACTTGATGAATTAATTACTAAAAAGGACTATCCACTTGAATTTGGCTATGCGAATTCTCAGGATATGAATATACATAATTCTGATTTAGCTATGGGGGGGCTTGGAATATTATGCATGAAAATAAATGGTAAAAAATATTTTTTGGGGTGGGCTGATGCTAACAATATGGAAAATGGTTTACGTGAACATGTTGTATCTAAATTTGAGGCAAATAATTTACGATTGTTAGAAATCTGTACATCTGACACACATTATTCATGGGAATTGAAGGTACGAAACCGTAATGGCTATTATCAATTTGGAATCATATCTACTAAAGATAATGTAGCTGATTGGTATCTACAGTTGGCTAAAGAATCTACAAGTAATATGGTTGAGGCAGAATTTGAATTATTAGAGAAACAAAGTAGCGTGAAAATTATGGGTACTTTTCTTTTAGGTTCTCTCTCTGANGCTGTGGATAAATCTATGAAAATTACCAAGATTTACATGTCTGTCACATTTGGATTCTATCTTTTCACCACACTTCCAATATTTTGACTTGACTGTATTTTTGCATATCAATTTATGACAAAATTATTAAGATGTGATTAACTCATTCCATTTATGAAATTATTATACTTTTTCCCATTATTCATTTTATTTTTCTATCCTGTATATGCAGATACAGATACACTACAATTTATTCAATACGCTGATAAAAATACCGCACTTGAGGAGATCCGACATGATAATTTGGATGTCTATCTTGCATCTATTCCGTATGATAGAATAACTTTGGATGATCGTGAAAATTTAGGTGTGTATAGGGCAAGTGGTAACTTTTACAGTATACTTGTCAATCCTGCTACTGGCATAGAATTCAATCCATTCTCCACTCAAAAAGCAAGATTTGCGTTAAATTTTCTTGTAGATCGTGATTTGATTGTAAATGAACTTCTTGGCGGTCACGGATTTACTCAAACCTCCAATTATGGAAAAACCAGTCCTACGTATTTGAATATTATTGATCAGGTCGAATCCTTCAATTTTGTATATGATTCAGAGTTTGCAAAACAACTACTGACAGAATCACTATTAGATTCTGGAGCTGTTCTAATTGATGACACTTGGTATTATGAAGATAAACCAATCATATTGAAATTCTTTATTAGAAGTGATGATCCTGTTAGAAAATCCATTGGGGAATTATTGGCGTTTCATTTAGAAGAATTCGGTTTTATGGTAGAGCGAGAATTCGGTGATTTGAATAAGGCATTTGTACTAGTATATGGCTCCGATCCTGCTAACTTTAATTGGCATTTATACACAGAGGCGTGGGCGTCTTCTGCATTCGTCAAACATGATCGTATATCTTTATCCCAAATGTATGCTCCTTGGCTTGGTAATATGCCTGGATTTGGAAATCCATCTTATTGGAATTATAAACATGATGCATTGGATAATCTAACTCAGCGTATCTATACTGGTGATTTCATCACCGAACAAGATCGTCAATTGCTTGTACAAGAAGCAATTGTTCACGGAATGACTGAATCAATTCGAATCTTTCTTGCCGGAGCCCTTGATAATTATGTGACGGGAGGTGATATTACTGGTGTAGTAGATGATTTTGGTGCCGGTATATCAAACAGATTTACCTTGGTTAATCTTGAAAAAACAGATTCAAATTTAGTTAAAATTGGTATGCCTCAAATTTATCAAGGATCGTGGAACCCTGTTGGGGGATTTACTGATGGGTATAGTCGAGTTATTTTAAACACACTAAGTGATCCTGGAGTATACCTACATCCACATAGTGGTAATTTTGTACCATTTCTTGTAAATTATACTGTGATTAGTAATGGAAATGATGGTACTGTGGATATCCACCCTGATAGTATATTGTGGAATTCTTCCAAAAAACAGTGGACGTCTGTCTATGGAACGGCCACTAGCATGGTTACATTTGATATAAATTTTACAAAATGGCATCACGGTGAAAATATGGATATGAATGACATTCTGTATAGTTTGTACTTTGTACAAGAATGGGGTACGAGTATTAATTCTACTACGTTTGATCCTGAATTTAGCCCTCAACTAGCCCCGATTAATAATATACTTGCTGGAATACATATTGTAGATGATGACACCATTACACTCTATCTTGATTTTTGGCATTTTGATGATGATGAAATTGCAAATTTAGTTTCTGTGTGGCCTACTACACCATGGGAGATTTTTGTTGTCATGGAGCAGGCAGTTATTGATGATAAAGTGGCATTTACGAGATTGTCGGCCACTGCAAAGATGATAAATTGGCTATCCCTTATTGTGGAAAATGATGCAATGTTGATATCTGAATACTTGAAAAATATACCGTCTGATTATATTCCGCCTGCTTTGGCACATGAAAACCCAGGCATCTTGCAATCTAGATACGACTCTTCAATTAAATGGATAGATGGGAATAACCATGCAGTCATTAGTAATGGTCCATTTCAATTAGAATCTTACAGACCTGAATCTAGAACTATAACTGTTAAAGCAGTATCATATGATTCTATTAATAGAGATTCATGGCTGTCTCTAACTAATGTCAAATTACCAGAGATTAATAGTATAATTATACCTGATGTTGTATCTCTCAATACCCCTTTTGTAGTAAATATAACAACAAACAATGTAGATGATGTTTATTATTATCTAACGAATTCTAAAGGAATTGGAATTGTTTTTGATTCTATAAAAATTTATGATAATGTGGGTAGTATACATTTTGATTATAATATTTTACAAAATTTTACTCTTGGAGCTACAACTCTGAAATTGTTTGCAATATCTGATGATGCCTTGAGACCGGACATAGTGGAGACAAATTTTATCACTAGTAATCAAAATGATTCTTTACCTCTAGCTGAATTTGATAGAGTTGAATTACTCGTTTCTCAGCAGAACCACATTGGAATCATATTTCTAATAATGGGACTCGTCGTTGTATTACTAGTTGTATACACAAGACGTCGTTCACGGCTTGGTACTAGTAATGAATAATGTGCCAATATTTCTCTTCCACAATTCATCACTAGTCGGATCAGTTACATGCGTAATTTTTGTGGTAAATCCTACATTTGTCCATAATTTATTCCACTGCTCAATGCTGAATAAATGTAGTTTAAGATTCATCTCTTTACCCCAGTGAGTGGTATCTTTATTCTCAAGATAAAAATCTGTTCCAAATATTGCTATACCTTGAGATTTTGTAAGAGTATAAATTTTATTTATTGCACTTTGTATTGATTTCATATAGTATAATACTTCCATAGAAAATATTACATCAAATTGTTCATTAAACATATATTTTTCAAAATCTGTATGTATGAATTGTTCTTTGACATCTTTTGACATGAATCTTGCTCTCTTTATCATGCCGAAACTCTTGTCAATTCCTAATGCTCTAATACAATTGTCTTTTTTTGCAATATTTCTTATAACCCATCCATTGCCACAACCAATCTCTAAAAATGAAAATTTATTATTCAATTTCAAAGAATTCAAAAATGGTAATGTAGTTGTCTTGTGTCCTTTTTCCATGTCTTCTGCCCTCCCAGAATTTGACCAATTATCAAATAATTTCTCTACATCGTCCATTTCTACATCTACCATTACTCATTACACAATATCATTTATTACTAATATTTTATGGTGTCATAAAATTTCATCTTGCATAACCCATCAAAAATCCCACTTTTTTTGGATTTGTTTTAGATATTGTTTCACGTTGAAATGTTACTGGAATTGCTATATCTGTTGGTAATTTTAAAAATATATTGTTCAATTCCGTATGATTCATAACTAAAAATGGAACAAAATCTTTACCCTCTCCCCACTTTGTTTTTGACCAGATATTAGATCCCATTGCTAATAATGTATTGAATCCGTGCTGTGACGATAGAGTCCTATCTGTCATATATTGACCAAAATTCCTATGAAGCGGATAATCATGAATAATTAATTTATCATCTTGAACTTTGATCATTTCAAACAACCCTTTCAATGAATCAAGTGTTGATTTATAGGATTTAGTACATATAAAACCACGTATGGATACTGCTACTAGTGGCTCATTCTTACGTTTTTCATAAATATTTTTTTGCCGCTGATAAAATTTTGATTCCTTTTTCACTTCACGTTTCTCAGATAATTTTGGTAATTTGGAGTGCCAACCTGTTATGGAAATCTGCGTTTTATCCTTCGGCCCAATTTTATTTAATTTACCTGTTGATTTTCTACACACCTCTGACAATTGATCTATCTGTGAAAATATTATTTGAACAAAAACGGCATCTTCAATTGCAAGTCTGTATATGAGTTTGTCTAGAAATGGTTCTTGAGATTCATCAAATTCTGTAAATGTTATTTGACGATCTAATTCTACATCAAACATTAAAACTTCTTGATCAGCTCCATATCCTTCTTTTAACCAATCTGGAATATTTGACTCTGTTTTTCTATGTGATGTTCTTAGCATTTTCGTAAATATTTCCATCTCTTCTGGTATACATGTTGCAACAAGTTTACAATCTTTGTATCCGGGCTCCTTCCAGATTTCTATACTGCGAACGGTCTTGGATGCTAGTGGTAAACTCATATTTTGCTTTCTTGTGCCTATGTATGGGTTGATTTCAACATATGCACGTGAATGTGATGAATCATCATATTCTCTATTTTGATAAAATCCTCCACCAAAATACATTGGATCTGGCATACCATTTTTGAGGAATTTTTTTATTGCTTTACCATCTGTTTGCTCATAAATCCAAACCATTTTCATAACATCTCTTGATGGATACTAGTATACTTTGAGAGATATATAACATTGACTCATACAGGTTCTATAACATTATCCAGTGTTTTAACTATTTTCTTCTCTATGATTCTATGAATAACGCCCAAGATGTTACAGAACCTTCAATTGTTATTTTTAAATACATAGAATTAAAATGTAAATCATGATATCAAAGAAAGGCCTAATTCTGACAATTACAATACTTGGTGCCATAACTATTGCCAGCTCGGCTGTGTGGTTTATTCCTACAAATTTTGCTATGGTGGAAATTGTTCAAAACTTTGATGATCATCTAGATGGTGTAAAAAATATTTATGACTCTATAAATGATCACAATCAAGATTCGTTCAAACAATTTTTAAATGATGATATTACTTTTGAACAATACGCATATGGCGTTCAAATATCTACAGATCAAATTAATGAACAAATCATACGTCTAGTAAAGAGTCAGGCCGATGATGAATGGGTCGAGAGTTATGTGATATTCATAAATGCGTTACGCGAGTATAATTCGTATCTCAGAGATACCATCTTGGTCGCTGAGATGTTATCTGCCGAGTCGTCAGATGGTATTGAGGAGAAATTAGAGAATATTCGTTCTAGATTGGCAAATGTTGAACGCATGATTGAGCAATCTTATACATCTAGACCGTAATTAATCACATGAATGTGTGATTTGATCCTGAAGATTCGTAATTTTTAAAAATATGATCATACCATATATTGTCTATGCTTGAAAATACACCCGTCTCCAAATCTGAATCTACTCACGCAAAATTGTTGGTAATTTGTGTCGATCGTGATAATGACGTAGGTGAGAAGGCTGGGATTAAAACCCCTGTTGTGGGTCGTAATAATTGCATTGAAGCTGCACAACGATTAGCCCTTGAGGATCCAGAAGATGCAGACTCGAACGCAATCTTTTCTGCCATAAAGACATATGAAGATCTGATAAGTAAAGGTTACACTGCTGAGGTTATGATTGCAGCTGGAATTAAAGATTGAGGTGTACAAGCTGATGAAAAAATTCTGTTAGAAATTAAATCTTTTCATAATAAATTTTTGTCTACTGGGGCAGTCATTGTTTCTGATGGTGAAGACGATGAATCTGTAATTCCTATAATTCAAACCATTCTTCCAATTGTCTCTGTTCAGCGTGTTGTAATAAAGACTAGTAGGACTGTAGAATATTCATATGCTGTATTTGGTAAATATCTTAAAATGATTGCATATGATACAAAATATTCCAAATTCTTTCTTGGTGTTCCTGGAATTTTATTATTAATTGGTGGTATTGCAACTGTGTTTGGTTACACTGCTGAAATTTTTGCGGTGTTGGTAAGCATACTTGGTGGAGCATTTTTAATTCGTGCGTTTGACATTGATCGCGCATGGAGTAGTTGGACCAAACCTACTCCTACTGGTTTTATAAAGCTCTTTACATTAATTACTGGTCTTATTCTAATTATATCCTCAATAGGCTCTGGTATTTCTGTAGCACAACTTGATGTTTTATCTGGACTTAATTTTTCACAAATCTTATCCAATAAAGTACTAGTTGGCCAATTCATTTCTGGCACCCTACCTGTCTTGTGGGCAGGCATAGGTGTAATCTTTACAGGAATATATCTTACAAACGTGATTGGTGGTATAAAGCGTCAGATCACTGATATACTACGATTGGTGGTTTTAGCCTCATTATACCCAACAGTTCATACATTCACAAATGTTTTGATTTATGACGATGATCCCTTTTTTCTTATTATCCCACTTGTGAGTGGTCTGTCTGTTACTCTATTCTCTGCCATGTTGTTGTTTAAAAGATATAGAAATCAAAAAAACGAAGAAATGGAATAATATTTAGATTACCCTCAGCAATAATAATTATATGAATTTATCTTGGTCTAATTTATCAAAACTATCTCGCAGTAAAACCCCATCCCTACTTAAAGACAACAATCAATGTGAAAAACCACTAAATCATGTGGCTGTAATTCTAGATGGAAATAGAAGATGGGCACTTCACAATTCTAAAACTATCCACAAAGCATATTCTTTGGGAGCTGAGACTGCCACAAATATAATTTTATGGTGGACAGATCTTGATATTAAAATTCTTTCATTATATCTTTTATCAATAGAAAATCTTCAGCGATACGATGGGTTGCCCTACTTGTATGAATTAATGGAGAAGAAATTACAACAATTATATGATGATTCAATAATACATACACACAAAATTCAAGTAAAAGGGATAGGCAAAATTGATAATTTACCACAAAATGTTCAATCAATATTAAAAAAATTAGAAGATGTTACGAAAGATTATGATTCTCGTTTTCTGAATCTTGCCCTTGCATATGGAGGACAAACTGAAATTCTTGATGCCGTTAAGAAAATATCTGCTAAAGTGAAATGTGGTTCCCTGAATATAGACGAAATTGATAAACACATCATAGAGGAAAATCTCTATACATCTCACTTGCCATATCCCTCCCCTGATCTTATTCTACGTACATCCGGTGAAAAGCGCTTGAGTGACTTTCTAACATGGCAGAGTGGTTATAGCGAATTATTTTTTATAGATCAATTTTGGCCTGATTTTACAAAAAACACATTTCTTAAAGTTTTAAATACATTTCAAAACAGGAATAGACGTTTAGGCTTATGACATATTCACAAACCTCTGGGGGTGTAATCATATATCGTAACACAAGTGATGGTAAATCATATTTGCTTCTTCAATATATTCAAGGACATTGGAATTTTGTAAAAGGTAAAGTCGAAGATGGTGAAACAGCACATGAGGCGGCAATTCGTGAAACAAAAGAAGAAACTGGTATTACTGATTTACATTTTATCGATGGCTTTTCCCGACACGTAGAGTATGATTTTACATACAATGGTCAATTGATTCACAAAACTGTAATTTATTATTTAGCCGAATCTAAAACTGTTGATATTATTCTATCTGACGAACACCAATCATCTGCATGGTTATCAATTGATGATGCAATAAAACGAACTACACATAAAAATTCTAAAAATATTTTAATACTTGCCTCTGAATATTTATCTAGTTTGGATAAATAATTTCTTTATTTTTTGTAATGGGTTTTTAGAATTAATAATTGACCTACCTACTATGATGTAATCTGTGCCAGCAGAAATTACACTCTTTGCATCACCGCCTTGAACCCCTATACCTGGAGAGTATATCTCTAATTTTTTACCTATTTTTCCTTTACATTCTGTTATAATTTTTGGAAATGTAGCTCCGACTATAATTCCATCTGCATTGGTATCTACTGCCCATTTTAAAAAATAATGATACAACTTTTTTTTATTGATTTTCAGTTCATATGATGTGGTAGATTCTGGAGAACTCATATGACATAATGCGATCACACCTTTCTTTTTTTTATGCGATTCTACAACTATTTTTTTCAAATTATCTAATCCCATAATGGGGTTTACTATAACTCCATCAAATCCCATCTTCCATAATATTTTTGTGGTAATATTATTGGTATTTCCAATATCGTTTAGTTTTATATCTGCTAAAACTACTAGGTTTGATTCATGTGCTATCTTTGTAATTCTACTAATTGATTTGGCATCAAGTGGAAGTAATAGATGCATATTCAATTTCACACCACAAATGTACTGAACTAAATCCTTGATAATTTTTATAACTTTATCCTCTATATGTGCTACATTTGGTGAAAAATCACAAGCAAGTATGATCTTTCCATTTTTTTTAGAGGTTTTCTTTATTCTAGTCTTGTAACTGTTCATAATAGACAAGTGGATGTGTCTCCTCCAATTTTATTACTTTGATGTGTGTAAATCCATGACTTCCGGGACTCTCGACAATTTCTGGTGCTGTACCACTATTTGCAGAATATTTCAAAAATGACTTGTTAGGATTACCGTTCATTCTAATAAAACAAAAATATGATGCACCTTCTTCATTTAAATTCATAAAAATACCCATCATCCATTTGTCCTTGTATGGGAATGCAAAGAGTGGGAATGGTGCCTCCTCGAACCCATAACTGATTCTGGCAAGGCTAGTTAAATCTTCTAGTTCCAAAGGATGATACTTTTCTTTCAACTCTTTTGATTCTGGCAAAAGATTTGGTGATAGTGATTTTATATGTATAATGGGTGAGTAAATAAACTGTGAATCTTTTGTAGAATTTATGATTGCTGTGTATTCGTTACCATTCTTGAAACCATATTGTATAAATTCTCCATCTTCTTGTCCTATTGGGAAGTAGTAAATGATGGGTCTCTCTTTTAATAAATCCATTTGTACTGAAATCACTTTGACATCATTTAGTTTATGCATAAATGATATACGTGGCATTCTCTCTAACGCACATACAAGCCGTGCAAATTCGAGCATAGAACTAACTTTGACATACAAAGGAAGTGTGTCCATATATAATTAATAATCATTTATCTAAATTAAAACCTAACTTATCTTCTATCTATTACATCTTTGGCATTAGGCCCGGTGCCTATAATTACCACTTGTAATTTCAATTCCTTCTCTATTTTCTGTATGAATATTTTTACATCGTCTTCTAAATCATCATATGATGTATTTTGTGCACATTTTGGATATAAAACATCCATCTTTGTAATGGCAATCTGTGTTGCCCCATTCAATAAAACTGCTCTTCGGGCCAAATTAAAATCAAATTCTGCAGCCCGTCTCTGTCGTCCAGTTACAGTTCCGACCTCTGACCATCCACGTTTCTCCGTCTCCTCTGCTGATAATTCATTATCTAACGGACCTGTGCCAACTCGTGTCACATACGCTTTGAATACTACCATTACATCATCAACTTTTGTTGGACCGATTCCTACATCTGCACATATTCCTGATGCTGTCACATCCTTTGATGTTACAAATGGATATGTTCCGTGCCATAACGATAGAAATGTTCCTTGCGTGCCTTCTACAAGTACATTTTGTTTTGATTTAATTGCCGTATCAATTATACTAGGAACATCTACAAGATATGATTTTAATGATTCAATATTTTTTGCCAATTGTAATGTGCGTAAAGCTCTCTGTGCATTAGCAGGACCTGTTCCAGATCCCGTACTTCCAATTTTTTTTTGCAACATACCCTGTGTGTCTTGATCTTTGTGGTCTTGAGTTATTATACCACAATTATTATCAATAGATACTCGTTCTTTTACATTAAATTCTTCAATTTCTTTATGTAATACTGTTGGATCCACCACGACTCCAGGCCCAATCATTATTCGTGCATTCTTATTTAGAAAACCACTAGGGAGCATTCGTACCTTGTATATCCTTCCTTCTTCCTTTATGGTATGTCCTGCATTCGGTCCTGCCCCACCTCTGACGATTATCTGTGGATTATCTTTGTGTGCCAGATATGATATGATTTTGCCCTTTCCCTCATCTCCGAAAAATCCACCAACTACCACTGTCACAACCATGCTTTTTTTTCATGTCATGCATATTTAACTCATAAAGTTATGTGATTGAATTGTGATCGTTTTTTCTTAATCTAAATTATTTGAATTTATATGATTATGATAATTTACAGATTATTTTTTGGTAAATTATGTTAATTTTTTCAAAGTTGTGTGGAAATTGTAACATTTTTGAAATAAATAAACTTGATCCACTTTATTTTAGTATTTTTTACTAATTTTTCTAAAATTCATTATAATGATTATCCTAATTGTTAATAATTATTTACCAACGCTCACTAAATACGTTGTAATGTCGTTGTTAGTTATAATGGCAGAAGCATATTGTGTAAAATGCAGAACAAAACGGGAAATCAAAAATCAACAAGAAACAACACTCAAAAACGGTCGTCCCGCCCTTAAAGGTACTTGTCCTGAATGTGGGACTAATGTTTTCCGTATAGGCAAGGCATAGTCTCACCCCTCTTTTTTATAAATTCATATAAGACAAACTCTTTTTAATTTTTTATATATGACTAAAAAAGACTATGTTGCTCTTCTTGATGAAATTAAATCTAGTTTATCCAACGATGCCACAAACACTGCTGATCGATTTGAATTACCAGTTGTTGATGTAACTTGGGAAGGACAAAAAACATTTCTTCGTAACTTTTTAGATTTCTCCAAAGTGTTACGCAGAGAACCTGAAAAATTAATGCAGTATCTTGCCAAAGAATTTGCAGTACCTGCAGAACGTATTGGAGATATGGCTATGTTCATAGGTAAACGAGATCCAGAAGATTTCACACGTCTTTTAGAATTGTATGTTAAAGATTATTTAGAGTGTATTACATGTTCCAGTCCTGACACTACAGTTGTAAAAGAAAATCGTATATCCTTTTTAGTATGTGAGGCATGTGGCGCAAAATCTACCATGAAAGGAAAATATGCCTGATGTCATTTTCTGTAAATATTATAGAGCGCAAAGATACAATTCTAACAAACATCTGTGATGCTGATCTTCTTGATAAAAATATTACAACTGAATCTTTGAATTTACACATAAGCCCAAAATACTATGGAGGAGATGTAATTGGAATATCTGAAGCTGAAACATTATTGCGTAAATCTACAATACTTAATATGGTTGGACAAAATATAATTTCCCTGTCTTTAAAACTTGGAATTGGTTCTACTGGTGCAGTTAAAAAAATTAATAATACACAATTTTTGATTGTCTACAAGATGTAATTATCTGATATTTACTACACAATTATATAATAAATGAATTATTCTCATATATGGGAAAACGTAAAGTCCTAAATGAAAGTGAACTCAAAGAGATTAAACTTCCTGAGGAAGGGGAGTTGTTGGGTAGAGTAATAAAATTACTTGGTAGCGATCAAGTATTGATAAAATGTACAGATTCTATAACACGTAGAGGTAGAATTCGTGGCAAATTGAAACGTAGGATTTGGATTCGTGATAATGATATTGTCATAATTGCTCCGTGGGATTTTAAAGCAGATGAACGTGGCGATATAGTGTGGAGATTTACATTACCACAGGTAGATTGGCTCAAAAATAACGGTCATTTGGCCCGTGACTTTTGATGTCTAGGCGATCTCTGTTTTGAAAAATGATGAATCATTGATAAATGATTTTGAAATAAAGTTAGATAATAAATCTAATTCGAGAAACACTTCTAAATTATTTGCCGGATTTAAAAAAAATAAAGTGGTAAATGAAGTACTCGATCGCACTACTGTGATGACTATGTATAAAATGATAAATTCACATATAATCTCGTATGTAAACGGAGTTGTGAGCGCCGGTAAAGAATCTGTAGTTTTTTGGGCGGTCAAAGATAATGTAAACATTGCACTTAAAACATATTTGACCTCTACATCTAATTTTAAGAAACGTGCGTCTTACATAACGGGTGATCCACGATTTACCCATGTTAAAAAAAATACTAGAAGTTTAGTATATCAATGGGCAAAAAAAGAGTTTAAAAATCTCCATAGATGTCAAAGTTTTGGTATATCTGTTCCTGCGCCACTATATGTAGATAAAAATGTTCTAGCTATGGATTTTATTGGAGATGGTGGAGTTCCTGCAAAGACTCTAGTACAATGTGATGTAAATAAAAATGACTATAACTCCATGATTGAACTGATTGATATTTTGTACAACAAAGCACATCTTATTCATGCTGATTTGTCTGGGTATAATGTTTTCAAGACTAATAATGGCCTTGTCTTATTTGATTTAGGCTCTGCTGTTGATACTAGACATCCAAATGCTATGTCTCTATTGGAGAGAGACATTAATAATGTCTCTTCATTTTTTGTTAAACGAGGTTTACAAGTGACTAATCCAATTGATGTAATCAAAGAGGTGACATTATGATATTTGAAAAACCTGTTCGTATCCCTCTAGCTAGAATTGGTGCGTTGATTGGTAAATCTGGTAAAACAAAATATACAATTGAATCCATGTGTAGTGTTAAATTAAATATTGATAGTAAAACTGGAGAAATTCTAATCACTAGTAATACATCCACTGATCCACTTTTACCTTTCAAAGCTGTCAATATTGTAAATGCGATCGGACGTGGATTTTCTCCATCCAAAGCATTAGAATTATTAAAAGACGATTATCAATTACACATATTGGATTTGAGAGATTTTAGCTCAAAATCACCATCACAGATTGAACGTATAAAATCCAGACTCATAGGCACAAATGGTAAAGCTAGACGTAATTTGGAGACTTTAACTGGATCCCACATATCTGTATATGGCAAAACTGTATCTGTAATATCTACAACAAAAAAAATATCTCTAATAGTCGATGCGATTACATCATTATGTTCTGGCAGTGTTCATCGTTCTGTGTATCGTAAATTAGAATCTGTACGTCATATAGAAAAACAAGAAAAAATGATATTGTGGGAGGGTCAAAATATTGGTCAATAAAGAAAATTTCAATCAAATTTCACCAAGCGAATTCTTTTATCGCAATCGTGATCTCGCTGGATTTAGTAATCCGGCACGTTCACTATACACTGCAGTTAGAGAGTTTGTAGAAAATGGTCTTGACGCATGTGATCAACATAACATTTTACCTAAAATTCATATAAGCATAAAAGCCGTTGATCCTGAAAAAAATGATCCCAAACAATACATATTGACTGTCAAAGATAATGGTCCTGGGATGAATTCAAAACACATTCCACTTGCCTTTGGAACTGTGTTGTATGGTTCAAAATTTGGCTTAAAACAGGCACGAGGCATGTTTGGACTTGGAGCTACAATGGCAATTTTATATGCACAAATTACAACAAACCAACCCGTTAAAATTACTAGTTCTACAGATGGTGAAATTCGAGATGAGTATGAATTACTAATTGACATTCAAAAAAATAAACCGGTTGTACTAAAGCATACTACATCACCGCACAAGTCCAGTGGATTATCTGTAAGTATTTGTCTTGATGGTGATTATTCCAAAGCAGGTACCAAAATACGTGATTATATCTATCAAACTTCTCTGATTACTCCCTACTCTACTATTACATTTGATGATCCAAAGAATTCAAAGTTCTCATATGACCGAATTGTCACTACCATGCCTACACCACCAACCATAATCAATCCTCATCCTTACGGTGTTGATGTAGAGACAATGCGTCGTATGATAGCCCTTAGCACGTTTGAACTACCAGAATTTAATAGCTCTCTAATAAAGCAAATTAAATCTGAAATCAATTTAGACAATAAAACACGTGACACAAAAAAAATTCTACTAAAAGCAAAGAAATCATGGAGAAAATTAAGTACTCCTACAAAGATGGCCTTGTCTATATTGTCATTCTTAGACATTAAACTTGATGATCTTGATGGTATTCGTATTGAAGACATTGATGTCTCTGCAAAGCAACTACATTATTGGGATGGTGCAAAATCTGTAAACATGTTACTTGATACAACTAGTAAATACTATTCGGACTTGGTAAAAATGTCACAAGGGGAAACATTGACTGTGTTTCTTACCAAACGTTTTCAAAGAATTGGTAAAATCACTGCCCAAAATTTATCTGAGTTTGCCGGTTTTAAACCAGAGAAACGTGTGGGTACTTTGACCAATCAGGATATAGTACAATTCTGTAATGCTCTGCAAAAATTTAATTTTCTCCCACCAGATCCTACGTGTCTTGCACCACTTGGAGAGGATTCACTAAACGTTGGCATAAACAAATTTTTCAAACCAGATTTTTCTACCGTGATACAGAGAAATGCATCAGCATACTCTGGATTTCCATTTGTTATCGAGATTGGTATAGCATACGGTGGTGATATCCCACATGATGGAATAAAATTATTTAGATTTGCAAATAGAATTCCATTATTATATGATGAAGGTAGTGATGTTGTGTCCAAAGTAATCTCTGATATCGATTGGACTCGATATAAAATCAAAGGAGAGGCCCCTATGGTAATTGTATCTCATATATGCTCTACACGTGTGCCGTACAAAACTGTAGGAAAAGAAAATGTTGCCGATCGTCCTGAGATTGAACGTGAAATTAAATTAGCACTACAATTTTTATCTCGTAAAATGGCATCCTATATGTCCAAGCGCGGCAGAGCTGATATGGTTAAAAAACGTGTTAATCTATATCAAAAATACTTACCCTTGATTTCACAATTTTGTACTGAACTGGCAGGAGTGAAAAAAGAACCAAATTATAAAAATATGCTTGAACTAGTAGCAAGGGAGGCAAATCATGACACTGAAAAAACGTCTGAATAAAAAAACTAAAAAATCTTTGCAAAATCAGCACACTGATTTACTCAAAATGTTGCATGATCAAGGTAAAATAATTTATGATGCTCTGAATGAAAATAAATTCCCCTCATTTTCCATTCCTAGTAAATCTACTCGTAACATCATATATGATCCTGAACTGCGTCAATACATCCTTGGTAATACTGCATCACTTCGTAGTTCTAAAAATACATCACAAGTGAGATCCTTTACCCAACTAGTTTGGCTTGCATTTTTTGCAAATCGACTTACGCAGGAAAAAAAGTCATCTACACTTCGTGACGTGTATTATTCTTCACAAGCTTTTGCTGTAGATTTTGAAAATCAGGCAGAATCGGATAATATAATTGTGGATTTGGAAGCTGTATTATCCAAACCTCGTGAAACATTTCACGTTTTTCCTGAAGAACGTAGTAGTATTTTCGGTGATCTTGACATAGAGTATACCGTTCCAGGATATGAGGGTAAGAAGATGAATCTCTCAAATCATCCTGATGGATATGCCATAGGCCCAAGCCTTACTACATCTGAATTTGTAGATTCTAGCGCAGATATTGTGATCGCAGTGGAGAAGGGTGGTCTTTTCACTAGATTCATTGAGGAACAAGTCGATAAGAAATTTAAGGCCATTATTGTGGATACCGGCGGTCAGGCTGCGCGTTCTACTAGAACTCTTTTGAAACGATTACACGATGAACTGAGTCTACCTGTAATTATTCTCACTGACGGTGATGTCTATGGTGAACATATTGCTATGGTGATTAAATCTGGATCTGCAAATGCTGCTCATTTACGTGAGCTCACTGTGCCTGATGCCAAATGGGTAGGTGTGTGGGCAACTGATATTGAAAAATTCAAACTTCCAACTATACCTATGACTGATTCAGATATTAAACGATGTCGTGATCTCAAAAAAGATCCACGTTACCAAAAAGGTATATGGAAAAAAGAATTAGATGTATTTTTAAAATTGAAACGTAAAGCTGAATTAGAAGCATTCTCAAAGTATGGTCTTACAAATATTACTGATAAATATCTTCCTCATAAAATAGAAATATCTAAAACACTCTAAGATTTCATTGTTTTAATTCGTAATGTCAAAACACCATTTCTATATTTAAAATCACCAATTTCCATTTGTTTAGCATTCTCAATTGTCAATTCTTTTGAAAAATTTCCCGAACCTCTGATGTATAAAACACCCTCTATCAATCTGACCATTATTTTATCTTCTGGCCCTGGAATTTCCGCAACAAACACAATTCCATCTTCACTTTTTATGAGATCATATACCCAACTTTTAGTTTCTTGATTTGTTTTTTTGTATTTGGCCTTTTTACTGAGTATCATTTTTTTCACTGTTCTATTCCAGTAAAATATTGTGATTGCTGTTGCTCCAATTAAAAAGAAACTGACAAAACCAATACCCGATCTTTGAGTCATTATGTATACTATTCCTAGTAGAATAATCATAGCTATTGGCACTATAAAATTGAGAGATTTTTCATCAGAGTATGTATTTTCGTAGTTTGACACAAGTTTAAGTCAAATTTGACCAAATATAATATGTGCTGTTATTCGGATAAATTATCTAATAACTGATACATCTATATGATTTTATCCCATTTCCTTTAAATTATTAATGGGTAGTAAAAAATTAACATATGCAAAGTGTAGAATCTGTACAAAAAAGTAAAAAAATATTTGCTCCGGTAAGCGAGGCGGCAATTACTAGAGCGATCGCCGATGAATTTCATTCCGTACTTGTGGACAGAGCCGAGTCTGATATTATTATAATTGGTGCAGGACCTGCAGGTCTGACCGCTGGTAAAGATTTATCCAATATGGGATTTCGTGTCTTAATAATTGAGCAGAATAACTATCTTGGTGGTGGTTATTGGTTGGGTGGCTATATGATGAATCCTGTTACCGTGAGAGATCCTGCACAAAAAATATGGGACGAACTAGGTATTCCTTACAAAAAAGTTTCAGAGGGATTATATCTTACACCTGGACCTCATGCCGTATCTAAATTAATTGCTGGTGCGTGTGACGCCGGTGTTAAATTTCTGAATCTTACAAAATTCGATGATCTAATTCTCAAGCATGGGCGAGTTGCCGGTGTTGTTGTAAATTGGATGCCTGTATCTGCATTACCTCGAAATATTACATGTGTTGATCCTATCTCACTTGAATCAAAGATGGTAATTGATGCATCAGGACATGATTCTGTAGCAGTAAAACGTCTTGTGGATCGTAAACTTGTTGAATGGAAAGGTATGAATCCTATGTATGTAGATGAAGGAGAAGAACACGTGGTAGAGAAAACTGGTGAAATTTACCCCGGTTTGGTAATATCAGGTATGTCTGTGACTGAAACTCATGGTCTTGCAAGAATGGGTCCTACATTTGGCTCCATGCTATTTTCAGGTAAAAGAGCTGCTGAAATCACGGCTGAAAAGATCAAGGAATTTGATCTTGGCAAGCCTTATGCCTAATATCAGTGAATTATTTCTATATGATGAACCAAATATACCAGAATTAAATCTGCCACATTTATCTCAATTTATTAATGATATATTTAAGATTAAACCGATAATTCGTGATAGCATCATAAATTATTTAGATAGTGATGATCAAAATGAAATTACTAGGCAACAAATTACTAATTTGTATAGACCTTTATCTGAACAATCAACATCTACCAAGGACGATACATTACCAATATTTTATGATGGGTTTGCAATACAACAACTCCTCGGTAACATACTTTTAACTAATAACGATATTTTTCATCTCATATTCACGAATTTACTTGTTGGAACATATGATTATACAGATTATCGATATCATGCACGTGCAGTTATTTGCTCAAACCCTTCTGTAATTTCCACTACTGGTATAGTGATGGCACCTGCAAGACCACGTGAATATTATATGGAAAAACAATCATCTTCAGATTCATCTAGTTTGAATAACTTGGAGGCAAAGTATAAAGATTCATGTATACAATATCATGATGCTAGATTATCAACCATAGTATGTGGTTATGCAGCACAATCTATTTTTTATTATATCACTGGTGAATCTTTTTGCTCTGATCTCGATTGTATTTTACATAATGCTCATTGGCAAAAAGATTTAATCTACACACAGTTAGAATGTGGCAAATTATGTGTGAAGCACAATTCGATTCTCAAGATGTCTGTAAATTAATTTTCTGCTAAATACTTATCGGCGTCAATACCTGCCATACATCCGAATCCTGCAGCAGTTACTGCCTGTCTATACGAATGATCATGTACATCGCCGGCTGCGAATACACCTGAAATGTTTGTTCTTGTACCGTCACAAATGATATAGCCATTATCATCACATGATATATGATCTTTGAATACCGATGAATTCGGATCATGCCCTATTGCCACAAAAACTCCACCTACCTCCAATTTGCTTTCCTGTTTAGTAATCAAATCTTTCAGATAGATATTATTCACTTTACCGTCCCCTGTTATTTTTGAAACAGATCTGTTCCAATGAAATTTAATCTTTGGATCATTAATGGCCCGTTCTTGCATTACTTTACTTGCACGTAATTTATCTCTGCGATGAATTATGTGCACTGTTGATGCAAATTTCGTTAAAAATGTGGCCTCCTCCATTGCAGAATCTCCACCGCCCACAACTGCCAATTCCAATCCTTTGAAGAATGGCCCATCGCACGTGGCACAATATGAAACTCCTTTACCTGAAAATTCTTCTTCCCCCTCAACATTAATTTTACGTGGACTTGCACCTGTACAAATTATCACAACTTTGGCTTGATATTCTTTACTGGCACAAAAAATCTTAAACGGTTTATTTTTTAGATCAACTCTTACCACTTCATCATAAATAATTTTAGCACCTACTCTTTCTACTTGTTTTTTCATCTCCTCCATCAACATTGGCCCTAGAATCCCATTTTCAAACCCTGGATAATTTTCTACCTCTGTTGTATTTACCAACTGCCCGCCTGGTAGAATTCCTGATATTATTACTGTGCTGCGTCTGGCCCTTGAGGTGTATATTCCTGCAGTATACCCTGCAGGTCCTGCTCCAATTATTAAAACATCAATTATTTCCTTAGATTCTGACATACTAGTAGGTGATTTTTAGAATTATTTAATTCTATGATTCTAATAAATCTACAAATATGCAATCTTTGAGAGGTGTTTTGCATTCTTTACCATATCATCAAACTCTTCTTCACTGATAATGCCCAACTTTGAATAAACACTCTTGAATTTTCTACCATCATCAGCAAAAATTCCAACCACACATGACCCACTAGGGATATCATATTTTTCCATACAAGCATACACTGCAGCTGATGATGGGCTAATTAGCAGACCATCTTTCTCATACACTTTGCGTACTTGGGAAAATGCTTCATCATTTGTGATTAATTCCCAATCATCTACTACTGATTCACGTTTTAAAAACAGTTCTGGTTTTGCAGATTCTTCAAAATTTCTCCACCCTTGTATCAAATGATTCTTTTGTGGTTGACAGCCAATTATTTTTATATCTGAATTCTTTTCCTTCAAAAATTGCCCGTTTCCAGTTATGGTGCCACCTGTTCCAACCCCTGTGAAAAAATGTGTGATCTTTCCATCTGTCTGTTTCCAAAGTTCCGGCCCTGTGCCCTTGTAATGTCCCATAAAATTAGCCTCGTTTGCATATTGATTTGGAGAATAATACGTGTCTGGACGTGATGATGCAATTGATGTTGCCAGTGCTATGCTCTGATCTGTTCCTGTACCTACTTTGGGACATAAATCATCACTTGTTTCATACACTTTTGCACCTAAATTGCGAATAATCTCTTTGGTCTCTTCACTTGCTTTTTCTGGAATGACAATTTCTGTTTGAAATTTTAATATCTTTGCAATACCTGCTAATGCAATTCCAGTATTACCAGATGTTGGTTCAACTATTATGCTATGATTTGGTTTTAAAATTCCACGTTCTTGTCCATCCTTTATCATCCAGTATGCTGCCCTATCTTTTACCGATCCAAAGGGGTTGTGCCCTTCCAACTTTGCATAATAATTTGAATCTCTGGATAAAGAATCTAATTTTACCAGAGGATTATTTCCAATCTGTTTTAAAATATCTAAATCTGCAGTCACTACTGCCTCACTTTACCTTTTTAATTATAAATTCCAACACATTTCCATCTTTTTTCATTTCTACCATTTCGTGTCCTGTTTTATTTACCCATCTTGATATGTCGTCTTCTGCAGCTGGATCATCTGCTTTTACAATTAGCGTTTGTCCTATTTGCATTCGTTCTATCTCTATTTTTGTTCTAAATACGGGTTCGGGGCAAAATAATCCCACTGCATCTAATTGTTTAGTTTCTAAATCTGACATGTGAGTATTTTATCTATATTGTATTAATATCTATTTGATTTTAGGCTACACTAAATAACGATATATTGTTTATAGCACACAAATAAATCAAGTCTACTCATTTAATTTACACACTAGATTTTACAATTTCTAACAATTATTTTACAGTTCACTAGTCATTTATCTGAGTTGTGAACCCTCTAATTATTCTCTGATGGGTGGGATTTTTAATCCACAAGTCACAATATTGGTAACTGTCTTTTGAGCAAAACGTCATCTCCAGATTATGATATCAGAGTGAATCATATATCATTAAGACACAGACAACACGGTTAGATTAAACACTTATTAAAATAATTACTCACGACTGAGAAAAAGTTGATACGTTACTGTAGTCGTTTTTTATCTAAATATATTGTGAATGATTTATGTGCAATACTAAATTAATTACAAATAACTATGAAAACAAGTTCTGATTTGCCTTGCGTAACAAAGATTTAGCTTTGCCCTCTTCATACTTGATATCATATCCTCTGATTATGACCATGGGGCATTTGGAATTTTTCCCCATTACTAATTCTGCAGCTCCGCACAATTCATCACCTATGGCAATCTCTGTTACCCGTAACACTCTTTCCATGCCGTCAGTTTTCCCAGAGTAATCTAACAGTGGTTTAATACCTGCGACTCCTATTGCACAATCTGTTTGACCAATACGTAATGGTCTACCAAAGGTATCGGAAATAAGAACTGGTATGTGCATATCTAATTCATCACGTAATTGTTCATGTATTCTTTTGGCGGATTTGTCTGGATTTATGGGTAACAGTGTGGCAAACCCCTCTTGTACGTTACTCTCATCAACTCCTGCATTTGCACATATTGGTCCTTGATTTGTTTCTACAATCAATATGCCATCACGCATCTTTACTATTCTTTTTGACTCTAATAGTATCAGTTCTACAATACTTGGATTTTTTTCATAAGCATTTGCAATTCCTAATGCTAATTCTGAGGGAATTATTGTCGATAAATTTATCACTCTGCCCTCTTGTTTAGATATTATTTTTTGTGCGATTACTAAAATATCTCCACTCTCAATTCCAACTTTGGACTCCATCATGAATCCAACAATATCGTCATTTTCAGAAATATCTGATTTTTTAATATGTATTGGTATAACTCTTAGAACCATGATTTATTCATTATGTGTAATTATATTATTTTATTGATCATTTAGATATCTCATTTCACAAATTTTCTGTTTAACCAAGATTTAGGTTATAATGTTTATTGATTATTGGTAAAATCCTAGCAAGATCTGTTTCATTTATTTCATAATTTGCTTTGTTTTGTATTATTTCTTGAGCTCTAAATGCAATACTCAGTCCGCACAAATCAAACAATTTAATATCATTTGCACCATCTGCGATTACCACAATATCTTCTTTCTTTACATTCCATTTTCCAATTTTACTTCTAACTGATTTTGCTTTATCTGCGCCTACAGTTATTTCTACATCATCTAATGAATTATCTTTGAATAATAATTTGTTAGAATAGACATGATCTAATCCTAATATCTTCTCTAGTCGATCTGTCATGATTGTAAAACCACCTGATACTGCCATGATCTTCCAACCTGCATCTTTTAGTACTTTGCATACTTGTGCAGCTCCCTTCATTATTGGAAGTGAATCGGCAACCTCTACACATGTATTGTATTTTATTCCTCTTAGAGCATTTACCCGTGTACGTAGACCTTCTTCCCAATCAATCTCTCCTCGTATTCCCTTGTTTGTTATATCCCAAATCTCGTCTTGCTTGCCTACCTTTTCAGCAAGTAGTGGCAGATACTCTGCATCGTACAACACTCCTTCGATATCAAATATGGCTAACAACTAATTTTCTAGCTAAATTTACTCTTAAATAATATTTTGAAATTGAGATGTGTGGTTTTCCTTAAATTCAATCAATTTAGTTATTTTTAGTATATTTAAAGAAAATTACTATTTTTCTGCACTTTGATGTAAAATTAGGTCTTTGGCGAGTCTAACTAGTATTTTACACAGTTAGCCATAAATCACGCTTGTAACTTCACAAATATTATGACTGAATTAGAGCACAAATATGAGATTAAAATTCTTCAAACTGATGCTCGTCATACATTCAGTCCAGATTTGAAAAATGAGCTAAAATCTGGTGGCATGATGGATGAGAAGGGTAAATTGAAGATCAAAGGTGTGAGTGCCAAAATGCTCAAGAAAATGAAACAAGAGTATGTGGATTGTCCTGTTTATAATGATAAAATATCATTTATTCAATGTTTTATCTGCCCTAATTTTCAAAGTAGAGTAATGGGCAGTGTTTTATGCAAGGGAGATCCTTTGCCCAATTCTACCACAAGCAATTCTGATACTAGTAAAAAATCTAGTAAAAAAAAACCTATTAAAAAAACTAAAACCAAGAATACCAAACAAACATAAATATATTTAAAATATTTGATGTTCTTGATGGCAAAATCTTCTACGTCAAAGAAAAATAGTTCAAAAATTAACCAGAAAAACCGTTTCAAACTTGAATCTGAAAAAAAAGCCCGTATGAAATTAGCAGAAGAACAACATAAAAAACGACTCAAAGAAGAGACTCAACGTAAAGCTAGACGACTCAAAGAAGAGACTGAACGAAAAGCTAAACGAGCTAAAGAAGAATCTGAAAAAAAAGCCCGTATGAAATTAGCAGAAGAACAACATAAAAAACGACTCAAAGAAGAGACTCAACGTAAAGCTAGACGACTCAAAGAAGAGACTGAACGAAAAGCTAAACGAGCTAAAGAAGAGTCTGAAAAAAAAGCCCGTATGTTAAAGGTAGAGCGAGATCGTAAAATACGTAAACAACAAGAAGCAAAAACAAAGCAAGAAAAACAAAAACAACTTCGTGTATTGAAACAAGAAAGGGAAAAAGCTAAGCGTAAACTTCTTCAAGAACGTAAAATTCGTCAAGCAAAAATAGAACACGAGCGTATGATAAAACGGAAAAAACTAGAATCTGAAAAATTGGCTAGACGAAAACAACGTGAATCTGAAAAGAAAGAACGTGATATGAGAAAGGCAGAAGAAAAGAAAATCAAAGATGAGAAACGTGCATCTGTTCTTGCTGCACGAGAAGAGACACGTCGTAAAAAAGAGTTGTTGAAGGTAAAAACACTCGAAGAAGAACTAGAAGAAAAACTATCTACTCATGAAATAGAGGGTTTTCAATTAGAACAAGTGGATATGGAGTTGCTAACAAATCATATTTGTGATGTTGTCATGGGTTATGACGCTGAGGGTATACTTCAAAAAGAATTATGGGACATGCTAAAATTAGATGATAAAGATGGTGCAAGACTAGCTCTTAAACTTGAACGCATGGGTCTAATTGCACGTAAAAAAATTCTTGTTGATGGTAGATGGACATACAGATTAATTTTAAAGAAAACACCTGTGAGTACTATATCTCTTCTAAACGCACCATGCCTTACATGTGAAGTTGAGCAAAAGTGCACATCTGATGGTGATATTAGTCCAAAGACTTGTCAAGTTTTAGAGGATTGGGTATTTATCACAAAAAAACGACTGAAAACACATGAAACTGCTTGATGCTAGACGTGATTATTATCGACGTCTTGCACGTGAACAAGGATATCGTAGTAGATCTGCCTTTAAACTAAAGGAACTGAACAAGTCTTATCGTCTTATTGGTCCGGGATTTAGTGTTCTTGATCTTGGCTGTGCTCCTGGTGGTTGGTTGCAGGTTGCATCTCAACTATCTGGGAACCGTGGTATGGTCATGGGTGTTGATATGGATTATGTAGAGGAACTTCCAAATGTATCTATTATTCGCCGTAACATTTCTGATGTTGAAAATATTGTAGATGACGTTCTGGAGTACTTTGGAAAACGTATCAATACTGTAATTTGTGACATGTCTCCTCAGGTTACTGGTAGATGGTCTGTAGATCATGCTGTACAAATCGGATCAAATTACGATTGTGTGCAAGTAATGGACAAAGTTCTTACAAACAAGGGAAATGCATTATTCAAAGTGTTTGATGGAGAATATACGTTAGAATTTAGAGATTTTGTAAAGAAAAAATTCAGCAAAGTGATACTAACAAAACCCAAAGCAAGTCGTAAGGCTAGTAGCGAACTATACTTTGTATGTCTAGGCTATACGTCATGAGATAGAATCTTTTTTACATCCTTGATGTTGGCATTTGTGTGAAATCCAGTAGGGTTTAATGATGTTTTTGATGCTATAAATCCTGCTTCCTTGATTTGTGTAATTGCAGTTTGTAATTTTGGAGGTGAGCATTGCATTCTTTTTGCAATATCATCTAGTGTATAATAAGACACTGGCATATCGGCCTCATCTACACACACGTCTAAAATTCTTTGATATTTATCATCGAGATTTAATTTTGGCAAATATTTAATCATATGTTGAACAAATTGTTTATCAAATAATTTTCCAATCCACAAGGGACCTGCATGTTTTGTATTACTATTACATAATTTACAATTCTCTTTTTGATTTGATATTGTTCTATGGCCACAATTTTCACAATGAATTATTATCCCCTCCGAATCATCTTGATTCGGTTTATTCAAAATTCTTGTATATGCACGGTAATAGTGCATATCACTCTCTACAAATAATGGCTGAATCGTGATATCCATTCTATTTGCTATGTGGTTCAAACAACCTAGCATTAGTCTTATAGCAACCTCATTCCCATATTCTGTTCTTACCGCAATCCCTCCATACCTTCGTAAACATGCATTTTGGAATAACCCATTTAGCACTTGAAGATCAGTTGCTGTAATTGCAAGCATACCTCCATGCATGGTTGCCCTTAATGCACAATCTAGATATCTTGCAGGTGATCCGAATGGATCAAGATTTATTATACTGCCTCTGTTATCTCTTTTAGCAAATTCACTCAAAAATCTACATGTCTCATTTTCACTAATCTTACAATTAACAGTATTAATTTCTGCAGATTTCATTGCAATTCTCAAGGCACTTGGGTTTACATCATTTAAAACCACTGTCTCTATATTTGATATTTCATTTGCCGCCCTTATACTACGTGCGCCTATCCCTGACATACCATCTAGTAGTATTTTTGGACCTTCAAAATTATCTACAAATGCTCCATATGCAATCATTGATAAATCTCGATTGAATTTTGCTCTTGGATTAAAGAATGCAGGCTCCTTAGGCGGCACATCACTACTCATTGACTCACGTGGTACTAGGAGTTTTGTTGTACCCTCTGTGATTTGTATCAAGTCATCCAATACTATCTCCTCATACAACGATTTAATATTTCTGTAATTTGATGTAAAATATGCAGGTATGTGGGGTTGATGAAGCTGGTCGTGGTTCTGTTTTGGGTCCACTAGTTGTAGCTGGTATATCTATTGAAAAATCAAAAATTCGTAAACTTAAATCTATAGGCGTAAAGGACTCTAAAAAATTATCTGCTGCTAGGCGTAAAATTCTATACGATGAAATCATTGAAATCGTAGATGACTATGAAATCATTCCAATCTATCCTAGAAGTATTGATCCCATTGTACGTCGTCATAAATTAAATGCGTTAGAGGCCAAGTATATGGGTCGCATAATTGATAGATTAAAGCCCAACATATCTTATGTTGATTCCTGCGATGTAAAGCCGGCACGATTTGCAAATACAATCTCTCAATATGTTCACAACATTCCTGTTAAATCGTATCATCATGCTGATAGTAGATTTCATGTAGTGTCTGCTGCCTCTATACTTGCCAAGGTGACACGTGATAAATTCATCTATAAATTAAATAGATACTACACTCTAGGTAGTGGTTATCCTTCTGATCCCATCACCATTCGTTTTCTTTCTATTTATGTTAAAAAATATAAAACATTACCATCATTTACACGAAAAAGTTGGAAACCCGTTCAAGCACTACTTAAAAAACATCATCTGTTAAACATTGCAACAACCATAAAATGATCTTTATCAAATGGTTCTAAATTAATAATCTGTATAATTTCAAATTTCTTTTTTAATTTTTTTATTTCCTCATCTACCACTTGTCTTGGATTCTTTATAACATTGATACTTCTAGTCTTTATTACCATAAAAAATATCCCATCTTTTTTTAGATATCTCTCACAATTTGCAATTGCTATGTTTGTCTGATCTGGCTGAGCAATATCTGAATAAATTATATCTACAGTACCATAAATTCCTTCATACGTCTTGGGCTGTCTTGCATCATGAATTATGGGTATGATATTCTTTCTATATGATACTACTCTGTCTAGAAATTCTCTCAGCTACTCTACTTGTATGTTCTACACCAAAAATTATTCCCTGTGAACCGACAATATCTGATATATGACTTACAGTTGTACCTGTAGACGCTCCCAAGTATAGCACTGATGAACCTCTTTTGAATGGAAATAACTCTAATTTGTTCATTATACATGCTGCAAGTTTACTTCTAAATGGATCCCATACTCTGTATTCAATTTTATTTTTTAAAACAAGTCTTTCGCCATATACTTTATTTCCTGGCACATAATTTTCAGTTGCAATTTGTTCTCTTCCATCTGCTCTGACCCATACAAAATTATAATCATCGTGAATCAAATCGTTTTCTCTTTTTACCTTTAACATTTTTCGTTCTCTTGTTATCTCTAGTATCATATCTACGTTTTTGTCCTCCGTCTCTATCGTTATGTCTACCTCTATCTCTATCGTTATGTCTACCTCCGTCTCTATCGTTATGTCTACGTCCGCCTCTGTCTTCACCACGTCTAAATCCCCTGTCCCCAAATTCTTGTCTCATCTTTGGCTCTGGTGGTTCTTTGTACTTTTCAGTAATTTCTGTTACTCTGATGTTTAAACTATCTAGAAGTGTTTGGTTTAAACCTCCTCCGTGTTCATCTACCCTGGATGCAATTGCCGCCTTTGCAGCTACTGCTCTTGCAATTTTTCCACGTTGCCATCGTGGAGCTGCATGTACCACTGCATGTTGGAATAAGATTCCGTGTTTTGGTGGCTGGGATCCTGTCTTTAGTGCTCTGAATAACGCCTTTTCTGCCCCTAATACTTGAATGGTACTTGATGGCATAGTGGATAACCTTCTCAAACTTCCTGCTCTTGTCAATATTCTTGCCCCCACAGTCGCACCTAGTCCAGCTGTAAGATTAGGGGCGACCTTTACCATCTGTGTCTCTACATGCTCTTCTAAAATTTTTCGTTGTTCATATAAATCTAAAATATGTTTTGAAATATTTTGTATTATTTTTATACTGTTATCATCAATCTCCCCGCCTCTGCTTTTTTGTTTAATTACCTCTAGCATTTGAATTTTAGATTCTGGAAATCCTGCATCTTTGAACACTTGTTCTGTTAAATCTTCTTTTCTTCCAGCAAACGCAACCTTGGCATATCCGGGTATACTGTCTACAATATTTTCAAGTTCTGGAAAATGCAAACCATACCATTCTTTTAATCTTGCACTTAATGCATTAGTAATTTTATCCAACTCATCTAGAGAACTTATTGCCTGAATTACATGCAAATCTACACTACTAGATGCAATAGTTATCTTGGTAGATGATAACTCTAGTGCAAAATCGTGTAATTTTTTCATTGCATCATTTTGATCATTTGCAAAACCTGCTTTGATTAATAATTCTGGTTTTGAGAATTGAATATCATCAATTTGTACTTCGGTCATCATACGTACATCTAGATCTTTTCTTTTCAAATTTTCGTACAAATTCAAATCGTTTACTAGTGCGACATCTTCTTGTGTTCTACACCATTGATTCAACTCTTTCATGCCTTCTTCTTTTACTTGCATGAATTGGCTTACTCCATTAAACGCAAATGATTCCACATATGTGTCATCCTTGGTAACTATTATGCCCAATTCTGTCATGATGATATTATTCATGTATTATTTAGGGGATTTAGCATTAAAAAACGTACAGTATCTACCAACTGTTATATGACATATAATTACAAACACTTCCAAATTGAATATTGATCTTCATACACAGATAGGTAATACGACACTAAAGACACCCACAATGCTTGCCTCTGGAATTTTAGGGATATCCCTTGATGTATTTTCTCGGTTGTATGATGAAGGCGCCGGAGCACTAGTTACAAAATCACTCAGTGTAGAGCCCTGGGATGGCTATCTCAATCCAACTGTTGTGCCATTAAAAAACCATGGTTGGCTAAATGCTGTTGGCCTATCTAATCCAGGAGCTGAATATTTTGCTAATATGTTATCGGATAATGTTACCATACCAATAATACCAAGTTTGGTGGGATCTGTTTCTTCAGATTTTACATTTATGATTGATAAATTTAAAAATTGTAACATTACTGCATATGAATTAAATCTATCCTGTCCTCATGTTGCAAAAGTTGGATTAGATGTTGGTGATGATCCTGATCTGGTATCTGAAATAATAAAAACAATCAAACAACATACTAGCATACCTGTATTTGCTAAAATTGGACTTGGCACTAGAAATTATTTAGATACTGTGAAGCAGACTTGTGATGCAGGTGTTGATGCTATAACTGCAATCAACACCATTCGTTCCATGGTAATAGACATTGACACACAAAAACCAATTTTATCCAATAAATTTGGTGGATTATCTGGACCTCCAATCAAACCAATAGCAATTCGATGTGTTTATGAAATTACTAAACGATTTAACATTCCTGTTATTGGTTGTGGTGGTGTGACTATGTGGGATGATGCAATTGAGTTTATTCTAGCAGGAGCATCTGCAGTTCAGATTGGTAGTGCACTGGCAGGTCCTGACTGGACAGGCGTGTTTAGTAGTGTGAATGAAGGAATTTCTCAATATATGGAGCAAAAAGGACATGGTGCAGTAAAAGAGATGGTGGGCCTTGGTCACTAATTTGCATACAATTTGTAAAGTTGAACAAATTATTGATGAATCTCCCACTGTTCGTACTCTGTTATTTTCTAATGATGTGCTTCAAAATTGTAAACCTGGACAATTTTCTATGGTCTGGATACCGGGTGTTGCAGAACTTCCAATGAGCATTATGATAAGACCTGATGATAAACCTGGTTTTGCATTTACAATACGAAAACGTGGTGTCTCTTCAACTGCATTATATGGTATACAGATTGGGAGTAAAATTGGTGTACGTGGACCCTTTGGAAATTCATTTGATTTGAAAAATGGTAATTTATTATTAATTGGTGGTGGAACTGGTCTTGTTCCACTATTGCGTCTTGCGAAATCAACTACTACAAATGATCATGTGACTTTGATTATTGGCTCTAAATCTAAAGATGAAGTGTTATTTGAAAATTTTGCAAACAAATTACTTGAAAATCAACCACATGATGTTATCGTTACTACAGAAGATAATGATTATGGTCACAAAGGTTTTCCAACTGATGTGATGACCCAATTATATAATGATGATAAGGAGTTTGATGCTGTGTACACTTGTGGTCCTGAACTTTTAATGTCCAAAGTAGTTGATGAATCTAATTCTAGGGGATTTTTTGTTCAAGCTAGTATAGAGCGAATGATGAAATGTGGGATTGGCATGTGTGGTAGCTGCTGCTTTGGTAATCTGATATCTTGTAGAGACGGTACTGTTTTTGACGGTCCAACATTGGCAAGCAACCCTGAATTTGGTAAATCCTACAGAAATAAATCTGGCTCATTGGAACAATATTAAAAATACCTATATTTGAACATATTTCCTTTATTTTAACGTAAAATTTACTAAAAAATTACTAAATTTTATAAAAATTCCATAATTTGATATAATAAGCAAAGTTTAAAACAATTTATGAATGATGACCATTTAACTAGATGACCACACCTAAGATTGTACTAACCGCAAATCGTACCCTCATGTCCACCTATCGTAATATTTCTTTGGCTACATTCTTTGGATGCGCCCCTGCACTAGACCCTAATCGTAAGAAGAGTAGTTTTTTGTACAAAGTTTTAGGTAATCAAGTCACACCCAAACTTTTATTCGATTTTATCTGTAATCCCATATCTCATACGAATGGTGTGGCCAACTATGCACCATATGGTTTGAGAAAAATTGAGGCTGGTCTTTTGCGTGATGGGTTTAAACGTGAAGATGTAATAATTGCGCATCCTGATCATCTTGATAAATTCATTGGCCCTCAAACTGAGGTCGTTGGAACATATGAAATGGATCCATTAGGTATGGGTCCAGTTACAATGACATTCACATATGGTAGAAAACAAATGTCTTATGATGAATTTTACACAAGAGATTTTCATCGAAAAATAAATTCTGCTAAAAAGAAAAATAATAGTCGTGCAAAAGTAATTGTAGGAGCTTCTGGTACATGGCAATATAATCTTGATCCTGCTAAAATTGAAGAATATGGAATTTATGCAATACTTGAAAGTGAGCTTGGTGGTATTGCACCTGAAGTAGATGGACATGCAGGTAGATTTTTCAAGTATTTAATCAATAATGAATTTGAAAATATGGATCCGTTTAGAAAACGAAGTGACTTTAAAGTTAACATTAAAGAATTTAAACGAGATGAAAAGACTCATCATGGTAGATTTGTCAATTTTTGGGATCGTCCAGAGCTCGAAGAGATACCTGCAATTGTAGAACCAAGTATGCATGGAATGATTGAGGTTATGCGTGGGTGTGGTCGTGGTTGTAAGTTTTGTGATGTGACTCTGCGTGCACTCCGATACTATTCCCCCGAGATGGTAAAAAAAGAGATTGAGATAAACTTGAAGAAGGGAAAAAGTACATCTGCATGGGTACATAGTGATGACATCTTTGTGTATGGCATGGATCCTCGTACTACGAAAAATATGGAGCCTAATCGTGATGCCATGGAGGACTTGTTTAAAGCAATTATGTCTACTGGTATTGAGCATACAAACCCAACACATGGAACACTAGCCGGTGCAATAGCTGATGAAAAATTATTACCAAGTATATCAAAAATTATACGATCTGGTCCTTCTAATATCACCGGTATACAATGTGGATTTGAAACTGGTAGTATTAGACTCATTGAAAAATATGCTGATCGAAAACTTGCACCTTATTCTCCATCTGAATGGCATTGGGTACTAAAGGAAGGTGTAAAGACATTAAATGAGAATTATTGGGTTCCTGCATTTACTTTGATAATGGGTTTAGATAATGATGAAACTCCTGAAGACTCTTGGGAGACTATACGAATAATTAGTGAATTAGAACAAGAACAACCCGATTCCATGTTTACAGCTACTCCTCTTACATTTGTACCAATTGGTTTGTTAGAAAAATCAGATTTCTTTAATATTGGTAATGAAATGGATCCGTCTCAATTAGGTGTCATGTATAAGACCTGGCAACACAACTTCAAGTATGGTATCAAAAAATTCATGACTAAAACTGGAGGGCACAGTAAAATGCACAGGCTACTCTTCAACGGCATTGCTCGAAGTCTTGGCAATGTACCTCTAGGCGCTATGGAACGATTTGCTAGACGAAGTAGTAAAGAACATGAAAGAGTACTTGAGAAAATCAAAGCTCAATATTGGTAATCTGAATACATGAATACAATTCAAATCAAAAGTAGATGGTGGTATATTTTACCACTATTGCTCTCAATTGACGGAGGATTGATTAGTTTCTTTATAATTCGACATGATGATCCTACAAAGGCACGAAATTGTCTTGTAATTGGAGGTTTTCGTCTACTGTTAGATATTTCACTTGTATCAATTTTTGCCTCAGTTATTGCATCGTCTATATCTATGGATGAATTTATTCCTGCGTTTTAATTTATAATATCGCTATCATCTAAGAATCATATGTATACTACAAAAAGAAGTAATTGGTGGTTTCTCCTTCCAATATTTCTTGATTTCATAGGTGGAATAATTGCATATTTTGCTATAAGAAATGATGATATACAAAAAGCTAAAAATTGTCTTTATCTAGGATTTGCACTCCTTGGTGTACAAGTATTCTCTTGGTTGATCTTTGTTCTACTTTTTGAGATGTGATATTTTCTGTCTAGTTACTAGGTATTCATAAATAATTTAACACAAATGTTTAAATCCATTACCTTCGATTATATCGTATGGCAACTCACGGTTCGCTTACTAAAGCAGGTAAGGTTAGAGGACAAACTCCAAAAGTTGAAGGTCGCAAACGCGTTGGCACCACTTCTAGTCTTCGTAATAAAAATAATTTTAAAAAACGATTTTCTCTAATGCGTGTACCGGGTCAAAACAAACCAAACCAACGTAGAAGAACACGTTAATTTTTACACTAGTTCATAAAATTGTTTATCGTTCTAATATTTCCTTACCATTAATGTCTTTTTCTCGTTCTGTATCAAATGGAGTCGTATCTTGAGCCTCTCTGTGCATATAGCTGTGATGATTTCCTTCTTCTTTTCTACAGAATTTTTTATGTACATTGTGTTCTATTTTTAGCGTATCCTCATTTTCATGGAATAATCGTTTACCACAATCATTACAAATTATTTCTGGCATGTTTGTTTGCGTATACTTAATCTATTTAAAATTTTAGAAATCTGATTGTGTAATGTGTAACATTTGATAATAATCCCTTAAACACAAGACATTCTAGTTGGTACACTCGTATCAACATAAAAAAGTAAGTATATGAAATTATATCATAATGGTAGATATGTCAATCACTTTTTTTGCTTGGTCTTTGATAACTGGAGTAGTAATGTTGACTGTGAGTGTAAATTATTTATTGTATAAAAAATACCATCCATCCTAACTTTATAGATAAATTTCTATATGTGAATATTTATCATAATATCAATGAAACCATTACGTTCGTGCCCTATCTGTACTTGTGGTTCTAAAAAATTTACACGATTAAACACCAGTCTAAAATGTAATCAATGCGGTAAAATTTTCATTGTTTAACTTTATTTTTGAATTTTTTTAATATAGTTCAATATACCTGTATAGTCTAATTTCCCAAATCCCTCTTTTTTGGCTTTTTCATAAATTTTTTCAACTTGTGTAGTAATTGGAAGAGTAATTCCAAATGTTTTGGCTGCAGTTGTGATAGTGTTTAGATCTTTGGCAAGATTTTCAAGTGTAAATGTTGGATTGAATTCATTTTTAATCATCTTGTATGCCTTGTTTTTACTCATTCCTGTTTTAAAATATGTGGAATTTAAAATATCTAGAAATGTTTTTGGATCTACAGATGTCCTCTCAGCTAATGTGATGCCCTCTGATATTGCCAACGCCAACATACTAATTTGAAGATTCATTGATAATTTTACTGCATGAGCAGTTCCATTTTTGCCTAGAAAGAACCGTTCACTGGCAAGAGAGTCAAATATTCTACTACATTTGTTATATGCTGATTTATTTCCCGCTGCCATCATAATTAATCCACCTTGTGATGCTACATCTGGTCCTCCCATTACTGGTATGTCCAACATTTGTATCTTTTTCCCTGCAAATTTTTTTGCTATCTTTTTTGATTCTGTAGGATCAATCGTACTCATATCTGCGATAATTGTACCTTGAGATATTCCATCCATTACTCCATCTTTTCCAAAACAGATTTCATTTACAGCATCTGCATCTCTTACAACTGTAATTATTCGCTCTGATTCTTTTGCTACTAATTTTGGACTATCTTTTACTTTAGCACCATATTTTGCTAATTTTTGTGCTTTGCTTCTAGTTCTATTATACACAATTACGTTATAATCTAAATCTAAAAGACGTTTTGCTATTGCTCTACCTAGCATACCTGTGCCGATAATTCCAATTTTGTCCATACTAACCATTTTAGTTTATTCATATAAAGCCCTAGTTTTATTATATTTTTGTATGAGTGTATTTGATAATGTTAACTCTATAGAGTATCTTCAAAATTAATATCACTCTTCTGTGAAATTATTCATCTTCTCTCCTCTCCATCCAACTTCCACATACCATTTCCAAATAGAGGGGCACTGAATTTTAGATGGCCTAATATTTTATCACCTATTCTCACCATTGCATAATCTGTTTTTTTTGTTGTGAGTACTATCTCCTTTGGCTTGTACCCTCCCTCGATAATTTTAATTTTATAATGTTTGCTAGCTTTGATAATAATTTTCCTTGCGGTACTAACATGCCCAATCCATGAAAACATTTCAAAGGATCCAAAGTTTTCAGTTTTTATTATATGATTATATAATCTTGCCTCTATCTTTAGTTTACGTTTTTTTGCCACTTCGTTAAGCCATGATATCATATCACTACCGTGTCCTTCTTCAACCCCAAATGTTTCTGAAAATTTCAATACTGAATTATACCATCCCTTATTTATTGCTAGGATAGTAACTTATGAATATGTATGTCTAGTATTAATTATATGCTTAGTGTTGACTGTAGGGAAATTGGGGAAATTAAAAACGATCTTCTTGTATACGTAGCTGACAATATATCTGCCATACCTACTATACAATCACATGGATTTGCATTATCTTCCATAGATGATACTATTATTGATAAAGAATTAGTTGTTACAGAAATTAAAAGTTTTTTTGATTCAATAAATGCACGACAAAACTTTGCGGTGATTAGTAACGATAAAAATATTACAATAAAAGCATTAACAGATAAGAAATTTCACAGTGAACCTACTTCAGAATCATTGTTTACGTGTACACATTGTAGTTATATTACACCCTATGAAGTCGATTACAATAATCATGTAAAGATTCATTATCTGTGATGATTCTAGCAGAATTTTTATAATGATCCCTTGAAAATTAATTATGGTTGATCTATCTAGTAGTGTAAAGGATATTGAAATTACTATTAATTCTGATATAACCGATATCTTTACACAACTCTCATTGTCCGGAGGATTTGAATCTACAAATTTGTCTGAAGGATTTGATATCCTATATAATATGATTCATGACTGTGATCTCAATTTTCTTTCATTTGTAGGTGCGTTAATCTCTACTGGTCAACGTGGTGTGATTAAAAATATGATAAAAAATAATTGGTTTCAATGTATAATTACTACTTGCGGAGCATTAGATCATGATATAACTCGGCACTATTCTGAATATAAAAAAGGCTCATTCACAATGGATGATTCTGAACTTGCTAAGAACGACATTCATCGACTCGGTAATGTACTTGTGCCAATGAGTAGTTATGGCCCTTTGATTGAAGAAAAGATGCAATCCTTTTTACAAGAAGAATATGATGGGGGGACTAGAACAATGTCTACTGCCGATGTTGCAAAAATGATTGGCAAACATCTAGGTGATGACTCTTTTCTATATTGGGCTTACAAAAATTCTATACCTGTAATTGCACCTGGTATAATGGATGGTGCTGTTGGTAGTCAATTGTGGATGTTTGTCCAATCTCATCCTGATTTTACATTAAATGTGATACTTGATGCTGATCTCTTATCTGGTTTAGTATTCAAAGCAAAAAAATCTGGAGCATTTATGATAGGTGGAGGCATATCTAAACATCATACTTTATGGTGGAATCAGTATCGTGATGGGTTAGACTATGCCGTATATCTTACAACTGCTCAGGAATTTGATGGTAGTCTTAGCGGAGCCCTTGTACGTGAGGCTATATCGTGGGGTAAAGTATCTACTAGTGCAAAACAGACAACAATACATGCAGAGGCCACAACTATTCTACCTTTCATATATTCGGGATTGCTACAACGTCTTGAAAAATAATTTAATTGTTCTCTGATGTAATGTCTATCTCTATGGTGGACACACTACGTTTTTTTCCATCTTTTGATGCTAACAGATCTGATGCGATTCTAACATCTCCTATTTTATACCCTACGGTATTCATTCGCTTAACAATCATCTGTGAAACATCTACTGCTTGTGTGAGTCGTCTTCCTCTTGCTTTGAGTGTTACTTTAGGTAATGTTGATAGTTGTGTCAATGTGGATGTAACATATGTCATTATTGGTTTAGTACCAATAAAAATAATATTTCTTGATTGTGTTTGATCCACATAATTGGCATCTTTTTCTTGTTGCTCTTTTTTTATTTCATGGTTAATCGATGTATCATCTGTTTTTTGTACATCATCTGCCTCTACAAGTGTTGGTGTAGATTTAATTTCCAAGTCCCCATCATCCTTGATTTCTTTTTCATCAATGTTATCATTTGTCGTATCTTCATGCGGCGGTGTATCTTCTAATTTTTTTGACTCTGAATCTGCCGATGAATCTGACTCTTTGGGCTCTTCTCTTGATTTGGTAAATTCTTTCAAGATCTCTTCTGCATCACTAAGTTTATCTTTATTCATTTCTGTACTCTTTGTATCAATCCTTTACTATTATTTTTTACCTAATTTGTTTTCTTTAATGTATTCTTCTAGTATGATTTCTGCATCTTCTTGTTTTCCATTCACTATACGTTCAACAATATCTCTATCAGATATCTCAAAACAACTCAACAGATCCTGATGATCTTTGTATATTAGTAATATATTATTTTGAAAGTGACAATGGTATATCTTCTCTTTTTCCATGCCATCTGGATTTATCTTTACGCCTTCCTTTTCTACCTTTAGCGGATACTCCATGATGTTAGCGTCGTATGATAAAAATATAAATCTGTATTAGGATCATCTCGATGTATTACACATTATATGATTATTATAGTATATGATAATAATATGTTATAATAATATCTTAATGTGTCTGATCCAATTATATTTCATGTAGATTTTGATTACTTTTATGCACAGTGTGAAGAAATTCGTGATCCTCTGCTAAAGACTAAACCTGTTGTTGTATGTGCTTTTTCAGATCGAGGTGCAGATAGTGGGGCAGTAGCTACGGCTAATTATACTTCTAGAGAATACGGTGTAAAATCTGGCATGCCTATTAGTTTGGCAAAAAAGAAATTACTTGAGCGTGATGATTCTGTATTTCTTCACACAGATTTTGATTATTATGCGAACATCACAAATCAATCTATGAAACTCATGGAAGAATTCGCCGATATCTTTGAATATGTGGGAAGAGATGAGGCATATCTTGATGTTACTCAACGACTAGATGGTAACTTTGATAAATCTGGACATTTTGCTCAACAATTAAAAAATAAAATTCGTGATGTAGTTCATCTAACATGCTCTGTTGGTATATCTACAAATAAATTAATTTCAAAAATTGCCTCAGCTTACAATAAACCTGATGGTTTGACCGTGGTTCGGCCAAACCAAATCTTGACTTTTCTAGAACCGTTGAATATTCGAGATATTCCACATGTAGGTAGTCATACATATCAGATTCTCTCTGATATGGGGGTTGAGACTGTTGGACAAGCAAGGGAAATTGACATATTTGACTTACAACAGAAATTTGGAAGAAAAATAGGCACCTATATCTTTCATTCTGTACGGGGGTACTCTACTAGTCCTGTATCTGAAAAAGCACCCAACGTACAGTATAGCAAAATACATACTCTAAAGCAAGACTCGTTAGATTATGATTACCTCTCCCAAGTTGTTCAAAGTATATGCTCTGAGATACATGAAATTATAACAAAGAATAACAAAATGTTTCATACCATAGGATTACAATTTGTCCAGTCTGATTTGACATCCAAATCCAAATCATACACTACAAAAACTTTTATCTCTAGTAAAACTGAATTGGAAAAAATAACTAACCAATTATTAATTTATGTGTTGAATACCCAACAAATTCCATTTCGTCGTATAGGAGTTCGGGTATCTGATCTATCAGATATCCAAGGACAAACTAATCTTTCAACTTATTTTTAATATTTTTATTCTTTAACCTTTTCGTCTCAATTCTTGCAACAATTAATAAAAAGATAAACAACCATGGTAGGAACATAATCTCACCTGCTACAGAATGAAATTCTTCCCATTGGGCAGCATTAGTGGTTACTTTGAGTGCGTACACTGATAGCGAAAATACACGTATCATATTTATGAAAATAGTACCTCCCACACCAATCATAAAGTATATTGCTTTTCTTTGACGCGGAATATTCATTTTTAATAAAAACGCCATCATGACTAGACTGTATATGATTATACTGTGTACTGCAGCTGATGGCCAAAACACTTGAAGTGCAAATGGACCGTGATCTCCTCGTAAAAACAACAGATTATCTCTTGCAATCGCAGTTCCCAAATCTAATGTTGTAATTATTGCAGCGTTGGCCTCAACTAGGGGTGGGACTATAAACTGCAAGGGACCAAGTGTATCGTAAGGGAAGAATGCGTCAAGAGATAATATAATTGCGCTACCTGCTAGAAATATTGGACCTGCCGGCGCCACACGAATCCATTTTCTTCCAAAACATATCATTAATGCCCCTATGACAAATACCGTCATAACGATGAAATCCCACATCCAAACCCATGAATCAATTAATTGAACATTATAATGTACAGATACATTTTTCAACATATCTGACAATCCGTACTCTAAACTTGTGATATATACCATTGTTATTATTGCTAATGGTATAATTCTAAACAGTTTTTTTGACGATATTACCGCCTTGATTCCTATTAATTCTGCTGCGATAAATGCTAACGCAAACAAAAATCCACCTCTGCCTTGATTCCAACTTAGACTGAATGTATCTGGAAATATTATAAGAGCAAATAAAATTGGGCTTGATATTATGAGTATAACCCCAATCAGAATCTTATTCATCAATATGTATGATCCATTTGTCAATAATAGGATATGTGTAATAGTTATACAAACTGTTCTATTGAGTGCTGTTTCATCTTGTTTATTGTATCCATGTTCTCACTCCATTGTTTATGCTCTATACTCGTATATGCTGTAGTGAATCTGAATCCTTCTTGAAAATTATTTACAATACATTCTTCATTTCTCATCGCCTGCCTTACTCCCTCTCTAATCTGCCAAACTCCTACCGGTATGGCATACTGGGGACGAATCTCACGTAACACAAGTACTCCTGCCTGTATGTCATTTCTGTACAAGTATTCAGTTATTGCAAGTTTTGCTGCAAAATATGCCCCTGCAATACTCGGTGAATTCACTACTCTCTTTGTATCTTCTAAATCTGACCCAAACTCTATGGTATTATTTTTTCCTGTCCATGCCTCTACCATTTCATACATCCATCTATGTGGAAATAATAAAACCACAAAAACATTATCAAGATGTGTAAATGAAAAAACCTTACATGAATCTATAACTGGAAAATCTATTATATTATTTACCAAATATTTTGATATTATGGAATCTGTGGCAGTTATACTCCATTTTGTAGGAACAATTTTACTATCATGTCCAAACATTCCGATACTCAAACATCTACTAATTTTAGATATCTCTACATCATTATTATATATGTGAATAATTGCCTCATCTGCTTTTAGATCATTATCATAAAATGTATTCTCTACTGTTTTAATTGATCTAGAATTTGAAATGTTTATCTTTTGTATTTGACCCATTGGACCGAATAACGATTCGTCAAAGGAGATACTGGTTTTCTTTGTAAATTCCAACTGTGAATCAGTTGGATGTGATGCCATTGCCATCTCTTGTAATCCCTCAATGTAACGTCCTGTGACTTCTTTGACTCCTATCTTCTTTGTTCCCCTAACTAGATTTAATCTATAATTAATGATTTGATTTAGACTCTTTCCACTCCATTCCTCTGGGGAGTCTAGTATGCTTGTATTGCCATGTACTTGTGGTACCATGGGTCCTACCATTACTTTTGGATAACCATACTCCCCCACAAATACTGAAGGTGGACTGGATCCTTCTACTATATCTGATTCAAATAGTGTATTTTTTGTGATATTTTGATACCATTTTTTTAAAATATCATGTCTGATTGATTGTTTGGTATTCATGATTGATTTTTAAAATAATTACACATCTAATTGATTTAAAACTTTATTAATTATTTGATTTAATTTCACAATTTGCAGATATGGCCCTTGTGGTAGTAAAATAAAAAAATACCAACAGGATTAATGATATTATTCTCAGATGAGTATCATAATTTTCAAGAAACGTAAAGGCGACACTGGCACCTGTACCGAACGTAGCTATTAACGAAAAACCAATTGGACCACAACCACACACTCCTGCTATTGTTCCTATCATAAATCCTGCAATACTTCCACCCATGCCACGTTTTTTATTACCACGAATAATTCCTAGTTGATATATATTCATAGATAATACGATACCTGATAAAATTGATATCATCACAATTAATAATAATGATAATTCACTTTTATCTGGAATATGTCCTACTAGATATGGTTCTAGAAATATAAATTCTGATGTTAGTAATAATGAAAATAATATTGTGCTAAATATTGCCATAGCTAAGAGTGTGAATCTGAATTGGTTGAAAACTAGTAGAAACGATGTTAACAATTTACATCAACGTATCTAATACACGATTAAATACATGATATGGCTGTGCTCCACTGATTCTTTCCATTCCTTCATCACTAATTATTATAAATCCGGGTGTTGCACGTATTCCTTGTTTTTTAGCCTGCTTTGAATTAAATTCTACTCTGTCTAGATGTTTATCTGAATAAATACAATCCTCAAAAATTTTTCCATCTAATCCCATCTCCTCGGCAATTTTTTGTAGACTAATTTTATTTGCCCAACCATCGTCTATTCCTTTCTGTCTTTCATATAACATACTGTGATACTCCCAATATTTTCCCTGATCTTCTGCACAGTATGTTGCATGCGCCGCTTTAGATGAATCACTTCCCAAAAATGCCAAATCTACAAATATTATATTCGCTTTACCTGTTTCCACATAATTACTAATTATTGAATCTCTTGTCATATGATACCAATGTGCGCATGCCTCACATTGATAATCCCCAAATTCTATGATTGTTATTGGTGCGTTAGGATTGCCCAATGGGTTAGATGCTCTAGATATATCGACACTGTTTGCAAATAATGTATCATTTGTGCTAGATGTGTATGTGACTATGATTATTCCTATTATGACTATTATACTAATACCTCCAACTATGAGCTTTTTTGTCATACATATAGTAAAATTATTGTTATTAAAAAATGTTGTATTGAATCCATATTTACACAAAACTTTAAACATACAACAAGTCATTAATTGATAATTGGGTAAAATCAAAGTCGCTCTTGTTGGCATTGGTAATTGTTTTTCAGGACTAATACAAGGAATAGAATACTATCATCAAAATTCATCTCAGGAAGTAAATGGAATTATCCATAAAGAACTTGGTGGTTATGGAATATTTGATATTGAATTTGTAGCCGGATTTGATGTCGGTGAAAATAAAATCGGTCATGTGCTGAACGATGCCATTTATGCATATCCAAACATGGTCGATTGGATACCCAAAGACAAAATGCCTACAACAGATGCGCTAGTCTATGAAAGTCCAATACTTGATGGTGTGGGGATTTGGGTTGAGAATCGTGTAAAACCAATTAAAAGTAATAAAAGTATAGAACAGTTAACAGAAGAAATTAAAAAAGTTTTAAAAGATACAGGTACAGAAATTATTGTCTCATATCTTCCAGTAGGTTCTGAAAAGGTGACACAGTTTTGGGCACAGATATGCCTAGATATGTCCATAGCATTTGTTAATTGCATTCCTTCCTTTATTGCATCTGATGATAAGTGGGCTGCAAAGTTTAAAGAAAAAAATATTCCTGTTATTGGCGATGATATTAAAGGTCAAGTGGGTGCTACAATAGTACATCGCACCTTGGCAAGACTATGTAGTCAACGTGGTACAAAAATCGATAGAACGTATCAACTGAATGTAGGTGGAAATACTGATTTTCTAAACATGAAAGAACAAGAAAGGCTTGTTAGTAAAAAAATTTCCAAGACTGAAAGTGTTCAAAGTCAACTAGATACGCGTCTAGATGATGATAATATCTATGTGGGTCCTTCTGATTTCATTCCTTTTCTTGGTAACAAAAAACTGATGTTTATGAGAATTGAGGGAAGACAATGGGCTAATATTCCTTATAATATGGATGTTAGATTAGAAGTGGATGATAAGGCCAACTCTGCTGGAATTGTTGTCGATGCAATTCGTTTGGCTAAAATTGCGTTAGACAAGGGTCATGGAGGTCCGGTGTTATCTGCAAGTGCATATCTGATGAAACATCCCTTGGAGCAGATGAGTGATGAAAAAGCGAAGACTGCCTGTGAAGATTTTGCAGCAAAGTCTTCCTAATGGCTATTTTGTGTATTTTTTTTAACACAAACTATTTTTTAGTATGAATAACTAATTGTAATCATGGTTCATATAAAGAAAGTTGAGATCTTTGGATTCAAATCATTTGGCTTTCGTAATGTTGATGTACATCTACGTCCTGGTCTTGTATCTATCTCTGGACCTAATGGTTCAGGTAAGAGTAATATTTTAGATGCCATTATCTTTGCCCTTGGGGAAAATAGACCAAGACAGATGCGTGCTGGCAAACTCGTTGACCTAATTCATGATGTAGAGGGTCGTAGACGAGGAACACGAATGGCTCGCGCTAGTGTTCATTTTGATAATACTGATCGTAAGATCGCTGTAGATTCGGATACTGTTGAAATTACTAGGGAGATGGACGAAAAGGGTGATAATTTGTATTATTTGAATAAAAAAAAGACACAGCGTAGTCGTATACTGAATATTTTAGATTTGGCAAATGCAGGTTTGAATCAACTGAATGTGGTTCAACAAGGAACAATTACTAGAATATCTGAATTTTCTCCAGATGAGAAACGAGAATCTATTGAAAATCTTATTGGTCTTGCATACTTTGATGAAAAGAAAGATGAAGCAATGAAACAACTGTCTGAAGCAGATCGTCGTTTAGAGATATCTTTTGCTAGAATGGATGAAATTAAAAAACGAATTGATTCTTTGGAAGAAGAGAGAAACATTAAACTTCGATCAGATTTACTACAAAAAGAAATTGTACGTTTTGAGGCAATGTCTGCAACTAGTCGATTAAAATATGTTAAAAATGATATTGAATCTAAATCTTTTCAACTTAAAGATTTAAAATCTGAAATTGTTGATATTACCAAACAGCGCGATCAACTTCATACTAATTCTGAAGGTCTTAGGAAAAAGAAAAATACATTCATGGATGGTGTGGATAAATACAATACTTCCAAATCTGATATTGATACTAGACTCAGCAGAACTTTGAGTGAATATGAAGAGACCAAGAGTCAAGTTGGCACGACTGAGAGAGAAATTACTCAAATTCAAAACCAACTTCCTAAAATACAGTCAAATATCGATATATCTGAAAAATATATATCTGAACTCTCTGTCGATGTAAAATCTCAAACAAAATCTAGTGACAAAATTGAAGAACAAAGAACTTTGATAATTAGTAAAATACAACAAATTGATTTGCAGATAAATGAGATTCTTGAGACTCAGACCAACTTATTCATACAAAGGCGTGAAATTGATAAGAGAATTAGAGTATTCAACACTGAAATCAATCAAATAAAACTGGATCTGATGCAAATTGAAATACAAGATGATACCATTACAAATAAAATAACTTCCAATACTACTAAATCTTCATCAAATACTACGAGTCTGTCCAAACTTGTTCAAATAAAAACAAAACTAGAGGTATCGTTACAAAAATTAAATTTATCTATTGATGATCTTCGGTCACAATTATCTATATTGGACACAAAACATATGCGTCTTGAAAAAGAAACAGGCAGCATAGCAATTATTTTAGAAAAATCACTAGCAGCCCTGCATCAATATGGCTCAAAAATAAAAACAATAAAAAAAATCATGCACGAGGATTATACTATATCTAAACTATATTCTCATTCTGAAAAACTTGGTATTGAAGGATTAGTATATGAAGTACTTCGTTGGAACAAAAAATCTGAACGTGCAGTCATGGCAGTATGTTCTGATTGGCTTAAAGCTGTAATAGTTAAAGATATGGTCACTCTACTTGGAATTTCAGAAGTTGTCCATAAACAAAATTTACCTCGTCTTAAAATAATCCCACTCGATACTATTCAAAATTTGCAATTTAATGTACCTAATCATCCTGATGTAATTGGACGATTATCTGATTTTGTACAATGTGATACAAAGTTTGCGCCTCTGAAATCCTTTTTATTTGGAAGTGTACTGCTAGTTAAATCTAGTAAAACAGCTTCGGCACTATCGATACGTGGTTTTAATACTGTAACACCTCGAGGTGAATACTTTACTGCCAACTCTAAAGTTATGATTTTAGACACCAATTCAAAAATCTCTAATCTTACAAAGACCATATCCATGGGGACATCTGTAGATGGTCTGACGAAAGCCATATCTCTTTTGAAAAAAATGAAAGATACAAAATCTGAAGATTTGAAAAAAATCAATTACTTGAAAAGGAATTCAGCTACAAGCTTGGCTGATTTTTCTATAAAACTTGCAAACAGTAAATTGAATCTTGAAATTGTTCTTGTAAAAATTAAATCTATTACTGATGTACAAAGTCGGATAGAAACACGTATTCATGTTTTACATGACGAAAAGGAAAAAATGAGCATACAAAATAATGCCTTTGAAACAAAAATTAAACAGTTGTTAGATAGCACGTTCAGCCTACAAAATGAATATTCGGCAATTGATCCGAATAAAATGAAACAAAATCTTCCGGAATTGAATAAAATAAAATCATCTTTACATGATCAACAATTTCAACTAGATGCACTCTACAAAGAATTATCTGTTAAAATAATTTCTACCGAGTTAACACTACAAACTGAAAAATCTAAATTAGAAATGTCTCGACACCAATTTAAAACACAATCTGTCGAGCTTGCTCGTCTACAACCAAGATTAAAAAAATATGGTTCACGATATGATATTCTCAATAAAAAAATGACTGACTTGAGAGGAAAGGAACAAAATTTAATTTCCACCTCTGGTTCTTCTGTAGAGCAGATACGTGACTTTGACTCTGTACTGAATGATATGATTCATGATGAATCCGTTCATTCGCGTACGATTAATGCGTTAGAAAAACAAATCTTATCTTTAGAGCGTGATGTGGATGATCTAAAAATAGATGAATCTGGGTTACAAAAAAGATTAGATGTGATTGGAATTGCATCAGATTATGTTGAATTTGATGTAGTACCAATTCAAAATCAATTACAAACTGAGCTAAATCGTCTAACCAATATTAATGCAAAAGCACCAGAGACATATTTGGAAATTAGTGTTGGGTATCGATCCATGTCTGAGAGAAAAAACTCACTTGAGAAGGAACGAAATACTATTGTTAAATTCATTGAAGATGTAGAGAGAGACAAGAGACAAACATTTCTTGATGCCTTTGATACAGTGGATAAAGAAATACGCACAATATTTACTAAAATGACAGGTGGAAATGCATGGTTAGAACTACAAGATGAGGATAATATATTCACCTCTGGTATTTCGTATATGATTCAATTCCCAGATAAATCTAAACGTGAATCTACATCTATTAGCGGTGGTGAAAAAACTCTTGCAGCTGTAGTATTTGTTTTAGCTTTACAAAAACTCAAACCCTCACCATTTTATCTCTTTGATGAAATAGACGCACATCTTGATGCTCCAAACTCTGATCGACTTGCCAAGATATTAAAGGAGCGATCAGCACAGAGCCAATTCATTATGGTCTCCTTGAAAGACACTGTAATTCAAATGGCGTCATTAATTTATGGTGTGTTTCCAAAAAATGGTGTATCTAATATTGTATCCTACAAAGATAAACGCCTATCTTATTTGGACGCATAATAATTATTTATAAAACACGTATACACTAGTGCTGCTTTTTGTTGGTTCTAATATTGATACCATTTTACATTTTTCTGTTGTAATTGGACATCTGGGTCTGAATTAACATCCTTTCCCTACTGTGTCGTGATACTCTGTTACAATATTTATCTCTCGATTTAGATTATCTGGATTCGGTTCTGAAATTACATCAATTAATGCTTGTGTATATGGGTGTCTTGGTCTTACTAGCACTTCAGAAATATTACCACTCTCCACAATTTTTCCTTTATACATTATTGCGATTTTGTGTCCAAAATGTCGTGCTGTAGCAAGAACATGCGTAATGTATAAGAACGATATTCCATATTTGCGCCTCAAGTCATCCATTATCTTGAGAATCTCAGCGCGCATCGATACATCTAGCATGGATACTGGTTCATCTGCTATGATGATTTTAGGTCTAGGCGCCAAAGCTCGTGCAAGTACTACTCTCTGTCTTTGACCACCTGATAATGTACGTGGGTGTAATGATGTAAATTTCTCTGCAGGGGTTAGTCCCACTTCTTCTAAAACTTCTCTTATTCTTGTTTTTCTCTGTGCATGGTCTACATTATGAATATCAAGCGGCTCTGCTATTATATCTGATATTTTCATAGTAGGGTTGATCGAATCAAATGGATTTTGTTGAACTGTTTGACAAGCTAGTTGGATTTGTTTTAGATCAACTGAATTTTTCTTTCTTACCTGTTTGCCTTGAAATATCATTTCACCTGAATCTACTAAACTAACATCTAAAATTAGTTTTGCAATTGTGGATTTTCCAGACCCCGATTCACCTGCAAGAACAAATACTTGACCTTTTTCTATTTCAAAGGATACATTATCAACTGCTTTGATGATAGATTTTACAAATCCAAATATATTTTTCTTGGTATAATGTTTTACAAAATGTTTTATCTCCAAGATATTTTCCATAATAAATATTTCTCACAGTATTTAATATATTAATAACCTTTTGCAAACAAGGTTTTCATTTTTGCGTCTTTTTTACAACATACACATTTTTCATTTATTGTATCATTTATTATTGCACGTATGTCTGCACCAGTATCTTTTTTTATTTTTTGTTCACACTCTTCTTTACCACACCAAAATGCTTCTATAAAACCACCCTCGTTCAATTCTGTCATCAACTTGTCATAGTCTTGACCAATATTTTTTGTCTGTTGCTCTAAATTCATACGAGCTGTTTTTAACATATGTTTTTGTACATCATCTAAGATATCGGTGATATTTTCTATTTTTTCAAAATCCATCTTGGACTTTGTTTGATCATGACGAATTACTATGACACATTTACCTTCACTGATGTCTTTTGGACCAATCTCTACTCTGATTGGTATTCCCTTCATCTCCCAGTCATTAAATTTGAATCCTGGTGTGAGTCCGTCTCTTTCATCCACATGTAGGCGTACCCCTGTCCTGCCTAGCGTCTCTTTAATCTCTTTTACCTTGAGCATAACTGCGTCTTGCTCATCTTTAGAATAGTAGATTGGAATTATTACAACTTGTATTGGTGCCACACGAGGTGGGAGAACCATACCTTTGTCATCCCCATGAATCATAATCATAGCTCCGATTAATCTCCATGACACACCCCATGATGTCTGCCATACAAAATTTTCAATGTTTTTTTCGTTAGAAAATTTTATTTCAAATGGCTTTGAAAAATTTTGGCCCAACATATGTGATGTACCCATTTGTAATGCTTTACCATCTGGCATAATTGATTCCATTGTAATTGTATAATTTGCACCAACAAATTTCTCACTTTCACTTTTTTTCCCAATAACTACTGGAATAGATAATTCCATCTCTGCTAATTCTTTATATATTTCCATAATTTTTTTTACCTCCTCCTCTGCTTCTTCTTTTGTTGCATGAGCCGTGTGTCCTTCTTGCCATAAAAATTCTGAAGTTCTCAAAAAAGGTTTTGTTGCTTTTATTTCTGCACGTAGTGCTGTATTCCAAAAATTAATTTTTAGTGGCAAGTCTCTCCAACTTTTTATCCATTTGGAGTATAACGAGTATGCCAACGTCTCTGATGTGGGTCGTAGTGCGAGTCTATCCCCAATTTCATTATTGCCCGAATGTGTGACCCAATATACTTCAGGATTAAACCCCGCAAAATGTTTTTTCTCTTTACTTAGTAGTGTCTCTGGAATCAAAATTGGTAAAAACCCATTGCGAATTCCCCGTTTGGATAGTTTTTTATCTAGAGAATCTCTAATTGCCTCCCACATAGAGTACCCATCTGGTCTTAATACGATTAAACCCTTGACAGGCGCATAATCTGCCAACTCTGCTTTTATTACTACTTGTGTATACCACTCACTAAACTCTGTTTTTTTTGATACTGTTATACCGATTTCTTTTTTTGAAGATCCCATTTAATCTCGTGGTGTCACGTTCATTAATTAGCTTTACTTGATTTGCTAAAAACGATTTTACTTGTTTACAATTGACTTTCTTTAATTTAACATAATTAGTATTTCTAATACATAGATATGCTTAACAATGAGTAAATTTCACGATTAAATATGGCACGAAAACGATATAAACCAATTATTACTTATCGCTTACGCGAAATACCTATAAAAAAGATTAAAATTTGGAAAACTGCACAAGCTAGAACATTAAATCGTGATGGTATATCTGAGCTTGCTAAATCAATTAAAAATGATGGATTGCAAAATCCCCCCATGGTGCAAAAAGAAGGTGATACATATCTCTTGATGTCTGGACAGCGACGTCTTAGTGCCATGAAGCGTCTAGGAGTGAAAGTAACACCAGCTCTTGTATTGACTAAAAAAACCGCTTATGATTTAGATACTGCAAAAGCTGCCTCTGTTGTAGAAAATATACACAGGGCTGATATGGATGCAAAAGAGACTGCTGCAGCATGTGTATTCCTTGCTGAACAAATGGGCAAAAGCAAGGCAGCTAAAATGCTAGGCATGTCTACTAGCACATTTAGAAAATACCATGGATTTGCAGGTGTACCAGATGCAATAAAGGCACTAGTTCCACGTGAACTCTCTAGAGATGAAGCTGTGACATTGTTTAAGATTTATCCTAGTACCACAAAGGCATTAAAAATATTTAATCGAATGAAAAAAATTGATCGTCCTACAAGAAAAGCATATCTTAAAGTTTTAGCTCATCGTCCTAAATCTTCACACAAGAAAGCATTGAAAGAAGCTAAAGAATCCATGATACGTAAAAAATTCTCTATTGTATTTGCAACACGTAACGCAAAATCTTTAAAACGTAAATGTGAACAACATAGAATTACTCCTGAAAAACTAGTATCTAAAATTGTTTCACAATGGTTACGTGAACATCACAAGTAATTTTAGAAAAACTATTTTACAATAAACTTTTGTGTAATGAAATCTGAATTTTTCTGTTCGCTATCATACATTAAAATTTTAATCTTATATGCTCCTGGATTATTTATTCTCTCTATTAATTTTCTATCTATCGGTAAGATTTTATCTTCTGTGAGACATTGGTTAAAGAATCCATTTTCTGATATGATTTTTCTAGTATTGCTGTCATAAATTGTGACGTATAAATCACCACAATTGAATTTTTCTACCACTTTTATTTTAATCTCTATGGGGGCATTTGTTTTATGAGTATACTCAAAGTCAACTAATTTGATATCTGCACTATTTGCAAATCTGAATTTTGTAATGTCTGAATCCATACTATCTAGATTCTGCATTGCTCCATCAATCACTATAAATGCAAATATTGTCGATAAAATCACTGGAAGGATATATACTATGATTAAAGCTCTTCTAACCAATTATACATGTTTTCTGTTTTCCCAATATATCAGTATTTCATGTCAATCACGAACCATTATGCTGATTAATACTGCGATAATCTAATGTATTTCTAATTATTTATAGAATAAGTTAAATCATGAATAAGTTTACAATATTTAAATGAGATTAAGAAAATTTCGAGTTAAAGCATATAGGTGTATTCATGATTCTGGTGAAATCAATGTCGGAGATCTTGCAGCATTTGTTGGCAGAAATGAGAGTGGCAAGACTACAATACTTCAAGCTCTAACATTACTTAATAGGGAAACAATTGTATCCGATCTTGATTTATGTGATGAATTGTCCGAGTCTTTAAAATCTACAGTAGAGTTGGCATCTGGTACATTTGAATTAAATCCTAATGAAATTAGATTAATCAAAGAAAGCTTTCCCCAATTAGATGAGATTAAACAAATTCGTATAATACGTACAAATAAAGATCCTAAACCTTTGTATGATTTTGGGGATGTTAAGGTTAGTGATGATGAAAATGATCAATTAAACTCTTGGGAAAACTTTATGCAAAAAATACAAAATTTTATTGATATAACTCCAAATCACATTAGTGTTTCGTTAGATTGTGATTTTTTTAAATTTCCAAAAAGTGAACAAGAATTTATGAATCTTATGACTGAATTCAATAATACAATACAGCGTCTAGCTGTTGATGAACCTATTGTTATACGTGAATGGGATACTGTATACAAAGATACAGAAAATTCCTTTTCTAACTTACTTAGAGGGAAAACTGAGCGTGACGTTTTGGAAAATTTCGTCGAAACTATGATTCACCCTAGATTTGTTTATTTTTCAGATTATAAAAAAATTTATGGTAATGTAAATCTAAATGAATATTCTAGAACTGCTAATAACTCGAAAAAAAACAACGTAGATTTTTCTGAGGAATTTGATAAAGCTGAAACAGTACGAAATTTATTTTATCTTGCTGAATTGGATATTGATAAAATGAATGAGTATCGTGATAGTCCATCTAAAATTATAAAATTTTTCAATATTGCAAGTAAGAAACTTACTGCAAAACTAAACCCTGCTTGGAAAGGCGATCCTCTTTTAGTTGAACTTCGATATAACCCTGGTAATATAATTAGTCTAGTAATATCTGATGTTCACAAAGATGGTTCAGTGACTAATACGGGTCTTTTGAATCGACGTGCTGAGGGCTTTAAATGGACATTTTCGTTTATTGTGAATTTTGCAGCTGAGACTCAACGAGCAGAATTAAAAGAAGCTATTCTTTTACTTGATGAACCTGCAAGAAATCTTCATCCTATACAACAACGAGGTATCTCTGATTTACTGAAAAACCTAGCCGGTTCTAATCAAGTGTTATACGCAACACATTCACCATTTATGATATTCGATTATACTCCTGGTAATCTACTGGTCGTAGAACTTGATAAGCGAAAGCATCTCAGTAAAATCTTTTATGATTATTGGAATGCTGAACCCTTTACGCTAATTCCAATACTGTATGGTCTATCTCGTGGTCAAGTAGAAACCATCATGGATCGTGAAATTGGAACTAACTCTAGACCAGTATTGATTGTAGAGACAATTTCTGATTATATGTATCTCAACGCATTTGACAAGTTTCTTGAAGATCCAAATATTTCTGTAAACCCACTTAATATTATAGCTGCTCATACTAAAGATTCTGTTTTACCACTTGCAATATTTTATGCTAAGAATGGATATAATACATTTGTAATGTTGGATAATACTGCTGAATCTAAACATATCGCTTCTCATCTTTTGGCAAATAATTTTACACAGCCACAAATAATCTTTTTTGAAAAAAATGGTAAACCTGTTGAATCTTTAGAAGATTATATAGAAACTGATGATTACTTGTATGCTGTTAATCAAACATATGAAATTAAATTACGTAAAGAAGGATATCGCTATCTTGCTGTTGATGATATTCTCAAACACCCCGGTTCTAGTATTATTTCCAAACTAGATCATGTTTGGAACACACATGATTCAGATGGTTGGGAAAAATTTAACAAGGAAGAAATTACTAGATATATTTGTGAAAAAATTGCTCTCAATGATGCAATCTTTATCACTGATAAAACAAAAGATGCTATTCGTACTTTATATCGTCTTATCACAGAACGTATTATACAGTATAAAAATATGACTTCTCAATCTACGCAAAAATCTTTTATATCAACTTCAGGAATACCTAAATAATCAAGTTTGGTATTTAAGCAAGATGTATGGTAATCAATATATGTACACGCATGTACACTTTGCAATTTTTTCTTTAGTAATATTTTCAATTTTTGTTATATCTGCTGGCGAGTCCTTTGGACAAACACCTGTAACTGTTGATTATCATACATTTGAAAATACCATACTATTAACATTTCAGAATAATATTGATACTAAGATATCAACTATTCACGTTTGGCTTGATGATACATCTAGTTTCAAATCCATAAAAACTGAACAAGGATGGAGTGGCAGGAAAAACTCTGATGGAATAATTTCATTTACCTCACAAAATGATGGTCTAGACATGAATCGTCATGTAAAATTTGGATTAATTACCAACACTTCAAATAATGCGCTCAATTGGAGATTTGTTGCCTCGAATGATGATGTTATTGCTTCTGGTAATATTGATTTATCTGGGAAACCTATCGCATCTAATATTTCTACATCTGATCCTATTATACAAACACCAACTAATACTACTATTCCCTCTATAATCACAACTGGTATTTCTGATAATTCTGAATTTCGTCTAGTTCCTACTAGTATTCGTCCGGGCTCGAATGTAAGAATAATTGGAACACAATTTACACCCAATCAGAATTTAGGTTTTTATCTTGATGATGTATCTATGGGCAATGTGGTGTCTGATAACGCCGGAAATTTTGTGGGTACTATGCAATTATCTTCTGAGCAAGAGGTTAAGCGTGTTGATATCATAATCCGTGATGATTTTGGCAATAGTAAAGATATGAGTATTCGTGTGTCTGAATTAAATACTGTTGATGAACCTGTTGAATTACCATTTGAAATAACTACGTATCCTGAATTTCTACATGTTAATGATAAATTCACAATTACTGGTACAGGATCACATGGTGATACTACTTCTATCTCTTTCATGGATCCTAATGGGACATTGCTAGGGACGACATTTGTAACCATCAATCAAGAGGGATTTTGGGAGTTTAGTTCAACTGTAAAATCTGATGCGGTATTGGGTACGTATACTATTGATGCTACTTTGGGCTCCGAAATCAAATCTGCCACCATTGAACTTACAAGATTTCCTGGAATAGATATTCATCCTGTACAATTACAGTATGAACATGGTGAAACTTTAGAATTTACTGGTTTTGCGCCACCAAATAGTCTATTGGATGTATCTTTGGTTTACAAAAACACAGAATTATTCTATACTGAATTACCCATAGGCAGTGATGGAGTGATAAATTTGAAAATTCCTGTACTACCTCATTACAAAAAGGATACATACGTACTTCATGCGTCTCTTGAAGATTTTGAAACTATCGTATCGGTTGGCATTGGTGTTAAACCAAATCAATTAATTTTTATATCATTGGATGAATTGCACTACTCTTCTATAGAAGATGCTGAAATTACCATTACTGGTCCTCCATCGGCCAATGTAAATCTATTGATCTTAAATCCTTCTGATAATAAAAAAGAATCTAAAAAAATTATTCTAGATAGTACTGGTATTTTTACATATGTTGTAGATTTATCTACTTATTCTCCAAATGTCTATACTGTACTTGTAGATCGTGGTAATGTTGAATTTACCACTTTCTTTACAGTAGATTTTACAACATTTGGTGAAATAACTTCTATACATACACCTTCTATTATTTCTCCAGGACAGCTCATTAATCTAATAGGAACAGCTACAAAGAATACTTTGATTGATTTGGAACTTTATGGTCCTGAGTCTAAATCTGTAGATGACACTTTGACCTATTCCAATAAGGATGGACAGATATCTAACAGAGATTTTAGATTACCTCGATCTGCTAACATTAGTGATGACTGGTATGTGATCGCTTCTGTAGGTGCTAATTTTATCAAAACGCCTATTAAAATTACAGATATATCATCTAATCAAATAATTATTACGGCAACACACGATCTCTCTATGGGTCCTCCCATAATACAGATTACTGGTTCTGGTGCTAGTGACGGTAAATCTCGTGTACCTGTACCAATTGTTATTTATGATAGTACAGGTAAAGAAATTGAATCGATAACTGGAATAAGATCTTTAAGTGATGGTACCTTTAGTAGTGTTTGGGAAATTCCTAGCGAACTCCTTGCAGGTAAATATGTAATAACTACTAATATTGGTGATAGAACTGCATCTACTACTTTTACTGTAAATTAATATTTTAAACCTATTAAACTATTTATAACATTATTCGTGCATGATTTTTATGAACCTAAAAGAGAAAATTGCTGATTACCCTGATTTCCCTAAAAAAGGAATAATATTTAGAGACATTAATCCACTACTTGCAAATCCTCAATCTTTATCAAATATTGCAGATGAGATATCTAAGTTATTTAGTAAAGATAGTTTTGATTTACTAGCAGGGATAGAGTCTAGAGGATTTATTATTGCATCATTGTTATCTGCAAAGTATGGTAAGGGTATGATTATGATTCGAAAACCAGGGAAATTACCTGGTGATAAATCTAGTATCTCATATACTACTGAATATAGTACTGACACTTTGGAGATACAAAATTCTATCGTTTCAGGTAAACGTATTTTGCTCTGTGATGATTTGTTAGCAACTGGTGGAACTGCAAAGGCTGCATGTCAATTAATTGAAAAAGTAAATGGTATTGTGGCCGGTATTGTATTTGTAGTTGAATTAGAAGGGCTAAAAGGTTCTGAATTACTAAATAATTATAAAATGGAATCATTGGTGAAATATTGATGAGTACTGAAAATGTTGAAATTGGCATAATTGGTGGTAGTGGTCTATATGATCCTGAATTATTAACAAATGTCAAGCAAATTGAAATAGATACTCCATATGGTTCTCCCTCTAACTCTCTTACTATTGGGGAATATCGGGGTCGTAAAGTTGCCTTTTTACCTCGTCATGGAAAAAAACATACAATTCTACCCCACTTGATAAATTACCGTGCTAATATTTCTGCATTCAAACAAATAGGTGTTACAAGAATAATTGCTGTAACTGCAACTGGGAGTCTTCGTCAGGATATTGCCCCTGGTAATTTTGCAATTCCATCACAGTTTATAGATTTTACAAAAACTCGTATAGGCACATTTTCAAAAATTGGAAACGTATACCATGTATCTACGGCAAATCCTTTCTGTCCTCACATGCAAACTATTGCATATGATTTGATAAAAGAGAAAAATGTACCTGTACACAAAGATGTGACATATGTGTGCATTGAGGGTCCTAGATTTTCTACTAGATCTGAATCTAAATTCTTTCAAAGCACAGGTTCTGATATTATAGGTATGACTCTAGTGCCAGAATGTCAACTAGCTCGTGAAGCTGGAATCTGTTATGTTTCTGTTAGTATGGCTACTGATTATGATGTATGGGCAGATACCCCAGTTTCTAACCAAGAAGTATTGGCCACATTTAAAAAGAATATTTCTACCATAAAATCTATCTTGGGTGATTTGATTGAAAAAACCCCTATTGAAAGAACATGTCAGTGTGAACATTCACTAGACGATGCCGTTTCAGGTTCCTAATCGTCTGCAAACGTTTCTTTTTTCAATCCCTGTGGTAACTCTAAATTCCCCTGAACTAAACTTTGCTGTATTTCGTTGATTATCTCTTCTGGATCATATCCCAAATTCTTAATTTTCTGCTTTATATGATCTTCTAATTTTGCACCAATATTTTGTCCACCAATACGTCCAAATGCAATTGCGTTAAAATGGAAAAAATATGAATCCAATTCAAAAACCCCATTTATTTTTGCTGCCATCTGTGTTCCGTCTATATTATTTATGTGGATATTTATTTTTGGTGTCATATCTAAATCTCGACTGCATTATTTACATGATTTTGTATCAAGAAACTTTGATGATTTGGATCATCTATGGAATAATTTTTTACATTTAATTCCATAATGCGTTCCTCTATGCATTCGTGTTTAACTAATCCATCCGATGACAATTTGACTAATTTCCATCTGTCCTTTCCTTTTTGTAATTTGCATATAGATACACCCCATTTTTCATCTGATTTTATTAGCGGCATTCCGACTACTTCGGCTATTGCCTCAATTCCAAGTTGTTTCTCTTCACAAAAAATCTTTTTGCATAAAGCACATCTCCAAATGTCTACTGATCCGATGGTTTTTTCCTCTATGTTTATGTTTGTCACACCAAAGTATGCAACTTTATGCTCACAATCTGTAGATTCCATCATTATTGATCAAAATTCATTGTTATTTAGTCCTTACACGTTCGTATGGTTTTTCTAATTCAACACCTATACTATCAACATTTTTGTTTTGTGTAAATTTTATTCCCTCTCTTTGACAATATCTTCTATACATATTCACTGCCGCGAATCTTGGATGCAATGCCTCGACTCTATCATTTGGCATATCTATCATTCCACCAAGATCTACAAGTCGTTTTGCTGATTCTCGAATTTGTTTCTCATCTTTATTTAAAATTTTAGTGATCTCAATAATATCTAATTGTCCTTTTTCTATTATACATAAAAATAAATCTACATCTATTTCTTTTAATTTTATTTCTGTAACCAAATGCTCTTTTGATCTAAATACTGTGTGCATAGATTTTAGAAATTTTCCTAATAAATTAATGTTACCCGAATATTTTTTTTGCTAATTTCCATGCAAATCCCATAGCTATAAAATGAACTGTCATACCAATTACGATTGATATTATTAATTCATTTGTTATATACCATGATGTAAAAAATACTCCTAATGATAATGATGCGATTATACCTGCAATAAGTATAGATTTCATTATAGTAACACGTATATTTTTAGACGAATCTTCCAAGTACTTTTTTTGTATATTTTTGGTTATAAAAATATGTATTATTATTTTTGAAATTATATTGATGATAATTTCAATTATAAATTTAAAATTCAATTTAATATAATCATATTGTTTATCTTTTCAATTTCTAATCTCAAAATAATATCTGTCAAAATTTGATTATATTGTCCCATTTGAGATTAAATCGTTAAAACCGGTGCTGTGAAGTTATCGAGGAATCGTGTAAAATTTAGATATAGGAACATATGTTAATATTAATATGTTAAACTTTATACCCATATTTTTTCAACAAAAACAAATACTCCTATGAGGTTATTCGAATATAGTCCATTTCTGTATCTTCACTACTACTTTGTAAAGTTTTGATTTTTATCTCAAAGTTATCATCAAGGTATCTTGAGATGTTTATAGATTCAGATTCCCAGACATCTGTATCTTGACTGTTATCTGCACCCCACTTTGCAATTTCAGTCCAACTTCCATTATACACCTCAATGGATAGGTATTCACCTCTATCCAATGAACTATCCACAAATTGTGACACCTCTAGAGTTGCAGATGAGAGAGAGGACAAGTCAATGGTCTCGCTAGTTAGGATGCATTTAATATCAGAGTTGTTTGCAGCAATAAAGCTAGTTTCACCTTTTGGTAAATCCTCACCCCAGGAAGAGACAACACTCCATCAATCATAACCGGATTTTGACCAATTGTCTAGATCATCAAAGTTGTCCTCAAATGATAAAGATGTTGGGGGTCTTATACAAAAGATACACATCTGCCCCGGTAGTATCATTTGGATCATCATTTACAATATTTTCAATATAATAGAGTCCAGACTCGAAAGTTCTTGTGCAAGCATCATTTCCATTTACAAAATGAAGAGTAGTAAAACTACCATTACTAGAGGGGTTTTCTATCTACTGCACACACCATTAAATCATAAACACCTGTTTCTCTGTCAGGATCATAAGGTGAATTGATATTAGTTATTTTTCCATATTAGAGTAAAAGTTGGAGGAGTAGATGCATAGGCCTTTGGTAGTATTGAATCCAAGAAAGATTGTTTTTCTAGATTTGAATCTTCAGTAGATGTTGAATTTGCAAGGAGTTCTTTGAGTCTAACAAGTACATCATGTATCACATCATCATCATCATATCCCATTTGTTCTATTTTTTCACTAATTCGTTCTATTTCTTCTCTAATTTGATCATCTGTTATTATCACAACTACAGAGTTATCTACCACTTTATTTGGATCTTCATCACGTGTAAAATGATTAGGATAACTACCTTGTGGAGGGGAATTTTGTCTTTGTGGAGGATATAATCTGTCAAAATCTTTTTTGAGTAGTGTTTCTTCTGCACCAATAACTAATCGAATTACAGTAAAAGAATCACCTCGATCGCGGTTAAGGATTTCAGCTTCGCCCTCTTTTACAGCTCTTATAGTCCAACACATGGTTAACGTTTCATTTGGTTGTAGATCATGTGGCATTGGTTCTGTGATAAAAAATCCACCATTATCAGATAATTGAATATTTGATGGGGGATTTAGAACTTCAAAGTGTTCACTTAAAGACATAACAGTAGCAAAATATGATGCTGGAAGAGTTGATCCTGAAGTATTATTAACAACTAAGACAATTTCAGTCGTTTCCCCTAATGCGGGGAGATTAGAAAGTGTGAGAGTTAAATCACCTGACCATATAGTATCAATTGAAGATGATGAAGTGATGGGTTCATTGTTAGATGTAACTGGAATACCTTCTGTCTCCACTCTATCACAGACAGAAATGAATTCTTCTAAAGCGATAACTGTAGTTACAGCAATTATAGCTAGTGCGATAACTGCAGTTACAGTGATTATAGCTAGTGCAATTATTGCAATGAATATTGGTTTATTTTTCAACAACATCATAATATGAAATTACTTTGTTATAAACAGAATCCAAAATATTTATAGTGAATAAACCCATCTCAATATTTATTTTTTTAAATTTAATTATTTTTTAAACTAATCATAAAATATTAATTAAAATACTATGAGCAATAATCAGGTTTTATAAGGATACTATTTACATTTAGTATATACAGATATTGTAAAATCACCAACATGTTGACCCGTTTCTAAACCAGCTCTAGAACCACTAACACCAATATTCTGTTTATAATTATTAAATTTATCATTACCACAATAAAAATAATTGGTAGATGGATTAATGTTTGACAATTTATCCAAGATCTCAGCATTTTCTCTGAATAGTAATTGCAGTAACAAACTCATAGGTTCATTAATTGATTTTATTTTCTCTAAATTTATAATCAAGTAAAAATTAATTTATAATCAACATGTTTTTCTTCTTTCATCTCTTTTAATTTTGTAATATAATTTCAGAGTATATTGTTGAAGATAAGAAACTCCATTTGAAACAAAAAAATGCACTAGGCGCATCTTCACAATATATAGAAAGAGATACCGAGGAAGACTTTACAAACGACTTGACGAATCTATTACTTCTCATCTCATAAACAGATTAGACGAATTGGAAGAATTTTCAAAAACTGTAAGATATGTAGAGATAGATTTAAAGATGGTAAAAAAAATGTGTGTGGTAGAATTGACACTTGTATGGATAAGGCTCAAATCTGATATATTAATCATTTTTTGAACGCCCAGAAAATAAAAAACGTTTCAAAATCTGCGTTGATTAAAAAAGGAATTAGGTAACATAGGCTAATGATGTGAATTCATAGATTTTGAAATTCATGGTTCAAAATTCCACCACTCTAACTGAACACCCTTGTGAAACCATACGAGTTTTGAAGAATCATCTATGATGATACATAATTATCCCTCGTTAGCTTCACAGAACCCTAAAACCATACATATATAAGGTATAGTACGGTACAATACGGTATGAGCGATGACACACGTCTAGATAGTCTTGAAGGTGTGGGTCCTGTTACAACACGTAAACTTGTTGATGCAGGTGTACATAATATCATGGATTTAATCGTACGAGGTCCTGTGGAATTGGCTGACATTACTGGTATGGAAAAAGATACNACTGAAAAAATAGTAAACAAGGCACGAAAACAACTGGTAGATGGTGGTTTGATTGAGAAAGATTTTGTTAGTGCAGCTGATATCTATAAACGTAGACAGACTATAGGAAAAATTACAACTGGAACTGAATGTTTGGATTCTCTTTTTGAAGGTGGAATTGAGACTCAGGCTTTGACTGAAGTTTATGGTGAATTTGGATGTGGTAAAACTCAATTATGTCATACAATGTGTGTAATGGTTCAAAAATCAATAGATGAAGGTGGATTGGATGGTGGTGTTTTATATATTGATACTGAAAATACATTTAGGCCAGAACGAATTGTATCTATAGCCAAGATCCATGGTATGGATCCTGAAAAAGTTTTAGATCGAATTGTTGTTGCACGTGCATACAATAGCTCACATCAAATATTGATTCTTGAGGAATCTAGTAAGTTAATTTCTGAAAGTGGTATAAAATTACTTGTTGTTGATTCTGCAGTTGGATTATTCCGTGCAGAGTATTTGGGAAGGGGCACTCTTTCTGTTCGTCAACAAAAACTTAATCACTTTGTACATCTTTTAACTAGAATTGCAGAGACTTACAACTGTGCTGCATTAGCAACAAATCAAGTGATGTCATCCCCTGACGTGTTCTTTGGAGATCCTATCAGACCTATAGGTGGAAATGTTATGGCTCATACAAGTACATACCGTGTTTATTTTAAAAAGGCTGGAAAAAAGAGAATTGCTCGAATGGTTGATAGTCCACATCATCCTGATGGAGAAGTTGTGTTTGCACTAGGTGAATGTGGAGTCATGGATCTGGATGATGGTACCAAGAAAAAAACTAAAATCACTAGTAAAAAAACACCTACTAATTCCGAGCCTGATGGTGCTACTGGTAACATGGATGTCTCTGACGACACTTTGAGCAAATCTGAATCATAAACTCTTAAAATAGGGTTTATAATGATTTTAATTTATGGCAACGAAAAAAACCTCTGGTCGTTCACATGGTTTTAGACATAAATCTAGATCTGTAATGACTAAAAATCATAATCGAGGGGTGTCTTTTCTATTACAGGAATATGCTCAAAATGATCGTGCATTGGTCATAATTGATCCTAGACAACATAAAGGATTACCACATAGACGTTATCATGGTAAAGTTGGTACTGTTATAACTGTGGGTAAAAAATCTCTTATTTTACATGTTAAATTGGGAAATAAAGTTAAAACTCTCATCACGCGATATGATCACGTAAAACCATTTGGTGTATAATTATGAAAGAAATAAAAAAGAAACAACCATTATCATATCCTGAAGTTAAGGCAATTCTTGAAGTAGATGATGTGGAATCTATGGATCAAATTCAACGTTGGACTTATGATTATATAAAAAAATTTGTTGATATGGATTCTAAAGAAGCTAAAAAAATGTGCGAGGATCTAGTAAAAGACTGTGATCTAACTGATGAAGAAGCTGTTGAATTAGTTAACATACGTCCAACTACACTTGCTGAATTACGTTCCTTTACATTTGGTTGGAAGAAATTAATTCTAGCTGAAACCCTTGAAAAAATCTTAACGATTCTTACCAAATAATTATAAAATTACTTATGATACATTCTTGTGATCGTAGTTGAATCGCCGTAAATCTCTGGGTCAGCATTTTCTCGTATCTAAGCAAATTGCCAAAAAGATAGTGGATGCTGCTAATTTATCAAAGCAAGATGATGTATTTGAGATAGGATCTGGGCGTGGTATATTGATACCATTTCTATGTAATGACGCTCAAACAGTTACATCTGTAGAAATCAATCCAAACTTGTATTCTGAAATAAAAAAACTAGAATCTGTTTATTCAAATCTAAAACTAATCTGTGGCGATGCTTTAGATTATGATAAGTCTTTTTCTGTATTAGTATCTAGTCTTCCGTATTCTCAAAGTAGGCATACAATAGAATGGCTGTTACAAAGAAAATTTCAACACGCTGTTCTAGTTGTACAAGAAGAATTTGCACAAAAGTTATTCTGTGCTGATAAAAAAACAGCGATTGGGGTTTTATCACAATATGCATTTGATATTACAAAGATTTGTGGATTAAAACGTAATGCGTTTTATCCACCACCCACAGTAGATTCTTGTATTATATTCATTAAACAAAGACATATCTTAACTGGCGATCTACTACAAAATGTTAATAAAATGTTTTCACAACGTCGTAAAACTCTTCATAATATTCTAAGCAATTTTGGTATACATGATATGTCCAAAAAACGATTAGACGATCTTCAAATTGGTGAGATTATTGAAATTGCCCAGCGCATCATCTGACATCTATCAACCCGCTGAAGATACTTTTCTCTTGGCCGATATGATTGTGGGAAGATCTGGAAACTACGCACTAGACATTGGTTGTGGCTCTGGATATCTTGCCAAAATACTTGAGAAATCTTTTGATGTAGTTGTGGGCACAGATTTATCTTTTAGGACACTGACTAATCAATCCTATAAAATTAATAATTCTGTGTGTTGTAATGCGTCTGATGCATTACTTATTCCATTTGATTTGATTGTGTGTAATATGCCCTATATTCCAAGTGATGAAATTTTAGATATAACTACAGATGGAGGTAAAGATGGTATACAAGTGCCTCTTGAAATTATTAAATCTGCAATTCCAAATATTGCGCCTGATGGCTCTTTTTTATTCCTTGTATCTAGTTTAACGAAATATTCTAGTTTGATTGATTTAGTAAACTCTGTGAATTTGAATATACAAATTATAGGTAAAAAAAAATTATTTTATGAAACTCTTCTTGTATTTGAGGTGACACATTCATCTGCGTAAGTTTTTTACTGATTGTTCCATTATGGCTGTGGACATTTGTGATGTTGTAGCATTACCGCCAATATCTTCTGTAATGATCTTTCCATCATTAATCACTTTACGTGTGGCTTCAAATATTGCATCTCTTATATCCTTCTCCCCTACGTACTGTGCCATCCATGCACCGGATAGTATTGTAGCTGTTGGATTTGCTTTATTTTGCCCTACAATTTGTGGAGCACTGCCATGAGCTGCCTCAAACATAGCAAATGAATCGCCTATATTCGCTGAATAAATTAATCCTATGGAGCCTATCAATCCTGATGCTAACTCTGAAATTATATCCATGAATAGATTTGTGCTTACTAGAACTGTTTTATCAAATTGCTTAGGATTAATTACCATCTGTTGTGCCATGTTATCAATATAGATTCCTCTTAAATTTAGTTTGAATTCTTTTGTTACATTTTCAGCTTCTCGCCAAAATATACCATCTGTTTTTTTTAGTATGTTTCTTTTTGTGATGACTACCATCTCTTTCATATTATTTTCCTTAGCCCATTTTGCAGCAGATCTAATTATTCTATTACTGCCTTTTTTTGTAATTTTTCTAATGGCGATAGCTGAATCTTCTGTCAATTCAACTTCCATTCCTGTGTATAGTCCCTCTGTAGCTTCTCTAAAACACACAAAATCTAATTTCTCTATATTGGATATTTTTTCATATGTTTCACAAGGTCTTATATTTGCATAGAGTTCAAATTTTTGTCGCAAAGTTACTGCCACACTTCTTGGGGCTTCTTTGATGGGTAGTGTAGTTGTAGGGGCCTTGAAACATGCATCGACACTCTTCAGCGTATCCATAGTTTTAGGTGGAATGTATGTTTCATCTTTTTTCTGATTCTTCTCCCACTGTTCAGATCCTGCTTCACAGAGTATGATTTCTGATTGTAAATTACATTCTCCGAGTATTTTGACTAGCCACTCTGTAAGTTCTGGACCAATTCCGTCCCCTCGTATAACCGCAATTTTTTTTGGCAATGTGTATACATTCTGATTTAGTTATTTAATCCAATGTGTAATGTATATCCTCTATGACACATTTTGACAAGTGAATTTATTTAGATACTTGGATTAGCATAGTCGTGCGGGGATCGCCTAGCCTGGTAGGGCGTGGGATTGCTAATTCCATGTCTTTTAGACACGGGGGTTCGAATCCCCCTCCCCGCGCTTTAATGATTATTGTACAGTTATTACTAATATTCTACAAATATTGAATATATTGAATTAAATTGTAATATGCGCTTTGTCTAATATTGAAAAAATATGATATTGGAATAATTGGTGGTGGTATACTTGGCGTTTGTATATCATACTGGATCTCTTTATTGTATGATGTACGTGTATGTGTACTTGAGAAAGAACCAGAGGTTGCAATGCATGCTAGTAGCAGAAATACTGGCGTTATTCATTCTCCATTTTATCTCAACCCTAGCACAAAAAAGATAATAGCGCGTTGCTCATATCTTTCTCAATCTATGTGGAGTATCTCTGCACAAAAATTTAATCTACCTTGGAATAAAATAGGAACTTTGGAAGTTGCCCTTGATGAAAATCAACACAGAACTCTTGAAAAATATCTAAAATGGGGAATTGAAAATGGAATGTCTGAATCTAATCTAACCTTACTTGATTCTAACGAAGTATTGAAAAAAGAATCAAACGTATCTTGTTATTCTGCCCTGCATTGTTCTACTGATGTTTCTGTATCCTATGATATTTTTACCAAAACTCTCTATAAATTATCTTCTTCTTTAGGAACAGATTTTTTACTATCTTCAAAAATCACACAAATTGATACCAAGAATGACACCAATATTATTAGTCTTGATAATGACGCTGAAATTCAAACTAATTTTCTAATAAACTGTGCTGGTGGTAATTCATTAGCAATTGCCAAAAAATTGGGTTTGGCCACTGACTACTCTGACCTTCATTTTCGAGGTGAATATTGGGTTGCTAAATCATCATATGCTGATACTGTTAAAACAAACATCTATTCTGTTGCTAGAAATCTAGAATTTCCGTTTCTTGATCCACACTGGATAAAACGTGTGGATGGAACCACTGAAATTGGTCCAAATGCTGTACCTGTGTCCTCACCGTTTGCATATGGCCCGTTTTATAATGAAGTGCCTGAAATTATTCATAAATTAGGAGAAATTCTAAGTGGTAGTTCTAGAAAATTATTACTAAACCCACAATTTCTATCAATGGTATCTAAAGAATTCAAGAGCTCTATTTCGAAAAAAAACATGGTACAACGAATAGCACAATTTATTCCAAAAATTGATCCTACATGGTTTGAACAACATGGTACAGCTGGCATCAGAACACCAGTAATATCACCTAATGGTAAATTTGTATCAGGCATACTAGAGATGAGTAATGATAATTCTTTTCACATCATTAATTACAACTCTCCTGGAGCTACAGGGGCACCTGTATATTCTGCAATTGTTGTTAAAAATTTACAAAAAATGGGCTACCTTGATAATTTAACTACTGCGAATAATCCTGACAACGTGTGGAATTTTGAATCAATAGATTAATTTAATATCTGACTATGTTTTTCAAAATTTATGCTTCCTGACAAATGTTCTGTAATTATTCATGATAAATTGTGTACAGAGGCACCACAATTTGTAATGTCCGTCCTATCTAATTCAGACGAATTTATGATTGGTTTGGTGTGCTCTAAACATCATACTAGTGTACTTCAAAAAATTAAAATATTACAACAACAAAATAAAATACCAAATGGGAAAATACTTTTCAATCCTATAAAATCTGTGGGAACTGATTGTATTCGTAGTGATCCTGACAGTCTCATTCAACTCGATTAAAAACCATTTATAGTATTGCTGCCATTATATCTACATGGAAGCTCCAGATGCTGTATGTGTAAAATGTCATGAAGCCGTTGATTTATGTAAATGTGTCTGTGATTTCTGTGGAGAGCGTGATGCTTGTGAATGTGCTTTGTTTGATGCGGCAACAGGCGGATAACCTCATAACTTTATAATCTAATAATTTGATCTGGCAGTATGGACATCTCTTGGTTAGTTGGTGGTCCTCAGGGCAGTGGAGTAGAGTCTGCAGCTAGTATATTTTCACGATTATACGCAAAGGTCGGTTTCAACATATTTGGGAAAAGAGAATTTTATTCTAATATCAAAGGCATGCATAGCTACTTTACAATACGAATCTCTGATGATACTATTCGTTCTAATACTAATGATATCGATATCATGGTTGCCTTTGATGCAGAAACTATATTCAGACATGCACATGAAATTGCTAAAAATGGTATATTAATTTATAACGCTGATGTTGCAGATACTAAAATTTCTGATACCAACATGAATGATGAATACTCTGATAGGCTACAAAAACATCTTGCATCTGAAAATTTAACACCTGACATATCTGGAATAATGAATCTGGCAAAACAAAATGGTGTATTGATACATTCTGTATCATTCAAAGAATTATTATCTGATTTATCTACAAAATTGAATAATCCTAGACTTTCTGGTATGGTTCGTATGTATAATGTAATTGCCGTATCTCTTTCATACGGATTGCTAAAAGGTAATTTGGATTTACTCGTTGAATCTATTGAACAAATATTTTCCAGCAAACCTAAAGTAGCACAACTTAACATAGATGTAGCAAAACATACTTTTGAAAAAATCCAACAACAACAAATTCCATTTAATATTGCTATTCCTAAAGTTGATCCTCCTATACATACAATGTTACTTCAAGGTCATTATGGGACTTCTATTGGTAAAATAATATCTGGCTGTAGATTTCAATCTTATTATCCAATAACGCCTGCATCTGATGAAAGTTCATTTCTCGAATCTCATAATCAATTTGATGTTGTAGATAGTCGTCCTGGATGTACAGTTGTGGTGCAGACTGAGGATGAGATATCTGCCCTTGGTATGGCAATTGGTAGTGCATTGACTGGGACACGCTCCTCCACTTGTACCTCTGGTCCAGGATTCTCCCTGATGGCCGAGATGTTGGGTTGGGCAGGAATAAACGAAGTGCCTATTGTGGTGACTCTGTATCAGAGAAGCGGCCCCTCTACCGGACTTCCAACTAGACATGGTCAAGATGATCTCTTGTTTGCAATATATGCCGGACACGGAGAGTTTTTACGAATTGTATATGCTTCTGGTGATATTGAAGAGAGCTTTTATGATACATGCAAATGTTTCAACATGTCTGACATCTATCAAGTTCCAGTTATACATATGATGGACAAATTTCTTGCCAGTACTGTTGCAACTTGTCCTCGGTTTGATACAGATTCTGTACAGATTGATCGTGGAAAGTTGTTAGAGAGAGGAGTAGAAAATTATAAAAGATTTGCGTTAACTCCTGATGGAATATCACCTAGATCTAAATTGGGTCTTGAAGATGGTATATTTTGGAACACTGGGGATGAATCTGATCAAACAGGTCATGTCACAGAGGATCCTGTATTGCGTGACACTATGATGGACAAACGATTATTCAAAAGTAAATATATTCTAGACACTCTTACAGATGATGATAAAGCAATATCTTTTGGAGTATCACAGTATACCATAATAAGTTGGGGTTCTTGTAAAGGTCCAATTTTAGATGCAATACAGATGTTAAAACGTGATGGTATCGATGTTGGATTTGTTCAGGTGAAATTACTGCAACCATTCCCTGCAGATTTAATACGACGTCTACTTGATTTAGCAGAAATTGTCATAGATGTAGAGGCAAATCATACTGCACAATTGGGACAATTACTACAAACACACACGGGGCGTAATCCGGATAATTACATCTTGAAATACTCTGGTCGAGTGATGACTTGTACTGAATTGTATCATACCGTAAAGAAAATAACACAGGGTTTGGCAAAAAAACGTGAGGTATTAACATATGGCGTCTAGCATATCTGATTTTAAAACTAATGTGCATAATGATTGGTGTCCGGGCTGTGGTGACTTTGGAATCGTGAACGCAATTCAAATGGCACTATATGAGATGAACATACCACGACACATGTCGGCAATATTTTCAGGAATTGGATGTTCAGGTAAGACAGTACACCAGATAAATGTAAATGGTATTCATACGTTACATGGTAGAGTATTAACATTTGCTCAAGGTGCAAAACTTGCAAATCCTGCTCTTACAGTTTTAGCCGTTGGTGGTGACGGTGACGGTCTTGGCATCGGTGCTGGACATTTTGTTGCAGCTGGGAGGAAAAATGTAGACATGACATACATCATATTTGATAATGGTGTGTATGGCTTAACTAAAGGCCAGGCATCACCTACTTTAAAACTTGGTGAAAAGACAAAGTCACTTGTATCACCCAACGTAAATTATCATGTAAATCCTATAGGGTTGGCACTTACTAGTGGATTTACATTTGTTGGTCGTGGGTATTCGTATGATGTTAAACACCTGAAGAAATTAATCATTCAGGCCGTTCAACACAAGGGCCTTGCATTTCTAGATGTCCTGCAACCATGTCCTACGTATAATGATATCAATACACGTGATTGGTATGCAGGTATTACTCAAGATGCACAAGAGAGACATTCAAAAATTTACAAATTAGATGATGAATCAAATTTTGATCCTGTTGTGCACTATAGTTCTATTGATGAAATCAATTCCAAAATTAATCAGGCCATGGGAAAATCATTAGAGTGGTATGACAAAATACCAATTGGCGTATTTTATAAAAATGAACTAGTTACCCCGTTTGGGTGGCGAATAACTGATACTATTCCAAATTATAAAGAAAACCCACCTGCTAATCAAAAAATATCTAAATCCAAAAAACCTTTGACAAAAATCAATCACATACTAGATTCATTTGAAATTTAATCCTACTATTCATGAATTAACTCCTTCTTTAGTTTCCACCTTCCATTTTCCATCGATATTTGTAAATTCTTTAGAATCTGTATGTATTGTGTGTAATACCCATCTGGATTTTTCACTATCAAATTTGTAAATCCCCTGTGTTATACCTGTAGTTATTTTTGCCGAATCTATGTGATACTTTAGTAATTCTAATACCGTCTCTATTTTTTCTACCGCATTATTATATAGATGCCCCTCTTTTGTATCTAGAATAAATTTTATTGCAGGCAGTACAGTAAAATTAATGACGATTTTCATTCTTTTTCTATCTCCTCGACGTCGTTTCATCTCCTTGAAAAGAAATTTTATTCTCTCCCATCTTTTAAACTCGAACCATTTAAAAAAATCGTCATTAAATTGTACTGGTAATGTTATATTTATCATGGTTACAAAATTGGATTCTTCATCAAATTCAATCTCTTTTTGTATTACTTTGAATCTGGCACTAATACTTTCATACAAGACTTCTATCTCCCACGGCGAGGCCCCGTAATATTGTATGTTACACTCTAGTGTTTCAGTCATGTATTATTAATGATAGACATATAATTTAAGATAAACACTATTGTACTTTGTGAATGATTTATTCTTTCTTTCTTTTCTCTAGAGCAACTAATCGCGCTTGGATCTCCGTTAGTATTTCTTTGGCTTTATCTTTATGCTCATCAAATCCACCATCGTCCAACAAAGCACCAATTTCATATCCCTTGTCTATTAGAATTTTTGCTACATGATCATCCATGGTGTCTTTGCCAATCAAATAATATGCAAAGACTGTACTCTTTTGTCCTATACGATGTAATCTATCTTCTGCCTGAAGATGTATCGCCGGACTCCAGTCCAACTCTGCAAATATTACATATTTTGCATTATTCAAATTAATACCAACATTGCCTGCCCTGAGTCCTGCAATCATAAGACGTGTTTTTCCTTCTTGGAATCGTTTTATTCCTTCATTACGTTCATTATCTGTTTGACCTCCAATAATTGATGATGGCTCAAACTCTGCTAGTTTTTCATGTAAAATTTTATGTATGGCTCGATGATGACAAAACACAACAATACTTTCATCAATTTCCATCATATTTTTCACAAAGTTTGTTACAAATGGCACCTTTGCCATTCCAGCTATGAGACGTTCACTCTGCATGGCTCTTTGATATGATGAAGCTCTGTCGAATTCTGTCTCTGCGGCTTTCTGCTCCTCTTCTAGTTTTTTCCAAACCTTTGAGAGTTGTGTGAAATAATAGTCATCATCTGACTCTACAATTTCTTTATAGCGTACTTTTTCTTTCAATTCCTTCAATACATCTGATTTTCTGCGTCTGAGCATCACATGCTTTTCTAATTCATTTCGTAATAGATCTCGTTTATTCTCTAATACCATGGTTTTACCCTTTTCATTCACATAACAGAAATATTCACAAAATTCTTCAAAATTGCCCAACAGTCCTGGACGTAGTATATCCACAATTGGCCAAATCTCTGATCCTCTGTTGTAAATTGGTGTACCGGATAGACCAATTCTGTGTTGTACAGATTCTAACGCAGCAAAATCTTTAACACCTGCATATTTTTTTGTGGATTTTGAACGCAAGTTTTGAACTTCATCACACACTATTGTCTTTATGTTTCTTTTTGCAAGATCGCCTTTTCTCTTGTGTAATAATTCATAATTAATTATGTAGATATCATGCGGCTTTAGATCTTCTGCTTTACCTTTACGAATTATCATTGATGAAGGTGTTTTATTATCTACTAGTTTACCTCGTAATCCTCTTTTTTTCAAAAATTTCTCGATTTCGTATTGCCAATTACTTAGTGTAACTAGTGGAGCGATAACTACTACCGGAAATGCGTGTTCTTCTTTGGATAGGTATGCAAGTGTTTGTACTGTTTTACCCAAACCCATTTCATCAGCTGATAGTGCATTACCAGATGATTTTATTAAAAAATCCAAACCTTCTTTTTGGAAATTGAGTAATTTACCTTTGAATTGTTTTCCTGGTTTTACTCTTTTTAATTTTTCAGTCTTTGCCTTTACTGGTTTTGATTGTATGATCTTGACAGTTTTTTTATTCCAAGCTGTCTTTGATATGATTTGAAGTGGATATCTTTCTGTTATCCATTGAATCTGTTGGATATTTTTAGTGCTATCTGGAACTATTGCCTCATCTGTGTTGTCCCCATACCATGACTCTGATACCAATCTTGATACAACATCTACAGCTTTGGAGCCCGTAATTTTCCAACTCCATGTCTTAGAGTATTTGTCTTTCACGTATTCTAAAGTTCCAAATCCTTTCATTTTTTATCTATTATTTTACTCCTCATGTGTTGTTTCTTTATTAATCTTGATATTATTAGAGGTCATAATTGGTCAAATATTGACCAATTTCATATTTTTATAAATTTTTGTCTAGTTTGATACAACTCTGATATATTACACTTTATATAAGTAATAATTTCGTATTGTTGTGACAATTTCCAACAATTTCTTAAAATCATTTCTTGATGAGGTTCAGTCTAATACTGTATACACTTTGCAATTGGACAAATCCTACACATTGAATGATACATCAATTGATGGTGTGATAATTCAGGGAACAACAAATAATGTTGGAATTGTGCAAAAATTATCTTCATATATGTTGGGCCCAAACACTGATTTTACACCAATTCAAATTGATATACAAAACCCACACTATACACTCTCTGCACATCTTGTAAGTTCTGCTACCATATCTGATATCATTCATTTAAAATTAGAAATTATTAAAATCCAAAAACTCTAACTTTCATTCATAGAATCATATATTTTCTTTGTCTTTGCATCTGACAAAATTTCATACGCCTCGTTAATCTCTGACATTATTTTTTCTGATTCTTCATCTTTATTTTTATCTGGATGTGATTGTTTTGCTAATTTTCTATATTTTTCTTTAATCTCTTTTTGTGTAGCATTTCTATCTAATCCAAGTGTATCATAATAATTAATATTCATCTGTATATTTTTTTTCGTCTTTTCTTTCTTTGCTGTGTTCTCACCCAACTCTTTATAATCCTCTGACCAATCTGAATGATATTTTTCTTGATCTCGGTTTTGTTTAGAAACCACATCTGCATAATCATAATTGGTTTTTTTTCTGAAAATTGTATCTCTTGCCAAATATATGAAAATTCCTACAACTACTATTGTTGATACCCCAAACAAAATAATAGAATCATTTTGTGATAATGTGATTGTATTATCTGTACTCTCTTGTGCAGATACTATAGATGATACACCAAGTATGACTCCAACTGTGATTAATAAAATAATTATTGGAAATTGTATCCGACTAAACTGTCTCATTTTCTAAATATGCTAGTTTGACTAAATTTATGTTTTTAATATTTAATGGCTAAAATGCTGTTACATCTCCTGGAGATGGTCCAGACCCACGGTTATCAGAACTGTGTTCCTTTTTGTGATGTATTCGTAATTTATCAAAGTCATCAAACATATCATGACAAATGTAGCATTTTGGTTTATCTTCATCTACAAGTGGCATGACCATGATTTCTCTACTGTTGAATTATAATTAATTCTTTACGTTTGTAGAATTTTCCTATTATAAACCACGAAACACTCCATCACAATTTGTATAATCTATATAATGTAAACGACGATAAAATTGTGTGTTAGAAAATCTTATCAAAGACTCCCAAGTTCTTGAAAAAGCAATGCATGGAGATGAACTCTCATTCAAGGATGGTGTTGAACTACTGCACAATGATGATATTCATCTTGTTGGAGCAACTGCTGATCGTGTACGTAAACATCTTGTTGGAGATAAAATATCATTTGTATCATCTTATTATCTAAATTATACCAATGTATGTGCTGCAAGCTGTCAAATGTGTGCATTTTACAGAAAAAAAGATCAAGATGGTGCATATACTTTAACGATAAATCAAATTCGAGAACGTGTAACTTTGGCAAAAAATATGGGCGCCACAGAGTTGCATATTGTGGGAGGATTTCATCCTGATTCTTGGATTAGATTATTATGAAGACATGATGCGTTTTATAAAAAAAGATAATTCTAATCTCTCAATCAAAGCTTTCACAGCAGCTGAAATTTTTTACATATCAAAGCACACAAAAAATTCTGTGCGTGAAGTACTAACAAGATTAAAGAAAGCAGGTCTTGACTCATTACCTGGCGGTGGAGCTGAACTATTTCATCCTGACATTCGTGATAAAATCACTTTGGGTAAATGTAGTGGACAACAATGGCTCGATACCATTTATGAGGCCCATACTCTTGGGATTAAGAGTAATGCTACCATGTTGTATGGACACATCGAGAAACCTGAACATATAGTGGATCATCTTGTAAAGTTGCGTGATTTGCAAAAAAAGACTGGTGGTTTTATAACGTTTATACCATTAAAATTTAGTCTTGATAATACAAAATTGGAACAAGATGGACTAGTCTCTCATGAATGCTCTTCAATATATGATTTAAAAATTATTGCATTGTCTAGAATGATGTTGGCAAATTCAATTAATAATATTTCAGTATATTGGATAGCTTTGGGCAAGAGACTTGCACAAATTGCACTAACACATGGTGGAAGTAATCTAGTGGGCACTGCATTCTCTGAAGAGATTTACAAAGCAACAGGCAAAAACACAACCTCATCTCTTAATGATTTAGCACATATGTCACACGAAATTAATAGAATTCCTGTACAACGTGATACGTTTTATAATGAAATTAAGACGTTTTAGATACTGTCTTTTTTGTAATATTTGGATCACCTTTTCTTTTCACTACTCCAAAACTAACTAACACTAGTAGAAAACCAATACCTGAAAGAATACTGGCCAAAGTCTGTATATTTTGATTATCAATTTGTGCAAAATACAACTGTTGAACCTCTTCATCTGTCATGTTGGTACTGCCTATTGGGGACATTGAATTATTATACATCAATATGCTCATGCCCACAACCATCATTACAATTCCACTGACCAATATGCGCTTATCAACTAAGATCATAATTCCATTACACTACTACTGAATATACGTTTTAGGTTTGGATATATTTATATCACATTTAGGAATTAAATTTTTACTCGCTGCCCTATCGAAGAATTCTCTTATACAATCTTCACCCGGCTTGCCCATATCCACAGTATACTTGTTTACATACATCTTTACAAATTTAGCAATCAAATCTCTTGGTCTGTCTCTAGAATATTTCATGGCATAATCTAGTGTTTCTTCAAAATTATCCAATCCGAATTTTATAGATTCGTGTAGGTATTCATCAAATTTTGATATTATTTCATTTCCTAATGATGATTTTATAACATTAATGCCTAGTGGCACTGGCAGCCCTCCTGTCTCTTTACTCCACCATTCTCCAAAATCTAAAATCTTTACTATATCCTCGTGTACATATGCAAGTTGAGATTCATGTATCACTATACCTGCATCTACCTTGCCTTTCTTTACAGCTCGTGGTATGTCGCTGAAATTCATTTCTGTATAATTGAATTTTCCCAACATTAATTGAGCCAGTAAATATGCTGATGTCATTGTTCCCGGTATTGCTATATTTTTTATATTCTCCAAAGGTAGTTAACTCTTTGCAGTAAGTATTGGACCATAATTTATTCCAAAACTTCCACCACTTCGTAACATTGTATAATTTGGCATGTAGGCACATGCGTGTACGGATACTGCTGTGACATCTAGATCTGGACTCTTTGCTCGTTTGTTTAGATTTTCAATATCCATTACTACATGTTCTATATCAAATCCGTGTGATGGTATCTTTCCCTCTAGCATTGCATAAAACATAAACGCATCGTCTGAGTCTGGGGTGTGTCCAACGGAAATTTTCAACAATTAAAATTATTATTCAGAGTATAAATATTAAAGTCATTAATCATTTCATCCAAATCTTATGGTAAAGGAATCTGTGTAAATCCATATTCTTTGCAACTAGAATAATGATTCTTAATTTCCTTCTCCCAGCCCTTGTGTGTGTCTATTCTAATTAGTGATTCTTTCAATTTTTGAATTTGTTTTTTATATGAATAATTACGCTCAATTAATTTCTCTAGATACTCTTTATTTGGTAATGAGTCTCTCTTTTTACAGTTACATTTCTGGCAGGATATGACTAAATTCCATGCATCATCTTCAAATATGTATGACCATGGTATAAAATGATCAACATGTTTTTGAAAACCACTAATCATATCTTTACAGTAAAAACAATGATCAAAATCTTTGAAAATTTTAATATATTTACGTAATCCGGTACGTTTCTTCTCCGATGTATCAATCTTGGCAATTAATCTTGGCAGTGTATTTGTTTTCTCTAAAAATTTTGCCCATTCTAATGTAATTGTATTTATTAAAAACATTTGATTTTTATTTAAAAAATCAAGAGCTGAAAATTTTAATTCTATCTGTTTTTTTTCAGGATTATTGATATAAAATAACTCTTTTTGTATTCCTATGCCTCCTTGCATAATATTTTGAAAACGTGGAACCACCTCTGGTGATTTTATAAATACTTCGTCACGAATTTTATCTTTTGCTAATTTTAATTTATTATTATTTTTTGGATCTTTTTTCAAATCACCAAGTGTTCCTGATTGGTACTCATTACCGAATACCTCTCTTATTATACTAATCACTCTTGGAATCTTCTTTGGATCAAAATTCTGAACTATTCTATATTTGCATTCTTGATGCCAATAATATTTTAAAAAATTTTCGGCTAAATCATCATATGATATATTTATGCTATCTTGACTGCTAATTTTCTCCTGAATGGTGTCTGAATGTGTTCTTTGAATATGATCCAATATGCAACGTGCAAGAGCGAATTTGTAGGTATTTGCCTTACGCCCCCTGCTTAATATTGACACAAACGTCTTTCTGAGCTCTTGTTCATCATTCATGACATAATTTTAAGATTATTTTACTTAAAAAGTTTGTAAAATCACGAATATAATCATTTAAAAATATGCGTATTTGATTTTTTTATTATGAAAAAGATTTATTTTTTTGATGAAGGTAAGGGGATCTCTCGTAAACTTTTGGGTGGTAAGGGACATGGTCTTTGTGAAATGACTAGATTACACCTTCCTGTGCCTCCAGGTTTTGTCATTACCACTAACGTATGTAAAGAATATTATACAAATAATAGAAAACTTCCAAAAGATCTAACTGTACAAATTAAAAAAAATATATCTAAAATTGAAAAATTAACTGGAAAACAATGGGGGCATGGCTCCAATCCGCTACTTGTATCTGTACGCTCTGGAGTTGCAATTTCAATGCCTGGTATGATGGACACTATATTGAATTTAGGATTAAATGATACTAGTGTAAATAATCTTGCTAAAAAAACAAACAACGCACGATTTGCATGGGATTCTTATCGTAGATTCATACAACTTTTTGGCAAAGTTGTATTTAGTGTTAAAGATGAACACTTTGATAAAATTTTAAATGCTGCAAAACGTTCACAATCTGTCGCATCTGATGGCGACTTGAATGTCAAATCATTAAAGAATGTTGTATCTTCGTATAAGAAAATTTGTAAAAAATATTCTGGAGTTGCATTCCCAATGGATCCTTACAAACAATTAGATCTTGCAATCAAAGCTGTATTTAGTAGTTGGATGGGGGAGCGTGCAATCGTTTATCGTACAAAAAATAATATTACTTTGGACATTGCTGATGGCACTGCTGTTAATGTCGTGGCTATGGTATTCGGAAATATGGGTCCTACTAGTTCCACAGGGGTGGTTTTTACTAGAAATCCTGCAGATGGCTCAAACAAACTATTCGGTGAATATCTTGTAAATGCACAGGGCGAAGATGTTGTCGCCGGTGTCCGAACCCCAAAACCAATTCATAAAATGAAGTCTGAAATGCCATCTCTTTACAAAAAATTAACAACATTGTGCTCTAGACTTGAAAAACATTATCGCGAACCTCAAGATGTAGAATTTACCATTGAAGATGGTAATTTTTACTTGTTACAAACACGTTCTGCTAAAATGAATGCGTTGGGAATGATAAAAACCTCTACTGATATGGTCAAAGAGGGTCTGATTGATAAAAAACAATCTATTTTGCGTCTTAATGCTGAACAAATTGAGCAACTCTTGCACAGAACTTTGGATTCTACTGATGCTAAAAAACATGTTCAAATAACTCGTGGTATAGCAGCATCTCCTGGTGCAGCTACTGGTAAAGTAGTCTTTGATGTTAAACGTGCTATGACTTTGGGTGATTCTGGAACTAGCGTGATTCTTGTTCGACAAGAAACAAAACCTGAGGATGTACCTGCATTCTTTTCCTCTGTTGGTATTTTGACTAGTCAAGGTGGTAAAACATCACATGCTGCTGTAGTTGCAAGAGGTATGGGCAAGTCTTGCATTGTGGGTTGCTCAAACCTGCAGATCGATTACGCATCTAAAAAATTCAGAGTAGGTAAGATTATCATATCTGAAGGTGATGTAATTACTATTGATGGTAGTTCTGGCATAGTCTACAAGGGAGCAGTTGACACCGTTGAGCCTAAAATGACTAAAGATTTCACCACTATACTGAATTGGGCACGTAACTACAAGCGTCTTGGCGTACGTGCAAACGCTGATACTCCTCTTGCTGCATCTACTGCCAAAAAGTATGGTGCTGAAGGTATCGGATTGTGTCGAACAGAAAGAATGTTCAACGCCAAAGATAGAATTGGTTTGTTTGTTGACATGATTATGGCCAAAACAGATTCAGAACGTAAAATAATATTGGATAAACTTGGCCGACTCCAAAAAAGCGATTTTATTAAAATATTTACCACGATGGCCGGACACAAAGTTACAATTCGTTTATTGGATCCACCTCTACATGAATTTCTTCCAAACCCTGAAGATCTTGCTAATCGTGTACGTTTACTGAAGAAAAAACGCTCTAGTAAACTAAAGAAAACCGAAGAAATGCTTGCCCGTGCACGTGATCTATCTGAAATTAATCCAATGATGGGACATCGTGGAGTTCGAGTGGGAATTACATATCCTGAAATTTATACGATGCAGATAAAAGCAGTACTTGATGCTGCAGCATACTTGAATAAACGTAAAATAAACGCTAAACCACAAATTATGGTCCCGCAAGTAAGTAGTTTTGAAGAATTACAAAGTATCAAAGATATATTTAATGAACTGAAAGCAGATATAGAAAAACGTCAAAAGATCAAACTTGCGATAAACTTTGGAACTATGCTTGAGGTAGTTAGAGCATGTCTGATATCCAGTGATCTTGTAACTATATCTGAATTTTTCAGTTTTGGAACAAATGATCTTACTCAAGCTGTATTTAGCTTTAGCAGAGAAGATGTTGAAGCTAAATTTATTCCTGAATATATAGAGAAGAATCTGTTAGAGACTAACCCATTTCAATCCATAGATACTCATGGTATGGGATCATTAATGTCACTTGGCGTTGCAGGTGGTAGAAAAATAAAACCTAATCTTGAGGTTGGTCTGTGTGGGGAACACGGCGGTGATCCTAAATCTATTGAATTTTGTCATAATCTGAAAATCAGTTATGTCAGCGCATCTCCTCATAGAATTCCTATTGCAATAATTGCCGCAGCTCAGTCTGCTCTACTGAATAATAAGCGTCGTTAACTCTTTATTTGATATTGTTTATTACCTGTGATTTAATAAAAAACACTGTCAGGTTAGCCAAGTGGTACGGCGACTGTCTCGAGATCATAGTGACAAGTAAGCAGTTGTGCATCTGCACGCAGGGGTTCGAATCCCTTACCTGGCGCCATATTATTTGGATCTCATTTGCTTCATTTTTAATCCCATTTTTTAGAATTATCACATATATGTGAAATAAGACTCTATTGTAACTTTGGATGTTATTAGTGATTTTTAGTGATGTGATACTCTTACATTTCAACTTTGTCCAAACAACAAATAAGGAAAATTTGGTAAAAAGTGACAGACATAGAAATTTAGAATTATAGTATTTGAGATATATATAAAGAGTGAAAAGGTAATTGCGATGGATGTATTATTAATGATGATCTTTACTGTCAATAACATGATCACATATGTTAATAGGTCACCGCCTTTTTATGACTATATTTTGTGGTCTTTTCCTAGTTTATGCCCTCATTATAGGAGTATTAGGTTTTAGCGCATATAAAATAATCAAAAGTGTGAATAAGCGTAGAAATAATTAGTATACTGTTGTAACAAATCAAATATTATGATTCAAGCTACAAGTTTGTACCATTATGTGACTGGTAGTAAATTTAAATCTTGTACATCTATACTTATTCATGTAGGTGTATTTTTTTATCTTTTTAATTGCATTGACACCGGTTTCAAATAATACCTCATTTATGAATAGCACCAGAAATACAAAACCTAAAATAATTATTTTAAATGCGATTACTACTAATCTTATAGATTTATACTATATTGTATTTCATTTCTTCTAGTATTGAATAACAAAAAACGACAAATTCTTGTGATTGGAAATAATGAAAATGCATCTACCCCTGAGATGGAGGCATTGGCATATGATACTGGCAAAGAAATCGCAAAATCTAATTCTGTATTAATTACTGGTGGTCTAGGTGGTGTGATGAAATCTGCTTCAAAGGGTGCACACGATTCAGGTGGTCTAGTTGTGGGTATCATACCACAAAATGATCCTTCGTTCGCAAACGAATTTTGTGATATAGTGATACCCACTGGAATTGGACTATCTAGAGATTATATTAACAGTCTCTCTGGTGATGGAATTATAATAATTGGTGGTGGTGCAGGTACATTATCTGAGATGTGTGCTGGATACATGTTTGATAGACCAATGGTGTCTTTGAGAGACTCTGGTGGTGTTGCCGCAGAATATGCTGACAGATATATTGATAGTAGAAAAAAGAATAAAATTATTGCTGTTGATACTCCGAAAGATGCTGTATCTACTATAATTGATTTAATTACCACTTAACATTGGATCTGGGCTATAAAATGAACCGTGCATCTCTTCCAATTTTTTTAATTGATCTACGATTTTATTCAGATCATATTTTTTCATAGTCTCAAAAAGCGGTTTTCGAAGTCCTAATCCTAATTTACAAGCTTTTCTNATCTCAACCATGTCACTTGCACCATTTGTAATTAACCATGCAGCATTATTTCCGATATTGCCTAACATCTGGATTGGATCACAATTTGCAGCGAGTTTTTCTGATAATTCTACCCTTTCATATTTTTCTTTTGAATATTTATAAAAACCCTCTCCTGATTTTTGACCTAATTTTCCTGCGTCAAATAACTCTTTAATTTTTGGGTGCGGTCTTAATACTTTTTTATCACGTAGATATAATTCGACTGTGGCCTTGTGTATTACATCCATACCGGTGAAATCTGCCAATTCAAATATACCCATTGGGAATCCTAGGCTATACTTTACGGCAGAATCTATCTCTTCTAATTTTATTCCTTGTCTCTCCATTACAAAACATGCCTCATGTACTAGTGGTATGAATAATCTATTCACTATGAATCCAGGTATATCTCTTCTACACAGTACCGTCTCCTTACCTAGAGATTTTACAAATTCCAACATTTGATCTCTTACACTTGGTGTGGTTTTTTGTCCAGGTATTACCTCTACTAATTTCATTAACTGTGGTGGGTTGAAGAAATGAACTCCTACGAATCTGTCTGGTCTGCTAGTTGTCTGTGCAATCTCTGTAATTGGAAGTGTACTTGTATTTGATGCAAATATGACACTCTCATCTGCTATCGAATCTAGTTCTGCGTATACTTTTTTCTTTAAATCTATAATCTCTGGCACCGCCTCTATTACCATCTGTGATCCTTTGATGGCATCCTCAAGTTCCACATGTGTTTGAATTTTGGATATTATCTTACCGGCTTCACCAGGATTTATCCTACCTTTTGATTCCATCTTCTCTAAACTCCATTTTATTTTCCCCATTGCGTTATCTAGAAATTCTTGTTTAATATCGCGTAGTGCAACGTTGTATCCGGCCATTGCTGATATTTGAGCAATACCATGACCCATAATTCCTGAACCTAAAACAGCAATGTTTGATAGTTTCATGTTTTTTTAAAATTAGTATCCTTTATAATACATTTTATTAATAATGTTCTATATGGGATTATTTGGTAAAAAGAAACAAGTCAACTCTACTAAATGCAATGTGTGTAATTTAGAATTACACACTAGTGAACGCCTAGAAAGACACATGAAAAAAGCTCATGGAAATGTACCTGAGAAGAAACCTGAAACTGGAAATCCTGGTGAAGGTGGATTTTGGTAAATGGAACTTGGCGAATCTAAACAACATCTTTTGATTTTTGGTGGTATTTTAATTACAATTGGAATTATAATGTCTACAGTTGTATTTCCATTTTGGAATTTAATTCGTGAAGATGTATATGAAGATGTTATCATACTGTCTAACGATGATGGTATCTGTTATGCCGTAACTACTGATGATATTCCAAAAACAATACAAAACTGTGATAAAAACACTGGTGATTCAGTGACTATAAAATTCGGTAAAGATCTTGCATGGGCAGAGATCATATCCCCCTAGAATATCGTATGTGACTTAAATATTAATAATTATGGAGCCAATGGCGGGATCTGAACCCACGACCTTTCGCTTACAAGGCGAATGCTCTACCAGGCTGAGCTGACATTGGCACTTGTACTAAATTGGTTAAATATGGTTTAAAGTGTTATGAGTTATTTTTGCTTTTTATATGAAAACCTCAACATAGATTGATGGTTTTTGACGATGATGAAAGTAAGAGTAAATCCAATCTCTTAAAATTTATCAAAAAATGTGTATTTGCTTTGGTAGTTATTGTAGTCACACCAACAGCAGTCGGACTCCTTACAAATCAAGGAAATTTCAGTGATATTTATGTGAATACCGACATATCTGGACCAATAACAAACATCTATGGGGCTATTGCCATATACGGTTCGGGCGCAATAGGTGTGGTGATGGGATTGAAATCACTCCAGTATGTGTTTAAATCTTCATGACTAAATCGTATACAGATCTAATCATATATCTCTGTGCAGGATTGACCCTGTATTTTTTATTAACAGTCCAGTCTCTAGATGTGATGTCACATGGTATCATTTTATTTTGGTATTCCTCTATGTCACTTGACATAATCTATACAATTAAAAATGTTCAATATATTCAATACGAGTCTAGTGGATTATTACGATTTTATTTGAAAAAATTTAATATTATTGGTGGTACCACACTGCAAATTTTTACCGAACACTCTCTAGTTTTTCTACCACTGTTGGTATCATTATTAATGAATCATATTTTTAATATTGATGTGATACACTCTGGTTTCATACTCACCCTTGTTATACAGGTTTTAGTGGGAATGTATCATGTATGTGGTGTGATTTTAAATTTCAAATTTATAAAAAGGTGCAATAGTGGATAATATTTTTGCAGGTGTATCTGCTTTCAATGATACACATTTTCTTATGAATTTTATACGTTTTTCCAAGTCACTATACACATCTTGTATTCCAAGTACTTTTGTTGCACGTGATATATTTGCACTATTCTCTATCAATTCCTCTATGTTGTCCGGACTGTGTCTGTCTTTCAATTGATTATATGTAAATACTGACTTTGTAGTTATATCTCCGCTCTTTGATACTATCTCATCAATATTTGTAATTCTACGATTTTTTTTATTATTTTTAAGAATATTCCTTGTATGCACTACAAACCATAAATCTGCTAATTGATTGGGACTTACTCCAAACTGATCCTGTGTCAGTCTTCTCAACCCTGACTCTGAACTTTCCTCATGAAATGTGAAAATATGCCCATGACCGCTTGGTCCATACTGAAACACCAATTTTGCCTCTATACCTCGAACCTCACCTACAATGGTCAATGTGGGTATTGCTCTTAGACTGAGTTTGAACAAATCACTCATTGTAATTTCTGTACTCTTGTTTCCTGTTATAGCTGTTCTTGTTGTATAATTTTCAGTTAATTTATGCGGGACTTGTAACTCTTGAGAATCTTCTATTGTAATTACATGCATTGTAGGGTTTGACACACACAGTAGTGTATTGAGAAGTGTAGTTTTACCTGTTCCAACATTACCTGCGATCATATAAAATGCGTCACTGTCATGCATCATCCAAATATATGCAATAATTATTTCATTTAATGTTCCTTGCATCAACAAATCTACTATTGTATATGGTTTTTCTGGGAATTTTCGTATATAAAAAAAAGTTCCCTTTTGTGATATTGTCTTATCCCACCCTACTGTTAATCTATGTGCATTTGCAGTTCTAGTGTAAATTATTGGATTTACAAGTGATGGTGATATTGACATCTCTTGCATAATTGATTGAAGTAAATCATTGAGTTCTGTATGCGTGTTAAATTTAATATTTGTATTTAAAAATACAAACTGAGAAAATTCTTTATGAGATACTGCAATATTTTGTTTATACTGCGAACAGACTATGTCCTCAAGATTTGTGTCTTTCATAAGTACACTCAATTTTCCATACTCTACTAGATCTCGTTTTAGTGCATACTGTATCTTTTTCCACTCTGCTCTCAAAATGTTGTTCTTATTGGTAGATCTAGATTCTATTTCTATTGCTTTTCTAATGATTTCTAATTTACTGGATTCTGACACATCCACTGGAAAATCTGCTTGTATACCTGGCATCATTTTTTGCAATATATCATACGCGTCTTTAGATAGCATTGGTTCTTGAACTATATACTTTCCATTCTTTGTAATGTATACCGTAGCCTGATCCACGTTATACTGTTCTAGTATATCCTCTGCCTTTGTGGTGTTGTCATATAATGCCTCAAATTTAAAATCATCATTTATTTTTTCTACCTTTATCATAAAACACATTGTCAATATTCTATTTAAGATACAAAATATCTTGCTAAATTATACGACACTCATTTTCAATTTTTCAGTGCATGGTTAATCCTTAATGTGATTTTTAAAATTGTATTCAAAGTATATGTCTGGAATTATTACTAAAACTTGATTAATATCCACATTTGTACTTTATCATGGGATTATTTGGGAGTAAGGAAGATCCAAAAATACTATTCAATAAAGCCATGGTTCTCTTTCGTGCAGGTCATCATAAAGCATCTCTGGGATTGTTTAATAGTTTATTAAAATCTGATCCTAAACATGTTCCTGCTTTATACACCAAAGGTTTAGCACTAAATGCTATACGCAAATATCATGATGCTGCAATCTGTTTTGAAAAAGTTTTGGAGATAAAAGACGATGCAAGAGCTTGTAATAATTTAGGTATTGCACTATCTGAGATGGGGAATACTACTGAAGCACTAGAAATGTATGATCGTGCGCTATCTATTGACAGTAAATATGCTTCTGCCATGTACAACAAGGGAATTTTATTTGATAAAATGTCAAAATTCGATGATGCGCTTGATTCTATAAATTGTGCTATTAAAGCCGATTCAAAAAATAACCGTGCGTTGTTTTACAAGGGTTTGATTTTAGGTAAATTAAAAAGACATAGTGAGGCATTGGAAAGCTTTACTCGTTTATGTAAACGTGATCGTAATAATCAAGATGCCCTATTTCACAAGGGTATTGAGTTGGGTTCCTTGAATCTTCATCAGGAGGCACTTGATGTGTTTGACACACTCTTGGATAATTATCCAAAAAGTGCTAGTCTGCTTTATGCCAAAGCTAGAAGTCTGGTTGCTCTGAATCATCTTGATGAAGGATATGTTTTTACAAAACAGGCCCTCTCTAAAGACTCTAAGAGAATTAAAAAATGGGCTGTAGATGATGATATATTTACAAATGTTGATGATCCGAGATTTGAAAAACTGTTCTATTAGAAAATTTTTTCCAATACTGAATCCAATCGCATAATGGCCACTTTGCGATCAGGACCACGTAATCTTGCCTCATATACTGGAATGTATACTTTGTTCACTTTGATTATTTGCAACTCTTCATGTAAATCGCGTATGCTGTGATTAATTTCAGACTTTATTTTTTCCTTTAATTTGTTTACTGCATCTTGAATTGATATTCCTGGTTCAATTACTTGTACTTTTGAATCTAAAATTTGTTGTGTATTTTGTTCTTGTTTTTGTTCTGCCACATCATAGGGAAATTTAATTTCCATTCCACGAATTCCAAACGCACTTTCTTCTTCTTGTTCTACAAATATGTGTTCGTCAAGTTCTAATTCTATTTTGTTATTTCCTCGTCCTCTAGTTATTACTTTGACAAGTCGTGATTTGTCTTTGATGGGAAATGTTTTCCCCTCTAAAATCACTTCTTTGACATTTTGATCTACTGTTATTGTATGAGTGGCTTTTTGAAAATAATTTGCCAAATATTTTATTTGAACCACAAGTATTACTTCATAATGAAATGTTATTTCTGTAATTATAATTTCATCTTTATTTGGCCTCTTTAGTAAACCTCCAAACGAATCGGTTTTTTTATCCTCAAATACCTCTCTGGCTTTTTCCTCGTCTAACTGCTTTCGTAATATGACGGTCTTCGTCGGTCTCTGTTCCATGTGAATACGTTATTGTCTGATTATGATTAAAATCTTTTGTTATGATTAATGATTAATAATTTGTAATTTAGGATTATTCTGTTATTCATGTCTTTTTACCCATGACCTGTAAAGATTATTAATCACTAATTTGGTTCTATATGTATGGGTCGAAGAAAAACACAAAAAATAATTAAAACAAAAACACGAAACGTAACTACAGGTATGTGCGCTGAGTGCAGAACTATAGGTAAAATTTTGATTCTAGGCAAGCCTGGTGAGGAACGTGCAAAATGCTTAGCGTGTAACCAAGAATTTGAACTCTGACTTGACATAATCGTCAAAAGATATATTTGTAGATTTTTAATACTATCAATCACATGGATGGTATCTTTGCTACATCGATAAATTGTATTGATGGTCGTATTCAAAATGCTGTTTCAGATTGGATCAAAAAAGAATTCTCTGTAAATTATGTTGACACTATTACTGAACCCGGTGTAGATAAGCGAATATCAGATTCAAACATTGCATCGTCATTAAAACAAAAAGTTTTAATCTCTACCAAAGTACATAATTCAAAGTTTATTGTCATTTCTGGTCATTATGATTGTGCTGCAAATCCGGTATCACAAAAAGAACATACTGATTGTATACTGCATGGTATGAAAATTATCAATTCATGGAATTTTGATGCAAAGGTTGTGGGACTTTGGATTGATGAAAAATTTCAGATTGTACCTATAACTGATCTCTGATAATTTAAATTATTTTTTTAATCCTATACATCATTAATTTTTCTTCAATACTGTAAATTTTTAGAATTCTACTTGAAATATGATGCGTGTATAATGTATCATAAATTAATGTGCCAAGTTGTGTTGATCATAAAGCAATAACTTTTTAAGGACTTTTTATTTGATAAAATTGTTGGAAAAAAAGACTAAAACCATTTATGATCGTGCAACAGCACTGGAAAAGGAAGTCAAAGTCCTACGTATGGAAGTAGATATTTTGAAAAAAGCACTACGTAATAAAATTGCGCGCCACGAAATATCTGAGATAAAAAAAGGTGCCAACGTATCTACTATTCTATAGCAAATGTGCTAATCGATTAATGTATAATTCTGGTTTTTCAATCTCTTGTGTTGATGGTACATTCTCTAATACATGATTAAATGTGTTGTTTGAAAATTTTTCATATACAACTTGGATAAAGTTTTTACCAATGTTCTTCTTAATCCAGTATGCTGACTCATCCATACCTGCAAACATAGTTATGTATTTTTTAAAATCTATGTCATTTTTTAAAATATTTTCGACAGCAAATTCTGCCATACCTTCGGATGTAGTAAACCTAGCATGATGTTTTTGAATAGGCGATAACCATTTTTGATATGTTTCTTCTAATTGTGGTAATAGATCTTTGATTTTAGGATCAATTTCTATATGTGAATATGTCATAACTTGTGGACCGAGTATATTTGTGACAAAATTATCTGGGTTTAACATGAAAAATAAATTTGCTCGCTGAGCTGTGGGAAATTCTTTTGGCACTGCCTGCAACTGTAGATAATCTGAGAGTTTAGATACTGTTTCATCTTTTAAATTTAAGATGATTTCTGCCAATTCCTCATTTATTGAATTAACAGATATAACTGCCTGTTTATTGGACTCGTGCAGACTAGTCTGCATAGAGTGTACAGTCTCCTCTAGTATGGTTCTCTTTAGTGCTCCCAAGTATCCTGATTTCACCCCTTCTAAATTTCTCTCAAATGGTTTTCCAATTTTGTATAAAATAATTTGTGGATAACTCTCTAAAATAAAACGATTCAAATACACTACTGAATCCATATAGTCTCCATATGTGGTTGATATTTTTGAGAGATATGATTTTGCATAGGTTGAATATACAAAAAATTTAATTGGCTCATTTTGAACTAATTTTGCAACACCTGCTCTATCTTCTTCAATCACAGCATCGAATAATTCTTCTACAAACTGCTTAGAATTTATAGTTGCAAAAATTTTTTTACCCTTTAGTTTTTTAAAGTCATTCAATTTAGGGTATTCAATTTTTAAATTATCTGACACTGATATGTGTAAAAACTCTTCTGCCTTTTCTTTCATTATTTCAAATAATTCACTTGAGATATCTTCTAATTTTTCAAACTGTGTATTTAATTCTGTTTCATCTTTGATTTTTGACATCAAATCTGCAATTACTTTTTCCTCATTCGTTTCGACGTCAAGTTGATCAAAAAGTGCATCGGCGAATTCCTCATACTCTGTCATAAATAATCTAATATTACAAATATAATTAAACTATGTGAATTTCTATGATATTATTTATCTATAAAGTTTTGAATTTCTGAATTGCAGCACCTGCCAAATCTTCTAGATTTACTCTGTCTTGTGTGGGATCCTTTGTAGCCACTGCCTTATCATACGTTGTGGAATTATCACTGTGCAAATTATTCATATCTATAGTATTGATGAATTTCTCTGTCTGTGATAGTAATTTCTTTACATCGTCATCTGTATGCGCATAAGAATAGGCCCCAAGTTTACCGGGAGANAAAAATATCTTAGAATTTGTGATCAACCACATATGGTACAAATGTAATAATTGTTGATTTGCTCCAAATGCTTGATGAGCATTTTCAATACTATCTCTATTTGTAAAATGTGTCATGAATAATGAGCCCTTGCCGGTAGTCTTTACCTTTCCATCAAATAATCTCTCAATATTTTTTCTTGTTTTCTCCCCCATACCGTTAATCTTACTGTACAGCGTGTCATTATTCTCTAGTATTTTGAGAGTTGCATATCCTGCAGTCATTGTAGATGGATTTGCGGAAAATGTACCACCACCAACATAAGCACGTTTTGATTTTTCAAACAAGTTTGTATCTGCATATTGCATAATCTCTTTCTTTCCACAAATTACCCCTATGGCTAATCCACCCCCCACAATTTTTCCAAGTGTGATAATATCTGGATCCAATTTCATTTTGGTGTATAATGGACCAAAATGAAATCGAAATCCTGTTACAATTTCATCTAAAATTAATAACGCATTTTTCTTATGTACATACTCTTGTAGCCCGTGCAAGTAATCTATATCTGCAGGTATGCATCCACCACCGCCTAAAACTGGTTCAACAATTATTCCTGCCAAATCTGTTGCAGTATCTAATATCTTGATAGAGCCTTCTAGATCATTATACGGAATAGATATGAGATGCTCTTCATTAATTATTCCACTACTCTCCGGTTCGTTCAGTGGCCAATTTACACTCTTGAGTAGATCCGATGTGTAACCGTGCCAACCACCATCAATCTTTGCTATTGTTTTTTTTCTGGTATATGATCTTGCTAATCTTAATGCGTACATTGTAGCTTCTGTTCCTGATGTGACATAACGAATTTTTTCTGCTACTGGTACAGCCTTTTGTAAAATTTCTGATAATAATATTGTGTCGTGATTCACTGTTCCATACATCCAACCATCTTTCATTTTATCTTGTAGTGCTTTTGTAACATCTGCATTGGTGTGTCCTAAAATCAAACTCCAATGACCCATCCAATAATCGATGTATTTGTTTTCATCCACATCTACAAGTTTCTGATTTTTAGATTTCTGTACAACAAATGGATATGGTTTGAAAAATCTAATATTGTGACTTACCCCATTTACGTGGAATTTTGTAGATTTTTTAAACAAAATTTTTGATTTTGGAGTTTGTTTTGTATATTTCATATACATCACATCTTCAATATTTGCTATATTATCGCCCAAATTCTATCAGAATATCTAATTTCGCTATGGTTTATATATATTGAATAAATCTAGACCTTATACGCAACTAATGTGCGGCGTCTGTGATGAAGTATGGCATATGCCACTTTATGATTTACAGACCTCCAGTTGCGCATACAATATGAGGATATCATCTAACGATTTTATCTGATTTGTGAAGATTATGTGCATCCGTCCAATTCCAATATGTACTTTTGATGATTCAGAATCCGGTTGATCCTGCCGGACCTGACTGCTATCGGATTGATACTAAGCCATGCGAGTCATTGTAGTAATACAAGGCAGACGGCTCAGTAACACGTAGTCAACCTACCCTATGGACAGGAATAACCTCGGGAAACTGAGAATAATGCCTGATAGATCATAATGCCTGGAATGGTTTATGGTTCAAATGATTTATTGCCATAGGATGGGACTGCGACCTATCAGTTTGTTGGTGAGGTAATGGCCCACCAAGACTATTACAGGTACGGGCTCTGAGAGGAGTAGCCCGGAGATGGGTACTGAGACACGGACCCAGGCCCTATGGGGCGCAGCAGGCGAGAAAACTTTGCAATGTGCGAAAGCACGACAAGGTTAATCCGAGTGATTTCTGCTAAAGAAATCTTTTGTTAGTCATAATACCACTAATGAATAAGGGGTGGGCAAGTTCTGGTGTCAGCCGCCGCGGTAAAACCAGCACCTCAAGTGGTCAGGAGGATTATTGGGCCTAAAGCATCCGTAGCTTGGTCTATAAGTTTTCGGTTAAATCCATACGCTCAACGTATGGGCTGCCGGAAATACTGTAGACCTAGGGAGTGGGAGAGGTAGACGGTACTCGATAGGAAGGGGTAAAATCCTTTGATCTATTGATGACCACCTGTGGCGAAGGCGGTCTACCAGAACACGTCCGACAGTGAGGGATGAAAGCTGGGGAGCAAACCGGATTAGATACCCGGGTAGTCCCAGCTGTAAACTATGCAAACTCGGTGATGCGTTGGGTTATGCCCAGCGCAGTGCCGCAGGGAAGCCGTTAAGTTTGCCGCCTGGGAAGTACGTACGCAAGTATGAAACTTAAAGGAATTGGCGGGGGAGCACCACAAGGGGTGAAGCCTGCGGTTCAATTGGAGTCAACGCCAGAAATCTTACCCGGAGAGACAGCAGAATGAAGGTCCAGCTGAAGACTTTACCAGACAAGCTGAGAGGTGGTGCATGGCCGTCGCCAGCTCGTGCCGTGAGATGTCCTGTTAAGTCAGGTAACGAGCGAGATCCCTACCATATAGTTGCCACTACTACTCTCAGGAGTAGTAGGGAGAATTATTGGGACCGCCACAGTTAATGTGGAGGAAGGAAGGGGCCACGGCAGGTCAGTATGCCCCGAAACTCTGGGGCCACACGCGGGCTGCAATGGTAGTAACAATGTGTTCCAAATCTGAAAAGAGGAGGTAATCCTCAAATGCTACCTCAGTTATGACTGAGGGCTGCAACTCGCCCTCACGAATATGGAATCCCTAGTAATTGCGTGTCATTATCGCGCAGTGAATACGTCCCTGCTCCTTGCACACACCGCCCGTCGTTTCATTGAAGTTTGCTTTTAGCGAGGTAATGTCTAATTGGCATTATCGAACTTGAGGTAAGTGACAAGGGAAAAGTCGTAACAAGGTGACCGTAGGGGAACCTGCGGTCGGATCACCTCCTTAATTTAAAACGGAAAATGCGGATGCGCATAATCTTTACAACCATCAAATGCAATGCATTACGTCAAGTAATGTATGAAGGATGTAGCAGACGTCTCTAACCCTAGAGATTTATGCAATGATCGTCGTGTAGTCGTGTAATATGTGGCTGAATATGCCGGTGTAAAGACGCCAGTAGGAGGATTGCTAGGCTTGAGGAGAGAAGAAGGACGTGGCAAGTTGCGATAAGCTCGGGGTAGGCGCACGCAACCTATGATCCCGAGATGTCCGAATGAGTATCTTATATAATTATGTATACTCCACTGTTTACAGTGGAGATCGAACCATGGGAATTGAAGCATCTTAGTACCATGTGGAAGAGAAATCAATAGAGATTTCCCAAGTAGCGGCGAGCGAAAAGGAAAGAGCCCAAACTGAATCTCTTGTGGTAACACAAGAGAGATGTGGTGTGTGGTGCAACGTAATGATCCCAGAACATAACTAAAATTTTCTGGAATGTGATGGCTTAGAGGGTGATACCCCCGTAAGTGAAATGGTATGGGATTAGGTTGTTACCCGAGTAGTTGTCCTTGACAGTGGGCAACGAATTTAGGTGAAAGTAGCATCTAAGGCTAAATATCTCTCAAGACCGATAGTGAACTAGTACCGTGAGGGAAAACTGAAAAGCCCCCCGGAAGGGGAGTGAAAAGTGCATGAAACCTACTGGTTACAGACGTGCACGGCATGAAAGGTGATTTTTTTAGGCAGGAGGTTCTAGTAATAGAGCTAAATGTTTAGAGGTCAAATCATCAGTGTCGTGCGTTCCGTCTCGAAACACGGGCCAGGGAGCTTATTGTCATGGCGAGCTTAAACCTTTAAAGGTGGAGGCGAAGGGAAACCGAGTTCTCGCAGCATTGTGAGGAGAAGCGTGTGAAAGTGCGTTGAGTCATGGCGGTAAGGCTAGAAGCCAGTCGATCTATTCCTGAGCAAGATGAAGGTGAGCGAAAGCTCGCTGGAGGTCTGTAGCGGTACTAACGTGCAAATTGTTCGTGTGACTTGGGAATAGGGGTCAAAAACCAATCTAGACTGGCGATCGCTAGTTCCAACCGAAGCGTCTCGCAGGGCGTGCTCTGTGGAGATGGCATTTCCGGTAGAGCACTGATAGGTTGGCGCGGGGAGAAATCCCTCACCATCCATTCAAACTCCGAACGGATATGCATTGAAGAAGCAGGGACACGGGTTCGTGTGACGTAAGGTTCACGACCGAGAGGGGTTTAACCCAGACTGAAGTTAAGGTCCCCAAATTTCTGCTAAGTGTCAAGCCAAAGGGTGTGTTTACGCCAAGACAGCAGGGAGGTAAGCTCAGAAGCAGTTATCCTTTAAAAAGTGTGTAACAACTTACCTGCCAAGCGTAGGCGCCCCGAAAATGGACGGGGCTAAAGCAGAATACCGATACTTTAGATAATTACCAAGATGGTAATTCATGGTAGGTTGGCGTAGTGATTGGGTAGAAGCAGGGCGGTGACGTCCTGTGGACCGATTTCTATTGCAGATCCTGGCGGCAGTAACAGCATAGTATGGTGAGAACCCATACCACCGCAAGCGCAAGGGTTTCCAGGCAATGCGCTATCAACCTGGAGTTAGTCGATCCTAAGTGTTGCCTCAACAGAGTAACACGAATGGGAAACTAGTTAATATTCTAGTACCTTGTAAACTGTGTTTGATCCATAAGATTTGCTTTCGGATAGAGATTGTATAACCATCGTTATATCTAACTATTCGAGAATTGGGGAGTGTCGTAATGACGAGAACTGATTCGAGGTAGGAACGTTTCTGCGTCAGTAGAATTTTCTTGAATCCAAGAGACCATGAAAGGTCATATGGTTAGCAGGTTACAAGTCCGTACCAAGATCCGACACAGGTGCGCTGGATTAGAAATCTAAGGTGCTACGGGTATACCGTATGGCGAGGGAATTCGGCAAATTAGTCCTGTAGCTTAGGTATAAGGGATGCCTGCAATTGTCATGAGAAATGGCGATAGCAGGTTGCAATTACAAGGGGGTTCCGACTGTTTAATAAAAACACAGGCGACTGCTAGTCCGAAAGGATTTGTATAGTCGCTGAATCCTGGCCGGTGCTGGTACCTAAAACTTGGGTTCAACCGAGCTAAGGGCCAGTTAACGCCGGGAGTAACTCTGACTCTCTTAAGGTAGCCAAATGCCTTGTCGGGTAAGTTCCGACGCGCATGAATGGAACAACGAGAGCCCCACTGTCCCCGCCTACAACCCGGTGAAGCCACATAAGGTGGACGAACAGTCCATCATCTTCCATCGGGGAGAGAAGACCCCGTGGAGTTTTACTGCAGCTTGTGCTTGTAGTATAGTAAGAATTGCACAGGGTATCTGGTAGCCATGCGCAACATTCTCTGGGATGTTGTGAAGCAACGATGTAACACCAGACTATTTTTGCAGTACTACTTATCTAGTTTATTCTAGAGACATGTGCAGGTGGGCAGTTCGGCTGGGGCGGCACCCCTTTGAAAAGATATCAAAGGGGCCCAAAGTTTAGTTCAAGCGGGTCAGAAATCCGCTGAAGAGGGCAAAGCCAAAAACTAGACTGACTGGATTTCCAAACGCACGGAATTCAGAGACGAAAGTCTGGCTTAGCGATCCTTCGAGTGCCCACTATTGGGGCCCGGAGGTGACAGAAAAATTACCCCAGGGATAACAGGCTCGTCGCGGGCGAGAGCTCCTATCGACCCCGCGGTTTGGTACCTCGATGTCGGCTTTTCCTATCCTGGTCCTGCAGCAGGGGCCAAGGGTGAGGCTGCTCGCCTATTAAAAGGGAACATGAGACTGGGTTTAGACCGTCGTGAGACAGGTCGGTCTCTGCCTGATGGAAGCGTGGATATCTGAGGGGAAGTTGCTCCTAGTACGAGAGGAACAGAGCATCGTGGCCACTGGTTTACCGGTTGTCTGATAAGGCAGGCCGGGCAGCTAAGCCATTTAGGCTAAGTGCTGAAAGCATCTAAGCACGAATCCTATCCCGAGACAAGATATCCTTTCATTAGATGAAGGTTAGCAGTAGAAGACTGCATTGATAGAAAGGTGGTGTAGATCACAAGCTTCGGCGAGTGATGAGCCAGCCTTTACTAATAAACCAACACACCGGTTCAGCCACTTACATAGAGACTACACGACGATTATTTTTAATACCCCTAGCGGACGCTATACACTTATTTGAAACCAGTCAAAATTGTGCCATCATGAATAGTTGTTGTTGCACTTGCAATTGATGTCAAAGTTGTATCTTTTGATGTAATTGGTATTGGAAATCCTTTTACTGGTAGATTTACACGAAGTGAAAACTCAATCATGTCTCCTTGTTTTGCTTGATAAAAAATTGTTTTCTTAACTTGCTCTGGTTGAAATATCAATCGAGCACTTTTTTCTATATTATATTGGTCTTTGAATTTTGAATTTATGCTAATTAGAGGTTTAGATATGACTAATAATGTATGAGTGTCATTATACACCCCATTGACAAATACGTCAACATATACTCTGAGCGATTCTATATTTTGTGACTCCAACTCTTTCACGATTCCAATTGTATCTTTACCCTCAATTACAATTCTCTCCAATTCACTATACGATGAATAACTTATCGGATAGCTATGTGTTTTACAAACTCGTGATTTATCTGAGGTTTGATAAATTTTACAGTATGTCTTTGTATATACATCCCCTACATATGTTCCGTCTAGTGTAAATTCTGCCTCCCCTGATACCTGAGCCTCTACAACTGCCAAGATCATACCGTCTCTCTTTGCTATGTGTATGGCCTCACTAGTAACATCTGATGTAACCTCTACAACACCATGATTTGCCCTTGTTGATATTGTTGATGATTCATGATATATTGGGACTAGTGAATTACTAGTGGGAATACTTGATACCTGTATCTTTACATCAGTTCCCTCAATCCTCATAGATGCGATTTTACCATTCGGTACTATTGGGATCCAGATCGAGTCTGCCGCATCATATGTTTTATCTAAATATGGCAACCTCACATCTCCAATCATCACCCCACTAATACTGGTCTCCACTGGAAATGACAACGTAAGATAGACGTGAGGAATAATTATCATACTATCTGACTCTAGTCTAGTTGTACCTTGATTTACCACATCCAACAGTATGGTATTAAAATCGCCAACATACCCAAATGGATCCTCAAATAACTCCAACATACTATATCCGACATTATCTGCGTGTAATGTAATCTGGGTGTGATCCAGACTAATTTCCCCATTCCCATCTGTCAATCCTCTATTAATTACTATACCCTGATTTACCAATCTGTATGGTATGTGTTCTGGAAGATTTGATATGTGTAAGAGTGCAGATTGACTAATGGATATCTGAATGAATCTGTATGGTATTTCCATTTGGCTCTGCTATGATATAATTAATTGAATTCCCTGATAATGTATACGGTATACTGAAATTTGTACTAGATTCGTATCTAGTATTAATTGGTAAATCATCATAAAATGATGCACTTCCTACTATCTTATACTGATATGGATTTAGACCATGTCTTCCCTCAGTCCACCTAACACTCACACTATTCAATGTATAGTATCCATCCCCATACTCTCCATTTAGTGTGAAACTAGGATTGAATGGCACATTACACCTATAATGATTTATCCATGATTTACATACGCGATCCAGGTCTTCTACAATTCTTATATTATTCATATTACTGAATTTTTTACCAACCTGAATCACTAATACCATATTATACTCATACCATGCATTTGTACAACACTTACCGTAATGTTTTCTTGTTTGAGAAAAAGTCAGTTTAGGGTTTGATACATCAATTAAAAATCCATTACTCTCATCATAAGGTAATGTAGTGATATCATAAACTGATTCGGCTAATCGTATGGTACCGTTTTTTAAATTTCCAACTATTAATAAATCTCTAGATTCGTTATTCAATTTTGTAATAATTACCCCATCTCCACTAAATGTGATCTCTTGATTACTTGTAATGATATTTCCTGCACCATTAATTACTAATGTATCATCATACCCCAACACATTTCTGTCACTCCATCCTGTCTTTAGTAATTGTTTCAATGATGATTCATACACATACTCTGATCCATACTCTTGTATCTGAATTCGTGCAGATGCCTCCTTTATCAGATGGGCAAAATTTGTACCAATAGGTACCCCGACAAAAGGTCGTACTGTATTCTCAATTCCGCTTGCGCCAACCCTGCCAAATATTACACTACCCTCCTCTGATATACTCTGAATCGTAAAACTGGTTCCAAGGCTAGTTGTTCCCTCTTTACCATTAATCCTAAATTTATTGCCACTACTAGTCACGACATATCCGTACGTATCTCCCAAATGATTAATCTCAAACTCTCTTGTCATACCACTTGGAATTATTCCACTATTCACTGGCATAAATGACACATTTGTATTATTTCTACTTGCCCCATCTTGAAACACTCTTCTTGATATGACAACTGTTCCCTCTGCATCTTCTGATAGATAAATCTCCACTAGCGTAATATTGTTAAATGTGGGATTCTTAATTAGTAATGTATCTTGATTAATATCAATCTCTAATAGTTCTGAATTCTTTTTAGATGTATCCTCTATTGCCTGTATAGATGATAATACTAAATTAATGGTATCGTCTTGTAATGATATTATACTGCCAACACTTGTTGCAAATATGGCTGCTAACACCACAAGTGGAATTACATACATACAATGATGTTGTCATTTTTCTTTATAATGAAATTATACACTATTGGATATGTGTATGTGTAAAATCTTCCAAGACTCTTTTTTAACTAGAACGAATGTGGCCCTGCCATTAATATCTACAAATGTACCTGAAAACGTCTTGTTGTCTACCAACATTCCAGTCTGTTTTAAATTGAATGTCACTAGTGCAACATTACCCCATATACTAATTTTCTCATTACTAATCTTATAATTATAATCTGACAGGCTTGCAAAACGTAACTCTTGATAAATGATATTGTTCTCAAAATTCTGCAACTCGAATGGTGGTACATCGCTAAATGTCCCAAATGACTCGTCATCGAGCTGAATATCTTTCAACTTTGTAGTATTCTGGTCTCTGCCTGCCTCAAAATACGATACAATCACATCAAATACCTCTTTCATGATACTCTTCTCTAATACTTGTATAGTATATACTCTATAACCCTATTCTATGATGATATATTGAATTCTTTATTTAAATAATCATAATAAATTTCCATCTTGATGTTAAAGGCAGGATTAATTTTCTTATCTCTGTTCGGTCTTGTCGGTTTTGCGCACGCCGACTCTATTATTGAGGCATACACTCAAGAGATGACAATAGGACTTGAATTGTTAAAACAAAAACATACACTTGAGAGTAGTGATGCGAGTATCTATATTGATTTTATTGCACAGCAGACTGGTGCACGACTCTATGATATCCGTCAGTATACAGATTCTGCAAATGATCTTCACATACTGATACTCAATCTGCACAACACGTCTCCCTCTGACACATCACTACTCATATCTGATATTTATGAAATCCTAGATTCCATAGATACTACTTTTGATGAAAGAGAGGTCGCTGCATATATCTTGTCTACATCTAGTAAGCAGTATCAAAATTATATAATTAATAATAATCCAGAGTCACTATTAATTGCAATATCTTTGGCAGAGTCCTCTCAATCCTATATGAATAGGATCAATCTTGATTCGCGCTCACTTTTAGAATTTAATTCGTTCTACTCTCAACTTGCCGAATCATTAACCAATGAATATGATTCAGATCTTGCCGAAAAATTATTTGTGTCACTTCAAAGAGACATATCTAATACCCAAGTCTCCTCAGAAGACCATACCGTTCTATATCAAAATATTCGTAATCTGTACGACTCTGTTATAAAATCTGTTAATGATGACAACTATCCACTTGCTCAAGAGTATGCCATTGAGGCATATTTGGACAATTTTGAATATCTAGAGCCCTCTATTGAGGCACTAAATGCCACCCTCTTGTACGAATTAGAGATTGACATGCGTGAGAATCTACGTCAAATGATTAAAGAGCGTCAACACCCAGATATGATAGAGTCACTCATCTCTGACATACTCTATAAACTATCCAGTACTGAATCACTAATTATTCCTGTGATGAATGTCATCACAAATGAACCCCCAATACTTGCCGCCATGGGTGATTCCACAAATGAGGAAAAAAATACTGTAAAAGATGAAGTTGATCGTATACGAGATTTACTACAACAACTAGTCACTCAATATGAGAATCAAGATTATGATTCGGCGTATCTGTCTGCAAGAACTGCCTACCTAGAAAGTTATGAATTGATCGAGATACCACTACGTAGTATTGCCCCTGATTTTACACTAGAAGTTGAATATCAATTTGCAGAACTGCGCTCACTAATTAAAGAGCGCGCCGATATTACACAAATTAAAAACGTGATTATTAAATTGCAACATAATCTTGATGAATCCGAAACACTTGTAATTGGAACCGGCACTCTTGCACCACTAATTGTATTTACAAGCTCCTTTGCCATAATATTTCGAGAAGGACTAGAGTCTGTATTGATTCTAGGCGCTATAATGACTTATCTTGAAGCATCAAGGAACACTCGTTTCAAACCATACGTAATTTATGGTGTGGGCCTTGCACTCGCTGCAACTGCAGTAACGTGGTTTGTCGCATCTTTTCTCATTGAAATCTCTGGGGTAAATAGGGAATTAATTGAGGCCATTGCTGCCCTGTCAGCTACTGCTGTTCTATTCTATGTTAGTTTCTGGATATTAAACAAAATTGAGCATAAACGCTGGATGGAATTTATCAAAGCCAAAATGTGGCTTGCAACTTCTAGCGGAGGTGTGGGCATCTTTGTCATGCTGTCATTCTTTACTGTGTATCGAGAAGGATTTGAAACCGTTCTATTCTATCAGGCAATGTCTAGTTTCTCAAAGTATTCTGAATCCTATCTTGTTTTAGGATTAATTGTAGGTCTGATATCATTAATTGGCGTATATTCTCTTATGAGAATGTTGGGTAAACGTCTGCCACTATCTGCATTATTTGGATTGACCATGGGAGTTGGGGCATATTTGTCTGTAGCATTTTTTGGTAACGCTATAAGAGAGTTGCAGATTTTAGACATAATTCCATATACTAGTATGATGGGTATAATTCCTAGACTTGATATCAATATTGCATCTCTTACCGGAATATACCCTACACTTGAAACCGTTCTAGGACAAATTATTCTACTGGCGATATATCTTGTTGGAGTCGTTTATGTCTTAATTCTTAGACCTAGAAAAGACAGACGTCTAGCTTTGATGAGAGTATCGAGGAGAGATGACACTGCGAAGAGTTAGAATTGGCATTGACGTTGGAGGCACATTTACAAAAGCTGTAGCCTTGGATGTAAAGACTGGAGTCATTCTATCAAAGTTTACAGTTCCAACAACACATCAAAGTGCAAACGGTGTATCTGATGGAATTATTCAGGCGTTACGTAATATTATTGATAGCGGTATTGATCCTGCTGAAGTTGGAATCATCTCTCATAGTACAACTCAGGCCATAAACGCACTTTTAGAATCAGATACATCATGCGTTGGTATAATCTCCATGGGTGTATCTGCTGAAAAGCGCTCAATTATTAATAGAACTAATCTATCATCCATTAATGATTCTGCATTCAGTATAGACTCTGTTCATACATTTTTGGATACATCTCATCTCATCACTGAAGATGAGGTGAGTGAAATAATTAGTAATCTGAAGAGTCGTGGTGCACAAGTAATTGTTGCAAGTGAGGCATTCAGTGTTGATGATCCCTCTAATGAGTCATTTGTGATGGATATTGCAAAAAATATGGGAATACCTGCAACTGCTTCACACGAACTCTCAGGTGTGTATGGTCTTGAGATTCGTACTCTGACATCTGCCATTAATGCAAGTGTGCTGCCAAAGACATTTCAAGTTGCCAATTTTGTAGAAAATGCAATATCTCAAACTGGAATTCCCGCACCCCTATTAATCATGAAAGGCGATGGTGGTGCTACTAGTATGGACACGTTTAGAAATAAACCAATACTGACCATTCTGTCAGGTCCTGCAGCTAGCATATCTGGTGCGTTGCTATACCTCAAAGTTGTAGATGGAATATTTATCGAAGTTGGTGGAACAAGTACAAACATTTGTGTGATTAAAGATGGAAAACCCCAATTCAGTTATGTGAGGGTTAATAATTATCCTACATGTATTCGTTCAATGGATGTGCGAATTATGGGAGTTGCAGGAGGCAGCATGATACAATTATTTAAAAATCATATACAAAAGATTGGACCACGTAGCGCTCATATTGCAGGTTTGAAATATTCCTGTTTTGCTGATATAGAGGACATACGTACAGGTAAAATCATAATGGTTCATCCACACGGTGATACAAATGATTATGTCGCCATACAGTGTGATAATTCTACATATGCAATTACAAACACGTGTGCTGCAAATGCACTTGGGCTAATTAGTAATGATGACTATTCTAAATCTAATACAGGCTCTGCGATTCAGACAATGAAAATTCTTGCCAAATTTCTAGACTCTAGTTATACTATAATTGCAATGTCTATACTGCAGACATCCTCATTTGAGATTACAAAAGCCGTTACCCGAATCCTCAAGGATTATTCTCTAAATGCCCACACAACTCGAATTATTGGTGGTGGAGGTGGGGCATCGGTGCTGGCACCATTTGTGGCAAAGCAGTTGGGTATGAGTTTTGAGCTTGCAGAGCACGCCGATGTGATATCATCAATTGGCGTTGCGTTATCAATGCTGCGTGAAGAATTTGAGTATACCTTGAGTAATCCAACATCTGCACAGATAAGTGATATACAAAAACAAGCATACAAAGTAATGACAAGTCGTGGAGCGGTTCCAGAGTCTATAATGATTAGTAGTGATTACATCACTGACAAATCACTGCTTCGGGTAACTGCAGTTGGTAACGTTGCAATGGACAGCTCTGAGACCTCACATAATGTCTTTACAAAACCTCAACTATTAGAAAGAGCAAGTAATCTAAGTCATATTGATCCTCTAATGCTGAAAACTATTTTTGAATCAGAGCATTACACCATTTATACCTCTTTGACTATTCAAAAACGTCTATTTCTCAAAGAGAAGAGAAACGCTGTAATTGTTATTGATAAATTCGGACACTTGAAACATCTTCTTAAACATGCCAAAGTATTTACCGGCACACCTGATTCCATACTGAAACAGTTTGATGTCTTTATGACATCTCTTTCTAGTGATATTGCCCCTCAGACAATTATTGTAGATTCCTTTACAATTACCGACTATTCTAGCATAACATCAAAACAACAACTTGTTGTTGCAGTTAAAGACTATACATCTAAATCAAATGATTTTGTTCTAATTATCCATCTCAATTCTACATTTCTGTAATAGTGTTGTAAAATCAACACATATCTTATAATGACACAAATAATGACTCTAATTGTTGATACAATATCTTTTGCTATTATTCATACCATTGACAGTCAGTGCGTATGCTGATTCCGATTATGTCAACTCTGACAAATTAGAGTTAGCCCTTGTCTTGGATGAATCCCTTGGACACTTTTGGGCAATAGAGTTGAATCTAGATGAATCTAATACTGAACTTGCCCTTGTTCATGCTGCTCACCCTATATCTGAATTATACCCCATCATGAAACCGTATTTGGTAGCAGCAAATCCTCAACTTGATGATGCCATGCGTACAACATTGATTAATATTTCATCACAGATAGGCAAAGACACTACTCTGCTAGACGCACAAGATGCGATAAATGATGGACGTGACATCATTAATAGAGTTAGAGATGCCCTGATCGGTGATTTATCAGATGACGCTCATTTCAAATTAAAAGTGGTAGAGTCTCTTTTGCGTACTAGTATGGTAGAGTATAATGAGGCATATGAGGATGGCATTATAGTTGAGGTTGCAGAATTTCAAGACGGTAGTGCTTTTGTTTGGCGCTCTGAACAAATTATCAATACCATATCCCCTGATGAATATGACGCACATGAATTAGAAGAAATTCTAGAGTATCTAGAGATATCCAGAGAATTAATGAATGATATATCTACACCTGAAATGGTAGAGGCGTCTCTATTTAGAGTGATTTATGAAATTACTGGTCACGAATCTTCAAGTGATAATCTAGATGAATACTTTGAAAACATTTACGAATTATTAGACGATGTTGTAAAGTATCATGAAATAAATCCTGATCTTGCTGTAAAGGCTGCCGCTGTTGCATATATTGACAATTATGAATTCATTGAAGGTCCACTAGACTCTGTTGATTCTATATTAATGGAGGATATTGAAAAATTATTACGCAAAGATTTGAGATCCCTGTTGAAAGAGAATGCTCCAAAAGATGAAATCATTATTAATGTTGATACCATTATATCTAAATTAAATTATGCTCAAACTCTTTTAGAATCTGCTGAAACTATTCAAGAGTATGCTACACTCTCTCCAAAAGAGCAGTATCAGTCTGGTGTGACAAGTAGAGATGTTTTGTGTAATCATGACTTGATTTTAATAATACGCTCCAATGATTTACCTGCATGTGTAACTGAATCTAGTGCACAAATCCTTGTAGAGCGTCAACTTGCAAGTATGCCCTAAGTATTTACTTAAACTCTGTCACTCAATACTTAAAATTAAGGAATCTGTTTTTAAAATTATGGTAGATATGTCTGGCGCAGAAGCGTTGATGCACTCATTAAAGAATGAAGGTGTAAATGAAGTATTTGGACTTCCTGGAGGAGCTAATCTTCCAATGTATGATGAATTATACAAATCTGATATTCGTCACATTCTTGTAAGACATGAACAGTCTGCATCTCACATGGCAGATGGATATGGTCGTGTAAGTAGAAGACCAGGTGTCTGTTTTGCTACCTCTGGTCCCGGTGCCACAAATATTCTAACTGGAATTGCAACAGCACAGGCAGACTCTGCACCAATGGTGGCAATCACAGGTCAGGTACCAGTAGAGATGATAGGAAAAGACGCATTTCAAGAAAGTGATATAATTGGAATGGCAAACCCCTGTGTAAAATACTCTTACCAACCCCGTGATCCTTCTTTGATACCCCAAGTTGTAAAGAATGGATTTTACATTGCCAAATCAGGCAGACCCGGCCCTGTATTAATTGACATACCAAAAGATGTACAACAAAATGTCGCACCAATGACATTTCCAAAAAATCACAATGTCAGGGGATATAATCCATGGATAAAGGCAGATCCTAAAGATATTGAATCTGCTGCCAATCTACTATTATCTGCAAATAAACCAATAATCCTTGCTGGCGGTGGCGTAATCATATCTCAGGCCTTTGCAGAACTCTCCTCAATTGCAGAGATGCTTGTCATACCTGTGGTGACCACATTCAAAGGTAAGGGTTCGTTCTCAGAGAACCATCCACTCTCTCTTGGTCCAATTGGTATGCATGGACATGCAGAGGCGAATAAAATCATGACCGAAGCTGATTGTGTACTTGCCATTGGCACTAGATTCTCTGATCGTTCTGTTGGAACGTTTGAAGAGTTTGAGCGAGATCTTAGTATAATTCACATGGATGTAAATCCTGCTGAAATTGGGAAAAATCAAACAGCGTCTGTTGCCATAGTGGGAGACGTTAAGGATTCTCTACAATCCTTAGCAAAGGTACTGGCTGTCAAAGTAGTAAAAAGACAAGAGACTGAATGGCTCAAACATGTGCAAGAGACAAGAGAGTATTGGCATGAGAATCTAAAGATTCATCCCGGTGAGATGAGCTCACATCATATTTTACACAAACTTCGTGATGTTTTGCCCCCCAATTCTCTAGTTACCACCGAAGTGGGTCAACATCAAATGTGGGCATCGTTATTCTTTGATGTTATATCTCCAGGTACATTTTTCAGCTCTACTGGTCTTGGCACCATGGGTTGGGGATTTCCTGCGGCCATCGGTGCCAAAGTTGCAAGACCAGATGTTCCAGTGGTAGATATTGCCGGCGATGGAAGTTTTAACATGACTGAAAATTCTCTTGCAACTGCTGTACTAGAGGATATTCCGGTAATAGTATTTTTGATAAATAATTATAGTTTGGGCATGGTCGCACAATGGCAACGAACATTTTATGATAGAAGAATGATTGGTGTGGATCAAAAACATTGTCCAGATTATGTCAAACTTGCACAGTCCTATGGAGCTCATGCAATACGTGCCGAATCACTCGATGAGATAGAGAGGGCACTGAAAGATGCACTTAGTAGTGATGTGGCAACTGTAATTGACATTCCAATTGATCCCGAAGAAGACGTTTTACCCTTTGTTGCCCCCGGAACATCCCTTAAGGATATGATCTTACCGTCGTGATTATTCTTGTGGTCAATTTTATCTATTCTAGTTGAAAACAAACCGGGAATTCTCTTCAAAATAACACACATGTTTCGCTCAAGAAATTTCAACATAGACAGTATATCTGTAGGGGTCACAGATGATCCTAATCTGTCTAGAATGACTATAACTACCTATTCTGATGAGAAACAGACAAAGCAGATTGTAAAACAGTTGGATAAAATGATTGATGTATTAGAAGTTGAGCAACTAGATGAACAACGAACATTTTATCGTGAATTGGCAATATTTAAAATTCATATATCAGATGCTAACGCTAGTATGGAGATCAATAAATTGGCAATGACATATGGTGGTAAAGTGCACAACGTTCGCAGCAAATCTGTTATAGTAGAGCTGACTGCAACCCCACATCAGATAAACTCGTTTGAGGATATTGTACGTCCATTTGGAATAATAAATAGTGCTAGAACAGGTGTGGCCGCCGTGGAGAGAAGTACAAGTTGAAAAATATTCGTATATTTGACACGACTCTGCGTGATGGCGAGCAGACACCAGGTGTATCGTTGTCATCTGATCGTAAACTTGCTATTGCAAAGAAACTCGAGGCGCTTGGCGTGGATGCGATAGAGGCAGGTTTTCCACGAGTGACACACGGTGAGATGGAGGCCATCAAACTTATCACGTCTGCGAATCTAGACCTTGACATATGTGGATTGGCACGAGCACACAATGATGATATTGACGCCGTCGTTGAGGCAGGTCTTGACTATGCACACATATTCATCGCAACATCTGACATTCACCTCAAACACAAATTAAAGATCACACAAGAGCAAATGTTGGAGAAAGCCGTGTCTGCGGTAACTTATGCTAAATCTAGAGGACTTGTGGTAGAGTTTTCTGCCGAAGACGCTACACGTACAGACAGGGGATTATTAGATAAAGTGTTCTCTAGTGTTGCTGAGGCAGGCGCTGATAGAATTGATATTCCCGATACTGTTGGATACTCTACCCCAAAGTACATGGGTCAAATTACACAAGACGCTATAAAATCCTCTGGTCTTCCTGTGAGCGTGCACTGTCATGATGACTTTGGTCTTGCAGTTGCAAATTCTATATCCGGTATTCAAAACGGAGCTGTATGTGCACATGTTACCATTAATGGAATAGGTGAGCGTGCAGGCAATACCTCACTTGAAGAATTTGTAATGGCACTTGATTGTTTAGAGTTTGAAGAAAAATATTCTACAAATATTAACAGCAAACTACTTTATGATACATCTAGGTTTGTATCACACTACATGGGTATAGTGGTACAGCCAAACAAGGCCATAGTTGGAGATAATGCATTTGGTCATGAATCTGGAATTCACACTCATGGTGTACTGAATAATCCTTTGACGTACGAGCCAATTAGTCCTGAATTAGTGGGGAGAAAACGCTGGCTTCAGATAGGCAAACACGCAGGACTCCACGGTATGAACGCAATGCTGAGTGAATATGGCATCACTCCGACTAGTGATCAATCCAAAGCAATCCTTGAGGAGGTTAAAAAAATTGCTGATGGTGGAAAACATCTGACCGACGTTGATCTACTTGCCATCACTACCAATGTGATGGGAAGGGATTTGATAAATAATTTTGTTCAATTAAAAGAATTGTCAGTGTCAGCCGGTATGTCTGCAATGCCACATGCCTTTGTAAAATTGATTGTTAATAATAAAGAATTTGTCCACACTGCGTATGGGGTAGGACCAGTAGATGCATCACTTAACGCCATACAAAAAATAATGTCCAAGACCTCACAGGTAAAAATAAAAGACTATGGATTAGCATCCATCTCTGGTGGCTCTGATGCATTATGTGAGGTTACTATCCAAGTTGAAGACTCTGATGGTAACTCTTCTTATGCAAAGGCAGTCGGTGAGGACATCATCACTACTAGCGTCAGAGCAGTAATTGATGGAATTAATCACTTGTCTTTGAAACAAAATCCTCGAGTTGAAAAATGACTTTTAACATATCATTAATTACTGGTGATGGGGTTGGACCGGACCTTGCAGATTCTACAGTTGTAATTTTAAACGCCCTTCAAGATAGTACAAATCTATCATTTAACACAACCCTGCTACCGGCAGGTGATTTGGCACTGTCAAAGTACGGCTCTGCACTTCCACAAGATACACTTGATGCTATACAAAACTCTGATGCGTGTATAAAGGCCCCTGTGGGTGAGAGTGCAAAAGACGTTATTGTACACCTTCGACAAAAATTAAACCTGTATGCAAATATCAGACCTGCAAAATCTTATTCTGGAATGCCCTCTCTATTCCCTAATGTGGATATGGTGATTGTGCGTGAAAACACTGAAGATCTATACACAGGTGCTGAATTTGATATTGACGATGACAGTGCCATTGCCATGCGAATAATCACCTATGCGGCATCCAAGAGAATTGCACAATATGCCTATTCCCTTGCAAGTGGTCGTCGCAATAAAGTTTTATGCGTGCATAAATCTAACGTGTTGAAAAAAACCGATGGTATCTTTATTCGTGCGTGCAAGGATGTATCGGAGACTTTTCCTGACATTCCATTTGAGCAGATGTATGTTGATGCATGTGCAATGAATCTAATTAGAAATCCTGAATCCTTTGATGTGATTGTAACTACAAATATGTTTGGTGATATCCTATCTGATGAATCTTCGCAGGTTGTGGGTGGACTTGGTATGGCACCTGCCGCAAACATTGGTGATAATTTTGCGCTCTTTGAACCTGTCCATGGAGCAGCATTTGATATAGCAGAGGATCATATAGTAAATCCAGACTCTATAATTCTCTCAATTAAGATGATGCTAGAATGGCTTGGCTCAAAGCACGATGATTTAACATCCATAAAAGCTGCCAAACTTTTAGAAGATAATTTACTAGAGACAATTCGCTCCGGAGTATCCACACCTGATATTGGTGGGGGTGCAACTACAAGTGAGTTTACAGAGGCAGTTGCATCTAGGATTCGCTCAGGGAAATAATCTGTCTGCATCTCTGGGGTATAGAATCAACTCTCTGAGATTATCAGTTTTGGTCAGTACCATTAGTAATCTCTCCAATCCCATTCCCCATCCTGAATGCGGTGGCATTCCCCACTCGAATGTCTCTAGATGCTTTGAGAGCTCTTTTGGATTCAGTTGTTGCTCCTCTAGACGTGATTTTATGGTCTTTGCATCATGTAGTCGTGTACCGCCTGAGGACAGACCTAGGTACCCGTACTGTAAATCAAATGATCTGGACAGTGTTGGATCGTCTTTTTTCTCTCTAATGTAGAATGGTTTGAGCTTTAATGGCCAGTCTGTTAGAAAATAAAAACCAGTATGATTACTCCCTAGTATTCGCAGTTGCGAGTCTGTCAAATCATCTCCAAATTTTATCTTCTGCCCACTAGATTCCAACTCTTCTACTGCCTGTGTGTATGTGATCTTTTCAAATGGTACACTTGGTGGTGTGATATTCACACCAATCTGTTCTTGTAATTTGATTGTAGATTTGCTTAAATCCTTGTATAATTCAGTTATTAATTTCTCTAGTAAATTCATGACATCTGTATAATCCATGAATGCTGCCTCTACATCTACACTAGTAAATTCTGCCAAATGTCTTCCTGTGTGTGATTTCTCTGCTCGATAAAATGATGCAATCTCAAATACTCGCTCTAGACCTAATGTCATCTGTTCTTTATACAACTGTGGACTCTGTGCAAGATATGCCTGTTTTCCAAAATATTTTAAATCAAATAAATCTGCTCCGCCCTCACTAGCACTACCAATAATTTTCGGTGTTGTAATCTCTAAAAATAAATTATCAGATAATGTTTTACGCAGAGACTGTAATGTGTAATGACGTATCTTAAATAATGCGCTAATCCTTGGATTTCTCATATCAAGTGCACGTGAGTTTAATCGATTATCTATGTCGCTCTCCAATCTACCTGTGGGATCTATTGGAAGACGTGCAGACGCATGTGATAGTATGTTTATCTCTGATGCGACAATCTCAAATGTAAAATCCCTTGCCCTTGTCTGCTGAACACTACCTGTTATACGTACAACACTCTGACGATTAACTGAATTCATCTCATTATTAATCTCGCCCTTTAGTATGACCTGTGCCCTGCCAGTAGAGTCGTGTAGAATCAGAAATGCCATGTTTTTCATCTTTCTTACATCCTCTATCCATCCACAAACAGTCACATCTCCTGTAGATTCTGTTATTTCACCTAGCGTATGTGTTCGGTTAAATTTCATATATTCATTATTCTATTCTTACATTTAAACTCCGTTGAACGCAAATATATCGTGTAATCTTTATGAGCAAGTCTAGAATAAAAAACACATTCATGTCATTACTTGAGATTCAGAATTTATCTACATCTTACAATACAGACGGTACCGATGTTGATATTCTTGATGATATCAACTTGTCAATAAATTTTGGTGAATCACTAGGTATTGCAGGGGAGAGTGCGTGTGGAAAGAGTACACTTGGTCTGAGTATAATTCGCATGCTCACTGATGGTAAAATCACTTCAGGTGATATTTTGCTTGACGGAGTATCTATTCTGCAAAAAAGTGATTCAGAGTTTGATGATACATATCGTTGGAAAAAGATATCTATGATATTTCAGGGGGCGATAAATTCTCTAAATCCTGTATTTACCATAAAAAAACAAATGTATGAATTATTAAATACTCACAAATATCCTCACAACTTTGATGATGCTATTAGGGAGTCTCTAAAAAACGTAAATCTTGATGACTCTGTTTTAGATTCTTATCCTCATGAACTTAGCGGTGGTATGATTCAACGTGTGGTAATTGCTATGGCTATAATCTTAAAACCACAAATAATAATAGCAGACGAGCCGACAACCTCACTTGACGTATTAATTCAAGCACAAATTATCAATTTATTTAAAAAATTAAAGAGGCAGGGTGTGAGCATTATTCTAATTACTCATGATCTTGGAGTTCTCTCTGAGATATCTGAAAAAATCGCCATCATGTATGCTGGCCGTATAGTTGAATTTGGTCCATCTAGCATGATATATTCTGCTCCTCAGCATCCGTACACACAAGAACTGTTGGCATCTATACCAAAACTTGAAGGTCCAAAACCCCTATCAATTCCTGGAACCCCACCAAATCTTGCTGATATTGGGACTGGTTGTAGATTTGCCCCTAGGTGTAAACACGTCATGGAAAAATGTAATACAAATCCACCGAATTTCAAAGTTAAATCTAGTTATTCTTCTTGTTGGTTATCTGAATAATTTCCAACTATTGGTAGGTACGAATATACAAAACATAACACTTCTGTGCGTATAACTTTTTTTTATATAGGTGCTCAAATTCGATTCTCACCAATTGTAAATGATATTGTCTATACTTTTTCTCTCTATTCCCATACAAATTCTACCTTGCCAAGACTCTGGTTAAAGAGTGTCTTCAAATCACTTGCAATTGCAATATGACTAAATTGTTAACTAGTATTTTTTGCATCAAGTAATGACTCAAGGTAAATTCTTCTTTTGTGTGCCAAGTCTCCAATCTTTCTACTNGTGTGAACAAATTGGCTAATTTTGATGATCTAATCACATATGGGATGATATTCTGATTTATTCATTATGTAATAATTACTAGTGTTGTATTTTTAATCTAGAGGTCGCCAGAGTTTATTGCCTCTAGACACTTTACTATATCCTCTTTTGATATTGGGATTGGGTTTGGATTTAAATGCCCCTTGTCTGTCATTACTGTGTCAGCTGCCTCTGATATATTCGCCTTTAACTCTAGTTTATCGAATCCCATCTTCTCAACACATTCTTTGAATCAATCATAAAATATTGATTTATTGTGCTTGTGAGCAATTGTGGTGCATGATGATAATGCATAACCGTGTGGTATGCCCTCATTTGAGAATACATATGATAATGCGTGACCTAGTGTGGTAGAGCAGTTTCCAAATCCCATTCCTGATAACATAGATCCATACGGATAGTTTTCCAGTTTATCATTCATTATTGCATCATACAATACATCAAATGCTTGTTTGCATAGTGTACGTGTTAGCTCATTTCCACGTTTACTATCAAAACCTTCTGTTGCCTGTGCACATGCATCACACACTGAACTATTAATTATTTTTTGAGGTGTGCCATCCATAAAATAAGAATCTACAACTGTCATGTCTGCCAAGAATTTGCTATTTTGTAATAGTTTTTTCTTACCATCAAATTTCAATACACAGTATGTTGTCATCTCTGCTCCGGTACCGAATGTAGTTGGAATTAAAATTTTTGTAATATCTAATTCTGATGCAGCATACTTTACAACATCCATGGAACTACCGCCTCCAAGTCCAATCAACGCCGATGGTCTCTTTTCTTTACATAAATTCATAACTTTATTTGCATCATCAATGGATGGTTCTGGAACCACTTTGTCATAAATGCTGAAATCTTGAATTCCCATTCTTTTCAACCACTTGTCTGCCAAATCTGGCTGTGCAGTGGTGACTACTAGAGCATTTTTAGGATACTCTGTCTCTGATAGGGCATTTTTCCCAAATTTTATAATTTTTGGTGTCTGAATTGTGTGCATAATGATTACCCTTAGACAATCAATATAAAAATATTGAAATATGGCTCTGTGAAGTAATCAAGGGATTCATAATTATGTAATATATGGATTGATTTGCGTAATTTCGATTGAGGCAGAAACTTTAAATCATTACTGTGGAATCTATAATCGTGATACTTCATCCTGCTAGTTGTTTAATAGATACATGTGATCCAGTAGCAGAACACAATATGTGGTTAGGCTTTAAAAATTTGGAAATGTGGCGTGAATTACGTCATATTGAACATATAGTAAATCCAACATTAGATATGAGTAAAAAAGATTCTATTATGAACATGATTTCAAAAAATAGATATCAAATAACTCATTTTATTGAATTAATTAAAGACGATAAGGAAAAATGTACTGATCAGGATATTATTAAAGACTCAGATATTTTTCTAAAAAGTTTAGAGTCACTTGATATTGAATTTCAACGTGTTGAAAATTATCTTAGAATATAATTATTTTGAAATCCTATACAAACTTGCGTTCTGAATCAAAGTAACTCACTTGTTCTTTCCATCCACTTTAATCAACACTTGTTCTGCTGGTGTCTTGTTAATTGCTTGATGTTTTCTTATGTAATTATCATATACTTGAAATCCTTTAATCACAGGTGAATCAAAATTCTTCAAACCTCTAAATGTCTTTTCTCTGTCACGGATGGCTCAGTTAATTCTCTCCATTTTATTATTTCTATCCCTTTTTAGATGAATATATCTTAAATGATTTGTATTTTTCCCAAATACCCTTCTTGATGATTTCATATACGCTGGCAATCCATCTGTTACAAAATGCTCAGGACACTTACCAATAATTCTTTTAGTATCTAGTAATAATCTGTCTGCATCGTGCTGAAACTTGGTGTGAGTTAGATCACTTGCTACCCAAAATACCTAGAGTCATAATCAAGTGTAGCAAAGAGGTATTTTTGATCCCCTGCAATTTTAATCCAAATCTCATCCCTCTTATCATAGTTCTGCTTTTGGTTCTTGGAACAACACTATCCAGGTACACAGAAATTAATGTAGAATATTTTGCTACCCAGTCATATATTGCTCTATATGATGTATCAACATCCATCATTTCATAATATTTCGAAATCTGCCTAACAGACATACCTGAAAAATACATCTGCATGGCACCAGTAATTATTTTATCAGTATACTCCATTTTCCCAAATCCAAAATTAACAGTAAATTTTCTATTACATTCCAAACACTCGAATATTTGTACTTTGCCTGATTTATTCTTTCTAAATCCATCTTTCTTTATTTTTCCACTATCATAATATTTGCATAGTTTGAGATTAGAACGTTCCATTATATGAAAATCTGAATTTTTGGATTGCCACTAATATTTTTTGGAGCATATATACCAGAAGATGTGAAATAATAAATAGGAATATACTTAATTAAAAGTCATAATAAAATTACATATTGAATACATAAACAAAATCATAAAGATAACAATCTGTGATACAAAGAAAATTATTGTATTGTATATTTCTCAAGCATATTTTTATTAAATAAGATAAGATTTAGTGTGTGAAAATAAAGTCTGAATCTAAGATGGATCCAATCTATAAATCTTGTAACTATAGTTTGGTTAATATTTTTTATAATCGGTCTATTGGCATTTGATACCGAATTATTTGGATATGGTGAACCTATAATCACAATACCTGAAATACTTGCAAACTACTGGGACATAATATCGTGTATAATTTGGTTTGTGTTTGCTTTTGACGTGTATCTAAAATATAGAGAAAGTGAGAATTGGAAAATATTTTTGAGGAAGCATTGGTTTGATATTGTGTTACTGATACCATTTTTCAGATTATTTAGAATTCTTCAACTATTAAGATTATTAAAAACTCTGAAATTTATCAAAGTTGGTCTAGGATTTTTCAAAATGTATAGAAAATCTAAAAAGTTTAAAAAATGATGTATTTTCCAACATTATGGATTGATTTAGAAATAAGAACCACATACATAATTAAATTTAGAAAACCCTTCAATAACTTCAATAGTATGTCTTTTGATAGAATGTGACATAGCATAAAAGATTAATTGAAAATTTCAAAATTCATATAACTTTTTGATTTAGTACTATTCATTAATTGGTTGGCTATATTATCAAAACAAGACATAAATTTAAATCAAACTTCAATCCGATATTGACAAAAACAATTGTTTTATTTAATAATAAAGGCGGTGTTGGAAAAACAACATTTTTGTTTCATTTAGGATATGCCTTGGAAAGATTAGGCAAAAAAATTTTATTTGTTAACGCGGATCCTCAATGTAGTTTAACTTCTTACATTTGTACAAACGATGAAATTGAAAAATATTGGAATTCAAAATGCAGTTTGTACAATGTGATAGAACCATTAGTAAAGGGTTCAGGAGATATTAAAGAAGTAAGTCCATATATTGTAAAAGATAGAAACATACGTTTAATCGTGGGTGATGTATTGCTTAGTTCTTTTGAGCCGTTGTTATCTTCTACATGGGTTGAATCATTAGCTGGTGAAGAAAAAGGATTTAGAATCAGTTCGGCTATTTATAGAGCGTTTCAAAAAATTGCAAGTGACAATACATTAGATTATGTTTTAATAGATGTTGGACCCAATTTGGGTAGTTTAAATCGTTCTATATTACTATCTTGTGATTATTTTTTAATTCCAATAATACCAGATATGTTTTCATTACGTGGTTTGAGTAACATAGGTTCGACTTTTAGTAAATGGATTATAAATTGGGCAGATGCAAAAAAAAGATTTGAAAAGGATGTCGAAACATTACCTTTTGGTATACAAAGTGGAAGACCAGCATTTGCAGGTATAATAAATCAACAATTTAACATAAGTGGTGGTAAAATTACAAGATCTTTCAAATACTGGGCTGACGAAAGTAAACCAGTTATAGAAGAAAAAATTATCAATGTCTTTGAAAAATTAGGAGATGATATGTTGGTTGATCTCAACGGTGGTTCTTATCAATTAGGAGATTTCAAAAACTATCATGGTCTAGCCGCTGATTCTCAAAAATATAAAAAACCCATATCTGAACTTAAAGGAGTTGCTGGCGTAAATCCAGGAAATGCACATAGTTTCAAAACTAATGAAAGTGAATTCAGAAAAGTTGCTACCAGAATAATCGAAAAAACATAAAACTGAGATCAGATCCATATGATAATTTTGTAGTTTTTCTTTTAATAGTTTAAATTATCTTGAGTTAAAATATTGATATGGAAATTTTAGGAGGTATTATTACGTCTATAATGGGTCTTGTGGTTGCCTTAGTTGCATTATTAATTACGAATAGACAAATAACTCTACAGAAACTTGAATATAAAAAAAATTTAGCGCAATCATCTATTACACATTTTCACACTGTGTATAGTGAATATCTTTGTTTAGATTCATTCAAATATGATATGATGGAACTTATAATTGCTCAAGTCGAAGGAAAATATAAAGATAAAATATTTACAAAGGGGCAAGCACATGCTATCTTGAAAGATTTTGAAGGAATTTCATATTTATGGAAAACAAAAGTAGTATCTAATGAATTGATCAATTCATATTTTGGCTTGTACCTTACAATGATGAATAATCATCCTAAAATTGTTAACATGATTAATATGAAAATCGATGAAAAATATGTATTTCCAAATCTTATAGAATTATTGAAATTATATCCTAATCAAAAAAATTAATATTTAATAAATTCAAACTCACTATTGCGAAATTATCTATGTGATGTCGTATAAAATTCGCCTTAAATTCATTCAAATATGATCCCTTGATAGCTTCACAAAATCCATAACTGGATGATTTCACAAAGGGCGTTCAATTAGGAGGGTAGAATTTGGATCGTCATGACTGTTTTCCCCTTTGTAACACCTGAATTGAACATTAGTCTGAAAAGATCATGATTTTGAACAGTGTATGAAAGTATGTTTTATAGACATTTAACAAAATAGCTATTTAGACAGATCTTGCATATATAGGTCATCATTATAATGATGATAAAAGGCGATATATCATCATTATAATGATGATAAAAGGCGATATATCATCATTATACTGATGACCTATATAAAGAACATTTGATTTTGAAAAATGCGTGACATCAATAGATTATTCCCTAGATTATTTTTTTGAGACAGGCAACAATATCGTCTGATATCATATGACCACTCTGAATCTTCTCTTATAGCAGAATGATTATACAATATCATGAAACATCATCTCTCACACACAAATTCCAAGATTAATGACGCTATACAAATAATTCAAGCAGGCATGAGTGTTACTAATCTTGATGATATAATTAAAAAACATCTAAACACCTTTGATGAGTCTGATCCCATCTATATCGTTGCATATGGTAAAGCATCAGTAATCATGACTGAATCAGTTGGTAAACTTTTCAGTGTAAGGGGTGGTGTTGTAATATTACCATCAGGGTATAATCACAATCTGAATTCTTCTAAATATGATATATTGTATGCAGATCATCCAACTCCTAGTGAAAATAGTATATATGCTGCAAAACATGTTTTGAGTTTTCTAAAACAACGTTCACCTAACGATCTAGTGTTATTTTTAATATCTGGTGGGGGTTCTTCTTTACTGTGCCTTCCTTTTGGAACTAGTTTAAAAAATAAATCTACAATTATAAATAATTTATCAGATCTAGGTGCAAATATTCACGAATTAAATTGTGTACGAAAACATCTATCTGCAATCAAAGGTGGAAAAATGGTTGAAAATTTACGTGCAAAGCTGATATCTCTTGTTTTATCTGATGTGCAAAATAACGATCTCACTGTTATATCTTCGGGCTGTACGTATTTTGACTCTACCACATTTTCTGACGCCATATCTATACTACAAAAATATCATCTGCAAGATGACTATCCTGATATAACTCGACATTTTCTTGATGGGGCATCTGGACAAATTCCAGAGACTAGTAAATCTACTACCATACCGCACATCATACTATTATCTAATCAGGATTGTCTAGATGCCATGAATGCATGTGCCAAGAATTTAGGATATACTAGTAATATTCTGTCGATATATGATGATGTGGAGAATTGTGCATCATTCATACTAGACTCCTTTGATGAGTCTGAGAAATCCTGTCTCATATTTGGTGGCGAGCCTACGGTGCGCAAATCTGGTAATGGTCTAGGTGGGCGAAATCAGCAGTTGGTTTTGCATTTATTGCACCTTGTACAAAATAATCCTAAAAAACTGATCTTCGGCTCTGTGGGAACTGATGGTATTGATGGGAATACAAAATATGCCGGTGCACTTGTTGAGAATGTAAAAAATGATGACATTGCTACTTTTTTGAAAAATAATGACTCTAGTACATTTTTTGAAAAGTACGGTGGTTTGATCAAACTTGGCCCTACCAATACAAATTTGTTAGATATTGGAATTATTTTATATTAATTCTAATAATTTTGTAGCTGGGTTTTCTTGCTTTGTATACTTGTAAATTATATTTAATTTTCTCTGCTGAATTAATCCCGTGATGAACCCTAAACGTTTTTCAATAAATGTATCTACTTTACCTCCTCTGGTTATCTGCTGATGCATTATCTTTGAGTGAATTGCAATCTCTACATTCTCTGTGTCTTTTATTGCAAATACACCAATTCCCCAAAATATTCCAATGTGTAATGCAACATATTTTGATTGTAAATCTTCTAGTTGATTCAGATAAATGTCTGGATGAGCCCTATTCTGTTTCAAAACCTTGTTACTTGTGTCTATAATCCAGGCAATACCTTTGGCATTTCCATCAAACGATAATTTTTTATACAATGTGTAAAATATCTATAAAATTACTATTGAGTCTTTTTTTAAAATATTTTATACCAACTCTTCAAATTCTTATGTAAATTTGCTGAAATTATGATTTATTGGTATTGTGCCTAAATTATCATATTATTAGTAATAATTGTTATGTGGCTTTTATATGAAAATGAACAACAAGTCTCGTTGTTTAAGATTTTTGGATTTCTTTTGATATTTATCTGCTCTATATCCGTATATGGTTCTTATTCAAGTCTACTAGATGACGCATATGATTTTCATACAAATTCTCAATGGTATTTGGGGATGAATTTGAATGTTGGAGATACATACCACTATCGTATATGTGACTATACATTCGATGTACCTAATACCATTCCATATTGCTACGAACTTGTTTTAGATGTATTGGTACGATACGATGATGACTCCCTGTTAATTTTAGGTGATGTAGAGTCTGACTCAAATATTTCAAACAGTTTATTGTTTACTTTTTCTGAAACTGGTACATTTAAAACTCTTTTAATAAAAGACAGATTATATGGATTTTCTATACAAAACACTATACTATATCTAAATAATTTTGCAACTCCTTCCTCTCCTAAATCCCTTAACGTAGGTAACTCTTTTGGTACTGTAGATTCTCCATTCGGTGACGTTGATATTGTTGTTTCAAAACATATTCGAGGTAATCATATGACTGATGGTTATTATCAATTAGATTTAGATTTAGCAACACATTCTATGTTTTGGCTTGATCCCAATTTACCATTTCCAATATATGCCATTGCGTATAATCCACATGACATAAACACTGAATACCCACTGTATGAATATACACTTTTGAACCATTCTAGCCTTTCTTCTAATTACACAATTAATTATTTAGATGACTCAAATTATCATGATACTATTCTGAATTCTATAACTCAAGAGTCTGTACACTCAATTCCTTCACAGATTCCATCAAATGATGCCTATTTGCAAGGTTATACTACTAAATTTTAGGTGTATTGGTGATTTATCTAATGCCTCTTTCTGATTCAAAAAAATCTTTATCATGTGAAATTGATTCTGTTGATTTACACAAGTGTAAGACTATAGAGTATCATGGAGAGCAGGTGTGTCGTCTTTGTGGTAAGGTACAAGGTAGTGTAATTGTTCATGATCCAGCACTCATTGAAGAATCAACATCTGGTTTTCATACATTGAAAATGAATAATACTGATCTTAAATCCATACTCAAAAATCCTTATTCAGCTAAAATATTTGAACGTCAAACACGTTCTCCTATGTTTAGTTTATACGTTCCATTTGAATTGACATGTCATAAACTCCAATTACCAAAATTTCTCATAGTAGAAGCTATATCTACATATACAAAGATTTTATCTCATTTAAAAAATTTTAAATCCAAAAATGATCCAAAACGTGTTCCTGCCTACCAAATCAGCTATGTTTTGCATATATAAAACCTGTAAAAATTATTCTGTTGCAATAACTTTGGATTCTATATTTGAAAAGACGGTCATGACATATTCTCGTAAACCAAATCAAAACCCAAAACAGATTTTTAATAAAATCTCAAAAATAGTTTCTACCATGGATTTGATGAAATTGTTCCTTCCAAAATCTAAAACTATTCATTGTCTGTACTACTTTAACATCTACATGATAACAACTAGTACTCTATTACATGAAGACAAAGTGAATGTTCAAAAATTCAAACGTGCCGCCTATAATTATTTGATAAAGATTGCTGAATCTTCTCCCTCTAATAGCCCTCACAGTATTGCTAAAATCTCCATAAATCATACTTTTGACACATTTAACATTCGATGTAAAATATGAATTATTTTGGACCGACCATGTCTGCTGATTTTACATCCTGATCCCATCTACCTCGTATACCTTTGATTAAAGAGATTACCCCGAGCGTAATTATTATACTTACTAGAATAAAAAATCCAATTTTGTAATTCAGTATATCGGAGCACTCTATTTTTATTGGTGTATCTGTAGAATAATCAAAACAATCACCAAACGCCTGCTCTTGTATTGTGGCACTTGAATAATACCCACCGAATATTCCAAATATTATAAATCCTGCAAATATCAGACCAATTCCAAGCATTGTAAATCTTGTATCGCTCATAAATTACTCATCACGACTGTATAATTAAATTTTGTCCCATGACTCATAATAGATTTACTCATATATTATACATCATTAAAATAATGATGTAATGTTTTTAAGCGAATCTGAATAAAATGATCTCTATTTCTTTTTAAATTCCTCAAATTTTTCATCTGACATATTACTACTTCCAAAATATGATTCCCATCTCAAAACACTCCCAACACTCATAGTTGCATGATACCAATCAACAGGCAATCCTTCTAGTGCAATATATGATAAATATTCTCTGCTCCTCCAACCAACAATTCGTTCAACTATTATGTCATCTCCAAGTGTAATCTTTCTTGTACCGCCCAATTTTTTTGCCATAGACGTAATTGTGGTCTTCTTTACCCCAACTGCCCATTTTGGCATACTATCAATCTGTGATATGACCTCCCATGCCTTTTGTGAGTCTCTACAATTTCTCGATACCCTTACCATTCCTGTATGTTGCATAATTCCCCTAGTCACCTCTTCCTAATACATTTAATCTCATATCTTATGTAGTGTATCAATGGTATTTGGTTGGGGTAAAACACATGAACCGACTCAGGAATCTCGAACGATTCATCTTGATGACATACTGAAAATAATACATGATATTCAATCTACACAAGATAAAATATCACTTAATCTTACAAAATCTGCGTTAAATATAATTAAAAAAAACTTGAAAATTGTAAAAGATCTTGGAGAATCTCTTGACAAAGCAAATTTTGATGAAGACGACTCTGATCATCATCTTCATACGCTTATCACACGTGGAAAAAAACAAGTTGTTGAAACTATACAACGTGATACCACCATAAAATTACCTGATATAAACAACTTTGATGATATAGTTGCACTAGATAAAATAATCTCAACAACCATGAAACATCTTGGCTATGTACTAGGACGGCAAACTAGAATCATTCATATCTTTGCAAAGAAACATGCTACTAAATTAAAAATTACATTATCTGAAATAACTAAATCCGGTTCAGATATTGCCAATGTAATCTCTACGCACAATAATTTACACCTTACAATAGATCACATAAAAGAATCTCTAACTAGCATAAATGAAATGTCACAAGAATTATCTAATATTCTATCTAAAATGGATGCTGCCAATAAAAGTACTTTAAACTTTGTTGATAACATACAATCTACAAAAGAAAAAATTTCACAGATTAAAGAAACCTCTCAGTATGCTGATTACACCAATGCGCAAAAACAACTAGTGGATATCAACACTGTTCGAAATCGTTTAAAAGGTGAGATTAATTCACAATTTACCAAAATCTCACGCCCACTTGCTAAATTTACTGCTGATTCTATATTCGATGATGTACAAAAACGTATGTATGTTAAACTGGTCGATGATCCTATTCAGATCTTAATTCCAAAAAATACCGACTCTATCATAATATTACTTCAAACAGTACGCAAGGGTGTAGAGTCTGGTTCTGTATCTGTAAAGGATGTGTCGAAATCTCTTACTCAAATCGATGCGACCACTGAAATGTTGGCATCATTCTCTTCCAAAGTATTGAGTGTAAATACTGAAATTGAAAAAATCACCAATCTTGTAAATGGATCCTGTCCTGCGGATTTGACCCCTACCATATCTGATTTGAAATCCTTGGAACTTAACTATCGACATCTCCAAGATCGAACTGTCACCATGACACAAGAGCAACATGATTTACAAGAACAGTATGAGAGAACTTTTAAAGGTATTGGCACATCTTTGAATAAGATATCTCCGATTAATTATACTTTGGAGCGTTCTTCAAAGTAGGATTTTGAAAAGATATATAATTAATTACACACACCTTGGTTTATTGTTTGGAAAATCGAAATATCAACGTACAGTCATACTAACTCTTACAACCCGTGATAGTATTCTCTCTTTTTGTAAAATGAATCATCCAAATGAAGGAGTATTGATCCTTCGAGGTAAATCAAAAAAAGGCGCCATAAACATTGATGGTCTAGTAATCCCACCCTTTTCCCATTCTGGACCTACCTTTGCAGGTTTTCCACACTCTTTTCTTCCATTTGATTTGAGCTATGTGGGAATGGTTCACTCTCATCCAAGTGGTTCGGCCAAACCCTCACTCACGGATTTGAATAACTTTTTTGGTCTTGTCTCATTAATCGTCCAATTTCCATATGAAAATGATGATATCTTTGCTTGGGACAGTGAGGGTAAATCGATACCACTATCAGTATTGTAATTTCCTGCTTTACATCATAGCCTGAATGGCATCTGCCCTAATGTTGTTTATCATTTCAAGTTGTAATACTCATTTAGTTAAAATACTGTGGTTATATTTTTGAAAACTTTATATGGATTTTAACTAAATGAGTATTGATGATAAATTATAAATCATATCTAATTTTTCTATTTGCGTCTTTGGCAATTAGCATCGGTCTGCAAATAATTCTTCCATTTCCATATGGACTTGGAGCTGCTCTTGCAATCTTTATAGTATTTCCACTCTTGTTAAGACGTCAGTATATGAGTAGACTTCGTGGTGGAAGTAGTTATAGTACTAATACTAATAGTGATGGATTTTTTGGATTTAACCCACGTGGATCTAGTAGTGGTATTCAATACTCTTGTCTTGTATGTCACAACAGATTCAAAGGCAGTTCCTGTCCACGATGTGGTTCTAAAATGAAACGCGCAGACTTTTAGTCTCTCTTTTTGGATTTAAAATTTTATCCATTGCGTTTCCAATAAACACAAATGCCAACCCTGTGATTGCAATCATGACCCCTGGTGGCACAATCCACCACCACATTCCTCTAATTGCAGCTCCGTAAATATTTGCATCATGCAGTATGTTGCCCCATGTGGGAAATGTTGGATCTCCTAATCCTAAAAAGCTGAGTCCTGCCTCTGTTGTTATTGCAGCTGGTACAGATATTGCAATACTTGCAAATGCGTATGGTAATAGTTGTGGAACTATGTGCTTGAAAATAATTTTAAAATCTCGCTGTCCCATATTTTTAGATGCGAGTACAAATCCTCTGTTTCTAACTTGTAATGTGATGCTTCTAGACACTTTGGCCACCCCAACCCATCCGAATATGAGTAAAAATATCATTATTAGAAATATGCTGCTACTAATTGTAACTGCTAGTATTATGAGAAACGGTAATACAGGTAATGCGTAAATTACATCATTAAATCTCATCATAACTTCATCTGTTCGACCCTTTTTGTAGCCTGCATAAATTCCATAAAATAATCCTAAAACTACCGAGCCTACTGCTACCGTAATCCCAATTAGCAGCGCAAGCGGTGTTCCCCAAAGTAATCCTATGGCCAAATCTCTGCGTAATTCATCGGTTCCCATCACTCCATACACTTTGCCTCCAATTATTAGTCTAGATTCAACAAATTCAAAAGACGAATCTTGTACACCATACATATTTGTTGTAAATATAAAATTTCCTTGAATGGTTTTGCCATCTTTTAAAAATATATCTTGTATTGTAACTTCTTTAGAATTCCTATTCATTGATTGTAGTTGAATATTTTTACGCAATGATTCATCAGTTGAAAATATTCTATTAGTATATGTGGAATTTATTCCGTATGGTAGTGATACTGATTTTAACAATGTAGTTACACCGTCTGGCCCTTGTATAGTTAGTTGTAGTATTGGAGCACCAGAGTACTGTATGGTATATTCGTAGATGAAATCACTCAACGGTGCATCATATTTGTAGTCTAGCAGAAACCTCTCTGATGATATCTTTATGTTCTCAGAATTACTACTCTTCACCTCTACTGCTCTTAAAATTTGATGTTCGGGAATTTTTTCTGTAATAAACCAGTTTATCCATGCTGGCACCGCAGCTTTGGGCAGATTTATCCAATACTCAACATTGTTCCACTGCCTTGTTGTTTCATCTGGAATGTATGCAAAGACAAAGATTGATAGTCCAACTAGTATGGATAACATTACAAAACCGACAAAACCAGTCTTTGATTTAATCATCTGACTCCAGATATTCATTCCTCTACTCCTGTCTTTATTCTCGGATCAAAGTATCCATACAACAAGTCTGTAATCAGTATGCTCACAAGGAACAACGCTGTCAAAACATACGTTGTAGCAACTATTATTGGCAAATCTAGCACTGTTATTGCATCAAAGTATAGCCGTCCCATTCCTGGCCAATCAAACACTGCCTCTGTAATTATAGAGCCTCCTAGTGAACCGGAAAGACTTAGGGCAAGAATGGTAATTATTGGAGGAGCAGCATTTCTTAGTGCATGTTTGTAAATAATGTCCCTCTTTTTTATCCCAATTATCTTCTTTGAGAGTATATAGTCCTCTTGCATTATTCCTACCATGAAATTTCTAACCAAATACGCCCATGCTCCAAATCCTATGAGTACAATAGTAATTACTGGAAGTGTGATATGATATAATAAATTAAAAATGTAATATGGGTCATCTACAGGTACTGTTGGTGTTGCACGTGATGGGAATATTTGATATACAAAAGAAAATACAAAAATTAATAATATTCCTACCCACCATACTGGAAAACTAGTGCTGATTACTGCAAATGTAGATGTGATTTTATCTATCATAGAATTAGTTTTGTTTGCAGCGTATGCGCCAAGAAATATTCCTATTATTCCAATTATTATTGTAGCTGTGGTAAATAATAATATAGTTCGAGGTAACTTTTCAATTATTATGTCAAGCACTTTTGATGATCCACTATCGCTAGTTAGAAACATGGATCTTCCAAAATCTAGTATTAGAATTTTATACATAGATTCTCCTAAGCGTTGTGGAGAGTACCATGGATTATCCAATCCTAAAGTTTTTATTCGTTGTTGTATGTTGTCATTGATCAATTCATCTAATTCATCAGATGACATTGACGAACTGGTAACCGATGCTACAACTTCTGTTCTGACATTTGTTGCTATGCCCTGCTTTAGTATTATATCCATACTAGAGCCAACTAGCGATACTGTGATGAATATGGTAATTATTAGTATGATGAATATTGTTACCATACGCTTCACAATATAGCGCTTAAATCCCATGATTCTGCTACTTGAATCTGTTTATATAGATTAATTTGTTATTCCATATGTCTAGATTTTTTTCAATTCGAGCATATCTACACATTTGAATACAAAAAATTAAAAACTTGTATGATGTTGTATACTTATGATATGCTCTGCATGTGAAGAACATCGCCACTATGAGTGCTTGGACTGTAAGAATCAACACTCTACATATTTGTGCGACTGTAATTGCCATACAAAGGATACAACCCCCCACTAGAATCGTCTACTATATCTATGTTAGTAAGAGTATTTAAAATCCATATCTTTTCAGTTGTATAATGAGATCATCCATAGAGGCACACCCACTTCGTCCTAAAATTATATCTCTTTTACAAAATTGTAACATTGAGGAATCGTGCTTTGTAGACATGTTAGATTATACCATAAAATTATTCAATGACAATGATATGGGTGTAGATTATTATGGATATCATAATATTGATCATGAATTAGAAGTGACATACGTTACACTTTTAGCAATGTTGAAAAAATATCAAGAAGGAAAAGTTACAAAACATGAATTAAAACACTTGTATGTATCTGCACTTTTACATGATTTTGATCCTAGTAAAAATATAGACAAACCACACGAATACGCTGTTTTACAATTCGTGTCTACTGATGATACAATGATTAAATATCTTGATCAGGGTTCAATTGATGTTAATGTAATTAGTATATTGATTTTACGTACAACATATCCGTGGAGTGGAAAAAATAAAGTTGATGCCCTGTCATTAATAGAAGGTTTTTTTAAAAAATCAAATATAACTAATGCAGAACAAAAAAAACATGTTTTACTATTGGGAAATATGTTATCTTTGACAGATCGAATAAGCACGTATGCCATGAGTGATTTTAACCACTCTATGAGGCGTGCAAAGATGAACACACATTCTCTTGGATGGAATTTAATGTGGACCGTGCGTAGATTTGTCTCTTATTTTGAGACTCTTTTAGACGAACGACTATCTCAAGAGATTTTAAAATCTCTTCCAAAGCCTATGCGTAGGAATTTTATGGGCACGGTACAGTCATTCATATCACTTCGGCGTAAAGAGATTGCAATACAGGCAGATCATATCTATGAGAGTCTAAAGATGCAACCTGTCATTGAGCAGATGAATACACGTACTGATGATGATTTTATAACTACTTTGAAATCTCTTTATGACGAACTTCCACTACCATTACAATTTGACAAGGAAAACTTTGAAAATTCTGTACGTAATGATAATTTCATAATTAATACATTTAGAGTTGGCGGACCCAAGGGAGAGGTTGTTGGATTTGCCAAGGGTGGTCCACTTGAAGAGTATAAATTCAAACAGGAACTCAATGATGTCAATAATGGATTAAGAAATACAATATTTCTTGAACCAATAATAATGGGCAAAGGGTATTGGGGATTTCGTGGAACTGCCATGAGAAATATGTTTATTTTGCAGGCAAGCTCTAAAGAATATGTTTTTCTTACTAGTTTTGGATTGAGAAGTGATATTGAAAAGAAAGAAGTAGGTTATGAGGCTGCAGAATTTGTAACAAAATTTGATCCAGAACGATGGGATTACTATAGAATAACTCTGTGATTAATAATTCCATTTATCGTCTATACCATTCCAAAGTTTTCTAAATTCCTTTGGTGATTTGCCAATCTCTCCTTGAATTCTATTCTCTAATGAGAAAAAAAAGTTTTCCAACGCATCTGCTCCACCATCTTGATAAATCTCATTGCCAATCTCTGTTATTCTCTTCTTTTTCTCCTCTAAATCTTGCGGTTTTGATTCTGCAAGACATGGTGTAATTAAATCAATTAATTCTTCTTCCAACATGAAATCCATGCATTGATTTGTATAGTGATTTAATTATATCTTGTGTGAAAATATGTCATGTGTAATTATTGGAAATTTTGAATTAGTGTAAATCTGCCCAGTTTACACAATGTAATACCAACATATATTTTTAAGAATCCAAAAAACACTCATTATTATGGTCAGAGATAAATTTCTCATTGTAGGAAGCGGAGGACGTGAAAGCGCCTTTGCTCAAAGACTTGTAAAAGAAAACATACAGTTGTATGCAGTTATCAGTCACAAAAACCCACTCATCACACACTGTGTTGAAGAATCAGGTGGGACGTACTTGGTTGCTGATTCTAGTGACCCATGTGTAGTTTTGAATTTTGTAAAAGAGCATGCCATTGATTATACTTTTGTGAGTGCCGACCAGCCCTTGGCTAATGGTGTTGTTGATATTTTACTGGAAAATAATTTTAAAGCCATTGGNGGGAACAAAAAAGCGACACGCATTGAATGGGATAAAATCTATTCCATCCAAATGATGCAAAAAGTATGTCCAGAATTTACACCTTTTTACAAGATTATTTCAAATACTGACTCTTTAAAAGATGCGATATCTGAATTTGAATCAAAAGGGCTTGACATAGTAGTAAAGCCACAGGGGCTCACCGGTGGTAAAGGTGTAAAGGTAATGCCTGAGCATTTATCGACATATCAGGATTGCATTAATTATGCTTCTTCTCTTCTCAAGAAAACAGACCGAGATGAAAAAGTTTTGCTGATCGAAAAACTGCAAGGCATAGAGTTTACCATTATGGGGATTACTGATGGCAAACACCTCATAGTCTCCCCTGCAACTTACGACTATCCATTTCGACATGAGGATGACATGGGGGCAGGAACCGGAGGTATGGGATGCTTTACTGATTCAGATGGGAAACTCCCGTTTATGAGCGACAAGGATTTGGATGATTGTAAACTCATAATGCAGAGAATCATTGATGAAATAAAATCAAAAAATCTACTATTCAATGGTGTTCTGAATGGTGGGTTTTTCAAAACACAAAATGGTATAAAGTTTATGGAATTTAATGGACGCTTTGGTGATCCTGAAGGGTTGAATATTCTCAGTATTCTTGACGAATCTTTCTCTAAATTAATAATACATCTTTGGAACAAGACACTATCTGAAGATGCTATCTCTTTTCTCAAAAAAGCTAGTGTTACCAAATATTTAGTTGCAAAAGAATATCCGGATGAGAGTAGTGATATAATTTCTTTCACTATAAATGAAAAAGCCATAACTGACCTTGGTGTAAAGATATTCTTTGCATCCTGCATCAAAACAGGACCACACATGTATGAGACCTTGAAGAAATCACGAGTTGTTGCATTTAGTGTTGTTTCAGATACCATTGAGGATGCCTCATCTCGAATAAACAAGGCTATTGACACACACGTCAAAGGTAAATTAGAGTACCGACGCGATATTGGCTCTGAAAAGAGTCTGAAAAAATTAAAAAGAATCATGGGGAGGTGGTAAAAAATAATACAATAAATATGTCCACATTAATTACACATTAAATTATTATATCATTCCAATTCAACTCTTTTTGAAACACTATTAAATTACGGGTTCTGTGTAGTTAGTGGGTTTTTTTAAGATTAGTTGAATTATATGGTGTTAGATATGAACTGATATTATTACAATTTTACATTACGCAGAATTCCCTTCCTCTTTATTCTTCTTCATATACTCCTCCAGTTCTACATATTGAAGGTCATCATCACCCAAAAATGATAAAACCTTGACTAATGTTTGTCTATGTATTAATAAATGAATTATTGTAGGAAGCATGCCACTCATAATTATTATTACCGAAATAAAAAAACTATAATTAAATTCTTCAATAAGTAAAGCAATACCATATGCAAACATGATGCCTATTCCACAGATTGTTATCAACATATGCTTGTATTTGTAATCTATTACACCTTTTTCTAATCTAATTATATCAACATGATACAATCTAATTTTTTCAACATTTTCATCGGTGTTTATAATTTTTAATTCAGTACCCTCATAAAGTAAGTTTAAACGCCATCGTACATTCTTTGTTATCTCATCATAATTAGACACCACACGATTATCAAGTGCTAGAAGTATACCTAAGACAGTTATACCCGCTGCCAATAATTCAAATATGCCGTGACTTAAAAAATGAGACTCTACCATGATTATTCAAATAGCTTCTTTTTAATCACACTGTTAGTCGTATACTCAGGATAACGCTCATAAACAAATTTCAGTAATTTGTCATTCGTTTCATGTGATTGGTAAACTTGTAATAATTCCTTTATTTTAATTTGTTCAGTAAAATCTATTAATAGTTTAGAAAATTCACTACGACCTTTAATGGTCAAAGAATATCTTGTTACAATATTAGCGAATGTTTCTTCAACTAGTTTACCCTTAATTAAACGCTGATCCTTTGACTCATAATATTTAATATCTTCAGCGAGTTTTTCGCTATATGGCCCATAAAAATATGGTTTCCAATCTGTATAATGTGGTGTATTCTTAAATAATATCTTATCACACAGAAATGCCATTTTTTGTATACGCGTAATAGTTCTTATTTCGTTCATTGTTCCTAACAATAAAATTAGAAATTTATTTGATGTCATGATAAATTAAACCTCGTTTTTGAGTTCAACTGAAACTTTAGATCTAGACACATTATTTATTATATCATAACATTTTTTTATTTCAACGCTCAAATCTTTTTGTTGAGATTGAAGTACTGACAATCGAGAACCATATGCTTTGATAATTGCTTTAGGATCATTAGTTTGACCACAGTAAGAGTTTACCATTTTTTGAGTATCTTTATCATAATAAGAAAGATAAAAATATGATTTATTGTTTATTACTCTAGTTATTACTTCCATACCTATTGTTTAATTTTATCTTCACATAAAGATTACTTTTTTACTATTAATAATAGTAATATTAATATTGCCTTTTACTATATTTGATAGTAATAATGATGAATCGTAGACAGCAAAACGCTCAACTAATGATACAATAACACCGTGCAGAAATGTACGAACTCGGTAAGTATAGAGTTAGATCACAACACGATTCAAACATATGGTATAATGTTTATTCTTCAAAATTTAGCCTGAGGTGTACTTGTCCTGATCATACGTTCAAGGGATCTGACTGTAAGCACATTCACGTTATCAAAACTAGAATAATGCAAAACAGTTTCTCAAAGAAATTCAAAATAATGAATAGAGATGATTTCAAACTATGCAAATATTGTGATTCAGGCAATTTCATAAAAAGAGGAATTAGAAAAAATAAAACATGTAATATTCAAAAATAACAATGTAAAGATTGTACAAAACGATTTGCTCTAAACGTTGGTTTTGAAGCCATGCGTTATGATGATACTGTAATTAATGGTGCTTTACAGATGTATTTTTCAGGTATGAGTGTAAGAAAAATAGCCGATCACTATGAGATGTTGGGAACTGATGTATCATACAAAACGATCTATAATTGGTAGTAAAATATTCTAAATCCATATCTAAATATCTAAAAAATATAACACCTAGATTATCAACTTGGGTTAGAGCAGATGAAGTATGGGTGAATGTTAGTGGAAAACAAAAATATCTATTTGTCTCAATTTGTGATGATACTAGATTTTGGATTGCCAAAGATTTAGCAGATACTAAATTTTAACATAATGCGGATCATTTATTAGAAATGACTAAACAGGTTGCAGGGAATAAAAACCCTAAACACTTCATTACAGATGGACTTCCTACATACATGAAATCAAGTAAGAAAGTATTTGGTAAAAAGACTTTACACACTAGACACATACATCTTAAAGGCGATAAACAAAATAACAAAATGAAACGATTCAATGGATCATTCAGAGATAGAGAACAAACATTTAGAGGTTTGAAGAAAAAAGACAGTTCTGTTATTGATGGTTATCACATATATTATAATTTCACTAGAAAACATTTGGCTCTTAACGGGTTAACTCCTAGTGAATCGGTAGGAATCATCATAGATAGTAAGAATAAGTGGAAAGTGTTAATCCAAAATGCTTCCATAAAATAATAATTTAACTTTTTGAACTTACCAATTTATAATGTTATGAGAAAACTATGATTTCGCTGTAATTCGTGTCAATTAACAAGTTCACAACCACAATCTACACATGTTCTGGTTGGAAGTTGTCCGATCATTTCATTATTTTCAAATACATCAACAAATCCATCATTTGTTATAGAGTGTCTCCTTAAATCATGACCACACCTTGTACACTCTGTCATAAATGACTAAATATCAAAATATAATATAATTCCTAATACCACACACTAACGCAACAACCTGAATAAGACCCACTAACTACACAGAACCAAATCTCGAACTTTTTATATACCCGTTATAAATTATTAGTAATTGATGAATAAATCGTCAAAACCTAAAATAATTTTATTATCAGCAATAATTATCGCAGTATTTCTTGTAGTAATTTTTACATCTATTAACCCTCAGTGTGATTTTGAGTGCCTCATCGGAGGTGGAATGTCTACTGGACCCTCAGAACTATCACCATACAAATCTCCCTGTCGTTCCGGATACTCTCTCATAGGGGATGTTTGTGAACCTACCCCGGAAGGTTACGTTGAGACGAGAAATCCATGTGAGATGGCAGTTGACTCGATGGAAGCTGCAGGTGTATCTCAAAATTATGCTGAAGAATTTGACAAATGCAGATAATTTAAAACAGTGTGTGATGTTGTAAATTATGTTTTTGTTAAAATGTTAAATTGTATTTATATACTTCCATAAATAAATGGAACCTACTGTCGTTATTACAAACAACATTGGTTTCCATGCAAACACTGGCATACTAGGAGTCTTTAACATTATTTTATAATTATCGAATATTGTGTGTACATATTTTTTTATTCTATTATTCCATATTTGATAATCTATCTGATGTTTCTTTAGTAAATCTTCTATCTCATAAATTACTGGAGTTCTTTGTGAGAATAAATGTTGTAAATAATCTCTTGATACCTCAACTTCAGCTTGTATTGCTACCATGCCCTTTTTCAAGTCAAATAATCGCACATGCATCTCCCACGGTTTTTTCATTTTCAGTGACCAACCATGACCAATCTGTGATGGCAAGATGTGTTCGAATTTTACAGTAGTCATACCCTCTTTGACAAATATGCGTTTTATTTCATCAATGCTATTTCTTACTATTAGAAATAATGTCTCCACTTCTGCCTTTGAATCAATGGTAATATTACCATGATTTCCATCTGTAAACTTTAAATTTTTAGGATATTTAGTTAGATACTCCACACTTTGGCAAATTCTACTCTACTATTTAAATGAGGATAACCCTGTAGTCATCTACACACATATAAAAAATAATATACATACACTTGTTTACTATTTTTGTTGAACGCATTATCAAACTCTCGTAGAACACACTATTCAGATGAATTATTCTCTGCTACAGGTGCTGTGACTGTTATGGGTTGGGTCGTCAGCGTACGGGGTCATGGGAATATCTCTTTTTTAACACTAAAAGATAAAAATGGAACCATTCAAATAGTTTGTAAAAAAGATTCATGCTCTGCGGATTTATTTGAAAAATTATCTACACTCAAAGTACATACCTCGGTTGGAATTGTAGGTACAGTTGTAAAATCCCCCAAAGCTCCCAACGGTATAGAACTAGTACCTCAAGACGTTTTAATCTTTTCAGAATCCAAAAAAATTCCACCCTTTGAACCGTTTGCTCAGGATATCAAAAATATAGATACTAGACTAGAGGTGCGCTCTATAAATCTCCGACGTAATGTACTACTAGACATCTTTAACATACGTAGTCTGGTTTTGAAAAACATACGCAACTATTTTTACGATCAACAATTTATAGAGACTAATACCCCAAAGATAATATCTAGTGCAACAGAGGGTGGTTCTGCATTATTTTCTATATTTTATTACAACAAACCTGCATTCCTTGCACAGAGTCCACAACTTTACAAGGAACAACTTGTAATGAGTTTTGAGAAAGTCTTTGAAATTGCACCAATATTTAGAGCCGAGGCATCTAGGACAAACAGACATCTATCTGAGGCAATATCTATTGATCTTGAAGAGGCGTATGTTGATTACAATAATATCATGGTTAGAGTAGAGGGTATAATACGCACATCTGCTGATGCTGTTAATCTATATCTCAAGGCTAATTCTGAGTCAAAGATTGCCCCCGTTGTAATACCTGATATCATCCCTCGATACTCTTACACAGAGTTGATTGACAAGATTCGCACTAGTGGAAAAACACTAGAGTTTGGAGATAATCTATATCCTTCTCTTTTACAAAAGATTGGGTTGAAAGGTTTCTATTTTATCAAAGATTGGCCACTTGGTCCAAAACCTTTCTATGTTAAGAGTAGTGATTCGGATGAAAATATCTCTGAATCCTTTGATTTGATGTATGGTGATCTTGAATTGTCTTCTGGCAGCTCTAGGATATTTGATTCAGATGAATTGAAACAACGAATGACAAACAAGGGGTTAAAGACTGAATCATTTCAGTATCATTTATCTGCGTTTGATTTTGGTGTGCCACCACACGCTGGCTGTGGAATTGGTCTTGAGCGATTACTAATGGCACTTACAAATACTACTAATATCAGAGATGTAACACTATACCCTAGGGATGTTGACAGACTTACTCCGTGATAGATATGATTACCACTGAAGAAATTAAACGTGTTGCAAATTTGATGAAGATTGACATAGATGATTACGACGCCCACCTTGAAAAAATCCAAAAGATGATCTCTTATTTTGATACACTTGATGATGCTAATGTATCTCATGTTAACCTTGATCTTGTAGATGTTGATTTTGATAAATTACGTGATGATATATTTATTTCACATAATACTGATATGAGAGAATCAATTAAAACACTAGAGAATGGATTTGTACGTGCCCCAAAGATGATATGATGAATCTTGACATCTCAATTTCACAATACATCTCTGATGTTATTAATGGTGAATTTACCTCTGAGGAATTTGTATCACAAACCATGGATGAAATTAAGCGACGTGATGACACACTACACGCATATGTGCATATTTATGATGATATAATTAATCATGCAAAAAAGATAAATCGTAAAATTCAATCCGGTACAGCAGGCAAGTGTCTGGGATTACCAATATCAATTAAAGATAACATCTGTGTTCAGAACAACCCTGTAACCTGTGGCTCTAAAATTCTCAAAGACTATATCGCGCCCTATGATGCTACTGTGATTAGTCGATTGAAAAATGAAGATGCTACACTTGTTGGTGGTCCAAACATGGATGAATTTGCAATGGGAATCACAACTGAGTTTAGCGCTTATGGTCCTAGTAAAAATCCGTGGAATATTGATTGTGTCCCTGGTGGCTCCTCTGGGGGTTGTGCAGTTGCTGTAAGTGCAAATATGTGTTTAGCATCTTTGGGTTCAGATACCGGTGGCTCTGTAAGGAACCCTGCGAGTTTTTGCTCCATTGTAGGGTATAAACCGACATATGGTCTGATTAGTAGATTCGGTCTTGTATCATATGCCAATAGTATTGAGCAGATCGGTCCTATGACTAGGACAGTTGATGATACAGCGTTTCTACTTGAAATTATTTCTGGCCATGACAGTAATGATAACACCACGATAGGCTTTGAATCTGAGAATTATTTGGATGGGATTGATCTTGGAGTTGAGGGCAAAAAGTTTGGAATAATAAATAATGATTCAAGTTTAAAGTTTGATAAAGAAGTGGAATCTGCAACCTCTGAGGCAGTATCGGGTCTAGAGAATATGGGGGCAATCTCTAGCGATGTTAATATTGACATGCTAAAATACTCTGTCGCTGCCTATTACACCATTACATCTACTGAAGCTGCTAGTAATCTTGCAAGATTTGATAATATTCGATATGGTTATGATTTTGACTCTAGAGGGTTTGAGTTTAATTCCTATATTTCACAGGCAAGAAAACAGTTTGGACCCGAAGTCACACGACGAATGATTCTAGGTGGATTTGTACCCTCTGCCGGACACGCAGGAAAATATTTCCTCAAGGCACTCAAGGTAAAAACAGCACTAATTCAAGAGACTGAGCAAATTTTTAAAGACGTAGATTTTCTAATATCTCCAACGGTTCCAATTTTGCCATTTCGTATTGGGGCAAAAATTGATAATCCAATTGCATTATTTTCAATTGATTTGACCACTGTTCTTGCAAACTTGAGTGGATGCCCTGCAATATCAGTACCGTTTGCGCTATCTGCAGACTCTCTTCCAATTGGAATACAAATTATGGCGCCACACGGTAAAGACAAATCTCTACTATGTGCTGCAAAAGCTCTTGAAAAAATTTCAAAGGTGAATAAATCATGACAAAGATTGGTCTGGAGATTCACTGCCAACTTACTAGTCTGAATAGTAAATTATTTTGCCCCTGCAGTTCTGAGTATCTGAATTTCACTGCAAATATGAATACTTGCCCCATCTGTCTTGGACATCCTGGCACATTACCACTACTCAATAAAGAGGCGATAAAATTTGCCATCTCTATTGCCCAATCTCTACACTGCAAGATACCGGAAAAGATTGCATTTTTTCGTAAAAATTATTTTTATCCAAATCTGCCAAAAAATTATCAAATTACCCAACTCAATGTCTACGGTGATACTAGCATTGGTGTTGATGGCAGTATAGACATTGACGGCAAGATACGAATTACTCGTATACAATTAGAAGAAGACCCTGGCAGACTGGTATATGAGGGGGCGTCTGAGAACACCAAAGTCCCAATGGTCGATTATAACAGATCTGGTATTGCACTAGTTGAAATTGTAACTGAGCCTGATTTTAAGAGCCCAGCACAAACACGGCAATTTTTAAACACATTATCTGAAATTTTAAAAAATCTCCAAGTCTCTGATCCTACTTTGGAAGGTGCCATGCGTGTAGATGGAAATGTGTCAGTTCCTGGCGGTGCCAAAGTTGAAATCAAAAATGTCGGCTCTTTTCATGAATTAGAGAAGGCATTAAATTATGAAATTACTCGACAGAACACTTTGATTGGTAATGATAATAAAATTGATCAAGAGACTCGTCACTGGGATGATCGCAGGAAAATTACTATACCTTCTCGCTCCAAAGAGCTTGATCTTGATTATCGCTATTTTCTTGAGAATGACATTCCGTGGGTTGTTTTGAGTAAGAAATTACTTGATGATATTAAAAAGATGACTCCTGAAAACTTTGAGACGCGACGCGAACGCTACATTCAAGAATATGGGATTAACTCTCAAGTATCTAACATACTTGTCACTGAAAGATATTTTTATGAATTATTTGATGAGGCGTGCACTCCTCAGAACGCCAAAGACTTGGCAAATCTTATCACCACTGACTTGATGGGATTATTGAATAGCAAAGAGGCACAAGGCAACTCTAAACTAACACCTGCCCATTTGGCCTCTCTATTAACCGCACTTGAGCGCAAAGATATTACGAGACCTTCTGCCAAAAAAGCAATATCTGTAATGATTGAACAGGGTACAGACTTGGATGATATAATTTCAAATTTGAATCTGGGTGGGACCATTCAGGACGATTCCATTGAAAAAATAATTAATGATATATTGAAACGGCAACCAGAGATTAAAGACTCTGTGATTAATAATCCTCAGGCCATAAATTTTCTAGTTGGTAAAGTCATGAAGGAGTCTAACGGCAAAGCAAATCCGACAACTATACTACTTTTGATAAAGAAGATTCTAAAAGTATGATTTGTGTACTGATGTGATATCCTATGTGGAATTTACTGTGTTAGTATAGATGTAATGGTATCTGATTTTTTGACTTGATGTCTAAAATTATTGAATATTATATATGAATTAGAAAAAGTAATGCTTGAAATTATTGGACTGGTTTATAAATCTAAATTTCAAATCTATACTGTGTCTAACATCTATTAATTTGACAATGTGTTAGAAGAAATAGTCATAGATAATTAGACAGAGTATGGAAATAGTGTATAGTAAGTGGTGCACTATGATATCATAGATGGATCCATCTCTTGCAAATGTACAAATAAATTAATAACATTACCAAATATTCTTACTATGTATATAATGTATGTAGATGATTCAGGTACAACTAGTTATAAAGATCAGTCAGAATTGTATATCTTATCAGGAGTTATTGTCCATAAAAATAACGTTAAACACATAAAGAATGCTATTTGTCAATATAAAATAGATAATTTTGTTGAGAAATATATTGATGCAGAAATTCACACACATGATATTTTCAAAAGCAGAGAAGAATTTACCAACATAAGTAAGGAAATAAAATATAATCTCTTGGATAAATTATATGACACCATTGCCAATATGAACATTACAACTATTTCGGTGATTATTCGTAAAGAATTATTTAAAAATGAATATCCTACATGGGATATTTTCAATACAACTTTGATATATCTTGTTGAAAGATATGACAAATACATAGAATGTAGTGATAAAACAGATGAAGGGGGAATAATAAAAATTGATAAAAGTACAAGTAAGCAACAAAAAGTTGCATTTGACACTGTAAATGGTTTGAGAAAAAGAGGTTCTATTTGGCAAGATATAAATCACATAATTAAAAATCCGATATTTGTAAATTCTGCAGGGGTAGAAGGAATACAAATTGCAGATGCCATAGCATACTGTACATTTAAGCACAAAACTGGTACTGAAAAATTTAACCCATACTGGAATAAAATTTATAATAAATTTAGAAAAGGAGAACAAAACAAGGTAAATGGTTTTGGAATCAAAGAATTTCCTTAGCAAAAATAATCAAGAATACGTAACGAGGAACCCCCCATTTAACATATTCTCTCATAGTGCGACCCGCACTACTTACTAGTATGTAGTTATTCATACCTATAAAGTTACATCTAGTTTCATTTGAAATTCATGCCTACTTTTTAAAACTTTTTCAGTTACTAGGTATAGGATTTAAATACGCAGTGTAAAAATCTTGAAAGTGAAACAAATAATTAATATGTTTAAAAAACTTGTTTGAAATTTAATATAAAATGAAATAAAATTTTGAATCTAACTCAAAACATATTCATATTTTTAATATACAAAATTGTAGATATAAAAGAACTATTTTTATTTTGATTTAACCAAGTCTACAGTTATAATTTCATAAGTGAATATGATTTAATTTAGAGAATCGTTTTAATTCTATTCTAAACTTAGAACATTTGTATCATTTTAGGAACAAAAATTATGAAATGTGTCTAATGTTGAAGTGTATGCATACAGGTGCTGTGAAGGTATCGAGGGATCGTGTAAAATTTAGATATAGGAACATATGTTAATATTAATATGTTAAACTTTATACCCATATTTTTTCAACAAAAACAAATACTCCTATGAGGTTATTCGAATATAGTCCATTTCTGTATCTTCACTACTACTTTGTAAAGTTTTGATTTTTATCTCAAAGTTATCATCTAGATATCTTGAGATGTTTATAGATTCAGATTCCCAGACATCTGTATTCTGACTGTTATCTGCACCCCACTTTGCAATTTCAGTCCAACTTCCATTATACACCTCAATGGATAGGTATTCACCTCTATCCAATGAACTATCCACAAATTGTGACACCTCTAGAGTTGCAGATCGAGAGAGGACAAGTCAATGGTCTCGCTAGTTCAGGATGCATTTAATATCAGAGTTGTTTGCAGCAATAAAGCTAGTTTCACCTTTTGGTAAATCCTCACCCCAGGAAGAGACAACACTCCATCAATCATAACCGGATTTTGACCAATTGTCTAAATCATCAAAGTTGTCCTCAAATGATAAAGATGTTGGGGGTCTTATACAAAAGATACACATCTGCCCCGGTAGTATCATTTGGATCATCATTTACAATATTTTCAATATAATAGAGTCCAGACTCGAAAGTTCTTGTGCAAGCATCATTTCCATTTACAAAATGAAGAGTAGTAAAACTACCATTACTAGAGAGGTTTTCTATCTACTGCACACACCATTAAATCATAAACACTTGTTTCACTGTCAGGATCATAAGGTGAATTGATATTAGTTATTGTTCCATGTAAAGCAAAAGTTGGAGAGGTGGATGCATAGGCCTTTGGTAGTATTGAATCCAAGAAAGATTATTTTTCTAAATCTGAATCTTCAGTAGATGTTGAATTTGCAAGGAGTTCTTTGAGCATAACAAGTATCTCATGTATCACATCATCATCATCATATCCCATTTGTTCTATTTCTTCACTAATTAGTTCTATTTGTTCTCTAATTTGATCATCTGTTATTATCACAACTACAGAGTTATCTACCACTTCATTTGGATCTTCATCACGTGTAGAATGATTAGAATAATCACCTTGTGGAGGAGAACCTTGTCTTTGTGGAGGATATAATCTGTCAAAATCTTCTTTGAGTAGTGTTTCTTCTGCACCAATAACTAATCGAATTGTATCAGTATCAGTTAGACCGATGCCATAGATTTCAGACTTCACCCTCTTTTACAGCTCTTATAGTCCAATTCATGGTTAATATTTCATTTGGTTGTAAATCATGTGGTATTGGTTCTATGCTAAAATATCCACTATAATTAGTTGATTGAATATTTGATGGGAGATTTAGAACTTCAAAGTGTTCACTTAAAGACACACCACCAACAAAAATTGATGCTTGAGCAGATGATCCTGAAGTATTATTAGCAACTAAGACAACTTCAGCTGTTTCCCCTAATGTGGGGAGATTAGAAAGTGTGAGAGTTAAAACACCCATCCCAGCATAACTTGAAAATGATGAAGTGATGGGTTCATCGTTAGATGTAACTGGAATACCTTCTGTCTCCACTCTATCAGAGACAGAAATGGATTCTTCTAAAGCGATAACTGCAGTTACAGTGATTATAGATAGTGTAATTATTGCAATGAATATTGGTTTATTTTTCAACAACATCATAATATGAAATTACTTTGTTATAAACAGAATCCAAAATATTTATAGTGAATAAACTCATCTCAATATTTATTTTTTTAAATTTAATTATTTTTTAAACTAATCATAAAATATTAATTAAAATACTATGACCAATAATCAGGTTTTATAAGGATACTATATTTACATTTAGTACATACAGATATTATAAAATCATCAACATGTTAACCCGTTTCTAAACCAGCTCCGAAACCACTAACACCAATATTCTGTTTATAATTATTAAATTTATCATTAGCACAATAAAAATAATTGGTAGATGGATTGATGTTTGACAATTTATCCAAGATCTCAACATTTTCTCTGAATAGTAATTGCAGTAACAAACTCATAGGTTCATTAATTGATTTTATTTTCTCTAAATTTATAATCAAGTAAAAATTAATTTATAATCAACATGTTTTTCTTCTTTCATCTCTTTTAATTTTGTAATATAATTTCAGAGTATATTGTTGAAGATAAGAAACTCCATTTGAAACAAAAAAATGCACTAGGCGCATCTTCACAATATATAGAAAGAGATACCGAGGAAGACTTTACAAACGACTTGACGAATCTATTACTTCTCATCTCATAAACAGATTAGACGAATTGGAAGAATTTTCAAAAACTGTAAGATATGTAGAGATAGATTTAAAGATGGTAAAAAAAATGTGTGTGGTAGAATTGACACTTGTATGGATAAGGCTCAAATCTGATATATTAATCATTTTTTGAACGCCCAGAAAATAAAAAACGTTTCAAAATCTGCGTTGATTAAAAAAGGAATTAGGCAACATAGGCTAATGATGTGAATTCATAGATTTTGAAATTCATGGTTCAAAATTCCACCACTCTAACTGAACACCCTTGTGAAACCATACGAGTTTTGAAGAATCATCTATGATGATACATAATTATCCCTCGATAATTTCACAGAATCTACATACATTATGTTTTTATAGCAATTTTTAATTATAAAATTATGGGTGAATACCTTTGGCCAACCCCCACATATTATTCACATCAGCTGATGCCGATCGTTTTGAACTGTACCAAAGTATCTCTCCGAATTACTCTCACTCCTTTCTCTTCGAATCACTAAGTGGTCCAGGATCACTTGCTGAAATTAGTATAATGGGTTTTGATCCAAAAATTGTGGTTTCGTGTTATGCTGATCATATGATTATGCGTAATCGTGATGGAACTAGTCAAACCATACATACTGACGATCCACTAGTTGAAATTCGTAAACTACTTGCTGACAATACACTACAGAAGCAAAGTAATCATCGATACCTTGGTGGAGCAGTTGGAGTCATAAATTATGAGGCAATCTCATTATTCGGCGATGTTGTGTCTTCTCATAAAAATCAAGAGCCATTGTTAGAATTTGGAATTTATGACGATGGTATAATTTATGATAAAAAATTAGACAAACCATTTTATTTTTATTATTCTGATAATAGGTTTGATAAATTTAAAAAAACTAAATCTGCTACTACTAAATTCTCCGTATCTGACATTACACCAAACATGAATAAAGATACATTTGAGAAGATGGTGACAAAGGCCAAAGACTACATCTACGCCGGTGACATATTCCAAGTGGTGTTGTCTAGAAGGCACTCATTCAAAGTACGAGGGGATCATATGCAAGTGTATGATACCATGAGGAGAATTAACCCCTCTCCATACATGTATCATCTTAAAAATGACTCTAGGACAATACTTGGTGCATCACCTGAAATGCTTGTACGAATTACAGATGACACAGTTGAGACATTCCCTATTGCAGGAACACGAGCAGTAACAGGTGATCATATCACTGATGAATCCTCTGCAAATAATATGTTACATGATGAAAAAGAACTTGCAGAACATACCATGCTAGTTGATTTGGGACGAAATGATATAGGCAAAGTATGCAAATATGGAACAGTGAAAATACCTAGTATGATGTCAATTAAAAAATTTAGTCATGTTCAGCACATGGTCACACATGTGATGGGAACAATATCTTCAAAATTTGACATGTATGACGCATTCAAATCAATTTTTCCTGCAGGTACAGTCTCTGGTTCTCCTAAAATACGTGCTATGGAAATAATTGACGAGTTGGAACCACAAACACGTGGTCCATACGCCGGAGCTATTGGATATTTTTCATATACTGGGTGCTGTGACTTTGCAATTGCAATACGAAGTATGTTTTTAAACAAGGATGATGGATATGTTCAAGCCGGTGCCGGTATTGTGTCAGATTCCGTACCTGAAAATGAATTTCAAGAGACCATAAATAAAGTTGAGGCGATGCTACAGTCTTTGAGGGAGGCGAGTCTATGAAATTTTTAATCATAGATAATTACGACTCTTTTGTGTACAATGTTGCTCAATATTTAGGAGATTTGGGTGTAGAATCTGATGTTATTAGGAATGATGCCATCACACTGCAACAAATCAAACAAGGAAATTATGATGCCATAGTGATATCCCCCGGTCCTGGAACTCCTACAAACAAGCGATATTTTGGAATATGTCTTGATGTGATAAAGGAATTGGGTCCGACAAAACCAATTTTAGGAATTTGTCTTGGACATCAGGGAATTATTCATGCGTATGGTGGCAAAGTTACCAATGCTGCATGTGTACGACATGGAAAAACAAGTATGATTGAATATACCCCTGATGTACTATTCTGCGATATCCCAAATCCCTTCTCTGCCACTAGGTATCATTCACTTGTGGGTGAGAAAACCACCATACCTGATTGTATTGATGTGACTGCTATTGCATGTGATGACAGTGAAGTTATGGCTATTCATCACAAAGAATATCCTATTTATGGTGTACAATTTCATCCTGAATCCATAATGACTCCACAAGGTAAAAAAATCTTGGAGAATTTTATAAAACTGGTGAAGAATAGATGACTGAAAAATTCTCATCCATATTAAAAGACAAACATGATCTCACATACAATCAAGCCGTCAAAGCTATGAATAATATTCTACAAGGAAAGAATACAACATCTCAAAATGTGGATTTCATGACAAATCTCTATGCCAAGGGTGAAACAGATGCTGAGATACTTGGGATGCTAGACTCTATAGACTCTTTCTGTGTTCCGGTTCCTCTGAAAGATAATTCTGTTATTGACATGTGTGGTACAGGCGGTGATGGACTGAACACGTTTAACATATCTACTGCTGCATCCTTTGTAGCTGCTAGCGCAGGTGCTATTGTTGCAAAACATGGAAATCGCTCTAGCAGTTATGCTGGAAGTGCAGATATCTTTGAGTGGTTAAATTATAATCTATCTGGGAATGCCTTGTATGTTTCTGATTTCCTACAAGAGACACATTTGTGCTTTATGTTTGCACCCACATTTCACTCTTCCATGAAACATGTAGCCATTGCAAGACGTCAAATCCCTCATAGAACCATCTTTAACATACTAGGACCGTTGTGCAATCCTGCAAGAGTAAAGAATCAAGTGATTGGAGTCTCGGCAGAAAAATATCTACACTCTCTTCCCCCACTATTAATTAATCGTGGAGCGAATCGAATCATGACTATAATATCATCTAACGGTATGGATGAATTATCATCTTGTGACACTGGTAAGATTTCGTTTCAAACACGCGACTCTAAAACTAATCAGGATATCATTCCTGAAAACTTGGGTCTGAGACGATCCACTCTGAGCGAATTGAGTGTGACTTCCTTCACTGACGCAATCTCTAAATTTATCAATGGTGTTAAAGGTACAGGGACTAGGGGGATGACTGACACTATAACTCTTAATGCTGCAGCCGGTCTTGCTGTCTCGGGAATTGCTAGTAATATACAAGAGGGTCTGGATTTGGCATTAGATGTAATGAATAGTGGAAAATCTGAAAAACTTCTTTTAGATTTTATGAAAAAAACAGGCTGTAAACAAAAGTTGGATGTCACATGACTGGCATACTCAGCTACACTAGTTGAAAATTCTAAAAAAGCAATTGATGATAATATTTATCGTATTGATGAGCATCTGACAAAATCATCACAAAACATTTTAGAAATAATTCAATCCAGTGATTACCCTGTATTAATTACTGAGATTAAATTTGCATCTCCGTCTAGAGGCACTCTTCGACAGAGTCAGAATCCTACTGAGATTGCAAAATTAATGATTCAGGGAGGAGCTAGTGCAATATCTGTCCTCACACAACCTCATCTGTTTAATGGATCACCAGAGTATTTCATCAAAGTAAGACAGGCTGTAAATGCTCCATTACTCATGAAGGATATCATTATTAATAGAGTACAAATTGACGCTGCACACAAAATGGGGGCAGACATAATACTACTCATTCAGGGCATATTTGACTCAAATCTTGTATCAGGACAAGACGATTTAATTAATTATGCTCATAGTTTGGGATTACTAGTATTACTTGAGGTACACACAGAACAAGAGTTGAATCGTGCATCTAAGACTGGAACTGATTTAATTGGAATTAATAATCGTAATCTTGATAATATGTTAATAGACTTGAATACTAGTTGTAAATTGTTGAAAAACTTTGAGAAATCATGTCCCATAATATCTGAAAGTGGTATTGAGTCTTCCTCTGATATACTACAGTTACGTCAATGCGGCTCTGACGCATTTCTTGTCGGCTCTAGTATAATGATTAGTAATGATATACAAGCAAGTGTTGAGAGATTGGTGAAATCATTTTGAAAGGTAAATTTGGAAAATTCGGTGGACAGTTTGTTCCTGAAACTCTGCTTCCTGCACTTGATGAACTTGAGAGAGGATTTAACAAACATTGGGGTGACAAGAAATTTCAAAAAGAGTTTAATTATTATTTAACACAGTATGCAGGACGCCCCACACCATTATACCTTGCAAAAAACCTTACTGACAAAGTCGGCGGTGCTCGAATATATCTAAAACGTGAAGATCTACTACACGGAGGAGCTCACAAGATAAACAATGCTATCGGTCAAGCACTATTAGTGAAAAAGATGAATAAAAAACGTATCATTGCTGAAACCGGTGCAGGACAGCATGGTGTAGCAACTGCTATGGCATGCTCTGCGCTCAAACTGCCCTGTCTTGTCTACATGGGGTATGAGGATACGCAGAGACAACGACTAAATGTTTATCGTATGGAACTTTTAGGCTCCAAGGTACAATCTGTCAAGATTGGTTCGCAGACACTAAAAGACGCAATCAATGAGGCTATTCGTGATTGGATTGCAAATATTACTAATACACATTATTTGTTGGGTTCTGCTGTGGGACCACATCCGTATCCGACAATGGTGAGAAATTTCCAAAGTGTGATCGGCAAAGAAATCAAATCTCAAATGAAAAAGAATAATAAATCTATTGATGGTGTAGTTGCATGTGTTGGTGGAGGATCAAATGCAATTGGTACATTTTACCCCCTGTTAAATTCTAGTGCAAAAATGTTTGGTGTAGAGGCTGCAGGTAGTGGTCTGAAGACTGGACTCCACTCTGCGACACTTTCTTTTGGAACTCCTGGAATTTTACATGGAATGTTGACATACTTGCTTCAGGACTCTGCCGGTCAGGTATCTACTACTCATAGTATAGCTGCAGGTCTTGACTATCCTGCGGTAGGACCACAACACGCTCAGTTTAAAGAGTCAGGACGTGTAAAGTATGTCGCTGTAAAAGACAAGGATGCGTTAAATGCGTTCATTACTTTATCGCGCACAGAGGGCATAATTCCTGCACTCGAGTCTGCTCATGCTGTAGCCGAAGGAATCAAGATCGCATCTAACATGAAGAGATCCGAGTCTGTAGTGATTACTCTGTCCGGACGTGGTGACAAGGATGTGGATTTGGTACGAGGTATTTTTCATGACAAAAATTGACTCTGTATTCTCACAGGCACGACAAAAGAACACCAAGGTTCTTGTAACCTATGTGATGGCCGGATTTCCAAATACTCGCTCTACAATCTCTGCAGTAAAAGGCATGCTCAAAGGGGGAGCAGACATTATTGAATTAGGATTCCCATTCTCTGATCCTCTAGCCGACGGTCCTGTAATTCAAAACGCAAGTCTGACATCTATCAACTCTGGATTTTCTTTGAATAAATTTTTCGACATGGTACGTGCAATTAGAAAATTCACTGACGTTCCTCTAGTACTAATGACATACTCTAACATCTTTTACAAAAATGGATTTGAAAAAACAATTAGTCGTGCAGCGAGAGCAGGAATTGATGGATTCATAATTCCAGATTTGCCTATTGAGGAATCTGATCTTTATTTGAAAACTGCAAAAAAATTCAAATGTGACACAATATTTCTAATCTCACCAAACACACCTGCAACTCGAATAAAAAAAATTGCAAAATTATCTACTGGATTTTTATATATGGTGGCAGTCTATGGTACTACTGGAATTAGAAAAAATATACCAAAGTATACGCCAAAGGCAATAGCACATGCTTGTAAAATATCTTTTAATATAATTCCGCTTGGAGTTGGATTTGGAATTCGTACTCCCTCTGATGCGTCAAGGTACGTCTCATTTGGTGCTGATGCTATAATAATTGGTAGCGCACTTGTAAAATTAACTCAAAAAACTCCTGCAAATATGATAGAGCATACCATGACTCGTTTCATACGTGGATTTAGAAAATCCTTATGAATTGTACATTAATGTACCATAAAGTACGGTACTTTTAAATAACCGTTATTCTATGCATCAGCATGACTCGTTATATATCTGAGGTAATACAGATTAATCCGCTACCAATTCGTCAAGGTCAGTCTTTTGGCATGACAAAGACAATGTCGCTTAAATGTCATGTATGTGGTATGGGTGTAAATGATGGTCACACTTTAACCCCAGTCTCTCACCTAGATGATCTGATATTTCTCTGTGATATGCATCCTAAACTGGTTGTGTAGTGGCACCTTTATCTGCTGAATTTACCAGTGCTGCATATTTTGCAAGAGCTCCGGTTGTATAGTTTGGTTTAGGACATGTCCAATTTTTACGTCTCTTCTCCAACTCTTCTTGCAGTACATGCAAATCTAAAGAATTATTTGTTATGTTTATACTAATTTTATCTCCATTTTTAATTAATGCTATTGGACCGCCATTAAATGCTTCAGGGGATACATGCCCTACCATAAACCCACGTGTGCCACCAGAAAATCGTCCGTCTGTTACCATTGCAACTTTTTTACCTAATCCTTGTCCAACAATCGCAGCTGTCGTTGCCAACATCTCTCTCATACCGGGACCTCCACGTGGTCCTTCATATCTGATAACAATGACACTACCCTCTTCAATCTCACCTTTTGATGCTGCGTCAAACGCAAACTCTTCTCTGTCAAATACAACTGCACTACCTGTAAATTCTGTCATGTCTACACCTGCTGTCTTTATCACAGCTCCCTTTGGAGCAAGAGAACCGTGTAAAATCACAGCTGTGCCTTGTGGGTGTAATGGATTGTCAATATTTCTTACAATTTTTGTTTCTGTCTCTTGAATGTTCATGCTCTCTAGATTCTCTTTAATCGTTTTACCTGTGACAGTGATACAATTACCATGGATTAATCCCTTTGATAATAGTCGTTTTAGCACTAGGGGAATTCCTCCAATACTATCAAGTGAGTTCATTACATAATTGCCACCTGGTTTCATATCTGCCAAATGTGGTGTCTTTCTTCGTATACGCTCAAAATCATCATACGTTAATTCTATTCCTGATTCATGTGCCAATGCCAACAAGTGTAGAATTGCATTAGTAGAACCGCCAATTGCATTGAGGATGGTAATTGCATTCTCAAATGCCTCAAAACTCAAAATGTCGTGTGGCTTTATACCATTTGTAATTAAATTAGCAACTGCAAAACCAGATTCGTACACCATTTTATCTCGTCTGCTATCTTGTGCTGGTGGACTAGAACTTCCAGGTAATGCAAGACCTATTGTCTCGGAAATTGATGCCATTGTATTTGCCGTAAACATTCCACCACAAGATCCCTCTGCAGGACATGCGGTATTTTCAATATCTTTCAACTCTTCTAATGTGATCTTTCCTGAATCAAATGATCCTACTGCCTCATACACATCAACTATGGTCAACTCTTTGTCTTGTAACATTCCTGGCATTATTGTACCACCATAAACAAATACAGATGGTAGGTTTAATCGTGCCATTGCCATCATAGTTCCTGGGAGGCTTTTATCACATCCTGCGATTCCAACCAACCCATCATACTGATGTGCTCTCATCATAATTTCTATGGAATCTGCAATAATTTCACGTGATATCAATGATGATTTCATTCCTTCATGCCCCATTGCTATTCCATCACTTACCGCTATTGTTGAGAATATCCTCGGTGTTAGACCTGAATTTGTCACTCCCTGTTTTGCACTCTGTGCTAGTTGTGGTAGATGGATATTACAAGGTGTAGACTCGTTTCCAGTATGACATACACCCACAAATAATTTCTCTAGATCATCGTCTGTCAGACCCATAGCTTTGTACATTGCTCTGTGTGGGGCACGAGATACTCCCTGCACCACATTTCTACTTGATATTGACATACTAGAGAGAATTTGTATACCTATAATTTAGTCTTAATGATAATGAATAATTCTAACTGAGTATTGGCTGAGCATCAAGCAACGTCAATTGTTCGTTGATCTGCTCTTCTGTATCCCCACCATATGATATTAGAATTCTATCATTTTCTTGAATTACGTACTCTGTTATGTCTGGGACTAGTTTATGATTTATGTAAAATTTTAACGAGTAATCATCATTGGTACAAAACTGTTTACCATCTGGGAATATGAAACATTCCTTGTCAAGTCCAATGCTTAATGAATTGAATAGATATGCCAAATCTACGCCTGATGCGTGTCTGTGTACTGTTGCGCCATCTTGACGCTCAAAGTGTATCCATGTTGTCTTTACTTGAAATGCAGGTGATGCATAATCAAATCTATCCCCGTGTATCATGGTAAGCATTGATGCGTGTTCGTGTTCATCTCCAAGTGATCCGGCGTTGGGAGGTGCACCTATTGCTGTTCCCTCTGTTGTAACAAAAATGTATGATGCATACACAACTATACTTGCTACTATGGCCAGTACGCCTAATGCCATTAGTGTATTTTTTTTCTTTTGGTGTTGCTGTTTGGATGCAAAGGTTTCACGCTTTACTACTCTCTCCTCTCTTCTTTTCTTACCCAATCTTCATAACCTATAATGTGAATCGAATTCATCTTGTTTTATAAATCAAGACGTAAAGAGCGTGGATACATACAAAATATCTAATACTATCTAGTGTTATGATTCTGTATATGGCATGTATCTTTTGTGATATCTTGAGTGCAAAGGCCGAATCTAGTATTATTTATCGTGACGATACACACTGTGCGTTTCTTGATTGATATCCAATAGATGTAGGTCACTGTCTAGTCATCCCAATTCATCATCATGAAATGATTACAGATATGACTCCTAAGGATGTGGGAGAATTATTTGCGTTGGTATCTGTACTTGGAAAGAAAATAATATCCGTTACCGGCGCTAGTGGTTTTAACGTTGCTCAAAATAATGGTCGTGTTGCACGACAGATAGTTCCACATGTTCATGTACATCTGATTCCACGATATGCAAGCACAGGAGCTGTTTGGACAAAAAGAACTATAGGGAATCGAGCAGAGTTGGATATGTTGGCAGATAAAATAAAGTTGTCATTGTAATTTTATTTTGAATGCATTGGATTGTATCTCAATATTGCACCAACTGATCCCAAACTCTCCAACATGACTCCATACTCTGATTTTCCAGATATGACCTCTACTGTAACACCTCTCTCTGCGGCATGTAGAGAGATGTAATCAATTATATCTGTAATAATAAATGACAAATCGCTAGATTTACACTTTGGACAACTAGCCGCTTTCATATCTGCCTGTTTCTTGATGGTTTCATTTTGTTTAACAATTGCACTCTCTACACCCTTACACTTGTTACACGTCATCTCAATTCGGTTTTTATCAATTTTATCTGTAACTAAAACTATGTCTGTGACATTATTCATTAATAGTTCTATCACCTCATCCAACCCATACGCTCCGAGTCCTGATTGAGTGTTTATCTTTTGAAATAATTTCTCTACCAATACCTTCTCCTCTACCAATCTAAAATTTACCAAGACGTCTTTTGACTTGTCAAACGCCTCTCGTATTCCCTCAGACCCTGCGTATGACGCATCAATTACTGATAGAATCATATCTTGTAGTCTATATTCTAAATAATTATTATTGACAAAATCCTCCTTTGTGGGTCCCGGACCTGATACTATGAGTCCCTTTACTTTGTGAATATCTATAAAATATTCCTTTGTTGTCTTTGCAACACGATTAAAATAATATGTCAACTCCATCTCACGTAGTTTCTGGAATCTCTTAGCTGATTGACCTCCCTGCCTGTGTTTTCCTGCAACACCGGAGCCTGTAGATGCCAATACTTCTATTTTATCACCACGTAGTAGACCCCATCCTGCATCTTTTGCATCAATCGCTAAAATTCCGATACTGTTATCATCTTGCAGCATATCTTTTAGAATATCTACGTGGAAATGATCATCACATCTATACAAAAACGTTTTCAACTCTTTGGGTGGATCTATCTCAAATATTCTAACCACCTCATTTCCTATGGGTCCGCCTTCCTTTGGTGCGAGGGCACCGCAGAATATCACTAGACCACGTTCTGGTGTCTTTTTGTATAATTTTAATCTCTGAACTACTTTGCCCAAAGAATCTACAACATGCGTTCTTGTAATGTCTGATTTGATATTGTCTGCTGTTCCCTGCTCCTCTTTGAGAATTGTGATAATTTCGTGTAACTGCTTTCCCTTGGGTATGTATACTGTAATTAATTCTGTACCCGAACCAGATTTTTGAGTCAGTTCGGCAAGTACCTTTCTAATCCTGTATAATTTAACTGACTTTGCATCTTTCATAATGTTTAATAGTTTTTTTTAGTATAAATAATCATTTCCTTGCAAGTAGTTCTGTAATTGATTTGTCAAATACCTCAAAAGGCTGACTACCGTGTATATTTATGATATGTTTGTCTGTAAATATTAAAAATGAAGGTGTTCCATTAATACCTAATTCACTTGCAAGAACCTGCATTTGTAAAATGTCTTCTTTATACTTTTCTTGTTTCAAGCATGTGTTGAATTGTCTTTCATCTAAACTCAACTCTACTGCAAATTCTCTCAACACCTCTTCTGTGAACCAACCTGTTCTCTCACCACCCCAATTATTATACAATTTATCATGATACGCCCAGTATGCGTCTTGCTCATCTGCGCAATGTGTTGCAATTGCAGCTTGTAAAGACTGCTCACCATTTAATGGAAAATCTTTAAACACTAAACGTACTTTGCCCGTTTCAATATACTCTGATTTTATTTCATCTAGTGTTGTAGAGTGAAATCTAACACAATATGTACACTGATAATCTCCCCACTCTAAAATTGTGATTGGTGCGTCTTTATCCCCCATGATGGGTGAGCCGTTTTTAATTAATTGTTGAGCCGATAATTGAAATCCTGTATCGTCTGAATCTGTTATCTGTGTAGTGATTAATACACCACCGAGTATACCAGCAATTACTGGCATGATATAATAGAGATACTTCATGAATGACTTGATAATTTAATGCTAAAAAATTTATCTAAATTTTACTAAATTAATACCACATATCATACATAAATATTCGTAATCTCAAAATTACACTGAATAAAGATACTCTGTGTGGGGATATACAAATTTCACTCTTAAAATTATTTGATATGAATCTTTGATCTAATATAACATGACAATGATAAAATCATATTGGGCTACTCTGAGGTATTATACGACTTGCTGCATCGTGCAACGGATAGGTGTAGTGCATCCTCTATTGCCTTATCCGGTGGTCTTGACAGCTCGATATTGTCGTTTTATCTGCAGAATAAAATATCTAGTGCCATTGCAATAACCACACAAGATTATCATTCCCCTGATTTACCATTCTGCAAACTTTTATCTGAAAAATTTGATTTGCCACTCGTGGTAACATCTGTGACCATGCCTGAAATATTGGATGCTATACATCAGTGTATCTTGATATTGAAAAATTTTAACAATATTGAAATTAGAAATTCGATTGTAATTTATCTTGCTCTTTGTGTTGCTAAAAAATCCAATATTACTAGCATGGTGACCGGTGACGGTGCAGATGAATTATTTGCCGGCTATAATTTTATGCAACATAAAACTAAACCTGAACTTTCACTTATTCTTGAACGAATATGGAAAAATATGAAATACACTTCAATAGAATTGAGTAAGGCGTTAAACATAACACTAGAGTCTCCATTTTTAGATCCAGACGTTGTACAGTTTGCTAAACAATTACCTATTGATGAAAAAATACAATATCACTCTGGTAAAAAGTTTGGAAAATGGATATTGAGGGAAACATTTGATGGGAAAATTCCCGACTCTATACTGTGGCGCGAAAAGACTGCGATGCAAGATGGTTCTGGAACATCTAATATTACTAATTATTTTGAACAACATACCAGTAATGAGGAATTTGAATCTAAAAAAACCAAGATATTAAACAATGATCATATCCGTATTCAGAGCAAAGAATCTCTCTACTATTATGAGATTTACTGTCAAAATAATAATCCACCAATAATTAATAGTGATGTAAAGTCGTGCCCTTTTTGCAATTATTCAATTCCTGACAATGGTATGTTTTGTCGTATGTGTGGAGCGTGGCCAATTTAGTTATTTATTATTAATTATTTTTTCCATTTTCGTGGTTTTTTGATAAATATTTTTCTGCATCCGTCGCAGCAAAAATAATACTCCTTGTCCTCGTGACTGTGAACAACTGCAGCGTCCTTGTCTAATTCTATACCGCAAACTGGATCTACTGGCATAATTATGTCGCATTCTGCACGTTTAATAAATTTTAGATTGAATTTGTATAATTTTCTCATAATTATCGAAGAATTATTTAATATCTAATTTCTATTGTAATTATGGATAAACATCAATTTCAAGGTCGTGACATACCACACATAAAATTAGATTCGGATATGACGATTAAGGGTCTTGTGGAATCATATGTCAAGATGGGGTTCAATGGAAGACAACTAGGTAACGCTGCAAAATTATACGCCGAGATGATATCTCAAGATGCTACCATATGTCTTGCAGTGTCTGGGGCCTTGACTCCAGTTGGATTTGGAGGAATATTTAAGACATTAATTGAGAAAGGATTTGTAGACTGGTTCATAACTACTGGTGCTAATGTGTATCATGAAGATCATTTTGCTTGGAATCTACCTGTAAAACAAGGGCACTTTAATGTAGATGATTCTAAATTATACACCAATGAAATTGTACGAATTAGAGATGTATATATCAAATTTTATGAAACCCTAGAAGTTGAAGATCAAATAATACAAAAGATGTTTGGTGATGGTTTTCCAAATACACCATTTACAACTGCTGAATTTTGTAATAGAATTGGTAAAATAAATAAAGAAAAATCTCCAAACCCTGAAAAAAGTTTTGTGGCATCTGCATTCGAATATGATGTTCCAGTATTCATCTCTACCCTCAAGGACTCTTCATTGGCTTTAAATTTGGCAGTTCATTATTTGCGTGGAAAACCATATTCTTTGGATTTTGTTAAAGAGATATTGCAGCAAGCTGCAATTTTACACAGCTCCAAAAAATCTGCTATCGTAGAGTTGGGTGGTGGTGTTCCAAAGAATACNAGTCAGCAAACAGGTCCAATGTTGGATCAGATACTGCGACGTAATAACGGTGGTCAGGATTATATCATACAAATAACTGATGCACGTCCGGATACTGGTGGATTGTCAGGCGCCACTCTTCAAGAAGGAAAGAGTTGGGGCAAGGTCAAAGATCCTCATCAAGGTATGATTACTGTATATTCTGATGCAACAATTGCATTTCCGATTCTTGTACTATACGTACTTGCGACACAGAAACCTAGACGTCCAAAAAGACTATACAAAAGTCTAGATTCACTATACGATACGTTAAAACAAGACTATTTCAAATCTGGTGACAAATTTTATGATTTATTAAATGACGATTACGACTTGGCCAGTAAATTGAATGATAAATAGATATTAAAATTTATCAAAACGTGATCGTTCTAATTCTCTATCTTGCTTTGTCTCCTTTTTCCATTCTTTATAATGTATTTTACACAACACTGATTTTTTACCACCCTTGACACGCAAACCTGACTCCTCTACTCTTTTAGTATTTAATGATTTGACGGCATCTTCTTCACATTCAACTACACTACATTTCATACCCTTGCCAATAACACCCATGTGTTGTTTAATTCTTTATAGTATTTATACACTTTTGATTAATTTTTTGCAAATTTATCTAGTGGAATATTTTGAAAATCACCATTTGGAAATACTCTACGTATTGTAATAGGTATTACACGTTGTTCCAACTCTTCCATTGCAATGTCTAGTGATATTCTTGCTGTCTTTGGTATTGATATGAATGGTGGTGCTCCTAGTGATAATTGGAGTGCTCTTGCTCCCATGATTCTTGCTTTTTCAAATCGTGTAAGTGTAGGAATTCCTGTTTTATTTACACTTTTATCATTAATGTCAATCTCTTGAATCTCATGTACTGTATTTGTTTCTATAACTTTACGTTCTCGCATTGCAGTTATTTTCTCTTCCAACTTTGTTGTATCTAGACCTGATAATTCATTCTCCATGATTTTACGGAAATTTTCTATTGCTTTTTCCACTACTTGATCTACTTCCTCATCTTCTGAGATCTCTCCAATCAAGCTTGGTTCTTCAGCTTTGGACAACTATTAATGAATTGAAAAGCGGTTATATATTCCAATATTAACACAAAGTGATTAATTTGACATTTATTTCAAATCTCAAAGTAACTTTGGATATAAACAATATCAAGATTGATTGTAATATAAAACGACATTTATCCCCTAGCATCGTCCGTCAAATTGCAAATGCTCTTCCAATGGAATCTACCATACATTATATGAACCGTGATTTTATTTATTTTCAAACTAAATTAATTTCAGGTATTGAGCGCCCAAAAAAACAATTCAAGCGTGGAGATATTGCATATCTACCTGAAAATCAAAGTATATGTATATTCTTACAGGATGCAACTACAAAAGTTATGACACCGATTGGTAATGTTTTAGATGATTTAGATGGAATAGTAATTGAAGGTTCTAAAAATATAGTAAAATTTTATGCTACTGGTTGATAAACTCGATGTCCGCTAAATCCACCAACTCTTTTTATCTTTTTTTCATTTTCTAATTTTCGTATTATTTTATTTACAGCAGACACTTTGACTCCTGTTTTTCTTGCCAGTTCGTATATTGTAATTGCTTTAGATCCTAGTATGATCTTCATGGTCTCATCATTTTCTTGCAATATGCTTCTTATCGTAGGTTTTTTAATTCCACCCTCGCTATCTGCTTTCATTGCTTTTTTAGATTTTTTCACTCCAGGTTTTTTATTATCTGCCATTATACTCTAATTCATTAATTATCCATTTATAAATTATATATTAAAATAAATTATTAACCATCTACCATTTTTCATGCTAGGTTTGTGGCTACGTGTAATGCGTCTAAAGTTTCTTTTGGCATCTGTGATTGCAGTATCCATAGGTCTGGCACTATCTTGGGTTAACGGAGGGCATTTCACTCTCACCGACGCTATTCTTACATTGGCCGGCATTTTGGCGTTGCACATTAGCGTCGATTTATTCAATGACTATTGGGATTATAAACGAGGAATTGATTCTAAAACCACTTCAACTGGAATGAGTGGGGGTACTAGTACTGTCGGTGATGGTAAACTAGTCCCATCACATGTATTTGCAGCTGCAATTATTTTCATGATTCTAGGATGTATTGCAGGAACCTATTTTGTAATTACTAGTGGATATGTAATTGGTATATTATTGGGATTTGCTGTTCTGTCAGTTTATTTCTACTCTACCAAAATTATAAATGCAGGTCTTGCCGAAATTTTTGTTGCGATCAAGGGTACAATGATTGTTTTAGGAACTTTTTTTATTCAAACTGGAAATTTATCTGTAGAATCTCTACTGGGAGGTGTAATAGCTGGTTCTTTATCGTCTCTTGTATTATTTGTTACATCATACCCTGATTATCATGCAGACAAGGCAGGAGGACGTAGAACACTAGTAATCATTCTTGGACGACAAAAAGCATCAAACTTATTTTGGATTTTTATGGGTGTTGCGTATAGCGCATTACTCATTGGTGTAATACTAGACTTGTTTCCACCATCCAGTTTGATCATGCTCTTGTGTATTCCTTTGGGGATATATGCCGGTACCACTCTGTCAAAACATCACTCCTCAGATACATCTCAAATGTTATCCTTCATGTCTAGGACTATACTATTTAGTCGAATTAGTGGCATTCTCTTTGTATCTGGCATACTCATTTTTGAAATGATACACTGATTTCTTTTTAAACTATGATTACACCTAAATTAATCATGAATAAGATACGTTGCTTGCATATTTTGGTAGCAAAGCAGAGTGAGGCTTTGGCAGTATTGGAGCGTTTATCCTCAGGGGACAAATTTGCCAAAATTGCCAGAGAAGTGTCTTTGGATACTGGTAGTGCTAAGCGTGATGGCAATCTGGGATTCTTTGGTCGCGGATCTATGGTAAAGCCATTTGAGCAAGCTGCCTTTTCATTACAGATTGATCAAGTATCACAACCGGTAAAAACTGAATTTGGTTATCATATAATTAAACGATTGGCCTAGACAAATTTATCTAGACCTTTTTTCTTGGGTTTTAAATTTTTATTTAATTTTTCAGTAATCTTTTTTGATTTTGTCATTTTTTTCTTTCCGATCCAATAATATACCTCATCAATGGTATCTTTTGCCATCAAAATTATTAAATTACCTGTCTCTTTTCTACCTGTTCTACCTTTTCTTTGTATGTGACGTATAGAGCTCGGTACATTATCGTAAAAAATTACCAGATTCACTTCTGAAACATCTAATCCTTCTTCCCCCACACGCGTTGAGACTAGTACCTGATATTCTCCATCTCGAAATCTCTGCAGTGTCTCTATCTGCTTTTTTTGTTTTAATCCATCTTTACCTGCTTTGCCAATTAAAATCTCTGCACTAATATTTTCATCTAAAAGTGCTCTTTTTATGGTGTCTACTGAATCTCTAAAACTACTAAATACGATTACCTTACTTTTTTGCTTTCGTAATATCTCTATGAGTTTATCAAGCTTGGGGTGCTCCAGTCCATTTTTCTGTGATATTCTAGCTGAATGTATGGCTCTTGCAAATTCCGAGTCTTCATTGAATAGTTCTTTGGCACCTGCTCCTCCCTTTTTCTCTGCTCTCTCGCAGAATTTGAGAAATGATGTAGTACCGTGAGCCTCGTAAATGTTTAAGGCATAAGTGATTCTGATGGCTGTAAATAACGCCTTTGAGCAGAATCGCATTCTACTCACTACTATGGGTCTAATTCGGAGTAGTGATGATAACGATTTTGTAGCCGTTATATTCAATCCCGACTTGGCTAATTGAGTATATCTGCTGTCTAATTCCATCTTTAATAATTTCTGAACTGTTTTCATCTCTGCTGGCAAGTCTACCTGACACCACTGTGTCTCTGTCTTCTGTATGTATGGTGTCACATCTGGACTATCCTCATTTCTTTGCTCAACCTTTTCAATGTGTAGTGTTGATATGATTTCATCAATCTTTTGTTTTTCACTCGGCAGTGTTGCCGTCATTGCAAGAATACGTACACTGTTAAAATTTGTAATTCTCTTGGCAATTGTAGAGTATGCATAATCCCCAACTGTTCTATGAGCTTCATCAAATACTATCAAACTAAATTGATTCGGTTTTGCTATTTCTCTGTCAAAATCATTCCTTACAATCTCTGGAGTTGCACATATAATGTCATTTTTCCACGATTTCTTTCGTTTCTCAATGGGTTCTTCCCCAGTTAGTAATCCTATGCTATCTATGCTCATATTTGCTTTAAGAAATTCAAAATGCTGATTCACAAGTACACGTGTTGGTGCTAGAAATAAAATCGCCTTTTCTTTTTCTGCCAAATACTGTGCTATCACTTGTAATGCTACTATAGTTTTTCCAAGACCCGTTGGTAAAACTATCATACAGTTGTTTGATTTCACTTTTTCTGAAAGACTAGTCTGATAATCTCTCTTCTCTACAGAGTTTTTTTTGATAAATTTCTGTTCTATATACTCTATACTCTTTAGCATAATTTGAGGAATAAATCAATAAATAATATAAGTTGATATTGAACGTTATTTGACCAAATGGAATCCTTTATTCACAAATTATACACCAACTTTGTACCAAAATCTCTATTATCTTTTTAAAACCTATTATTCTATCAATACTGAATGGTTAAATTTGAGCGACCAAGTTGGGATGAATACTTTATGCTGCAAGCAGAGCTGGCCAAGCTGCGCTCCAACTGTGTGGTCCGCAAAGTCGGAGCTGTAATAGTAAATGAGAATCGTCAGCTTGCGACTGGATATAACGGAACGCCACCTGGAGTGAAAAACTGCTATGAGGGTGGTTGTCAAAGATGTCAGGACAGAATTAATAATACTTTAAAACAAGGCGAATCTTTGGATCGATGTGTTTGTAGTCATGCTGAATCTAATGCAATAATGCACTGTGCAATTTTAGGAATTGGTACTGGAAGTAAAAACTTGACACTCTACTCTACATTATCCCCCTGTCTTGAATGTACAAAGATGGCCATAACTGTTGGCGTTAAACGTATTGTGTGTATTGATACTTATTCTGAAACTAATCAATCTCTATTATCAGACTCTTCAATCACTGTGGATGTGATACCCTATGATAAAATAAGTCGATGGGCAGATTTAATCTCAAATAATTCACAGGAATAGTAATGCAGGTAAATTCAGATTTAAAATCATTTGAAATGCCATCATCCATGCTGGTATCTGCCATATATGACAATAAAAAAAAATCTGCGACTTTGAAATTCTATGAACCCGTATCTCAAAAAATTATACTGTGGAGCGATGAGACTAATCACAAACCATACTGTTACTCAAAATTACTACCAAAGGAATTATCCATGCTCGATGAACGAGAAGATGTTGTATCTGTTGAATTGGTAAAAAGATATGATCTGCTTGAATTCAAAGACTGCCAAGTTAGTAAAATTACCACTACTAATCCTCTAGCTATAGGAGGCACTGATGGAAGCATACGAAATTTAATAGATACGTGGGAGTCTGATATTAAATATTATGAAAATTATCTGTATGATCGACAATTAATCGTTGGGAAATATTATAAAATTTCTAAAGGCCAACTAGCTGCCGTTGATACTGAAATTTCAACTGTGGTGAAAAAAGAACTGGAGAATTTACTATGGAGTGATAAAGATGATACCATGATTAATCAAAAAGAGTTCAACGAATATATCTCTGAATGGGCAAATTTACTTAATCTACCAATTCCAAACATTAAACGACTTAGTTTTGATATAGAGGTTGAATCTACAACCGGACGTCTTCCGGATGCTAAATTATCTCAACAAGTCATTACAGTTATTGGGTTTCGTGGCAGTGATGATTTAAAAAAAGTGTTTGTCTTAAGATATGGCGATAAAAAAGATGGTGAAAATAAAGCAAAGGGTGTAGATGTTATTTTTTACGATGATGAATCTAGTATGTTAACAGACGCGTTTGCATTAATTGCACAATACCCATTTATTCTTACGTATAATGGTGATGACTTTGATATGCCTTATTTGTATAATAGAGCGAGGAATCTTGGTATATCTGTAGATGTAAATCCATTATACATGATGCGTGATTCTGCGACATTAAAGAAAGGCGTTCATATTGATTTGTACAGAACACTGTCTAACCGCTCCTTTCAGATATATGCATTCAGTCACAAGTATACTGAATTCTCACTAAACAGTGTATCCAAGGCGCTCTTAGGTGAGGAGAAGATTGATTATGGGAAGACCCTTGATGACCTTACTTATCATGAATTGGCTCATTACTGTTACAATGATGCAAGACTCACATACAAGCTAACAGAGTTTAATCACAATATTTTGATGAATCTATTGGTAATCGTTAGTCGTATATCTCGTATGCCTATAGACGACATTGCAAGAATGGGTGTGTCTCAGTGGATACGCAGTCTATTGTACTATGAACATCGTAAACGCAATGCGATAATTCCAAGGCGAGAGGAGTTGGAGAAAAAATCTGCCAATGTGTCCTCTGAGGCTGTAATTAAAGATAAGAAATATCGTGGGGGCCTAGTGATTGAGCCAAAAGCAGGTGTATATTTTGAAGTGACAGTGATGGATTTTGCAAGTCTATACCCTAGTATAATCAAAGTAAGTAATTTATCATACGAGACAGTTCGATGTCCACATAAAGAATGCCAATCAAATAAGATACCTCAGACTAATCATTGGACATGTACCATGAATAATGGGCTTGAATCTCTTTTAATTGGTTCATTACGTGATCTACGTGTAAATTACTATAAAAATTTAGCAAAACGTGAATCACTATCTGAAGAAGAACGACAACAGTATGTTGTGATTAGTCAGGCCCTTAAAGTAATTTTAAATGCAAGTTATGGTGTGATNGGGAGTGAAATATTTCCTCTCTACTTTCTACCAGCTGCAGAAGCTACAACTGCAATTGGAAGACATATCATTCTTGAGACAATAAAAAAATGTGAGGTATCGGGAATTAATGTATTGTATGGTGATACTGATTCTATATTTGTTGAGAAACCCACTAAATTACAAATAAGTGATATTATTCAATCTGCAAAAAAACAACACGGTGTTGATTTTGAGGTTGATAAAGAGTATAGATATGTTGTTTTGAGTAATAGAAAGAAAAATTATCTAGGTGTTACAAAAAAGGGCAAAGTAGATGTCAAGGGTCTGACGGGGAAAAAATCTCATACACCACCGTTTATCCGTACACTATTCTATGAACTACTTAATATCCTATCTGTGGTTGAAACTCTAGATGATTTTACTCGCGCAAAGATGCAGGTGACCTGGTCCATATCTAAATGGGTAAAAAAGCTAGAAGCAGGTGAAATTCCATTAAAGGAACTGGCGTTTAATGTAATGGTCAGCAAACCTATTTCCGAATATGTCAAAACAATTCCTCAGCACATACGTGCTGCAAAACTACTAGAGGATAAACCTGTTAGTAAAAAAGGCACAATTGACGACTATGTCGACATACATGATGAAGTGGGTGTAAAGCCTAAAACTCTATCCGAAGATTTAGCAATTAATAAAACGAACGACAAAACTACTTCTGAATATGTCAAAACCGATCCTCAACATATGCGTGTTGTCAAACTAGAGAATAAACGTGAAATTCAAAAAGGTGACATTATCTCTTTTGTCAAGACATTTGGGGGAGTGGGTGTAAAGCCTGTAGAGCTTGCAAAACCCAAAGATATTGACACAAACAAATACTTGGACTTTTTAGAATCCACTTTGGATCAAATTACATCTTCAATGGATTTAGATTTTGATGAAATTCTTGGCAGACATAAACAAACTGGTATAGAGGATACATTTTATTGATGAATCATGTCTATTGATCCTCTCTTGTTATCATTAATTGCAATTTTTGGTGGGATTTTCATATTGCTTGGATGGGTAAAGCAAATCATAAAGGGTTATCAAACTAAAAAACTTGATGATGTATCAAAATATCTTTTATTATTAATTTTAACTGGAGTTATTCTTTGGACAATTTATGGTGTCTATAAAGATGATCTATTTATTATAGGAACTAATGTTGTTGCAATCGCATTTATGATAATAATCCTTGTCATGAAATTCAGTTTTAAAAATCAATCATAGCAACTGTTTTTCAAATGCTAGATCTAAAATTGGACTAATTTCTTCTAGTATTGTTTTTTTATCTAGTGATACTATGTGGTTAAATGTTGTGAATATTGTTACACTCAACATATCTTGATCAGTATGGGATATTTTAACCACATGTTTTTTTAATGTGGCAACTTCCAATACACTTTTCCATACTTGTAGTCGCTGACTAATACCATCGATTGTATCAATTAAATCATAAATGTCAGACTCGTAATCTGAATCAAATATGCCAAATTTTACTAGTGGTATAGTCAAAAAACCACCTGATACGTGACTATTTTCTTTATGCATCTGTTTTATGATGTCCTCTTCACTCTCCTTTGGGATTTTACCATAATCTGGTCCAAAATATGCTGCTATGTTTTTATCCTTACCAAAAATACGGTAAAACCAATCCCCTTCATCAAATTCAATCTTCCACATACTATTCTCTCTCATATAAATAAATAAACCACACCCTTTTAATAAAAACATGTCATTATCTGAATCTAATAAAAAATTTTTGCTAGATTTAATAGATTATTACGCAAAGTCTTCCTCATCATACAAACATATTGCCACATCGTATTCCAAGGAGCATTCTCTAATTGACACAACCTTTGGTATTATCTTGGGGTGTCTCTATTCTAGTTTTCTACAAATGTATAGTAATCAAAAACTTGAGATGACAAATCAAGACATGACTGATTTTAATATGGTCGTTTTAACCAAGGCTGGTTTTTTAATGGATGCGATAAAAAAACAATGATTAACGGTGGGAAAATTATTTTCATTCTCGGTGTTGCCGGCTCGGTTGGTATTGCTGGAATATCTCTATTCATGGCATTAAGATAGGAATAAATGCAAACTAAATAATTAAAAAATATGTCTGATATTAATGAATATAAAATTCAACAAATAGTGGATAATGGTCGTGTGATACAAATGACATTGATTGAAAATGTAAACACTGAACCAGTATCACAAAAACAATTAATCATGGATAATGTAGCTAAAAAAATCTCTCCTGAAATGCGTGATCAAATTGCGCCACTACTAGAGGCAATACTTCAGGCACAACCGACCATAAAAGTAAAGTCGTATCATCAAACAACAATATCAATTACAATGCCTAAATCCCGTTATGAAAGAATGGGAACACCACATGTTAATGATATAATTCCGATAACTTTTGGAACTAGCACTTAGCAGAGCTTGGATACATCTTCTATAGAGTATAGTGGCTGTGAACAAGTAAAATCCTTGCAGACGTATATGGTGGTTTTCTCTTTTGAGAATGTCTTTCCTGCAAAAAATGAATATTTACTCAATTGCTCCAACTGTTCCTGCTTGCTAATCTCTACCGTTATGCCTTCTGGTAGGAATGACTCTCTTAGTTGTTTTATCATTATATCATTTAAACTTAAAACAGTAATCTCTGTTGGTTTTTGCACTTTGGTGTATATCACATTTAGCAAATTACCAAACGCAAATGGATTTTGTGTAATTATTCCAATTCGTGAATTTATAAATTTGTCTAGTAAATTATGATATTTTGTATTGTTTGTAAAAATGAATAATCTTTGCAAAATGTCAGCTGCAACTGAGCTTCCAGACGGTGTGGATAAATCATAATCACTGCTTGGTCTGAATATTAATGGATCATGATTATCTGACGTCATGAAAAATGTCATACTCTCTTCATCGCAATAATGATTTATGGTGTAATCTGCTAGTAACACTGCTTTGTCTATGTATCGTCTATCTGCTTTTACTGCAAACAAGTCTAGCAAAGCTGCAATTAGATATGTGTAATCCTCCAAATATCCGTGAATTTTGCTCTCACCATCTTTGAATATTCGTAATAGTTTGTCATTTTTGTACAATGTCTCCTCTATGAAATCAACACACTTTACTGCAGCATTTAGATATTTTTCATCATGTGTAATTTCATATCCCTTTACAAAAGCACTAATCATTAACGCATTCCATGATGTAATTACTTTATCATCTCGTCCTGGTCTGTCTCTGGTATCTCTTACTTTTAATAACTTAACTTTAGAATTTTTCAATGCATGATTAACCGTCTCCTCGGACATGTTTGTATGAAATGCTATTGCTGATAGCGGCATTGATCGATGTAAAATGTTACTGCCCTCGAAATTTCCTCCATCTGTTACACCATGATATGTACAAAACATATCTGCGTCGTTAATTAAAATCTTGAAAATCTCACTTTTGCTCCAGGTATAATATACCCCCTCACCTTTCTCCGAATCTGCGTCCTGTGAAGAGCAGAAACATCCATCTGGTAGTGTCATCTCTCGTAATGTGTAATCTAGTGTCTCAATTACTACATTTTTGTAAAACTCTTCCTTTGTTATCTGAAATGCTTCTGCATATGTGATGATTAATAATGCGTTATCGTACAGCATTTTCTCAAAGTGTGGTACAAGCCATGTTTGATTTGTAGAATATCTATGAAATCCTCCTCCTATTTGATCATACATTCCACTAGACGCCATTTTTCTCAATGTCTTTAACGCAAACTCTTGAAAACTAGGATTACCAACAAGTTTTGAGTATCTAAATAAAAATGATAAATTTATCGAATTTGGAAATTTCGGAGCACTACCAAATCCTCCATACGTGTGATCAGCTATTGACATTAGATTATTTGCGCTGGTATCTATCAACTTGGTTAATGATTCCTCTTTACTGATTGATTTTTGCGGTTTTGTGTATAGTGATGTGTAGCATTTTTCTGCAGCGTCAATCATATCTGTCTGCTTCTCTCTCCACCCCTGTGCTAACTGTCTTAAAATACTGCCAAAACTTGGTCGTCCATGAAAATCTGTTGGAGGAAAGTATGTTCCAACATAAAATGGCTTTTGATCAGGTGTGAGAAATACACTTAATGGCCATCCTCCCTGCCCTGTTATCATTTGACATGCTTTTTGATAAATGTCATCAATGTCGGGTCTCTCCTCTCTATCCACTTTGATATTTATAAAATACTTGTTCATTATTTCAGCAACATTCACATCTTCAAAAGACTCGTGTGCCATTACATGACACCAATGACATGAACTATACCCTACGCTTAAGAATATTGGTTTATTTTCATCTTTTGCTCTTTGTAGTGATTCATCATTCCATGCATGCCATTCCACTGGATTGTCTGCATGCTGTAAAAGATATGGACTTGACTCTAAACCAAGTTTATTTGGCATACAGGGTTTAATTTTTTAATATAATTTTAGTGTTAATTTATGTAATTCGACAAAGTTATCAATCTATTCATAATATATTAAATTCTATAATTATTTATGAATTGTGAATTTTAGTTGTTTCAAAATAAATTTGATAATAATGTTAAAAGAATATGAATAACGATAAAATTGATATGTGACTTAAAACGACGCGTAAAGTTTTTGGTTGGATTAGATGGTTCCTGAGCTCATCTTGCGACGTCTCTCAGCTGGTACCCAGCGGAACACATTACATAGTGATGGTGTCATTAATAAAGTTACAAGATGTGTATTCTACTACATTATCTTAACCTGTGGAATTTCATTCATGGATGTTAAATGAATAATGTATTTCAATTTCTAAGATCCTTACACATGATATCTAACATAAACAAAGATTTACGAAATACTACAAATTCATTACTTGGAACTTTCACTTGTATTTTTTATTACACTTAAATTTTGTTATACTGTGACTGTACAAACTAGTGTAAAGATAGATGTGACGATTATAGCAGTAGGTGTATTTGCTTATATCATCCTAAAAACTTTCTCTACTTTTAATTAACCAGAAAAAAATTTACAAGATATGTGTTTGATGTATGTTATCTAGTTCTACAAATAGATCCAGATAACACAACATAACCGAGACATATACACTTTCAAACTCGACACTTTTAAAACATCATTCACTTGGAATTTTTTATATGATGTATCCTCCTAACATTATTCTATGTAGAGTTGATGAGTTTTAACCTAAAATCTCTATATTTTGATATACGATTTATTCAGTATGTTATAATTTGGACAAGTGCTTTTTCTACCACACACTTTAATCCCTCTTCTCTGTAGGATCATCAATTTCGTCTTGAAGTTTATAGATTTGTGTGGATATTTCTGCCAATAATTTAACCTTGGATTTATGCGCCTTTTTATTATGGGAATAATCTTTTTTCTCGACTAATATTTGCAATTTCTCTAATTCTGCAATGCTGAATTTTTTTATTCCTTCCTTTGCAACTATATTTAATAATTTTACTCTGTCTTTATCTGCCCGTGTCGGTGTTGTAGGTGATTTAGTCAATGCTCTAATTACTCATGTTTGAATATTAAATGTGATGTATCATCTTAACGATTATTAATAGACTAATTATCATGTGAATCATGATAGTAAAAATTGCCATTGGAATGACAATCATTTCAGTTATACTGCTTGCAACTTATGGCGCAGATGTTATCGTCAGTCTTGATGGTGGTGATGGATTTCTCCCCTTTGATCACAAAACTCGTGGAATGGGATTGGGTGGCGTATCTCTATTATTGGCCTTTGTGGCATTTTTCATATCATTAAAATCTCAATCAAAAATTCTTGGCATCCTACTCTTAATAGTGGCAGCCTTGGTATTTCTTGGAGGAATCATAATTGTTGCATTACCTTTTGAATCTATGTCTGAGGATGTAGTTAAAATGGATAATCTACGTGGAGCCGCTCCGCTCTTTATTGCAGGTATAATTTTAACTGCAATGGGTACAGTCAAAGTAGTAAAGTCTTGACCTAGATGGAAACTTGTGTAAACTGTCATGGTGAAACTTCAAAATTATACTCCTGTGAGCACACGGATAGTAAACAATACTGCCGAATCTGTTATCAAGACGTTCATTATATAATAACTGAAGATAATGTCTGAAATTACCATATTGATAGATTGGCTTTTGAATGTAATCTCTGAGAATCTCTATCTTGGTGTCTTTCTAGCAGCACTTGTTGAGACCATATTTCCTCTAATCCCAAGTGAACTTGTATATCCACTTGCCGGCTATACCATACTTCAGACAAATTTGGAGCCATGGCATATTATTACTGTCGGTATTGTAGGTGGATGTGGTGCTACTGTTGGCTCTACTGTATTTTATTTTATATCTAGATATCTTGGACGTGTTGGAATTTTGCGTTATGGTAAACGTCTGGGAATTAAATCATCGTCTATAGATAAATCCGATAAATGGTTTGCAAAGTATGGTGACAAGTCTGTCCTCTTGGGCAGACTAGTACCTGGAATTAGAGAGTTGGTGTCAATTCCCGCCGGTATATTTTCTATGAAATTCCCAAAATTTCTACTTTACACTCTAATCGGCTCAATATCGTGGAGCATGATATTGACATTCTTGGGATATTATTTTGGCGTTGCAACCGTAGATCTCTTTAGCATTTAATAACTAATCCTTCTGTATAAATAATCATGACTCTGGCATTAATCCTAGCAGGCGGTAGAGGTTTACGTTTACAACCACTAACTGATTACATCCCAAAACCTCTAATCCCGATTAATAATGTGCCAATTATAGAGTGGCAGATAACTTATTTGAAAAAATTTGGAATAGATAAATTTGTAATATGTTGTGGATATAAACACGAACAGATAGAGACCTATTTGAAATCTCATAACAACTTTGATGTTGATGTGTCTTTCTCTGTGGAATCTACTCCACTTGGAACAGGTGGGGCGATAAAAAATGCGTCTAGTTATTTGAGTGACGAGTCGTTCTATGTGATTAATGGCGATGTGATTACTAGTGTTAATTTAAAAAAATTATCAATTAATTCTATTGCAGCTGTACAATTACCTACCGGATATGGTGTGTTGGACATTGACGGTGACAATGTTTTAAAATTTAAAGAAAAAGGAATAATTCCAGACATGTGGATAAACGCTGGGGTCTATCTACTATCTAATGATCTCTTGAATGATTTACCAGATAATGGAAATATAGAGGATACTGTTTTTCCAAATTATGCAAAAAAAAATCTCTTAAAGTGTGTAAAATTTCCTGATGCGATCTTTTACTCTATTGACTCTCACAAAGATCGTGAAAATTGTACAAAGCGAATGGATGATATTGTGAAATCTTGGAATTATTAAACTCCAATTTTATGGAGTGTTACTAGGACATATGCCATCTCTGTAGCAAATGATTCATCTTTGTTGGTGGTTGTATATCTGCCCACATCACTCCAAAACGCCTTTTCATTATTCTCTTCTATTATTGCTGTCATACTATGCTTTTTTCAAATAAATTGTTAATGTACCATCTCAGATAAAATTTACTAAATGGTAAATTTTTACTCTAGATTAATAAAATCAATCTTATGGACAAGATGTATGATGATATCATGAGTGGGTGCCTATTTTGCGACATTATTAATGGTAAAATCCCTGCGTATGTGATATCTTCCAGTGATTATTCTATTGCATTCTTGGATGTCAATCCCCTAGCTTTGGGTCATACTCTTGTAATACCTAAAAAACACTATGAAAAGATTCAAGATTTGGATGTGAATAGTTGTACTGATTTATTTGCTTTGGCACAAAAAGTTGTAAAAAAAATTGATACTCTTACTGGCTCAACTCTGTTTGCAATACACAATGGAAAGATTAGCGGCCAAGAAGTTCCACATGTTCACATACATCTGATTCCTAGAAGTCCAAATGATGGTGCAGGACCGATACATAGCATGTTCAAATCTATTGAGAAAAAAGATTTGTCACTAGTACATAAACAACTCAAAGATTAAAGTGGCCATAATCTGGTATTGGTATCTAAATCATCTACACTTATTGCTTTTGTAGGACATGTCTCAGCTGCATTCATTATCTTGTTAAATCCTGCTCCTTTTTGATTAATTACATGAGATTTTGGGTTAATTCTAGATTCATCAATTGCAAATACATTTGGTGCAATAATCTCACAACTACAACAACCAATACATAACGACTCGTTTGTAACTATTTTCAAATTTGGTTGTCTGTTGGGCTCTTGTGCTTTTTCTTCTTCTTTGTGCTGTCTGTCTGTTTTTTTATAAACATCATAATCTCTCCAAAATTTTTCTTCATAGTTTCTCCAAAATGTGGGATCTCCCTCTTCAAACTCTCTAGTAAATTTAGACCAATCCTCCTCCGGCGGTGCCCCTTTAGATGCTCCCCAATTATACGTTGAACCTTGCGGTTTTGTGCGATGAATAGTCTTTCTCGGCTTGCTTGGTGATTCATTTTTTAGTATATTGTATGCTATAGTTATTCTCTTAAACGAGTCTTCATCTTTCTTGATATTTTTATCTGGGTGTAACTCTAGTGCTAGTTTTCTATATGCTGATTTAATTTCTTCAGGGTCTGCGTCTTGCTCTACGTGTAAAATACGTCTTGCCTCCTGAATCTGCATATAGTAATTTTCTCATTCTTAATTAAAAAAGTTGTTATGATTGGTTCTGTCATATCTTTGAATATTATTCGTAAACAATTCTGTTACATCTGAGTTGTTAATAATTCTCAAGATGATCATATATTTAACGTCTAAGATCATTCTAAATTTTATTTATTCAGACATGGAGGTGAATTCCTACGTGTCACACTCAAATAAATAGATAAATATATCGTGTAAGGTATGAAAGTAATATGTCTGATTCAATAAAGCAAACTGTTGTAAAAAAACATACAATAAACAATGGTTTAGAAATAATCCCTCTTGCCGATTCTAGTGCGACTATTCAAAGTATTGTATTTAGAACATGTTCTATTAAGCCAAATCCATTTATTACAAAAAAGCCAGACGCAACAAATAGACTGTGAATTTTATAATTTTTCAGTATTAGTATTATCTAATGATTTAATGTCTAAACTTTTAACTAGAACTTCTAATTTGGCAACCGAATCTATTTCTTGCTTTGTTTTTTCATTAAATATGTCTGCCAATTTAGCAACGGTATCTTTAGGTAATTTGATTATTCCTTTATCGCATATTACATATAGATCAGTTTCCTCACCCACTCCTTGAGCTTTTTCACTTTTACGTTTCAGCTTCGTAGGTCATTGCTACAACATGATTCAAATCCAGTTTAGGATCATAATTGTTTCCAATGAATGTTGATATGGCATGTATATCTCCAGAACCAATTGCACAATGACCAATAGAATCATAAGATTCAACTCTAGCAGGGTTGTCAACTCTGTAAATATGTCCACCATATTCATCTACACCTGCAATTAAAACTGATACTCCATAGTTGTATTGTTGCATAGCTTGGGCTACATTCACTACAATCTCCGGTGCCAACATTCTGTTGGAACTATAGTACCCTTGTAAATCCAATCCAATTGTAGATAAAATGTCTGAATTAAGCTTTGCATTTCGCGCATTGGTGTATGCGGTTCTTATCACATCAGCAATATTTTTAATGCTTAATGTACTTGTCTTTTGTTGAATCCGTTTAAGTGTTTCTTCATAAATTGGAGTAAATCCTAATGCGTTTCCACTGTGGATGCAACACAATTGTCAGTTAATTTAAGAGTTTTCGGTACATTATGTTCAAACTCTGTGCTTGGCAAATTCAGAGTTACCATTCTGTCAGAAGCCACTACAACATGATTCTCATTTGCCATAGATGCTATACAAATAGTCAATCTTGTAATCTTCTCCATATGCTCATTATCTTAAAAACTAATTGGTTATTCTCAATTTTCCATTTCAAGTCTATATTATGTAATCTCAGGTATAGTGAAATATCCTGAATTTGTTTTTTATCTCTGGCAATATGTATAAATTTTTCAAAGTTGTTTGAATATGTAATATTACTCATACGGATATAGTGTTTGAATGTGTCAAATATTAATCATGTGATAAATTAATGGTATGTGTTCAGGTTCTCTACCAAGTAGGTTAAAATTTTTCAAAACTGACGCATGAATTTAAAGAGGATTTGAACACACACAGTTCTTTACTATAACTATAGTTCTAAAAAAAGTAATTATGTTATGTATGATATGATGAAGGATGGCTGAGGATTTACATAAATCAAGTGCTAAATTCGTACCGACTTTTAAAATTTGAGATTATTTACCTCATGGCGAATTTCATACTGTATGAATAGTCGTCTCAACACCCAAAGACCAAACAGAATTTTTTGATTCACTCACATATTTGAATAATTAGACCAGCAATTCGTCATCAGTCTCTAATGGTTTTCTTCCATTAAATCCCTCATTTTTTTCATGCCAAAACTTTACCTCAGTTTCACCAATCTTCCAACACAACCATACGTCGTTTCCAAATCTTTTAGATGGAAAGTCAACTAATCCCTGATCAACACTTTTTATGACTGCTCCTGTATCCTCAAACTCTGCTATTAATTTATACAATTCTGCCATTGCGTGATTCATTTTTCTTTTTAATGACAAGTGCTCTTGTAAAGGTTGATCCATTGATTCATTTTTTTGTATAAATACTCCAATTTTTGTAATTTCTGCTTTGGTTCTTTGAATTGTTTTGAATTTTTCGTCTAGTCGTTCAAGTTCTTTATTCACTTCTAGTATCGTGAAAAATTTCTCCATATTGTTCCATGAATAGTGATGATTAAAAAGCTATGCTAGAATTAAAAACAAAATAAATCCTAAAATTATAAAAAATATATGTTTATGATTAATGTTATACTGGTAGTATTACCCTACCCTCAAACTTTTCTAAACCATCTTTTACAAACTTTTCAATCAAGCTTTCTTCCTCTTGCTTTCCTACTCCTTGTACAATTGCCTTGGATGTTCCGGTACTGTCAACAATGGCTACTATACATCCGCCTGAATCCCCAAGTACATATCCTGACGCCTCATTCACAATAGCATATAGGTTTTCTTCTCCGACAGGCTCCCACGATTCTTGTATTTGGCCTCTTAGTGCCATGGCAGGCATTGCTCTTCCTTGTGTAAGTGAGTTGAGATACTCTCTGGCCTTTCTTACTTGAACCTGCCCTCTTTTCAGCGCACTAAAGTATTGCACATTAAATCATTAATGTTGAATTATAAAAATCAAAGTTTTGTTTGTGTATTATTAATATGAATTTAAAACTTGGATATTGTTATTAATTTCTAATTTACATATTTCATACTAGTCATGATTTTTATATAACAAAATTCAAAGTCAATTAATGGCAAAATTGTGGAAGGATTCTGATATCAGTCTTGATCCAATTAAAGATGATGTTATAGCTGTTATTGGCTATGGCATACAAGGTGATGCTCAGGCAAATAACCTAAAAGACAGTGGCCTTAATGTAATAATAGGACTTCGTCAGGGTGCTAGTTGGAAAAAAGCAGAATCTGATGGACATAATGTAATGTCTATTGCAGATGCATGCAAACGTGCTGATATCATACACATTCTAGTTCCTGATATGCTGCAGGCAAGCATCTATACTAGTGATATTCTTCCAAATTTATCTCCCGGAAATGCATTATCTTTCTCTCATGCAGCTGCAATTCATTGGAAATGGATAGATGCACCTGATAATGTCGATATAATTATGATAGCCCCAAAGGGTCCTGGCTCCAAAGTGCGAGAGACATATCTTGCAGGTTTCGGTACCCCATCTATTGTTGCAGTGCATCAGGATTTCACTGGTAAGGCTTGGGATAGAACACTTGGTATTGCAAAGGGTATTGGCAGTGCAAGACCTGGGCTGATAAAGACCACTTTCCAAGAAGAAGTTGAGACTGATTGGTTTGGAGAACAAGCAAATCTGTGTGGTGGTATGGCTAGCATGATTACAAATTCTTTTGAGACTTTGGTGGAATCTGGATACCAACCAGAGATTGCATACTTTGAGGTATTGCATGAGATCAAACTTATTGCAGATTTGGTACAGGCGTATGGCATTAATGGTATGTGGAGACGTGTAAGTGAAACTGCACGGTATGGTGGTATGACTAGAGGTCCACGAATAATTGATCCTGCTGCAAAACAACACATGAAAGATGTTTTAACTGAGATACAAGATGGAACATTTAACAAAGAATGGGTTGAGGCGTACAAAAATAGTGGCAAGGATGCGTTTAATCAATTTATGACCAAATTGGACAATCATGATATAGAAAAAACTGGTAAACAGATGCGTAAAATGATGTGGCCAGACTCTACTGAATGATTATTTTTTAATCTTTTTCACACCAGTTGTCACTTCTTGTATGATGAATGGTAGTGACGTTCCGGGACTGAATACGGAATTTATACCGGCCTTGATTAATTTCTTTTTATCTTCTTGAGGTATAACTCCACCTCCGAGGATTAATACATTTTTCACTTTTTTCTTTTTCAATTCTTTTACAACTCGTGGAAATAATGTATTGTGAGCGCCATTAAGCAGACTCATTGCAATTACATCTACATCTTCGTCTTGTGCGATTTGTGCAATCTGTACTGGAGTTGAGAATAATCCTGAATAAATGACTTCCATACCTGCATCCCTGAATGCTTTACATAATACTAGTGCTCCTCTATCGTGTCCATCAAGCCCGAGTTTTGCGACCAATATTTTGATACGTGATATCCCCTTTTGTTTCATGAATAATGATTAATTTTACCTATTTTTATTTTGTAGTATGACTATCTCCTCTGCTACAAATAATTCCTCTCTTAATGTTGATAAAGGATAAAAAATCAGTCTGTTTATGAAATCCATGCTTGGAATCAACTACTCACTACAATTTCATCCTAATCTCAAGACTGCCAAATTCTCAGGTGATGAAATAATTACTGCAAAATCATCACTATTCATTAAGCGCATTACCCTTGATGCGTCTGAACTAGATATCCAAGCATGTGCGGTAAAATCAAAAGGAATACTGGTAGAATCTCATTTTAGCACTAGTGTAAAAGAGGAAAAATTAATCATAACTTTGAATAAATCAATTCGTGGCACATTTGAAATCATGCTCAAGTTTAATGGAATTCTTAATGATAAATTATTAGGATTTTATAAAAGCACCTATACTGACAAGAAAGGTAAAAAACATTACATCGCAACTACTCAATTCGAGGCAGCTGATGCACGACGTACATTTCCATGCTGGGATGAACCTAGCGCAAAGGCTACGTTTGATGTAACAATAACTACTGAATCCAAATACATGGCAATTTCAAACATGCCAGTTCAGAGTCGTAAAAAAATAGGCTTGAGTGTTGCACATAAATTCATGACAACCCCTGTCATGTCTACATATCTGTTATACCTTGGTGTAGGAGAGTTTGCAACTATACAGACTAAATTGAGGGATATCTCAATTCGTGTAATTACAACACCGGATAATATTAGACGTGGTAAATTTGCGTTAGATTTTGCTAAAAAAATCCTAAATGAATATGAAAAGTATTTTAAAATACAATATCCACTACCGAAACTTGATCTCTTGGCAATCCCAGATTTTGCTGCAGGGGCCATGGAGAATTGGGGGGCTATAACCTTTAGAGAATCTATACTACTCTATGACTCTAAAACTTCATCTGCCAAGACGAAACAGTTCATAGCTGAGGTAATCTCTCATGAAATCGCTCATCAGTGGTTTGGTAATCTAGTTACCATGGAGTGGTGGAATGATTTGTGGTTAAACGAGAGCTTTGCCACATTTATGGCTATAAAATTTGTAGACAAGTTTTATCCAAAATGGAAGTTGTGGGATCAATTTGTCGGCGATACAATATCTAATGCCATGAATTTGGATTCATTACAACACTCTCATCCAATCGATGTTCCAGTAAAACATCCATCTGAGATTAGAGAAATATTTGATTCCATATCTTATGATAAAGGGGGTTCTGTTTTGCGAATGTTGGAGCACTTTATCGGTGAGGCATCTTTTCAAAAAGGTTTGCAGATTTATCTAAAACATTTCAAATATTCAAATGCTACTGGTAATGATTTATGGACTCAACTAGGCAAGACGTCTGGAAAGAATGTACGCAAAATCATGAACTCTTGGATATCGCAAACCGGTTATCCTCTAGTCAAACTTGCAAAAAAGAAAAATCGCCTATCCATCACTCAGGCAAGATTTACAATGCGAAAGAAAAGATTGTCTGGCATGTGGCCAATTCCTATTGCGCTAACTGACAATTCTACCAATTATATCGTGATGAGTAAAAAAACTCTAAATGTATCATCTAAATATTCTTTAAATATTAATCCTCAAAAACATGGGTTTTATAGAATTATTTTTGACAAATCACTCTCAAATCTGAATGATATCCTGTCTGTGATTATTAACCCAATAGATCGTTGGTCACTTGAAAATGATCTATACGCCACTACGATATATGGCCACACAACACTGAATAATTATTTAACACTCGTAGGTAAATTAAATGGCGATACAGATTATCTAGTTCGCTCTGATATTATTCGTAATTTATCTTCTCTTTTGTTTCATAGTAGAAGAGAAAAATCCTATCCAATTTTGCAGGATGTATCGAGAAATTATCTGCAAACAGTCTTTTCTGATTTAGGATGGTCTGCCAAACGCGGTGAGCCACATGTCAATATATTTTTGCGCAGTGCAGTGATTCATCTACTTGGAAGATTGAATGATGACCCTATTATTCATGCTGCTCAATCTAAATTTGATAAATCACTTAAAAAATCAGACTTGTCTCCAGATCTGAGTGCTACGATATATGGATTGGTGGCGTTTAGTAGAAATGATTCCAAAACTCTAAAAACATTTAAACAATTATTTGTAAAGGCATCAACACAAGAAGAGAAGAATAGACTACTTGCAGGTATGTGTTGGTTTAAGAATCGTACATTACTATTAGACGTGTTGAATTTTTCCAAATCAGATTCTGTGAGATCTCAAAATATGCATATTCCGATAACTGGAATGGCTACAAATCCATACGCTGTTGATATTCTTTGGCCATGGCTTCAAAAGAATTGGTCATCACTTAGTGAAAAGGTTGGATTTGGAAACCCATTATTCAATAGAATAGTTGCAAGTATATCGCATCTTGTGAATAAAACAGAGGAAAAACGCGTACGACAATTTTTCAAAAAGAACCCTGTTCCTGGTACAGAGCGTACACTAGAGCAAGTTTTAGAGCGTGTTGATATATTACATCAATTTAAAGTGAAAACCAACAAGGAATTTACCCAAGGTAAATTAAATGTCTCGTAGTAAAATTATACTCATTGGTATTTTTATAGCCTTGATATCCATCTTTGCATCTTCATTTATTCAAAATCCTAAAGAACAACAAATGTTCAAAGAAGCATTTTTTGTTGAAGGTGTATATTCAATTAATGATGAATTGATAACTGTAACATTCGTAGACTCTACTGATAAGACTCAGTCATTAACTTTGGAGATTTTAGGTATGAGGGAATCTTTTCAAAAAAAATTCACCAATACTAGTAATTTTACCATTCTTGTACCTTTTGATAGTCTTCCAACATATGGCTGGAAGGTTCATCCTATCGTGATAGATTTGTATCATGAACAACTAGGTCATGTTGGAGTAAAGACTGAAATTCGTACAGATGGAGAAGTAATTCCTCCAATTCTGCGATACAGATTGGATTGATTAGTAAAATTGACTTTGTCAAGTTGTAGGTTGACGTACTGATAAATTCTAGATTTCTATAAATTAAATCAAATTCATCATGTTAAATTTTTTTTAGTATATATCATACAGCAATTTGTACGAAAATTATTTCTCTTCAATACTCTGCTGATATTTGATGCACTGTGGTTAATTTTTAAGAAAGAGTAATGGATGAATCCTTACATGGAAGTCTTATATAGATATGACAGCAAAATATATGTTGACTATATATAGTTCTAAATATTTTCAAAAATATTTATTAGTATAACAAGCTTGTATGAATTATGATACATGTTGATACACAGATCATGGAATCAAATGAGGTTAATCGGGCTATCATGTTTGCTCAGGCCTTTACAGATCAGTTAGTGTATAGTATAAAGAAAGATGCAAAAAAGCAAGCAGGTTCTCTTACTACTGCATATAGTAGACTACGAACTTTGGAAAAAATTGGTTTGGCCAAATTAAATCGTGATGCATTCCAAATTAAATCCAGTGTTGTAACTCAACCTTTCTCAATTAGGAAAAAACTATCTGAATCATTAATTGCATTAAAAAATGCAAGACGATTTGGAAAATACTACAATGAATCTGATATTAATTTTGCAAAAAAACATCTACCAGGAAAATTTTTAACTACTCTGGATTACGCAACATGGGAATTAACTAAATATCAAATACCTTCTGAATTTTTCATTTATGTTGATAATGTGGAAAAATCAGCAAATTATTTAATTGAAAATAATTTTAATGAGGGGAAAAGTGGAAATATAATTTTACTTTCAAAATTAGGAAATTTTGATAATGTAATTGAGAGAATATATTTAGATTGTATTGCAAAAGGAGGAAGAAATACATTGGATGCGATTGCCCTTGAGTTGGTTTATAGTAATGATTTAAAAGAACGTGGGTATTTTCCATTAGAATTTGTAAAAAAAGTGCAAAAAGATCTTCGTCAGCTACATATGATGGATGAATTAATTTCTGAAGCAATTGAAATTTCTAGTGAATTACCTAGAGTAATAGTGGTGGGGGCAGTAGCAGTAATACTTTACACAAAACGAAATAGAGCATCTAATGATGTTGACATTGGAATAACAGGTACTATTAGTAGAGATGAAATGATTAATCTGAACTATTCCAATTAAAAAATCAAGAGATTCATGGTATTCCCCACGTCAAATAAAAATCGATGTGTATAGAGAAGATGTAAGTGGCATTTCTATGAGCCAATTAGAAAAAACTGCTATAAAATTTAATCTTGGAAAAAATAAGATAATTTGTGCTGCATGTGTTGAGGCCTTAATTATAATGAAATATCGTGCATATAATGATAGTTACACTCCAAATTATCAAAGTGATTTAGAATTGTTAATCCACAAGAAATCTAAAACCATTGATTGGGAAATTTTGAATGAATTGTGTGATGATTCAATGGAGTTTGAATCAATAAAACAAATAATTTACAAATTCAGCCATTTTTAGAAAATTTCTAAATTAGGAACAAATTTGCTTCTATTTTTACATGGGAAGAGTATGTAATTTTCAATTTTATTTGATAAGAATTCGTAGATTGGATTCGACTTTGAGATATAATTTAGTGTTGATATAATATTATGGTTCTCTGAGAGATGACCTGAATCCAATATGATACTTCTATTACCTTTGGGATGTGTCTAGCCAATTTTTTAAATATTGGATTCTAACACATATCCTTTTGTTTTATAAAATGAAATTATTATCCGTGTAATAGACCTCAGCATACACAATTTACGAAATCTTTGCATTTTTGTGGATTGTCTTTTATATCAATTCAAACTAAACTATGATTTATAGAGAAATTAATATCTAAAATTCTCAAAGAACCTACCAGTATCAAATTCATAGTTACAGGCTAAAAATAACAATATTTATCATGTGACGAAATAATTAGATTATGTTAATCGTTGATTCTTATGAATATTAACCTCTGAATTGACAGAATTGTAAAACCATATCTTTATACTATTCACACTTTTCCTTACTGTAATGTCTGATATGATGCGTGCAATGATTTTATCCAAACTTGCACCAATTGAAGAGAGACCTCTAAAGTTACAAAATGTCATTAAACACAAAGTTGAGACTCCTAATCAAATACTACTCAAAATTGAGGCGTGTGGCGTGTGTCACTCTCAACTTCACAGTATAGAGGGGGATTGGAAAGACCTAGACATACCACCGTCGCTGCCTACAATACCTGGTCATGAAGTAGTGGGGAAAGTGGTAGAGATTGGCTCTGCCGTCACTAAATTTGCAGTTGGGGATAGGGCCGGTATATCACCATTGTTGGAATCGTGTATGAATTGTGATTATTGTAAAGATGGAAAGGAGCAACTATGTGAATCCATGGATGTTTTAGGTGAGACATTGCGTGGAGGTTATGCTGAATACGTAAATGTATCTGAAGATTTTGCAACAAAGATTCCAGAATCCATGAGTTCTGAATATGCNACTCCTCTATTTTGTGCCGGTATTACCGCATTCAAGGCAGTCAAGGCTGCAGAACCGGACAAAAATAAACGCGTTGGAATATTCGGTATTGGCGGAGTAGGACACATGGCAATTCAATTTGCAAAGATTGCAGGTTTTCAAGTGTTTGCCATATCTAGAAATCAACGTCATCTTGATGTGGCATTAAAGTTGGGAGCCGATGATTCTATTTTATATGATGAAAACACGAATACTATTACCAGTAAAATAGGATTACTGGATGCGGCAATCGTGTTTGCGCCATCTGATAGAGTTACTGCAAGTGCAATACAGTCTGTAAAAAAAGGTGGCCTGATAGTGTTGGCAACTATAGGCAAAATCCCAAATTTTGTGGCATTTGAGGAGAAGACCATACGAGGTACTCTAATTGGCTCCATGGCAGATATGAGGATGGTTGTAGAGTTGGCACAAAAACACAACCTCTCTGTAGTGACCGAATCTTTCAAACTTGAAGATGCAAATGAAGTACTGTTAAAATTAAAGAATTCTCAAATTGACGCACGTGCTGTCTTGATACCTTGATGAATAATGGGTGTAAATTTTAAAAAACTTGTACCGAAAGAACCGACTAGTTTGGACTCTTTTGCAAATAAAATTGTGGCAATTGATGCCTATAATGCGTTATACCAATTTTTATCTACCATCCGTGGAATTAATGGTCTACAATTAACTGACTCACACGGACATGTAACAAGTCACATCAGTGGATTATTCTATAGAAATATCAATTATTTATCTAAAGGAATACTTCCAGTTTATATCTTTGATGGCAAGTCTCCTTCTTTGAAATCTGCCGAAGTTGCACGCAGACGTCAGATTAAAAAAGATGCTACGGTAAAATATGAAAGGGCCATCTCTGAGGGTAATACTGCTGATGCTAAGAAATATGCTCAGCAGACTACTACACTAAATGACTATATAATCTCTGATGCTAAAACACTGCTCGGCTCATTTGGTATACCCTACGTGGATGCAAAAGGTGAGGGTGAGGCGACTGCAGCACACCTTACAAGGACCGGTAAAGTTTTTGCAACTGCAAGTCAAGATTACGACTCTATTCTATTTGGCTCTACCCGATTGGTACGAAATTTTACAACTAGCGGTAGACGTAAAATACCAAATAGGAATCACTATATCGAACTAGTCCCTGAAATGATTTATTTTGAAAAGACACTAGAATCGCTAAAACTTACTCATGAAGAATTGGTAGATGTTGCAATTTTAATTGGTACTGACTTTAACCCAAACGGTTTCAAACGCATAGGTCCTGCAACTGCCATCAAGATGATTCGTGAACACTCTAGACTTGAGGATATACCTGCAATACAAGAACAGTTGGATATGATTGATTATTCACAAATTAGAGACATATTTCTAAAACCTGATGTGTCCCAAGTCGATGATATTGAATTTGGTGATGTGAATAATGATGGTATAATACAGTTCATGGCACAAAAGCATGATTTTTCTGCTGATAAAATAAATGCGTCCCTTGGAAGACTAGAGAAAGCACTAGAGAAGAAAAATCAGACTTTGGAGAATTGGTTTTAACCTTTGAATGATTTTGCAAATGATTCCATAACTCTAGCATAATTTTTCACCTTTATTATTCCACTAGCAACAAGAATTCCTACTGCACCAAGCTCTATTGCTCTTGTTACATCTTTGCCTGATATTATTCCTGCCCCACACAATAGTTTGGTTTTATTTTTTGTGCCATTAATTATCTTTGATGCCTCAACTATTAATTCTGGACGATGTGTCGATACTGATCTTCCGGTACCAATTAATTCTGGTGGCTCTATGGCGATATAATCTGGATTTAATTTTACCATTTTTTTTGCCTCTCGTACATTTTGAACACATACTATACTCAGCATATCTAATTTTTTCAGAGTACTGACTTGAATTGCAATTTCACTTTGTGGTATTCTGTGCTCACTGTGATTAATTAGAGAGCCTACTATTTTGGCCTTTTTTAGCAACTCTGGAACCATATATCCTGTGGAACTACCAATCTTTGCATTATCTGTACTTTGGGATATTACACATTTGTAATGTCTTGCAATCTCTGATGTCATGTGTGGTGGTGGTGCTATTAGTATTGGTATTTTGTATTTAATGGATAATCTCTTAGATATGGTTGATATTTTTATTAACCGATCACTTGATGCCTCTGGGTAATTTTTACAATTAAGAATAAACAATGTCGATTAAATAAAACACGCTCTACTGATATTTTATACTTGTCATGATTCACACTACTCAAAATTCAAGTTTAATTGATAAAAATAAGCGATCAAAATAATAATAGGCATATGATATTTATTTTATATGCCAATTACAAATCCTCTAAAAAAACGTATAGCACAACAAGCTCGTCTATACATGCGAATATGTTTCAATTGTGGAGTTAGAAATCCACTATCTGCTACAAGATGTCGTAAATGCCACAACGCATATCTTCGATTAAAAAATAGAACTCTTGGAATAAAAAAGTAGTCAATTCTGCCCTTTTGATGTTATCTCTTTTGATTACTTTTTTTCAAAATTATTAGCTCATAAATAAATACCTCTTATTCATATCGTTTTGTATTGTCTGAACTGATATTTGAAAATGAAACATTAAATCAGGCACTTGAAGGTCACGTGCCATCATATGATGAATCCATCCTATTATATGATTATTCACAGAATAATACTGCCGAATTATTTCAAACTGCAGATGTTTTACGCAAAAAACACAAGGGGAGTAACATTACTTTTTCGAAAAAAGCATTTTTTAATGTAATAAATTTATGCTCTGATACATGTTCCTACTGTACATACAAGGCAACTCCTAATGATGCTAGTCTATCGATGTTAAACAAAGACTCTGTGCAAGAATTGGCAGAACTATCTATGAAGTATAGATGTGTAGAGGCGTTACTTGTTACCGGTGAGAATCCAGACTCGTATCCACTTGCCAAACGGTGGCTTGCTGATATGAACTATTCATCTACCATGGAATATCTAATTGACATGTCTGAGATGTTGCTTGATATTGGTCTTTTTCCACACACAAATGCAGGCAATCTGGATTATTCCGAGTTGGCAAAACTCTCTGACACTAATGCAAGTTTGGGTCTTATGCTTGAAAGTACTAGTGAGGAGTTGCTAAAACCTGGCATGGCACATCATCTGGCTCCTAGCAAAAAACCCTCATCTCGAATACGTGTCTTGAATGATGCAGGAAGACTCGGTATTCCAATGACAACTGGAATACTTTTAGGTATAGGGGAGACCCCGATGGATGCAATTCGCTCTATATACGCTATTCAAAAAATTCATAACAGATATCAAAATATTCAAGAAGTAATAATACAAAATTTCCAACCAAAACCCTCAACCAGTATGGAGTCTTGTAACGCTGCCCCTTTTGACTATTTTAAAATGATAGTGTCTTTGTGTAGAGTGATACTTCCTACTATGAATATCCAGATTCCGCCAAATTTGTCGCCTACCTCATACGATACGTTTCTGAATCTAGGCATAAATGATTGGGGTGGGATATCCCCCTTTACACCAGATCATGTGAATCCAGAATTTTCATGGCCTGCCATAAATGATGTATCTGAAAAATGCAGTTTGAATAATTATACACTACAATGTAGATTTCCAGTATATCCTGAATTTCTACACATGTCTAGTAGACGTGTACAGGATGCAACAAAACGTATAGCCGATGAAAATGATTTAGTGAAGAGTAGTTTTTGGAGATGACTCTATTACACACTATACATTTTGACTCTAAAATAGTGGACACTCTTCAGTCTGTGTTGGACGGTGATGTACTGAGTGTAAAGGGTGCCGATACACTATACAACTGTTCAACTGATGATTCCCCTTTAATTGGAATGACAGCAGATTCTCTTCGGGGAAAAAGCGTTGGAGATTTAGTGACATATGTTGTGAATCGAAATATCAACTTTACAAATGTCTGTGTTAAACAATGTGGGTTTTGCGCCTTTAGTCGTGACTTTAGAGATGAATCTGAGGCCTACATGTTACCCACATCTGAAATTGTACGCAGAGCGCAAGAAGCGTATTCTTTGGGAGCAACAGAGGTGTGTATTCAGGCAGGACTTGCGCCAGACATGCCGGTCGATACGTATGAGGATATATGCCGAGCCATAAAATCTAAAATGCCTGATATTCACATACATGGGTTCTCTCCAGAGGAGATACTATATGGTGCTACAAATTCTGGTGTGTCTATACGTGAGTATTTGTCTAGATTAAAGGATGCAGGTGTGGATACCCTTCCTGGCACATCNAGTGAAATACTAGATCAGGGCATTCGTGATAAAATCTCACCTGGTAGAATCAGCGTGGAAGATTGGGAACATGTCATTAAAACTGCGCACAAGATGGGAATTCGCACTACATCTACAATGATGTATGGACACATAGAGTCCTCAATGGATAGAGTAAAACACATTGCAAGGATACGTGACATACAAACAGAGACTGGTGGATTCACTGAATTTGTACCACTAAGTTTTATTCATAATGAGGCTCCAATGTACACTCACCATCTTGCCGATGATTTACGTGCAGGTCCTACCGTACATGAAGTTTTACTGACACATGCAATTTCCCGAATCATGCTGTATGACTCCATACCTAACATCCAAATGTCTTGGGTAAAGGAGGGTATGCCCATGTCTCAAATGTTATTGTTGTGGGGTGCAAATGATTTTGGTGGAACTTTGATGAATGAGAGTATATCCACATCTGCCGGTTCAGAGTATGGTCAATTATTAAGACCTCAGGATATACGCCATCTTGTCACATCCATTAATCGTATACCTGCTGAGCGAAGTACCACTTATGATATACTAAAGACGTTTGAGGGCAAACCTGCATTTGAGAAATTAAACGTTGTAGACTCTACACAATTCGGCTCTTTCTTTAATATGATAAAATCAAAAAATTATAGATATGTAAATCCCAAAATTAAATAATTAATGTCATTATTATATAAGCGACATAACCGGATGCTAGAACAACTCCAAATTTTCTACTAATCTTACCTGTTCTTAATAGTAAAATTAATGCTAGTGAGAATATTATCATTATTGTATAATCTACATGTATCTGTGCTGAAACTGGTATGGTTGTTATTAGTGATACCACTCCGATTATCATTAAAATATTGTAAATATTACTTCCTAGTATATTTCCAATTCCGATATCTAATTTTCCTCTACGAATTGCAATTGCTGATGTGATTAATTCAGGCAGAGACGTGCCTATCGCAATTACAGTAAGCCCTATTACTCTCTCTGACACGCCAAATGTTTCAGCTACCACAACTGCATTATCTATGGCCAACACTCCTCCGCCATACAATGATGTTATCCCCAGACCAATCAATAATATCGTCTTTGGGATATTCACTTTGATACTCTTGTCATATTTTTCTCTATTCTTTACTGAATTTTTGTAAATGTATAATGTGAAAATGATCAAAATACCTAAAAGTAGTATACCATCGTGCCAAGTGATAGAGCCGTCTATGGATAGTATCACTAATAATAATGACACGCCAATCATAATTGGAATAATTTTTTGAACTGATTTTTTATTTACAGTTAATGCGAGAATTATAGCTGAAATTCCTATTACCATTCCAATATTACTTATATTACTTCCAACAATATTTCCAAGTATTATATCCGGATGATATATTGCTGCAAAGCTGAATGCAAGTTCGGGTGTAGATGTTCCATATGCCACTATGGTCATACCAATAATCATAGGGCTCATTCGAAGTTTTTTAGCAATAGACTCCCCACCGCTTACTAGCCAGTTTCCACCAAAACACAGCAAAGCTAATCCGGCTATTACTAGCCCTATGTTTAGTAGTATTTCCATGCTATTTACTTGATTAATGGTGGTTTAAAAAAGTGATATTACACATCTGGCTATATCATATGACTTGATAATTTCGTATCATAAAAAATACTCAAGTTTGTCTTGAAATTATGTGTAATTTACATATACATGCCTGAATTTGCAGAACGATCCTTTTGATACTCTTCTGACATCTCTTTGTATTCTTTACCCAATCTTGCATTCTCTTTCTCCAACTCTTCAGTATCGATATTTGTTCCATATACCTTATTTATTGAGCGAATCAATGTAGCAGCTGCTAGTGGATTTGTTTTGTCTTTAACCTTAACTAATAGTGTAACACCACGTATTGGTCTCATTAAACATTCATTGAGTAGGCTTCCTGTAACACCGGTTATGAATCCTTGAGGGATCATACTGATGTTTTTGTCCTCCATAATTCTACACATATCTGATTCAGCAGCACAAAATGTTTGCTTATCGTGTTCCTTGTCACTTGTAACTCCATCTAGTATTATAATTTCATTTGAATTTTTCTCTTCTGCCCAATTTAGAATTGCCTCTGTCATGGAAAATAATCCTTCCTTTGGTAGAGTGATTTCACAAATAATTGCACAGATATTTCCCTCCTCGTTGGTATAGAATCTGAATGGGTGACGTAATCTTCCTTGCATAAATACTGTTACCGGTGGCATATTGGGCGATTTCATAAATGCAACTTCCTTCATTTTTAGATTTTTGATCATATGGTGTACCGTTAATGTACCTACAAGTCCGGGACCTACAAACCCTGCAAATATTATGGGTGAATTATATTGATGTTTATTAATTTCATGTACACTAGTGGTGTTATATTTTGACAATAAACTATTTTTTATTCTATCTTTAATTACTCTTGTGTATGATTTTATTACTCAATTGATTCATACAAAGATACAAAAAACCTACGAATTATAAAAAATTGGACCGGTTGTCTAGTGGTTAGGATGACGCACTCACACTGCGTATGAATGTATATTCCGCAAGGGTCGTGGGTTCAAATCCCTCCCGGTCCATCCACATTGTGGGTTCCAACTCTTTCTAGTACCACTTTACCATTTGGAAGAGTGCCTACGAATCGATACCCTTGAGTGCTTAATACTTCTGCATTCTCTGGAGTGTTTACGCATTGACTTGAACTGTTTTACCGATGCTACTTAGCATCTCTAGTACTCGTCCAAGCTACTCTGGTATTGTAGTTTGTATGATGTTTTGCACTTTTTGTTTCTGCTGAACGATTGGATCAACTTTGATACTCTCAAGATTTAAATGAACTTCAGATCTATTGAAAGATTCACGCATCTCTTGGATTAGAATTTCAGAGAGTATTCTCTTGTTCGTGGTGTACCGTGCCTCAATGTTTTCTCTGTGTCCCATAAAGAATGATTTGAAATCATTTGCAATCTTTCCTTTGGATTCTGCAATTAGTAGTTGAGTGTCAAAGAACGCTCTGAGGACGTAAGGCCTCTAGTTGAATCGTGATTTAAAGACTTCTCTGATTCTTTTGCTAATCTGTCGTGTTGGTAGGAATGGTTTATTGTAATTATTTCCCCTACGTGTCTTGTAGATGTGATCTGGTGCAACTACTGGTGAATCTGCATTTAGTGACTCTCCATGCACCAATATGTCATTGAGGTATGATAGCAATTGTGATGTAACTGATATTGTACTAAATGTAAAGTATCGGTGCCTTGCCTTGGATGGTTCTCTCACAATAATCATGTTTGTACTCTGAATACATATTGCCACACACTGGTGAATTATCACATCTATAAATTATCACATCTGGTAAATTATCACATCTGGTAAATCTGATATCCTCAGTTCATATATTCCATCATGATTCCCAATAACTTCTGGTTGTAGTCTTGATTTTGTCATTAGAGATATCATTACAGACTCNTTTAGTAGTTGTGCTCTATTGTAAACTTCGATTAATTTTTGTCCATTTAGAACACATTCGTTTTTTAGTGTATGTATTTGGTATGGATTTGATACTTTGATTTANATGTTAATCTCTATATCAAAGTGTCTCATCCAGGATTTTATTACCATGAAGTCTTCGATATATTTTGGAGAGTGATGTTTTTGTTCCATCATTGTTATATGATCTTCTAGTAAATTTGTTATTGTCCTCAGATCTTTAATTTCAATATCCACAAGTTGCATTGGTGCCATATTATGTATCTCGCAAACNTTGTCTAGTCTTCTTAGACGTACTTCAGCAGTGACTGTGCTTCCTCGTACTAGACTCTCAAACCATCTTTTTATGTCCTGATTGGGTGACGTCCTTACTTTTCTTGATTGTTTGATAGTGTTTGTTTTGGTTATAGTATTGTTTGTTCCCATATTGGTCAGCCTCGAGGTGACTTCATTACCTTGTATTAGTGGTTCTAGTGTTTTACTTGTTTGATTAGTTATTTTTGTGTTTTTCATGTGTCAATTAACATGACACAAAGCTTTATTCAAATATTGTCAAGCCACTTGATACAGAAGCAAAATGACATATTTATCAAAAAGAATTATAGAACAAAATATCTCTATTCGCTAGCTGGTCTATCACAGTTTTATCTTGGGCGTAAGGATGCATCAGATGAAATAGATTAAAAGAATTTACAAAAAACTCTTGGGATAATTGATAATATTTTTGATAAATCACTAGACAAGTATTTGTTAGATGTACATGAACATACAGCATTTATGAGTGATTTGTATAAGAAAAAATATCTAACGGACAGAAAAAGCAAAATTTGCGATCAAATTAAAAAGATTGTAATTTAGTAGTGTATTCAAGAAGGAACTGATTATGAAATACATGGAAAGTGGGTTGGGTTAAAAACACTTGATTGTACAATGCTCCACAAATCTCTGAATTTGAAAGTGTACAAATTTTGTTTCGATTGAATTTCATGTTTCTATCATTAATAATGAAACAAAAATATATGGCTGGTTATTGTTCACAAATAGATGTATGCGTACTTTAGATACAATATTAATAAAAATTAAAGAAGATTATATAACAGATGTAAGTAAGATTGAATTCTTATTACGTGAAAACAATTTGATAAAAACAAAAGAAGATATGTTAAATTTTATCAAAATTAGCATAAATCAGAACGTACAAATACATGAAGTTATTGAAAAATATCTTATCAATTATGCAATGCCAAATAAACTATATTTTGATATAATTATAATGTTAGCGAAAAACAGAAATTCATTTGTAATTCTCCAAAATTTAAATAAACTTCATAAACAAAATGCAAAAATTGCAACATGGTTATGTCAAGAATTAATTAAAACTAGTGATTTAGACATAGCATATGTACTGGGTTACTTGTATAACGGAATATATGAAAAAAACTTAGATGATTTTTTTGATAAAGTAGATGGAAAATTAACAGATATAGAAAAAATTGGTTTTTTATGTACTGTTGAAATTTTCTTTTCATCTAATCAGAATATTCCTAAAACTATTCATAAATTTATAATATCTCTTTCTGAATCAGAATCAAACCAATTAAAAAATTTCGCAGTCAGATGTTTAGTACGAATTGGTTTATCAGATTATGATATTAAAACTCATTTGTTACGTATTGTAAAGACATGTAATGACACAATCAAGTCAGAAATGATTGTGTATCTAACTTCCATGAACAAAAATGAAAAGAAATTTACTGTAAAATTATTAAAAGAATTATCAGATACGAATAATAAAAAATTGAAAAAAGAAATCGATCAAAAATTTACAGAACTTATTTCACACAATGCAATAGAATATTTGAAAATAATTAAAAAATGGTCAGAATGTAAAGATTTTGGAAATAATTATCATGAATATCGTACAATCGATTTGCTGGGAGATGGTGATTTAAACACTATTCATAGTTTTATGATTATGTGGATACAATGTGAAAATAATTATAGAAAAACACCGTGTTTGTCTAATGTGATATCAAGAATTTATATCAATAAAATTGATGATTCTCATTAAATTATTAAATGCGTTAAATTATAAAAAACAAAAAATATTTAAACTCATACTAAAAATACTGCAACTTATTCTAGAAAATTATTTTGATAATGGATTTACTCCTAAACGTATAGGTGAATTTGCGAAAATCATTGACAGTATGATAAAATATAATGGAAATATTTGGGATAAAGATAAATATAATTTTATAAAAAATGAGAGTGAATTTAAAAATAATAGTGTACTGTTGTTACTTTTCAAGCTAGACGAGATTCAAAAAGATATGAAAATACCCGAGTTACAAAAAATGAAAATTAGTTTAAACAAATTTCCTAATATAAACCGATTTTTTGGTAAAGATAATTTAGTAAAATTATTCAATAATAAACCACATAATATGTTGATAGTAAAACTATCTCAGATTGAATATTGTATATCTGAAACACAAAAAATTAAGAGAAAAATTTATAGAACAGATAATAAAATAGTTGTAAATGAATTAAAATTAAAATTAGACAAAGAAGAAAGACGCTTAAGATATTCATTTGCTATAATAAAGGAAATAGATACAGTATTATCTAAATTTAAGAACAACGATCAAGGTACACGAATGATCAGAAATGATTTTCAAGACAATATGAAACTATATGATGTTTTAACAGGATTAGAAGTTGCATCAAGATTGAAGCAAAAATTTGAAACAAATTTAGAACCCAAATATGAAAATGGTAGGAGGGGGGATATAGAAACAACTGTGGAAAATACAAAAATAATTTTTGAAATAATTACACCGAAACAAGATCTTCGGACAGAGTATACGAGGACAGTACATGAAATTAAGAATAAAATTACCTCTAAAATTGTTGATAAATTAAATGAACAGCTCCATGACCTACGCGATTCTCAAGATACCTGTAATTATAATAATAGATAATAATAATTACATGGATGATCCTCAACTTATATTTATGGAATTATTTGTTGGTAGTCCCGGGATTGAGATAAAATACAATAAGAATGACCACAAAATAGATAGCAGAATGATAAATATGAAAGATTCAATTTATGATAAAACTATGAATGTGGATGTGTTAAGTGGAATTATAGTGGTTAGTAGAGTGTATCTGGATAACCAAATAAAAATTAATGGAAATATATTTTCTAACCCACATGCAATTATTCCATTAGATGAAAAGATAATTGAAAACATTCAAAAAATAATATTTACATAATAATTACAAATACCAAAATGTTAGTATTTGTATATTTTGTAGTGAACCCTTCATAGGTAATAAACTTAACATAATCCATAACATCTAAATTCTTTTAAAAATTCATCTCTGATGTTATGCCAATTTACATTATCTGGCTCTAAATTTGTTGCTCTTCGAATATAGATTAATGCGTCGTAATACATACCGAGTTCTTTTAAGACTACTGCTATGTTATAGTATGTTTTCGCATTAGGCTCTATAGTTAATGCTTTATTTAAATTTTTTAACGCTACATCGAATTTTTTCATTTTGCATAGTATGAATGCCTTATTTGTATACGCACTAGCAAACTTGGGATTTAATTCTAATGCTCTGTCAAAACAACACATTGCATCTTCATACTTTCCCATACACATCCATACCAATCCAATTTCATAATTACTGTCCACATCATCTAGACCACGACGTGTAATCTCTTGATAAAACAATGCTGAATTCGACTCGTTTTGTTTTAATAGTGATTTTCCTTTGACATTCATCTGTTTTATTTTATTTTCACATGCATTTTTTATATTACAAAATTGTATAGCTTTTGGACATTTAATTTCTATATAGTCTGAACAATTATCATTTTTATCAACTGGAAAAACAAATCTAAACTCTTTTTCATTAGAAAATTTTGCATCTTTAATCATAAATTCAAATAAATTTTTAAAATCATTCATATCTATATTATTTTCATAAAGCACTTGAGTTATGATCATACGTTTAGCTTGATATAATGATTCTAAGATAGCTTTCCCAAATCTTATGGGGTTTGTAATTTCTAGAATACCATCTGTCTTAAAATGATTTTGAAGTTTTGAACTTAACTCTGTAGATGTTGATAGTACATGACCTCTTGTTCTTCTACTAACAACCTCTACAAAATCAGTATGATTTTTATCACTATTTTTAAAATTTGAGTTATGAAAGGTACCATCTGTCAATTTTATATTACCCTTACTATCATTTTCACATTCTTCAGAATAATACCCATCAAACGGATCTTGCCTTATATTGGATTTATGATTTCTACATCTTTCAAATGAAGGAATGTGAAGAGTGCCAGATTTAAAAAACTCATTTATGTATTTCTTATTCATATACCTGTATAATGGTTGTTGATTTTCTTCGTTGAGTAGTTTGTATCTTATTTTAAAATTCTCACCTATATTATATGTTGTAATCATTCATTATTATTTATCAATTATGTGAATAATAATTTTATGGTTATTAGTGTATACTATCAGGTCTTCTACCTAACAATAAAAAATTTTTAGTATTTACACATGAAAATTTAGGGGTCTAGGCAGATGTATCATACTATTCTAGCATTTGTTTGTAGATTATACAATAGATGAAATGATACACTTTAAATTTATAACGTTATATTTTACCATAATTCTACTAATTATATGAGTGTTGATTTATTTGACTCAGACATTTGAAACTATTTTAAGTAAGATCAGAAAAGAATCAAAAAATACTGTTGAGTTAGGAACCAAATTTGAAAAACTGACCAAAGATTTTCTTACCACAGACAAACATTATGCCAACAGATTTGAAAAAATTTGGTTATGGAAAGAATACCCAAAAAATGATGGACATGATACAGGCATAGATATTGTGGCTAAAGAAAGAGTGAGTGGAAATCTGTGTGCAATACAGTGCAAATGTTATGCAGATGATGGTACTTTGGATATGAAATCTGTATCGACATTTCTTGCCAAAGCCGCTTCCATGAAGATGAAAAATAAAATGCTCGTATATACTGGGGATAATATTACTGATCATGCTCAAAAGGTTACCAAAGACAGCAAGTGTACCATATTAAGAAAATATCATCTGCTAGATAGCAGTATTGAATGGAATACTTTTCCAAAATTATCTGTAAAGAATCCAAAGACGCTTCGACCACATCAACAAATCGCTGTTAAAGATGTGCTGCATGGACTAAGTACACATGACCGAGGAAAGATGATCATGGCATGTGGTACGGGTAAAACACTTGCATCACTACACATTGCTGAACAACAGGTAGGGAAGGGTGGAATTATATTATATCTAGTTCCATCAATATCTCTAATCCTACAAAGTATGAGACAGTGGTCTGAAAATGCTACATTGAAACATTACTATTTGGCAGTGTGTTCAGATAAAAGTACAGGCGAAGATGGATTTATTACTGAATTGGAATCTCCTGTATCTACAGATTATCAGACGTTATCACCATATTTGAAATCTAGACCAAAAAACACCCTTACTGTCATATTTTCTACATACCATTCTATTGATGTAGTGAGAAAGACTATGGGCAAACAATCCTTTGATCTCATTTTATGTGATGAAGCACATCGTACTACGGGCGTTGAAGATAAATCATTCTTTACTATAGTTCATAAAAATTCCAATATTAATGCTAAAAAAAGACTCTACATGACTGCCACTCCTCGTGTGTATAGTGATGTAATACAGGCTAAATTTGGTAAAGTGATCTATTCTATGGATGATGAAGAAAAATATGGACCTGAATTTCACAAACTTAGTTTTACAGATGCTGTGAAACAGAAAATTCTTGCTGATTTTAAAGTGAAAATTGCAATTGTTCCTGCAGATGTTGTAGACAAAGACTTTCAGCAGTCAGTTGCAGATAAGGATAATTCTATACCGCTTGATGAAAGAACTTTACTTGCTGCTGTTTGGCATGGTTTGAAATACCCTGATGATGATAAACATCCTAAATTACTACAAAGAGTGATCGCATTTGCAAATAGAATAGATCGTTCTATGATGTTTGCAGGCAAAATTACTGATGGTAATGATGTTAATAGAAGTTTTGCAAATGTTGTAAAACAATATGAAGAAAAAAAACACTCTGGATTTGGTGTGGATGTTGAACATGTTGATGGTAAAACCAAAGCACTTGAAAGACGTGATAAACTACGTTGGCTTGACGAGAGCACTAGTGATCCTAACACTTGTCGTATATTATCTAATGCCAGATGTCTTGCTGAAGGTGTAGATGTACCTGCACTTGATGGTGTCATATTTCTGAATCCACGTAAATCTCGCGTTGATGTAGTTCAGTCTGTCGGAAGAGTCATGCGCAAATCAAAAAATAAAGACTTTGGTTATGTGATATTGCCGGTTGCAATTCCTGCCGGAATTGAAAAACACGAGGCGTTGAATGACAACAAGACATTCAAGGTGGTATGGCAGGTACTTAACGCATTACGTTCTCATGACGAAGATTTTGGAAGTGAGATAAACACACTAATTTTGGATAAACGTACAGAGAACACAAACCCCACACCGCGAATAAGTGTATCAGTTTTAGATGATGGTTATGAGGATAAGGAAATTCAAACTAAATTCTTTGACAAAGTAAAATCCAAACTGGTTGAAAAAGTAGGTGATATTAATTATTATGATAAATATGGTCAGACCATAGGGCAGACTGCCCATACTATACAAGTTCGAATCAGAAATAAAATGAAATCAAATGGAATGATAAAACAGGAAATTCAAAAATTTCATTCCAGTCTTCAAATTATGATAAATGACTCTGTGACAGAGGAGGCCACTGTACAAGTAATATCTCAGCATATGGTATTATCTAGAGTGTTTGATGTATTATTTCAAGGTGAGTTTACATCATACAATCCCATATCAATCTCTTTTGATAAAATGATTAAGAAGATAAAACTTGATGAAGAACTTGAAGAATTAAAAGATTTTTATAATGATGTAAGAAATGAAACTAGACACATAACAACACGTGCAGCACGACAGGATTTTATTAAAAAAATATATGGGAACTTTTTTGAAAGTATTGATAAAAAAAATACTGAGCAACACGGTATCGTTTTCACGCCTGTTGAAATAGTAGATTTTATTATTCATAGTACACAACATTTATGTAAAAAACATTTTGATGTTGAATTTAATGACAAATCTGTAAAGATATTAGAACCATTTGCTGGAACTGGAACATTTATCACTAGACTTTTAGAGTCCGGTTTAATTACAAGTAATATCTATGAAAAATATAAACATGATTTGTATGCAAATGAACTTATTTTACTTGCATATTATATTGCGACGATAAATATTGAAACTACATATTCAAGTCTCCGAAAGGGTAGATATGTGCCATTTTCTGGAATGACTTATACAGACACTCTCCGAATTAATCCAAAATATAGACAGGGTAAATACTACAGACAAGAATCAAGTACATTAGATGATACATTCAAGGTTGCTCATGAGCGTATTAGAAATCAAAGAGGTTCACATATTCATATAATAATAGGTAATCCACCATATTCTGCTGGACAAAGCAATTACAACAATCAGAGCCCTAACGTATTATACCCTGAAATTGATAATAGTATTAAAAATACATATGCAAAAAAAACCACTGTATCTTCAATAAGAACCCTTCATGATTCTTACATTCGTTCTCTACGGTGGGCAAGTGATCGAATAGGCAAGTCTGGCATTATAGCATTTGTAACAAATGCTAGTTTTCTAAAATCAAACACGGCTGCTGGCGTCAGAGCATCTCTTGAAGAAGAGTTTAACGAAATTTGGTGTTTTGATTTAAAAGGTAATCAAAGAACGCAAGGTGAACTCTCAAAAAAGGAAGGCGGGAAAATATTTGGCTCGGGTTCACGAGCTCCTGTGGCAATAACAATACTGGTAAAGAATCCTGCCAAAAAAGGTTGTACTATACACTACAAAGATATTGGAAATTATTACAATAGAGAAAAAAAATTAGAAATGATAAAAAATGCAAAATCCATTCAGGGTATAAAAAATTGGGTAAACATAATACCAGATAAACATCATGACTGGATAGAGCAACGAAATGATACTTTTTCAAATTATACTTCATTAGGAACAAAAAATGCAAAATCTGGAAAGAGTGAAAATGTAATATTTCAAACATATTGTTTGGGAGTAGCAACTGGTCGTGATGTGTGGACCTACAATTCTTCTAAATCTGTTTTGACTAATAATATGCAACGACACATAAATTATTGTAATAAGCAGGGGTGGAATAAAAAATTGGTAAATCCGAAGCAAGCTAAATGGACTGAAGATCTTGTAAATAGACTTAAAAAAACTGAATCACATTTTGACAAAACTAAAATAAGACTGTCTCTATATAGACCGTTTTTTAAACAATATTTGTATTTTGATAGAGTTTTTAACAATCGCGTTTTTCTTATACCTAAGTTTTTTCCAGACAAAAATTCAAAAAATTTATTAATTATAGTACCTGATAAATTCATTGGGGAATTTTCTACATCAATAGTTAACATGATCCCAGATTTAGAAGTGATACATCATGCTCAATGTTTTCCGTTATACATCTATGAAAAAAATGGTAATAAAAAATTTAACATTACGAATTATATGCTTAATGAATATCAAAATTTTTATAATAATGTTAAAATAACAAAAATAGATATTTTTTATTATATATATGGAATATTACATCATACCGGATATCGTAAAAAATTCGCAGCAAATTTAATACGAGAATTACCTCATATCCCACTTGCTCCTGAATTTAAAAAATTCAGTGATGTGGGGAAAAGACTTGCAGAACTTCATTTAAATTTTGATACATGTAAACGATATAATCTGGGAAAACCAAAAAATAAATTTGATGGAGTGAAAAATCTTCGATTCAAAACCAAAAAAGAGGGTAAAAAACGAGTAAAAGATACTACTGTATTACAGATTAATAAAATTACCGTATTTGACAACATACCAAATATACAATATACAGTTAATGGCAGAACACCACTTGAATGGATAGTTGATAGATATAAAATCACAGCAGATAAAGATAGTGGCATAGTGAATGATCCTTGTAGTAATGTGGATATGATACCTATAATAGAAAGAGCTGTATATGTTGGTATAGAATCAGATAAAATCATACAAAGTTTACCTAAAGAGTTTGAACCAGAAGATTGGAGACCTAAAAAAACTGGACTAGATGAATTTAATGGTACTACTAAATCAACACAAAGTATGTTATGATATCGAGATGAAACCAAATGATAAAAATATGTAAAAAGTGATCTCAAAACAAAAATACCGCAATTTCATTTAATATTTGAAATTTATTTTTATAATCTAAAATATTGATTTTAATTAATTATGTTTTACAATTATTTCTCTAATATATGATTTTGGTTTTTTCTTATAGTATGGTTTTCTGTTACATATGGAATGAAGTTTGGAATATTTGTAATCTAGTTTATGCATAAATTTTTTAAACATACTATAATTATTCCAATTCTTCCTAATTATTTGTGCATAATCTAAAATTTTCTCTTTGCCTGCTACTCTATATACTCTAATATAACCGTCCTCTTCCATTTCCATTTTTATTAATTTATAGTAATTCCTCAGACCATGTTTTAATTTTGGCAAAGATATCACACAAATTTTAATTTTGTTGAAAAATCTGTCTTCATTTATATACTTTAGATTATTTGTTAGCATAATACCATCTGGTTTTAAAAACATAGAGCATTTTTCTATCATTTTTGCCAAGTCTTTGTTATTTTGAAAATATATCATATTCATTACAATTACAACATCAAATTTTCTCTGCGGTGTTATTTTCATAATATCATCACAAGTGAATACGTCTAAATTTTTACTAGCCTTATCTACTACATTTTCTGATCTATCAATACCTTCAATTGTACTATTAATATCATATTCATGTAATAATTTTTTCATAGATTTACCTGCTAGTCCTACTGAACATCCTACATCCAGGATTTCTAATGTTTTTTTATTCAATGATATTGCAAAATTATAAATGTTAAATGTTACACCCATCAATTCATACCTACCTTCAAAAGTAAAATTTGATGTCCAACCAGTATTTTTTAAATATTGAACCAATTTAAATCTCATGGTTTTTATATTTTTTAAATATTGAACCAATTTAAATCTCATGGTTTTTATATTTTTTAAATATTGAACCAATTTAAATCTCATGGTTTTTATATTTTTTTTAAATATTTAAAATTATTTTTCTGTTCAATATACACTGTAACTGTAATATCTTTGACTTGATTAAATTTGTTCATATCATTTTATTTGTATTAATTTAAGATAAGCTAAATACGGATTATATCATACTATTGTATATGATAAAGTCAAACATTTCATTTTCGTTGGATTGAAAATTAGTTTATCCATTAATTATGTGATAGTAGGTAGAATTTTTAAGAATCGGTTAATAATTATAAAATATGACAGTACTACGTAAATTTTGGAATATATTCTTCAAAACTAAATTGAAGAGTAATCCGATTATTTATAATTCTGATGTTGCCATATCGAAGGAAGAAGACGATAAATTTCTACATCGTCATTACGCGTCCGTCTTAAAAGACATTCTATTAAAATCCAAAACCCCAATTAATATTGGATTATTTGGAAAATGGGGTGTTGGAAAATCCTCTGTTTTACATTTATTTGAAGAATGTGTTGATAGAGATATAGAATTGTCCAATTTTACATATGTGGAAATTGACGTTTGGGGTTTGACTGAAGAATCGTTAAGAGAAGAAATTTTAGAGACAATCAATTTCAAATTAAAATGTCCTTTTAACAAAAATAATCTGGAGGACATTCTTTATAATGTCAGACAAACTAGTATAATACCAAAGAAACTTAGTGTTGCAGTACTCATAATTATTTTACATGTTTTGTTATTTAACTTTTTAATCAACAGTGAACTATTTAGCATATTTTCAATAATTACAGGTGGAGCACTTAGCGCTTTCGTAGTATTAACACAAACAATTCTGAATATAAACAAAAGAATGATATCTAAAACTACATCTGCAATTAAATTTAATGAAATTTATAAAAAAATAATTAATAAAAAAACAAAGAATGGAAAAAACTTAGTAGTCGCTTTTGATAATTTGGATCGATGTACAACTAGTGTAGTAATAAAAACTATAAGTATTATCCAAACATTTATGGTAAAGCCAAATTGTATAAATATATTAGCATGTGATGATCAAGCTTTGAATCTACATCTATCGCCTGATACCTCTAAGTATCCATCCAACTATGGAAATGAATTTCTCAATAAATTTTTCCAAGTATACCTAACTATTCCTCAGTTCATAGGAGTAAATCTTAGTGAGTATACCGAGTCTTTACTAAAAAAGTACAATGAATTTGATAACTCTGTCAAATCTGTTTTGATTTCTGGTGCGGTTCAAAACCCTAGGAAAATAAATCAATTCCTAAATATTGCAGCAGCAATGTACAAACTAGCAGAATACAGAGAAAAAGATAAAATACTTGCTAATGGTACAATTACTAAATATCCGGGTTTCTTAATCAAAATTATAATTTTGAAGCAAGAGTGGCCTGAATTTTATGAAAAATTAAACCATAATCCAGAATTACTTGTTCCAAATAAGAATGACGAAGAGGCATCAATTATTGAATTACAACGTAATGACGATAAACAATTATTGAAAATGGAGACAACCCGTCTTAAAAAATTTCTAGAATCCACAGAATATATAACAGTAAAAGATATACAACCCTTTTTACAACTGTCTCAAAAATCATATAAAACAACTTTGGGTATTGATAAATTTGAAGATGCCGTTTTAATTGCAGATGATAAAGTTATAGAATTATTCAAAGATTTGGATGAAAAGAAACAAGGTAAATACATTGACAAACTCAATGATATGACCTTGGAAGAATATAGTGATCAGAATACACTGGTTAATTGTATGTTATCGATGATAAAAATTTTTGAGTATGTTAAAGAAACACCAAAACATGGGTATGGAGTTACTTTGGGAAAGCTTTTAACACGTTTGTGTACAAGTTTTAACTACAACTTCAATCTAAATAAAGAATCTGCATTTCCAATATTAACTACAATTCCAGAATCATATTCGAATGGATTTTACAACTATATGTTAAAACGTATTTTTTCAACTCCTTTAAATGAACATGATCTTGATATATTTTTGAAATATGGTTCACAAATACCAGAAATACATATGCAAAATCTTGACGAACAACTAAGTGATGCTTTACAAGCGAATAAATTTGAACCTTCATTTCTAATTAAATATATACAAGAATATAACTGGAATAAAAATAACATCCGAAACCCTCAAACACAATCAAAAATTTTATAAACCTTATTAAATTTAATGATGAACAAATTGATNATAAAATATAGAAATTTGTATATGGAAATTGAAAGTAGTATTAATAATTCTGAACGAACTCTTTTTTCATCGAATATTATAAGAATTTTAAAAAATGTGAAAGAAACACATTTAGTACCAAATTTGCTTTTAGATTACCTCGAAACTTCTTTAAATGAAAAAACCGAAGAAATATTTCCATTACAGAGTGATATACTTTCTGAACTTTGTATGACGATTAGTCATATTATTGATGTGATACAGTGTGATCGAATTCTGAAAGTTATATTTGAATTAAAACAACAACAAAATGATATTTCTACATTGGAGAAACCACAATATTTTGAAACTTTGATACTAAATTATGTAAATAAATGTGATGAGGGGAGATTAAAGACTTTGATGGATACTCTATATGTGAAGAAGTACAAATTAAACAAGAATGAATTACTTCAAATATTCAAAAGATATAGAGAGTTAACCACAATTGATAATACCATGATTCAATATTTATTAAAAATTAAAGACTCTAAATTAGAAAATACTATACTTGAAGGATTTGGTGACATAATTGTAAATAGAAATCCAAACATAATTCTGATATTACTGAATACAATGAGAGAGAATATCTCTGAATTTAATTCTAATTTAATACAAAAAATTATTAAGTTGTGTATCAAAGAGGCAGAAGATACAAAACACCCATTCCGTTATTTGTTATATGACTATGTGTGTGATTTAAATCCTAGTAAGAACGATAAATATAAAATCACAGTATACACAAATTCATTGTTATGTGACGACCAAATTGAAATACAGAATAAAGGACTATTTTTACTAAAGAAATTAAACTCTCAACAATCAGATAAGTCAACACCAATTGGCATAAATTCTATAATTACATTAATATCAAAAATTTATGAGCGTGATATCACTAGAACGTTTGAACTTTTAAATGATATTTATCAATACAAAGACAATTTGTCAAGTGAACAAAAAAATGATTTAATAAATTTATTGATTAAAATGTTACAAACTAATATTTCTATTGATGTTATTGATTATGTAGATAAGTTCATTCAAGGAAATAATACACGAATCAATGGAGATCATTATTTCACAATATTTGAGTACCGAAAAAATAGAGATCAAGGACAGATGTAAACTTTTTTTGGATTCTTATAAAACTAGTTTATCAACAACGCAAAAAAGAAAACTATCCAGTGGGACTAAATAATAAAATTGTGTTTGTAAAAATTTGTTAATTTTATACCCTATTCTGGAATAAACCACATTAGAATGAACACGATATAACTCTCAAACTGTATGCGTTCATGATATAAAAAATATTCTTAACTGTATAGAGGTTTGAGATTCTAGATATGTTGATATGTTGGATATATTTTGATTCCTTTTAGATATAACACTGTAAAATTCTATCCAGTTGTGAATATTCACATTTCGTGAAATTCATCATACATTTAATAAAAAATATAGAAGGGATTCAGTGAGCACCCCATTAAATCTCTGCTGTTCCTGTGGTCTGAACCCACTGTGGGCTCAGACCCCTCCTGGTCCACTCCTACTGTGGGCTCAGACCCTGATTCTCTCTACATTCTAAAACAAATTCCTAATTGAATAGGATTCCTAAAAGTGCTGAATTTGGACTGTATTTGTAATAGTTTTTTATAGCACTCATGCAAAACCTCATTATTGAATTTATACATATATGGTGACTTGTTACATTCTACTCTTAGAACTCTGAGCATATTTGTTTTCATTATGCTCTCTACAACTATTCTTTTTACTATGGAATCTGCCTTTGCACAGACAACAAATCCAATAATTACTCTCACCGGTTCCAATCCACAATATGTAGAACGTGGCTCACTCTATACTGAATTTGGTGCTACTACCAATGACAGTAGTAGTATAACAATAGGAGGTGACACTGTTAATGTCAACATACCGGGAAATTATACCGTGACATACACTGTAACAAATTCATCACATGTGCAAGAAAATAGAATTGTGGTTGTTCAAGATACTATTAGTCCCACAGTTGTTGGTACTCCTGTTTATGATACACAAATACATACTCTGACTATAAAATTTAGTGAAAATGTAACAATTAATATTGCAAACTTGAATATCGGGGGATTACACGCACCTACTAGTATTAATTATTCAAACAATCCAACTCTACCCATATTTTTTAATAGTGGAACAACTAGTTTTCTAACCGGTGGATCAGAGGGAAATGCTGACACTGTTTTTATTAATTTTAACACTGTTTCAGATATTTCAAATAATACTTTGCGTGCATCAAATTATATGTTAGTACTACATAATGGATTAGATATCACTCTACATGGTTCCAATCCACAATATGTAGAATTTGGCTCAAACTATACTGAACTTGGAGCTGCTGTTAGTTTCTATGCCGATTTAACAATAAATGATTCATCTGTAGATATTACCACACTGGGAAACTATACTGTTATCTACACTGCAATCAATTCAACAAACTCATCACATGTTGTACAAGTGAATAGAACTGTGGTTGTTCAAGACACCACTGCTCCAATAATTACTCTCATAGGTAATAGCACACAATATGTAGAATTTGCCTCAAACTATACAGATCTTAATGCCACCACAGATGATGGTACTAGTGTAATAATAGGCGGTGATCCTGTCAATATCACACAAATAGGAAACTATACTGTAACTTATGATGCAACAGATACGGCAGGAAATATTGCTACTCAAGTGAATAGAATTGTAATTGTTCAAGACACCAATGCCCCAATAATTACTCTCACCGGTTCCAATCCACAATATGTAGAACGTGGCTCACCCTATACTGAATTGGGTGCTACTACTAATGACAGTAGTGGTATAACAATAGGAGGTGACACTGTTAATATCAACATACCGGGAAATTATACCGTGACATACACTGTAACAAATTCATCACATGTGCAAGAAAATAGAATAGTGGTTGTTCAAGATACTATTAGTCCCACAGTTGTTGGTACTCCTGTTTATGATACACAAATACATACTCTGACTATAAAATTTAGTGAAAATGTAACAATTAATATTGCAAACTTGAATATCGGGGGATTACACGCACCTACTAGTATTAATTATTCAAACAATCCAACTCTACCCATATTTTTTAATAGTGGAACAACTAGTTTTCTAACCGGTGGATCAGAGGGAAATGCTGACACTGTTTTTATTAATTTTAACACTGTTTCGGATATTTCAAATAATACTTTGCGTGCATCAAATTATATGTTAGTACTACATAATGGATTAGATATCACTCTACATGGTTCCAATCCACAATATGTAGAATTTGGCTCAAACTATACTGAACTTGGAGCTGCTGTTAGTTTCTATGCCGATTTAACAATAAATGATTCATCTGTAGATATTACCACACTGGGAAACTATACTGTTATCTACACTGCAATCAATTCAACAAACTCATCACATGTTGTACAAGTGAATAGAACTGTGGTTGTTCAAGACACCACTGCTCCAATAATTACTCTCATAGGTAATAGCACACAATATGTAGAATTTGCCTCAAACTATACAGATCTTAATGCCACCACAGATGATGGTACTAGTGTAATAATAGGCGGTGATCCTGTCAATATCACACAAATAGGAAACTATACTGTAACTTATGATGCAACAGATACGGCAGGAAATATTGCTACTCAAGTGAATAGAATTGTAATTGTTCAAGACACCAATGCCCCAATAATTACTCTCACCGGTTCCAATCCACAATATGTAGAACGTGGCTCACTCTATACTGAATTTGGTGCTACTACCAATGACAGTAGTAGTATAACAATAGGAGGTGACACTGTTAATATCAACATACCGGGAAATTATACCGTGACATACACTGTAACAAATTCATCACATGTGCAAGAAAATAGAATAGTGGTTGTTCAAGATACTATTAGTCCCACAGTTGTTGGTACTCCTGTTTATGATACACAAATACATACTCTGACTATAAAATTTAGTGAAAATGTAACAATTAATATTGCAAACTTGAATATCGGGGGATTACACGCACCTACTAGTATTAATTATTCAAACAATCCAACTCTACCCATATTTTTTAATAGTGGAACAACTAGTTTTCTAACCGGTGGATCAGAGGGAAATGCTGACACTGTTTTTATTAATTTTAACACTGTTTCAGATATTTCAAATAATACTTTGCGTGCATCAAATTATATGTTAGTACTACATAATGGATTAGATATCACTCTACATGGTTCCAATCCACAATATGTAGAATTTGGCTCAAACTATACTGAACTTGGAGCTGCTGTTAGTTTCTATGCCGATTTAACAATAAATGATTCATCTGTAGATATTACCACACTGGGAAACTATACTGTTATCTACACTGCAATCAATTCAACAAACTCATCACATGTTGTACAAGTGAATAGAACTGTGGTTGTTCAAGACACCACTGCTCCAATAATTACTCTCATAGGTAATAGCACACAATATGTAGAATTTGCCTCAAACTATACAGATCTTAATGCCACCACAGATGATGGTACTAGTGTAATAATAGGCGGTGATCCTGTCAATATCACACAAATAGGAAACTATACTGTAACTTATGATGCAACAGATACGGCAGGAAATATTGCTACTCAAGTGAATAGAATTGTAATTGTTCAAGACACCAATGCCCCAATAATTACTCTCACCGGTTCCAATCCACAATATGTAGAACGTGGCTCACTCTATACTGAATTTGGTGCTACTACTAATGACAGTAGTAGTATAACAATAGGAGGTGACACTGTTAATATCAACATACCGGGAAATTATACCGTGACATACACTGTAACAAATTCATCACATGTGCAAGAAAATAGAATAGTGGTTGTTCAAGATACTATTAGTCCCACAGTTGTTGGTACTCCTGTTTATGATACACAAATACATACTCTGACTATAAAATTTAGTGAAAATGTAACAATTAATATTGCAAACTTGAATATCGGGGGATTACACGCACCTACTAGTATTAATTATTCAAACAATCCAACTCTACCCATATTTTTTAATAGTGGAACAACTAGTTTTCTAACCGGTGGATCAGAGGGAAATGCTGACACTGTTTTTATTAATTTTAACACTGTTTCAGATATTTCAAATAATACTTTGCGTGCATCAAATTATATGTTAGTACTACATAATGGATTAGATATCACTCTACATGGTTCCAATCCACAATATGTAGAATTTGGCTCAAACTATACTGAACTTGGAGCTGCTGTTAGTTTCTATGCCGATTTAACAATAAATGATTCATCTGTAGATATTACCACACTGGGAAACTATACTGTTATCTACACTGCAATCAATTCAACAAACTCATCACATGTTGTACAAGTGAATAGAACTGTGGTTGTTCAAGACACCACTGCTCCAATAATTACTCTCATAGGTAATAGCACACAATATGTAGAATTTGCCTCAAACTATACAGATCTTAATGCCACCACAGATGATGGTACTAGTGTAATAATAGGCGGTGATCCTGTCAATATCACACAAATAGGAAACTATACTGTAACTTATGATGCAACAGATACGGCAGGAAATATTGCTACTCAAGTGAATAGAATTGTAATTGTTCAAGACACCAATGCCCCAATAATTACTCTCACCGGTTCCAATCCACAATATGTAGAACGTGGCTCACCCTATACTGAATTGGGTGCTACTACTAATGACAGTAGTGGTATAACAATAGGAGGTGACACTGTTAATATCAACATACCGGGAAATTATACCGTGACATACACTGTAACAAATTCATCACATGTACAAGAAAATAGAATAGTGGTTGTTCAAGACACCAATGCCCCAATAATTACTCTCATAGGTAATAGCACACAATATATAGAATTTGCCTCAAACTATACAGATCTTAATGCCACCACAGATGATGGTACTAGTGTAATAATAGGCGGTGATCCTGTCAATATCACACAAATAGGAAACTATACTGTAACTTATGATGCAACAGATACGGCAGGAAATATTGCTACTCAAGTGAATAGAATTGTAATTGTTCAAGACACCACTGCCCCAATAATTACTCTCATAGGTAATAGCACACAATATATAGAATTTGCCTCAAACTATACAGATCTTAATGCCACCACAGATGATGGTACTAGTGTAATAATAGGCGGTGATCCTGTCAATATCACACAAATAGGAAACTATACTGTAACTTATGATGCAACAGATACGGCAGGAAATATTGCTACTCAAGTGAATAGAATTGTAATTGTTCAAGACACCAATGCCCCAATAATTACTCTCATAGGTAATAGCACACAATATGTAGAATTTGCCTCAAACTATACAGATCTTAATGCCACCACAGATGATGGTACTAGTGTAATAATAGGCGGTGATCCTGTCAATATCACACAAATAGGAAACTATACTGTAACTTATGATGCAACAGATACGGCAGGAAATATTGCTACTCAAGTGAATAGAATTGTAATTGTTCAAGACACCACTGCCCCAATAATTACTCTCATAGGTAATAGCACACAATATATAGAATTTGCCTCAAACTATACAGATCTTAATGCCACCACAGATGATGGTACTAGTGTAATAATAGGCGGTGATCCTGTCAATATCACACAAATAGGAAACTATACTGTAACTTATGATGCAACAGATACGGCAGGAAATATTGCTACTCAAGTGAATAGAATTGTAATTGTTCAAGACACCACTGCCCCAATAATTACTCTCATAGGTAATAGCACACAATATGTAGAATTTGCCTCAAACTATACAGATCTTAATGCCACCACAGATGATGGTACTAGTGTAATAATAGGCGGTGATCCTGTCAATATCACACAAATAGGAAACTATACTGTAACTTATGATGCAACAGATACGGCAGGAAATATTGCTACTCAAGTGAATAGAATTGTAATTGTTCAAGACACCACTGCCCCAATAATTACTCTCACCGGTTCCAATCCACAATATGTAGAACGTGGCTCACCCTATACTGAATTGGGTGCTACTACTAATGACAGTAGTAGTATAACAATAGGAGGTGACACTGTTAATATCAACATACCGGGAAATTATACCGTGACATACACTGTAACAAATTCATCACATGTGCAAGAAAATAGAATAGTGGTTGTTCAAGATACTATTAGTCCCACAGTTGTTGGTACTCCTGTTTATGATACACAAATACATACTCTGACTATAAAATTTAGTGAAAATGTAACAATTAATATTGCAAACTTGAATATCGGGGGATTACACGCACCTACTAGTATTAATTATTCAAACAATCCAACTCTACCCATATTTTTTAATAGTGGAACAACTAGTTTTCTAACCGGTGGATCAGAGGGAAATGCTGACACTGTTTTTATTAATTTTAACACTGTTTCAGATATTTCAAATAATACTTTGCGTGCATCAAATTATATGTTAGTACTACATAATGGATTAGATATCACTCTACATGGTTCCAATCCACAATATGTAGAATTTGGCTCAAACTATACTGAACTTGGAGTTGCTGTTAGTTTCTATGCCGATTTAACAATAAATGATTCATCTGTAGATATTACCACACTGGGAAACTATACTGTTATCTACACTGCAATCAATTCAACAAACTCATCACATGTTGTACAAGTGAATAGAACTGTGGTTGTTCAAGACACCACTGCCCCAATAATTACTCTCACCGGTTCCAATCCACAAATCATAGAACTCAACTCATCATACATTGAACTTGGTGCCACCGTTAACGGAAACTCCACACTAATAATAAACAACTCGTCTGTCAATACCACACAAATAGGAAACTATACTGTAACTTATGATGCAACAGATACGGCAGGAAATATTGCTACTCAAGTGAATAGAACTGTAATTGTTCGTGATACTACTCCCCCAACAATTGTCGGTATTCCTATCTATGAAACACAAACACATACCTTGACTATCACATTTAATGAAAATGTAAACATATCTAATCCTGCAGGATTTGGTATACTTGCAGGAAATAGTACCACTACTAGTATTGATTATTTAAATAATCCTACTTTGGTTCTAACTTTTACAAGTCAAGTAACTACTCTTCTACTTTCTCCAAATACACTACCCTCTGATGTCAGTGTGTTTGCTAATTCCAATTCTGTTCAAGATAATTCAAATAATGGTATAACTGCAGTAGCATCTAGTCCTTTAACCTTACAACATATTATTTTAGAAGATAATTTTGTAATAGACCCTTCTACTTTACATATAGACTCTGAAATTATTCTAAATTCTTCATATCATAATGTTACTATCAATTATACAGCTACTACAAACAGCACTATTAATCTAGATAGGGGACTGACTACTAAATTTGTATCTACAAATAATATCACACTCAATATTCCTACTGATACTGTTATCACTCATGATGGTACCTGGAATTCAGAATTTGTACTGCCACACTTTGACACTTTCATAGCACCTAATCCCCAAAACCCAGCCACCATAAACACTCCAATTATAGTTATAACTTTCGGTTCTCTAAATACATCTCTTAATCTAAACAAAATCGCAGATATTGTATTTGAAGGTTATGGGGGGATGAATTATAGCGCATATTATCAAAGTTCTGCTCCTGGTTCTATTCCACAATTTATCTCCAATTGTGGTATTAGTAATGTTACCGAAATTACCAATTTACTTACAAATACATCTACAAATGAATGTGTGGTTGATGATGGAATGAATGTAATTTTCTATACAAACCATTTTACTACTTTTGCTCTGATATCCTCTTCAATTATTGCTACTAGTTTACCTAATACTGGAATAACACCTGTATCTGTTGGTGGCGGCGGCGGTGGTGGGAACTCTGGAGGTGTAGGAAATATACTATCTAGTGGTCACAACCCCCTGATGGCTGAATCTACACTCTATTCAATATCTTGGAAAGTGTCTGATGGTAAAAAACTGATTGAAATCGTTGCCGGGCCTTTATCTGATAATGCTTTTGTAACTATTAGTAGTGCCAACGTAGGAATTGTAACTACAGAGCCCTCTTCTTCACAGCCATATACTGATAGAGTCATCTATCTTGGTCAAGTTGGCTCTGATGAAAAATTTGTATATATAAAGGCTGGTGTATATGCTAATACTTTTTTTACAAGTGAGCAAAAACTAGTCAATATTTCAGAACCTACAGGCTCTGTAACATTTGATTCTATGTCTGCTTTCAGCTCAAACTCCTGATGGAACCATGATGTCTAGTGATACTATAGATGATACCCTGATGACCGATGATATTATAGAAGATACCCTGATGACTGATGATACTATAAATGATACCCTGATGACTAATGCAATGAATAACACCATGAATAACACCATGATGAATAATGAAAAGATGGCGTCTTTGCCTGATTCTGATGGCGGTTGTCTAGTTGCAACTGCAGCATATGGTACTGAACTATCACAGCAAGTACAACTCCTCAGAGAAGTACGTGATGTAACTTTGATGAATACCGTACATGGAGCATCATTTATGACATCATTCAGTCAAATCTATTATACATTCTCTCCTGTAATTGCAGATGTAGAGCGTGAAAACTCTCTACTACGTGGTATGCTTCAAACTCTGCTCTATCCTCTGCTTTCTAGTATATCTATAATGACTCTGTCTGATGGCTCTGAGGTGCAAACCCTTGGTTTGGGACTGGCAGTAATACTTTTCAACATTTTATTATACATCAGTGCTCCGATCTTTGCTATTTATTATATAAAACGTATCATATTACTAAAATGTAATATCTGATACTTTTCTGTATTGTTCCAAATCTAATGTTTTTTGGAACAGAGTAAAATTTAGATTAATTTTTATAATACAATGGTATATAACGGATTAGTGAATTATGATGTCCACAACAATTCAATTAAAAAAAAATACAAAGATTAGTTTAGAGAAACAAAAATTATATCCTACTGAAACATTTGATGCTGTTATTCTGAGGTTAATACAGAGTATAGATGATGAATTGACCCCTGAAATAATAAAAAACATAGAGGAAGGCGTTGCAGATATCAAAGCTGGTAAAACTCACACTACTGAACAATTAAATAAAAAACTAAATCTGTAATGTGATTTGGACTATACATTGGTCCAATAAATGCTTGAAACAATTAAAGAAACTCGATAAAGATATTGCTAAAAGAATTATTTATGATGTATCTAATATTGAAATGATCTATTTGCTGTACAAGGTAAAGTAAACTAGTGACAATTTTAATTTGAATAAATTATATTTGAAAATTAATTAAATATTAAAGAATCATCTGAAAACAAGTATTTTCCAACAGACTTCCATTCTCCATTGTCAATCTTCCATATATCATAATCTGCACTAGCTAAATCTCCTGCTTCATTTAGATTAGATTCCTCCTATGGTTCCCTCATAATCTGCTGCAATATCTCTGATGACTGTCTTTAGAACTGTGGGATTAGCACTCTGTGTCTCTAGCATAGATAGTCCCACCAACCATACTGAGTCAAAAGTCTGAATATGCATACGTATTTGGAGCTCTGCCTAGAGTACTCATAACATAATTGTCTATATCCTTAACCACGTCGTTATCTGATGATCCAACTAAAACAGTGGTTAGCTGTACAGTCTCTGCAAATTTTGCCCCTATTGGATCATTAATCAAATTATAATCTCTCGTATATGCATCAGGACCAAACCATCGCACATCATCTAGTATGTCATGAGATGCTGCTGATTGCATAAACTGCAAGACTTCACCAAATGCCAAATATACGATTGCTACATTATCTACTCCATACTCATCTACACTATCTTGTACTTGTTCAGCAAGAAGTGATACTGATGCAGAAAATTCTGGAGATTCAGGATTGTAACGAATATCATCAGTAACTATGCCACCTCTTTCCTGAAATGCCTCTTTTGTAGCTTTACTCAATCCATCGCCCCATACATCTCCTCTCCATACTATAATCATGTTTTCTATACCTGCATCTTTAACTAATTTTGAGAGAGCTATGCCCTGATTTCTATCATCAGGGGCTAGACGATACACACTATCATTTGCAATTGCCAATGCAGGTGCAGTTGAACAACAACTAACTATCAACATATTATTTGCGTCTGTGTACCCTTTAACATTCTTAATGTTAGAACTAGTCTCAACACCAACTACAACACCAATTCCTTTTGCATTAAGAGAAGTTATCTTCTCTAGAGCTATTACAGGATTTGTAGCTGAATCCTCTCCAACCATGATCAAATCCCAGGGAGCATTAATTTTATCTAGATGCTCGTTAAATGTGATTACGCCAAATCTGGCAGCTTCAAAATTCTCAGTTCCATGAGAGGACAGATCCCCTGTTAATGGTAAAAGAACTCCTATGGAAACGTCTCCCATTAATTCAGAGCCCTCTATTATACCAGTAATTCCCTCATTAATTACGCTAGATGTTATCAGTCCAGTAATTCCTTCGACATTATCAATAAACTCCATTACTACTAGTGCAGCTCCAATTATTATTATAATAATTATGGCTATTCCTATACCAACTTTAATTTTCTTACCTGAATCCAATACTGTATTTCTACGTATTCATATTATTAAACTTTTTAAAAATTCTCTACTATTTTCAAACTAGACTCTTTACAATATACTGTATAGTCCTCTACTCGTAAATATGAATATCATCTATAATGACTCAAATTTTAGAATTCAAACTTTACACTGATTTGGAAAGATCCAAGTTTGGAATAGTATATTTAATTTTTATCTGATGTGTAGGGGTGAAAATAAACGTCAAATTCAGCCCCCCTTTAAACATACATGATTAATTATGCAGATATTCACCATACTCTAACCGGTAATATGGTTTGTAGTTTGTGCATAATTTCGAGATGAATTTTATAATAATTTTAATCAGAAATGAATCATACATCTTTTTGTACAATCATCTTATCATCAGGATCTGAAAACTTTTTTGTATTACTATTTGACATTGCACCTTCATTGTGCATCTCTTTTCTGTATTCGAGTTTCAACCAAATAGGCGTAATTATTGTGGTGGCAGCTACCATGATTACTATGGTAGAGTATACACTAGATGTTAAAATGCCAGATGCCACACCTACACCTGCCACGATTAATCCTACCTCACCTCTGGATATCATCCCGATTCCGACACGCATACCTCTGCGTCTGTCTTTGAGAAACATCCATGCAGGCAATCCACAACCAAGTAGTTTGGTGCCTATGGCAACGACAATAATTATGGAGTTAAGCATTATGATATACCAATCTACTTGACGAAAATCTACCTGAGCGCCAATTATTGCGAAAAATAATGGAGCAAATATGAGCCCAATTTTACTTGCATAGTTTTCCACCTTTGCAAATACTTTGGTAGTGGATAATGCCATGCCTACGGCAAACGCTCCGACAATTGGCGACAGACCAATAGAGCCGGCAAGGGCAGCTGCTCCAAAGAATGAGGCTGTGGCTATTCCCTCGATACTTCCCTTTGCCTTCCAAAATCGTGTTGTGATTACTCTGGGCATTACTACTACTGACACCACTAACATTATTGCAAAGAATGCCAACACCTGAATAATTGTCAAAGTTACATCCAAGATGTTTATATTCTCAACATTACCGTCAGCTGCGAGTGAAACTACTACTGAAAGAATTGCGATTGCTAAAATATCATCGACTATGGCAGCGCCAATTATTAGTCTGGCCTCTGGTGTCTTTATTTTTCCAAACTCATTTAATACTTGAATTGATATGGCGATACTAGTTGCAGTTAGTGCAGTTGCGATCATCATAGACTGAAGTGCATCGAATCCAAAAAATTGAAATACGGCAAGTCCTGCACCGAATGGAACCACCACTCCTAGTGTTCCTACGACCAGTGAACTCTTGCCTCCTTTGAGAAATTCTTTAGGCGTCATCTCTAACCCTGCCATGAATAATATTACAATTGCTCCAATCTCGCCTAATGTGCGAATTTCCGGACCTATAGTTAATAGCTGATTGCCATCATAAATTAAGAATGCTCCCAGTGCAAAGGGTCCTATTATCATACCTGCAAGTAACTCTCCTAATACTATTGGTAGTTTGAGTCTAAGGAATAATTCGGCCATAAGTTTGGCAGCAAATAGTAAAATTCCAATACCGATAATTATCTCAATAAAATGTGTTTCAATACTCACGATTATTCAACTATTCAGATTGAATACTCAGACCCTTTAAGTATATAGATCAGGCAATTCTTTTTGAATTTATAAAAACACCACGTTTTTGAACTATTCTGCCAATAACACTACTTTTAATTTTATGTTTCTTGAATGTTTTAATTATTTCCTGCTCTTCACCTTGTGGTGATATGACACAAAATCCAATCCCCATGTTGAATGTTTTATACATATTCATGTTTGATACTCCTTGCTCTTCAATTAATCCAAACAGTGCTGAGGCTTTAGGTATGTCATCTAGTTGATACCCAATCTGTTTTAGACGTAGTAATTTGGTAAATGCTCCGCCTGTAATGTGTGCTAAACCGTGAACTCTACTCTTTTTTATAATCTCTAATACTGGTTTTACATAAATTTCAGTTGGTGTTAATAGTGCCTTGCCAATACCACCTATTCTATTTACTTTATCGTGAATTTTGAATTTTGGGAATAATACCTTTCTTGCAAGTGAAAAACCATTAGAGTGTAATCCACTACTTGCAGCCCCAATTATGATGTCATTTCTCTTTATGGAATTGCCCAAAATTACATCCTTTCCTAGTATTCCGACTACAGTTCCTGCTAAATCAAAAGAGAACCCTTTACCTGATATTAGATTTGGCATAACTGCCGTCTCACCGCCTATAATTGGTACCATTCCCTTCTTTGCACCAACAACCAATCCTTGCATAATTTTTGCTAATTTTTGACGGTTATTTTGATTAATGGCGACATAATCTACAAATGATATTGGTGTAGCGCCGATACAAATGATATCATTTACATTCATTGCTACACAATCAATTCCAATGGTGTCATACTTTTTTAAAAGATTTGCAATCAATACTTTGGTCCCAACACCATCTGTGTGTGTTGCTATACGCTGTCCTCCTGCTTTGACTATGCCTGCATAATGTCCAAATCCGTGTAATACCTTGGATGATTTCTGTACATTATGTGTACTGGTAATAATCTCTCCAATTTTCATATGGCTCTTGGTTATCTGATGTATGTCTACCCCTGCACTCTTGTATGTATTGGTCATGTGATTCATTAATTATCGTTCTAATAAAAGAATTTTTAAAAATTAATCCTACTTTGATGATTTGAGAAGAAAAATGTATCTGTAAGTATTTGATGATGAATATATCTCAAATTGGATTCAATTCTAGTCCATTTGTTATTTTTTCAGCATCAGACTTGATGATACCAAATCACATTACACATAAATCAAAGGTAGATATAGAAATTTCATGATTACTCTTTCTGCAATTAAAGCTGATGTGGGAGGTATAGGTGGTCACACTAAACCTAGTGACGGGCTGCTAGATGCTGTAAAAAGTACTATATCTGCCTCAAAGAATTTGATGATTGATCATTATATTGGATATTGTGGAGACGACGTCCACATCATAATGGCTCACAATAACGGTACTGATAGTAAAGAAATTCATCAACTTGCATGGAATGCGTTTATGGCAGGAACAGAGGTTGCTAAAAAAGAAGGACTTTATGGTGCAGGACAAGACTTGCTCAAAGACTCTTTCTCTGGTAATATCAAAGGTATGGGTCCAGGTGTTGCAGAATTAGAATTTGAAGAAAGAACTAATGAGGCGTTTACTGTATTTGCAGCAGACAAGACAGAACCTGGAGCATTCAACTATCCATTGTATAGACTATTTGTAGACACTCTGTCCAACACTGGATTAATTGTAAATCAATCATTGGCATCTGGTGTTGTATTCAATGTCATGGATGTAGAGCAAGGAAAGATAGCACAATTGACATTGTGGGAAGATAAACCTACACTGGAGGCCGCTTTAATGTATCCTGGCAGATACGTTGTATCTACAATTACTACTCGTGATGGTGAACCAATAGTTGCAGCGTCCACAGACAGATTGCACAATATTGCAGGAACCTATGTTGGAAAAGATGATCCAATATGTATAATTCGTACACAAAAAATGTTTCCGGCAACCGAAGAGGCAGGCAGTGTATTTAACAATCCTCACTATGTAGCAGGAAATACCAGAGGAAGTCACAACATGCCTCTGATGCCAGTTAAACTAAACTCTCCAGCTTCAATTAATTTCTGCATTCCTATTGTTCAGTCTCTAGTATTCAGTATGCATAACGGGCATTTTACAGGTCCCTTTGATGGCTTTTCCACACCAGACTGGGATTATATCAGAGAGATTGCAACTAAAAAAGCATTATCAATACGAAGTCAGGGATTCATACATCCTGCAACTCTGGTTCCAAGTGAGTTGGAATATGCTGAAGGGTATCGTGCACGAATTGATGTATTGGAATCCAAAATGAAACCACTAGACTCTGTTAGTGATGGACAACAAAAATCAAACTATGAAGATCCTGATTAAAGAATTTTTTATACACTGAATCATAAAAATAAATGTGATATATCACTAGACATTTTGACTCATTCAATCTTTTGACGACATTAGTAAATCTGAAATTATATACTTAAATATTTAAATGAGTAATGTAAAGCGTGAAAACATTACGTTTCAATATTTTTAGAATTTATATTATTCCGTATGTATCATCTATACTGGGAATATTCTCATTTAGTCAAATAGTAGAACTGTTTGGGCAGACTATTCCAAGTACCATACTGTCTTTCTTCAAAGTGGCCGGTGAGGTCTTGATTGTCTTGTTTGTTTTTATATTTGCACTATTCTGGCTGCTAAAAGCAGTTCCACGAACACACAACAAATCTTATCGTATGTGTATATTTGATATATGTGGACGAGAATTTACAATTGAGGGTATTCGAACTGAATTTAAAGAACGTGATGTTGCGTGGAGTTTTATGAAAGAGTATAAAAAACAATACCCGTATTATAATTTTGCGTTATTGTCTGATTTGAATATTGAAAGGAAGACCATAATCAAATACATTTGAGAAATTCATATAGGTTCTGTTTTATTTGGGTTTTATACAGTCAGGTTAAATTGGATTTTTTAATACTTGCTAAAACATTTGAAAAAATGGAGAGCACCTCTAAGCGACTGGAACTGACTGATCTCCTAGCACAACTATTCTCCAATACAGATGTTGATTTAATGGATAAAGTGATATATTTGATTCAAGGAAAACTGCGCCCCGACTTTGAGAATGTGGAGGTTGGTATAGCAGACAAACTAATCATACGCATACTGTCCAACCTGTCTGGTCTGTCAATTCAAAAAATTCAAGATGCATATGCAAAGTATGGTGATTTGGGACTTGTTGCATCTACCATTCTTGTAGACAAACCACAGACTACTCTACTCTCTAATGATATTACGGTAGATTTGGTCTATGATACATTTTTTAAAATTGCCAATCTGCAAGGTAGCGGATCGCAGGATCTAAAGATGAAGTATGTCTCTAGTCTTCTGCATGACTCTAGTAATGTTGAGATTCGATTTATTATTAAAATTCTACTCAATACCCTGCGTCTTGGAATTGCAGAGAATACAATAATGGATGCCCTATCCATTGCGCAGTTTGGTAATAAGGATCGTCGTGTAGATATTGAAATTGCGTATAATGTATCGAGTGATCTTGGCCGTGTAGCACAACACATTACAAAATTCAAAGAAAAGGGTTTCAAGACATTTAAAATTAAACTATTCAGCCCAATTCGCTCCATGCTTGCAGATAGGATAAAAAGTGAGCAGGATGCAAGTGCTAAATTTCCATCTGGATTTGCCGCAGAGTTTAAAATTGACGGTGAGCGAGCTCAAATACACATAAAGAATGATACTGTGAAAATCTTCTCTCGAAATCTTAAAGATATAACTAGTTTTTATCCGGATATTTGTGATGCTGTAAAAAAGGCATTCTTTAATGAGGATGTAATTCTAGAGGCAGAAGTTGTGGCAATATCGCAGAATGGTGATTTTTTACCATTTCAAGAATTGATGCACAGACGTCGCAAGTACGATATTGAGGAGATGGTATCAAAGTATCCTATATGCGTAAACTTTTTTGATATTCTATATTACAAAAATTCTGGTTGTCTTGATTGGGAGTATAAAGAAAGACGTGAATTACTCAAAGAGGTCATACCACAAAATGATATGCTACGACTAGTACCAATGAAAGTCTTGAACAGTTCTGAACAGATTAATGATTTTCTTGAGACTAGTTTGAACTCTAGATGTGAAGGACTTATGTTAAAATCATTGGACGGTCCATATCGTGCCGGCTCTAGGGGAAATCTGTGGTTGAAATTAAAGCGCGAATACCAAAATGATCTTGGGGATAGTGTTGATTTAATTATAATTGGCGCATTTTTTGGTAAAGGTAGGCGCACAGGTATGTATGGTACATTTCTTTTAGGAACGTATAATTCTGATGATTCCATATGTAGTGTTTGCAAAGTTGGAACAGGATTTACAGATGAGAAACTAGATCAATTATATCATGAACTATCTTCTCATGTTACACTACAGCGAGATCCACGTATAGACTGTGCAATGGAACCTGATGTTTGGTTTGATCCATGGTTAGTAATTGAGATTGTGGCATCAGAGATTACTATTAGCCCAATACACAAGGCAGCCTTTGGTCTAGTAAGGGAAGGTAATGGACTTGCACTGAGATTTCCAAAATTTACTGGCAAAATACGTACCGAAAAAAATATAGAGGATGCCTCTAGCGATGAGGAGATTATGGCACTATACAAACTACAGATAAGAACAAAGAGTTGATACTCATTACTCATATATGGTGTATATTCCAAAGATTCATAAATTAATAATTTTTGATGAAATTGTTTGTTTTCAATCTCTACACTAGTCGATGTAGTTAGCATACCTCCAAAGCTATTTGGAACTACCCTCAAGGCTGCTGCCCTGAATATTCTCAAAGACAAGTATGAGAGTATGATAAATCCTGAATTGGGCTATATTATTATGATTTTAGATACCAAGGTCGATAAAATGGGTAAGATGATAACTGGTAATGGTGGTACATTTCACAAGGTGGAATTTACGGCCTTGACATTTTATCCAAAATTACAAGAAATAATTCGAGGTGAAATTGTTGACATTACAGATTTTGGTGCCTTTGTTCGAATTGGTCCAACAGACGCTCTACTACACTTGTCACAAATTATGGATGATTATCTAAAAAGTGATGTTAAAGCTGGAGTAGTACTTGCAAACCAAAGTGGTCGAACACTAAGGGTGGGATCTCTACTTCGTACAAGAATTACTGCTGTATCCTTGGGAAATACTGCAAGTATGGGGAAGATTGGAATAACATGTAGACAGCCATTCCTTGGAGCTGACGATTGGATTGCAGAAGAACTTAAAGCTGCATCTAAAAAAAGTGAGGATAAATAGTTGGTACGTGAAATGGCATGCAGAAAGTGCAAATGCATTACAACCGGTAAACTCTGTCCCCTCTGCAAGTCATCTGATCTTACACGTGATTGGAATGGAGTTGTGTTGATTGCTAAACCTGAAGATTCTGTTATTGCAAAGACTTTGGGTATAGCAACAAAAGGAAAATTTGCCATCAAGGTAACCTAGTTGAATCCTAAAATTAAAAAAATGCTTTCTGGATTTCTTCGTGAAGATTTAGGTACCGGTGATATCACATCAAAATTACTAACAAACTCTGTAATCCGTGCCAAGATAGTATCTAGGGAATCGGGCGTTGTAGCAGGGGTAATATTTTCCAAAGAGTTGTTTGTCATGAATGGTTGCACAGTTGAAATTATTCATCGTGATGGACAACGCATACGAGCAGGCAGTCTGATATTCTATGTTCATGGTCCTCTGCGTTCCATACTCTCAGTTGAGAGAACGGCGTTGAATCTGATGTCTAGAATGAGTGGGGTTGCAACTGCAACACAACAAATGAAATGTAAAGTTAATGGCCGTGTAAAAATACTTGCAACTAGAAAGACCATGCCTGGCATGAGATTTTTTGACAAGGAAGCAGTACAAATTGGTGGAGGATTTAGACATCGTATGTCTTTATCTGATAGAATATTAATCAAAGATAATCATCTCTCAGCAGATTCTATGGAGAGTTTAATTTTAAAAGCAAAGCGTAAGGATCCTAAATTTGAAATTGAAGTAGATTCTAGTTTGGATACAATTCGTGCTGCAAAACTTGGTGCAAGATTTATTCTACTAGATAATTTTACGCCAAAACAGATTCGACACACGATCACATTATTGAAGAAATACAAACTACGCAAAAACATCACACTAGAGGCGTCCGGTGGAATAACTTTAAAAAATATATCTGCATATTCAAAGACTGGTGTGGATTTTATATCCTCCGGAGTAATTACAAATTCTGCTCACAGTATTGACTATTCCCTTGAGATGTGATTTATCCCAATTCTAGCATACGCTGAATAGATAGTCTTGCCTTATCTGCAATATCTTTGGGTATGGTAACTTGATACTGCCCTCTTAATATGGAATCATACACTTTCTCCAGTGTGATCATCTTCATGTATTTACACTCTGCCTCATCTGATGCAGCTGCAAACGTCTTTTTTGGATTCTCTTGTCGCATTCTGTGTAAAATACCTGTTTCTGTGGCAATTAAAAAATTCTGTGCAGTTGATTCTCGTACGTGTTTAACCATGCCCTCTGTTGATAAAATATTAATTGTCTGCTGACCATACCCATTTGCTACTGTATCGTATAGAATTGGTGTTGTACAACTACACTCTGGATGTATTATAAATTCTGGATTACTCAATTGTGCCAACTTTTCCCTTACCACATCTGGTGTGATCCCTGCATGTACATGACACTCGCCTGCCCAAATTTTCATGTTATCTCTATTTGTCATCTTTGCTACATATGCTCCAAGAAACATATCTGGCAAGAATAAAATCTCCTTCTCTTTTGGAATTGCATTTACAACATGAATGGCATTAGATGATGTACAACAATAGTCTAATTCTGATTTAATCTCTGCTGTCGTATTTACATATCCTACCGTGATTGCCCCTGGGTGACTATCCTTCCATTCTCTTAATTGTTGTATGGTAATTGAATCTGATAGTGAACACCCTGCCTCTAAATCTGGAATGAATACGTTCTTCTCTGGACTGATTATTGCTGCTGTCTCTGCCATAAAGTGTACTCCACAAAATAAAATGTTCTCCTCTTTTACTCTCACTGCCTGCCTTGATAAATTCAGAGAATCTCCCACAAAGTCTGCTACATCTTGAACTTGTGGAATTTGATAATTGTGTGCAAGTATGACCGTATCGGTCTCTTGTTTTAATTTCTGAATCTCTTTTTTTAGATCCAAATCACTCATTGATATTTTTCTAGGCATTTAAAGAGTATCCATCTGGCATTTTTATGCCTGATATGATTAATGGTGGCATTTTTTGCCAATTTATGTACCAATTTTTATCTTGTTTGAACAAATTTCATCAAGAAGTTGTATGGCTGATAATGATGCAAGCTTGCTGGTTTTTGGATTATTTGGATCTGGTATATTCTTCAACTCAATTTGTATACTACCGAATCTCCCACTAGCTAAAACTTTGTGCGTATTTGTAGATGCGTTTGGATCTGCAACAATCTGCACCATTGTTTTTGTACTGCCAATTCCAGCTAGACTTAGCAGTGCTGCTACATTTACATTTGCAGGAAATAATTCTACAGCTTTTTTTGCATTACCATTAAAAATTACAACACTATCTGTTATACCATCAATCTTTATGTCTGAAGTTTCAAAAAATTTTGCACCTCTTAACGAATCTGGATGTTTTGTCGTTATGAGTGTGACTGAATCGAGTTCATTTTTCAAAGATTTTAATGCATCAATTCCCGCTATCACTCCACTTGGCAAATAAATTTTTCTCTCAAATTCCCTACACGCATCAAACAATACCTCACGAATAGATTCATCAAGCAGTGCACCGACACTCATGATTACAAGTTCTTTTCTATTCTGCAATATACTCAATGCCACATCTTTTACTGCTGTCTGTGATGCTGCCTCTACAATAATATCTGTAGAGTTTGAAGAGAGTAGATGTGAATTATTCACGATCTGTGGTTTCACTTGAAGTTTTTCTACAAGTTTTTCTGCCTGTTTTTTATCTTGATCATACACATGTGTTAGTTTTGCGTTGATTTTTCCCGAATCAATACTCAGTGCAATCTGTGTACCTATTGTGCCACATCCAAGAAGCCCTATATTTTTCATCAATCATATTGAATAATTTCATATACTTAATTGTAGATATTGGCAATTAATAATTTGAGTTATAACTCTGATGACTCTGAGTTGTATATTTTTCTCTGTATTGACCATATAGCAAAGTATTTTTAATATAGATATGTGGTCTAATTATGGCAACGTATGATGATTTTACCAAATTAGATCTATGCGTTGGAAAAATAACCAGTACAGAACCAATTGTTGGAAAAAGTAAAATTTTCAAAGGTATTGTTGATATTGGAGACGAGGAGCGCACTGTAATTATTGGAGGCGCTGAATTTCTTTCACCTGAAGATATGATTAATCGTACTGTCATTGTTGTGACAAATCTTGAACCGAAAACAATTGGTGGTGTAACGTCTACTGCTATGTTACTTGCAGCTGATGTAAATGATAGACCCTATTGGTTAACCATATCTGATGACTCTATACCTTTTGTCCCACTGGGCTCTCCAATCAAATAGTTTGATAAAATTAGGCGTGACCCATTATGTGTAAACTATGAGAAGGATTGCCCCTCTGTCTCAAGCCATGTTGAGTCTATTTTTGTTTACAAGGTCACGCATGTCAGTCATTTTTACTATTTACTGGCATGTTTTAGTTATGCGGGTATTGTATTTATATTTTTAATGATTTTCACTCAATAATTCACTTTAAATTATAATTATGACTATTTTTTATATTTTTTTCACGCTTTTCACTAAATTCTCATATAGGCAAATCATACATACTATGGTATAATTTGATTTATCCCTGTGGCTCTAATTACGAATGATTAAATTTACAAACTTTGGGATTCATGTTGATGAACATTACTGATTTTAACCCTAGCAATTTTCTTGTCCCCGACGATGAACTTGGATATATTTTGACACTCATATGGATTTTACCTATTTTCATATTTGTCTTTTACGGTCAGCAAATACAGTGATATGTGACATCTAGATATATTCGAAAAGGAATTAAATTATTAAAAATTTATTCACAGGATTCTCGTAATGACATTTTAGCCTATTCCACTAATCTTAAACTTGATGATTTATCAAATAAAATGAATCGTATAATGGAGAATTTTCTAGTAATGCCTGTAGATATGGATCCGTCCGGTATTGTATCCAAAGTTCGTTATCTTGTTAAATCTAGAGATGATTATATGAAAAAACAGATACAAACGCTTGCACCCAATATATCTGAAGTTGAACAGAGTAGATTACAAACATTGTTTGAAATTGTAACCACTTTACATCTATATTATAAAATAGTGAATCATCTATATCTTACTGCAAAAAAACAAAAAAACTTCCCATTGATTTTACCACTACAAATGATGTTACCATTTATCTTACAGGAAACAAAAGCGTTAAGACAATCTGTTCCTGCCTTCCGAGATGGTCAACCCATTGGAGATGGAATTGGTCCACTTGTTGTAGGACAATTAATGTTTGGCACTCATCACAGACTTGTCGCAGAAAATACTGTTTTGGCTACAAAAGACGTTCAGGACAGGCACCTATATCTACTCAAAGCCCGTGGCCCACACTCTACTGTTGGCCAACTCGGTGATGCGATATCTAATATAGTTACAAAGAATAAGATTGATTTAATCATCACTGTTGATGCAGCTTTGAAATTAGAAGGTGAAGAGCCTGCTCAAATTGCACAAGGTTTTGGTGTTGCAATGGGTGGTATTGGCACAGAACGATTCCAAATAGAAGAGATCTCAACTGAGCATAGCATTCCAATTCGAGTTATTGTAGTGAAGCAATCTATTCGTGATGCTATGATACTAATGTCTGAGAAGATTTCAAATCAAGTAGATTATGTACAAGCTGAAATATTTGAGATGATATCTGAGGATACGTCAAATGGTGATAGTGTGCTAATTGTAGGTGTTGGAAATACTTCGGGAGTTGCCCAATGAGAAATAAAACCAAACCAGTAAAACCGTACACCATACAACAATGTATGTCGTGCAGTAAGATGCACAAACGTCTCTTCCAATCTGACGATTACATATTCAAATCTATATCAAAATGTGATGCTTGTGATACTGGTCAAGTAATTATTCTAAGAATATTTGGTAAAGTCATTTTGTAGTGATTAGTATGTCCTTTTCTTGTGGAATGAACGTATGTTCTGCTTGTGCGACCTTTTGACCTGATGATTCAGTTAGTACCGGATACGCATTTATCATCTTTTTCTTTGTTAAAAATTCTAGTAATTTACTACTCTCTTTTACATCCCAGTCATTTAGCCATCTTTGTGCAAATGGCAGCATATTGAATTTTTCCCAAATGAAATCTAACATTTTATTTGCTTCTTCATCTTTTGTTTTCTTTCTAGACTTTATTGCAAATATGTTTTTTATTTTTGTGTTTCGTACCAATCCGAACCCTTTTTTTGCTGTAACAAATGGCTCACATGCATACGCAGTATCACTTGAAAAAGAGAATGATCCCAACGACCATACATTGGGTACGGATTTGCCTGCATGAATTGTGTATGTGTCTAGAGAATGACCACTTAGATTAATTATTGGTTTGAATCCTCGATCCTTTATCGTTTTTTCAATTAATTTTCCAACATCTGAGGATTTTGTTCCATTTTTAATCATTGACATTGCATTACTCAGGGCTATCTCTGCTGTCTGTATGAGAATTTTAGATTCTGCATCACCGGATACAGTAACGGCAGTATCTGCAATATTTCCATTTATTTGTGCACCCAAATCAATCTTCAACACATCTGATTCTTGAATTACAATTGTATCGTTAGGTTCTGCTGTATAGTGTGCGGCAATTTCATTAATACTTGTATTTACTGGAAATGCACATTTTGCACCTTTTGACTGTATCATGGATTCAATCTCCTCACAAATCTCTAAAACAGTTGTGCCTGCCCAATCTTTCCCTCTAGCATACTCTCGTGTCTCTGAGGCGATTCTTCCTGCTTTGATATAATCTTCCTTCTCCATTATGAAATAATCCTACGAGTAGTTAATTAATCCTTATAAAATCATGTGATAATTTGTCGTTGATAATCTTGTTTATTATTTTGTTTGTAAATACAATCACACTCAAATTAAGTGAATTTGTATTTGAATTATTGGGATTGTAGTCTAGATTGGTATGATTCTGGTTTTGGGTACCAGGGGTCGCAGGTTCAAATCCTGCCAGTCCCATTTTTTGATCTTGTTTAATGTGGTCATGACACATTAATCTCTTTGATGTGTAGATATTTTTTGAATGAATAATTATTGGTATTATTTTAAATTTATTATTTATTAATAAATATAGATTTACAAAATAAAGTTGAAAACTATATGATTAATGATATAGTTGTAGTGTTTTTAAAATTTGTGTATGAAATAAATAATTGGAAATATTATAACATTAATCATACATCTGAACAAAATTTATCATTTATTAAAGTAATAAAAAATCAAGAAAATTTTTACAATATTGAGAAAAATTCATATGAATCATAATCAGACGTATCGACAAATGTATAATTGTGATAAATTAGTCTATATGTCCTGATGTGACCGAAATTGAATCTGGATGACACTATAGATTTTTTAGTTGTAAATTTAATCTAACAATATGGAATTTGTACGTCGTGATATCATTCTAATTGCAGGTGTGTTTCTATTTATGCTTGGATTAATTCAAGTCATGCATCCAATTTATGCAGCTATTATTGCAATTGTCATATATTTTGGAATCAAGGTCTACGTGGGGAAAAGTAAAAGTTACCTCTTGGAGAAGACACGTGGCAAGTGTTTAGTGTGCGGTGAGACGTTAATTGACGATAAATGTAAAGAATGTGACAAATCTAACATCGTTTAACAATATACTCAATTTTAATAGATTATACCAAAATGTATCTGTTTTAATATGGTAATATTATATGAAATTAGCTATACTGATTGTAATATTTAGTGTCGTGTTCTTATCGGTGCATAGTGTAGATGCTACACCTGCGTTGACTATCACAACAGACAAGGCCATTTACACTCTTACTGATGTAATCCAATTAACAGTTAATACTAGTGAAATAATTCCGTATACCAGTATTCAGTATGAGATTATTAATTCACAAGATGTGATTACTCGTCAAGGTAATATTTATCCAGATGACACCAATACAGCAATTACAAATATTCAATTAAATGCATTAATTACATCTGGCTCTTATACGATACAGGTAAAATATGGGGATGGTTTTTCATCTTCTTCAATTACAATATATGATGAAGATTTAGATTTATCAAAGCTAAGCATATCTGCAGATGCTGGATATCTACTTGGTGAAACAATTACACTAACTGGTAAACTAAATGGATTTTGGATTCCTGCATTGGATATTATGATCTCTCAGGTAACCACACAAAGTACAATACGTGATATATCTGGATTATTGTTTGAAACCTCTGATGTTGTACGTCTTGACGGGTACGGATCATTTACATATTCATTTGATATTCCAGATGATCCTATTCATCTTGGAACATATTATATCACCGTTTACGGTGACTCTCTGTTCTCCGATAAACTGTTCTCTGTGGTTAAGGATTTAGATGATATAACTATGATGAATTCTTCTCTTGTGATTAATACTGATAAATTGGCATATAGTGTAGGTGATGATATTTCTGTATCCGGTCAACTAGACACACTAGTATCAGAACCTGCTGATCTCATTACCGTAGGTATTTATCGAGATGGTGTAGCACCACGACAGTCTAGTAATATTAAACACTCCACCACAGGTTCAGAATATACAATTGATTACTCTCATGTCTCCTTGCCAGATGCTGCAGGTAGATTTTCATTCTCCGATACACTATACCCAAATATATTTCAGCCAGGCAAGTACATACTAGTAGCATCAACATCTCTTTCTGGATTTACCACGTCTACAACATTTGAGATCAAATCTGATAATTATACACTGGGAGGTATTGATTTGAATTTTAATAAAAAAATAATTAATAATACTGATACCATGAGTATTGAAGGTTTTGTTCCCGGGGTGTCTCAGGGCATACCAATTTTTATCACCCTTACAATGCCTGATGCAACACAATTAAAATTTAATACATTTGCAGATGATTTTACATTTTTCTGGGAATGGACAGTTCCTACATATGNNCCTCTGAACAAGAATCAAGAAAATCTATTTGGAATTTATAGAATAGATGTAGATACTGAAAAAGTTACTGCTACAGATTTCTTCAAAGTGTCAAAAAATCCTGAAAATGACTCTATTGATTTAAACTATTTTGAAATATCCTCTGACAAATTATTTTATACCTTAAATGAACCTATAGTTATAAGTGGGAAAATTCCTGCTGCAGCCTTTATGAATCCTGAATTCTCTTTAAATGATCCTGTGACAATTAAGATTCAAACCTCTGCATTTGCCACATTAGATACCTCAAATGTCATTATGGAGCAGAACGGAGCATTCACAAGCTCATTCCTACTAAACCCATTCTTCTCAGAATCTGGAAGTTATATTGTATCTGCAATTTTTTCAGATTATACAGTAAAACATGAATTTGTAATTTATGATAAATTCTCCATTCCTATATCCGTGTCTACTGATCGCTTATACTATAATCCAAATGATATTGTCTCTGTCACTCTTAGTGCACCACAAGATATCAAACTGAGTCCTGTAGATGTTAGCATATACGCTTCAGTTACTAGTAGTAATTGTGATGTGATGTCGTGTACTTTGATAAATTCAAGTACTATATCTGATATAGAATCTGACTCTACCACATTTACCTTTACTATACCTAATGATACCATATACACAACATATCAAATAAATGTACAAAAGTCAAACGCTAAATACTCTACTGTATTTTTTACTACACCGATTACCCCTACAACTAGTGATCCCAAAGATGTGTCCTATCTCAAACTTGTAAAATCCGATCGTATTACTGACGATTCTATACCTCTTAAAATTGAAAATATACTTTTAGATTCTAAAATTGCAACACCACTCGTAGTTCGTGGCTCATTATTCACGCCAATCCGTGATGCCAACTCTGATGTCAATCTTCGTGTTGAACATAATAGTGGTATGTGTATAATTGGTCAGACATCTGAATGTAAAATTAGTGATACTACGAGAGGAGTAGATACTTTGTATACGATAATTCAAATTGATGGGATAGATTATAATGTCAGATATAATGGTCCAGATTCAATATTGGAACAATTTAGCATACTAGATTCATTAGGAAATCCTCTGAGTAAATCAATGTGGAATGTTACAATTGATTCTGAACATCCTACACGCTTTTATTATACAATTTTGTATTCTGTAGAGTAAATATCTATGAAGATATTTTTAATACTAAAAAATCAAGATGATCCGAAAAAATGTACAGCTCTGAAACTTGAAAAATTAAAACTTGCCAAAAAAATCACACATATTTCTGCATCCTCTCTAGTTTTACATCCATTTATTGATAATTATTTATTAAATCATGACAAGACACAGATTCGCTCCATTACTGGAATTGATTGTTCGTGGGCTAGGGCACAAGATGAATTCCTAACAAATTTTTCAGGAATTGTACGTAAACTTCCTCCACTGCTTGCTGGCAATCCTGTGAATTACTCTAAAATAGGCAAACTCAGTACCGTCGAGGCCATATCTGCATCATTGTTTCTACTTGGATATTGGGATATGGGTGAAAAACTATTAAATAAATTTAATTGGGGACATACATTTTATGATCTAAATGAATCTCTTCTCAAGGATTACTCTAAAGCCTCTTCGAATTCTGAGATTGTTAAAATTGCCTCTAGTTATAGATTGATGTGAATAGAATAAATGACTAGTTTGATCATTGAACAATTAGGTTTGAGAATTGAGTGAAAATACTACAGGATTAGTACGTAGTCTATCGTTACGAGACGCTGTAATGATTGGTGTGGCCTCTATGATTGGAGGTGCAATATTTGTATTAATTGGACCTGGAATATCAGCTGCAGGCCCAATCTTAATTGTGGCGTTTTTACTAAACGGAATAATCACACTGTTTACCGCCCTCACATACGCCGAGGCCAGTTCTGTCTTTCCTGCAACTGGAGGAGGGTATGTATGGGTTCGTAAGGACTTCCACGACCCAACTCTTTTCTTAGTGGTTGGATGGCATGGTTCGGTCATACAATCAGCTGGCAGCCTATATGCAATTGCGTTTGGCTCTTTTCTTGGTTATCTATTAAAAGTATTAGAAGTGGTGGGAGATGATTTTCCACTGGAGAAGATATTTGGAATAATCGCCATAGTTGGATTTACATATATTAATTTCAAAGGAGCCTCTAGTACCGGAAAGGTTGGTAATTTAATCACCTTTGCACAAATTGGAATCATCATAGTATTAATGATAGCGGCAGGATATGCAATCACTGTAAATCCAAACTGGACGGACAATTTTATAGAATTTGCTCCAAGTGGCGTGCTTGGATTAGTGATTGCAATGGGTCTTACATTTATTGCATTTGAGGGCTATGGAATCATCTCTCAGGCAGGAGATGAGATAAAAAATCCCAAGAAAAACATACCGCGAGCCATAATACTTTCTCTGGCCATAGTAATTACACTATATGTTCTCTTCTCGCTGCTTTTCATTAGTGCGCTTGATCCTGCCAAAATTGGTGTGCCGTCGTGGAAATTTATAGGTGATTTTGGAGAACTTGGAATTGCCGAAGCTGCACGTCACATTATGCCATATGGTATGTTGGTTGTACTAGGTGGTGGTATGATCTCTACACTTGCTGCATTAAACGCGACAACCTTTGCGTCTAGTCGTGTCTCTTTTGCAATGGGAAAACAGTACAATCTTCCATCAATCTTTGGCAAAATTCACCCCAAACACAACACACCGTTCATCTCTATACTGATCTCCGGTGTTATGATGATACTCATGGTAGCAACACTGGATCTGACTGCTATTGCGTTAACTGCAAGTGTTATGTTTTTATTTTTATTTACCCAAGTAAATTTGGCATCCATTGTAATTCGTAGAATGTATTCAAAGAAACTAGACTATGGGTTCAAGACTCCCTTCTTTCCCTTATTTCCAATCACCGGTATGTTGCTTGCAGCAGGTCTTGCAATTTATCTACTATTCACATATCCACAAAGTTGGATAATTGCTGTATTTTGGATAATTATTGGTTTTTTAATTTATAAATTCTATACGTCAAAAAAGGAACTAGAGCATTATTCTCCCACAATATTCACACAAGGCCCATCTGAGAGACAGAGTTATAGAATCATGATATTATATAATGAAAAGACTGCAAAACAGTTCTTTGAGATTGCAAAGGCAATTGCACCTGCTCAAGACAGTGAAGTGTCATTTCTCAATGTTAGACGTGTACCTGATCAAATACCTCTAACTTTGGCACATGGTTTAGGTGAATCTGCAACCACATCTTTTAATTCATTTAAACGTACAATAAATGGCTCAATTCGAAATAGATACATCATTCGCCTGTCTCATGATATTACCGAAGCTGTACTTGCAACTGCTGAGGAACAAGCAATCAATATTTTACTAGTCGATTTTGCATTTTTAAAAGATAATCAAAAATTACTATCCTTATCCACATGTGATGTTTTAGGTATACGCGTAGCTAAAAAACTTGCCTTGAAAAACATAATGCTAGTTTATGACAAGGATTGACATTTCTCTCTGGGCATGCGTATATCCTCTCATCTAGAGAAAAAAAATGATAGCAGTGTACGCATTGTACGAATCACCGAAGAGAAACCCGAGGTGGAACACGCTATTCTGGGTAGAATTAATGAATCAATGTTCGATTATAATATGCGAGCACATTTTGAAAGTATAACACCTAGACGTGACAAGGCGCGTGCACTACTTGCAAATGCAACTAAATATGATACTGATGTTATTGTTATGGGCACTGGGACCAAGTCAGATGTTGTGTTTAATCCCACTCATCTTAATATATTGAAAAACTTTTCTGGAACCACCATATTTGTGAGGAATCATCGTTTCTCTGAAATACACGCTCGCTCTTTTTGGGATTTATTACTAGTACAATTTGAAAAAAATCGTCATGTTTATCGATTATACGTCGAGGTGTTTAATTTATTAAATTGGACAAATCATAGACTCGGTAAAAAATGATCAATTCCAAACCTGTGACATTTGGTAATATTACTCCATCTAGATATTAATTAGTATGACTGAAGATTCTGTAACATCTTTGGGTGTTATTCATAGAATCATAGAGAAGAAATAGTTAAAACACCTGATAATGTTACAGAACCGTTAAAAGAAACAATTATATAGTTCTATTTACTACCAATAGGCAATCACATTGGTTGTTCAGTTTTGACCAATGTGATTGCCAGTTAATTTAACAACATTTATCTAATATGTAAGCACCCTCTAACTTGACAGAACCACCTTTTCAAAATGTTTATATTAATATGTCATATGTTAAAAATCATGTCTATAGAATTGATTCCAAAATCTGAACTTCCTATTTGGAGTGAGAAAGACGAGGAACGTAAAAATGAGTATATAGATTGTTTGAGATCAGGTAAATTACATCTTGTAAGTGCCAAAGATCCATCTGATCTTTAAATGGGAAATTAATAATGAGTGACGACACATATAATTTAGGACGTAGATTTAATCTCTATTTTGATTTAGATAAGGTTACACCTGTACTGGATAAACTGGATCCCACTCTAAGTGCCAAAATCAAGCAATTCATTTGGAATAAAGCATTTGAACACTCACTAGTTGATTTTAGACCTTGTGGGGAAAATGATGAATATCGTTTTTTTATAATGAAAAGTCCATCATTAAAAATTTCATATCGAGATTTGGGGAATCACTGGACTGTGTATTCTATTATACCTTATCCTGATGATGCCTCATAATAAACTTGATTTGGGATGAAACATGCCAAGATTTTGTAGGTTTTCTCTCGGCTCTGTAAACTCTTAGGCATATATATCAAATATGGATCTTTTATGAAATCCCAAAAACTGAGAAACATTATAATTCAGAACACTATTTCAATACACATTTATCGCAGTATGCGTATAAATAATGATCTATGATGAGCACAGAATTAAACGAATTAGTAAAGGGACGCATAGTAGTATATTATACTGATGATCGTGTTAAAGAAATGCTGAGCATTAAAGAAAAATTCTGTTTAGCATCACAACGAATGATTGTTAAACGAATGGATGATTTGAATATGGAGATATCTAAAATTCATCATGCAGATAAACCAAATGGTACAATAGATCTCATTATTGAATTTAAAGGACCAAATTATAATTTAGATAAATTGCGTAAAGAGTTTAAAGAATTACAAGATATGGATGTTGGTATTGGAGGAATAGGTGTATTTACACCAGATGAAATTAATTAATAATTTCAAATGTTATGTTTGATTTCATCCTAATGTGTCTAAACAAGTAAGAAAGGGATTAAAAACAAGGCATTGTAGAATAGAAGAATTTGATAAAAATAGTGAAGATATTGTTGATGGGAAACAGGCCTATATTGTACAATTGAAAATTAAAAAAGGAAAACTTGTGAAAAAAGAATTGATAGAATTGTTTCAAGCATTAGACGTTGAGAGAAGAAACAAAAATTAGTTTTTAAAAATAAGAGAAACTGGTATAAAAAAATTCTTTGGTTTTATAAAAGATATATTTTTACGAATGGTGGTGATAGGCGGTACAAGTTTCACTGTTCTTTTTATAGATTTTTTTACAAAATCCATTTCCAGATACAGTCGGACCGTACGGATATTTAATTCTAAAATCCATTATACCTGTACTAACACATATTCCATTAGCATATTATTATGCTCCTGAAAGACATGGATAATTATATTTTGTTTTTCTAATCAATGTTTTATCTCAGTTTGTTAATTATGTTGTGTTCAATTATGTTTATACCATTATGTGGCTAGGAAAATTTTTATGATAAATTTCAGCAAAAAACAAAATCATGAATAAGACTCGATAAGTTTACTGAACCTTTTTCTGACACATTTAATTAAAGTGATAATTTTATACAAATTGTGAAGGCTGGAATCATTAGATTTCCTGGTAGTAACTGTGATCGTGATATGTTTCATGTACTCTCTGATGTTTATGGTATGGATACTAGATACATTTGGCACGATGACACATCTACTGGTGATGTAGATCTATTGGTACTACCAGGCGGATTCTCATATGGGGATCACTTGAGGGCAGGTGTGATTGCAGTCAGTAGCCCTATAATTAAACCGGTACGCGATGCTGCAGATTCTGGCATGCCTATTTTAGGAGTCTGTAACGGTTTTCAAATATTGGTAGAGGCCCACATTTTGCCTGGGGCGTTACAGAGAAATACATCTTTGGAGTTTATGTGTAACTGGACTAGTCTTATTGTGAAAAATAATAAAACCCCATTTACAACTAGTTTGGATATTGATCAACACATTCCAATTCCAATTGCAAATGGTGAGGGTAGATACTATGTAGATGATATCACACTAGAAGAATTAAAGACAAATAATCAAATTGTATTTGTATATTCAGAATATATCAACGGCTCCACGAATGGCATTGCCGGTGTGTGTAATAAAAATAAAAATGTGGTTGGAATGATGCCGCATCCTGAAAGAGCAGCTGAATCTGCAATAAATCCACTGGATAACATCCCTGCATCATTAATTTTCAAATCCATGCTGAATCATATTGGTGTTTTGTGATGAATTTTGAAGGTAATGAATTAAAAGTATTGGAGATGCGACTGGGCCGGACACCCACACAAACTGAGATGGAGATTGTAGTTGCCCAATGGTCTGAGCACTGCTCTTACAAATCTTCTAAAAAACATCTCAAAACACTTCCAATGACAGGCCCACACGTAATCACTGGAGCCGGATATGATTCTGGGATCATAGATGTGGGTGATGGATATGTTGTCACTGTACACATTGAGAGTCATAATCATCCTTCTGCTGTAGAGCCATTTGGAGGTGCGGCCACAGGTGTGGGAGGTGTAATTCGAGATATACTCTCTACAGGGACTAGACCAATTGGGATTTTAAACAGTTTGAGATTCGGAGATCCTCTAACAGATGATCGCGCTAAATTTCGTTTTAAAAACTCTGTGAGTGGAATTGCACATTATGGAAATTGTCTGGGAATTCCTACTGTTGGTGGCGAGGTAGGTTTTGATGAATGTTTTAATGATTATGCACTTGTAGATGTGGCAGCAGTTGGATTTGGTGAAAAGAAAAAACTATTCGTAAATCATGCTGATGTTGGTGATGTAGTGGTACTGGTTGGAGGTAATACTGGACGTGATGGTATTGGTGGTTCTCAATTTGCATCTGACGATTTAAATGTACAAGATCGCTCTGCTGTACAAATCCCTGATCCTTTTGTGGAAAAATTAGTTATAGAGGCAATACTGGAGGCAAGAGATGAAAATTGTATAAAGGCGATCAAAGATCTAGGTGGCGGTGGTCTGGCATGTGCAATATCTGAAACTGCTCACGCCATGTCTGTTGGCATTTCAATGGATGTAGATGCTATACACAAACGTGAAATCATGACTCCAGACGAAATTATGATATCTGAATCTCAAGAAAGAATGCTAATAATCACAGACGATCCTGGTCTGGAAAAACTGCAATCCATTTGTGCAAAATATAATGTCTTGATATCTGTTGTTGGAAGTGTAACTTTTGGTAAAAATGTATCTGTTTCACACTCTGGGAAATCTATTGCAGACATGGATGCGGAGATTATATCATCTGCACCACTACTTGACAGACCCGCACAACGCCCCGAATATCTTGATGGTATATCGTACATTCGACCCAAACCTGTGAGACCGTTCACCGATTTGGTGTATGAATTGCTCTCAAATCCAAACATTGCTAGTAAGTCTTGGGTGTATAGACAGTATGATCATGAGGTGGGTATTCGGACAATCATCAAACCGGGTATGGATGCGGCAGCTTTGCGACTTGACAACTCTAAATATCTGTCTTTGAAGATGGATGCCAATCCTTCTCAATGCTATCTAGATCCATACAATGGCACTATTGGATGTTTTGAGGAGGCTTGCAGAAATGTAGTTTGTACCGGTGCTGCACCCGTTGGTATGGTGGATCATTTACAATTTGCAAATCCAAATGATCCGGAGATATTTTGGACGTTTCTTGAATCTCTACGCGGACTGGTAGATTTTGCAAAGTATCTGGATGTTCCGTGTGTTGGTGGCAAGGTAAGCTTTTACAACGAAACACCTGCCGGTCCAATAAAGCCCACTCCTCTGATTGGTGTTCTTGGACTTGGAGATGACCCTCCACATATTCCAAAACATACTTGTCAAGATGACTCGATAATAATTATTGGTGATACCTTGGACGAACTTGGTGGTTCTGCATACTTGGAGTATATTTACAAATTTACTGGTTGCAAATGCCCTGTAGTTAATTTTGAGGTATCCAAAAAAAATATGAATGCTGTATTGAATGTTATAAAATCAAAACTAGTCAAATCCGTTCACGATTGTTCTATGGGCGGATTGGCAATTGCGATATGTGAATTATCCATTAATGATAATTTAGGATGCAAGGTAAATCTTGGCAATATGCCATCTGTTTCATCTGATACTGATGTTTTATTATTCTCTGAGAGTCATTCTAGGTATCTACTTGTTGTATCTAAAGAATGTCTTGATGATACAAAAAAGATTCTTGATGCTGATGGAATATCGTATGGTGTAATTGGAACATTTGGTGGAAATACCATTGATTTTTATCATAATGATTCATCATTTCAAATACATGTTGCCAAGGCACATAAATTTTGGAGCGAATCTCTAAGGATGATGCTAGATGGTTAAAGAGAATTGTGGCGTAGTTGGAATCTTTAGCATAAAAGGTGATAATACAGTCCCCTACGTCTTTGATGCTCTTCGAGCACTACAACACAGAGGTCAAGAGGCTTGGGGATTAGCTGTTCCAAATAAACAACCCTCCAAACACATGGGTCTTGTATCTGCATCATCTTCAAAGTTTGCCTCTCTGTCTCAACAATTCTCCTCCAACTGTGTTATTGGCCATGTGCGATACTCTACAATTGGTAGTAGTAATCTTCAGAACGCCCAACCACTAAAAGTGACTGATCTGTGCATTGCTCACAATGGAACCATAAATAATGTCGAACAATTATCCAATATGGTGGGTGGGTGCTCATTTACTCCACAAAACTCTAGTGATACAATGCTTGTGGCCCAGCGTCTAGTCTCGCTTGTGTCTAAAAACGGACAGTTCTCTAAAGCACTTTCAATTCTGAAAAACGAGATGGTCGGTTCATACTGTTTTGTGTTCCTATCTGATGATGGCACAATATACGCCGCACGTGATCCATATGGCTTTCGACCTCTAGTGTTAGGATATAATGAACAAGATGATCTATATGTCATAGCTTCAGAATCGGCCGCGCTTATTGCTATTGGTGCAAAATTGATTCGTGATGTAAAACCTGGTGAATTGTTAAAAATAAACAAAGATGGTATGTCCTCTGAAATGTTTTCAGATAATGTGAAAAAATCTCATTGTTCATTCGAATTTACCTATTTTGCACATCCGTCAAGTAAGATGGAGGGGAAAAATATCTATCTGTCTAGAAAGAATATTGGTAGATATCTTGCAAAAAAATTTCCAATTCCTGATGCAGATCTAGTGATACCTGTGCCGGATTCTGCAAGACCTGCTGCCCTTGGTTTTGCCGAAGAGTTAGGTGTATCATTTGATGAAGGGCTTTTGAAGGACAGATATAGCAAAAAAGGCCCCTTGCGTAGCTTTATTCAACCAGATCATAGTGATCGTGTTGATATTAATCGTTGGATAGTTCCAATTGTTGATATCATTCGTGGAAAACACATCATAGTCATTGATGATAGTCTTGTTCGTGGTACAAGTTCCAAAGTGATTGTAACGACACTGCGTAATTCTGGAGTTAGTAAAATAAGTCTATTAATTACATATCCGCCCATACGTTTCCCATGTTTTGCAGGAATTGATTTTCCATCTCAAAAGGAACTTGCCACATATTCAAACGATCCTACTATTTCTAATGAGAAAATTATAGAGATGGTACGTCGTGACATTGGTGTTGATTTTCTTGGATACAACGACGCTGAAAATCTAGCTCGCGCCATAGGGATTGATACTGACTCTATGTGCTTTACATGTCATAATGGCAATTATACTGATTTGGGAATTGAGCCTAAATTTAAAGATGGAATTGTAACAAATGTTCAAAATATGAATGCATAGTGATCTGATATTTTTCAGAATACACACAAGATGTATCTGAATAATTCACACAAGTTAAATTCTTTAAAGTAATAACGAAATATGCTTGAATCTACTATTCTCTGGGAAAGTCAAGGATGTCTATTCTTATGATGATGAGCACCTATTATTTAGATTCAGTGACAGGATATCTGCATTTGACGTTTCATTTAACGATGTTATTCCATTAAAGGGTAAAACACTGTGTGATTTTGCTGAATTTTGGTTTAAGAAATTAAACACAGATTCACATTTTGTCAAACGTGTTGCAGATTGTGATATTTTGGTGAAAAAACTAAAGATGATACCAATGGAATGTGTTGTTCGTGGATACTATTATGGTAGTCTGATAGATTGACATAAAACTGGCAATGTAATTTTGGACGGAAATTTACAAATGGCATCACAATTATCTACTCCTCTCTTTGATCCTACAACTAAAACAAAACATGATAAACCAGTTGATCGTACCCAAGCCATACAACTAGGTTTGGTAACAACTGATCAATTTGATTTTCTAAAAGATAAATCAATTCAATTATACAAAATGATGAGTATGGTGTCACAGCAGGCCGGATTTATTTTAGCAGATTTAAAATTGGAATTCGGTATTCTTGATGATAATATTATTCTTGGTGATTCAATAGGTCCGGATGAATATAGAATGTGGCCAATAGACTCGTACGCTGTGGGAAAAGTTCAGACTGCATTTGACAAGCAAATTTTACGTGATTGGCTTGAACAAAATGGCCACAAGCAACAATTCGAAGAGTCTAGAGAGAATAATGATACCCCGATTCCACCTTTAATCCCACATGATATAATCAGTCAAATCACTACTCGCTACTGTGAATCCTTTGCGAGGATATCGAAATTAGGCGTATAATCCTTTTTGTATTGAATATATCCTTGTGACTAGTAAATTTACTATATAATTTATTATACATTAAACTTCACTGATTGTCAATTTTTAATAATATGATATTTGCGTTTAAACATGAAATATGTTAAACCTAAAAAACTTAAAGTGTTGTTGGGATTATTTTTTGGTACTGGCATACCTGGAATCGCAATAGGGTTACTCAGTGAAACCTTTTACATTACCATGCTTGGAACCATAAATCTTCTTCTAGGTGGAGTTGTAGGATGGATCTTTTTGACACAAGGTCCTAGAATAATAGATAGCCGAAAAAAATAATTCAATTATACAGTGTTGGTATTTTTTATAAATCATCATTTTCTTCTTGTAATTTTATTATATCACATCAAACATATTTAATGTTTATTTATATTTGAAAATTTACAAATTAACTCTAGTGTATTGATATGGATACTTTTCAAGAACAACTTGTAAATCATTCAAAACAGACTCTAACATTATATAATGTGATTATTTTTATTCAGTAAAAATAATACTTGTCATTGTTTAATTATTCGTGTGTGTCTGTATCGTGTTTAGTTGCGATATGATTATTATTACCTCTTTAATATTGGTGTTTTTCTTATCTTGGAATGCTTTTTCGGTATCATGAATCTTGATAAATTAAATACATTGTATTCGTCTTCAATGAATAGTATATTATTGGTGTATTGTATTTCAGATATTTTACATGATATTTCTAGAAATACTGTAAATATTGTTTATTACTTGGTAGAGTGTTTAGAAACTATAATATTCAGCCAATTTTATGCTTAAACATGGTAGCAAATTCTGATAATCTTGTTGAACTTGCAGAAAAAATAATACAAATTAATACTAAAATGCGTTTTGTGGCCTTTATAGACTCTGATGGAAATATTGTGGAGGGAATAATGAAGACTGGTAAGACCTCTTTACAATCGCAAAAAGATGAAGAAAATTTTTGCAGACAGGTCGCTCAGCGCAGAGCAATGCGAAGTGAATTTGATGTCAAATTAGGTCAGGTAAAGTATGTGCATGTAGAGCGTGAGTTTGTAACCCAGCTTGTAATCTATGTCTCTAAATTTACAATATTCGCTACAGTTGAACCTGATTTGGATATACAGACCAAACTCCAAATTGTTGAATCTATAAAAAAAATTTTTAATAATGTTTAATGATATCCTCATTATATTTTTTTAATACTTTGTAAACATCGCTCTTAATAATTTTCTTAGTCTGTAGCGTGTCGTTCATTTTATTTAAAACTATAAATAAACAGATATTTTGGAATTAATAATGGAATTAGTAGCAAAGAAACTTTTTCTTGTAAAGGGCAAGGGTATTCATCAAGATTGACTTACGAGCTTTGAGTTTGCACTTCGTGATGCAGGTATCGCAGGAACCAATCTTGTATTGATATCTAGTATATTCCCACCTAAAGCCAAATTAATTTCTAGAACCTCTGGTTTGAAATTAATCCAACAAGGACAAATACTGTTTACAATTTATTCAAAGAACCAAACAAATGAACCTCATAGATTGATTGCCGCATCTGTTGGAATTGCAAGACCAAAGGATCAAACTCGGTATGGGTACTTGTCAGAGTATACATCATTTGGACAGACCCGCAAAGAGGCAGGTGACTATGCAGAAGATATTGCCGCACAGATGCTTGCCTCATCATTAGGTATAAAATTTGATATTGATAAGAGTTGGAATGAAAAGAAACAGCTGTGGAATATATCTGGAGAGATATACAAAACACAAAATATCACTCAAACTGCAATCGGTGATAAAAGAGGTAGGTGGACTACAGTCTTTGCAGCAGCTGGTACTGCTCCTCTAGTCTTTTCTTTTATATCCTCGCAGATAAAATAAAACGATTAGTATTGCAACTATGCCAATTATTATAATTACAAAACTGTCAAATGTGTTAATTTTTGTAATCTCTGCATTCTCTGTCTGCAGTATAATCTCTACCTCTTTTTCTCCTGCTTGTACGGTGTCTCCAAATATGTATCTCCCATCTACCAAATCATTCTTCAACTCAAACACCCATCCTGATTTTGTAATGTCTGCTGGCAGTATGCTACCATCTTGCAATATGGTCTCTATCTTTGATTTCACATCTACGCCCACTATATCATTCGATGATATAATTACCTGAAGTAGTGAGTTTAGTGGATAAAATCCCTGTGAAAAATAATCTGATCTGTATAATGTGTCTATTCCAAAATGTTTTAATGGTGAAATAACATTTCCTGATTCATCTATACGTGATAGTGATACGTGGATTTGATATAGAATCTTGTCCTTTTGTGGTATCATCGATAAACTAAATGTCGTATCGTCAAATGTGGATATGTATTTTGCCGTATCGTAAAATCCACCACCTCTGGTAATTTCTTTGACAATTATTGTAGATGCGATTCCATCAAATATAAAATCTGTAGCTTTGTATGGTTCTGTGTATACTGCTGAGACATGGCGAATATTCTTTGCACCTGTATTGACTAACTGTGTATCATCTGTATGAATAAACACTGAGTGAAAATTTGCACGTGTGTTTAGTATATCATTTATGTCATTAATGACTGAATCCCCAATCTCTCTTGTAACTTTCTGTATAGCGTTAATACCGATACCTGTAGTGTTTAGTTTAACATTTACAAGTATACATACACTATCTTGCACTCCAATTATACAATTATCCTCGTTGGTGATAATCACACTTGATATTTCTCTTGTCTGTAAAATCTTATTCTCTAATGTATCGCTAATCTTAAATTCTTGATTGCTTGATGTCTGCAGTGTAATTGATACGGTAGATGTATTTGAAATTTGTTTATCAATTATTAATCTTGCAATCTCTTGAAATGTGGCAATTTGGGGTGTTTGGGCAGATGCACTTGTATTCAACTCTGCTCCAATTATTATAATTAATAATATGAGACAAAAATGTATCCACCTACACCTCATAAACAATATTAGAAATTGAATATCATAATTTAATAGTGCTTTGATTCATTAATCATTTATAATTTCATGTGTGCTGTAAAACCTTTAAATTTCACCTATTGTGAGCCTACTTGACATCGAATTCAAACCGTTCGGGAACAGGACTGGTAACTGAAGCGTAAAGGTTACCAGTCCATTATAATTTTGACAACTCTTTAATCTGATATTTCATATGATTGAATCCTTCTTGCCAAAATACTCTTTTTGAAATGTCAAAATCATATTTTGCAAACAACTCTTCGGGTTTCTCTGATCCTCCGGATGCTAGAATCTTTTCATACGTTGGGGCAAACTCTGCCCCTTCTTTTTTATATCTTTGAAATAATGATAATGCTAATAGATTTCCAAATGAATATGCGTAACAGTAGAATGGTGTATGGAAGAAATGTGGTATGGCAACCCACTCTGAATCAAATTCTTTAGATATTGATACTGATTTACCAAACTGCTGATTCAGATTTTTCAGATAAATGTCTGAAATATCCTCTGACGTAGCACCCTTGTTCATGGCACGATGAGCATCAATTTCAAAAAGAGTGAAAAACGCCTGTCTTATTATTGTGGCATACAGATCATCCATTTTTTCAGATAATATTACTCTCTTTGCATGCTGAGTCATTTTTTCAGACATATTATGATAAAGTAATAGTTCAGAAAATGTTGATGCTGTCTCTGCTATTGGCAAGGGAGCTTGTTGTGTTAGAATGGATTTTTTCTCTGCCATCATACTATGTACTGCGTGACCTAATTCGTGTGCTAGTGTAAATACATCTCTTATTTTGCCTGTATGATTCAACAAAATGTAAGGTGTGATTTTAGGAGATACAGTACTACAAAATGCTCCATCTCGTTTACCTTTTCGTATGGTATAGTCCAAGTGATTCTCATCGAAGACTCGTTTTGCACTCCTTCTCATATTTTGACTATACTCTCCCAATGAATCCAAAACCATTTTTTTTGATAAACTATAATTATATTTTTTTGACCTCTCATCTCCTATTGATGAATAAATATCAAAACGCCTGAGTTTTTTCATATTTAACATCTTGGCCTTTAGTTTAAAGAAATCCCAAAAAATGGGTGCATTATCTTCACACACTTGAAGCATTACTGATATGGTGTCATCATCTATGTCATTTGCGATATTTCTGATAGATATACTAGATTTGTGTCCTCGTATGTCTATGCCCTCATTCTTCCAATTGAGTGTAATGTTTCTATAAATGTCTGCTAGCACTTCTTTATCTTTTTGAAATCTTTTAAAAAATGTCTGATATGCAAGTTTTCTAACATGCATTGATTTGTTTCTATAAAGACTAGTCAGTTCTTCTCGTGTAAAATTTTTCTCCTTGCCATCTAGTGTGATTTTATAAATAAATGCGCCTGTGATTTTGTCATAAATTTTTACTAGTGCCGTTGCACCTGTGGTGTCTAGTATGTTTATTATTCTCTCTTCTGCCTCACTCTGTGTATATTTTGCAGACAATTTCATGTGTATTAGATAGTTTTTTAATTCCCCTGAACTCTTTAACAATCGTTTTGTATTTTTAGCATCTAGTTGTTTCCACCAGAGATTAAAAAATAATATGTCGTTTGCAATACTTGCATATTGTTGTTGTATCATGGCCAATCTTGATGTTGCAATTGCCGATTGTGTGTTTGCTGAATAATCTAATGATACATATCCATAAACCCTACTGGCCTCCTCTAAAATATCTTCTATCTTTTTAATGATACCATAAAATGATTTTACAGAAATATCTGCATCTAGTTGTTTTCTTATTTTTTTAAACCTCACCACTTTACTTTGTATTTTCTCAAGCATGTTACACATCTCTTTATCAATTGGTTTTTGAATCAGTTCTGACAAATCCCATGTACTATTCATCATACTTGTCTTTCTCATAATTATTTACAAAATCAATCTTATATAATAATACATAAATTTTACATCTAGGAATGGTTTTAAATCTCTCCTTTATCTCACTTTATGATTCTGTCGTTATGTATTGTGTTGATTCTATCAATTCAAAAACTGCTCTGAATACTTGACAAATCCCTACTCTACATTCATTTTTTACCTATTTGATATTTCCTGATAATATCTATCATTTATAATGCATACTGTATGACTCATCAACCAACATTGCTTTATTTGAACCAATTTATAGCAAAAAATTTAAATCCATAACAAAATTCAAATCACGAGGGTTCAAATTTTCACAAAGAATTCAAGTTATACAGGCAAGTTTGCAAAGCTCATACTGAGTGATGGTACAACCATCGATGGAGTGGGTTTTGGATACCCTACTGATGTGTTTGGCGAATTAGTATTCAATACTGGTATGGTAGGTTATGTGGAGGCTCTTACAAATCCCTCTTATGGGGGCCAACTTCTTACTCTCACTTATCCACTTGTTGGAAATTATGGTGTACCTGATCCCGGCCTTGTGGATGAGTTTGGAATTACCAAATATTTTGAATCCAATAAAATTCAGGCACGGGCATTAATTATTCACAACCTGTCAAATAATCCAAGTCACTGGAATTTATCCATGACACTTGATGAATGGATGTATAAAGAAAAGATTCCCGGAATATCAAATGTTGATACTAGGATGCTGACTCAAAAAATACGTAAACAAGGTGTTATGATGGCCGGTCTAATTGTATCTGATGAGAAAATTGATGTCTCTGCTGCCAATACACTGTCTGAAAATTTAACAAACACAAAATTGTATAATGACACTGATTTTGTATCTGACATTTCTACTCCCAAACCTGTAGAGTATGGTTCTGGAAGACCAGTTATTGTGATAGATACTGGAGTAAAAAATGCCATACTGCGCAACATTTGTAGTATGGGGTATCGTGCAGTTGTTGTGCCGTGGAATGTATCTTTTCAAACAATATCTTCATTCAATCCACATGCCGTTGTGATTAGTAGTGGTCCGGGAGATCCGCAAAAATGCTCTGCCACTATTAATACTGCTAAAGAATTGATTAATCATGATATACCGACACTTGGAATATGTCTTGGGGCACAAATTATCGCCATTGCAGGAGGCGCTCAGACCTACAAGCTAAAATATGGTCATAGAGGACAAAATAAACCCTGTATGGATTTGCTTGATGATGATAAAGTATACGTCACTAGTCAGAATCATGGTTATTGTATAGATTCTGAATCATTGAATAATACTGATTTTGATATTTGGTTTACAAATGTAGATGATGATACCGTCGAGGGTATCAAAAGTAGTAACAAAAAGTGTCTTGCTGTACAGTTTCATCCTGAAGCATCACCTGGTCCATTTGACTGTAAGTTCATCTTCGAACAGCTACGACATATTATGGAGGAGGAAAACCCTGCCAAAAAATGAGACGTTGAAGAGGATACTTGTACTTGGAAGTGGGGCAATAAAGATCGGAGAAGCCGGCGAAAGTCACAAAAATGACCGCTAATTTGACTACTCTGGTAGCCAATGCCTCAAGGCAATTCAAGAGGATGGCATAAAAAGCATTCTTGTTAATCCAAATATTGCAACAATTCAAACAGATACTCGCTTTGCAGACAAGGTCTATCTTTTACCTGTTCAACCGAATTTTGTCGAATCTGTAATAGAGTCTGAGCGCCCAGATGGCATAATGCTTGCGTATGGTGGACAGACTGCATTGAACTGTGGTGTAAAATTGGATGATAGTGGATTGTTGAAGAAATATGGCATAAAAGTTTTGGGAACACCAATTTCGGGAATTAAACAAACAGAAGACAGACAATTGTTCAAAGATTCTATGCAAAAGTGTGGTATATCAACTCTGCTAGGTAAAACCATTCAAACGTTTGATGAGGCAAAACAGGCCGCACAAGATATTGGATATCCTGTAATCATTCGCGTGGCGTATACTCTGGGAGGTAAGGGTGGCGGTGTTGCACAAAACGAATTAGATCTATATGAGATTGTGACTCGTGGATTGAACGCTAGTATGGTAGGTCAGGTATTGGTTGAAAAATATGTTGGTCGATGGAAACAGATAGAATATGAAGTGATACGTGATCACTCTGAGAATCAAGTAATTGTGTGTAACATGGAGAATGTTTTATCCATGCGTGTTCACACCGGTGATAACATTGTAGTTGCTCCGTCTCAAACTTTGAATAATTCTGAATATCACATGCTAAGAACAGCATCTTTGCACGCAACAAAGTACGTAGGTATTGTGGGGGAGTGTAATATTCAATTTGCGCTAAACCCTGAATCTTCCGAGTATGCGGCCATTGAAATTAATCCTAGATTATCACGCTCATCTGCTCTTGCAAGTAAGGCAACAGGATATCCACTTGCTTACATGTCTGCAAAAATTGGACTAGGCTATGATTTATCAGAGTTGACAAATCGTATTACAAAGATAACAACAGCATGTTTTGAACCATCTTTGGATTATATAGTGTGTAAACATCCGCGTTGGGATTTTGAGAAATTTGAATTAGCAAATAAAACACTGGGACCTACAATGAAATCCATCGGAGAAGTCATGGGTATCGGAAGAACGTTTGAAGAATCTTTGCAAAAAGCTATTAGAATGTTGGATAATAATCATAATGGTCTAGTGGGCGACCCATCCCACAAATCACTTACTGAGGAGGAACTAGAAAACAAACTCTTGCAACCTGATGATTCCATCTTGTATCATGTAGCACATGCACTATACACTGGAATGTCTAAAGAGAAGATTCGGCAACTAACAATGATAAATCCTTGGTTTATTCATAAAATTAATAATATTGTAAATATGATGAAAAAACTCGATACTACTACTAATTACTCTTCATTATTACGTGAATCCAAACAATTAGGATTCTCAGATAAACAACTGGCAAATATTGTAAAAACAGATGAAGGTGAAATTCGTAAACAACGTAAACAACTAGGAATAACTCCTGTTGTAAAACAGATTGATACACTTGCTGCTGAATGGCCTGTGAAGACAAATTATCTCTATTTTACATATGGTGGTACTACTAATGACATTGAAGTTGATGACTCTAAAAGTATTATTGTTTTAGGTGCCGGTCCATATCGCATTGGAAGTAGTGTAGAGTTTGATTGGGGTACTGTCAATATGGTGTGGGGAATACAAAAAAACTCCGATTATACTATTTCTATTATTAATTGTAATCCAGAGACTGTGTCTACTGATTATGATATATGTGATTGATTATACTTTGAAGAGTTGACGTATGAGAGAATTTTAGACATTTGTGACTTTGAAAGACCGTCAGGAATTATAACTTGTGTGGGTGGGCAGACTGCAAATAATCTTATACCAAGACTTGATGCAAATCCAAACTCTCCAGTGCTTGGAACATTGCCGGCAAATATTGACAGGGCAGAGAATCGTTCTAAATTTAGTTCTGTTTTAGACAAACTACACATAAAACAGCCCATCTGGGAAAAGTTTTCCAACCTTGAGAATGCCAGAGAGTTTGCACAAAATGTTGGTTATCCTGTGATTGTAAGACCATCCTATGTTTTGAGTGGTGCGGCAATGAAGGTGGTATGGTCAAAAGAAGAGATGCGCTCCTTTGTTAGAGGTGCAACTAATTTATCATCTGATCACCCTGTGGTTATCTCAAAGTTTATGCTCAATTCTCTTGAAGCTGATGTTGATGGTGTATGTGATGGTAGTAATGTTGTAATTGGAGCAATAATTGAACACATTGAAAGTGCAGGTATTCACTCTGGTGATGCAATAATGTGTATTCCACCACGTCGTCTTAGTACTCATATTATTGAAAAGATAACAGACTATGCCAAACAAATTGCACTAGAGTTTAAAATAATTGGTCCCTTTAATCTACAATTTCTAATTCATGATGGGCACGTCTATGTGATTGAATTGAATATACGAGCATCACGCTCTATGCCATTTGTATCTAAATTTGTTGGCATAAATTTGATTGATCTTGCATCACGTGCTATTCTTGGAAATAAACTTCCCGCAATAGATGATAATTCGTGGCAAAAGATAACACAGTATGGTGTCAAAACCCCACAGTTCTCCTTTATGCAACTAGACGGTGCTGATATTGTACTTGGAGTAGAGATGCAATCTACTGGAGAGTCTGCATGTTTTGGAGATAGCTTTTATGATGCTCTCTCAAAGAGTTTGACATCTGTTGGTAATACATTACCCTCATCTGGCTCTGCACTAATCACTATTGGTGGCATGGATAACAAAGAAAAACTATATCCTACAATTATTCTACTGCACAAGTTGGGCTTTAAGATATTTGCAACGGAGCATACTGCAGAATTTTTATCACAAAAGATAGATGACATTACCATAGTCCATAAAATTAGTGAGCCGGACAAATCCCCAAACATATCTGATTATCTGTATACACGAAAGATTGATTTTATAATTAACATCCCATCAACGTCCACACTTGAAAAATATGTTGGTATGCTTTACGATGAGTATCAGATACGTCGTAAGGCCCTTGAACTTGGTATACCTGTTCTTACCACTGTAGAGCTTGCAGAATCTTTTGTAAAGACTTTGGAATGGTTACGCTCAAACAAACCTACTCTGAAACCCCTAGATTCATACAAAGATGTCTAGAGGACATTATGTATAATATCTTCATTTCCAATTATGGTGCCATCAAGTGTGATGATTTTCACTACAAACTCTTTTTTTAATATTCTAGAGATGATGGGGGATATTGCACTTTTCTTCCTATGTCTGTATACTGGTACTATATACTGATTAAATGATGGTACAACTGTAACATCAAGTTTGCCACTTGTTGATGGAAATATTATTCTTCTATCACATTGTAAATTTACCCACACTCGTTGTCCATTTAAAATTGAATCATTGGAAAAGAAGATTGGATGTACATGTCCCATAATAATTCTAGACACATACGACATTTTTCTTGTTGGTAAGATATGTCCATGTGTTAATAGTATGTTTCCTAACGTTATTCCAATGTTGCTTGTAACTGAACTTTGTGTAGATATTTTCTGTATGTTCGAGTCATGATTACCAGGTATTATTATCAAATGCGTGATATCATTTAATTTTTTCATTAATTTTGACATCTCTTTCCATTCGAGATCTGAAATTCTATTAATACTAGATTTTATATCCCCCAGTATAATGACAGAGTCTGAATTTGTACTCTTTATCAGCTCTTCAATACTTTGTATAGATTCAACACCATACGTGTTGCTCCCAATATTAATCTCCTTTCCAAATAATATCGATTCGAATCCTAGATGAATATCTGTGATGATTAAATAATTTTTATTTTCATAATTTAACGTCATGGCAGGCTTGTGTGGAACAATACGTGTATCTTTCACACTATTTTTCTGCATCTTGTGTGTTAAAGTTGTTATTACAATTGTGTGATATTCTTGATGCTGAACTCTAATTTTAGAAATTATTTTCTGATATAATTTGTAAATAACATTAATATGTGTATAAAATGGGCAAATTATTTATGGCAAACAAAGATCACCTGAATCTTATTGTGACTGGTCACATTGATAATGGTAAATCTACTACGATGGGTCATTTCCTAATGGATTTGGGTGTAGTGGATCAGCGTACAATCGATGCACATGCAAAGGCATCTGAGGAGACTGGAAAAGGTGATACTTTCAAGTATGCTTGGGTTATGGATAATATCAAAGATGAACGTGAACGTGGTATAACTATAGATTTGGCATTTCAAAAATTTGAGACAAACAAATTCTTTTTTACATTAATTGATGCTCCTGGACATCGTGATTTTATTAAAAATATGATTACCGGTGCATCTGAAGCTGATGCTGCAGTACTAGTCTTGTCTGCAAAAGAGGGTGAAACTGATACTGCGATTGCCCCTGGTGGACAAGCTCGTGAACATGCCTTCTTGTTAAAGACATTGGGTGTAGGTCAACTCATAGTTGCAATTAACAAAATGGATGTTAGCAACTATTCTGAAGATGCCTTCAACGCCGCTGTTGAAAAAGGTAAAAAACTTGTTCAATCTGTAGGATATAAAGTTGACAATGTACCATTTGTGCCAGTATCTGGTTGGAAGGGCGATAATCTAGTCAAAAAATCTGACAGTATGTCTTGGTGGAAAGGTAAGACACTATTGGAGACTTTTGACGACTTTACACTTCCTGAAAAACCAATTGGTAAACCACTGCGTGTTCCTATTCAAGATGTATATACAATTACTGGTGTTGGTACTGTACCTGTTGGTCGTGTTGAGACTGGAACCATGAAACCAAATGATAAAATTATTGTTATGCCTTCTGGTTCTATCGGTGAGATTAAATCTATAGAGACTCATCATGCTGAAATGCCATCTGCACAAGCCGGTGACAATATCGGATTTAACCTACGTGGAATTGAAAAGAAAGATATCAAACGTGGTGATGTCTTGGGTACTCCAGACAATCCTCCAAAGGTAGCTAAAGAATTTAAGGCACAAATTATAATAATACACCATCCTACTGCTCTGGCCCCTGGCTATACACCAGTGATGCATTGTCACACAGCACAGGTTGCAGCAACTATAACTGAATTTCTTGCAAAGATAAATCCTGCAACTGGAGCTACTGATGAAGAGAATCCAAAATTCCTCAAAGTAGGAGACTCTGCAATTGTTAAAATTCGACCTGTTCGACCAACACCAATTGAAACTTTTCAGGAATTCCCTGAAATGGGTAGATTTGCACTTCGTGATATGGGTGCAACTATTGCTGCCGGTGTTGTTAAAGAAATTACTGAAGAACACAAACCCTAGGGAGTATGGTGTCCAACATTGACACAATCTGCCCGTATCAAACTTACTAGTATCCATCTTTCTAAACTTGTTGGTGTATGTGATGAAATTATAGACATGGGAATCAAGGCTGGTGTAAAATTTAAAGGCCCAACACCACTACCTGTAAAAAAACTACACATTGCAACTAGAAAATCCCCTTGTGGAAGCGGTACAGAGACATATGAGAAATGGGAGATGAGAACACATCGTAGAATAATCGACATTGATCATAAAGTGATCAAGCAAATAATGCGTCTCAACATACCATCTGGTGTGTACATTGAGATGTTACTAACATAACTATATTTTTAAATTTTTAACACCTATGACAAGATAACGACCTACACATACAAGTATCCTTTAAATTGCTGTATTTTCAAATCCTTGTATTGTCATCTGAAGAATCTGAGGTTCAAGAAGTAGAAGAGGTTAAAGAAGAACCACCACGATATGAAGCTCAATACTCTTGTCTTCGTTGTGGTACAAATGTCTCAAATGTAGAACTTGAGCGTCTACCTGAGATAAAATGTATTTGTGGTTTTCGCATATTTACCAAACTTCGCTCAGAGGGTATAAAGCGAATAAAAGCAATCTAGATTTTTGTATGAAATTTTTGCATATGTGTACGCATTTGCTCCATTCCTGAAAACTCTACACCACAAACGTTACAATCATACTTGTTATTTTTATAATGAATAGTTAATTTATGGTGCATCACATCTTCTTCTTGTTTGAATTTTTCATTACACATATCACACTTGTGTCTCTTGAATATATTCAAAATTATTCATTCTCTGCTTTTTGCTCATCCCAACATTTTCTACACAACTGTCCTGTTACTTTCCATTTACTCTTTGGATTGTAACGAATAAATCCTAATTTTTCACCACAAACACTGCAGAAATTTTTCTCAACCTTAAAAGTTTGCTCCTTTTCATCAAAACAAGTTTTACATAATAGCCCTTCCATGTCCCACTGCCATCGTGGCTCCCATAAATTCATAATTTTATCCTTCTTTTTACAAACAATACATTCTTGAATTGCCTTGGCCTCATGATGCTCCCTTGTCTTATCTAGATGACATTTTCCACATAGACGACCCTCGATTCCCCATTCGCGTTTAGGTTTATGTCTGTGGGTCAAACGTACATTACATACAGTACAAAATAACGGCTTTCTAGAAAATAGATTCATAATGATTTTAGTGTGTCTAATAATTTATCTTTACTGTATCTTTATTCTTCTCTCAATATTTTCTCTAGAGCTTGAGATGCATTTAACAAACCGTGTTGTTTAGCATACTCTTGTATCATTTCATATTGTTGTTTTGTAAAGCATACGGGGATGGATTTTCTCATGATATCATTAACATTAATCATTTTAAAAACTTTGCTAGTTTGATGTCTATTAAGTTATATATGATTAGAGATAATGCGGTTGTTCTCTGAAATGTTGAAACTCTGCTGTCTTTTTTTTTATGTAATTCTCAAACCTTTACCTCTGATACATATTTTATCATTTAAAATAATTACACGAATATTATATTAACAAGCCAAAACCAATTATCACATGGATACTAAAAATATTGGTCTGAGAAATGTAGAGGTGGCCGATACACGTGTCTCTAACATTGATGGTGTAAATGGTAAACTAATTTATCGTGGTTTTGATATTAGTGATTTGGCATCAAAATCAAATTTTGAAGAAACTGCATACCTATTACTACATGATGCTCTGCCAAATAATGATCAATTACTAAATTTTAAATCTGAAATGATAAAGGCCCGTGTAATTCCAAAACAGATGCAAAAAAACATGGCAAATTGGAGATCGGATGCAGATCCAATGGATATGCTGCAGGCCTTTGTAGCTGCGCTAGCAGGATATTATGATGAAGAGTTTAAAGACAAATTTGCCAGTTATCAACGTGCTACAAATGTTATTGCAAAAATTCCAACAATAGTTGCCAGTTGGCAAAGAATACGAAATAATCTAGAGGTTGTTCATCCTCGTGACGATCTTAGTCATGCTGCAAACTTTCTTTACATGATGAATGGAACAATTCCTGATCAAGAAACTGAAAAGATGTTTGACGTTGCTCTCATACTACACGCTGATCATACATTTAATGCATCTACATTTACTGCACGTCAGGTTGCATCTACACGAGCACATATGTATTCTGCAATTAGCTCTGCGATTGGCTCTCTTAGTGGGGAACTACATGGCGGTGCAAATTATGAGGTCATGAAAATGTTACTTGATATTCAGACAGTCGATAATGTGTCTGATTGGATTAAAGCTAGAATGAATAAAGGGGAGCGAATCATGGGCATGGGACATGCGGTCTATAAAACATTTGATCCGCGCTCTGTATTGTTGAAAAATCTGTCCAAATCTCTTGCTAAAAAATTATCACTTCCTTGGTTTGATATTACTCAAAAAGTTGAACAGGTGACAATTCAAGAGATAAAAAATACTAAAAACATCTCTATATACCCAAATGTTGATCTATACAGTGCGTCACTTTACTACATGCTTGGCATTCCTATGGATCTGAATACTCCTATCTTTGCAATGTCCCGTGTTGCTGGCTGGACCGCACATATAATTGAGGAAAAATTTGCCGAGGCAGCTCCGAAACCGGCACTTTACAGACCAAAGGCAAACTATGTTGGAAAGTATTGTGATCCTGACGGTTGTAAATATACTCCGTTAGAACTTCGTGTATAGAGATTTTGGATTTAAATGAGGGATTTTCAGATTCTTCAATATTGGTTGCAAAGAAATCCTCAAAGGCTAAACTTGTAAAAACACGCATTGCGTGCCTCTCACATAAAGAAGATGCTGATGGTATTAGTTCTGCATCTCTAATTAAACAATCATTCAACGCTGATATCACTTTGGTAGATTATCCAGGACAGATAGCAGCACTAGAGGAGATTGCATCTGATAAAAAATTAAAAATGTTATTCATCTGTGATTTTGGTCTTAGCAAAACAAATCAAGATAAATTTGTAGAAATCCTCACTGCTTTAAGAAAGCGTCTAGTAAAGATTGCTTATATTGATCATCATGATATTGATCCGAAGATTGCTAAAAAAATTAAAAAAATCGGAGTGCAACTTGTTCACAACATAAATGAATGTGCAACAGTACTAGTCTATGATACATTTAGAAAAAAACTTGATAAACACGCCTCATTTGTAGCTGCATGTGCTGCAATTACTGATTATATGGATGACAGACCACTAGGCTCAAAACTCTTAGCCATGTATGACAGGCAATTTGTATTAATCAATGCCACCTCTCTTACCTTTAATATTGTGGGACACCAGAAAAAAGAAGAATTTCTACTAGACTTGGTTAACGACCTATCAAAATCAAAGTACCCTCATGATATTGATGGCTTTTTTGATTTTGCACAATCTCAAGCAAGTACACTTGCTGATGTTATGAACAAAGTAACACGTTCGATGAAGGTGTTGAAGAATCTTGGATACGTTGAGGTAAAGGATTCTGGAGTTAGTGGGGCTGTAAACTTTGTCTTGGGTTTTTCTGGTCGTGATGTAGGAATTGCGTACAAGAACAGAGTTGATCACAACATCTATTCTGTATCCATTCGTGGATCCAAAAATTGCAAAACTCATCTAGGACGGCTTACAAATAAACTTGCTACATCTCTTGGTGGTTCAGGTGGTGGTCATGACAAAGCATGCGGCGCTATAATACCACACTCAAAAATAAAAAAATTTATTATGGAATTTAATAAAAGTCTATCATGATTTAATCTCTACAATCATATCAATCTCTGTCATTGCATCTAGCGGTAATGAGGGCACCCCTATTGCGATTCTTGAATGTCCCTCCATTTCAATAAAAATCTCATTTAATAGTTTGGATGCGGCATCCATTACTTTGTGCTGCATAGTGAATTGTGGTGTTGAATTTACATATCCTGAGATTCGTATTATTCTCTTAATACTCTCTAACTTTACGCTAGATTCGAGTTGAGCTAGACAATTAATTATGCACAGTTTCACTGATTCTTTTGCCTCCTCTATATTTTCATCAGATACTTTTCCTGTATATATGACATTACCTGATTTTATTGGTATTTGTCCAGACACATATGTCAAATTATTCGTGCACGATACAGGAGTATACATTCCAGCTGGTTTGGGTGTTGGGGGAAGTATGATATTTAATTTTTCTAGTCGCTCTTTAATCAATTAAAATTGTAACATTGTCTGATATTTTATGTTTTTGGGTATTTTTCTACTGCCATCTTTAAATATTTTTCAATCTTATCTACTGATAAATTATTTATGACTCCTTTGTCTCTTATCTCCGATATTTTTACATGTGTGTGATCTAACATATCGTCACTTTTTGCATTTATTGCTGCAATTGCCAAAATCGTTGCGTCTTCTTGAGAGAGTTTTGAAGTAAATTTTTTCTCCAAGAAATCATTCACATTGTCTGAGCCTGCACCAATTGATATTGCTGAATACTGTACATATGTTCCACTTGGATCAATGAGGTAAATTGATTTGCCATTTTGATCAATCCCTGCTATTATTAATGCAACACCGTATGGTCTGACACCGGCGTATTGAGTAAATTGATGACACTGATCTGCCAAGTGTTTAGTGATGACCTCTACGTCTACTTGTTCATCATATGATATTTCGTTTCCCTGTGAAAAATTTCTAGCATTATCAATTTGTACTCGTGCATCTGGAATATATCCTGCCGCAGCAGCACCAATGTGATCATCTATGTTGAATATCTTTTGTGTAATGCCTGCAGATTGCAGAGTTCTTGATTTCTCCTCTACTGCCATTATTACACCCTCGTTACTCTTAATACCCAAAGCTAATGTTCCTCGTTTTACTGTCTCTAATGCATACTCTACTTGGTATATTCTACCGTCTGGCGAATACATTGTTGGGGTCATATCATACCCACGTGATGTCATCATTGTAAAAATTGGTGTATTGATTCAATTTAAGGGTAAGTATGTGTTGCCATTAGATTTATAATTACTGAATAATTTAAACATCTTTTCTCATACTTGACAGAAATCAGGAATGATTTTTATTCTTAGAATAATACAAATGTATCAAGTTTTATGGTATAATTTTAGTCAGAAATATATCATTAATAATATCTGGTGGTTATCCTCTACGTATATTTCTGAACAGATGAAATTCCATAATCTGCCAAACGTAACTATTCTGATGAGTCTAGATGTGATACTATCTGACAGAATACTCGTAATTATATCTCTATGAGAACCTTGTACACTTGATATTTTCTAGTGGATAATTGATACTAAATAGAGGACTCCCTACAGGTATGGTATATTACTTTGGTTTTTTGTCTCCACAGCGAATTTTGGTATATATTTTGATCTATTCATTTACATTTTCAAAGAATCATTGATACTGCTATATATCTTATATAATGTACTATATACACATTTCTGACTATTGACCACTAGACAAACAGTTATAAATCATTTTTTTATTTTTATTAAATATTGCATAATTACTGTCATTCGCCTATGATGATTCTATCTTTAACTGCTATTGTTGTTCTCTCTGCCACTTTGCTCTTTCCACTAGGTTCTGCTTTTGGACAAGTACTAGCAGGTGCATATACTAATATTGATGGTGATACGATAATTTTACATGTGCATTCAGCTTTCACTATCACATACACAGATTCAGTTAATATAAATAATCTAAATTCATCTTTTATGTTTAATCCTCCAAACTATAACATAACTGCCTTTTCTAATGCTACCTCTAATACTATCACCATTGATGTATCTCCGCCCATACTTCCTACTACTAGTCTTAGTCTAAATTTTGATAGTAGATTTAGTACACCTAATGTAATTCTGATAAAAAGTTCAGGTTTCAATACTTCCCTCACTAATATTGTTAATGTAACAAATAATGTAGTTCTGTATCCTCCTAGTTTTAGTAGCGCATATACTGATACATCTGGTAGCTATATTACTGTTGTATTTTCTGAAAATATTGCAGTAGGTAATACTACATTCCTTAGCGACTTTGCTATAATTAATTCATCTGCTTCTGTGAATAGTATAACTAGTAATAATGCAACTTCTATAATTCTTTCACTAAACTCTACCCTATCTCTTGACGACTCTCCACTTTTATCATACAACGATACAGGCACAAATATCACTAATAGTCTACACCCTACTTTATCACTTGCAAACTTTACAAATCAACCAATCACTAATAATGTTCAATTATTTCCAATCTTTGTTAACGCCTATACAAACCAGCGAGGTGACAACATAATTGTCAACTTTGATAGAGGAATCAATCTTACCAGTACCACTTCTCCAACTGACTTTGCAGTAAGTATTTCAGGTATTGCCACAACTAGTATAACTAAACATAATGACACTGCCATCAATCTAGCACTAGACTCTAACATTCCACCTGTATTGCCATTAACACTATCATATAATCGAACAACTAGTAATATTACAGATACAAATGATTTATCACTTGCAAACTTTACAAATCAACCAATCACTAATAATGTTCCATCATACCCAATTTTTGTTAGTGCTTACACAAACCAGCGAGGTGACAACATAATTGTCAACTTTGATAAAGTAGTCAATCTTACCAGTATCACTCCTCCAACTGACTTTGCAGTAAGTATTTCAGGTATTGCCACAACTAGTATAACTAGACATAATGACACTGCCATCAATCTAACACTAGACTCTAACATTCTACCTGCATTACCATTAACACTATCATATAGTCAAACAACTAGTGATATTACAAACGTAAATGATTTATCACTTGCAAACTTTACAAATCAACCAATCACTAATAATGTTCTACCACCCCCAATCTTTGTTAACGCCTATACAAACCAGCGAGGTGACAACATAATTGTCAACTTTGATAGAGGAATCAATCTTACCAGTACCACTCCTCCAACTGACTTTGCAGTAAATATTTCAGGTATTGCCACAACTAGTATAACTAGATATAATGACACTGCCATCAATCTAGCACTAGACTCTAACATTCCACCTGCATTACCATTAACACTATCATATAATCAAACAACTAGTAGTATTACAAACGTAAATGATTTATCACTTGCAAACTTTACAAATCAACCAATCACTAATAATGTTCTACCACCCCCAATCTTTGTTAACGCCTATACAAACCAGCAAGGTAACAACATAATTGTCAACTTTGATAGAGGAATCAATCTTACCAGTACCACTTCTCCAACTGACTTTGCAGTAAATATTTCAGGTATTGCCACAACTAGTATAACTAAACATAATGACACTGCCATCAATCTAACACTAGACTCTAACATTCTACCTGCATTACCATTAACACTATCATATAGTCAAACAACTAGTAGTATTACAAACGTAAATAATTTATCACTTGCAAACTTTACAAATCAACCAATCACTAATAATGCTCAAATTATTAATCTACCTTCCTTGTGGAATACTAGACAGAAAATTACTATTAACAGTAACCAAATAACTGCAACTCTTCAAAACTTTACCCTTCTAGTAAGTATCTCTGATTCTGCTTTGAGCAATTCATCTGTTCTACCTAACGGTGCTGATATTATTTTCACTAGCAGTGATGGATTTACTATATTACAGCATGAAATTGAATCATTTACTAATAATATCACTACCGGTACTCTAGTAGCTTGGGTTCGTCTACCTACTTTGAGCAGTACCAGTGATACCATACTCTACATGTATTATAATGTCTCAACAGAGTCACATATTCCATATCCTGATGTTTGGGACTCAGACTATGAAATAATTTATCACATGGATCAATCCACTTTTGGTGCACAATCTACACTAGACTCATCAGGGAATAATCGTCATGCAACACCACTATCTACAGGCTCTACTGCCTTTGAATCTAATGATTTAATATCTGCACAAATTGGTAATGGGCTAAACTTTGATGGAGTAAACAACACGGACGGAGATTATCTTGATCTTCCAGACTTGGAAGGTAGTCTATTTCACAATACAAACTTTACCATCTCGGTATGGGCAAATATTGATGTCCTTAAAAATTGGGCTAGAATCGTTGATTTTGGCAATGCTCAGAGACACAATATTCAAATTGCTATCCGTGAAAATACCACGGATTTGATATATGAAATACTTGTGTTTACAACCGTTGAGACTCTCACAACTAGTAATGTTCTACAGACAGGTCAATGGGCATACTTTACAGTTGTACATAAAACACCATCAGGTGAATTAACTATCTACAAAAATGGTATCTTAATTAATAGTAATATCCAACAAGTATCTCTTGATGTGGATAGAGCATCAAACTATATCGGAAAATCCCATCGGACAGGTGATTCCTACTTTGATGGCAAATTCGATGAATTCCGACTATCATCTACTGCTCGCTCTGCAGACTGGATTGCAACAGAGTATGCAAATCAAAACTCTCCTTCTACTTTCTTAACTTTCTCTGCACCTGAAGATAGACGTGTAGTAATATCTTCTGCTATTACCAATACACAAGGTGATAACATTATAGTTACTTTTAATGAAAACATTATCTATTCGGTTATTCCTACTACTGACTTTACTCTTACTGGCACATCTGCTACAATATCTGGAATTATATCTGATTCCTCTTCAATTACTCTGAATTTAAGCAGAAATCTCTTGGCAAATGAAACCATCACTATCTCATATACTAAAACCAGTGGTGGAATAAACTCTACTCAAAATACCAACACAACACTAGAAAGCTTTGTGAATCAACCTGTGAATAACAACATTCCAAAAACACCACCTGTTATTACTAGTGCAGTTACCAACAACTTGGGTAATCTAATTACTCTAACATTTGATGAGACTATAATACTATCAAACCCAGTACAATCAGACTTTGCCTTCAACACTACATATTCTATAAATATAACTGGATTTACCAAGACTAGTAATAATATGGTTGATATGACAACAACCAGTATTTTAACAAATGAAACCATTGGAATGAATTACTCTAGATCTGTGACATCAAATGGAATCACAGATACAAACGGCACTTTTCTTGCAGACTTTGTCGATTTAGTTGTAGCAAATAATATTATCCAAACACCACCTGTTATTACTAGTGCTTCCACTAATCTACTTGGAAGTGTTATCACTCTGACATTTAATGAATCTGTCACACTGAATAATCCATCGCCTTCTGACTTTACTTTCAACAAAACTGGTTTTACTGTTTCCGGTTTTAATTCTACTAGTAGTAATGTAATTGATTTAAGTATTAACGGTATAATACCTAGTGGACAAAACTTTACACTATCTTACAACAATACTGGTGGTACCAGTACTACCATTAATGATCAAAACGGTACTGCCCTAGCATTTGTTAATGGCTCACTTGTTCATAATCTTATACTTCCATATTTGGAGTTTACATCAGTCAATACTAGTACCTCTGGTGACTCGATAATTCTTACCTTTGATAATAATATTACTCTGACTGGTGTATCTGAATCAAACTTTACGATAACTACCAATGGTACTACCACTATTCCTTCAAGCATTACTGTAATTGCTAACACTCTAGTTCTTAACCTAAATAATAATATCCTGTTTAATCAAACCACTCTTCTATCATATGTACAGGGATCAGGTGTGATAAATGATACTGTACCATTGGTGGTAGGTTCCTTCTCATTACTACCTGTAAACAATAATGTTCTAGCTGATGTCTTTTCTGTTGACTCTATATACACAAACAAATTTGGTGACTCTATTCTTCTTTTTCTCTCTCACAATCTAGTCTCATTTAATTTCATCACTACAGACTTTACTCTTAATGAAACTAGTATTGGTATAGTTTCGGCAACCGCATCTGATGATGTCATTACTTTAACACTAAACTCTACAATAGACCTTGGTCAAAGCGTCAGCTTGAGTTTTAGTGCAGCGTCATCAACCACACTCAATTACCAAAACACCGCTCTATCTAGTTTCCAAGATGTATCTGTGATTAATGATGTCTTTTCTGATCTCCTGCAATCTGATTGGAATACTAGACAGAAAATTACTATTAATAGTAACCAAATAACTACAACTCTTCAAAACTTTACCCTTCTAGTAAGCATCTCTGATTCTGCTTTGAGCAATTCATCTGTTCTACCTAACGGTGCTGATATTATTTTCACAAGCAGTGATGGATTTACTATATTACGGCATGAAATTGAATCATTTACTAATAATATCACTACCGGTACCCTAGTAGCTTGGGTTCGTCTACCTACTTTGAGCAGTACCGGTGATACCATACTCTACATGTATTATAATGTCTCAACAGCGTCACCTATTCCGTATCCTGATGTTTGGGATTCAGACTATGAAATAATTTATCACATGGATCAATCCACTTTTGGTGCACAATCTACACTAGACTCATCAGGGAATAATCGTCATGCAACACCACTATCTACAGGCTCTACTTCCTTTGACTCTAATGATTTAGTATCTGCACAAATTGGTAATGGACTAAACTTTGATGGAGTAGACGACTCCCACGGAGATTATCTTGATCTTCCAGACTTGGCAAGTAGTCTATTCTACAATACAGACTTTACCATCTCGGCATGGGCAAATATTGATGTCCTTAAAAATTGGGCTAGAATCGTTGATTTTGGCAAGGGTCAGGATGATAACAATATTCTAATTGCTGCCCATCGCACTAACCCGCATTTGAGATATGATATGCGACAGGGTACCAGCTCTGATGGTGTCACAGCTAGTGATATTTTGCAGACAGGTCAATGGGCATACTTTACAGTTGTACATGAATCATCAGGTACAGCAACTATCTACAAAAATGGCACCTCAATTACTAGTGATGCTGTGCATACATCTCTTAATGAGAGTAGAGCATCAAACTATATCGGAAGATCCAATTGGGGAACTGATTCCTACTTTGATGGCAAATTCGATGAATTCCGACTATCATCTACTGCTCGCTCTGCAGACTGGATTGCAACAGAGTATGCAAATCAAAACTCTCCTTCTACTTTCTTTACTATATCTGCACCTGAAGATAGAAGTGTAGTGATAACTTCTGCTATTACCAACACACAAGGTGATAACATTATAATTACTTTTAATGAAAACATTATCTATTCGGTTATTCCTACTACAGACTTTACTCTTACTGGTACATCTGCTACAATAGATAGTATAACATCAAACTCCTCTTCAATTACTCTGACTATAAATAGGAGTCTCTTGGATCTGAAACCATCACTATCTCATATACTAAAACTAGTGGTGGAATAAACTCTACTCAAAATACAGACATAACACTAGAAAACTTTGTGAATCAACCTGTAATTAATAGCGTTCCAGATATCACTCCGNCCAATCATTACACTAAATGGTGATGCTACTGTTTATGTAGAACTTGGCTCATCCTACTCTGAGCAAAACGCTACTACTGATGATGGCTCTCCTATCGTTATTGGTGGTGACACTGTAAATTCATCTCTCAAGGGAAATTACACCATCACATACAACTCTGTTGATTCAGCAGGAAATAATGCCACCCAAGTTGTTAGAACTGTAATAATTTCTGATGCACCAGATGATACTCCCCCAGTAATCACACTAATTGGTAATGCTACTGTTTATGTAGAACTTGACTCATCCTACTCTGAGCAAAACGCCACTACTGATGATAACTCTCCAGTAACAATTGGTGGTGACACTGTAAATTCATCTCTCATGGGAAATTATACCGTCACCTATGACTCTGTTGATTCAGCAGGAAATAATGCCACCCAAGTGAATAGGCTTGTAATTGTTAGTGACACTATTCCCCCAGTAATCACACTAATTGGTAATGCTACTGTTTATGTAGAACTTGACTCATCCTACTCTGAGCAAAACGCCACTACTGATGATAACTCTACAGTAACAATTGGTGGTGACACTGTAAATTCATCTCTCGTGGGAAATTATACCGTCACCTATGACTCTGTTGATTCAGCAGGAAATAATGCCACCCAAGTGAATAGGCTTGTAATTGTTAGTGACACTATTCCCCCAGTAATCACACTGAATGGCAATAGTACCATAACACTATTTGTTGGCGCTACATATAATGAGCAAAACGCCACTACTGATGATGACTCTCCAGTAACAATTGGTGGTGACACTGTAAATTCATCTCTCATGGGAAATTATACCGTCACCTATGACTCTGTTGATTCAGCAGGAAATAATGCCACCCAAGTTGTTAGAACTGTGATAATTTCTGATGCACCAGATAATACTCCCCCAGTAATCACACTAATTGGTAATGCTACTGTTTATGTAGAACTTGACTCATCCTACTCTGAGCAAAACGCCACTACTGATGATGGTTCTCTAGTAACAATTGGTGGTGACACTGTAAATTCATCTCTCGTGGGAAATTATACCGTCACCTATGACTCTGTTGATTCAGCAGGAAATAATGCCACCCAAGTGAATAGGCTTGTAACTGTTCGTGACACTACTCCCCCAGTAATCACACTGAATGGTGCTAGTATAATAACACTAAGCACAAACTCTACATATAATGAGCAAAACGCCACTACTGATGATGGCTCTCCAGTAACAATTGGTGGTGACACTGTAAATTCATCTCTAGCGGGAAATTATACCGTCACCTATGACTCTGCTGATTCATCAGGCAATAATGCCATCCAAGTTAATAGAATTGTAATAATTTCTGATGAACCAGATACTACTCCCCCAGTAATCACACTAATTGGTAATGCTACTGTTTATGTAGAACTTGACTCATCCTACTCTGAGCAAAACGCCACTACTGATGATGGCTCTCCAGTAACAATTGGTGGTGACACTGTAAATTCATCTCTAGTGGGAAATTATACCGTCACCTATGACTCTATTGATTCAGCAGGAAATAATGCCACCCAAGTGAATAGGCTTGTAATTGTTCGTGACACTACTCCCCCAGTAATCGCACTAATTGGTAATGCTACTGTTTATGTAGAACTTGGCTCATCCTACTCTGAGCAAAACGCCACTACTGATGATGGCTCTCCAGTAACAATTGGTGGTGACACTGTAAATACAGATACTGTAGGCAATTACATCATCACATACAACTCTGCTGATTCAGCAAGAAATAATGCCACCCAAGTGAATAGAACTGTAATAATTTTTGTACCAGATACTACTCCCCCAGTAATCGCACTAATTGGTAATGCTACTGTTTATGTAGAACTTGGCTAATCCTACTCTGAGCAAAACGCCACTACTGATGATGGTTCTCTAGTAACAATTGGTGGTGACACTGTAAATTCATCTCTAGTGGGAAATTATACCGTCACCTATGACTCTACTGATTCAGCAGGAAATAATGCCACCCAAGTGAATAGGCTTGTAATTGTTCGTGACACTACTCCCCCAGTAATCGCACTAATTGGTAATGCTACTGTTTATGTAGAACTTGGCTAATCCTACTCTGAGCAAAACGCCACTACTGATGATGGCTCTCTAGTAACAATTGGTGGTGACACTGTAAATTCATCTCTAGTGGGAAATTATACCGTCACCTATGACTCTACTGATTCAGCAGGAAATAATGCTACCCAAGTGAATAGGCTTGTAATTGTTCGTGACACTACTCCCCCAGTAATCACACTAATTGTAATGCTACTGTTTATGTAGAACTTTACTCATTCCTACTCTGAGCAAAACGCCACTACTGATGATGATTCTCTAGTAATAATTGGTGGTGACACTGTAGATACAAATACTGTAGGCAATTACATCATCACATACAACTCTGCTGATTCATCAGGCAATAATGCCACCCAAGTTAATAGAACTGTAGTTGTTCAACAAATACTAGGTGACTCTTGGGACACAAGACTACAGATCACTATAGATTCATCTCAAGTAATTGGAAATCATGAAAATTTCACAGTTTTAATATCAATAAATGATACAAATCTCAATTCTACAACTGTTCAATCTGCTGGACAAGATATAAGATTCACTACTACTGATGGCACTACCCTCTTAGAGTATGAAATTGAATCATTTACTAATGATGCTACTACCGGTACACTAGTAGCTTGGGTTCGTTTACCTACTTTGAGCAATACCAGTGATACCATACTCTACATGTATTATAATGTCTCAACAGCGTCATCTATTCCATATCCTAATGTTTGGGACTCAGACTATGAAATAATTTATCACATGGATCAATCCACTTTTGGTGCACAATCTACACTAGACTCATCAGGGAATAATCGTCATGCAACACCACTATTTGAAGGCCCTACTTCCTTTGACTCTAATGATTTAGTATCTGCACAAATTGGTAATGGAATAAACTTTGATGGAGTAGACCACGCCAACGGTGTTTATCTTGAACTTCCAGACTTGACAGCTAGTCTATTCTACAATACAAACTTTACCATCTCGGTATGGGCAAATATTGATGTCCTTAAAAATTGGGCTAGAATCGTTGATTTTGGCAAGGGTCAGGATGATAACAATATTCTAATTGCTGCCCATCGCACTAACCCGCATTTGAGATATGATATGCGACAGGGTACCAGCTCTGATGGTGTCACAGCTAGTGATATTTTGCAGACAGGTCAATGGGCATACTTTACAGTTGTACATGAATCATCAGGTACAGCAACTATCTACAAAAATGGCGCCTCAATTACTAGTGGTGCTGTGCATACATCTCTTGATGAGAATAGAGCATCAAACTATATCGGAAGATCCAATTGGGGAACTGATTCCTACTTTGATGGCAAATTCGATGAATTCCGACTATCCTCTACTGCTCGCTCTGCAGACTGGATTGCAACAGAGTATGCAAATCAAAACTCTCCTTCTACTTTCTTTACTATATCTGGAGTACAGAATAGATTTGGCTCTAGTGCACTTGACACCACTCCACCAATCATCACACTGAATGGTGCTAGTATAATAACACTAAGCATTGGCTCTACATATAATGAGCAAAACGCCACTACTGATGATGGCTCTCCTATCGTCATTGGTGGTGACACTGTAGATACAAATACTGAAGGCAATTACACCATCACATACAACTCTGCTGATTCATCAGGCAATAATGCCACCCAAGTTAATAGAACTGTAATAATTTCTGCACCAGATACTACTCCCCCAGTAATCACACTAATTGGTAATACTACTGTTTATGTAGAACTTGGCTCATCCTACTCTGAACTGGGAGCCAATACTGATGATGGCTCTACAATAGTCATTGGTGGTGACACTGTAAATCCTGATACCTTGGGCAACTATACCATCACTTACGACTCTACGAATTCGGCAGGAGATGCTATCCAAGTGAATCGAACCATAGTTGTTCGTGATACTATACGACCCACAGTTGTTGGTACTCCAACATATAATGCTCTGACACATACCCTGTCCATTACATTTAGTGAAAATGTAACTGTAACAGATTCATCACAACTTGTTTTATCTGGTGGATTCTCACCTTCTACTGCTATTAATTATACAAACAATCCTACTTTGGTTCTAACTTTTAACAGCACAGCCACCGAATCTATATTTAACGTTTTTATCGGGTCAGTTGATGGTCCTCAAGTGGCTATTAACGCAAATTCTATTGTAGATGTTGCAAATAATAGTATACTTACTAATAACCCATCATTTAACGTCCAAAACATCATTTCATCAGACGATCAGGTATTATCTCCTACCACTATTCATGTGGACGCACCATTAATTCTCACACCTGAACATCAAAATGTTACTATCAATTATACCGCTGCTTCTTTTGGCAATACTATTACTATCACTGCAGGATTAAGTGCCAAACTTGTATCTACTAATGTCATTACAGTCATGATACCTACTAGTACTATTATTACTCATGATGGTACTTGGGATTCGCAATTCCTTGCACCACGTACTGCTACTATTACTGTACCCTCTACAACTGTAGGTCAGACTACTACTAGTCATGTAACGATTACAGCTATAACTTTGGGAGATGTAACAATTGATCTCAACCTAGGTGATACAGTTGCGTCTATTGTATTTGAAAATCAAGGTGAAAATAATTATAATGTATATTATGTAAATACTATTGGCTCTACACCAACCCAGATATCATCCTGTGGTACTAGTAATATCGCAGAAATTAATACTCTTTTAACCACTACTACCACAAACGAATGTTTTGTAGATGACAACACTCATGTAACAATTTACACCACTCACCTATCCACCTATGCTCTAATATCTTCCACCAGTGCCACTAGTACTCAAGCACCTGCACCTATTCCATTTACTAGTGGTGGTGGTGGCAGTAGCTCAGGAGGCGGCGCAGGTCGTATATTCACTGGTGGTCAAGCTCCAATAATTGCAGAGGCTATTATTCACAAAGTATCTTGGGAAGTAGCTGATGATAAAAAACTAGTTGAAATTATTGCTAGCCCATCATCTGATGGTGCTTTTGTTACTATTAGTAGTTCCAAACTAGGGGTAATTGCAACTCAACTCTCCCTAACACAGCCCTACTCTGATAGAGTCGTCTATTTGGGTCTAGTGTCTTCTGATGAACGCTTTGTATCTGTAAAGGCTAGTGTATACTCTAATACTTTCTTTACAAGTGAACAAAAATTAGTAGATGTTTCTCAACCCACAGGGTCCATCACTTTTGATTCTACATTACCTGTTACATCTACCGGTACCATAAAGGATGATAAAACCATAGTGGATAATGATACCATGATGGATAATGATACCATGATGGATGATGATACCATGATGGATGATGATACTATAATGGACAATAAAACCATAATGGATGATAAAACCATAATGGATGATAAAACCATAATGGATGATAAAACCATAATGGACAATAAAACCATAAAGGATGATAAAACCATGAATAATGATAACTCTACTACCACTACTGGTGAAGGTGGTTGTCTAATCGCAACAGCAGTATATGGAACTGAGCTTTCACAACAAGTACAAATGCTCAGAGAGATACGTGATACAACTTTAATGACTAGTCTACCTGGAATATCCTTCATAACATCATTCAACCAAATCTATTACACCTTTTCACCTGTAATTGCAGATGCTGAGCGTGAAAACCCTCTACTGCGTGAAATAATTCATACTATTCTGTATCCTCTACTCTCTAGTGTCTCTATAATGACGATGGCAGATGACTCGGAGAATAGTGTGTTGGCTTTGGGATTACTTGTAATTGCTATCAACTTGCTAATTTATGTTGGTCTACCAACATTGGCATTTGTTTATCTACATAAAAAAATTAAATCTGTCAAACTCGTATCTTAAATTCCTTACATAAAATCATTCCACTCAAATCTAATTTTGACCACAATGATGTGATGGAAAAAAATTAAATATTTGATATATGCAATATGACGAATCTGATACTATTAATTTAAAAACTCAATCTGAGATATTTGCCGACTATTTATGTGACATATCTGTAAAATCCACACCAAATAAACTTGGTACTAGTGGCAATGAGTTAATTGTTAATAATCATAGTAAAGGCTCTATTGCAAATTCGGGTGTTATTAATGGTTCTAATAATTTAATACTAAAAACATCATTACCGATCTAAATATATGAATTATTTAAAAATAATCGTGCCCGATGATTCTAAAATCCATATTTCTCATAAAAATATATGGAATGGTGTTAGATATAGTGCAAAATATGCAAAATCTTTAATGAATCATAGCGATATACTATGTGATAAATTTGAATATCAGTCAGCAATTTCATTAGCATGTTTATCCCATGAATAATCATCTAATGTGCACATTTGTGTAATTCCAATTTTGAGAAAAAAGATATTACAAAAGATTACTGGGTGAAACATTTTCTTAATCATCACAAGAAAGCAGGATACTTTACCAATCTTTTATTAAAACAGTAAACTTTATCTCGTGATAAATATGAGCAGGCAACTGAGGGAGTGAAAGATACTGCTATAACCTACAATGAACAGGTGTCATCACAATATGAGGATATATTCAAGCAATTAAATGTCTATACTGACAATTTTAACAAATTGAAATTATTATGTTTTTATCCTAATTGGGATAAGACCAATGAGCGATGGATTAATTTTAGGACATATCTGATAAAGTGCACCTTGCCGATTTTATTATAAATCACAGTAAAATGTTTCATTATTTGAGTATGTTTAATGTTGAACGACTTAGATTAGATCCAACGTTAGAATTAAATGGAAAATTATGTGGCAAACATGACAAAATCTATATGAATGCTGATAAATGTAGTGAGTGCAATATTGAGCAATTAGAGTCTAACTCTATTAACAAGGATATGAAGAAATGTCATAATGCAATGAAAGGTTTAATTGAAAATTTTGCTCCAAAAATTACATAGTTTCATAATCATGCAAACTTGCACTCTGTATCAAAGTATTCCACTTGTTACGACCCTTGACAATTATCTTTGCTCTCTTAGATGGTCTCTTATTGTAAATACCACTATACTTTTTGGCATAATTGTAATACACTGTCACACCATTAATAATCAGACTATCTTCTCTTCAATCCTCTAAACACTTTCCTACAATCACGAATCTCACCATTTAGACGCTCCATCATATTTTTATCATATTGTGTTTCTCTGCCAAATACTCTTCTTGACGATTTACCCTATGATGGTAATCCATCTGTGATAAAATGCTTGGGTGTTTTATTCCCAGTAGTCGATTTAGTCAGTTTCAACAAATAATCTGCATTGTGCTGAAATTTAGTATCGGCCATGTCTTTAGCTAACTCAAAACGAGTGTCATTATTCATAGATGCAAATAGATATTTTGGCTTACCTGACACCTTTATTCATACTTTATCAGCACGAACTCAATTGCCAACACGTGGTATGATTTCATCTAGATATCTAGTTAACATTACAGAGTATTTGGCAATCCATCGATTCATAGTAGAATGATTCACATCAGTATCAAACTCATAATGTGTTGAAATATCTCCAACTGACATACCTGAATAGTACATTTGTAATGCACCTGTAATTATTTTTGAATCAGATTGTTTACCCTCAAATTCAAAATTTGATGTAAAGCGTTTATTACAATCTAAACATTTGAATCATTGTATTTTTCCTTGTTTGTTGTTCCTCATACCATCTTTTTTGATATTACCTGAATTACAGTATTTACGCAGATTCAGTCTAGTCTATCCCATTATTCTAAAATTATTATTCGCATACCCTCTATTTGTAATCATTATACATTTGACTAATTGTATATACTTGCAATCTGCTCTTCGAATTGTGTGATTTTTACACACACATACACAAGTCCTTTACCTGTATAAGATTCAAAAACTTGCAAATGATTAATCAGAGTAGCGCTTACAATATCAGTATGATCAACTATTACACATCTTCCATCATTATTCATATTTGAAATATATCCTCCCTGGAATAATTTAATATTTACACTTTTGATTATTTGCATAATGTTTAGGTGAATTACTAGATATAATCAAAAACGCTTTCATCATAAATCAAAACAGGCTTTGAGGGTAAATCGAATGGAACATAATAGAGAAGAGAGGAGATGGAATTGGTCCACTTACATATGAAAATTACAGTGAAACTAGACCTAATACAAAAAGTAAACAGGAAAATGATGATTCATGAATTCTATTCTTTAATGTATGGGGCTGTGAATTCTAACTTGGAGGCAGTATTGAAATTCAGATACAAAGGAGTAGTAGTGTATGCAGAACGACTATTTTTTTCTACAAAAAAGGGTGTGATATATTCAAGAGATTATTTTTCAACTACTACAAACAATTTAGTATATATTCGAATAATTTCATCAAGGAAAATAATGTCGCCTCTTTTGTGTATGGTGGTACAAAAATCATAGGTGATAATTTCAAGAATGGTTATACCGCTTTGGTTAGAATTAGATATCCTGAATCGACAGTGAATAGTTTTTTAATTAAAATTCTGAATGAGAATAATTTTGGATGTTTGCCTAGTCAGAGTATATAATGTCAAATGGAGGCTGAATTTCCTACTAAAGCCAAAGTAGAAAAAATTTTAAAAAACTGATGAATAGTCTATATGTGGATGATTCTAAACAAGGAGAAATAAAACGAATACGTAAATCTGAGAAAATAGAGAAGATGCGTAAACGAGATGAATTGCGTAAACCAGCACTTGGTAAAAGTGCAGTTAATTTTTAAAAATTATAAATATTTTATTAAAGTTCAAAAAAGAAGTTATGTGTATAACACCCAAAGTTGCAACAGAGCCCTGTCTGTTGACCACTAGACAAACAATTATAAGTTATTATTTATTTTTTAATAAATATTGCATAATTCCTATCATTCATCTGTGATGATTCTCTCTTTAACTGCTATTATGGTTCTCTCTGCCACTTTGCTCTTTCCACTAGATTCTGCTTTTGGACAAGCGATATCTACTAACAATGATGGTACTAGGTTAATTTATACTTCAGGTAGTATTGGTCTTGATCCTCAATTTACCTCTTCAGCTACTTTGTCTAATGTGATGTCATCTTTTAGTTTTACTAATATTTCTCTAAACATAACTGCTTTCGGTAATGATGGATCCACCACTGCATACCTAGATGTATCTCCGCCCATATCTTACAGCACCGCTAATTTTTCAGTAACTTATAATCGTCCTGGCAGTCTAAGTATATTTGAATTTGGTAGTGTTAATTTTCAACGTAGTGGTCCTACTCCTGTACAAAACAATGTCATAGGTCCACCTAGTTTTAGTAGCGCATATACTGATACAACTGGTAGCAATATCACTGTTGTATTTTCTGAAAATATTGCAGTAGGTAGTACTACATTCCTTAGCGACTTTGCTATAATTAATTCATCCACTTCTATAGTTAGTATAACTAGTAATAATGCAACTTCTATAATTCTTTCACTAAACTCTACCCTATCCCTTGACGACTCTCCACTTTTATCATACAACGATACAGGCACAAATATCACTACTAGTCTACACCCTACTTTATCACTTGCAAACTTTACAAATCAACCAATCACTAATAATGTTCTACCGCCTCCAATCTTTGTTAACGCCTATACAAACCAGCGAGGTGACAGCATAATTGTCAACTTTGATAAAGTAGTCACTCTTATCAGTACCGCTTCTCCAACTGACTTTGCAGTAAATATTTCAGGTATTACTACAACTAGTATAACTAAACATAATGACACTGCAATCAATCTAACACTAGACTCTAGTATTTCATCCACATCATCATTAACACTATCATATAATCAAACAACCAGTAATATTACAAACGTAAATGATTTATCACTTGCAAACTTTATAAATCAACCAATCACTAATAATGTTCTGCCACCCCCAATCTTTGTTAACGCCTATACAAACCAGCGAGGTGACAACATTACTGTCAACTTTGATAGAGAAATCACTCTTACCAATACCACTTCTCCAACTGACTTTGCAGTGAGTATTTCAGGTATTACTACAACTAGTATAACTAGACATAATGACACTGCCATCAATCTAACACTAGACTCTAGTATTTCATCCACATCATCATTAACACTATCATATAATCAAACAACTAGTGATATTACAAACGTAAATGATTTATCACTTGCAAACTTTATAAATCAACCAATCACTAATAATGTTCTGCCACCCCCAATCTTTGTTAACGCCTATACAAACCAGCGAGGTGACAACATTACTGTCAACTTTGATAGAGAAATCACTCTTACCAATACCACTTCTCCAACTGACTTTGCAGTGAGTATTTCAGGTATTGCCACAACTAGTATAACTAAACATAATGACACTGCCATCAATCTAACACTAGACTCTAACATTCCACCTGCATTATCATTAACACTATCATATAGTCAAACAACTAGTAATATTACAAACGTAAATAATTTATCACTTGCAAACTTTATAAATCAACCAATCACTAATAATGTTCTGCCACCCCCAATCTTTGTTAACGCCTATACAAACCAGCGAGGTGACAACATTACTGTCAACTTTGATAGAGAAATCACTCTTACCAATACCACTTCTCCAACTGACTTTGCAGTAAATATTTCAGGTATTACTACAACTAGTATAACTAAACATAATGACACTGCCATCAATCTAACACTAGACTCTAGTATTTCATCCACATCATCATTAACACTATCATATAATCAAACAACTAGTGATATTACAAACGTAAATGATTTATCACTTGCAAACTTTATAAATCAACCAATCACTAATAATGTTCTGCCACCCCCAATCTTTGTTAACGCCTATACAAACCAGCGAGGTGACAACATTACTGTCAACTTTGATAGAGAAATCACTCTTACCAATACCACTTCTCCAACTGACTTTGCAGTAAATATTTCAGGTATTACTACAACTAGTATAACTAGACATAATGACACTGCCATCAATCTAACACTAGACTCTAGTATTTCATCCACATCATCATTAACACTATCATATAATCAAACAACTAGTGATATTACAAACGTAAATGATTTATCACTTGCAAACTTTATAAATCAACCAATCACTAATAATGTTCTGCCACCCCCAATCTTTGTTAACGCCTATACAAACCAGCGAGGTGACAACATTACTGTCAACTTTGATAGAGAAATCACTCTTACCAATACCACTTCTCCAACTGACTTTGCAGTGAGTATTTCAGGTATTGCCACAACTAGTATAACTAGACATAATGACACTGCCATCAATCTAACACTAGACTCTAACATTCCACCTGCATTATCATTAACACTATCATATAGTCAAACAACTAGTAATATTACAAACGTAAATAATTTATCACTTGCAAACTTTATAAATCAACCAATCACTAATAATGTTCCATTTTTTGATTTACCTTCCTTGTGGGATACTAGACAGAAAATTACTATTAACAGTAACCAAATAACTACAATTCTTCAAAACTTTACCCTTCTAGTAAGTATCTCTGATTCTGCTTTGAGCAATTCATCTGTTCTACCTAACGGAGCTGATATTATTTTCACTAGCAGTGATGGATTTACTATATTACCGCATGAAATTGAGTCATTTACTAATAATGCTACTATCGGTACTCTAGTAGCTTGGGTTCGTCTACCTACTTTGAGCAGTACCAGTGATACCATACTCTACATGTATTATAATGTCTCAACAGCGTCACCTATTCCATATCCTGATGTTTGGGATTCAGACTATGAAATAATTTATCACATGGATCAATCCACTTTTGGTGCACAATCTACACTAGACTCATCAGGGAATGATTGTCATGCAACACCACTATATACAGGCTCTGCTGCCTTTGAATCTAATGATTTAGTATCTGCACAAATTGGTAATGGACTAAACTTTGATGGAGTAGACAACAACACCGGAGATTATCTTGATCTTCCAGACTTGGAAGGTAGTCTATTCAACAATACAGACTTTACCATCTCGGCATGGGCAAATATTGATGTCCTTAAAAATTGGGCTAGAATCGTTGATTTTGGCAATGGTCAGGATGATAACAATATTCTAATTGTTGCCCCTGGCACTAACCCGCATTTGAGATATGATATGCGACAGGGTACCAGCTCTGATGGTGTCACAGCTAGTGATATTTTGCAGACAGGTCAATGGGCATACTTTACAGTTGTACATGAATCATCAGGTACAGCAACTATCTACAAAAATGGCACCTCAATTACTAGTGGTTCTGTGCATACATCTAATGATGAGAATAGAACATCAAACTATATCGGAAGATCCAATTGGGCAAATGATTCCTACTTTGATGGCAAATTCGATGAATTCCGACTATCATCTACTGCTCGCTCTGCAGACTGGATTGCAACAGAGTATGCAAATCAAAACTCACCTTCTACTTTCTTTACTATATCTGCACCTGAAGATAGACGTGTGGTGATAACTTCTGCTATTACCAACACACAAGGTGATAACATTATAATTACTTTTAATGAAAACATTATCTATTCGGTTATTCCTACTACAGACTTTACTCTTACTGGTACATCTGCTACAATATCTGGAATTATATCTGATTCCTCTTCAATTACTCTGAATTTAAGCAGAAATCTCTTGGCAAATGAAACCATTACTATTTCATATACTAAAACTAGTGGTGGAATAAACTCTATTCAAAATATCAAAACAACACTAGAAAACTTTGTGAATCAACCTGTAATTAACAACATTCCGGATACTACTCCCCCAGTAATCACACTGAATGGTAATGATGTCGTTTATGTAGAACTTGGCTCATCCTACTCTGAGCAAAACGCCATTACTGATGATAGCTCTCCTATCGTTATTCGTGGTGACACTGTAGATACAAATACTTTAGGCAATTACACCATCACATACCACTCTACTGATTCATCAGGTAATGATGCCACCCAAGTTAATAGAACTGTAATTGTTCGTGATACTACTCCCCCAGTAATCACACTGAATGGTAATAATATCGTTTATGTAGAACTTGGCTAATCCTACTCTGAGCAAAACGCCACTACTGATGATGACTCTCCTATCGTTATTCGTGGTGACACTGTAGATACAAATACTTTAGGCAATTACACCATCACATACCACTCTACTGATTCATCAGGTAATAATGCCACCCAAGTTAATAGAACTGTAATTGTTCGTGATACTACTCCCCCAGTAATCACACTGAATGGTAATAATGTCGTTTATGTAAAACTTGGCTCATCCTACTCTGAGCAAAACGCCACTACTGATGATGACTCTCCTATCGTCATTGGTGGTGACACTGTAGATACAAATACTGCGGCCAATTACACCATCACATACAACTCTGCTGATTCATCAGGTAATGATGCCATCCAAGTGAATAGAACTGTAGTTGTTCAACAAATACTAGGTGCCTCTTGGGACACAAGACTACAGATCACTATAAATTCATCTCAAGTAATTGGAAATCATGAAAATTTCACAGTTTTAATATCAATAAATGATATAAATCTCAATTCTACAACTGTTCAATCTGCTGGACAAGATATAAGATTCACTACTACTGATGGCAATACCCTCTTAGAGCATGAAATTGAATCATTTACTAATGATGCTACTACCGGTACTCTAGTAGCTTGGGTTCGTCTACCTACTTTGAGCAATACCAGTGATACCATACTCTACATGTATTATAATGTCTCAACAGCGTCATCTATTCCATATCCTAATGTTTGGGATTCAGACTATGAGATAATTTATCACATGGATCAATCCACTTTTACTGCAAACTCTACCCTAGACTCATCAGGGAATGATTGTCATGCAACACCACTATCTACAGGCTCTACTGACTTTAATTCTAATGATTTAGTATCTGCACAAATTGGTAATGGACTAAACTTTGATGGAGTAGACAACAACACCGGAGATTATCTTGATCTTCCAGACTTGGAAGGTAGTCTATTCAACAATACAGACTTTACCATCTCGGCATGGGCAAATATTGATGTCCTTAAAAATTGGGCTAGAATCGTTGATTTTGGCAATGGTCAGGATGATAACAATATTCTAATTGCTGCCCATCGCACTAACCCGCATTTGAGATATGATATGCGACAGGGTACCAGCTCTGATGGTGTCACAGCTAGTGATATTTTGCAGACAGGTCAATGGGCATACTTTACAGTTGTACATGAATCATCAGGTACAGCAACTATCTACAAAAATGGCACCTCAATTACTAGTGGTTCTGTGCATACATCTCTTAATGAGAGTAGAGCATCAAACTATATCGGAAGATCCAATTGGGCAAATGATTATTACTTTGATGGCAAATTCGATGAATTCCGACTATCATCTACTGCTCGCTCTGCAGACTGGATTGCAACAGAGTATGCAAATCAAAACTCACCTTCTACTTTCTTTACTATATCTGCACCTGAAGATAGAAGTGTAGCGATATCTTTTGCTATTACCAACACACAAGGTGATAACATTATAATTACTTTTAATAAAAACATTATCTATTCGGTTATTCCTACCACTGACTTTACTCTTACTGGTACATCTGCTACAATAGATAGCATAACATCAAACTCCTCTTCAATTACTCTGAATTTAAGCGGAAATCTCTTGTCAAATGAAATCATCACTATCTCATATACTAAAACTAGTGGTGGAATAAACTCTACTCAAAGTACAGACATAACACTAGAAAACTTTGTGAATCAACCAATCACTAATAATATTCTACCACCTCCAATCTTTGTTAACGCCTATACAAACCAGCAAGGTGACATCATTACTGTCAACTTTGATAAAGTAGTCACTCTTACCAATACCACTTCTCCAACTGACTTTGCAGTAAATATTTCAGGTATTACTACAACTAGTATAACTAGACATAATGACACTGCCATCAATCTAACATTAGACTCTAACATTCTACCTGCATTACCATTAACACTATCATATAATCAAACAACTAGTAGTATTACAAACGTAAATGATTTATCACTTGCAAACTTTACAAATCAACCAATCACTAATAATGCTCAAATTATTGATTTACATTCCTTGTGGGATACTAGACAGAAAATTACTATTAACAGTAACCAAATAGTTACAACTCTTCAAAACTTTACCCTTCTAGTAAGTATCTCTGATTCTACTTTGAACAATTCAGTCTGTTCTATCTAACGGAGCTGATATTATTTTCACTAGCAGTGATGGATTTACTATATTACAGCATGAAATTGAGTCATTCACTAATAATGCTACTACCGGTACCCTAGTAGCTTGGGTTCGTCTCCCTACTTTGAGCAGTACCAGTGATACCATACTCTATATGTATTATAATGTCTCAATAGCGGCAACTATTATACATGATAATGTTTGGGATTCAGACTATGAAATAATTTATCACATGGATCAATCCACTTTTGGTGCAAACTCTACTCTAGACTCATCAGGGAATGATTGTCATGCAACACCACTATCTGCAGGCTCTATTGCCTTTGAATCTAATGATTTAGTATCTGCACAAATTGGTAATGGACTAAACTTTGATGGAGTAAACAACTCCGACGGAGATTATCTTGATCTTCCAGACTTGGCAGGTAGTCTATTTTTCAATACAGACTTTACCATCTCGATATGGGCAAATATTGATGTCTTTAAAAGTTGGGCTAGAATCGTTGATTTTGGCAAGGGTCAGGCAGATAACAATATTCTAATTGCTGCCCATGTCACTAACCCGCATTTGAGATATGATATGCGACAGAATGACAGCTCTGCTGGGTATCACAGCTGAGTAATGTTTTGCAGACAGGCCAATGGGCATACTTTACAGTTGTACATGAATCATCAGGTACAGCAACTATCTACAACAATGGCGCCTCAATTACTAGTGGTGCTGTACATACATCTCTTAATGAGAGTAGAGCATCAAACTATATCGGAAGATCCAATTGGGCAAATGATTATTACTTTGATGGCAAATTCGATGAATTCCGACTATCATCTACTGCTCGCTCTGCAGACTGGATTGCAACAGAGTATGCAAATCAAAACTCACCTTCTACTTTCTTTACTATATCTGCACCTGAAGATAGAAGTGTAGCGATAACTTCTGCTATTACCAACATACAAGGTGATAACATTATAATTACTTTTAATGAAAACATTATCTATTCGGTTATTCCTACTACTGACTTTACTCTTACTGGTACATCTGCTACAATAGATAGTATAACATCAAACTCCTCTTCAATTACTCTGAATATGAGAGGAAATCTCTTGGCAAATGAAATCATCACTATCTCATATACTAAAACTAGTGGTGGAATAAACTCTACTCAAAGTACAGACATAACACTAGAAAACTTTGTGAATCAACCAATCACTAATAATGTTCCATTACCTCCAATCTTTGTTAACGCCTATACAAACCAGCAAGGTGACATCATTACTGTTAACTTTGATAAAGTAGTCACTCTTACCAATACCACTTCTCCAACTGACTTTGCAGTAAATATTTTAGGTATTGCTACAACTAGTATAACTAGACATAATGACACTGCAATCAATCTAACACTAGACTCTAGCATTTCATTCACATCACTCACATCATCATTAACACTATCATATAATCAAACAACTAGTAATATTACAGATGCAAATAATTTATCACTTGCAAACTTTACAAATCAACCAATCACTATTAATGTTCCATTTTTTGATTTACCTTCCTTGTGGAATACTAGACAGAAAATTACTATTAACAGTAACCAAATAACTACAACTCTTCAAAACTTTACCCTTCTAGTAAGTATCTCTGATTCTGCTTTGAACAATTCAGCTGTTCTATATGACGGAGTCGATATTATTTTCACTAGCAGTGATGGATTTACTATATTAGAGCATGAAATTGAATCATTTACTAATGATGATACTACCGGTACTCTAGTAGCTTGGGTTCGTCTACCTACTTTGAGCAGTACCAGTGATACCATACTCTACATGTATTATAATGTCTCATCAGCGTCATCTATTGCATATCCTGATGTTTGGGATTCAGACTATGAAATAATTTATCACATGGATCAATCCACTTTTACTGCAAACTCTACACTAGACTCATCAGGGAATGATTGTCATGCAACACCACTATCTGCAGGTTCTACTGCCTTTAATTCTAATGATTTAGTATCTGCACAAATTGGTAATGGACTAAACTTTGATGGAGTAGACAACTCCAACGGAGATTATCTTGATCTTCCAGACTTGGAAGGTAGTCTATTTCACAATACAGACTTTACCCTCTCGGTATGGGTAAATATTGATGCCCTTAATAGTAATTCTAGATTCGTTGATTTTGGCAATGGTCATGAACAAGACAATATTATATTTACTAACATTAGGCAAATCGAGCGTTTGACATATCAAATACACAATGCTGATAACGTCCAGAGTTTAACAACTCCACGTATTTTGAGTCTAGGTCAATGGGCATACCTTACAGTTGTACATGAATCATCAGGTACAGCAACTATTTATCACAATGGCACCTCAGTTGTTAGTGCTCTGCTTACACTTAATGATGTGAATAGAACATCAAACTATATCGGAAGAGCCAATAATTCAGCTCATCACTACTTTGATGGCAAATTCGATGAATTCCGACTATCATCTACTGCTCGCTCTGCAGACTGGATTGCAACAGAGTATGCAAATCAAAACTCACCTTCTACTTTCTTTACTATATCTGCACCTGAAGATAGACGTGTGGTGATAACTTCTGCTATTACCAACACACAAGGTGATAACATTATAATTACTTTTAATGAAAACATTATCTATTCGGTTATTCCTACCACTGACTTTACTCTTACTGGTACATCTGCTACAATAGATAGTATAACATCAAACTCCTCTTCAATTACTCTGAATTTAAGCGGAAATCTCTTGTCAAATGAAATCATCACTATCTCATATACTAAAACTAGTGGTGGAATAAACTCTACTCAAAGTACAGACATAACACTAGAAAACTTTGTGAATCAACCAATCACTAATAATGTTCTACCACCTCCAATTTTTGTTAGTGCTTATACAAACCAGCAAGGTGACATCATTACTGTCAACTTTGATAAAGTAGTCACTCTTACCAATACCACTTCTCCAACTGACTTTGCAGTAAATATTTTAGGTATTGCTACAACTAGTATAACTAGACATAATGACACTGCAATCAATCTAACACTAGACTCTAGCATTTCATTCACATCACTCACATCATCATTAACATTATCATATAATCAAACAACTAGTAATATCACAAACGTAAATAAATTATCACTTGCAAACTTTACAAATCAACCAATCACTATTAATGTTCCATTTTTTGATTTACCTTCCTTGTGGAATACTAGACAGAAAATTACTATTAACAGTAACCAAATAGTTACAACTCTTCAAAACTTTACCCTTCTAGTAAGTATCTCTGATTCTGCTTTGAGCAATTCATCTGTTCTACCTAACGGTGCTGATATTATTTTCACTAGCAGTGATGGATTTACTATATTACAGCATGAAATTGAGTCATTTACTAATAATGCTACTACCGGTACTCTAGTAGCTTGGGTTCGTCTACCTACTTTGAGCAATACCAATGATACCATACTCTACATGTATTATAATGTCTCATCAGCGGCAACTATTATACATGATAATGTTTGGGATTCAGACTATGAAATAATTTATCACATGGATTAATCCACTTTTACTGCAAACTCTACACTAGACTCATCAGGGAATGATTGTCACGCAACACCACTATCTAAAGGCTCTACTGACTTTAATTCTAATGATTTAGTATCTGCACAAATTGGTAATGGACTAAACTTTGATGGAGTAGACGACTCCAACGGAGATTATCTTGATCTTCCAGACTTGGAAGGTAGTCTATTCAACAATACAGACTTTACCATCTCGGTCTGGGCAAATGATGATGCCCTTAATTATTTTTCTAGAATCGTTGATTTTGGCAATGGTCATGAACAGGCCAATATTAAATTTGGTATCTCTAGCGTTTTCAGTATTATGATATATGAAATATACAATGCTGGTAACTCCCAGAGTTTATCAGATCGCGGTGTTTTGAGTTTATCTCAATGGGTATACTTTACAGTTGTACATGAATCATCAGGTACAGCAACTATCTATAACAATGGCGCCTCACGTACTAGTCGTTCTCTGCCTACATCTGATGATGTGAATAGAACATCAAACTATATTGGAAGAACCGATAATCCAGCTCATTCCTACTTTGATGGCAAATTAGATGAATTCCGACTATCCTCTACTGCTCGCTCTGCAGACTGGATTGCAACAGAGTATGCAAATCAAAACTCTCCCTCTACTTTCTTTACTATATCTGCACCTGAAGATAGACGTGTGGTGATAACTTCTGCTATTACCAACACACAAGGTGATAACATTATAATTACTTTTAATAAAAACATTACCTATTCGGTCATTCCTACTACTGACTTTACTCTTACTGGTACATCTGCTACAATAGATAGCATAACATCAAACTCCTCTTCAATTACTCTGAATTTAAGCGGAAATCTCTTGGCAAATGTAACCATAACTATTTCATATACTAAAACTAGTGGTGGAATAAACTCTACTCAAAATACTGACATAACACTAGAAAACTTTGTGAATCAACCTGTAATTAACAACATTTTAGATACTATTCCCCCAGTAATCACACTGAATGGTAATAATGTCGTTTATGTAGAACTTGGCTCATCCTACTCTGAGCAAAACGCTACCACTGATGACAACTCTCCAGTAACAATTGGTGGTGACACTGTAGATACAAATACTGTAGGCAATTACACCATCACATACAACTCTACTGATTCATCAGGCAATAATGCCACCCAAGTTAATAGAACTGTAATTGTTCGTGACACTACTGCCCCAGTAATCACACTGAATGGTAATGCTACTGTTTATGTAGAACTTGACTCATTCCTACTCTGAGCAAAACGCCACTACTGATGATGGTTCTCTAGTAACAATTGGTGGTGACACTGTAAATTCATCTCTCGTGGGAAATTATACCGTCACCTATGACTCTGTTGATTCAGCAGGAAATAATGCCACCCAAGTGAATAGGCTTGTAATTGTTAGTGACACTACTCCCCCAGTAATCACACTGAATGGTGCTAGTATAATAACACTAAACACAAACTCTACATATATTGAGCAAAACGCCACTACTGATGATGGCTCTCCTATAGTTATTCGTGGTGACACTGTAGATACAGATACTGAAGGCACTTACACCATCACATATCACTCTACTGATTCAGCAGGAAATAATGCCACCCAAGTTGTTAGAACTGTAATAATTTCTGATGCACCAGATGATACTCCCCCAGTAATCACACTAATTGGTAATGCTACTGTTTATGTAGAACTTGACTCATTCCTACTCTGAGCAAAACGCCACTACTGATGATAACTCTCCAGTAACAATTGGTGGTGACACTGTAAATTCATCTCTCGTGGGAAATTATACCGTCACCTATGACTCTGTTGATTCAGCAGGAAATAATGCCACCCAAGTGAATAGGCTTGTAATTGTTAGTGACACTATTCCCCCAGTAATCACACTGAATGGCAATAGTACCATAACACTATTTGTTGGCGCTACATATAATGAGCAAAACGCCACTACTGATGATAACTCTCCAGTAACAATTGGTGGTGACACTGTAAATTCATCTCTCAAGGGAAATTATACAGTCACATACAACTCTGTTGATTCAGCAGGAAATAATGCCACCCAAGTTGTTAGAACTGTAATAATTTCTGATGCACTAGATGATACTCCACCAGTAATCACACTAATTGGTAATGCTACTGTTTATGTAGAACTTGACTCATCCTACTCTGAGCAAAACGCCACTACTGATGATGACTCTCCAGTAACAATTGGTGGTGACACTGTAAATTCATCTCTCGTGGGAAATTATACCGTCACCTATGACTCTGTTGATTCAGCAGGAAATAATGCCACCCAAGTGAATAGGCTTGTAATTGTTAGTGACACTACTCCACCAGTAATCACACTGAATGGTGCTAGTATAATAACACTAAACACAAACTCTACATATATTGAGCAAAACGCCACTACTGATGATGGCTCTCCTATAGTTATTCGTGGTGACACTGTAGATACAGATACTGAAGACACTTACACCATCACATACCACTCTACTGATTCAGCAGGAAATAATGCCACCCAAGTTGTTAGAACTGTAATAATTTCTGATGCACCAGATGATACTCCCCCCGTAATCACACTAATTGGTAATGCTACTGTTTATGTAGAACTTGACTCATCCTACTCTGAGCAAAACGCCACTACTGATGATGGTTCTCTAGTAACAATTGGTGGTGACACTGTAAATTCATCTCTCGTGGGAAATTATACCGTCACCTATGACTCTGTTGATTCAGCAGGAAATAATGCCACCCAAGTGAATAGGCTTGTAATTGTTAGTGACACTATTCCCCCAGTAATCACACTGAATGGCAATAGTACCATAACACTATTTGTTGGCGCTACATATAATGAGCAAAACGCCACTACTGATGATAACTCTCCAGTAACAATTGGTGGTGACACTGTAAATTCATCTCTCAAGGGAAATTATACAGTCACATACAACTCTGTTGATTCAGCAGGAAATAATGCCACCCAAGTTGTTAGAACTGTAATAATTTCTGATGCACTAGATGATACTCCACCAGTAATCACACTAATTGGTAATGCTACTGTTTATGTAGAACTTGACTCATCCTACTCTGAGCAAAACGCCACTACTGATGATAACTCTCCAGTAACAATTGGTGGTGACACTGTAAATTCATCTCTCGTGGGAAATTATACCGTCACCTATGACTCTGTTGATTCAGCAGGAAATAGTGCCACCCAAGTGAATAGGCTTGTAATTGTTAGTGACACTACTCCACCAGTAATCACACTGAATGGTGCTAGTATAATAACACTAAACACAAACTCTACATATATTGAGCAAAACGCCACTACTGATGATGGCTCTCCTATAGTTATTCGTGGTGACACTGTAGATACAGATACTGAAGACACTTACACCATCACATACCACTCTACTGATTCAGCAGGAAATAATGCCACCCAAGTTGTTAGAACTGTAATAATTTCTGATGCACCAGATGATACTCCCCCCGTAATCACACTAATTGGTAATGCTACTGTTTATGTAGAACTTGACTCATCCTACTCTGAGCAAAACGCCACTACTGATGATGGTTCTCTAGTAACAATTGGTGGTGACACTGTAAATTCATCTCTCGTGGGAAATTATACCGTCACCTATGACTCTGTTGATTCAGCAGGAAATAATGCCACCCAAGTGAATAGGCTTGTAATTGTTAGTGACACTATTCCCCCAGTAATCACACTGAATGGCAATAGTACCATAACACTATTTGTTGGCGCTACATATAATGAGCAAAACGCCACTACTGATGATAACTCTCCAGTAACAATTGGTGGTGACACTGTAAATTCATCTCTCAAGGGAAATTATACAGTCACATACAACTCTGTTGATTCAGCAGGAAATAATGCCACCCAAGTTGTTAGAACTGTAATAATTTCTGATGCACTAGATGATACTCCACCAGTAATCACACTAATTGGTAATGCTACTGTTTATGTAGAACTTGACTCATCCTACTCTGAGCAAAACGCCACTACTGATGATAACTCTCCAGTAACAATTGGTGGTGACACTGTAAATTCATCTCTCGTGGGAAATTATACCGTCACCTATGACTCTGTTGATTCAGCAGGAAATAATGCCACCCAAGTGAATAGGCTTGTAATTGTTAGTGACACTACTCCCCCAGTAATCACACTGAATGGTGCTAGTATAATAACACTAAACACAAACTCTACATATATTGAGCAAAACGCCACTACTGATGATGGCTCTCCTATAGTTATTCGTGGTGACACTGTAGATACAGATACTGAAGGCACTTACACCATCACATATCACTCTACTGATTCAGCAGGAAATAATGCCACCCAAGTTGTTAGAACTGTAATAATTTCTGATGCACCAGATGATACTCCCCCAGTAATCACACTAATTGGTAATGCTACTGTTTATGTAGAACTTGACTCATCCTACTCTGAGCAAAACGCCACTACTGATGATAACTCTCCAGTAACAATTGGTGGTGACACTGTAAATTCATCTCTCGTGGGAAATTATACCGTCACCTATGACTCTGTTGATTCAGCAGGAAATAATGCCACCCAAGTGAATAGGCTTGTAATTGTTAGTGACACTATTCCCCCAGTAATCACACTGAATGGTGCTAGTATAATAACACTAAACACAAACTCTACATATAATGAGCAAAACGCCACTACTGATGATGACTCTCCAGTAACAATTGGTGGTGACACTGTAAATTCATCTCTCATGGGAAATTATACCGTCACCTATGACTCTGTTGATTCAGCAGGAAATAATGCCACCCAAGTTGTTAGAACTGTGATAATTTCTGATACACCAGATAATACTCCCCCAGTAATCACACTAATTGGTAATGCTACTGTTTATGTAGAACTTGACTCATCCTACTCTGAGCAAAACGCCACTACTGATGATGGTTCTCTAGTAACAATTGGTGGTGACACTGTAAATTCATCTCTCGTGGGAAATTATACCGTCACCTATGACTCTGTTGATTCAGCAGGAAATAATGCCACCCAAGTGAATAGGCTTGTAATTGTTAGTGACACTATTCCCCCAGTAATCACACTGAATGGCAATAGTACCATAACACTATTTGTTGGCGCTACATATAATGAGCAAAACGCCACTACTGATGATGGCTCTCCTATCGTTATTCGTGGTGACACTGTAGATACAGATACTGAAGGCAATTACACCATCACATACCACTCTACTGATTCATCAGGAAATAATGCCACCCAAGTTGTTAGAACTGTGATAATTTCTGATGCACCAGATAATACTCCCCCAGTAATCACACTAATTGGTAATGCTACTGTTTATGTAGAACTTGACTCATCCTACTCTGAGCAAAACGCCACTACTGATGATGGTTCTCTAGTAACAATTGGTGGTGACACTGTAAATTCATCTCTCGTGGGAAATTATACCGTCACCTATGACTCTACTGATTCAGCAGGAAATAATGCCACCCAAGTGAATAGGCTTGTAATTGTTAGTGACACTACTCCCCCAGTAATCACACTGAATGGCAATAGTACCATAACACTATTTGTTGGCGCTACATATAATGAGCAAAACGCCACTACTGATGATGGCTCTCCTATCGTTATTCGTGGTGACACTGTAGATGCAAATACTGAAGGCAATTACACCATCACATACCACTCTACTGATTCAGCAGGAAATAATGCCACCCAAGTTGTTAGAACTGTAATAATTTCTGATGCACCAGATGATACTTCCCCAGTAATCACACTAATTGGTAATGCTACTGTTTATGTAGAACTTGACTCATCCTACTCTGAGCAAAACGCCACTACTGATGATGGCTCTCCAGTAACAATTGGTGGTGACACTGTAAATTCATCTCTCGTGGGAAATTATACCGTCACCTATGACTCTACTGATTCAGCAGGAAATAATGCCACCCAAGTGAATAGGCTTGTAATTGTTCGTGACACTATTGCCCCAACAGTCGTTGGTACTCCAGTATATGATGCTCAAACACACACTCTATCCATTACATTTAGTGAAAATGTAAGTATAACTAATCCATCACAATTGCTTATAGGATTCGTTTTCCCTTCTAATATTAATTATACAAACAATCCTACTCTGGTTCTAACTTTTAACAGCACAGTCACCGAATCTATATTTAACGTTTTTATCGGGTCGGCTGGTGGTACTCGGGTGACTATTAACGCAAATTCAATTGTAGATACCGCAAATAATGGCATACTTACTAATAACCCATCATTCAGCGTCCAAAATAACATTCCATCAGGCGATCAGGTATTATCTCCTGCCACTATTCATGTGGACGCACCATTAATTCTCACACCTGAACATCAAAATGTTATTATCAATTATACCGCTACTACTTTAAATACTACTAATATCACTGCAGGATTAAGTGCCAAACTTGTATCTACTAATGTCATTACAGTCATGATACCTACTAGTACTATTATTACTCATGATGGTACTTGGGATTCGCAATTCCTTGCACCACGTACTGCTACTATTACTATACCCTCTACAACTGTAGGTCAGACTACTACTAGTCATGTAACGATTACAGCTATAACTTTGGGAGATGTAACAATTGATCTCAACCTAGGTGATACAGTTGCGTCTATTGTATTTGAAAATCAAGGTGGAAATAATCATAATATATATTATGTAAATACTATTGGCTCTACACCAACCCAGATATTATCCTGTGGTACTAGTAATATCACAGAAATTAATACTCTTTTAACCACTACTTCCACAAACGAATGTTTTGTAGATGACAACACTCATGTAGCAATTTACACCACACACCTATCCACCTTTGCTCTAACATCTTCCACCGGTGCCACTAGTATTCAAGTACCTGCATCTATTCCATTTACTAGTAGTGGTGGTGGCAGTAGCTCAGGAGGAGGCGGCGGCGCAGGTCGTATATTCACTGGTGGTCAAGCTCCAATAATTGCAGAGGCTATTATTCACAAAATATCTTGGGAAGTAGCTGATGATAAAAAACTAGTTGAAATTATTGCTAGCCCATCATCTGATGATGCTTTTGTTACTATTAGTAGTTCCAAACTAGGGGTAATTGCAACTCAACTCTCCCTAACACAGCCCTACTCTGATAGAGTCGTCTATTTGGGTCTAGTGTCTTCTGATGAACGCTTTGTATCTGTAAAGGCTAGTGTATACTCTGATACTTTCTTTACAAGTGAACAAAAATTAGTAGATGTTTCTCAACCCACAGGGTCCATCACTTTTGATTCTACATTACCTGTTGCATCTACCGGTACCATGAAGGATGATAAAACCATAATGGACGATAAAACCATAGTGGATAATGATACCATGATGGATGATGATACTATGATGGACAATAAAACCATAATGGACAATAAAACCATAATGGACAATAAAACCATAATGGACAATAAAACCATAAAGGATGATAAAACCATGAAGGATGATGACTCTACTACTACCACTACTGAAGGTGGTTGTCTAATCGCAACAGCAGTATATGGAACTGAGCTTTCACAACAAGTACAAATGCTCAGAGAGATACGTGATACAACTTTAATGACTAGTCTACCTGGAATATCATTTATAACATCATTCAACCAAATCTATTACACCTTTTCACCTGTAATTGCAGATGCTGAGCGTGAAAACCCTCTACTGCGTGAAATAATTCAGACTATTCTATATCCTCTACTCTCTAGTGTCTCTATAATGACGATGGCAGATGACTCGGAGAATAGTGTGTTGGCTTTGGGATTACTTGTAATTGCTATCAACTTGCTAATTTATGTTGGTCTACCAACATTGGCATTTGTTTATCTACATAAAAAAATTAAATCTGTCAAACTCGTATCTTAAATTCCTTACATAAAATCATTTCACTCAAACCTAATTTTGACCACAATGATGTGATGGAAAAAAATTAAATATTTGATATATGCAATATGACGAATCTGATACTATTAATTTAAAAACTCAATCTGAGATATTTGCCGACTATTTATGTGACATATCTGTAAAATCCACACCAAATAAACTTGGTACTAGTGGCAATGAGTTAATTGTTAATAATCATAGTAAAGGCTCTATTGCAAATTCGGATGTTATTCATGGAGCGATACTATAATCTCTATTTTAATTTTATTTCTTTTGATTCTTCTTGGATTTATCACTATTTCTTGTAATCAACATATATGAACCATAAATTAATAATCCTGCTAGAAGAATATAAAATCCATATCTGCCAAGATAATGTGTAAAAGATAGATCTGTTTGATTGATATACGCAATCAAAATATTAATCGTGAGATATACAATCAATAAAACATCCATGTTATTTTGTCTCCGTTTTTATCCAGTGTATAAAAAAGAATCTCAAATACATTTTATTCACTACTTGTCAATAATATCAGATATCTTATTTGCCAAATCACCGTATTTGTTATTATATGTTGAACGTTGTGTTAAAAGATCATCAAAATAATTACTCAAATGAGCATTATGAGCATTGGTATCTTTTAAATAATTATTTTCTAATACGGTCATATACTGTAAAATTTCATCATAACGATCCCATTGATTATTTGTAGAGTATCTTGTCAAAAGAGTGTTTAATAGACTATATACTCTTCATTATACTCTGTGGTGATTTCAGCATATATCTTATTGAACTGTCTCAAAGTTTATCACGTTCTAAGGTTGCGACATTTGCGTAAGATTCTAACTGTATCAATTCATTGTTTAGTTTCTGTACTTCTTTCATCTTGTTTAATAATTCGACACTTTTGTCATAAAGACCAACATATTCATTAATACTGGGAATATTTGAAATAGATAGTGTACCTCCTAGAGCAATTATATTTTTATTCCCTTTGAAGATGCCAATGCCTGATACAATCAAACCGAATATGAATTGCCAAACCCTATCATAATCAATTCATTTGCCATATTATGTTAATTTTGTTTTTATCTTATTCCTATCTTTCACTAAGAATTCCTACTCTTCAATCTGGCAATCCTTTTTTGTATCTGTTTGATCTCCTCATTGATCTCTACTTTTTGTCTCTCAGCATCTTTTTTCTGACCAACGAGTATCTTCAGTTGCATGCTATACGCCTTAATCATTGTAGTGTCATTAGCAGGACCACAATAATCATTCTTTACCCTTTGAGTATCTTTATCATAATGAGAAAGATAGATGTATTTTTTCTTATTCTGTATCTTTTCCAATATTTGCATACTGGCTCTAATACGATTCATATTATAAGTCTATTATACAATTAGTTAATACCATAGATTCATATAATAATATACTATTAATCCATAGTATGAATCAACGTAAACAAAAAGCAAAAGTAATGATGCAAACAGTAGGCAACTTTGCACAAGTGGACACCAACAAATTTGAAATAAAATCTCAAACAAATCCAAACAAACTATACAATGTAAGCAGAACAGGTCAAGGACTTGTGTGTGTGTGTGTAAAAATCACACAATTCGAAGAGCAGATTGCAAACATATACAATTAGTCAAATGTATAATGATTACAAATAGAGGATATACAAATAATAATTTTAGAATAATGGAATAGACTAGACTGAATCTGTGTAAATACTGTAATTCAGGTAATATCAAAAAAGATGGTATGAGGAACAACAAACAAGGAAAAATACAACGATTCAAATGTTTATATTGTAATAAACGCTTTACATCAAATTTTGAATTTGAGGGTAAACAATCTGATTCAAAAATAATTACAGGTGCATTACAAATGTACTATTCAGGTATGTCAGTTGGAGATATTTCAACACATTATGAGTTTGATACTGATGTGAATCATTCTACTATGAATCGATGGATTGCCAAATACCCTGTAATGTTAACTAGATACCCAGATGAAATCATACCACGTGTTGGCAATTGGGTTCGTGTTGATAAAGTATGAATAAAGGTGTCAGGTAAGCCAAAATATCTATTTGCATCTATGAATAATGACACTCGTTTTGAGTTAGCTAAAGACATGGCCGATACTAAATTTCAGCACAATGCAGATTATTTGTTGAAACTGACTAAATTGATTACTGGGAATAAAACACCCAAGTATTTTATCACAGATGGATTACCATCATAGGGTAAATCGTCAAGAAGAGTATTTGGCAGAGAAACACAATATGATAAAATATGATGGAGCGTCTAAATGGTGAGATTTGTGATTGTAAGAAAGTGTTTAGAGGATTGAAGAGAAGATAGTCTGATTATTAATGGTGTGACAGTGTATTACAATTATGCCAAAAAGTATAGTGGTATTGACAATAAGAGACCATCTAAGAGAGCAAAGATAATTGTCAAGGGTCATAACAAGTGGAATACTTTGATACAGAGTGCAAGTTTGCATGATTATGATACCATCTAATTTTTGGGGCAAAATTTTCAATTAAACCTTTCATTGCATTATGACATTTCTTCATATCCTTGTTAATAGAATCAGACTCTAATTGCTCAATATTGTACTCACTACATTTATCATCATTCATATAGATTTTGTCATGTTTGCCACATAATTTTCTATTTAATTCTAACGTTGGATTTAATCTAAGTCGTTCAACATTAAACATACTCAAATAATGAAACATTTTACTGTGATTTATAATAAGATCAGCAAGGTGCTATTTATCAGATATATCCTAAAATTAATTCATCGCTCATTGGTCTTATCCCAATTAGGATAAAAACATAATAATTTCAATTTGTTAAAATTGTCAGTATAGACATCTAATTGCTTGAATATATCCTCATATTGTGATGACACCTGTTCATTGTAGGTTATAGCAGTATCTTTCACTCCCTCAGTTGCCTGCTCATATTTATCACGAGATAAAGTTTGCTATTTTATAATAATAGATTGGTAAAGTATCCTGTTTTCTTGTGATGATTAAGAAAATGTTTCATCCAGTAATCTTTTGTAATATCTTTTTTCTCAAAATGGAAATTACATAAATGTGCACATTAGATGATTATTCATTGGATAAACATGCTAATGAAATTGCTGACTGATATTCAAATTTATCACATAGTATGTCGCTATGATTCGTTAAAGATTTTGCATATTTTGCACTATATCTAACACCATTCCATATATTTTTATGAGAAATATGGATTTTAGAATCATCGGGCATGATTATTTTTAAATAATTCATATATTTAGATCGGTAATGATGTTTTTAGTATTAAATTATTAGAACCATTAATAACACCCGAATTTGCAATAGAGCCTTGAATTATTACAGATATTAAGGGCAAAACTGAATTTGATATATGCCAAGTAGACAGGATCAAATGTGGTTAGCATTATGGAAGTCCAATTCTAACGCATATCGTGATAGAATTATACAATGGCGTAAAGAAAATGCCATCACTAGAATTGAGCGACCTAGTAGAGTTCAAAAAGCGCATAGATTAGGTTACAAGGCAAAGCAAGGAATTGTTGTAGTTCGAATGAGAGTAGGAACAGGTGGTATGAGACGTCAACGTCCTAGAGGGGGCAGACGTCCAAAACATCTTGGTGTTACGCGAATTAAAGCACATGTTAGTATGAAACAAGTTGCACAAAGACGTGTTTTAGAACGATATCCAAATTTATCACTACTTGGATCTTATTTTCTGTACAAAGATGGTATGTATTATTGGTTTGAAGTGATATTGGCAGATCCTAGTCATCCTAGTATACTGCATGATGCAGAATTACGTAAACAAGTATTGGCACATGCATCTTAGTATACTGTGTTTGTTATTTTTGTTATTTTTACCTATGCCTATATATGCACAGTTATCTGACAAGACTGGGTTATTACAAAATTATGAGATCAATACTGATGGCCGTACTTTTGAGGTTACCATTACATCTAATCTAGACATAAAAGATATCCAATTTGATGCAGATTCAAAATCTCTAACGTTGGATATTCAAAGTAGTATTGATGAAAATTTGGCTGAAATTTCTATTCCTGCTAATCTTATCTCTGGCAACTTTACCATCCTATTAGATGATAAAGAGATCTTCCCACTTGTTCGACAAAATGATCGATTCTCCTTTATTGTATTGGAATTTTCTCAAATTGGTAAACATACCATAACAATAATGGGAACTACATATCTTCCTGAATTTGGACATATGTTGATACTTTTTGTGGCCGCCTTGACATGCTCCTTTTACGTACTGCGTAATCATTCCTTTAAGATGGATTCTACTATGGACTCTAGTGCACCATGATTGCCAAATTCAACATGTCGTAGTATACCGGATTTGTCCACAATAATATATGATGGTGTACCATTCAATGAGAACCTCTCAAATGTGACTGGTGTGTATTTTTTTGCCTCAAGATATGTAATTGCACGTTGCATAATCTCATCTTTATACTCTTGTGGTTTCTCATCAAACTCTGGTATCTGTCGAAGTATTAATTGTCGCGCTGTCTGTTTATCTGCAGACTTTGCACTATTCAATCTATCCATTCCTATTGCAAATGGGATTTTATATGGCAGTGTATCATTTGTTAAATACTTGTTTTGAGATAGCGTCTCCAAGGTATCGCCAATCACTTTACCAGTAGATAAGAGCATCTTTAAATTATCAAGTGTGTTTTTATCAAAATCTTCAAATGCTGTGGCCACACCTACAACATCTACATCGTCTCTGTGTTTCTCGTATAATCGTATTGCCTCAGGCAGTCCGTACATGAAACATCCGGGGCAGTTTACCTGGAATACTTCTATTACCTTTACGGTACTATTCTCATCCACATGCATGGGTTCTCCTTGTATCCATTCAGATACTTCAATATCTGGAGATTTTTGTCCTATTGTAGCAGACACGTACATGCTATCTAATTCTTATATTAAAAGGATCATGATGAATTTCTAGTATGAGCAATTAAATAGAGATTGATATTATTTTATTTATTGAATTTTAAAGATAAAACCATTCTTGTTACTGGTGGTGGTACGGGCATTGGTAAAGCGATTGCTCTAGAATTTGCAAGAAATGGCTCTAGTGTTATAATTTTAGGCAGACGAAAATCCACACTCGATGAGGCATCTGAGGAGATATCCAAAGTTATGTCTAGTGTAGGCTGTGGTGGTATAGTACGTATATTTTCAGGCGTTGATGTGAGTGATGAGTCTAGTGTTACAAGTATGTTTGATACTTTGGTATCTGAAGGAATAAAGATAGACGTGGTAATTAATAATGCAGGTGTATCCGGACCTGTTACATGTTTTTCAAATATGAGCATTGAAGATTTTAAAAGTACTGTACATATTCACTTGACTGGAACCTTTTGGGTATCTGTTCAAGCACTCCGTGTACTTTCAGAGGGCGCTAAAATTATTACGATATCTACATTCTTTACAGAAGAGCGACCCCTCGAGCAACGTCCATATAGATTTCGAGCGCCCTACACTGCATCTCAGGGTGCAAAGAATAGACTCTCTGAGGCCATGTCGTGGGAATTGGTTGATTGTAAAATAATGTCTCTAGCTGACAAATCCGGTCCTGTACACTCTGATCGTATCTATAAAACAGTATACCCAAAGGCAGCTGCCGAATTCATGCGTGTTGGAGGATTTGAGACTCTGAATCCTTTGCAAACTGAACAAGCGTGTAAGGGATTAGTACAATTATTGGGTGAGGATGAATCTGTAATCAAAAATGGGATATCTGATTTGTCAGAAAAAATCTCTTCAGAGGATTCGGATATGATATACTTGTTGAATAGATTGTTAGACAAAGTTCAATATATTGCTGAAAAAATTCAAAAAAATACATCAAACATGATTGTGGATGGACAGTTTTTATCTCAACAACAAGTATCTCAAACTATACTCTCTTTATCACAAGATAATATGGCAACTGTTTTAAATGGCAAAGTGATACCAGGTGATCGTGTATTTTATCCGGTAAAACCACATATTGCCACTTTACCGGAATTTACCAATTTACAATTAAATTCAAAGATAATAGTTCTAATAGTTGACTATTCTGATATAGATGATATTGAGAGGGTAAAGATCTTGGCCAAACATATTGAAGATATAGGAGGGAAAACAGTATGTCTAATTTCAAATTCTAGTCCAGACTCTGTAAAAAATGCGATCAAAGATGATTTTCATATGCATGAATGTGACATGTCTGCTGAGCAGATTTTAAGATACCTCAATACTGCTAAAAGTATGGGTAATGTTGCAGGGGTTGTACATTTAACGGGAAATGTCCCTGATGTCCCTTTGATGACTCTGTCCAGACAACAATGGGATGAATTAGTGGAGAGGTTTATAATCAGACCTGCTATGACTGTTCAATCTGCCCTAGACATATTTGTTCCAGGTGGATTTGCTGATCCTAGGCTATACAAAAAAAGTTTTGGCCGTATGATTGTTATTGGTCCAGATTTGCCAGTTGGCAAAAAAATATCGGGTTCTAGACGTGCACAGATTGAAGTTTTTAGAGGTGCACAACGACCATTTACAACCACAATTAATCAGGAATTCACTGATGTTCTAAAATCTAATATTCGCTCATTCTTAATTTTGCCTGGAAGTGTTACTGGGGGTGAACCTAGTATTGACAACTTGACTCATACCATTGATTATCTTTTATCTGAGAATTCCACTAAAATTTCTGAGGTTATCTTTACAATAGATGAATCTAGAAGTTAGAGACTCTACATATGTGATGTTATGTTTTTTTTACTTGGATTATACTCACTTCGATAGTTTCAAGTGGATCTTTAACACTACTTCTTTTAACTGACAGCATTTTTGGTTTCTCAAAGTCTTTTGTACAGTCGGAGCATGCGTATACCAAAACTCTGTGCTCATTCGGCGCTTTTGAATTAGATAGTCTTGGATAGTAAATGAGTCTTGCTCCACAATCTATACAATATCTATTTACACGCTTTGTTCTAACCAATGATGCAATTTACAATTAATACTATATTTAAAAAAATATCAACAAATTTACACTTAATGGTAATTTTAAATATTTTTTGTATACTTTTGATATCCTATCTTACACTTCCAAACTCAGCGCCTTGTGGAACTCTGTTCAATTGGGAAACTTGTTAGAGGGTATTCTGAGACTGAATTGTTAGACATAAAGAGCCGATTTGAACAGTAGATTGGAAAGCGCCGAGTTTGGAACAGTGTATTTTCATCACATTTAGATTCGAAAAAATTATGAATGTGATTACCAACTTGTAATTTTAAAACACCAACTATTTTGCTACACATTATTCTATATCATAATCCTTTGATATTTTTTTAATATAATATTTTACAAACCATTGAAGAAAATATACCTCATTTTTTGTCATTTGTGCCTTTTCATTGGCTTTAAGACACACTGATTTATCTCTGATATCAATATCTAACATAGGATAATTATTATTATTCAATATTACATTCATAACCAATCTTGCTATTACCTCATTCCCATATCCAAAGGGAGATATTGTGGTAAATTTTTGATATGCAAGTCCAGCAAATAATACTGGATGTAAATCTTTTTTTTGTGAATACCAATCAAAATAATCATTCATTGCCTTTTCTATCTTTTTGTAATGTAATGGTTTTTGTTTACTTCCTATAGTTTTAAGCATATAATCACGTAAAACACCACTATACTCATTTTGTGTTTTTTTATACATTTTTTTATGCCACATTTTTAAAAGAGGAAACGTTAATTTTTTTTTCCGTTTAAAAATAGTGTTGGATAGTTGAAAACAATTTTGTGTTTCAAACATCTCAAACTGTGATTTTCGTGTAGGGGTGATTTTATCACGAACAAGCTCAACAGTTTCAATAAATGTCAAGCTTGAATCAATCATTCTTTGTGAATTATATACAAACTCCATTAAAAATGCCTGTAGATTATTTTCTTTCACATTTTTATTCATTCGTCGATATTCTTTGATATGTGATTTCTTGATAATTATTAATTTTGGTAGCCATTCCTCAGAATAAAATTCAAGTAAAAATACTTGTTTTAATGATTCTATGTCCTTTGGAATAATTTTTCCTAGGTATTTCTCTTTTTGACGTGTAGATGTTGCGTGTTTTAGGTAGTAGAACTGACTATTGCCCTTTGTGCGCTGTATGACACTCACCATACTTTTTCTTACCCACATTATAATATAAATATTATGATTTAATAAAAAATATTGTGGGTAATATTAAAAACACGGCATATTTTGATTATTATACATTACGTTGATTGATCCATAAAAACTTCAATGTAAACACGTTTACAGACATTTATTATAAAATGTGTAATAATACCCACTTGAACTAATTTTGATTGTGTACATTTTCATCCAAGTTGATTTTAAACTTTTTTTTAAACATATTGTCGATTCATTCAATTAGTTTCAGGTGTTGATTTTTAATATTTCTAAATTCGAATTTAGAAATATTATTGGTTAAATTATGATAAACATGCCTAATGCTACAACAGAAATCTAATATGTTGCTAAACTCGAATTTAGAAACATAAAATATGAATACAGCTGCTCAACAATTTACTATGCACACCATTCCAATATCTGTAGATGCCTGTGTCTTTGTAGGTAATATCCCCACTCTGTATGTTGCATCATTGACAAATGGTACATCAAATTGAGTGGTTTTTTGTATAGTTTGTCCAGGTTTAACATTGACGTTTAGTAGATTTGAATCCTCAAAATTTACAAACACTGCTTGATATTTTGTATCATTTTTATCCAAAATATAAAATTGACCACCATTTATTTTTGTTGGTATTTCTCCTACATTTTCAACCGTTATTGATATTCTCATCAAAGTATTCTCAATTTGAGTACCAGTTTTATCAAAAATACCCTCATAAAATACTGTGTATTTTATAGGTCCCACGATTACCGCTTCACCCTCATTAACAGTAATTATTTTTGGACTATACTGTGTATACATGTACATAGCCACACCAATTGATAAAACAACTACTACTGAAAATATTATGATCCCTATTCTCATATTTTATAATTATTTACCGTCTATATCAATTTACGCACAAAAGCTCAACCCCCTGTTGATGTAGTTTTGTTTACGAACAAATTCATTTTCCTCCATATCATCATTTTCAAGGGGGGTTTAACACTTGTTCGTAAATATGATATTCAAATGTAGAATCAGCCCCCTAGTTAAATTTAAGATGTGTGGGTAAGTTGAATCATGAGTAAATACTCAACCCCTTGTTTCATCTGATATTTGGCATTATAAATAAATGAATAATTGTTATCATAAATAGTCATTAGACCTCTGTGAGAGAGGATCAAAAAGAAAATAATAGTGGTAACGATGTATGAGAGTTGATATAACGTCTGTCAAGTTAATGGAACTTGTTCATATACATTATTATAAATTTAGTTTTTTTATATCAGTAATATCCAAAATATTTTTATCCAGCAAGATTATCTAAATCACATTAGTTTAGTGTACGTTGATGCTAAATAGTTGGGTTTATTATTTTACCGATAAATAGAATTGAATTAGTTTCAGAATCCCATATCATAAATATAAAGGGTTGATCAGCATGGAATGTTTCTGCATTTAGAATACCATCATCACTGATTTTATCATTCACAATTACAGTCACAGCTGCCGCTTCTGTACCTTTCTCATTTACATCTACAAATGCAAAATGTAGTGCATTAGATATGTATGTAGGCATATCAGATAGTTTGAAGAAATTTGCTCTCTCTCCAAATGCATCTTTTATTCCTGCATCCTTTAAAATGGGTATTAAATCATAATCTACATTAATTTTAAACTTTGGAAATAGCACCCCTACAGCCGTGGGTGTCATATTGTCAATCCATCTGGAGAGACTTGTCATAGAGAGTTTCTTCTCTAATGACTCCATACTTGCAGAATCATCAGGTATAATTGCAAGCATTGAAATTCTGTCACCCTTGTATGGCATCTGAATCATTTTAATTCCGTCTATTTTGGTATAGTTGAATGATTTAGATTGTTTCATCATCTCAGTCTTAATGCTATTTTCAGAATCTACCCAAAAATCTCTATTTTGTGTGGCTGTTGGCTTAAACTCTGATACCCACGTTCCATTAAAATATACAGCATTGGTAAGAATAATTGCAGTATCCCCATTAATTATGGGAGGTTCTATGATATTGGTAATCTTTTCATTAGTTGCATCACTTGCCCAATTATTAATCATATCATAACTTGATTGACTAGTGTTAATTTTACCTACAGAACTATCATAATATGTAGATAAAACATCTACATATCTCTGATATGGGTTGAATGTATCCTTTATCCATAACGCATTTGCAACATTTAGTGTATATTCTGTGTTGTTTGCTCCCAAAGTTTGAATGGCGGATTTTATTGCATTTCTTCGAGATTCATCATCAGGCAGTAGACCAAACACATCTTTTATTTCTGAGGCAGTTTGACCATCTGTACCCTCGTAGGACATGGCCATGGCAATGAATACGCTGATAGGAGAGAAAAAGATATTTTCACCAGGTTCATCCTTTATGATATCATACATATTTAGAGCAAACTCGTTATTGGCTCCCCATGGGAATGAATTGTTAATCATGTTGACATCTGAGGAGTATGATTCTATATTGGATGTATCTTTTACAGAGTCTAGTATAGTATCACTTGTATTTGATTCAGAATCAAACATCTGTGCTAGTGTAGGTAGGGTAAATAAAATACCCAGTACTATAATCGGCACTAATATAATTAATAGTCTAGTCGATGTTAAGACCATTAGTTTCATCCTTTATATTTTCCCATGCACTAAATACAACAAATCCTGTACCGCCATGTCTTTGAACAAATTCAGAATTTGAGCATATATTAGTATAACTATTTGGTTCTATACCATATCTGCTCTCTAGTGGTAATGTAATACCACAAGCACGAGCCACATTAGATCCTATGAGTAAAGAATTATCCCCATCATGATATACTATTGGCCCACCACTATCGCCATGCCTAACAGTGTGGTTAAATAATCCCAAATTTGTATTAACACAAAACGTATTGGTTCTTAACGTAGCATTTTTGTACAATAGTGTAGCCATCCCTTCAGTATATCTACCATACATCCATATGTCTGATTCGTAGGGCACATCAGACAAATTTCCTTGAGTTACATTGAATATATCACCGTTCTGTTTTTGTATTTGATTCAAGGGCGCTATTACTTTATTATTAGTTATAGGTATAAACGCAGCATCGTATTTACCACATTCTATTCCACGTCCTTCATCGGTAGATAATAATATATTATCAGAGGGACGTACAGACTCGCTTATCTGTTTATAATATCTCTCGTTAAAGTTATTTGTACTAATCTTCACACCATGACCTGAAACAACTATACCTTTTACACCAGATGAAATGGCACCGATTGTAATTGTTGATCGTTCTACTCGTATATTATCATCAGCTCTAGCATCATTCGATGGCGCATATAGTAATTTATTTCCTCCATAAACTTTTTCTACTGATTCTACCGTCGCCTCAAATCCTATGTGTTGTTTATTCCCAGACGAATCAGTAAAGAAACAATATATTGTTATAAAAAAATCCCAGATAAAGTTCCCAGACTCTTGAGAACATGTGACTGTAACGTTACCATCAGTTGAAGAAACCTTTACAGTATAATTTAAATATCCGCCAGACTCATTATGTGCAGTAGTTGTAGTATTTAATATAGTGATAGAGAAAGGCGAACTAGTGACGGCTCGTAATAAAACTTCATCTACGACTATATCTTCATAAGATTTGCTAGCATGACCTATAAATCGTATCTTGAAATCTGAATTACTATAACCAGATAAATATATGGATTCTTTGTTCCATACTCCGTCATCTGTTCCATCTTCAGGACCGTATGTTTCAAGGGGTATCCACGACTCTCCATCATACACTTCTACTTTGAGATATTCACCATAGTCAAGACCTCTATCTGCATATCTGTAAAACTCTAGTGATGCTAGAGGAGTATGTGATAAATCTACACCATGTCTCATCTCTAAAATACATTCACTATCACAGTTGTCAGCTTCGGCTATATTGTTTGATATAGTACGACCTGTGATAACAACTCCATCATCTGATGTACCTGTCCTCCAGTCTTGTTCACCTCTTTTTATCCACTTGTCTAGTCCACTCTCAAAGTTGTCTGAGAATATGCCAGATGCAAGTGAGTTTGTACTGGAGACAACTGCACGTATAAAGACACCGTCTACTGCTACTTCTTCAGAACTCTTGCTTGCATGAGCGATAAATCTAATCTTGAAATCAGAGTTTGTATAGGGTATCTCTAGTGTGTGTCTGTGCCATGAGCCATCATCAGTGCTAGAATCAGCACCATATATTGCCAGTTGATTCCATGATCTGCCGTCATATCCTTCTACTTTAAGATACTCGCCTCTATCCAAGGCTGAATCTACAAACCTGTAAAATTCCAGTGTTCTACTTGATGTTCTAGATAAATCAATAGAATTTCTCATCTCCAAGATACAATCACTGTCACAGTTGTCAGTCTGACTACAATGTTCGATGATGAGTGTCCTGGTATGACCACATTATGATCAAGTGTGCTAGATCTCCAGTCTTGTTCACCTTTTTCTATCCATTTTTCTAGCCCATTCTCAAAGTTGTCTGAAAAGAGTGTAGAGCCACTGGCTGTGTGTGTAACTGTAACTATAAACTGCTCACTTGCAATGTTGCCTGAAGTATCACGTGCTGTACATGTAACTGTAGTAATACCTATTGAAAATAGAGAATCGCTTGCAGGTGTACATGATGGTGTTATTGCTCCATCTCTATGATCACTTGCACTAACAGTATATCTCACAGTAGTACCAGTAGAGTCTTGTGTTTGTACTGTGATCGGAGACGGAACTGTAATTACAGGAGGTGTTGTATCAGTAGTTGTAGTACTGGTAGGGAGTGAATATCCATTGTTGATTATAATTGTAGCATAGGTATGACATCTAGAAGCAGTATATGTAGGAATACATCTGTCTATAAATCTATTATAATAATAACAAATAACACTTCCAGATGACACATCACAGGGGTTTTGGGCTGAAGATGAGGAAACCTTTAGAGTTTCAGTGTTATTATTTCTTTCCTGAGATAACTGTGCGAATAGATTTGAACATTGATCTGCAAATACCTCTTCGACCTCAGGATAACACTCATCAGCTAGAAGATTCAAAGGAGATATTGTCATATGAATTAGAAATGTGATCAAAACCCATATACATTATTTCAAGTGGAACATCAACATCAAGATAATCACGTACGTCTTGTTCAGTATAGTTGTTGCCGTATACAAACTCTTGTATATCTATTCCTACCACCAAACTATCATTACCTACAGCAGAAAATATGATCGGTATATACAAAGGCGGAATCGTTGTACCGTTTATTGGTGGTGCATTGCTAACACCCATAGCTGCATTTTGTGCTGATTGCAACATCTTATTTGTTACAATACTATGTGCATCATCAACGGATGTTGCAAATGATACAGATACTGTGAGAGTTAGAGTTGAGAATAATATTAATAGTACAAATTGTGCATACACGACACTATTATAGTGTCTGTAATATTTAAGTATGTTGGATTAGGAGCTCTGTTGCAGTGTCTGAAAATCGTTTCATGCTATATTCTTCATAGGAGTCTTCCTCCATCTACTTTGAATTTTTCATAACTTCCTTACCGGTCTTTCGTTTCTTAAATGCCAATCCGTAAGGTTCTGTAGCGGCTGATACTATGTATGCTTTTGAGCCCAAGTTTAGACATGTGCTGACTAGTGAGATACATGTAGTAGAAATATCATACAAGGGAGATGGATTTTCGATGATAATAGTATCTCCTCGTAAAATAGGTGGTCTCAAAGAGGTGGAATATTCTCTTACTGCTGACTCGTTTAAACAGTGGAGAGATACTATGACACTAATACAATATGCAAAAATTCAATTACCAATGTTTACAATAAATAGCAACTATGATGATATTCTAAAATCATCACTTGTAAAACTTGGAACATCTAATGTATTTGCCCCCAATGTGTCTAATTTTTATAAACTGTCTGATAANAATCTATACGTTGATAAGATTGTACACAAAGCACTCATCACTGTCGATGAAAAGGGCGATAAGCGACCACCAAAATATAAACTAGAGGGTAGCGCTACTGGCATTATGCCCCGTGCGAATCATCCTTTTCTATTTGCAATATGGGGTGATAAAACAGAAAGTATACTGTTCATGGGACGTATAGTGGATCCTACAACATAATCTAATTGGTTCTATATCCCTTCATATTATTTAACACCTACCAGACAATCTCTAACATTTGTCTTGTTTCTGATTTAGCGAAATTCCCCCATTTGCTCTCACAGAAGCATTTTGTTATCCGTTTACATAACGTCAGTCTGTAAATCGCCCAATAACGTTACAGAACCATCAAAATATGCGTTTAAATATTGCTGACTAGTTTTTAACAATATTGGTTGGAATTGATCAAGTTTTAGAGAAACTTGCCACAGTAATTGATCCTGATCTCAAAAAGGATATTGTATCCATGGGAATGATCAAAAATCTAGATTTGAATTCTAATAATCTTAAATTTACTCTAGAGCTTACAACCCCTGCATGTCCATTTAATGCTGAGATTGAAGAAGACGTAAGAAAGGCAATAGCAGAATTGAAAGAGATTAAAACTTTTGATATGAAAATAACTGCCAAAGTAATGGAGGGTAAATCTTTAGAGGACGATACTAGCATGGCAAGTGTTAAGAATATCATCGGAGTGGCAAGCGGAAAAGGCGGTGTTGGAAAATCCACAGTTTCACTAAATCTTGCATTATCATTATCTCAAACTGGTGCCAAAGTGGGATTACTTGATGCAGATATCTATGGTCCTAGTATTCCATTAATGCTAGGAATGAAAGATGGACACATGGAAGTTGAAGACAACAAACTACAACCTGCTGACTTTGATGGACTCAAAGTTGTATCTTTTGGATTCTTTGCAGATCAAGATCATCAAGCAGCAATTTACCGTGGTCCTATAATTTCAGGTATTTTAAAACAATTTCTTGTAGATACAAATTGGGAGAATCTTGATTATCTTATAGTAGATTTACCCCCTGGTACCGGTGATATTCCTCTGACGCTTGCACAAACTATACCGATTACTGGCATACTGATTGTTACTACTCCTCAAGATGTTGCAAGCAATGTTGCAGTCAAGGCATTAGGAATGTTTAGCAAACTAAATGTACCAATATTGGGCGTCGTTGAAAACATGAGTTATTTTACATGTAACAATTGTGAACAGAAACACCACATATTTGGAGATGGCGGTGCTAAAAAAATTAGCGAAAAATTCAAGATACCATTCATTGGGGACATTCCATTGACTTCTGGTATAATGACAGGTTCAGATTCTGGTACTCCTATCACTGTGACTTCCTCTGATTCTCCTAGTGCACAAGCATTTAAAACAGCGGCTATGAATGTGGCAGCACAATGTAGTATCTTGGCTGCTAAATTACAAGAAAATCCTCCTGCAAAAGCAGAGTAAATTTTGGGATAAACTGATCTGTGTTGGGTTTATCTGAATCTTTGAAAACTGAATTATCTGAACCGTTGGGTGTGTTGTTATCTTCTGGCAAAGACTCTGATGTTGATATAATTAAATCATACATACCTGCCAAATCATTACTTGTAACTGTTGGTGATTCTACAACTGAAAAAATGATCAACTTTGGATTTTCACCTGATGTGCAAATAATAGACGGTATGGAAAAACGTAAAAATCGACCCCCAATTGATGATCGTTGTGTTAATACTAATCTTACATGTGACAACCCTGCTGGAACTATTACCAAATCAAGTTTGAGTATAATTACGCAATCCTTGCACCTGCCAAAACCTGTACGAATAACTGTAAATGGGGAAGAAGATCTACTTGTACTTCCTGTATGTTGTGAATTTCCTGCAAATTCAATAATTATGTACGGTCAGCCTAATGTGGGTCTTGTAATTGTAAATGTTGGTAATTCTAAAGTAAAGGCCAAAAATCTGCTAAATTTGGTATTAGACTCCATGCTATGATTACTCTATTTTTCTATAAATTAAATGGGTCAGAAATTTAGCAGCTTAATCATATGTTCATACAGCCACCGTTTCATCATACCCATTTAATGTTCTTTATCTTATACTATTTGGGTTTTATTTCATTTGTACACACTATGGTATTATGTTGGTGCTAAATATGGTTTTGAAAGTTTGAGTGATAAAAAATTATTGTGTTACTATACCACGTTTCATTAAAATCTCTGTGGTTGTAGGTGTCAGACATACTGCTGAATTATCAGATACTTTGAATGCTAATTCTTTATCACTACCACAAACTACATCCATTGGTTTAACGTTATATTTCTCCATTTGTTTTTTTGGTGATTTAACTTCCATCATCATATTGTCTTCCATCATCATCTCATCACCCATCATCATATTATCTTCCATCATCATCTCATCACCCATCATCATATTATCTTCCATCATCATCTCATCACCCATCATCATATTATCTTCCATCATCATCTCATCACCCATCATCATATTATCTTCCATCATCATCTCATCACCCATCATCATATTATCTTCCATCATCATCTCATCACCCATCATCATATTATCTTCCATCATCATCTCATCACCCATCATCATATTATCTTCCATCATCATCTCATCACCCATCATCATATTATCTTCCATCATCATCATTTCACCAAACATTTTCATATAATCGTCATCATGATGTAGTGCTTTTACATCAATAAATGGACAGTTTACAACAAATTCAGGTGTACTAATTGTTACATCACCTTGTGCTCCTTTGGCACTTACATCTTCAAATGACATTATTTCGATAGGAGTTGTATCATTGGCCCATGTTGCTTTCAAAATTCTCCACAATGGACTGTAAAATTCATCACCTATATTCGTCGAACCTATGCTAGGTTGAAAACCTGCAGGACCCACACCTTCAATTCCATTTGTGAATACAACTAGATCTGAAGAGCCTAGGAATAATGTTTCTGAAAGTTTTGGTACAAGAGGTATGCCTAAATCNTCCACTGGACCTTCTGCAGATGCGTCAGTAGCAATATAGAATATTACTTTGTTATCAAAATAACCCTTGTGACCTACAAATACAACATATCCTTCTTCAGTATTTATCTCTAAAATTTGTCCGCCACCATATGATGTATCATCAGTTAGCGTCATGTTTTCTCTGATCTGCATTTGACCATCACTCCATTTTATAAATGGACAATTTACAACAAGTCCTGGAGCTTCAATTGATAATTTGCCGTTGTTAACTGCATCTAGAATCGCTTCTTCTGATTTTAACTCCTCTACACTTGCATCTTCTGTCCAAGTGACAACATTGACATTCCATAATGGACTATACCCTTCATCTCCTGGTTCTGAATCTGCAACATTTGGTTGAAAACCAAGTGCTCCGATTCCTTTGATTCCATTTGAAAATACATAAATTTCTGCTAGTGCAGATTCTGGTACACGTGCAAGTTCAGGTGTATATGTTACAGGAAATCCAGTAAAATTGTAGAGATCATTTGCTATTTTTTCTATAGATGCCTCAGTTGAAATGTAAAATACTTCATTACCATCAACATAACCCATTGTTAGTGGTATGTAAATTGGGATATTTGCAGAATGATCTTCCATCATTTTATTGTGCATCATAGAGTCGTCATCTGGCGTTGCGCTTACTGAAACCGTAGATATGACAAATAATAGTGTGAAAAGTGGTATTAATGCTAATTTATTCATAAACTTAACAATCAATTTTCACATATATACTTTTTGTAATTTTATTGTTAAATTTTAGAGTTTATGAGATTTATACAAGAATTATGATTTCTAATATGACAAATTTCAACGAAATATTTGTTAAAAATATATATTTTGATGAATAGATTAACATTTAGTTTTACTTTCTCTTAGTAATATGGAGTCAGTTTTTTTATGCATGCAATAAAAAAATTCGACCTGATATCTGATTTTAAACCAATTCCTGAACAAACTCGAGCCATTAATGATTTAACAAAAGGACTTGGGAAACAAATGGTTCAGACTCTACTGGGTGTAACTGGTAGTGGTAAAACCTTTACTGTGGCAAACACTATATCTAATGTTGGGAAAAACACACTCATCATCTCACATAATAAAACACTTGCAGCTGAGCTATACACGGAACTGAAGAATTTTTTCCCCAACAATAATGTAGGATATTTTGTTAGTTATTATGATTATTATCAACCCGAAGGTTATATTCCTCAAACTGATACGTATATAGAAAAAGATACTCAAATTAATGAAAAGATTGAAAAAATGAGATTAGAATCAACTGCGATGCTACTTTCTGGTGAACCTACAATCATTATTTCTACTGTATCCTGCATCTACTCACTTGGAAATCCTGTAGATTGGGAACAAATGTCTATAAAATTAAAACAAGGAGATGTCATAAAACGAAATGAACTTTTGATACAATTAATCACAGCTCGATATCAGAGAAATGATACTAATCTAGTACCTGGAAACTTTAGAGTAAGAGGCGATACTATAGACATCATACCTGCATACTCTCAAGATATTGTACGTGTGTCTATGTTTGGTGATGAGATTGAACGATTATCAATACTACATCCTATCACAAACAAGGAGAAGAATAGAATAAATGAGATAAAATTATATCCTGCTAAACACTATCTCATCGATAAAGATGTACAAGAAAATGCTATTATTTCAATAAAAAAAGAGCTTCAAGATAGATTAAAAGTACTAAGTGATTTAAAACGTGAAAGACTAGAGAGTAGAACAAAATATGATTTAGAGATGATAGAGGAGATGGGTTATTGCTCCGGTATTGAGAATTATTCGAGACATTTTGATGGTAGGGACTTGGGGGAACCCGCATTTTGTTTATTGGACTTTTTTGGTCAAGATTACATAATCATTATCGATGAATCGCATGTGACTTTACCACAACTTCATGCCATGTACAAGGGTGATCATTCTAGAAAAAAAGAATTGATAAATCATGGATTTCGACTTCCCAGCGTGTATGATAACCGTCCATTAAAATTTGAAGAATTTGAAAAATATATAAAATCAAATACTATCTTTGTATCTGCCACACCATCTGAGTATGAGCAAAAAAATTCTACAAAAATTGTACATCAAGTATTACGTCCTACTGGTCTGTTAGACCCCCCAATTCAGATTAGATCACGAGAGAATCAAATGGATGATTTGTTATTAGAAATCAAAAAATCTGTAAAGTGTGATCAACGTGTTTTAATCACTACTTTGACTAAAAGAATGGCTGAAGATTTGGCAGAATATTTATCGAAAAAAAATATTGCAGTCCGTTACATGCATTCAGAAATTGACGGATTAGAGAGGACTGAAATAATCAGACAATTACGTTTGGGGGAATTTGACGTTTTGGTTGGAATCAATCTACTTCGAGAGGGTCTAGATATGCCAGAGGTGGCACTTGTGGCAATTTTAGATGCCGATAAAGAAGGATTTTTACGCAACTCTACTAGTCTAATTCAGACCTTTGGTAGGGCAGCTAGGAACAAACATGGTAGGGTCATAATGTATGCAGACACTAAAACTAAATCTATGAATATCGCAATTGCCACTACAGATGCTAGGCGTAAAAAACAGATAGATTATAACAAAAAACATGGGATCACTCCCACTAGTATAATAAAACCAATTCCTGAACAACCAGATAAAATCGCTTATGATATCAAAAGTAAAACTAATCATCAATTGGAAAAAGATATTATTGTAATGGAGAAGAAGATGAATAACGCTGCTGAAGAATTGGACTTTGAGTTCAGCTATAAAATATCGTGAAGTATTAACAAAATTGAAAAAAGAGCTGTATATGAAAATTGACTATAGAAAATTTAAAGATACGAGGGGCAAGACATCATAATCTTAAAAACATTGATCTAAACATACCAAAACACAAGCTAGTGGTAATAAGTGGAGTATCTGGTTCTGGTAAATCTACACTTGCTTTTGATACCATATATGCTGAGGGACAACGCAGATACGTAGAATCGTTATCTGCATATGCACGACAATTTCTTGAGATTATGGATAAACCGGACGTGGACGTTATTGAGGGACTATCACCTGCCATTGCCATACAACAAAAAACAACTAGTAAAAACCCACGATCGACAGTTGGTACAACCACTGAAATCTATGATTATCTGCGACTATTATTCTCCAGAGTAGGTATCCCGTTTTGCCCTAAATGTAGTAGAAAGATATCGAGTCAATCAATAGATACCATATGTAATTCTGTATTGAAAGAATTCACCTCTCAACAAGTGTTGATTCTATCCCCACTTGTACGTAGAAAAAAAGGCACACATGAAAAGATTTTTGAAAAAATTAAAAATGATGGTTATTCTCGTGTACGTGTAGACGGTTCAATACATCTTTTGGATGCGGATATGCCAAAATTAGATAAACAACTATGGCATGATATAGAAATTATAGTTGATAGAATCACCATTCAAAAGTCAGAGCGCTCAAGACTCTTTGAGGCAATTGAGACAGGTGTAAATGCCTCCAATGGGGATGTAATCATTCATTCAGAGAAACATACCAATATTTACTCAAAAAATAATGCCTGTCCTCACTGTGGAATAACAATCGGTGAGATGGAACCACGTGCATTTTCTTTCAACTCTCCATTTGGAATGTGTTAACAATGTAATGGTATAGGGGCAAAATTTGAGTTTGAAGATGATCTAATCATTCCAAATCCTACAAAATCTATTCTTGATGGTGCGATTGCTCCAATATATCGAGCGTATGGATGGGAGAATCGTGAAGTTCTTAAAAGGATAATGAGATCTTATAAAATTAAATCAAACGTTCCTATAGAAAATCTAACTGAACGACAATACTCACTATTGTTGTATGGTAAATCCGACGTACAAGGATATGATACTGGAATTCTTCAACTCTTAAATTTATCATATCAAAGAGCGTCCACAAATATGAAAGAATGGTATAGTCAATTCATGTCTTTTACCCCCTGCAGAAAATGTAAGGGGAAAAAATTACGTCCCGAATCACTAGCTGTACAAATTAATAAAAAGGGAATTATAGATGTATGTGATTTACAGATAGATGACTGTGTACAGTTTTTTGATAATATAGTTTTAAATGATGTTGAAAAATTCATTGCAAAAGATGTCCTCAAAGAGATAACCTCAAGATTAGGATTTTTAAAAAATGTTGGATTGGGATATTTGTCTTTGAATAGACTTAGCTCAACTCTGTCTGGAGGTGAGGCTCAAAGGATACGTCTTGCAACACAGATTGGCTCGAATCTTACAGGTGTGCTATACGTGCTAGATGAACCTACGATTGGATTGCATCAAAGAGATAATGCACGATTAATCAGTACATTGATAAAATTACGTGATCTCGATAATACCATAATTATTGTAGAGCACGATGAGGTAGTGATTAAAAACTCAGACTGGATTGTAGATATTGGACCTGGTGCTGGAATTCATGGTGGTAAGATTGTTTTTCAAGGTAAAGTCAAAGATATATCAAAATCAAATTCTATCACCGGCAAATATTTGAATAAAAAATTATCCATTACTTTAAAGAGTAAGAAACGTACACAAAATGGATTTTTAGAGGTTAAAAATGCTCGTCAAAACAACCTGAAATGTATAGATGTCAAATTCCCACTAGGCTTATTCATTTCAGTGACAGGGGTGTCTGGCTCTGGTAAATCCACACTTGTTAATGATATATTGTTAAATTCCCTGGAGAGTAAATTTTACTCTGTGAAGAAACGAATTGGTCTTCACACTCGAATAATCGGTACAGGAAATATAGACAAAGTAATATCCATTAATCAATCTCCCATAGGTAGAACCCCTAGATCAAATCCTGCCACATATGTGGGTGTGTTTACTCCAATTCGCACTCTCTTCTCTGAAACTGAATCTTCAAAAAAACGTGGCTATAAACCAGGTAGATTCTCATTTAATGTCCCTGATGGCCGTTGTAGCGCATGTGAGGGCGATGGCGTTAAAAAGATAGAGATGCAATTTCTCTCTGATGTCTTTGTAAAATGCAGTGTATGTAATGGAAAACGATTCGACTCTGAAACACTATCTGTCAAATATAAAAGTAAAGACATCTCAGACATTTTAGACATGTCAGTAGAGGAGGCATTGAAGTTTTTTGAAAATATACCTTCAATTAAAAATAAATTACAAACAATTTATGATGTTGGTCTTGGATACATCAAACTTGGACAGTCCTCTATCACTCTATCTGGTGGTGAGGCACAACGCGTAAAACTGGCAACTGAATTATCCAAAACTCATACTGGAAAGACACTATACATCCTCGATGAGCCTACGACAGGCTTGCATTTCTCTGATGTACAATTATTACTAAACGTGTTGAATAGACTGTGTAATCTTGGCAATACGATAATTGTCATTGAACACAATATGGATGTGATTAGAAACTCGGATTGGATAATTGATTTGGGTCCTGAAGGTGGTGATAAAGGAGGCCATATAGTCACTCAAGGTCCACCCTCGGATATCATAAAAAGTAAATCAAGTTATACTGCAGCATATTTAAAAGAATACTTATGAAGTATAAATTTGACATATTAAAAAAAACAATACCAACTCAACCTGGTATTTATTTGATGAAAAACACTGCCAAGAAAATCATATATATCGGTAAGGCTAAAAATTTAAAAAAACGTGTTTGTTCATATTTTACAAAAAATCAAAATTACAAGACTGAAAAGCTGTTGGAAAATATTGCAGATATTGAATACGTGTTGACAGACACTGAGAGTGAGGCATTTTTACTAGAATCAAATATGATAAAACGGTATCGACCAAAATACAACATAAATCTNAAAGATCAGCAACGATATACATACTTGAGATTAACTAGTGAAAAATACCCTCGTCTATTGGTTACTCGACGTACTAGGGATGGGAAATTTCTAGGTAATGGGAAGGTATTCGGTCCATTTACCCATGGCAGCTCTAAACTATTATCCATCGGTACACTACGAAAATCATTTCAAATTCGAATTTGTAAAACATTGCCAAAAAAAGCATGTTTAGAGTATCATTTGGGAAATTGTGAAGCCCCCTGTGAATTTAAAAATGCACAAAAAAACTATTCTCACCACATAGATGGTCTGAGCAGAGTTCTCACAAATCCACAACATCTAGTCACATTCAAAAGTGTGCTGCGCTCTAAAATGGAGGTTGCCTCCAAACATCAACAATACGAGTATGCAAAAAATATTCGTGATACAATATATCGATTAGATAACTTGACAGCAGAGCAAAAAATGGAGACAATATCTGGTTCTGATGAAGAGTATTTTGGGATTGACATTGTTGATGATATTGCCACCATTATGACTTTTCGTCAAATTAGAGGTGTAATACAAGACAGTGATAGATTTTCATTTGAAATACTCGGTGATAATATGTTTTCGAATTTTCTTTATCAATATTATACCACTCGTAAAATTCCAAATACGATAATTATCAATGTTCCAATAATTAATAAAAAACTTTTAGAGGTGTTGTTGTCTAGTAAATCTGATCGTGCTGTTAAAATCAATCTTCCTAGTGGTAAACAGAAAAAATTAATGAGTTTACTTTTGAAAAATATTCAAGTTTTTCAAACTGCAGGTACAGAACCGGGTCTTGTAGAGCTAAAACAACTATTACATATCACTAAAATTCCTAAGATAATAGAGTGCTTTGATATATCAAATCATGGCTCTGATTTTGCTGTCGGTTCTATGTCTAGATTCTCCCAGGGTATTCCTGATAAATCAGGATATAGAAAGTTTAAGATAAAAACCATACGCGGCAGAGATGATTTTGCAATGATTGGAGAGATTGTAAAACGACGATATACTAGACTAAAAAACCAGTCTTTGCCTTTACCTGATCTTATACTTGTTGATGGTGGCAAAGGCCAATTAAACGCAGCCTATGCTGAATTGAAAAAACTGAATCTATCTATTCCTTGCATATCGATTGCAAAGGAGAATGAGGAGATTTACACGGTTGGCAAATCTGAGCCATTAATAATATCTAGGGATAAAAAATCTCTTCAAATTTTACAATTTGCAAGAGATGAATCTCATAGATTTGGTGTATCTTATAATCGACATGTGCAAAAAATGAATATAATCTAATTAACTTACAGTGATACTTCCAACCATCCATGGATGGACTTGGCAATAATAGTCAAAAGTTCCAGTGTTTGTAAATAATTGTGAAAATGTAGTACCGCTAGCAAAGATTGAACTATCCCAACCATTTGGATATGCCTCACCTACTAGATTTGGATTTTCTTGAAGATTACCTGTAGTTACTGTGTGTACTGCGATATCATCGTTAGTCCAAGTTACAGTATCTCCCACATTGATTTTTGCGTTAGATGGTGAGTAACATATATCGTTTTGTACACAATCCGGTGATCCAGCTCCATTAGGTATTGAAATAAGAACTCTTTTTGGAGCAGTATCTTTTTTTATCTTTTCTTCCATCATCATTTTCTCCATCATTTTCTCCTCTTCCATCATTTTCTCCTCTTCCATCATCATTCTATCCGTGTTTTTATTATAATCTGCTGAACTGTCATCTGCCAAGCCAGACCATACAACTGCTACACCTACACCGACAAATACAATAGCGATTGTCCACAACATGGCAGCTTTATCTACTGAAGTCATTATAATTCAAACAAAATCCACTTACTTATAAATATATTTGATATCTCTGATGAATGATTATTCTAATTAATGAATAAAATACTGTGTAGATTAGATGACTAAATTTATTAAATAAACAATTGAAAAATTAATGTTGAATAAATTAAAATTTGGAATCCAAAATGGGTTAAATGTAGCCAGAGCTGGATATTCTATTGATCAAATACTTACTGCGTGTATGTTGGCAGACAAAACTGGTTATGATTCTATTTTTTACATGGATCATACAAACGTACCACAATGGAAAAACGCAACTGTACTTGATCCCTGGGTTATGTTATCTGCAATTGCCGCAGTTACACAAAATGTTGAACTTGGAACATGTGTGACAGATGCCATTCGTCGTCACCCATCAAACATATCTCTTGCAGCAATTACCCTTGATCGTGTCTCCAAGGGACGAGCTATACTTGGTATAGGTGCAGGAGAAGCACAAAACCTAAAAGAATTTTGCATACCTTTTGAAACACCTGTAAGTAAATGGGAAGAGCAAATTCAAGTTATTAAAAAATTATACACATCAAACCCAGATAATGTGGTAGATTTTGATGGAAAATATTATCAACTAAAAGGAGCTTGTCTGCAAGCTGCCCCTATTCGTAAACCATATCCACCAATATACATGGCAGCTGGAGGTTCGCGAACATTGAGATTAACTGGTAAATATGGTAATGGTTGGCTTCCAATTGGATATACCCCAGAGTTGTTTGAAGATCACGCAAATAAGATTAAAGAGTCAATGGATTCAAACAATCGATCTCAGGAGGAAAAGGATAATTTCCAATATGCTCTTGACATTGATGTTTATTTTTCCGAAGATGCCGAAGAGTCTTGGGCAAAGATGAAAGAGGCAATAAAAGTAAGCCTTTTCAAACCCGAAGTATTACGTGTACATAATCTTAAAGAAATTCAAGGTTTTGATTTCAAAAAATACTTTACAGAATACTCTATGTCAAATCAAGAGTGGATTGTAAAGATGCGAGAGGCTGCCACCACAATTCCAGATAATATAGCACGTTCATCTATCGGAGTCGGTACGGTTGACGATATAATACCCGTATTTGAGAAATTCATGAACAAAGGCGTAAATCACTTTGTTATTAGATTTTGGGGCAAGAATTATTTTGGCAGTATTGATAAATTTGCCAGTAGCGTAATGCCACGTTTAAAAGAACTTGTCTAATTTTTAATTATTTTAATAATACTAAAGTTAGGTTCTGTTGCAACTTTGGGTGTTACTCATAAATCAATGAATTATAATTGTTATTATAAAAACAGTAAATTATACCACAAATGTGTTCACAAATTGTAACGAATCAATAATGTATTTCCTTGTTAATGGCAGTCCTGATACAATCTTAGAATTATATTTTTTGCTTTTCATAACACTGCAACAGTTAGGCACACTAGGGGACTCGCTCAGATGCCCATTTACGATTTTATACAAATCTCTTGCGTGTATTTCTATTTGTGACACTCCGTTCTGCCTAGCGTCATTCGTTCATAATATTCGATAAATTGTCAAACTTTAAAATTATTGGTATATCAATTATGGCCATCATCATAAGTTTGGGATTTGTGGCTTTGACCACACTATCTATTTCAAATATTCCCAGTATTAATGAATATGTTGGTCTTTATGACAAAAGTGTCGAATTATTAAACAAGATGAAAGAAGTACAGAAACTAAACAATGAATTGATACAGTTAGAATCTTACGCAAATGCTGCAACCTTAGAACGTGATAAACTTTGAGACAGTTCAATAAGATATATGCTGAAATCACCACAGAGTATAATGAAGAGTATATAGTCTATTAAACACTCTTTTGACAAGATACTCTACAAATGATCAATGGGATCGTTATGATGAAATTTTACAGTATATGACCGTATTAGAAAATAATTATTTAAAAGATACCAATGCTCATAATGCTCATTTGAGTAATTATTTTGATGATCTTTTAACATAACGTTCAACATATAATAACAAATACGGTGATTTGGCAAATAAGATATCTGATATTATTGACAAGTAGTGAATAAAATGTATTTGAGATTCTTTTTTATACACTGGATAAAAACGGAGACAAAATAACATGGATGTTTTATTGATTGTATATCTCACGATTAATATTTTGATTGCGTATATCAATCAAGCAGATCTATCTTTTACACATTATCTTGGCAGATATGGATTTTATATTCTTCTAGCAGGATTATTAATTTATGGTTCATATATGTTGATTACAAGAAATAGTGATAAATCCAAGAAGAATCAAAAGAAATAAAATTAAAATAGAGATTATAGTATCGCTCCATGAATAGCACCCGAATTTGCAATAGAGCCTTTACTATGATTATTAACAATTAACTCATTGCCACTAGTACCAAGTTTATTTGGTGTGGATTTTACAGATATGTCACATAAATAGTCGGCAAATATCTCAGATTGAGTTTTTAAATTAATAGTATCAGATTCGTCATATTGCATATATCAAATATTTAATTTTTTTCCATCACATCATTGTGGTCAAAATTAGATTTGAGTGAAATGATTTTATGTAAAGAATTTAAGATACGAGTTTGACAGATTTAATTTTTTTATGTAGATAAACAAATGCCAATGTTGGTAGACCAACATAAATTAGCAAGTTGATAGCAATTACAAGTAATCCCAAAGCCAACACACTATTCTCCGAGTCATCTACCATCGTCATTATAGATACACTAGAGAGTAGAGGATATAGAATAGTCTGAATTATTTCACGCAGTAGAGGGTTTTCACGCTCAGCATCTGCAATTACAGGTGAAAAGGTGTAATAGATTTGGTTGAATGATGTTATGAAGGATATTCCAGGTAGACTAGTCATTAAAGTTGTATCACGTATCTCTCTGAGCATTTGTACTTGTTGTGAAAGCTCAGTTCCATATACTGCTGTTGCGATTAGACAACCACCTTTACCAGGAGAAGTGGTAGTAGAGTTATCATCCTTTATGGTTTTATCATCCTTTATGGTTTTATCATCCTTTATGGTTTTATCATCCTTTATGGTTTTATCGTCCATCATAATATCATCATCCTTTATGGTTTTATCGTCCATCATAATATCATCATCCTTTATGGTTTTATCATCCTTTATGGTATTATCGTCCATTATGGTACCGGTAGATGTAACAGGTAATGTAGAATCAAAAGTGATGGAACCGGTGGGTTGAGAAATATCTACTAATTTTTGTTCACTTGTAAAGAAAGTATTAGAGTATACGCTAGCCTTTACAAATACAAAGCGTTCATCAGAAGACACTAGACCCAAATAGACGACTCTATCAGAGTAGGGCTGTGTTAGGGAGAGTTGAGTTTTAATTACTCCTAGTTTGGAACTACTAATAGTAACAAAAGCATCATCAGATGATGGGCTAGCAATAATTTCAACTAGTTTTTTATCATCAGCTGACTTCCCAAGATACTTTGTGAATAATAGCCTCTGCAATTATTGGGGCTTGACCACCAGTGAATATACGACCTGCGCCGCCGCCTCCTGAGCTACTGCCATCACCACTACTAGTAAATGGAATAGGTGCAGGTACTTGAGTACTAGTGGCACCGGTGGAAGATGTTAGAGCATAGGTGGATAGGTGAGTGGTGTAAATTGTTACATGAGTGTTGTCATCTACAAAACATTCGTTTGTGGAAGTAGTGGTTAAAAGAGTATTAATTTCTGCGATATTACTAGTACCACAGGATGACATCTGGGTTGGTGTAGAGCCAATAGTATTTACATAATATGCATTATAATTATTTCCACCTTGATTTTCAAATACAATAGATACAACTGTATCACCTAGGTTGAGATCAATTGTTACATCTCCCAAAGTTATAGCTGTAATCGTTACATGACTAGTAGTAGTCTGACCTGCAGTTGTAGATGGTACAGTAATAGTAGCAGTACGTGGTGCAAGGAATTGCGAATCCCAAGTACCATCATGAGTAATAATAGTACTAGTAGGTATCATGACTGTAATGTCATTAGTAGATACAAGTTTGGCAGTTAATCCTGCAGTGATATTAGTAGTGTTTAAAGTAGTAGCGATATAATTGATAGTAACATTTTGATGTTCAGGTGTAACAATTAATGGTACGTCTATATGAAGAAGTGTAGGAGACACCATCTGATCGCTTGATGTAACGTTACTTTGGACGTTTAAGCTATTTTCTGTATTAAATATACCATTATTTACAGCGTCTAAAACAGAATCTGTAGGAAAATGTACATTAGCTCCAGAACTATGTTGTAGATTTGTGTTAACCACATGTTCAGATATATTGTTACTAAAAGTAAAAACCAAAGTAGGATTGTTTGTAGAATCAACATTAGTAGTAGTGAATGCTCCTGAAGTTATACCCAATCGTGATGAATTAGGTATGATTACATTTTCACTAAATGTAACAGTTAGAGTATGTGCTAAAGTGTCATATATTGGAGTATTAACGACTGTTGGTCGTATAGTGTCACGAACAACTATAATTCTATTTACTTGAACGGCATTATTTCCTGCCGAATCAACAGAGTTGTATGTGATGGTGTAATTGCCTACAGTATCTGTATCTACAGTGTCACCACCAATGACGATAGGAGAGTCATCATCAGTAGTGGCGTTTTGCTCATTATATGTGGAGTTTATGTTTAGTGTTATGGTACTACTGCCATTCAGTGTGATTACTGGGGGAATAGTGTCACTAACAACTATAGTTCTATTCACTTGGGTGGCATTATTTCCTGCTGAATCAACAGAGTCATAGGTGACGGTATAATTTCCCACGAGAGATGAATTTACAGTGTCACCACCAATGACGATAGGAGAGTCATCATCAGTAGTGGCGTTTTGCTCATTATATGTAGAGTTTATGTTTAGTGTTATGGTACTATTACCATTCAGTGTGATTACTGGGGGAATAGTGTCACTAACAATTACAAGCCTATTCACTTGGGTGGCATTATTTCCTGCTGAATCAACAGAGTCATAGGTGACGGTATAATTTCCCACGAGAGATGAATTTACAGTGTCACCACTAATTGTTACTGGAGAGTTATCATCAGTAGTGGCGTTTTGCTCATTATATGTAGCGCCAACAAATAGTGTTATGGTACTATTGCCATTCAGTGTGATTACTGGGGGAATAGTGTCACTAACAATTACAAGCCTATTCACTTGGGTGGCATTATTTCCTGCTGAATCAACAGAGTCATAGGTGACGGTATAATTTCCCACGAGAGATGAATTTACAGTGTCACCACCAATTGTTACTGGAGAGCCATCATCAGTAGTGGCGTTTTGCTCAGAGTAGGATGAGCCAAGTTCTACATAAACAGTAGCATTACCAATTAGTGTGATTACTGGGGGAGTATCATCTGGTGCATCAGAAATTATTACAGTTCTATCAACTTGGGTGGCATTATTTCCTGCTGAATCAACAGAGTTGTATGTGACGGTATAATTTCCCTTGAGAGATGAATTTACAGTGTCACCACCAATTGTTACTGGAGAGTTATCATCAGTAGTGGCGTTTTGCTCATTATATGTAGAGCCAACAAATAGTGTTATGGTACTATTGCCATTCAGTGTGATTACTGGGGGAATAGTGTCACTAACAATTACAAGCCTATTCACTTGGGTGGCATTATTTCCTGCTGAATCAACAGAGTCATAGGTGACGGTATAATTTCCCACGAGAGATGAATTTACAGTGTCACCACCAATTGTTACTGGAGAGCCATCATCAGTAGTGGCGTTTTGCTCAGAGTAGGATGAGCCAAGTTCTACATAAACGACATTATTACCATTCAGTGTGATTACTGGGGGAGTAGTATCTGAAATGTTGTTAATTACAGGTTGATTCACAAAGTTTTCTAGTGTTATGTCAGTATTTTGAGTAGAGTTTATTCCACCACTAGTTTTAGTATATGAGATAATTATGGTTTCATTTGCCAAGAGATTTCTGCTTAAATTCAGAGTAATTGAAGAGGAGTTTGATGTTATACTATCTATTGTAGCAGATGTTCCATTAAGAGCAAAGTCGGTTATAGTGGCCGAGTAAGTAATGTTTTCATTAAAAGTAATTATAATGTTATCACCTTGTGTATTGGTAATAGCAGAAGTTATCACTACACTTCTATCTTCAGGTGTAGATATAGTAAAGAAAGTAGAAGGAGAGTTTTGATTTGCATACTCTGTTGCAATCCAGTCTGCAGAGCGAGCAGTAGATGATAGTCGGAATTCATCTAATTTGCCATTAAAGAATTGATTAAATACCCAATTGATTTTTCCAATATAGTTTGTTGTTCTATTCACATCATTAGATGTATGCACAGCACCACTAGTAATTGAGGTACCATTGTGATAAATAGTTGCTGTACCTGATGATTCATGTACAACTGTAAAGTATGCCCATTGACCTTTCTGCAAAACACCACTAATTGTGACATTCTGAGATACGTTACCTCTTAGCATATCATATGTCAAATCCGTGTTAGCATAAGGGGAATAATCCAATATAGGGCTTTGAAATACAATATTGTCTTGTGCCAGACCATTGCCAAAATCAACGAATCTAGCAAAACCTCTATTGCCACCAATATTTGCCCATACCGAGATGGTAAAGTCTGTATTGTAGAATAGACTACCTGCCAAGTCTGGAAGATCAAGATAATTTACGTAGTCTGGGTATAATCCATAAAAGTTTAATCCATTACCAATTTGTGCAGATACTGAATTATTAGGGCTAAAGGCAAAACGGTTTGGAGTCTGTGGTGTTGCATGACAATCATTCCCTGATGAGTCTAGGGTAGAGTTTGCAGTAAAAGTGGATTAATCCATGTGATAAATTATTTCATAGTCTGAATCCCAAACATTATCATGTATAATAGTTGCCGCTAATGAGACATTATAATACATGTAGAGTATGGTATCACTGGTATTGCTCAAAGTAGGTAGACGAACCCAAGCTACTAGAGTACCGGTAGTAGCATTATTAGTAAATGACTCAATTTCATGCTGTAATATAGTAAATCCATCACTGCTAGTGAAAATAATATCGGCTCCGTTAGGCAGAACAGCTGAATTGTTCAAAGCAGAATCAGAGATACTTACTAGAAGGGTAAAGTTTTGAAGAGTTGTAGTTATTTGGTTACTGTTAATAGTAATTTTCTGTCTAGTATCCCACAAGGAAGGTAAATCAAAAAATTGAACATTATTAGTGATTGGTTGATTTGTAAAGTTTGCAAGTGATAAATCATTCACGTTTGTAATATTACTAGTTGTTTGATTATATGATACTGTTAATGGCAATACAGGTGGAATGTTAGAGTCTAGTGTTAGATTGATGGCAGTGTCATTATGTCTAGTTATACTAGTTGTAGCAATACCTGAAATACTTACTGCAAAGTCAGTTGGAGAAGTGGTATTGGTAAGAGTGACTACTTTATCAAAGTTGACAGTTATGTTGTCACCTCGCTGGTTTGTGTAAGCGTTAACAAAGATTGGAGGTGGTAGAACATTATTAGTGATTGGTTGATTTGTAAAGTTTGCAAGTGATAAATTATTTACGTTTGTAATACTACTAGTTGTTTGATTATATGATACTGTTAATGGTAATACAGGTGGAATGTTAGAGTCTAGTGTTAGATTGATGGCAGTGTCATTATGTCTAGTTATACTAGTTGTAGCAATACCTGAAATACTTACTGCAAAGTCAGTTGGAGAAGTGGTATTGGTAAGAGTGACTACTTTATCAAAGTTGACAGTTATGTTGTCACCTCGCTGGTTTGTGTAAGCGTTAACAAAGATTGGGGGTGGTAGAACATTATTAGTGATTGGTTGATTTGTAAAGTTTGCAAGTGATAAATTATTTACGTTTGTAATACTACTAGTTGTTTGATTATATGATACTGTTAATGGTAATACAGGTGGAATGTTAGAGTCTAGTGTTAGATTGATGGCAGTGTCATTATGTCTAGTTATACTAGTTGTAGCAATACCTGAAATATTTACTGCAAAGTCAGTTAGAGAAGTGGTATTGGTAAGAGTGACTACTTTATCAAAGTTGACAGTTATGTTGTCACCTCGCTGGTTTGTGTAAGCGTTAACAAAGATTGGAGGTGGTAGAACATTATTAGTGATTGGTTGATTTGTAAAGTTTGCAAGTGATAAATTATTTACGTTTGTAATACTACTAGTTGTTTGATTATATGATACTGTTAATGGTAATACAGGTGGAATGTTAGAGTCTAGTGTTAGATTGATGGCAGTGTCATTATGTCTAGTTATACTAGTTGTAGCAATACCTAAAATATTTACTGCAAAGTCAGTTGGAGAAGCGGTATTGGTAAGAGTGACTACTTTATCAAAGTTGACAGTAATATTGTCACCTTGCTGGTTTGTATAAGCACTAACAAAAATTGGAGGTGGTAGAACATTATTAGTGATTGGTTGATTCACAAAGTTTTCTAGTGTTATGTCTGTATTTTGAGTAGAGTTTATTCCACCACTAGTTTTAGTATATGAGATAGTGATGATTTCATTTGCCAAGAGATTTCCTCTTAAATTCAGAGTAATTGAAGAGGAGTTTGATGTTATACTATCTATTGTAGCAGATGTACCAGTAAGAGTAAAGTCAGTAGTAGGAATAACCGAATAGATAATGTTTTCACTAAAAGTAATTATAATGTTATCACCTTGTGTGTTGGTAATAGCAAAAGTTATCGCTACACTTCTATCTTCAGGTGCAGATATAGTAAAGAAAGTAGAAGGAGAGTTTTGATTTGCATACTCTGTTGCAATCCAGTCTGCAGAGCGAGCAGTAGATGATAGTCGGAATTCATCGAATTTGCCATCAAAGTAGGAATCAGTTCCCCAATTGGATCTTCCGATATAGTTTGATGCTCTATTCACATCAAGAGATGTATGTACGGTATCACTAGTAATTGAGGCGCCATTTTTGTAGATAGTTGCTGTACCTGATGATTCATGTACAACTGTAAAGTGTGCCCATTGACCTGTCTGCAAAACGCCTCTAACTGCGATACCCAGAGAGTAGGCACCCTGTAGCATATTATATCTTAAACCATGGATAAGTTCATAGTAAGCAAATAGAATATTGTCTTGTCTCTCACCATTGCCAAAATCAACGATTCTAGCCTGACTTTTAATGGCATCAATATTTGCCCATGCCGAGATGGTAAAGTCTGTATTGTGGAATAGACTACCTTCCAAGTCTGGAAGATCAAGATAATCTCCGTTGTTGTTGTCTACTCCATCAAAGTTTAGTCCATTACCAATTTGTGCAGATACTAAATCATTAGATTCAAAGGGAGTAGAGCCTGTAGATAGTGGTGTTGCATGACAATCATTCCCTGATGAGTCTAGGGTAGAGTTTGCAGTAAAAGTGGATTAATCCATGTGATAAATTATTTCATAGTCTGAATCCCAAACATTATCATGTATAATAGTTGCCGCTAATGAGACATTATAATACATGTAGAGTATGGTATCACTGGTATTGCTCAAAGTAGGTAGACGAACCCAAGCTACTAGAGTACCGGTAGTAGCATTATTAGTAAATGACTCAATTTCATGCTGTAATATAGTAAATCCATCACTGCTAGTGAAAATAATATCATCTCCGTTAGGCAGAACAGACTGAATTGTTCAAAGCAGAATCAGAGATACTTACTAGAAGGGTAAAGTTTTGAAGAGTTGTAGTTATTTGGTTACTGTTAATAGTAATTTTCTGTCTAGTATCCCACAAGGAAGGTAAATCAAAAAATTGAACATTATTAGTGATTGGTTGATTTGTAAAGTTTGCAAGTGATAAATCATTCACGTTTGTAATATTACTAGTTGTTTGATTATATGATAGTGTTAATGGTAATGCAGGTAGAATGTTAGAGTCTAGTGTTAGATTGATTGCAGTGTCATTATGTCTAGTAATACTAGTTGTGGCAATACCTAAAATATTTACTGCAAAGTCAGTTGGAGAAGTGGTATTGGTAAGAGTGATTTCTCTATCAAAGTTGACAATTATGCTGTCACCTCGCTGGTTTGTATAGGCGTTAACAAAGATTGGATATGATGGAACATTATTAGTGATTGGTTGATTTGTAAAGTTTGCAAGTGATAAAGTAGGATCTACACTATCAGTGATATTTGTGCCTGTATCGTTGTATGATAAAAGTGGAGAGTCGTCAAAAGATAGGGTAGAGTTTAGTGAAAGAATTATAGAAGTTGCATTATTACTAGTTATACTATTCACAGAAGTGGATGAATTAATTATAGCAAAGTCGCTAAGGAATGTAGTACTACCTACTGTAATATTTTTAGAAAATACAACAATAATATTGCTACCAGTTGTATCAGTATACACTCTACTAGGAGGATTCAGAGCTGACATTATTTGTTACACTAGAAATATTAATGGAACCAGAAGGGTGACCATCAATTCTTATCAGAGTCTGAATAGATGTATAAGATAGACTAAGACTAGTAGTAGGAGTTATGGGCGGAGATACAACTATGGCGATAGTATTAGCGTCAACATTATAAAAATCAGTTATGTTATAGTTGGCAGGATTAAACACAAAAGATGAATTTAAATTAGTCCGAGTAGCTAAATCCGTGTATGTGATATTGGAACGAATCGGCACAGATATAGTTATCGTATCACCATCAGTATTAGTAGATGCATTTATAGGTGCATATTGTCCAAAAGCAGAATCTAGTGGAAAGAGCAAAGTGGCAGAGAGAACGATAATAGCAGTTAAAGAGAGAGTCATCACATATGAATGATAGACATTATGCAATATTTATCAAAAATAATAAAATGATTTATAATTGTTTGTTTGATGGGTTCTGTTGCAGCTTTGGGTGTTATACACATAACTTCTTTTTTGAACTTTAATAAAAAATTTATAATTTCTAAAAATTAACTGCACTTTTACCAAGTGCTGGTTTACGCAGTTCATCTCGTTTACGCATCTTTTCTATTTTCTCAGATTTACGTATTCGTTTTATTTCTCCTTGTTTAGAATCATCCACATATAGACTATTTATCAGTTTTTTAAAATTTTTTCTACTTTGGCTTTAGTAGGAAATTCAGCCTCCATTTGACATTATATACTCTGACTAGGTAAACATCCAAAATTATTCTCATTCAGAATTTTAATTAAAAAACTATACACTGTCGATTCAGGATATCTAATTCTAACCAAAGCGGTATAACCATTCTTGAAATTATCACCTATGATTTTTGTACCACCATACACAAAAGAGGCGACATTATTTTCCTTGATGAAATTATTCGAATATATATTAAATTGTTTGTAGTAGTTGAAAAATAATCTCTTGAATATATCACACCCTTTTTTGTAGAAAAAAATAGTCGTTCTGCATACACTACTACTCCTTTGTATCTGAATTTCAATACTGCCTCCAAGTTAGAATTCACAGCCCTATACATCAAAGAATAGAATTCATGAATCATCATTTTCCTGTTTACTTTTTGTATTAGATCTAGTTTCACTGTAATTTTCATATGTAAGTGGACCAATTCCATCTCCTCTCTATTCCATTATGTTCCATTCGATTTACCCTCAAAGTCTGTTTTGATTTATGATGAAAGCGTTTTTGATTATATCTAGTAATTCACCTAAGCATTATGCAAATAATCGAAAGTGTAAATATTAAATTATTCCAGGGAGGATATATTTCAAATATGAATAATGATGGAAGATGTGTAATAATTAATCATACTGATATTGTAAGTGCTACTGTGATTAACCATTTGCAAGTTTTTGAATCTTATACAGGTAAAGGACTTGTGTATGTGTGTGTAAAAATCACACAATTCGAAGAGCAGATTGCAAGCATATACAATTAGTCAAATGTATAGTGATTACAAATAGAGGATATACGAATAATAATTTTAGAATAATGGAATAGACTAGACTGAATCTGTGTAAATACTGTAATTCAGGTAATATCAAAAAGGATGGTATGAGGAACAGCAAACAAGGAAAAATACAACGATTCAAATGTTTAGATTATAATAAACGCTTTACATCAAATTTTGAATTTGAGGGTAAACAATCTGATTCAAAAATAATTACAGGTGCATTACAAATGTATTATTCAGGTATGTCAGTTGGAGATATTTCAACACATTATGAGTTTGATACTGATGTGAATCGTTCTACTATGAATCGCTGGATTGCCAAATACCCTGTAATGTTAACTAGATACCTAGATGAAATCATACCACGTGTTGGCAATTGGATTCGTGCTGATAAAGTATGAATAAAGATGTCAGGTAAACCAAAATATCTATTTGCACCTATGAATAATGACACTCGTTTTGGTTTAGTTAAAGACATGGCCGATACTAAATTTCAGCACAATGCAGATTATTTGTTGAAACTGACTAAATTGACTACTGGGAATAAAACACCCAAGCATTTTATCACAGATGGATTACCATCATAGGGTAAATCGTCAAGAAGAGTATTTGGCAGAGAAACACAATATGATAAAAATATACACTTGAAAGGTGAGATGAATAACAATATGATGGAACGTCTAAATGGTGAGATTCGTGATTGTAGGAAAGTGTTTAGAGGATTGAAGAGAAGATAGTCTGATTATTAATGGTGTGACAGTGTATTACAATTGTGCCAAAAAGTATAGTGGTATTGACAATAAGAGACCATCTAAGAGAGCAAAGATAACTGTCAAGGGTCGTAACAAGTGGAATACTTTGATACAGAGTGCAAGTTTGCATGATTATGATACTATCTAATTTTTGGGGCAAAATTTTCAATTAAACCTTTCATTGCATTATGACATTTCTTCATATCCTTGTTAATAGAGTCAGACTCTAATTGCTCAATATTGCATTCACTACATTTATCAGCATTCATATGGATTTTGTCATGTTTGCCACATAATTTTCCATTTGATTCTAACGTTGGATCTAATCTAACGAGTCATTCAACATTAAACATACTCAAATAATGAAACATTGTACTGTGATTTATAATAAGATCAGCAAGGTGCACTTTATCAGATATGTCCTAAAATTAATTCATCGCTCATTGGTCTTATCCCAATTAGGATAAAAACATAATAATTTCAATTTGTTAAAATTGTCAGTATAGACATTTAATTGCTTGAATATATCCTCATACTGTGATGACACCTGTTCATTGTAGGTTATATCAGTATCTTTCAATCCCTCAGTTGCCTGCTCATATTTATCACGAGATAAAGTTTACTATTTTATAATAATAGATTGGTAAAGTATCCTGCTTTCTTGTGATGATTAAGAAAATGTTTCATCCAGTAATCTTTTGTAATATCTTTTTTCTCAAAATGGAAATTACATAATGTGCACATTAGATGATTATTCATGGGATAAACATGTTAATGAAATTGCTGACTGATATTCAAATTTATCACATAGTATGTCACTATGATTCATTAAAGATTTTGCATATTTTGCACTATATCTAACACTATTCCATATATTTTTATGAGAAATATGGATTTTAGAATCATCGGACACGATTATTTTTAAATAATTCATATATTTAGATCGGTAATGATGTTTTTAGTATTAAATTATTAGAACCATTAATAACACCCGAATTTGCAATAGAACCCTAAAGTAGAATATTTTTTAATGTGTATTTATAATGATAATTTATGCAACATGTTGGAAAATTAAAAATTAAATCTATGGATAAAATTAGAGAGTTTCTAAATGAGGAACACGTCGGTAGAATTGCAAGTATTGATGATAAAGGATATCCACAGATAATACCTATGAATTTTGTTTATCTGCATGATTGTATCTATATGCATTCATATCATAGAGGTGAGAAATTAGAGAACATATTACAATGCTCAAAGGTGGGTTTTGAGGTAGATAGAGAATTAGAGTTTCTTCCATCATACTTTAAAAATCCACACGACGCGTCTCTTGCTGATACTCTATACATTAGTGTGGTGATTAAAGGTAATGGAGAATTGGTAGCGGATATGAAAGAAAAGACAGTTGCGTTAAACGGATTGATGGCAAAATATCAACCAGAAGGCAGGTATGATTTGGTGAATAGTGATGATAAAGTAGTTGATGCTGTAGCAGTGATAAAGATTATTCCTGATATAATTACTGGGAAATATAATATTGGACAAAATTTATCACAAAAAGATAGATTAATTCTTGCAGAGAATATACTTGAGCGTAACTCTACTACTGCAAAAAACACATTGCAAATAATGGGATTTGATGTAGTTGCCGATACATTGAAGATGAATAATATCTCTGAATGGTAAAAATATTATTTATGAATATGGGGATTTATTAAAATAAAAAAATAAATTTAAAAATTCTAAATACCTAGTTCTGACTGAATTTCTGCACTCTCNTCATCAGTGTATAGACCATGCAAATTTTGCATTGGATGCTCTATACTGTTTTTGCCCATTGGGGGGATAGAATCACTAGGATTACCCAACAACTCTGCATAAGATGCAGCGTTGGTTCCTAGTTGCTCATTTAATCCAAATGGATCACCGGCAACAATAATTGTTGCAGCTCCTGAAAAGATTGCGGCATAATCGTGATTGACAGCTGCATAAACACCTGGTTCATCAAATACTATGTCGGCGATCATGTTTTGTGATCCTCCTAGTAGCCATGTTTCAGTGCCTTGTGCTTGAACTCGATTGCCTTGTACAACTCTATCGATGATTTCACCTACAACGTGCCAAAATACTGGCTCATTACCTTGGTTCTCTATGAAGAATCTTACGTGTTGGCCAGTTTCAACAAATAGTAATTGTGATTGATACTGTGCCAAGTCTGCAGAGTTCCATGGTTGCAAAACAAAGATGTTGTCATTTGGATCACCTTTGATTAATTCATTGTGTCCTTCATTTGGTACATAGCCTAGTGCCATACCATTAACAACAGTTTGTGTTTGTTGATGTTTCATCATAGATGCCATGTCATAGTATCCGTCTTCAGTTATGTATAGTTGATTATATTGGAGTACAAATTCAAGTGCATCTGGAGTGTATATAGTACGTTTAATTATAACTTCTCCATCACTAATTGCGGTTTTAGCAACTGCTAGTTTTTTGTAACCGTTCAATGGGTCTACAATGACAACACCATACATGCCAGATAAGACATGTTGATCCATTGCTGCTACATCAACACCTGAACAGTGATATTTGAATGCCCCTGAAACCTCTGCGATGTAACAGTAAGTTCTGGATTCTCCTGGTGAGACTGAACCGAAGTTACTAGCAGACATTTGAGACGTGTGCATATCATTTCCGTGTGGAGTAGGTTCGCCAGATGGTACTGTCAAAGTCATCATTATAACATCACCTTGTGTAACACGTAGAGTTGGACCTGGAACTTGACCATTAAATGTCATGGCGTTATATGTGCCACCACCCATTATTGGTAGTTCTACACTTGTACCGACTAGATTAAATTCTACAACATTACGTCCATCCTCAATATCTGCACAATCTGTTGCGCCAAATGCTTCTGGTAATACCAGTCTTAATCCGTTCATCTCATGTACGGCCGAACCTATAGCTGTTGTGTCTATAGTGAAAGACTGACCAAACATTTGTGCCTGTGTGAATGTTCCACCTAGCAGAGTTGCACCAATTATTGTTACTGCAATAGCTGAAAAAATTATACTGTATCGTTTTATCATTATCAGTTTTTGAGAAATTATCTATATAATTGTTCTTACAGAAAGATCTAATTTTTCGGACAAGGTGTAGTCTGGTTCGTCCCAATCTAATGTTTTATCCATGGGTATCATTCCTAGAGGGTCATATTCTTGAAATGACTTGTTTTCATTTATTTGAGTTAACATTACAGTACCGTACTGTTCAATTTCTGTAGTATTATGAGTCTCTAAATTACTTTGATTTGCCATACTTGTAATGTAATTTACCGACTCGTATATGCAGCGTGGAGCTTTGGGTGTGTCATAAAGGTGCAAAATTGGAGGTTTATTATTTTTTTCAGACCCGTACAATTCATCTAAAGATTTTTGAAGAACGTCTTCTGTAAATTGTTCTTCTTTTACAGCTATGCCTGTATCAATATTTTGTAGAGATTTTATTACATGTAGAATTATATCATTACCTAATTTGTAACATTGTGGTATGTCTAATAGAGGGTTACAAGTTTTAATTGAGTTATTATCTAGTAGAACGGTACATGTGGAATCTTGTCGTATTCGTTTAAACGCAACACCTGCATCAAAAATCTTGGTATTTTCAAATTTAAATGGCATGATTCCGAATGTTATTAGTGATTTTCCTAGTTTATTTGCTATCCATGATACTGTTGGGGTAGATGCAGCTCCGAATGTGCTGGCCAAATTTCCAATCAATATGATTCGAGAATAATGTGATAGTTGATTCTGGATAGATTCTATTATATCTGGCCTCATACAATTACCTCTTTTTGCCAAGACAGTTTTGCTTGACGTGTCGATTGGAATAATTATACTAGAGTGGTCAGGATGAATATTTGTAACAGTATCACTTAACAGAAGACAATCTGCATCCAGTGTGTCATTTGCAACTAGTGCTAATTTACAACCTACGTTGCCTATACCCACAATTATGGTAGAATCTATGCCACTCAATGTGTAATAGTGTATTTTTTATGTATAATGATGTAGTGTTGAATAAAATAATGATATGATCTAAAACTATTAACAAACAATATTTCCGTATAATGCGTGTCTGGTACATTTGGTAATTTTTACTCTGTGCTGTTTTCCCAATTTGGCACCTTTTTTTACATAGATTGACTTGTATGCAAAATTCCTTCCACGAACCCCCTCTGTGGACTCCTCTACAAATTGTACATCTTCAACTCTGTTCAACCACTTACGATTACAATCCTCAGATATCTTGTTGATGATTTCTGTAATTTGTTTACTGCGTCTTTTTATCTCTTGAGAATCCAATTGGGTTAAATCATTGGCAAAAGTCCCCGGTCTATTGCTAAACTTTGATAGATTTACTATTTCTGGTTTTGTATTCTTTAACAAAGTGATGGTATCTTGTAAATATTCTCTACCCTCTGTTGGAAAACCAACTATAATATCTGTTGAAATTGTCATGTCTGTAAATTTTGAGCGGAATTTTTTTACAATATTTTCAAATGTGTTTCTTGTATGACCTCTTTTCATGCCATGCAATACTTTATCACTACCGCTTTGTACTGGTATGTGTAAGAATTTGTATATGTGTGAGTCATCATATGCTTTTAACAACTCGTCACTTATCTTTGCCATATACATAGGATTCATCATGCCAACACGTATTTTATAATCTCCTGGAATCTCTGTAATATTTTGAATTAATTCTGGCAATGTGGTATTGATATCCAAACCATAACACCCATTATCTGTTGATGTAAGCCAAATCTCTTTGCATCCATCTGTGATATCTTGTTTGATTTGTCGTACGATATCCCCCATTCGATAACTTTGCAGTTCTTCTTTGGCTAATTTGGTTTGACAAAATGTACATTCACTCATACATCCACTTGCAATTTCCACTATTCCAACTATTGGGTTCAGACGTATCTTCGGAATACCGACCTTACTGAAATGATCATGATTGAGGGATATTTTTTTCCTACCTTGTAGCGCAGAATTTACAACATCTAATGTACTTCCTAAAGAATTTGGGCCCAAAAGGCTTGCTTTTGGAACCAACTTTTGTACGGTGTTCGGCTCTGCCTTCGATAAGCATCCAGCTACAACTAGTGGTCTGCTCGATAGTGTTTTCATACGATGTATCATTTTACTTGCAGTTGCATCTTTTACAGAGCACGTAACTATCAAATTCAAATCTGCGTCTTTTGGATTTTGTGTTATTGTATGACCTCCATTAGTAATTAATCCAGATATAATCTCTGAATCTGCAAAACTTGCCGAACACCCATATGCCTCAATCCGAATATTTGCCATATCTATCTGAATATTTTATCCACGTCTTTCTTATTCATTATTTTTTTCTCCAACACCAACTGTCGTATTGTTTTACCAGTTTTCAGTGATAATTTGAATAAATCTGATGCTGCGTTGTACCCTATTTGTGGTGCTAGCAGTGTTACAATTACAGGACTTTTCTCAATTTCTTCTCTCAATTTATTTTTGTTTGCACTCAAACCATCAATGAGGTTTGTAGAAAATATTGGAACAAAGTTACTCAGCATATCTGCCGAGTCCAACATTGCACGTATCATTCCTGGCAACATCACATTCAATTCAAACTGTCCTCCTTGAGCGGCATTGGCAACTATGACATCATTCCCAATTACACTAGAGCAGATCATATTCATACATTCGGCAAGTGATGGATTTACTTTACCTGGCATTATAGAAGAGCCTGCATGAACTGTGGGAATTTCAATCTCTGCTAATCCTGCGATTGGTCCAGATGCCATAAGACGAATATCATTTGATATTTTAGACAATTCAATTGCCAAATTTCTCAAGGCAGATGATGCGTTGGATATTGCAAACCTACTTTGTAATGCAAACTGCATATCTTTTTCTGGCTTTAATGATAGTTTTGATGCTCTGGCAAGTTCTGTTATTGCTATTTTCCTATATCCTTTGGGTGTATTTGCCCCATTTCCAACTGCAGTTCCGCCTAGTGCAACTAGGTTTAGTTGTTGTTTGGATTGCTCCAATACATTATTTGCTTTAGTAATTGCAGTTGCGTATGCTCTAAATTCGCTACCTAGTGTTACAGGCAGCGGATCCATCAAATGGGTTCGACCGATTTTTTTAAATGATGAAAATTCTTTAGATTTTCCAAGTAGTGAATTTATTAAGAGATTTATAGATTTAGTGGTTTTATTTAAAACTAATAATGTAGAAATGTGCATTGCTGTTGGAAACGTATCGTTACTAGACTGCGACATATTCACATGATCATTTGGGTGCAAGTATTTGTAATCCCCTTTCTTTTTTCCAAGTATTCTCAAAGCGACATTTGCTACAACTTCGTTTGTATTCATGTTTAGTGCAGTTCCTGCTCCTGAATTTATCGCATCAACTACAAACTGTTCTATATATTGTCCATCAAGAATTTTTTTACATGCAAGAACTATAGCATCGGCGCGCCTCTTGTCTAGTGTTTTTGATTTCAGATTGGCCTTTGCTGCAGACTGTTTTATCATGACAAATGCCCGAATTAGGTCTAAATGTGGTCTAGTACCTGTCACAAAATATTGTTTTATGGCCCTGCCTGTGAATGGTCCAAAATATGCGTCGCTTGGAATTTTTACCTTGCCTAGTGAATCAGTATCTGTTCTGTATTTCATATACTTGTTCATTTTATCATATATGATATAATACTTTTGAAAATTATCTATTGTGTTTTAAATTTATTAGTATAAAAGAGGTTTAAAATATTTTTTTGAATTTTCAAGTATATTCTACTTGAATTATAACATGATGTTTGAATAGTATATACATCAAATGCTGAATTGAATGGATATTCTCAAAGGTGTAATGAATAATACACACCTAAACATCATACACTAGTCTGATTTTGTTGATTCTTGTTTTTTATCTGTGGATTTTGTACTTTGTGTTTGTTTAGTATTATCAGTTTTTGTGTTTGGTTTGGATTCAGTTTTATCTGTAGGTTTTGATGTCTCTTTAGATTCAGATGGCATGTCTTGTTTTTCTTTTGTCTCTTGTTTAGATTTTGGCGCTTTAACGTCTTTAGTTTCAATATTTGATTTAGATGTGGTAGAATCTGCATCTGGTTCTGTTTTGATTACAGATGTATCTTTTACACTAGACACTGATGGCATGTCTTTTGGCTTGGAGTCTTTAGACACTTGTTTTACAGGTACACTATCATCTATGTTTTCATCATATTGTGATATTAGAATATAATCATCTTCTAATTTATTCATCTTTACTCTAATTTTTCGTGGTGGATGTCGAATTCCTCTTTCCCATATTTTATGAGATAGATCTTGGTCTATACGAATTTGTTCTGTTTTCATATGACGTACGGCAAATTCTCTTATCATATTTATTGCTCTTTTAGCTCGACGGTTATTTGGTGACAGTAATACTTTGCCTAGATTAATTGTGTAAATTCGTTCAATATTTTCAGACATTATTTATCCAACCTCCACATCCGTTGATCTCCACGCTCTGCGTTTAGGATTGGTTCGTACACGACGTTTAGTACGCAATATTACCCATGTAGGCACAGGTGATGTTTGCCTTATCTTCTTCAAAAGTCGTATCTTTCGTGCAGATGTTTTATGTGCTGGCATATTGGCATTACAAAATAACTACTTTTAAAGTTAATGACTCGTCGATTCGTGTTAATCGGTAAATTAATGAATTCGTTCTAAAATAAATCATTTTTAATATATTTGAGAAACTTTATGAATAAATTAGACTAAATCATATCTAATCGTTTAGCAATTTGGTATAGTATTCTTGCAGTTGCCCCCCAAATCACTAAATTTTGATATTTCAACTTGAATGATTTATCATAGTGATGAGACTGTGTTTCTACATCTTCCTCTAGTGTATTTAGTAGTGGCTCTAGTGGGATATTAAAGATGGATTCTACTTCTGAATCCTTTACAGGATTGTGTATGTTTGAGGATATGGCAATAAATGGTTTAATCATATAACCTGAATTTAGGGTAATAACTGAATCCAATTGACCTATTACTTGCTCTCTAGTTATGTTTAGACCTACCTCTTCTCTAGTCTCACGCAGAGCTGTATCTAATAAATCCACATCTGCATTAAACTTGCCACCAGGAAATGCAATCTCACCGGCATGAATATTGAGATTTTTTGATTTCTTTATCATCAAAACATTCGGAGATGTACCAAAAATCAAGACAAGTACAGCGGCGTGTTTATAATTTGTAAAATGTTCCATACTAGAAGACGTGTCATTAGATAATCTAGTCTTGAGGTAAGACATATCCATGGATATGAATATAATAATAACTATTTAGGCATGATGTTTCTATAATGCATTATGACAATAAGATATGAGTTGAATCCTCCTAGAATTAATGACACCTATAATTCTACACAAATTGAGTCTTTATGTCAAAATATTAACAAAAAAATAGATTTTCTTGTAGATTATATCCCTCACATACACATTACAGATTCGGTAATGGGAACTAGAAGGATTAGTCCGATGACTATGGTCACATACTTGCAAAAAAAACATTCACGTTTAATATTTACCCTTAGTCTGCGTGCCAGAGATTATACCAAACTTAGCATAGATAAATTTGTAAAAGAGTCTATAAAAAATAGAGTTGATGGCATTCTTGTAATCCGNGGGGACAAGATGATTAATGATATCGGCAGTATAATAACACCGAGTCAAATCATTCATCACATAAATCAAATAGATGATCATCCAAAATTATTTTTAACAGTAAATACAAATCCTGATTTTTCCAAAATTCAGAAAAAAATTGATTCCAAGCCATTTGGATTTATGACCCAACTTGTTGATAATCTTGACTATGTCAAGAGACTAGTAAATTATTTAAAACCTCTTGGATTCCACACCTCCCCGATCATACTATTTCCCTCTGAGAAGAATCGTAGAGCTGCTGAATTTTTAAACATAAACATGGACATATACAAAAACAGATTTCCAGAATTTGTGCAAGAGGTTCATAAATTAACTAGTGATGTATTAATCACATCACCTAATGATTTTACAGCGTTTAAAGAAATATTACCAAATATTACTGAATGATTATTCTCTGTCTATAAACTCTGAAGCCTTTGGAATGTCAGTTGCCAATCCTTTACGTTTTCGTAGATTTGATATTACTTGTTCTTGAATAGACTTTGGTACCTCAGACCACATTTTAAAATGAGTGTTCCACATAGCTTTACCTGCTGTCTGACCTCTCATCTCCTCAGATAAGGTAAATGTTTCAGCTGCAGGTACTTCGCCTGTGACAATATTTACTGCGCCCTTTTGTACCATATCTAATACCTTGCCACGTTTACTAGACAATACCTGTGCCACATTTCCCACCAAATCCTGTGGGACACGTACCTCAATTCCCAATATTGGCTCAAGCATTATGGGCTCGGCCATCAACACTGCTCCCATACAACCACGTCTAGATGCAGGACCTAACTGTGACAAACCTCTGTGAGCAGGATCTTCATGAGGTACAAAGTGAGTAAAGAAAAATTTACAATCGCGCACCTGCTCTTTGACTAACGGTCCTTCTTTCATCACATCATCAAAACCAGACAAAATTGAATCTGTAGATTCTTGAATAAATTGTACGCCTTTGGTTGCGTTTATTATTACATTACCTCTAGAGTCAAAACGCATTACTTTTTTTGCAATATCAGGATCCCACCCATTATCACGTAATACCTGCACCATGAGTTTTTTATCTTTCATGTCACTAATCTCACCGGTACGAATCATATTTGCAATCTCCGGCTCTAGTGGTTCTACCTTGAAGAATAACTTGTTGTGCCTGTTTGGAGATTTAGACATTATTGGCTCACATGATCCTCTTATTGTCTCTCTATAATTGATCAAAGGTGGAGATGTTATGATATCAATCTTGTTATCTTTAATCAGGTTAACTGCTATGTCTAGATGTAATACCCCCATTCCTGCAACTATAGTCTCTCCACTCTCTTGATCAATTTTTACAACAAGATTAGGATCTTCTATGGTAAGTTTTTTTAGAACTTCCACTAAATGTGGTAGATTTTTGGGGTGTTTAGGCTCGATTGCAATTTGTACAACAGGCTCTGAGACATATTTTACGCCCTCAAACATCTGTATCCCCTTTACTGTAGATAATGTGTTTCCGGCACGTGCTTCAGTTAATCCCAAGAGGGCAGGAATATTCCCTGCTCCTAGTTCTCCCACCTGTTCACGTTGATTGCCCATGAAAAAGTTTACAGATTGAATCCTCCCCTCACGTTTTGAATCAATAATATTAATTGCCTGACCATCTTTTAGCGTTCCAGAGAATAATCTTCCAATAGCGACGGGTCCTGCAGCAGGATCAATGGCTATATTTACAATCATCATAACAGCGGGTCCTGTATCATCACAATTCATGATTGCTTTACCAATATCTGATTCTAAATCTCCTTTCCAGATTTTAGGAACTCGATATTTCTGTGCCACGTGTGGAGGAGGATGATGTTTTACAACCATTCCTAAAACCGCTTCGGCAAGTGGTGCCTTTTCTGCCAACTCGTCTACTTTTTCATCCTTGTATGCGTTAATAACATCTGCAAAAGTTATTCCCTTCTCTTTCATCATATCTACATTAATTGCCCACCTATCTTTGGCAAATCCAAATGTTACACTACCATTTTGTATTGCTACTTTCCATTCATCTATGTAGCCTTCCTCACCATACGTATCAATTAATCCATTAAAATTTGCAACAACATTTGCCAAAGTTTCTTGCATCTTTTCCGGAGTAAGACGTAATTCTTTAATAAGACGATCAATTTTGTTGATGAAAAGCACTGGTTTCACTCTCTCCTCAAGTGCCATTCTCGTAACAGTTTCAGTTTGTGTCATGATACCTTCCACTGCATCACATACTACTACAGTTCCATCTATTGCACGTAGACTACGAATAACTCTACCTGAAAAATCTACATGACCCGGAGTATCTATCATGTTAATCACATATTCTGTTTCATCTTTGACATAGTGTAATGTTATATTTGCCTGAACAATAGTGATGCCACGTTCTTGTTCTGCTTTCATAGAGTCTAGTGCCAAAGCCTTTCCTGCAGCCGATGGGGCAATAACTCCTGAATGCGCCAAGAGACTATCGCTTAGTGTGGTTTTACCATGATCCACATGTGCGATAATTCCAAAATTACGAATTTGATTTTTGATTTTTATAATTTTCATTACTTGTTCAGTTGATTTGTATTTGACCAATTATTGAGAAATCATGAATATGTGGTATTAAACCTTTGTAGGTACATCACAGTATCTAAAATTGATATAATTTGGCACTTGACCAAAAATATTCCCTACCTGAGAAAATATTTCACATATTATGATAAAATTATTTATGATGTTTTATGGGCGTGTTTTATACTCCACATTATTATCAAGAGTACAAAGGCCACAATAAACGCAAATACGGTTCCATAAATTAATTCAAATCCTAAGGATTTCTGATTTGATGTACGTGCATTCAACTCACACAAACCATCAACTAAAACAGTTCCCTGTCCACACACAGTATCGAGTTGGCACAAACCATCAACTAAAACAGTTCCCTGTCCACACATAGTATCGAGTTGGCACAAACCATCAACTAAAACAGTTCCCTGTCCACACACAGTATCGAGTTGGCACAAACCATCAACTAAGACAGTTCCCTGTTCACACACAGTATCGAGTTGGCACAAACCATCAACTAAGACAGTTCCCTGTTCACATACAGTATCGAGTTGGCACATATTATCAACTAGTGTCATACCAACATCACATTGATTCACACTTGTACTGATAGTGGTTCCAACAATTTCAATCATATCAACTCCACGTGGAACATTAAATGTCAAAGTTCTAAATTCATCATTAGATTCTTCACTATAGTCTCCCAGCGAAAATCCATCAAATATTATAAAATAATTTACATCATCATTTCCATTTTTGGCATCTATGAAATTACGTGGTAATTCTATTGTAATGGTAGACTCATCTCCATAAACGCTAACATCTAAAATTATAGTCTCACTTCCATCACTGGTAGATTTATCAATATCAACTCCAATAGATGAATAATTAATATCTACATCATATTCCCCTAGACCCAACGTTAGTGTTTCAGCATATGCGTATGAGAATAAGACTATGCCAAGTAATGCATATGTGCTCAATATTTTATACATCAATATATGAAATACATGAATTCTTATGCTAAAAAAAAGACTAGACAAACTTGAGTCACTTTTAGGTCAAGATTTACTATCTAAATCACGCCACGAAGTATCTGTACTATCTTCTCTGCTATGACATTAGCTGCAAGACTCTGTGCTTCCCTAGTCTGAGCTCCCATATGTGGTGTGAGAATTACATTATCGAGTGTAGACAATTTATTGCCTAGAGCCGGTTCTGTCTCAAAGACGTCCAGAGCTGCCCCACCTAAATTTTTAGATTTTATTGCATCATATAGGGCGTTCTCGTCAACCACTCCTCCCCGGGATGTATTTATCACACACGCAGTATTTTTCATCAAATCAATACTGGTCTTATTTATCAAATGTTTTGTAGATTTTAACAATGGTACGTGTAGTGTGATATAATCTGAGCTCTGTAACAATGTGTTTAAATCTGCTTTCATCATACCGACCTCTTTGATAAATTCAGGATCAATCTCTTGCACATCGAATCCTATGATATTCATATTCAGTCCCTTTGCAAGTCGCGCAAGACGTTTTCCTATATTGCCCATTCCAACTATTCCCAAATACTTGCCCTTAAGTTCACTACCTAGTGATTCTTTTTTGAGCCACATATCATTTCGTATTCCTCTATCCATTTTTGGAATTTGTCTTGCTAGTGAAAACATAAATCCTAATACCAACTCTGCAACAGCAGTAGTGGCACCTTCAACTGCATTAATTACACGAATATCGCTCTTTTTTGCAGAATCAAGATCAATATTGTCTAGACCAACCCCTACCCTTGCTATGATTTTACACTTTGTAGCATTTTGAATCATTTCTGCGGTTATTGTTGTTCTACTACGTACAATTATAATATTAAATTCAGATATGATACCTTTGATCTCTTCGGCAGTTATTGTGGGCCTATATGTTACATCAAGCCCATTCTCTTGTAGCACTTTGTTTAATAGCGGTGCTACCTCATCACAGATCAAAACAGAGCCTTCTAGTCCCATAGTATTCATGGAAAAAAATAAAATATATGAATTTACTTAATCATCACAAAAATAGCAAATCCCAAATATCCATTTACGTGAATACATGTATAGATCTGTCTATATATACTTGAATGTGTAATTCAATGCCGAATCGATCGAGTCAATTTTTGGCACATTTTCAAGTCTACACAAGGTATGATATTCAACCCATATGACTTGTCTAGACACATGTATGTCACAGATGAAAAAGACGAAAATAACGCATTCATGGATATAAAATAAATATATAATAAATTATGAGTCATGTGTGGACATCATTGATTTAATTCCAATATCCTCAGAGTTGGGATATACTACTTTGGCATTGGTGAGTTTTTTCGGTTCACTAGTACCTTTTATTCCTTTACCCTTTTTCATATTCCTAGTTACTATGTCCGTAGGAGATCAGTTCAATCTACACTTACTTGTATTAATATCAGCTATAACATCAGCTGGGGCAAAACAGATAATTTTCATGTTAAGTTATAGTGGTCGAAGAATAATAAAGGAAAGTACAAAACAACGAATGCTTCCATTTCAAAGATTAGTAAAAAGATATGGGGCAGCTGCAGCATTCGGAGCTGCTGCAACTCCAATACCAGATGATATCATATACATACCACTTGGTTTAGCAAAGTATAATCCTTGGAAATTTTTTATTGCGACATTTGTTGGTAAAGTTGTGCTAAGTTACATCTTGGTGCTATCATCGCACTATTTTGGAAGATCATTAATAGAGCCTTACATTCAGGAATTAACAGATCTAACACCACTTTATGTTGGATTTATAATATTTGTAGCATCGCTACTTTTGATTGTATATTTAATGCTGCGTCTTGATTGGGCTCGAATACTTGGCAAAATCGCCCCTTGGACATTAGACGAATCTCTTGATTCTAATGAAAAGTAAAATTCCACAACTTGTCTTGAGCGTTGCGTATACCAATTCTCTGTCTTTTAATGATTCTCTTTGAATAATCAGAGTTCAGAACGTATAATCCACCAGATTTTGTCAAATCCTGATCATATTGATCCAGACTGATACTCATAGCTTGTGTCAGTTTACCAGGTCCATCTGCGATATTTTTACACCTAGATCGATTTTTAATCATTTGTGTGACACCATCCATGGGCAAAATGGAGCGAATCAACACTGCTCCAGCTGAGTTTTTCTTCGCATATGCAACTGCATTTACACAATAATGCATTCCATAGGTAAAGTAGACATATGCAACCCCCACAGTGCCAAACATGGCATAATTTCTATCTGTTTTACCATTATGGGCATGACTTGCCGAATCATCCCTATACCCATACGCCTCAGTCTCTATTATTCTACCAGATAAAATTTTTTTACCACATTTATGAACTAGAATTTTACCCAATAATTCTTTTGCAACAATATGCGTAGATCTAGAATAAAACTTGCGTCCTAGAATCAAACTATAAGACCTGCAATTGTTTCAAAATCTTTTTGAAGTAATGGGCGTAATTTTTGATTATAAATAACTGCAGCTGGATGAAATGTTGGAAAGTATTTTTGATTGTTAAATATCTGTACTTTACCTCTATTTTTTGTAATATCTGTACCTCCCAAAAGTGAATTATATGCAGTATTACCTAAAAGGCATATAATTTGTGGGTTGATTAATTTCATCTCTGCGTCAAGATGTGTGTTACATGCAGTTTGTTCTTCTGCCAGAGGCACCCTATTTTTTGGGGGTCTACACTTTACAATATTTGTAATATATACTAGTTCAGTTAATCCAGAATTATTTATCACATCATCTAAAATTTTCCCACTCTGCCTNACAAATGGTTTTCCAATCTTATCTTCAGTCTTCCCAGGGGCTTCCCCGACTATCATTATTTTAGCATAAACATTACCTCTGCCAGGTACTGCATGTATGCGTGTTTCACATAATGGGCATTTTGTACAGGTATTGACATTGTCATGAATTACTTTTAGAGGAATGTCCAATGGTTATTTTATGTCATCTAGTCTATGTAAAGATTATTCACATACTCTAGATTCATAAGCAAGATTCTGGCAAAATACATCATGACACAAAAGATACTAATTGATGATAGCGTACTTGTAAAGGCAGATTTACATCAAACATTATTGAATCAAAATATTACACAATGTGTAATAATTATACCAAATTTTGTTTTACAACGACTACGCATATTAGAATCTAAAGGGAATAGTGATGGGGTTGTAGGTCTTAAAGAGGTGACAAGGCTTGGCAGTTTATTCGATAAAACACAAATTAGCATACAAAATATTGGTGAAGAGGATAAAGATTCAGAGAAAACATACATTTCTAATTTGACGGATATCGCAAAGGATAACGATGCAGTGTTATATACAGCAGAACCCCAAATTCATACTGCATGTAGTGCACAAATCACAACACATTATATCTCAGAATTACGACAAGATAAACTAGAATTTTTGAAGTTCTTTGATCCACATACCATGAGCGTTCATCTTAAAGAAGGCATGCAACCGTTGGCCAAACGTGGTAAACCTGGAGAATTTACTTTGGAAAAAGTAGGTGAGGATGTGATCACATTAGAGTATATTGAAAAAATCGCATCTGAAATTCTATCATTCACTGCTCAAAGTGGAAGTATGGAGATATCAAAACCAGGTGCAGAGGTAGTACAACTTGGACACTATAGGATTGTAATCACACACCCTCCTTTTTCGGAAAAATATGAAATCACCATAGTACATCCTATAGTAAATTTATCTCTTGAAGATTACGACATTTCAGAGAAGTTGATGGCTAGATTAAAAAAAGGTGCAGATGGAATTCTAATATCCGGATCTCCAGGTTCTGGAAAGAGTACATTAGCATCGGGTCTTGCCAATTTTTATCATTTACAAAAAAAAATAATCAAGACATTCGAATCTCCCAGAGATTTACAGGTGAATTTTGGCATAACACAATACACCAAACTTGATGGTAGTTTTGAGAATTCAGCAGACGTTCTTTTACTTGTAAGACCAGACTATACAATATTCGATGAGATAAGACGACGTGAAGATTTTACAATATTTACAGATATTCGTCTTTCAGGTGTTGGGATGATTGGTGTGATACATGCAAGTTCGCCTGTAGATGCAGTTCAAAGATTCATTGGTAAAATAGAATTGGGTATAATTCCAAGTGTAGTTGACACCGTAATCTTTGTCAAAGATGGTAAAATAGACAAGGTGTATGAGTTGGAACACAAAGTAAAGGTACCGTCTGGAATGATGGAGCAAGATTTAGCAAGACCTGTGATTGAAATACGAGATTTTGAGACACAGACTGTAGAGTATGAAATTTACACATTTGGAGAGGAGAATGTAATAATGCCAGTTGAGGAAAATGTTAAAAAAAGCGGTGTTGAGAAACTTGCCGAAGAGCAATTAATCAAGATATTCAAAAGATATGATCCACAAGCAATAGTGAATGTTAGCTCTGGTGCCGTGGATGTAATGATAGAGAAAAGATACATCCCAGCTTTGATAGGCAGAGGAGGCTCAAATATCAATGAATTACAAGATAAACTCGGAATGCACATAAATGTACGGGAAAAGAATCGCTCCAATAAACAAGGGAGTCACAGCATACAGTTTGATATGACAGAGTCTAAGAGTCACATAATGTTAAGTTTTGATCTAGAGTTTGAGGGTAGTTTTGCTGAAATCTCAATAAATGGAGATGTGATAAAAGAATTTAAAATCGATAGACATGGTGTAGTGAATATTCCAAGTCATTCACGTGCAGGAAAAGAAATATCCAGAGTATCAAAAGATGAAATTAGCGTATCTATTAGAGATTTTTGAAATCCTGTATTAATCCATGTTTAGATTTTAAAAATGTAAGAAATTTTCGTAATCGTCGTATTGTTTGTTCGTCCAAGTGATGCTCTATTCCCTCAGCATTGTTATTGGCAGTTTTATGATTAACACCGAGTATCTCAAAGAATTCTAATAATATACTATGCTTGAGTCTTATTGCTTCTGCTAATTGAATGCCTTTTTTTGTCAAGTGTATACCGTGGTATTTTTCATATTCAAGATAATCTAAATTATCTAATTTTTTCAACATATTTGTGACACTAGGGGGTCTGACACTCATGTATCTAGATATATCTAGTGTTGTAGCATACCCTTTCATTTCTACTAGTTCTGAGATTACCTCCAAATAATCTTCCACTCTAGTACTGAATCCTTTTCGTTGTGTATGATGTGCCTCTTTTATAGATTCAAGTCGTGGGTTTTTTTTCATATACAGTATATTATTCATCCATACTTTATTGTTGTGCAAATATTCAAGTTATTTTTCTTGATTCAAACGTAGAAAAATTTGAGCTTGCACATATTATTGATATGATACAAAATTATTCAATGGACAATATAACTAGAAATTTAAACATGATCAAGAGAAATACCGAGTCAGTCAAGAGACGTGCAATGGTTTGCTCAAATCTGGCAAAAATAGTAGATAAAGACACCAATCAAGCACTAGGTGCACTGCAAAAGGTGTCAGCCCCTGGTAAAAAATTACAAAAATTAGGATTCATCATGTTGTTCATCCCAGAGCCAACAGGTGCCACATGTGCTGTTGGCGCACCATTAATTCTAGCAGGTAAATTTTTAGAAAAGAAATTCAACAGTAGTACTATTTCAGATATCGGAGTGGAGACCACAAATGCTTTCGGTGAGTTGAAAAATAATGGAATTGATTTATTTTAAAATTATCATTTATTACAAAGATGTTACCAGCTAGAACCATACTTTATTTGATCTTTACTTAACGTATCGATTTTTACATCCATTGCGTCAAGTGCATCTTTTGCAATCTGGTTATCAATGTTTGATGGAACAGCATGTACGTCACTGGTCATTGAATCATGATTTTTCAAAATATGTAATATTGATAAAAGTTGATTTGAGAAAGATTGAGCCATTACTTCCGGAGGGTGTCCCTCTGCAGCTACTAAATTTGCAATACGACCCTTACCAATCAAATATACGCGCTTTTTATTGGACAAAAGACACTCATCTAGATTGGGACGAATCTCTTTTACTGATTTTGATTTTTTCAGTAAAAACTCAGAGTCAATTTCTACATCAAAATGTCCAACATTTGCAAGAATCGCACCATCTTTCATTGTCTTGATATGTTCTTTACGAATTACATCTTTCATTCCAGTACATGTGATAAAGAAATATCCTATTTTTGCAGCTTTGGACATTTTAAGTACTTCATAACCGTCCATGTGTGCTTCAAGTGCTGCTAGTGGGTTCACCTCTGTTACATATACTTTTGAGCCCATACCGGCACATCTAGATGCTACACCTTTGCCTACCCAACCATATCCTGAAATAACAACACGTTTTGATGCAAACAAGAGATTCATTGCTCGAAGACATCCATCTACAGTACTCTGACCAGTACCATAACGATTATCAAATAGATACTTTGTATACGCGTTATTCACTAGAATTAATGGGTATTTCAGTTTCCCACTTTTTTGAACTGCACGTATTCTATTCACACCTGCAGTCGTCTCTTCTGTAGCCCCTAGTATTTTCAGAGATTTTGATCTTGGTCCAAAATGAGCTCTAATATTCAAGTCACCCCCATCGTCAACTAGTATGGACGGATTATGTCCCAATACTTTATCTATACACCAATCATACTCTCTGGCAGTCTCATCAGACCACGCATACACATGTACTCCTTTTGATGCAAGAAATGCTGCAATATCATCTTGAGTGGTCAGAGGGTTTCCACCACACGCCACTACATTTGCACCAAGCTCTTTGGCACCAACAAGCAAGACAGAAGTCTCCTTTGTAATGTGTAGACAAAATCCCACAGTAACTCCGGCAAGTGGTTTAGAATGTTTTAAACGTGACAAGGTATTGTTTAGTATTTTCATATGATCTTTGGCCCATTGATGAGATATCTTACCTTTACTGGCCAGTTTAAGATTTTTTACTTTGGACATTATTCATCACTTTTTATTTTTAGACAAAAACGCCTTCATCATATTTTCACGATCTTCATGCGTAAAACAATTCCGCCATGCTAATAGTTCTATGTTTAACCCAGTATCCAAATCTGCATTTCTACCCTTATTGATGGCAATCTTTGACATTTGTATTCCCATTACAGAGTTTTTTGCAATTGTCTGTGCCATTTTATTTGCCTCATCTAAAAGAGAATCTAGTGGAACTACGGAATTTACAAGACCAATTCGCATGGCAACATCGGCAGATATCATACTGCCAGTATATATCATTTCTTTAGCTTTGCCAATACCTACAATACGTAATAATCTTTGTGTACCTCCCCAACCAGGTGGTATTCCAATTGTAACTTCGGGTTGAGCCAGTCTTGCAGTATCAGCTGCAATACGAATATCACATGCAAGTGCTAATTCACATCCACCTCCAAGAGCAAAACCGTTTATTGCAGCTATAGTTGGTTGTTTGACTTGCTCTACAGTATTAGTTAATCGTTGACCGAGTTTGGCATATTCGACAGATTCATCTGGACTAATCTTAGACATGTATTCAATATCAGCTCCGGCAGAAAATGCTTTTTTGCCTTCGCCAGTAAGGATAATCACCTTTATAGAATCATCATGAGTAACAGATTCAAATGTAGAGATAATTTCTTTGGCAAGATCCATATTCATAGCATTTAATTTTTCAACTCTGTTCAATGTTACTGTACAGATTCCATCGGATTTACTTACATTCAATAATGACAATATTTCATTAACAAAAACCACACGAATTAAAGGTTTTGATGGTCAGACAGATTAAATTAGAGAAAAAATATTCCATATAAGGAAGAATTTTGGCATATACATCTATAATCATTGCTGTGTAATATAGAGGTAAAAAAATAGCAAATACACCTATCCAAAGTATCGAATATACTGATTTAATATTTTAAATAATTATTCTATTTAGAAACGATACATACAGATCTGAAGAGATGTTAAATTAGGGTTATAAGGCAGTATTTACACATTATTCACATGACACAAATCTCACAACAAAGGTTAGATTTACTGGCACAGATGGAAAGCAAATATGAGCAAAAAGATACTGTGTTTTTCATAAACCTACTCAAACATGATGATTATGTAATTCGAACAAGAGCGACATGTATTCTTGTAGACTTTGGTGGCGAGGATAAAGTAGAGCATATTGCAAATGTTTTAAAAAATGATCCGAATGAACTTGTACGTCATGAGGCGGCGTTCTCACTTGGTCAAATGTGTTACCACAGTGGCATTATTCATCTCAAAGATGCCACACTAGAAGATTCTAGTATGTTTGTACGTCATGAAGCTGCAATTGCACTTGGAGTAATTGGTTCACAAAATGCAAAACAGACATTAGAAAAAGCATTGAATGATCCTGATAAACCAGTACGTGAATCTGCTATTGTGGCATTATCCAACCTAGAATTTATGAACAAATTGAGCAAGAACGATAAATTTGCAAAGTTGACGGGTGGATAAATGTCCATCATTAATGCGTCTATACAGATAAACGCAACAAAACAGAAAGTATGGAGTATAATATCTAATCTTGATGCAGAACCACAATATTGGAAAGGGACCAAAAAGGTACAAACGTTATCACAAGATGGTAATAAAATTATTAGAAAAGTAGTATTAGCATTTAGGGATGCTGAATGTATGCAAGAGATACGTTTACAACCTATGAATCAGATTGATGTTACATTTACAACCGGTGTGGTAAAGGGCACTAAGATAATGTATCTTGAGGAGAAAAATTCAGTTACAACTTTAAAAGTTGTTTGGGATATTAACATGACAGGCATTCTCAAGATGTTTACAGGAATGGTAAAAAATCATATTAAAAAAGGCACAACACATGCTCTGGATGGCATAAAGATAAAAGCAGAGGAATAGATTTGGATGCAAATATCGTATTAGGGTATTTGATTTCAAGTATTATGATACTAGTCGGAATAGCATGGATCTCACTAATTTATGGAATATTACAATACATCTCCAAAGCTCCAAGTTTGGATAAATTTGAAAATAATTTCAAAGGTACACCACTTGTGTCGGTAATAATTCCTGCTAGAAATGAGACTGAAAATATTGCACGCTGTCTAGACTCTATGTTGGAGCAAGATTATCCAAATTATGAGGTTTTAGTAATCAATGACTCATCAGAGGATGATACAGGTGATATCATAAAAGAGTACTCTAAGAGAAGCAAAAAAATCATACACATAGATGCAGATGCTAAACCTGATGGTTGGGTTGGTAAAAATTGGGCATGTATGGAAGGGGTTCGAATAGCAAAATCAGATTTATTATTATTTACTGATGCCGATACTAGACACGCACGTAATGTAATTACACTCACAGTAAATCATCTCGAGTCCAAAGGGCTCGATGCTCTCACAGCGTTGCCAAGAATGAGAACTAGGGATTTTCTTACAAAAATTACAATGCCAATAATTTCTGTATTTCTGCATACACGATTCTCTGCATTACAGGTGAATAATCCGAAAAAAAAGATGGCATATTTTGTAGGTGGTTTTTTTATAATTCGACGTCATGTATATGAGGCAGTTGGTATGCATGAGGGAGTACGCAGTGAAATTGTAGAAGATGGAGCATTAGGCAGAAAAGTAAAGGATGCAGGGTATAAATTACTAATGGTAAAAGGAGAGCATCTAATTGATGCGTTATGGGCCAGAGATCCACCTACACTTTGGAACGCGTTGAAAAGAATAATGATTCCAATGTACCTACAAACACCAAAATTAGCAATAGGACTTGCAGTAGGTCTAGTATTTTTACTATTCTTACCATTTCCATTATTCATTTATGGAATTGTATCATTTCAGCCAGAGCCAGTAAAATTCATTATGCTCTTATCCTCAGCATTTGCTTTGATTTGTGCATATATTGGCGTAGCATTAGAGACAACAAAGGGAATGAATATTCACATAAAGTATGTAATCTTTGAGCCTCTTGGTAGTTTGATTGTAGTTGGCGGATTGATTGCAGGAATACTAAAGGCAAAAAAAAAATCATCGGTTTCATGGCGTGGAAGAACATATGATATGAGAAAATATGAGCAACAAGGAATCAGTATTTAGGTATTTTCTAGAGTACTATTCCAATTATGGAATATTTTAGTGTCTAAAAATAATGTATCTTAGTTGTAAATATTTACAACTATACATGAAATTCTACTATTTACTACTTGGCAATTCATAGACTAGTTAATAATATGAATAAATCATCATACTATTTAATTTATAAAAGATTCGAATTGTTCTCATTATGTGATTATTAGCGTTTGTAATGTAATATACGTCGTATGCCAAGTACACCACAGATTGGTATACAAATGTATACTAGCAAATTAATAAAAATTACAATCAATCCCAGATACAATATATTATCATCTGAACCGTCAGATGTGGTCAATATAGATAAACTTGAGAGCACAGGATATAGGAAAGATTGAACAATATTACGTAATAGGGGGTTTTCACGTTCAGCATCTGCAACTATTGGTGAAAATGTATAATAGATTTGGTTGAAAGATGTCATAAATGTGGAACCTGGAACTGTGTTCATCAAGGTTACATCTCGTATCTCTCTTAGTAATTGAACTTGTTGTGAAAGTTCAGTTCCATATGCTGCTGTAGCTACAAGACACCCGCCGGTTGTCATAGGATCATCAGTATCAGGTATATCATCGAGTGAAATAGGTTCTGTTATTGGTTCTACTATTGGTTCTACTACCGGTTTGATTTCTTCCAACTCTTCCTCTATTTTGGGCATTTCATCTACTACATCTACATCAATTACAGGTTCAACAGGAGGGACAAATGGAATAATAGGGTTCGGAATTGTAGTAGAAGAATCATATGTAATAGAGCCTTCAGATTGTGATACATCTATGAGTTTATGTACAGTTGAGAACGAATTGTCCGTATCAGTGCCAACTCTTACAGATATGACAGTTTCAGATAAATCAATTGATCCAACATAAACCACTCTATTTAGATATGGTTGTATAGGAGAGGGTATAGAAGTTATATCTGTTAGTTTACCATTAATTGTGGCAAAAATATTATCAGATGGTGGACCGATAACAACTTCTACTATTTTTTCAGAGTTTATAGTACTCCAAGATATTTCATAAAGCGTAAATTCAGGAGATGACACGGAAGTAGAATCACCGATGGACACACTATCAATCAGACTACCTCCGCCATTACTTCCACCAACGCTACCACCGCCACTAGAACGGATACTATTATCGCTGCCAACAGAAAGGAAAGGTATAGAAGTAGTTGTAGAGGATATATCTCTAGCAGAAACTAGACCATAGACAGTAGCATGATAAGTCCAAATTATAACATCAGATTCATGATCTATTGTACATTCACCAGAACCATTCAGTTGAGATTCAATTTGTTGTATGTCATTAGCGCTAGCACAGATTGTAGATATTAAAACAGGAGCATGATTTGGTGTCTCTTGATAATAAGGTAAGAAAGATTTACCGGCCTGATCAGTAAAAGTAATTCGTATTGGAGATGTGAAATTAATAGAGTCATCTGCCAAACCTATCAGGGTAGATGAGATAGTAGTATATTGTAGAGTAGGAGTAGGTGGAATAACAAGAGAGGCAAAGTCTAGCAATATGAAAGAAGTAGTATATTGTAGAGTAGTAGTGTTGTACATTAAAAGAGTAATATTTGTTGGAACTGCTGTATTGTCTACTCCAATGCGTAATACTGTAAGATTTGAGTTTAATGTGATATTATCTGTAGCGTTGATAAAGTGTGCTTTGATATTTTGTATATTTGGCTGAATTTGAATAAAAGCAGTAGTGTCGATATCAAAGCCAACTATTGTATCATCCTCGTGTACCAATATTGAATCAGACTGAATAGTTGGTATATTGACGAACATAGATAGGAAATTAGTGTTGTTTAATGAATCTGTAGTTGAGAAACACAATTCTGTAAATCCGGTAATTGCAATAGAGATATTCTCAGTATAACTGAAAAGTGTTGAATCACTACATTGAACTCCCAATCCATATTGCATTACAGATAGAGAATCATCATTATCCACTGCTCTGTAAGTGTGTATGGTAGTATTAGATATAGTAATGGTAGGTGCGACAGAATCATAAATTACTGACAAAACATTTGATGCAATGTTTGGTATTGAAGAGGCATTATTTGCAACATTTGCAGGTACAGATACAGTAATGTTACCATCAAAAGAAGTAGGAGGTATAAGATCAGCTGTGTAGATTGCTCCAGAGCCTGTAAAGTTGGTTACGTTTGCATTAAAGATAGTAATGTCAGAGGATACAAATCCAGTTACATCTTCACTGAAAGTAATAGTTACAGGTATAGAATCAGAATTTGTTGGAGTCGATATTGTTGTAGATATTGTCACATTTATTATAACAATATTATCAGTTGAAAGTGGAAATGAAGCATTGCCAAGTGCTGTGCCATTTAGATCAGTAATATTGTTGGATGAATTTGTGAAAGTGAGGGTTATTCCAATCTCATTTGTCAATACTGGAGTATCTAAGACTAGCTGAATTTGAGTAGGTGATGTTCTACTAGTGGAGGACACATTGGCGTTAGTGTTGGTAAATGTAAAGTCGGAATTAGGAACTGTGCCGGCGATGACTATATTTTCATTAAATGTTAGAGTAATTGTATTTCCTGCATTATTGGTAGTTGCACTAGTAATAAGAGGTGGTGTTTTGGGAATGATATTAGATATGCTTTGACCTGCAACATTACCAAGTGCTGTACCATTCAGGTCAGTAATAAAGTTGGAAGAATTGGTATAAGATAGAGTAACTCCAGTCTCATTTGCCAATACTGGAGTATCTAAGAGTAGTTGAATTTGAGTAGGTGATGTTCTACTAGTGGAGGACACATTGGCGTTAGTGTTGGTAAATGTAAAGTCGGAATTAGGAACAGTGCCGGCGATGACTATATTTTCATTAAATGTTAGAGTAATTGTATTTCCTGCACCATTGGTAGTTGCACTAGTAATAAGAGGTGGTGTTTTAGTTACGTTGTTAATTACAGAATTGTTCTCAAAGTCTGCCAATAATACACCAACGGAATTATTAATCGTACCTGGTGTTCCACTATAAGATATGGTAACTGTCTCATTTGCTAAAATTCTAGTTCCCAAAACAAGTGTAATAGTATCGTTAGTAGATGATATCTGTGATGTAGAGGTTGTAGTAGTTCCTCGGAATGTAAATTGAGAGCCTACAACATTAGAGTCAAGAGTGATGTTCTCAGAGAATAGTATGGTTATACTACCTCCATCCAAAGTTGTAGTAGCACTTACAAACATAGATGCATTTCTTGCCTCATTACGTATGTAATTGTTGAATGATTCAAGTGCAGTTCCATTACCATCTGTGATTGTAGTTGTGGTTGGAGTGTAAGACAGATTTGCGTTTTGTCCAATCAAGATGAATCCATCAAGGGTCAATAGAATCATGGAATCGTCAGATAGAACAGATGTGTCATTTACTGTAACGCCAGAAATATTTATAGTAAAATCAGAAGATGTAGAGTTTATCAGTATGACAGATTCGTCAAGAGTAAGAGTAAGGGTATTGCCTGCCTGATTTGTGACGATGTCAGTAATAGTTGGTGATGTTTTAGGTACCATGTTATTGACATTCTGATTAATCACATTGGCAAGTGCTGTACCATTCAGGTCAGTAATAAAGTTGGAAGAATTGGTATAAGATAGAGTAACTCCAGTCTCATTTGCCAATACTGTAGTATCTAAGAGTAGTTGAATTTGAGTAGGTGATGTTCTACTAGTGGAGGACACATTGGCGTTAGTGTTGGTAAATGTAAAGTCGGAATTAGGAACAGTGCCGGCGATGACTATATTTTCATTAAATGTTAGAGTAATTGTATTTCCTGCATTATTGGTAGTTGACACTAGTAATAAGTAGGTGGTGTTTTAGTTACGTTGTTAATTACAGAATTGTTCTCAAAGTCTGCCAATAATACACCAACGGAATTATTAATCGTACCTGGTGTTCCACTATAAGATATGGTAACTGTCTCATTTGCTAAAATTCTAGTTCCCAAAACAAGTGTAATAGTATCGTTAGTAGATGATATCTGTGATGTAGAGGTTGTAGTAGTTCCTCGGAATGTAAATTGAGAGCCTACAACATTAGAGTCAAGAGTGATGTTCTCAGAGAATAGTATGGTTATACTACCTCCATCCAAAGTTGTAGTAGCACTTACAAACATAGATGCATTTCTTGCCTCATTACGTATGTAATTGTTGAATGATTCAAGTGCAGTTCCATTACCATCTGTGATTGTAGTTGTGGTTGGAGTGTAAGACAGATTTGCGTTTTGTCCAATCAAGATGAATCCATCAAGGGTCAATAGAATCATGGAATCGTCAGATAGAACAGATGTGTCATTTACTGTAACGCCAGAAATATTTATAGTAAAATCAGAAGATGTAGAGTTTATCAGTATGACAGATTCGTCAAGAGTAAGAGTAAGGGTATTGCCTGCCTGATTTGTGACGATGTCAGTAATAGTTGGTGGTGTTTTAGGTACCATGTTATTGACATTCTGATTAATCACATTGGCAAGTGCTGTACCATTCAGGTCAGTAATAAAGTTGGAAGAATTGGTATAAGATAGAGTAACTCCAGTCTCATTTGCCAATACTGGAGTATCTAAGAGTAGTTGAATTTGAGTAGGTGATGTTCTACTAGTGGAGGACACATTGGCGTTAGTGTTGGTAAATGTAAAGTCAGAATTAGGAACAGTGCCGGCGATGACTATATTTTCATTAAATGTTAGAGTAATTGTATTTCCTGCACCATTGGTAGTTGCACTAGTAATAAGAGGTGGTGTTTTAGTTACGTTGTTAATTACAGAATTGTTCTCAAAGTCTGCCAATAATACACCAACGGAATTATTAATCGTACCTGGTGTTCCACTATAAGATATGGTAACTGTCTCATTTGCTAAAATTCTAGTTCCCAAAACAAGTGTAATAGTATCGTTAGTAGATGATATCTGTGATGTAGAGGTTGTAGTAGTTCCTCGGAATGTAAATTGAGAGCCTACAACATTAGAGTCAAGAGTGATGTTCTCAGAGAATAGTATGGTTATACTACCTCCATCCAAAGTTGTAGTAGCACTTACAAACATAGATGCATTTCTTGCCTCATTACGTATGTAATTGTTGAATGATTCAAGTGCAGTTCCATTACCATCTGTGATTGTAGTTGTGGTTGGAGTGTAAGACAGATTTGCGTTTTGTCCAATCAAGATGAATCCATCAAGGGTCAATAGAATCATGGAATCGTCAGATAGAATAGATGTGTCATTTACTGTAACGCCAGAAATATTTATAGTAAAATCAGAAGATGTAGAGTTTATCAGTATGACAGATTCGTCAAGAGTAAGAGTAAGGGTATTGCCTGCCTGATTTGTGACGATGTCAGTAATAGTTGGTGGTGTTTTAGGTACCATGTTATTGACATTCTGATTAATCACATTGGCAAGTGCTGTACCATTCAGGTCAGTAATAAAGTTGGAAGAATTGGTATAAGATAGAGTAACTCCAGTCTCATTTGCCAATACTGTAGTATCTAAGAGTAGTTGAATTTGAGTAGGTGATGTTCTACTAGTGGAGGACACATTGGCGTTAGTGTTGGTAAATGTAAAGTCGGAATTAGGAACAGTGCCGGCGATGACTATATTTTCATTAAATGTTAGAGTAATGGTATTGCCTGCCTGATTTGTGACGATATCAGTAATAGTTGGTGGTGTTTTAGTTACGTTGTTAATTACAGAATTGTTCTCAAAGTCTGCCAATAATACACCAACGGAATTATTAATCGTACCTGGTGTTCCACTATAAGATATGGTAACTGTCTCATTTGCTAAAATTCTAGTTCCCAAAACAAGTGTAATAGTATCGTTAGTAGATGATATCTGTGATGTAGAGGTTGTAGTAGTTCCTCGGAATGTAAATTGAGAGCCTACAACATTAGAGTCAAGAGTGATGTTCTCAGAGAATAGTATGGTTATACTACCTCCATCCAAAGTTGTAGTAGCACTTACAAACATAGATGCATTTCTTGCCTCATTACGTATGTAATTGTTGAATGATTCAAGTGCAGTTCCATTACCATCTGTGATTGTAGTTGTGGTTGGAGTGTAAGACAGATTTGCATTTTGTCCAATCAAGATGAATCCATCAAGGGTCAATAGAATCATGGAATCGTCAGATAGAATAGATGTGTCATTTACTGTAACGCCAGAAATATTTATAGTAAAATCAGAAGATGTAGAGTTTATCAGTATGACAGATTCGTCAAGAGTAAGAGTAATGGTATTGCCTGCCTGATTTGTGACGATGTCAGTAATAGTTGGTGGTGTTTTAGGTACCATGTTATTGACATTCTGATTAATCACATTACCAAGTGCTGTACCATTCAGGTCAGTAATAAAGTTGGAAGAATTGGTATAAGATAGAGTAACTCCAGTCTCATTTGCCAATACTGTAGTATCTAAGAGTAGTTGAATTTGAGTAGGTGATGTTCTACTAGTGGAGGACACATTGGCGTTAGTGTTGGTAAATGTAAAGTCGGAATTAGGAACAGTGCCGGCGATGACTATATTTTCATTAAATGTTAGAGTAATTGTATTTCCTGCACCATTGGTAGTTGCACTAGTAATAAGAGGTGGTGTTTGTGGAATGTTGTTATTCACAGGTTGATTCACAAAGTTTTCTAGTGTTATGTCTGTACTTTGAGTAGAGTTTATTCCACCACTAGTTTTATTATATGAGAGAGTGATGGTTTCATTTGCCAAGAGATTCCCGCTTAAATTCAGAGTAATTGAAGAGGAGTTTGATGTTATGCTATCTATTGTAGCAGATGTACCAGTAAGAGTAAAGTCAGTAGTAGGAATAACCGAATAGGTAATGTTTTCATTAAAAGTAATTATAATGTTATCACCTTGTGTATTGGTAATAGCAGAAGTTATCACCACACTTCTATCTTCAGGTGCAGATATAGTAAAGAAAGTAGAAGGAGAGTTTTGATTTGCATACTCTGTTGCAATCCAGTCTGCAGAGCGAGCAGTAGATGATAGTCGGAATTCATCGAATCTACCATCAAAGTATTGATCACGTATCCAATTGGATCTTCCGATATAGTTTGATGCTCTAATCACATCATCAGATGTATGCACAAAACTACTATTAATTGAGATAGCATTTTTGTAGATAGTTGCTATACCTGATGATTCATGTACAACTGTAAAGTATGCCCATTGACTTATCTGCAAAACATTATTAACTGGGATACCATCAGAGATGGAACCCTGTCGCACATCATATATCAAATTCGTGCTAAATGGATAGATAGCAAATAGAATATTGTCTTGTCCCGGACCATTGCCAAAATCAACGATTCTAGCCCAACTTTTAATGGCATCAATATTTGCCCATGCCGAGATGGTAAAGTCTGTATTGTTGAATAGACTACCTGCCAAGTCTGGAAGATCAAGATAATCTCCGCTGTTGTTGTCTACTCCATCAAAGTTTAGTCCATTACCAATTTGTGCAGATACTAAATCATTAGAATTAAAGTTAGCAGAGCCTGCAGATAGTGGTGTTGCGTGACAATCATTCCCTGATGAGTCTAGAGTAGTGTTTGCACTAAAAGTGGATTGATTCATGTGATAAATTATTTCATAGTCTGAATCCCAAACATTAGGATATGCAATAGATGACGCTGTTGAGACATTATAATACATGTAGAGTATGGTATCACTGGTACTGCTCAAAGTAGGTAGACGAACCCAAGCTACTAGTGTACCGGTAGTAGCATCATTAGTAAATGATTCAATTTCATGCTCTAAGAGGGTATTGCCATCAGTAGTAGTGAATCTTATATCTTGTCCAGCAGATTGAACAGTTGTAGAATTGAGATTTATATCATTTATTGATATTAAAACTGTGAAATTTTCATGATTTCCAATTACTTGAGATGAATTTATGGTGATTTGTAGTCTTGTATTCCAAGAGGCACCTAGTGATTCTTGAACGATTACAACTCTATTCACTTGAATGGCATCAATTCCTACTGAATTAGTAGAGTCGTAGGTGATGGTATAGGTGCCCGCAGTATTTGTATCTACAGTGTCACCGCCAATGACTATTGTAGAGTTGTCATTAGTGGTGGCGCCTTGTTCAGAGTAGGATGAGTAAATTTCTACATAAACGATATCATTACCATTCAGTGTGATTACTGGGCGAGTAATTTCAAAAACAATTACAGTTCTACTCACTTGGGTAGCATTTCCTGCCGAATTTGTAGAGTCGTAAGTGATGGTATAGTTACCCAAGGTATCAGGATTTACAGTGTCACCACCAATGACTATAGGAGAGCCATCATGAGCAGTGGCGTTTTGTTCAGAGTAGGATGTGCCTTGCTCTACGTAAACAGTAGCATTACCATTCAGTCTAATAATTGGTACATATATGATGGTATAATTTAGTGTCACAGCAACTATATAATTATTTGAATCATCTGTGATGTAAGGTTCCGAAAATTCCGAAACAGATAAATTATTGTTAATGCTAACAGTTGGTTGAATTAAAATTAAACCGTCAGAGAACGTTGATTGATAAGTTACAACCACAGTAGGATTGTTTGTATAATTAAAAGTAGTAGTACCATTTAAGGGAGCGGATCCAGATATCGTAAATGCTTCTGAATTAGATATAGTTACATTTTCACTAAATGTAATGGTTAGAGTATGCGTTATAGTATTATAAATCGGTGTACCAACGATTGTTGGGGGAGTAGTGTCACGAACGATTACAGTTCTACTCACTTGGGTAGCATTTCCTGCCGAATTTGTAGAGTCGTAAGTGATGGTATAGTTACCCAAGGTATCAGGATTTACAGTGTCACCACCAATGACTATAGCAGAGCCATCATGAGTAGTGGCGTTTTGTTCAGAGTAGGATGTGCCTTGCTCTACGTAAACAGTAGCATTACCATTCAGTCTAATAATTGGTACATATATGATGGTATAATTTAGTGTCACAGCAGCTATATAATTATTTGAATCATCTGTGATGTAAGGTTCCGAAAATTCCGAAACAGATAAATTATTGTTAATGCTAACAGTTGGTTGAATTAAAATTAAACCGTCAGAGAACGTTGATTGATAAGTTACAACCACAGTAGGATTGTTTGTATAATTAAAAGTAGTAGTACCATTTAAGGGAGCGGATCCAGATATCGTAAATGCTTCTGAATTAGATATAGTTACATTTTCACTAAATGTAATGGTTAGAGTATGCGTTATAGTATTATAAATCGGTGTACCAACGATTGTTGGGGGAGTAGTGTCACGAACGATTACAGTTCTACTCACTTGGGTAGCATTTCCTGCCGAATTTGTAGAGTCGTAAGTGATGGTATAGTTACCCAAGGTATCAGGATTTACAGTGTCACCACCAATGACTATAGGAGAGCCATCATCAGTAGTGGCGTTTTGTTCAGAGTAGGATGTGCCTTGCTCTACGTAAACAGTGGCATTACCATTCAGTATGATGATTGGAGTGGTTTTAGGTACAACAGTAGCTCCAGATATATCCTGTACTCCAGATACATTAAAGAAAGTAGAAGGAGAGTTTTGATTTGCATACTCTGTTGCAATCCAGTCTGCAGAGCGAGCAGTAGATGATAGTCGGAATTCATCGAATTTACCATCAAAGTATTGATCACTTTCCCAATTGGACCTTCCGATATAGTTTGATGCTCTATTCACATCAAGAGATGTATGTACGGTATTACTAGTAATTGAGGCGCCATTTTTGTAGATAGTTGCTATACCTGATGATTCATGTACCAGCTGTAAAGTATGCCCATTGACTTGTCTGCAAAACATTACTAGCTGTGATACCATCAAAGCTGGAACCCTGTCGCACATCATATCTCAAATCTTGGCTAGATGGAATGATGGCAAATAGAATATTGTTATCTGCCGGACCATTGCCAAAATCAACGATTCTAGCCCAACTTTTAAGGGCATCAATATTTGTCCATGCCGAGATGGTAAAGTCTGTATTGTAGAATAGACTACTTGCCAAGTCTGGAAGATCAAGGTAATCTCCGTTGTTGTTGGCTACTCCATCAAAGTTTAGTCCATTACCAATTTGTGCAGATACTAAATCATTAGAATTAAAGGCAGTAGAGCCTGCAAATAGTGGTGTTGCGTGACAATCATTCCCTGATGAGTCTAGGGTAGAGTTTGCAGTAAAAGTGGATTGATTCATGTGATAAATTATTTCATAGTCTGAATCCCACGCGTCAAGGGTCAGTCCAAGAGTCGCATTTGAATTATTATAATACATGTAGAGTATAGTATCAGAATCATCAGTCAGAGTCGGTAGTTTAACCCATGCTACAATAGTACCAAAAGTAGCATTGTTTGAGAAATATTCAATCTCATGCTCTAGGAGGACAAATCCATCATTAGTAGTAAATCGAATATCTTGTCCAGCAGACTGAACGTTTGTAGAGTTGAGATTGGGATCATTTTGTATATTTATCAAAACTGTGAAATTTGTATGATTTCCAGTTACTTGATTAGAATCAATAGTAATTCTTTGTCTGCTAGACCAGTCAGTACCAAGTGCAGATGGTGGTATATTATTTATCACATTTTGATTAGTAAATGATGCAATAGAAATATTATTTAAATCTGTAATTTGATTTACACCACTTGTGTAAGAGAGAGTTATCATATTATCAAATTCCAATATTGGAGGATCAAGAATTAATTCTAGTTGTGTAGATGATGGATTATTTATATTCGTTATATTAGCACCAGTACTGAATAATGTAAAGGAGGAGACAGGAGTAAGACTGTTAAAAATAATACTTGCATTAAATGTCAGAGTAACTACACTACCATCTAAATTAGTGGATGCGTTTGTTATCTCAGAAATTTGAGCAGATGCATTGACTGGTAAAAGAGAAGCAAGTGAAAGTATCAATAAAAGCAGAACAGGAATAATTGAGATATTTAAGTATTTACTGGCATACATACTAACACAATTAAAAATTGATATTGAACTTATAAAAAACTTTCCATATAATGTAAAAATAAAAATGTATTCACAAAGAATGATTGGTTCAAGCTTGACATTTATTGAAACTGTTGAGCTTGTTGTGATAAAATCACCCCTACACGAAAATCACAATTTGAGATGTTTGAAACACAAAGTTGTTTTCAACTATCCAACACTATTTTTAAACGGAAAAAAAAATTAACGTTTTCTCTTTTAAAAATGTGGCATAAAAAAATGTATAAAAAAACACAAAATGAATAGTGGCGTTTTACGTGATTATATGCTTAAAACTATAGGAAGTAAGCAAAAACCATTACATTACAAAAAGATAGAAAAGGCAATGAAGAGTTATTTTGATTGGTATTCACAAAAAAAAGATTTGCATCCAGTATTATTTGCTGGACTTGCATATCAAAAATTTACCACAATATCTCCCTTTGGATATGGGAATGAGGTAATAGCAAGATTGGTTATGAATGTAATATTGAATAATAATAATAATTATTATCCTATGTTAGATATTGATATCAGAGATAAATCAGTGTGTCTTAAAGCCAATGAAAAGGCACAAATGACAAAAAATGAGGTATATTTTCTTCAATGGTTTGTAAAATATTATATTAAAAAAATATCAAAGGATTATGATATAGAATAATGTGTAGCAAAATAGTTTAGTATTTTAAAATTACAAGTTGGTAATCACATTCATAATTTTTTCGAATCTAAATGTGATGAAAATTGGCAATACTAGATACATCAACAAATTTAGAACAATGATGGCCAAACCTATTGTAAATATATTTTCAGTTGAATCATCACTCAAGTTCAATAGTGAAATACTAGACAATAATGGACTGAGGAAAATTTGTAACGTATTACGTAATAGGGGATTTTCACGTTCAGCATTTGCAACTATTGGTAAAAATGTATAATAGATTTGGTTAAAAGATATCATAAATGTGGAACCTGGAACTGTGTTCATCAAGGTTACATCTCGTATCTCTCTTAGTAGTTGAACTTGTTGTGAAAGTTCAGTTCCATATACTGCCGTCACTACAAGACACCCACCGGTTGTCATAGGATCATCAGTATCAGGCATATCATCGAGTGAAATAGATTCTATTATTTGTTCTACTACCAGTTTGATTTCTTCCAATTCTTCCTCTATTTTGAGCATTTCATCTACTAAATCTTCTTTAGTAGTAGATTCAACAGTAGGAACAGATGGAATGATAGGGTTTGAAATCAGAGGGAGGTTATATGTAATAGAGCATTCAGGTTGTGAAACATTTATGATTTTGTGTACAGTTGAAAACAAATTATTCATATCCGTGCCAATTCTTACAGATATGAAAGTTTCAGATAAATCAATTGAACCGACATAACCATTCTATTTTTAAAAGGTTGTACGGGAGAAGGTGTAGAATTCACATCTGTTAGTTTACCATTAATTATGACAAATATTTCCAGATGGAGGACTGGTAATAATCTCTATTAATTTTTCAGAGTTTATAGTACTCTAAGATATTCTGTAAACAATAAGACAAGTCTATGAGCCACTAGCAGAGATCTAGTCTTGAGGATATTTTGTGTACGATGTGTTGCTCTGTAATGTGTAATGTCGGTACAATCTAAAATGTATGAGACATGAAGAGATGTTGAGATCATAAGATTGACAGGTTTAGAAAGGTGTTAGAGGCAATATTTTTTATTGACTAGTTTTTCAATCACATCATGAGTGATATTATAATTCCAAAAACATTAGGAATCATAGGAGGTGGACAGTTGGGATTAATGTTAGCCGAGGCGGCCAACAATTTACCAGAGTATATCAAAAAAATAATTGTACTAGACCCAACAAAAAATTGTCCTGCAACACAGACTGGGGCAAGACAGATTCAAGCACAATACTCTGATAAAGAGGCACTAACAAGGCTTGCAGATGAATCAGATATTATCACTTTTGAGATCGAATCAGGAGACGCACAAATTCTAGAATCATTAAAGGATAGAACCCAAGTACAGCCACCACCCGGTACATTAGCAATTATTCAAGACAAATTATTACAAAAACAGTTTTTGAAAAAATCAAATTTACCAGTACCCAATTTTACAAAAATAGAGTCATTAAATGATCTAAAGGAAAAAATAAAGCAGTTTAATTATCCTGCATTATTAAAGACTTGTAGATATGGATATGATGGGCGTGGTAATCAAAAAATTTCAGATGAATCACAACTGCATATGGCTTTTGAAAAATTTGCAAATACACCAACCATGCTTGAAGAGTATGTAGAATTTGATTTAGAGGTATCAATAATTGCTGCACGAAATACCAAAGGGCAAATTTGTACATACCCACTAGTAGAAAACATACACAAAGATAACATACTACGTACAACCATCGCTCCTGCCAGAGTGGCAGATACAATAAAGGAAAAAGCAGAATCCATAGCACAGCACACCATGAATGTGTTAAAAGGTGCAGGAGTGTTTGGAATTGAAATGTTTGTCAAAGGAGATAAAATACTCATTAATGAGATTGCACCACGCGTGCACAACTCGGGGCACCATACACTTCAGTCTTGTAAGGTATCACAGTTCGAACAGCATCTAAGGGCAATCATGGGACTAGATATGAATGGTAGCGAATTGAAAAAAGGAGCAGTAATGTCAAATATACTTGGAACAGATAGATTCACAGGCAAGTATGAATCAGTAGTAATTAATGAAAAAGATGTATTTTTAAAAATGTACAACAAGGTCGAGTCTAAACCATTACGGAAATTAGGTCATTTTACAGTTACAGGTGATAAAACAAATATCGAAGAGTTGATAAAATACGCAGATGTGATTCATTCAAAAATAAATCTCAAACAAGTAAAAGACTAGATTATCATCTAGGGCGTGATTCTAACAAGAGAGTAACTGTATGTATCATACCATCTCGCAATATACTCAAAGTCATTTCATCGCCCACCGATTTTTCACGTTGCAGATATACCAAAATATCAGAGATCTTACGCACAGGGGCATCATCTATACTTAAAATTATATCGCCACCAATTTTATATTCAGTATAGTCATGCTCTATTGTTGTACTAAAACCACGAATCCCACTCTGNTCAGCTGGTCCATCTTTAATTACTTGTTGCACTAGAAAACCTCGAGTGCCATCTAATTGTAGTATTTGTGATAAAGTAAAGTCAATATCTACACCAGAGATTCCAACCCAAGGATGCTCATATGTTCCATGATTTATCAAAAAAGGAGCAATTTTTTCAAGTGTGTTGGATGGAATTGCAAATCCTACACCAGAAAAATCACCGGTTGCAGAATGAATCGCAGTTGTGATTCCAACTACCTCGCCTTTGGTATTAAACATTGGTCCGCCAGAGTTGCCACGGTTTATTGCAGCATCAATTTGAATTACATCAGGGGTAGAGAATCCAGTACGCTCCTGTAACAATAATCGTCCAATCTGACTTACTATTCCTGAAGACAGTGAACCGGACAGCCCATATGGATTACCAATTGTTACAATAGACTCTCCAACTAGGAGTTTGTCTGAATCACCAATAGGTAAATTATATAATGGAGATACATTGGAGGGAATTTTTAATATAGCAAGGTCTGTGTGTTTGTCAAATCCAACAACTTTAGCCTCAAGGGACACACCATCAACAAATACAACCACTACTGAATCTGCACCCTCAATTACATGATAATTGGTAACTATATGCCCCCTGACATCATAAATAAATCCTGAGCCAATGGTTCCATTTTGTGTGAAATTTACAATACGTGATGTAACAATTTGTACAACTCCGTGTTCAGAGATTTCAAATATTTTAGATGGTGTAAGGGAATCCTCAGTATACACAACATCACTTTGCAGAGGCAACACATTGGAAAACGGGATTACGAGAATTATTATCAGACTGGCAATACCAATTAACGCACCTGGAATAAAGATAAATTTGTCCACTATCTGTATCAGCAGATTCGTTTCTATAACTGTATTGAAATAGAAAAATATACACTACTTTAATACTAGAGAAAAAGCAGTATTGAGTATGGCCACACGTGCTCAGACGTTAATTCCAATATTTATTGCAGCAGTAATTGTTGGCATAATTGGCATACTCACAATACCAAGTGACAGTAAACTAGAGTGAACAGAGTTTCCGATTGGAATGATCTCCATTAATGATAAAATTATTAGTGTACAAATCGCTGACAATAAACCAAGACAGGCACGTGGTTTGATGTTTCAAGAACAGTTAGAGTATGATGAGGGAATGTTTTTTGTCTTTGACAAATTGGAAAATCATAACATCTGGATGCCAAATATGCAATTTCCAATAGACATAATGTGGTTGGATGATGATGGTCGAATAATAGATATAGAAAAAGATGTTCCAGCGTGCAAAACTGCACTTGAGACCCTCACGTGTCCAGAGTACGGGGATGACAGCCTTGACTCAAAGTATGTCCTAGAGGTCACAGCAGGGTTTGTAGAGAAATTTGCTATAAGTATAGGGGAAATAGTAGATATCATATCTATCTAATAATCACAACCTTTTAGTTTGAAAATAATTAGTCTAATCTAATGATCGAGATACATCTTTGGCTCATTCCACTAGGATTCATAGGTGGATTCATAGGATCAATCATAGGATTGGGAGGAGGAATCATTATTGTTCCAGTATTAATCATATCAGGATTCAATCCTGCTCTTGCTGCAAGTAGTAGTCTATTTGCAACGTGCAGTAATGCCATAGCATCAACAATATCTTACTCGCGAGTATTTTCAATAGATTATAAATTAGGATTACGTTTTGCATTGTTGGCAATAGTTGGCACCATACTTGGAGCATATGCATCTACATACATACAAAGTGAAGAGTATAGAATTTTACTTTTAATACTATTATTCATATCTAGTGGATATATTTTAATTGGTAAAAAACTAACCTCTGCTAAAAAATTAGATGATAGAGTTGTACTATTACTAAGTGTTGTAATTAGCATATTTGCAGGAATAATATCAAGTTTCTTTGGAATAGGAGGAGGAATTATATTTATGCCATTTTTGCTAGTAGCATTCAGTTTCAACATGAATAAAGCAACTGCAGTATCACAATTTGCTCTTGTAATAATTTCAATCTCTGGAATAATTGTACACAGTTTACTTGGTACTCCAGAGTTGATTTACGGTATTTTACTTGCGTTAGGTGCGTTTGCAGGCGGAATGTTCGGTGCCAGATTAGCAGTTAGAATTCAAGATAAAAATTTGAGAATATTTGGATTTTTAGTTATTGTGTCAGCCGGGTTGTACATAATATTTGATTCAATTAATGTAAAATATTAATTAGATTTTTGTGTAAATAAAGAGATCATGTTTAAGCCTTTTTCAGTTATAGAATAGAGAGGTTGTGATTTTATTTTATCATGTTGTATAAAGTTGTAAGATAGACACATGTGAAGATAGTTTAGAAAAGAATGTTTCATACGAATTTTTGAGCCAGCGTAGAGTTGGGTGAATGTTGTAGGACCATTCTGTAAATAATAGAGCAATTTCAATACGGTAAGCATGCTAAAATCACGAGTACGTGCACGTAGTGCGTCTAGGACCATTTTATCTTTAGATATTATAAAGTCATCGAATTGCTCTACCATGTCTAAAGGCAGATAAGTCAGTCTTGATCTCATACCGTACTGTACAGTATTATACTTTATTAACTTTGTCATTATTAATTCCCCATCAAGTTAAGAGGTTGGCATATAGTAAAATATATGATTAAACAAAAATTCACCATAATCTTAAATTATGTATGCTTTTGTATATATTCATGACCGTAGACGAACGTACGAAAACAATAGAAGAGTTTATGGAAAAACTCTTAAAAAAGAACAAAATAGTATTTGAAAGATTAGATAAAATTTGACTACTGATATAACAAAACAAAATATTTTAGATATACATAATTCGATTATAAAACGATTCAATATTTCCAGTGGGATAATCAAAAAGGACTATTAGATTCCATTGTTAAACGACCAAATCTTAAAATTGATAATGAATTTATGTATGATAATATATTTTTAAAAGCATCCTGTATTCTTGAAGGTATAATACGTTGGCACCCATTTGCAGATGGTAATAAAAGACATCTCTTGTAGCAACAATATTTTATCTTAATCAAAATGGGCATGGTTTTGCACTAGCATTAAATGCAGTACGATATACTATAACAATTACAAAAAATGAAAAAATTGACAAGTACACATAATATGATTAAAGAGATATCCACATGGTTGCAAAATCATTCTGCGAAAACTCAGGATCAAATGAGAGCATGAATTTTCATTTATATTGTCATACCATATAAAATTTATGGGTTTTCATATAAAATTGGATTTAAGAAATATATAGAAAATAAAATATCATATTGGTTGGCATTGGATATTTATCCAGAATACAAAAATGAGGTTGACGATATTATGAAATTTATTAATGATACTCTACTAGACAGTATTAGTAGATTTGATGATAAATCATGTATCTTAATTTAATCTAGTGTATGTCTGTGATACTAGTATTATACATTAAAGTTCAAAACTCAAAAAATGAATCTCAGTTTATGAACAATAGTCAAAGATATAGTAGGATATCACTAGAAATAAAAATATAGAAACAAAAGGTATGCTAAAATGATAAAATTTTACCTGATCATTAACTCTTATGAATATCAACTTAAAACTTGACAGAACCTCATGATTTTAACCATCGTCAAACAGCGGTGTATGGTGAACATTGGACAGGACTGATTTATCACATCTAGTCATGAATCATCGACTAGCAACATATCTGTAGACAGGATATAGTTCTCTACTGCTCTTAGAGTGGTATCTCCAAGTATTGCTCTCAATTTCCACCTTGTGAAATAATTTTTTAGTAGAGGAGATTGTCTGATTATACGCATCACCGCCAATTAATATTTCTCCAGATTTTGCAATTCCTTGGATTTTTGCAGATATGTTCATAGTAGGGCCAATTATATCCACAAATGAATTTTGATGATCCGCCCCATATCTTACGATAATATTTTGTCCATAATCTATTCCAATTTTTATTCGTAATTCAGGATAATCATACTGACTCAAAATTGGATTAATACCCTCTTTCATTGTGTGACTCATAGAAAGAGCACATCCAATAGAGCGGGCAGTAAATGATTCAGATGAATCATTATCAACAAAATATCCAATAACAGCGTCACCAACAAATTTCAAAACATATCCCCCATGATGATTAATTACATATGCCATTTCTTGTGCAAATGAACTTATAATTATTGCAAGTTTATCTTCTGGCAGTTCTAATGCCATATTAGTAGAATCTACCAAGTCAACATACAAGACTGCCATCTTTGTTTTACTGAATACATGTTCACGCAGATATTGATCAGACTTGTCAGCAACACGTGAATATTCATATCCTTTCTTCAACGCAGACCAGATACGTTTTTGAGTCTGAAGTGCCATATCGGTCAGATCAATTTTTTTATCTGATGAACTATTCAACAGTATATCCATTATATCATTTTGTGACAATTATCAACCACTCAACACACGTATATTAAATGAATCATTTAGTATTTGACATTTGTGTATATAGAGAATCATGTCTGGTTGGAAATTACTCTACAAGATATTTCGTAAATTGACTCAGATTCACCACATATATTCTAGATTTAGACTCTTTACACGGCACGATGTATAGAATACTGCCAATTATACAAGAACAGGTAATTTTCCAATAAATGATATTTAGATTTTAAAAAAATCTAGACAAATTCAAGGTGGGCAGTAGTGAAAGGAATATGACAGTATGATGAAAAAATTTACTATATAATAGATACAAAAGTTTTTTTAATTTAACGATATAGCAGATATTATGCGAATAGACACAAATGATAAAAACCAAAATTCAAATTTGAGTGCACAAAATGAATCAGTAATTCAAAGATACAAGAGTAAATTAGAGAAATTAACAGTAATGACTCCAATGACAGTTATGCTAGGGGATAACACATTAACAAAACAAGATACGTTTAGACCAGATGAAGTGGTAGAGTATTTTAATAATGTAACAGCAAAATTGCCAGATTGGGACATACAAGAAACAACACAGACACGAGATAAAGACTTGCGTAGAATATTCACTAAATTTCAAATTAGGGAAGACGATTATAGGTTATCGTGTCATCTATCGATTCAGTTTCACGTTTTATTATATTACAAAGTAGACAAGTCAGTTGCAGAGTATCAAAAGAGGCTAGAGAAAATAACAAAAGATATTGGTGATTCTGAAGAGAAATATGCCCAAATTAGTGATGCTTTAGTGAAAGATAAATTAAACAAGCAAGGTATGGATGAGATTAAAGAAGATCAGCTCTTTGAGATGTTATTTAAAGACACAGAGTTGCAAGAGAGTTTGGAGAATGATATTAAAAAATTGGCAGGAGACAAGTTGAATAATTTAATCAGGGAAAGAAAAGAAGTACTAGATGGTTTGGACAGACTACTTGTAGAGACATATCAGACCACCAGTGTACTCATCGATGAGAATAGACTAGTAGCCGGAGAGGAGGGCATTTTATATACGCTTGATCAGGATATAATGAAGAATGAGCAGTGGCACGGAATGATAGAGTCAAAAGACATTTCAGAAAAGAATTACAATGCTCTGTCAGATAGGATAAAAGAGATATACAATGCATTAGAGGTTTAAATTAGTTGAAAGAAAATACAGTCAATTATCAGGACGTACTAGATGCACAAGCACAACAAAATCACATAATTAGAAAAACACCACTTGTGCGTTCATCTGCATTCAGTAGAATTTTAGATGCAGAAATTTATTTCAAATCAGAGTTTCTGCAAAGAACTGGTTCGTTTAAAATAAGAGGAGCATACTTTAAGATACAATCCCTTAGTGTAAAGAAAAAAAACAAGGGGGTAATTACAGCATCAGCTGGAAATCACGGACAGGGGGTTGCCCTTGCCGCATCATTAGAGAAGATCAGATGTACCGTAATCATGCCAAAATCTGCATCTCCGGCAAAGATATCTGCAACAAGAGAGTATGGGGCCACTGTAATACTAGAAGGATCAAATTATGAAGAGTCTTGGATGTATGCAAAAAAGTTGGCAGGTAAAACCCAAGCTACTATAATTCATGCGTATGATGATTCCAGTATAATTGCCGGACAGGGCGTAGTAGGATTAGAGATATTAGAGCAACTCGATGACATAGATGAGATTTATGTACCAGTTGGNGGNGGAGGGCTACTAGCAGGTGTACTAGTTGCGATTAAAACAAAGAGACCTGATATCAAGATTATCGGTGTACAGTCTAAATCTCATCCATCAATGAAAAAATCACTAGACGTAAAATCACATAAAAAAATCCCAGGTAAACGTACAATCGCCGATGGTATAGCTGTAAGTAATCCAGGCATTCAGACATTTAACATTATCAAAAAATTGGTAGACAAGATAGTACTAGTAGGAGAAGAGGATATGATAAAGGCCATGTTTCTATTAATGGAGAGATCAAAAATCATTGTTGAGCCTGCCGGAGTGGTAGGGGTGGCATATCTACTAAAGAATAGGCCAAGATCTAAAAAGAAAATCGTAGTAATATTATCTGGTGGCAATATAGACATGTATCTTTTAGGTCAGATAGTAGACAAGGGGCTTGCCACTATGGGACGATTAATGAAAATTTCAGTACTGCTACCAGACGAAGCAGGCGGATTGAAGAAATTGGTGGACGAAATCACTAGTCTCAATGCAAATATTGTAGAGGTAGTACACGATAGATTAAGTTTTGATGTTTATGCCGGTTCCGTAGGGGTTACACTTAGTCTTGAGATGGAAGGAAAGGAGCAATCTGGAAAATTAATTCAGCATCTAAAAAATAAAAATATTAAATTTAAGATGATGACATGACTTTTATTTATTGAAATCAGATAGCCCAGAACTTTGTAGTCTAGTGGACTCTTCAACTACAGAGTCAAACCTAGAAGTCACATATTTATTTAATTTTTCAGCCAAGGATGCAGATTCTATTCCAAGTATTCGTAATGCAAACAGACCAGCATTTGCAGATTTATTTATTCCAACTGTTGCAACAGGTGAACCGGTTGGCATTTCAGATATTGATAAAAGTGAGTCTAGCCCACCGAATGCAGATGTGGTCTTTTCAGAATGTTTGTCATTGTAAATTAGTATTGGCACACCAATAACTGGAATTACAGTATGAGAGGATATCATTCCTGGCAAGTGTGCAGCACCACCGGCTCCGGCAATTATTACTTTGATATTGTTTTTTTGAGCAAATTCAACATATTGTGGAATCCTAGTAGGTGTTCTGTGTGCAGATATTATCTGATCATCGTGTTTAACATCAAATTCATCTAATATTACAGCTGCCTCTTTCATTATTCTAGCATCAGAGCTAGAACCCATTATTATTCCAACTTGGAATCCCATACTGAATCAACACATAGATGATTTTTAACCATATCTACAAAATAGGATACACAACTAGTAAACTATTTTACTAGTAGTGATTTGAAATTCTCATAAAAACTATTCATGTTTGACTTTAATTTTTCTGCAAAAATTTTCTCATCAGGCTCTAGATTACAATCTAGCCATTTTTGCACAAGGGGAATATCAGCTTCTAGGTGAAATTGCAGTCCCACCACACTCCCCAATTGAAAGGCCTGATTAGGATATGTTTGAGATGAGACCAAGAGTTTGGCACCAATAGGTAGATTAAATGTGTCATGATGCCAGTGAAACGCAACAAAAGGATCGTCAAATCTAGAAAATAGAGTGTTTTTCCCCAAAGGTGTCGGACATAGATTATCATAGTAACCAAACTCTAAAGACTTGCCACGATACACTTTGGAGTCAAATGCTCTAGCTGCTAGTTGAGATCCAAGACATATTCCCAGTACAGGTTTTTTCAATTTTGCATAGATACGTATTAAATCAATTTCTTCTCTCAGATAGGAAAGTGTATCATTTGCATTTTGTGGAGATCCCAGAATTATCAACATGTCATAATTATCATCACAAATCTCATCACACCATGCACAAAGTGTGGTGATTGAATAACTATCATTTCTCAAAAGTGTTTCTAGTGTACCCAAAGTCTCATTTGGGCTATTCTGTAAAACAAGTACACTTGACAAACCCGTCAGGGCCAAATATTTCGAAGATTAAAGGCTTCAACTACACGTTCAACTGCCAATACCATGGCAGCTTTACGCATATCAATTTTATATTTTTTTGATAATTTCAAAGTATCATTAAATCCACGAGTAATGTTTTTCTGCATTTTTTTTGCAACCTCATCAAATTCCCAATAATACCCCATATTATTTTGAACCCACTCTAAATAAGATATACAAACACCACCAGAATTTGCCAAGATATCAGGGACAACAATTATACCCTTTTTGTAAATGATTGGATCTGCCTGAGGAAGAGTTGGACCGTTTGCCGCCTCACCAATAATTTTACACTTTAATTGTGATGCAATCTTTGGTGTGATTTGATTCTCAAGTGCAGCTGGAATCAATATATCACATTTTGTAGTTAATAGTGTGTCAGTGGAGATTTTGACACTTCCAGGAAATCCAACAACCGTCCCCTTTTTCTCCTTGTATTTCATCAAGGTATTTACCTTGAATCCTTTTTTTACTAAAATTGAACCCTTTGAATCACTAGCTGCTATAACCTTTGCTCCCATTTTTTCTAGATACACACCTGCATATGTGGCAGCATTTCCAAAACCTTGCAATACAATAGTTGCACCCTTGAGTTTTAATTTTTTAGTCTTTGCAGCTTCACGTACACAATAGGCAACGCCAAGACCAGTTGCAACATTTCTAGCAAGTGAGCCTCCCAATAGTATTGGTTTGCCAGTAATTACGCCTAGTTGATTAGTAATACCATTTAGTTTTCCAAACGTATCCATTATTTGTGTCATCTCTTTACCAGTCGTGTATACATCAGGTGCAGGAATATCTTTTTGTGGGCCAATAATTTCAGATATTTGAAATGCAAAACGACGAGTAAGACGTTCCATTTCAGCAGCACTTAGTTTTTCTTTTTTAGGATTCACAAACACGCCTCCTTTACCGCCGCCTAATGGTACATCTACAACGGCACATTTCCAAGTCATCCATGCAGATAGGGCCATTACTTCACGTTCCATATACTCAATTCCACCTTGTGGATCAAAGAATCGAATTCCACCTTTGTATGGACCACGATCGTTATTATGTTGACTACGAAATCCAGTAAATACACGAATCTTTCCATCATCCATACGAACAGGAATCTTTACTCGCAGTACTTTGTTTGGAATTGCCAGATAGTCTCTCAACCCTTTGTCTTTAATTTTTAAAATATCACAGGCATCATACAATTGCTTTGTGGCATTCTTGAATGGATCGTTTATTATCAAGAATTTTAATGGAATGATATTGTATTTAAGTATTTTTCACTATGATTATTAACAATTAACTCATTGCCACTAGTACCAAGTTTATTTGGTGTGGATTTTACAGATATGTCACATAAATAGTCGGCAAATATCTCAGATTGAGTTTTTAAATTAATAGTATCAGATTCGTCATATTGCATATATCAAATATTTGATTTTTTTCCATCACATCATTGTGGTCAAAATTAGGTTTGAGTGAAATGATTTTATGTAAGGAATTTAAGATACGAGTTTGACAGATTTAATTTTTTTATGTAGATAAACAAATGCCAATGTTGGTAGACCAACATAAATTAGCAAGTTGATAGCAATTACAAGTAATCCCAAAGCCAACACACTATTCTCCGAGTCATCTGCCATCGTCATTATAGAGACACTAGAGAGTAGAGGATACAGAATAGTCTGAATTATTTCACGCAGTAGAGGGTTTTCACGCTCAGCATCTGCAATTACAGGTGAAAAGGTGTAATAGATTTGGTTGAATGATGTTATGAAGGATATTCCAGGTAGACTAGTCATTAAAGTTGTATCACGTATCTCTCTGAGCATTTGTACTTGTTGTGAAAGCTCAGTTCCATATACTGCTGTTGCGATTAGACAACCACCTTCACCAGTAGTGGTAGTAGAGTTATCATTATTCATGGTTTTATCATCCTTTATGGTTTTATTGTCCATTATGGTTTTATCATCCTTTATGGTTTTATCATCCTTTATGGTTTTATCATCCTTTATGGTTTTATCATCCTTTATGGTTTTATCATCCTTTATGGTTTTATCATCCTTTATGGTTTTATCATCCTTTATGGTTTTATCATCCTTTATGGTACCGGTAGATGTAACAGGTAATGTAGAATCAAAAGTGATGGACCCTGTGGGTTGAGAAACATCTACTAATTTTTGTTCACTTGTAAAGAAAGTATTAGAGTATACACTAGCCTTTACAGATACAAAGCGTTCATCAGAAGACACTAGACCCAAATAGACAACTCTATCAGAGTAGGGCTGTGTTAGGGAGAGTTGAGTTGTAATTACTCCTAGTTTGGAACTACTAACAGTAACAAAAGCATCATCAGATGATGGGCTAGCAATAATTTCAACTAGTTTTTTATCATCAGTTACTTCCCAAGATATTTTGTGAATAATAGCCTCTGCAATTATTGGGGTTTGACCACCAGTGAATATACGACCTGCGCCGCCGCCTCCTCCTGAGCTACTGCCACCACCACTACTAGTAAATGGAATAGATGCAGGTACTTGAATACTAGTGGTACTAGTGGTACTGGTTGAAGATGTTAGAGCATAGGTGGATAGGTGTGTGGTGTAAATTGTTACATGAGTGTTGTCATCTACAAAACATTCGTTTGTGGTAGTAGTGGTTAAAAGAGTATTAATTTCTGTGATATTACTAGTACCACAGGATGATATCTGGGTTGGTGTAGAGCCAATAGTATTTACATAATATGCATTATAATTATTTCCACCTTGATTTTCAAATACAATAGACGCAACTGTATCACCTAGGTTGAGATCAATTGTTACATCTCCCAAAGTTATAGCTGTAATCGTTACATGACTAGTAGTAGTCTGACCTACAGTTGTAGAGGGTATAGTAATAGTAGCAGTACGTGGTGCAAGGAATTGCGAATCCCAAGTACCATCGTGAGTGATATTAGTACTAGTAGGTATCATGACTGTAATGTCATAAGTAGATACAAGTTTGGCACTTAATCCTGCAGTGATAGTAATAGTATTGCCAAAAGAAGCAGCGGTATAATTGATAATAACATTTTGATGTTCAGGTGTGAGAATTAATGGTGTGTCTATACGAAGAATGGTAGGAGACACCACCTGATCGCTTGATGTAACATTACTTTGGATGTTGAAAGACAGATTATCAAGATGTACAGTATTAACAAGAGATATTAAACTATTATTTGCAACATCCACAATTGCTCTAAGATCCACATTTTGAGCATACATACTAAAAGATTTAGCTATTAATTCAGATTCTGTGATATTAAAAGTAAAAACCAAAGTGGGATTATTTGTATAAGTAATATTAGAAGCGTTGAAACGTGCTCCTATTATACTCACTTGTGATGGATTAATTGTATTTATATTTTCACTAAATGTAACAGTTAGAGTATGTGCTATAGTGTCATATACTGGAGTACCAACAACTGTGGGTCGTATAGTATCACGAACAACTATGGTTCGATTCACTTGGATAGCATCTCCTGCCGAATTCGTAGAGTCAAAAGTGATGGTATAGTTGCCCAAGGTATCAGTGTCTACAGTGTCACCGCCAATGACTAATGCAGAGCCATCATTAGTAATGGCGCCTTGATCAGTATATGCATTGCCTTGCTCTACATAAACAGTAGCATTACCAATTAGTGTGATTAGTGGTCCAATAGAGGTATTGGTGGAAGATATTAGAGCATAGGTGGATAGGTGAGTGGTGTAAATTGTTACATGAGTATTGTCATCTACAAAACATTCGTTTGTGGAACTAGTAGTTAAATTCGTATTAATTTCAGTGATATTGCTAGTACCACAAGAGAAAATCGAGGTTGGTGCAGAGTTTGTAGAATTTGCATAATATGCACTATAATTATTTCCGCCTTGATTTTCAAATAAAAGAGATGCAACTTTGTTTAGGTTAAGATCAGTGGTTGTATCTCCCAAAGTTATAACTGTAATCGTTACATGACTAGTAGCAATTTGACCTACAGTTGTAGATGGTACAGTAATAGTAGCATTACGTGGTGCAAGGAATTGCGAATCCCAAGTACCATCATGAGTAATATTAGTACTAGTAGGTATCGTGACTGTAATGTCATTAGTAGATACAAGTTTGGCACTTAATCCTGCAGTGATATTAGTAGTATTGCCAAAAGAAGCAGCAGTATAATTGATAGTAACATTTTGATGTTCAGGTGTGAGAATTAATGGTGCGTTTATATGAAGAAGTGTAGGGGACACTACCTGATTGCTTGATGTAACGTTACTTTGGACGTTTAAGTTTTTTCCTACATTCAGCTAAAGCATTATTTGCAGTATCTAAAACAGAAGCTGTAGGGAAATGTACATTAGCTCCAGAACTTGGTTGTAGATTTGTATCAATCACATTTTCAGATATACTGTTATTAAAAGTAAAAACCAAAATAGGATTGTTTGTAGAATCAACATTAGTAGTAGTGAATGCTCCTGCAATTATACCCAATCGTGGTGAATTAGGTATGATTACATTTTCACTAAAGGTAACAGTTAGAGTATGTGCTAAAGTATCATATATCGGAGTACCAACGACTGTTGGGTTAGTAGTGTCACGAACAACTATAATTCTTTTTACTTGAAGGGCATTATTTCCTGCCGAATCAGCAGAGTCATACGTGATGGTATAGTTGCCCGAGGTATCAGTGTCTACAGTATCACCACCAATGACTATTGCAGAGCCATCATGAGCGGTGGCGCCTTGTTCAGTATATGCACTGCCTTGCTCTACGTAAATAATAGCACTACCATTTAGTGTGATGATCGGAGCGGTTCTAGGTACAACAGTAGCGCCAGATCTATCCTGCGCTCCAGATACATTAAAGAAAGTAGAAGGTGAGTTTTGATTTGCATACTCTGTTGCAATCCAGTCTGCAGAGCGAGCAGTAGATGATAGTCGGAATTCATCGAATTTGCCATCAAAGTAGGAATCAGCTCTCCAATTGGATTGTCCGATATAGTTTGATGTTCTAGTCACATTATTAGATGTATGCACAGCACCACTAGTAATTGAGGTACCATTTTTGTAGATAGTTGCTGTACCTGATGATTCATGTACAACTGTAAAGTATGCCCATTGACCTTCCTGTAGAATATCACTAGCTGTGACACCCCGAGATTCGTCAGTCTGTAGCACTTCATATCTTAAACTCTCGGTATTGCCAGGGGTAGCAATTAGAATATTGTCTTGTGCCTCACCATTGCCAAAATCAATGATTCTAGCCCCACTTTTAATGATATCAATATTTGCCCATATTGAGATGGTAAAGTCTGTATTGTTGAATAGACTACCTGCCAAGTCTGGAAGTTCAAGATAAACACCGTTGTTTCTGTCCACTCCATCAAAGTTTATTCCATTACCAATTTGTGCAGCTACTAAATCATTAAAGTCAAAGGCAGTAGGGCCTATATAATCTGGTGTTGCATGACAATCATTCCCTGATGAGTCTAGTATAGAGTGTGCACGAAAAGTGGATTGATCCATGTGATAAATTATTTCATAGTCTGAATCCCAAACATCAGGATATGCAATAGATGACGCTGTTGAGACATTATAATACATGTAGAGTGTGGTATCACTGGTATTGCTCAAAGTAGGTAGACGAACCCAAGCTACTAGGGTACCACCAAAAGCATCATTAGTAAATGATACAATTTCATACTCTAAGAGGGTAGTGCCATCAGTAGTAGTGAATCTTATATCTTGTCCAGCAGATTGAACATGTATAGAATTAAGATTTGTATCATTTATAGATATTAAAGCTGTGAAATTTTCATGATTTCCAATTACTTGGGATGAATCCATAGTAATCTGTAGTCTTGTGTTCCAAGAGGCACCTAGTATTTGTTGAACAACTACAGTTCTATTAACTTGGGTGGCATTATTTCCTGATGAATCAGCAGAGTGGTATGTGATGGTGTAATTGCCTGCAGTATTTGTATCTACAGTATCACCACGAATAACGATAGGAGAGCCATCATCAGTAGTGGCGTTTTGCTCAGAGTAGGATGAGTAAATTTCTACATAAACGACATTATTACCATTCAGTGTGATTACTGGGGGAGTATCATCTGGTGCATTAAAAATTATTACAGTTCTAACAACTTGGGTGGCATTATTGCCTGATGAATCAACAGAGTTGTATGTGATGGTGTAATTGCCTTCAGTATCTATATTTACAGTGTCACCACCAATTATTACTGGAGAGTTGTCATCAGTAGTGGCGTTTTGCTCAGAGTAGGATTAGCCAAGTTCTACATAAACAGTAGCATTACCAATTAGTGTGATTGCTGGGGGAGTAGTGTCACGAACAACTATAATTCTATTCACTTGGGTGGCATTATTTCCTGATGAATCAGCAGAGTGGTATGTGATGGTGTAATTTCCCACGAGAGATGAATTTACAGTGTCACCACCAATTATTACTAGAGAGCCATCATCAGTAGTGGCGTTTTGCTCAGAGTAGGATGAGCCAAGTTCTACATAAACAGTAGCATTACCATTCAGTGTGATTACTGGGGGAGTAGTATCTAGAACGTTATTATTCACAGGTTGATTCACAAAGTTTTCTAGTGTTATGTCTGTACTTTGAGTAGAGTTTATTCCACCACTAGTTTTAGTATATGAGATAGTGATGGTTTCATTTGCCAAGAGATTTCTGCTTAAATTCAGAGTAATTGAAGAGGAGTCTGATGTTATACTATCTATTGTAGCAGATGTTCCATTAAGAGCAAAGTCTGTAGTAGGAATAACCGAATAGATAATGTTTTCATTAAAAGTAATTATAATGTTATAACCTTGTGTGTTGGTAATAGCAGAAGTTATCGCTACACTTCTATCTTCAGGTGCAGAGAAAGTTAAGAAAGTAGAAGGAGAGTTTTGATTTGCATACTCTGTTGCAATCCAGTCTGCAGAGCGAGCAGTAGAGGATAGTCGGAATTCATCGAATTTGCCATCAAAGTAGGAATCAGTTCCCCAATTGGATCTTCCGATATAGTTTGATGCTCTATTCTCATCAAGAGATGTATGCACAGCACCACTAGTAATTGAGGCGCCATTTTTGTAGATAGTTGCTGTACCTGATGATTCATGTACAACTGTAAAGTATGCCCATTGACCTGTCTGCAAAATATCACTAGCTGTGACACCATCAGAGCTGGTACCCTGTCGCATATCATATCTCAAATGCGGGTTAGTGCGATGGGCAGCAATTAGAATATTGTTATCATCCTGACCCTTGCCAAAATCAACGATTCTAGCCCAATTTTTAAGGACATCAATATTTGCCCATACCGAGATGGTAAAGTTTGTATTGTAGAATAGACTAGCTGTCAAGTCTGGAAGTTCAAGATAAACACCGTTGGCGTGGTCTACTCCATCAAAGTTTATTCCATTACCAATTTGTGCAGATACTAAATCATTAGAGTCAAAGGGAGTAGAGCCTTCAAATAGTGGTGTTGCATGACGATTATTCCCTGATGAGTCTAGTGTAGATTGTGCACCAAAAGTGGATTGATCCATGTGATAAATTATTTCATAGTCTGAGTCCCAAACATTATCATGTATAATAGTTGTCGCTAATGAGACATTATAATACATGTAGAGTATGGTATCACTGGTACTGCTCAAAGTAGGTAGACGAACCCAAGCTACTAGAGTACCGATAGTAGCATTATTAGTAAATGACTCAATTTCATGCGGTAATATAGTAAATCCATCACTGCTAGTGAAAATAATATCAGCTCCGTTAGGTAGAACAGATGAATTGCTCAAAGCAGAATCAGAGATACTTACTAGAAGGGTAAAGTTTTGAAGAATTGTAGTTATTTGGTTACTGTTAATAGTAATTTTCTGTCTAGTATCCCACAAGGAAGGTAAATCAAAAAATGGAACATTATTAGTGATTGGTTGATTTATAAAGTTTGCAAGTGATAAATTATTTACGTTTGTAATATTACTAGTTGTTTGACTATATGATAGTGTTAATGATAATGCAGGTGGAATGTTAGAGTCTAGTGTTAGATTGATGGCAGTGTCATTATGTCTAGTTATACTAGTTGTGGCAATACCTGAAATACTCACTGCAAAGTCAGTTGGAGAAGTGGTATTGGTAAGAGTGATTTCTCTATCAAAGTTGACAGTAATGTTGTCACCTCGCTGGTTTGTATAGGCGTTAACAAAGATTGGGGGTGGCAGAACATTATTAGTGATTGGTTGATTTATAAAGTTTGCAAGTGATAAATCATTTACGTTTGTAATATCACTAGTTGTTTGATTATATGATAGTGTTAATGATGATGTGGATGAAATACTAGAGTCTAGTGTTAGATTGATGGCAGTGTCATTATGTCTAGTTATACTAGTTGTAGTAATACCTGAAATATTTACTGCAAAGTCAGTTGGAGAAGTGGTATTGGTAAGAGTGATTTCTCTATCAAAGTTGACAGTAATGTTGTCACCTCGCTGGTTTGTATAGGCGTTAACAAAGATTGGGGGTGGCAGAACATTATTAGTGATTGGTTGATTTATAAAGTTTGCAAGTGATAAATCATTTACGTTTGTAATATCACTAGTTGTTTGATTATATGATAGTGTTAATGATGATGTGGATGAAATACTAGAGTCTAGTGTTAGATTGATGGCAGTGTCATTATGTTTAGTTATACTAGTTGTAGTAATACCTGAAATATTTACTGCAAAGTCAGTTGGAGAAGTGGTATTGGTAAGAGTGATTTCTCTATCAAAGTTGACAGTAATGTTGTCACCTCGCTGGTTTGTATAGGCGTTAACAAAGATTGGGGGTGGCAGAACATTATTAGTGATTGGTTGATTTATAAAGTTTGCAAGTGATAAATTATTTACGTTTGTAATATTACTAGTTGTTTGACTATATGATAGTGTTAATGATAATGCAGGTGGAATGTTAGAGTCTAGTGTTAGATTGATGGCAGTGTCATTATGTTTAGTTATACTAGTTGTGGCAATACCTGAAATACTCACTGCAAAGTCAGTTGGAGAAGTGGTATTGGTAAGAGTGATTTCTCTATCAAAGTTGACAGTAATGTTGTCACCTCGCTGGTTTGTATAGGCGTTAACAAAGATTGGGGGTGGCAGAACATTATTAGTGATTGGTTGATTTATAAAGTTTGCAAGTGATAAATCATTTACGTTTGTAATATCACTAGTTGTTTGATTATATGATAGTGTTAATGATGATGTGGATGAAATACTAGAGTCTAGTGTTAGATTGATGGCAGTGTCATTATGTCTAGTTATACTAGTTGTAGTAATACCTGAAATATTTACTGCAAAGTCAGTTGGAGAAGTGGTATTGGTAAGAGTGATTTCTCTATCAAAGTTGACAGTAATGTTGTCACCTCGCTGGTTTGTATAGGCGTTAACAAAGATTGGGGGTGGCAGAACATTATTAGTGATTGGTTGATTTATAAAGTTTGCAAGTGATAAATCATTTACGTTTGTAATATTACTGGTTGTTTGATTATATGATAGTGTTAATGATGATGTGGATGAAATACTAGAGTCTAGTGTTAGATTGATTGCAGTGTCATTATGTTTAGTTATACTAGTTGTAGTAATACCTGAAATATTTACTGCAAAGTCAGTTGGAGAAGCGGTACTGATAAGAGTGACTACTTTATCAAAGTTGACAATTATGCTGTCACCTCGCTGGTTTGTATAGGCGTTAACAAAGATTGGAGGCGGTAGAACATTATTAGTGATTGGTTGATTTGTAAAGTTTGCAAGTGATAAAGTAGGGTGTAGACTAGTAGTGATATTTGTGCCTGTATCGTTGTATGATAAAAGTGGAGAGTCGTCAAGGGATAGGGTAGAGTTTAGTGAAAGAATTATAGAAGTTGCATTATTACTAGTTATACTAACTATAGAAGTGGATGAATTAATTATAGCAAAGTCGCTAAGGAATGTAGTACTACCTACTGCAATATTTTCAGAAAATACAACAGTGATATTGCTACCAGTTGTATCAGTATATGCGCTACTAAAACTAGGTGGACCTATGACATTGTTTTGTACAGGAGTAGGACCACTACGTTGAAAATTAACACTACCAAATTCAAATATACTTAGACTGCCAGGACGATTATAAGTTACTGAAAAATTAGCGGTGCTGTAAGATATGGGCGGAGATACATCTAGGTATGCAGTGGTGGATCCATCATTACCGAAAGCAGTTATGTTTAGAGAAATATTAGTAAAACTAAAAGATGACATCACATTAGACAAAGTAACTGAAAGAGGTAAATTGAGGATCAAGACCAATACTACCTGAAGTATAAATTAACCTAGTACCATCATTGTTAGTAGATATCGCTTGTCCAAAAGCAGAATCTAGTGGAAAGAGCAAAGTGGCAGAGAGAACGATAATAGCAGTTAAAGAGAGAATCATCACAGATGAATGATAGGAATTATGCAATATTTATTAAAAATAAATAATAACTTATAATTGTTTGTCTAGTGGTCAATAGACAGGGCTCTGTTGCAACTTTGGGTGTTATACACATAACTTCTTTTTTGAACTTTAATAAAATATTTATAATTTTTAAAAATTAACTGCACTTTTACCAAGTGCTGGTTTACGCAATTCATCTCGTTTACGCATCTTCTCTATTTTCTCAGATTTACGTATTCGTTTTATTTCTCCTTGTTTAGAATCATCCACATATAGACTATTCATCAGTTTTTTAAAATTTTTTCTACTTTGGCTTTAGTAGGAAATTCAGCCTCCATTTGACATCATATACTCTGACTAGGCAAACATCCAAAATTATTCTCATTCAGAATTTTAATTAAAAAACTATTCACTGTCGATTCAGGATATCTAATTCTAACCAAAGCGGTATAACCATTCTTGAAATTATCACCTATGATTTTTGTACCACCATACACAAAAGAGGCGACATTATTCTTTGATGGAATTATTCGAATATATATTAAATTGTTTGTAGTAGTTGAAAAATAATCTCTTGAATATATCACACCCTTTTTTTGTAGAAAGAAATAGTCGTTCTGCATACACTACTACTCCTTTGTATCTGAATTTCAATACTGTCTCCAAGTTAGAATTCACAGCCCCATACATCAAAGAATAGAATTCATGAATCATCATTTTCCTGTTTACTTTTTGTATTAGGTCTAGTTTCACTGTAATTTTCATATGTAAGTGGACCAATTCCATCTCCTCTCTTCTCTATTATGTTCCATTCGATTTACCCTCAAAGCCTGTTTTGATTTATGATGAAAGCGTTTTTGATTATATCTAGTAATTCACCTAAACATTATGCAAATAATCGAAAGTGTAAATATTAAATTATTCCAGGGAGGATATATTTCAAATATGAATAATGATGGAAGATGTGTAATAATTAATCATACTGATATTGTAAGCGGTACTGTGATTAATCATTTGCAAGTTTTTGAATCTTATACAGGTAAAGGACTTGTGTATGTGTGTGTAAAAATCACACAATTCGAAGAGCAGATTGCAAGTATATACAATTAGTCAAATGTATAATGATTACAAATAGAGGATATACGAATAATAATTTTAGAATAATGGAATAGACTAGACTGAATCTGCGTAAATACTGTAATTCAGGTAATATCAAAAAAGATGGTATGAGGAACAACAAACAAGGAAAAATACAATGATTCAAATGTTTAGATTGTAATAAACGCTTTACATCAAATTTTGAATTTGAGGGTAAACAATCTGATTCAAAAATAATTACAGGTGCATTACAAATGTACTATTCAGGTATGTCAGTTGGAGATATTTCAACACATTATGAGTTTGATACTGATGTGAATCATTCTACTATGAATCGCTGGATTGCCAAATACCCTGTAATGTTAACTAGATATCTAGATGAAATCATACCACGTGTTGGCAATTGAGTTCGTGCTGATAAAGTATGAATAAAGGTGTCAGGTACGCCAAAATATCTATTTGCATCTATGAATAATGACACTCGTTTTGGGTTAGCTAAAGACATGGTCGATACTAAATTTCAGCACAACGCAGATTATTTGTTGAAACTGACTAAATTGATTACTGGGAATAAAACACCCAAGTATTTTATCACAGATGGATTACCATCATAGGGTAAATCGTCAAGAAGAGTATTTGGCAGAGAAACACAATATGATTAAATATGATGGAGCGTCTAAATGGTGAGATTCGTGATCGTAGGAAAGTGTTTAGAGGATTGAAGAGAAGATAGTCTGATTATTAATGGTGTGACAGTGTATTACAATTATGCCAAAAAGTATAGTGGTATTGACAATAAGAGACCATCTAAGAGAGCAAAGATAATTGTCAAGGGTCATAACAAGTGGAATACTTTGATACAGAGTGCAAGTTTGCATGATTATGAAACTATGTAATATTCTCTATATCTTTACCACAATTTTTACAGTTTAGATTTGCAAAGGAACTAGGATCAAGCATGTCAGGTTCAAATATAGAATCGAATCTTACATACATCACACTCATACTTGAACTTAGATATGATTGGAATTCCATAATACTTCTTTTTAGGATCAACAGAATTACATTCTAATTTATTATCTTTTAATAGTAATTCTAGTGCAGTTAATATGAAAGGATGATTTTCAGATGTAACAGGTTTAAAACTTTTTTCAAAATGATCAGCAATATATTTTTCAATTTCAGCGAGATCACATCCATATCCACTAGTATCATTAAATAAATTTATGAATAATCTCATCAACGCTTCTTCATAATTCTTCATTTTCCAACAATATTCTTCAGAATGAGAATTATATCTCATACTCAAACTCCAATCATTTGTTGTGATGCCCATAGATGGAGGCATTTCTATTAAATATTGTTTACGATTAAATCCTAAAGATGCAACAGAACATATGACCAAATGTTTTAAACAATGATTCAACACGTTCAATCATTGACACCTAATGCTAAAGATTATCAAAGAAAATTAGATTTTGTATTGAAAATAGCAAGGCAGAACGGAATGTCACAAATAGAGATATACGCAAGAGACGTATAAAATCGCAGATGGGCATCTGAGCGAGTCCCCTAGTATGTCTAACTGTTGCAGTGTTATGAAAAGCAAAAAATATAATTCCAAGATTGTATCAGGACCGCCATCAGAACAAGGAAATACATTATTGATTCGTTACAATTTGTGAACACATTTGTGGCATAATTCACTGTTTTTATAATAACAATTATAATTCATTGATTTATGAGTAACACCTGATGTTGCAACAGAACCTAATTCAAATGTATATAGTAATCATATGGTATAATAATTATATAAAAATGAAATTCTCTGCATTGAATGAATTAGTGTGGTCTTTACACTACTCAAACGTGACACATTTGTATTAATTTAGGAATAAAATTATGAAATATGTCCATATTTTAATGAATAACAAGTACATTTTTATATAATCATTATACCATTAATAATTAGAATGACTACCGAACAAACACAAAAACTCATATCAATTACACCAAAAGCAGCAGAGAAAATTCAAGAATTTATGAAAGAAGACGATACACATCCAGAATATCTACGAATATACATTCAGGGTGGAGGATGCTCTGGAATGAGCTATGGTATGGGATTTGAAAAAGCAGTAGAAGAGGACGATCAGATAATTAAAGAGAGCGGCATCAAGGTTTTGGTAGATAGTACCAGTGTTGATCACCTGAAAGGGGCCAACGTTGATTATATCGAGAGTCTCATGGGATTTGGTTTTAAAATAAATAATCCAAATGTTACAAAATCTTGTTCTTGTGGCAGTTCTTTCTCTACAAAATAGATTTTCCACACAATATTTTTATTATTTAGTTTTTTTAATGTTATAGTTACTACTATAATTTCAAAAACAATAGAAATCATATATAAATAATTGTGATTAGTGTTAACTGAAATCCCCAACAATTTACTAGAGTAAATCAAAAAAAGTGACTATACCATCCAAGTGCAATCAAAGTACTAGACTAGAGTTACAAATTTAATAAAAAAACATTATCAATATCATCACACAATGAACATATTGAGTGGTATAGTATTTAGAATTTAGACATTCATCACAGGGGATATGATATTGATTAGTAATTATATCACGTGTGTAATTCTAGGGACAAAACGCTCTAGTTTTGTAAGGTATTACAGTTTGAGCAGATTAAGAAAAGAACATTAGAGAATTCAAGATTAGTGTTTATGAGAAGACAGGGCAGATGCTGCAGCTACCCAAGAAAGTATGTCATCGTATACAGGTAGATTAAAAGATTCAATCTGTGCAGATATTTTTTGTGTGTATGGACCACCTGTACCACCAATCAATATGGGTTTTTTACGTATTTTACCAAATTCAGACTAATATTTTACTATAATCTCTTCAAGAGGATCATCTTGGAATACAAACCAAGGCATAATAATATCGACATTAGGATCGTCCATGAACGCTTTAATTGTAAATCTATAGTCATCTGCGTTAGCCCCACCAGTCACGTCGACTGGGTTTCCTGTACCAATCACATAAGTTGATGGAAAGTGCTTGATCATTTTTTTACGTGTACTATTTGTAACTTTGGCCAAAGTTAAATTTAATCGCTCAAAATGATCAATTGCTCCAATCATAGGTCCTGCACCATTACTACACAAGGCAACACGGTTACCTTTGGATTTAGGTTGCCAAGCAAGAGCTTTTGTAACTGCCACAAGTTCATGATACCCATCAACAGATATCACACCTGCCTGTTTCAGAGCCCCCATAATAATAGAGTTAGAGCCTCCAAGAGAGCCAGTATGAGATGCAGCTTGTTTTGCCCCAACCAAAGATCGACCACTCTTCCAAATCACAATAGGTTTCTTTGTCTGCGAGATGATTTTCTTTGCAGTGTTTATAAATTTACGACCATCGCCGAATCCCTCAACATATAATGCGATTACTTTGGTTTGTGGATCACCGGCCAAGTACCATATCAAATCTGCCTCATCCACATCAAATCTATTACCATAGCTTACCATCTTTGATAATCCAAACGAATTGGCAGATTCTAAAAAGCTAATCCCCATGGTACCGCTTTGTGACAAAATTGCAACATTACCCAGTTTAGCTCTGACCATTCTCTTTTGACCTTGAAATGCACAGTCAAGACGATTAGCTGCATTAAACATACCAATGCAATTAGGCCCTATAATACGAATTTTATATTTGGCAGATAGTTGTTTAATTTCTTCTTCATATTTTGCTCGCTGTCCACCAAGTTCTTTACCACCGCCAGAGACGATAACCACATTATGAATATTTTTTTTAGCACAGTCAAGTAATACCGGTTTTGTAATAGATAGATCTACAGATATTACTACAAGATCAACCTTGCCTGGAATTGCGGCAATAGAGGGATAACATTTTAGCCCCATGATCTTTTTCTGTTTTGGGTTAACAGGATACACCTTACCCTTGTAATCATGTTTTGCAAGACTATCCAAGACAGAGTTGCCAATTTTCCCAATGGTATTTGATGCCCCCACCAAAGCAACAGATTTTGGAGTAAAAAATGTCTCTATAAATTTAGAGTTTGGAAGAGCTTTGGATATAGAGTTTTTTTGTATATTTTTATGAAGAATAATCTTTGCATCTACAACAGCGTATGATTTCGGATACACCATGATTGGGTTAAAATCAATGCTGTTAAAGTGAGAGGCATGATTAATACCTAATTTGCCAATCTTTACCAAAGCACGTGCAAGCATGTTTAGATCAATTGGTGTACTACCTCGAAATCCACGAAATAGTTGTTTTCCCTTTAATTCAGATATCATGGATTTTGCATCACTTGTTGTTATTGGTAGCATTCGAAATGACACATCTTTGAAAATTTCAGTCAGTACACCGCCAAGACCCACCATGATCACAGGACCGAACTGTGGATCATTTTGTAAACCCACAATCATCTCTACTCCTTTAGGTGTCATTCTCTCAAGCAGTATTCCTTTAAACTCAATCTTTTTCTTGGCTGAAAACTTTTTATTCATCTTTCTAAATTCTTTAATCACAGAATCAAGATTATCAAGACCTACCACTACACCACCAACATCTGTTTTGTGTAAAATTTGTGGTGAGACAACTTTCATCACTAGTGGGAATCCGATTTGTTTAGCAGCAGTGCGTGCCTGTTTTTCAGTCTTGACTAGTTGGAATTTAGGTACGTTAATTCCATATTGTTTTAATATAGATTTTGATTGTTCTTCAGTAATTATTTTATGACTAGTCTTGATGGAATCATCAAATATTTGTTTTGCAAGTACCAAGATAGTGGAATTTTAAGTATTCATATAATAAACTTTTGTAAAATCATATCAAGAAATAATAAGAAAATTATGAATTTCAAGACTAGAACATAGATAAAAAATGAAACAATACATCATTCAAATATATTCACAATGATGATGAATTAATTATGGAGCCGGGACTTGGAAATAAATGGAATGATATTATAAAAGTACTAGAGGATATCATACCGGTTTATGACAGAGTAAACTCTTTTATTTCATTTGGCAAGGATGAGGATTTAAGATACAAAGGAATATCCAAAGTGGTAAGAGAGAACAATACCATATTAGATGCAGGTTCTGGATTTGGAAATATGTCAAAAACTGTTAAAAAAATACTGGGTGAAAAGACACGTATCATAATGTATGATCCAATATTACAGATGCTCAAGGGTGCTGAATCTCATTTTGATACATCACCTGATTTATCATGTGGGATATTTGAATATTTACCATTTCAAAATGAGCAGTTTGATGTTGTCATGTGTGGATACTCTATTCGTGATGCACAGAGTCTCAAAGTAGCAATTTCAGAGATGCACAGGGTGCTGAAGAATAATGGGTGTTGGGTAATTGTAGATTTGGGCAAACCAGATAATCAAATCATTAGATGTGGTGTTGCAGTATATCTTCGTGCAATTTTGCCACTGGTAGCATGTATAATTGGTGGCAAATTGGGTTTAAAATTTGGTGCGTTATACGAGACATACAAACATTGGCCACAAAATAAAATATTAAAATCACTATTATTAGAAAAATTTTCACGTGTTGAATACAACACAAATGTACTTGGCGCAGCAATAATGGTTGCAGCATATAAATGAAAACGCTATTCATCGTTAATCTCACAGGATTAATCATAGGGATTTCATACGGACTGCAAGGTCCCATTATCCCAATATTTGCAAAAGATGTATTGGGAGCATCGTATGTAGATATTGGGTTTGTAGGTTTTGCAAATTTTGCACCTTACATGTTTATTCCAATTCTTGTCGGTATTCTACTTGACAGATTTAATAATTCAAGATTATTATCAATTGGGATTATTCTCAACACTCTATCTGTGTACATTTTAACATTAGCACAATCCATTCCAGATGTTATAATATCACGAATAATCGCAGGTGTGGCACATGCCTTTTTTTGGCCATCGTCTGAGGCCATCATATCTAATTCTAGTACACCAAGTTCACGGGTCAGTAATTTAGCTAAATTTTCAGGATTATTCATTACAGGATTTATGATCGGGCCATTTTTGGGAGGGATACTATTTGATAGATTTGATGCAACGTATACAACATTATTTCAAGTATCCATGTTTATTCTAGCATCTACGATATTATTTGGCATAAAACCAAACAAGAAAATTACGTATATGAGGCACAGACGCATATATTTTTCATTTAATGCCATTCGTAAATTGCTTAAATTCCCGGAAATCATCTCAATGTTATTTTTCTGCACCATATCATTTGGAACCATACTTGCAGTATATCCTGCATACCTACACGACAATGCATTTTCGCTAGTTGAGATTGAGGTTATGTTTTTTATCTTCGGTATGTCACGTGTGGCTACATTAATTTGTGCAAATTTCTTCAAAAAGAGAACAAAGATATCTTTACTTTTAATAATTTGTAGTATTACAATAGCCCTTGCAATGTCTTCAATACCAGGTGATTTTTGGTGGTTTATCAGTATCATGTTACTTTTTGGTTTTGGATTTAGCATATTCTTCCCTCTTAGTTTGGACATAATTCTCAACAAGATTGGTAAAAATGAATCAGGTGGGGCAATAGGGGCGTATGAGACAATATTTGGTATAGGCTGGACAATGGGACCATTTTTTGCAGGGTTTTTGTCAATGGGATTTTCAGAATCAACGCCATACATGTTGTACGCCATATTTGGCACAATAATAATAGCAATGATAATAATTAGAAGAGATAAATTAGTTTTCAAGTATCAATAGTGTTTACGTTTTCGTTTAGAATTCTTCGATTCTGAATTGTTTTGTGCCGAAACGGCATACACTGCAACATCATCGTGTTTTTTGGTATAATCAATCATAGGAATACAAGATGCAAAAGGAGAATCGACTTTGCCAATTATTTCATAAACCTTTAACATACGATTTCCATCAGAGTCACATAGAATAGTTCCCTCTGGCATAAACTCCTCCAACTGAACGATTACTCTGCTGCTTTTAGCCATGTGTAATGTTTTGCCAACTTTGTTCATCATGAATTTAGAATATTTTAGTATTATTTATTCAATTTGTTTACAAGTTCTGTAAAGTTGTGGTCGAATAGTTATTAAGAGAATAGTAGACATTATGAAAATAAAATTACCGTTAATTTCAAAAAATACGCCAAATTGAGAATTTATGGAAAATTACATAAACCATCATCCTACTCTAGTAATTTGTAAATTTTAAGTTAATAGAACCTGTTTGCTACATGTAATGTCATTTTAACTCATTCAAGTATTCAAAAGTGATATCATTACCACCATCAGCTTATAAATTTACGAACCTTTAGATCACGTAACCTAAATTTTTTCCCATTCTCTAATTTTAAAATAGCATCATCACTTATATCGAATCCTGACCCTTTATCATAAAATCTAATCATGCCATAATCTAATAGAGTAATTTCAACATCATGTGTTACCTTTGCACCATAAATCAAAATTTTCTTCCCTCTTATTCGAACATTATCAGATAAATTTTGTAATATAATCTCATCACCTTCTAAAATAACAGTTTCACATACATCTCCAGCTATAATTTTTCCGTTTGGGGCATACAACTGTGTAAAATGCTCACACAGTATAGTCACTCCAACTCGACCATTCGGATCCGGAAGAGATTCTTTTCTACCTGTAACATCCCCTACTTGGATATCTCCATTATTGGCAATTATAATAGAGCCAGACTCGACAGTATAGTTATTTGCAAGTGGGTTGTGTAGTATAAAATTTCCATTCTTTACAATGATTTTTGTTTTAAAATCAGCATATGGTAAAAAATATGGGCTAGTTATGCTACCTCTCATCAGTATAGTTCCATCATATTCAAAATTTCCTGCCCAATATTTACCACGAATGAATAACGTTTTATTTGCTTGAATCTCCATTTCAATCTCTCCAAGTTCACTAGAGCCGAACAATCGTTTGTCAACACATCCGTGCAAAATCAAGTCTTCAACCCATTTTTGTGCAACTTGGATATCTTTGGCAACATTACTTGCTAGAATCAAATTATGCCTTCTTTGTTCTTCCTCATCGAGATCATAAAATTTTGTATTGAGTGTATTTTGTGAGAAAGAGTTTGGATATTTTTTCCCAAGTTTGAGTTCTTCGTAGGCAGTCTTTATGATTAGAAATTTTTCATCATCACCGCCACGATCAGAGTGATGAAGTAGCACTTGTTCTCGAAATTTCTCTCGCACTATTTCATCAGTAGAGTCATACGGTACTCCCAATATATCATAATTACTACGACGAGTCAATAATTTAAAAATAAACATCTCATCTAAAAATTTTACTTGAAAAACTATACGATATCAAAATTATCATTAATTAATCGTATACGTTCTTGTGCATCAATTCTTTTCAAGACATCTTGTGTTCCTAGCGGAACTAGATTAACCCAATTACCCCTCTGTAATATCAAATTACGAATATTAGTACCAGACAGTTTAGGACGTGCAACCATATCAATTGTAATAACAGACATGTTTCGTGTAGTATAGATATTAGCAGTTGTAGAATCGTTGGTAAATAATACATCAAAGTTTGGAACTATTTCAGCAATACACGATACCCACTTTTCATGATTATTTACATCTGGAATCTCATAGAGTTTGATACGAGTCTTCTGTGACTCATTTAGAGATAGTGTAATCATCTGTGCTCGCTCTTTTGCAGTAAATGGATTACGAATTTGATTAGATTTATTGGAACTTCCAATACCAATGAAAAGTTGATTTACCTTTGTCAGAGCAAAATCAACTGCATTCATATGACCTAGATGAAATGGTTGAAACCGACCAATCAGAAAACCATCCATGATATTTCAAAGAACTAGATCGTTAAAAAAGATTTTAAAAATATACATCGGTCAGAATTCATTTAATCTAGTTGAGTTAATCTAAAATTATTAAATAATTAATATGTGAATTGAGTAATGTGAGAATTTGTTGTAAATACTACAATTATGCATGTTTTTATACAGAACTAAAAATTAATAAAGTTAGATTTAATATATTCTTCATAACTATGTCATCTATCTATTCAAAAAATAAATTTCAAAAGAGGGCGATGTAATTGGCCATACACAAATTTAATAAAATTTACAATATGGATTGTATTGCAGGAATGCAAAATATTCCTACAGGTAAAATTAATCTAATAATAACAGATCCGCCATTTGCAATAGATTTTAAGGCCAATCGAGCAAACTATAATAGAAAATCATCAAATGTGCTTGAAGGGTATAATGAAATCAAGGCAAAAGACTATCCCAAATTTACTAATAACTGGATGAAAGAGGCTTATCGTGTACTTGCCGATTCAGGCAGCATGTATGTTTTTTCAGGATGGAATAATCTCAAAGACATTCTTGTTGTAATCGATAATTTAGGATTTACCACAATTAATCATATAATATGGAAATATCAATTCGGAGTGGTAACCAAAAAGAGGTTTGTCTCATCACATTATCATTGTATCTATGTCTGTAAAAATCCAAAAAAACGTATCTTTTATCCATTTGTAAGATTTAGACAAGAACAAAAAGATGATCAAGGAAAGAGTCTTCATTATAAGGACAAGGAAGATGTTTGGTATATCAAACGAGAGTATTGGAGTAATCGTGAAAAGACACCGACCAAACTGCCACAAGAGATTGTAGAGAAAATTTTAGATTACTCTAGTAAAAAAGGAGATGTTGTATTGGATCCATTTTTAGGATCAGGTCAAGTCGCACGTATTGGAAAAATGAAAAAGAGAAAAATTATTGGGTATGAAATTGTGCCAGAGTATTATAAATTCGCAAAAAACGCATTAAATAAAATAGACTAGGTAAAAGTATTCATTTTTTCATCTATTGCTTTTTGTAGTGATATAGTGTCCATATCTGTTGAGTCAAGATTTATAGATTTTGCAATAATTTCTAATTTTTTCCGTTCATTATCTACTGGCAGGGTAGAATCAATTTTTAAATTAGTTGCCTGATCTAATCCATCTCTAATATCAGTACTCATTTTTGTATACTTTGTTTTGATCTTACCCAATTTTTTTGCTACTTCAGGAAGACGATTAGTTCCTAAAAGCAAAACTATAGTGACAAAAAAAATTATTATCCACTCACCATTCATGATATTCAACATTACATCTTGCATACATAATTAACAAATGTATTCAAAATTAAATATTTGCAAAAATAACGTCAAAGTCATCTAAAAAATATACAAGTTTATGAATATAACATCAATTTTACATGTGGAGAATTTAATTACTTTAGAAATATAAAAACGATATATTTGGTAGGAGCATATACACTAGATAAATACAACATCAACATGTATTAATCATGCAGAAAATAGCATTGGTCACTGGTAGTTCTCGGGGAATCGGACGAGAGATATCATTAGCGTTGGCAAGAGACGGAATCAAGACATATGCTACTGTACGCAATATGGAACATGCAGGAGAACTTCAAAAAACTGCAGAATCCGATTCATTACCAATCCAAGTATTACACATGGATGTTACAGATCCACAAATGGTGCAAAAAGTAATTGACGAAATATTATTACAAGATTCACGAATTGATATACTAGTGAATAATGCAGGGTATGCAATGTTTGGGTGTATTGAGGAGGTAGAAGTGAAAGAATACATGGAACAGTTTGAGACTAATTTTTTCAGCATAGTAAGACTAGTCAAATGTGTCATTCCTCATATGCGCAAGCAACAAAGTGGTGTGATAATTAACATTAGTTCAATTGCAGGTAGAATCGGCTTTCCTGCATCATCTGCATATGCTAGTTCAAAATTTGCACTCGAAGGTCTAAGTGAATGTATGAGATATGAATTGGGCAAGTTTGGAATCAAAACTATTCTAATAGAGCCAGGAGTGATCAAAACAGATTTTATTGATTCTATGAAGATTGCAAAAAGCAGATCAGATTCACCATATAAGCAGATTAACCAAACAATGTTAGATGGGGCAAAACTAATGGCAGAAATGGGAACATCACCACAGAGTGTGGCCGACGTTGTGCTGAAAAAAATACAACAGGTAGATACAGAGCCCAGATATACCGTAGGAAATGATGCAGCAATGTTTGCAGAAGCGAAAAAGACAAAATCAGATTTAGAATTTGAAAATTATTTAAAGAAAGAAATTTTCAATGAGTTTTAAGATATATTTTTGAATTAATAAAAATTGAGAGTGTCTTGTTTAAAAAGAATGTCTAAACAAATTGTATCAGAGATACATGAGTATTTGGAGATTAAAATCTATCTAGAACGAGTTCTAGATCGTGATTTTGATCGTGATGATGACGCTTTTCTTCTAGATTTTGTTTTTCCAGTAGAAGAACGTTTCATGGTTTTACGCTTTGTCGTTCTTTTTGTTGTCGTAGATTTTTTGGTTGTTCTCTTCGTTTTACGTTTTGAAGTTGTTGCCTTACGTTTTGGTGCTGCTTTACGTTTAGATGCTGCCTTACGTTTTGGTGCTGCTTTACGTTTAGATGCTGCCTTACGTTTTGGTGCTGCTTTACGTTTAGATGCTGCCTTACGTTTTGGTGCTGCTTTACGTTTGGTAGTTGTTGCTTTACGTTTGGTAGTTGTTGCTTTACGTTTTGTACGACGTGTTGTTTTACTTTTTGACATTGTGCGTTTTGCTTTTGCCATATTTTGTCTGAAAACAACTAGTATATAACTAGATACATTGTAGATAAATTTACTAAAAATAAAAAAAATAAACATAATTTTTAATTTCTAAAAAAAAAATTGTATTTTTTCATGCCTAAATATATCAAAAATATACAAAACCAAATGAAATTAGTAGAAAACATAACAATTCACAGTTCAATTTTTATCTAGTAGTTAAAAATACAAAATGTAAATGAAAAAAGAGAAAAAATGGAAGACATTACAACATAACGGAATATTATTCCCACCAGAATTTGAAACAAAAAATATTAAAATTAAATTAAAAGGAAAAGAAATTAAAATTAACCTATTTCAAGAGGAGATGGTATACCAATGGGCTAAAAAGAAAGATACGCCATATGTTCAAGATTCAGTATTTCAAAAGAATTTTACAAATGATTTTGCTAAGACCTTGCCTGTGAACTTGAAAAATATCAAATATTCAGATATAGATTTTTCCAGAGCATATAGAGTTGTGGATAAAGAAAAAGACGCCAAAGATCTAATGACAAAAGAAGAGAGGAAAGAAATTGCAACAAAGAGAAAAAATATTCGTGAAAAGATGAAAAGTGAATATGGTATAGCAATTATTGACGGTAAAGAAACAGATATTGCAAATTACATGGCAGAACCACCAGGAATTTTTATTGGAAGAGGTCAGCACCCATTGCGAGGAAAATGGAAAGTACGTATTACAAAAAAAGATGTTGTGTTAAATCTTGGTAAAAACTCAAAAATACCAAAGGGCGATTGGAAGAAAATAGAGCACAATCAAGAAGCAACATGGCTTGCGTATTGGATTGATTCATTAACAAAATCACACAAATACATTTGGCTTGCTGATGTTGCAGATTTTAAACAAGATAAAGACAAATCAAAGTACAACAAGGCAGTAAATCTGTCTAAATCAATTAAAAATATAGAAAAACACATGATCAAAGATATGACATCAAAGGATAACACTAAGCGTACAATTGCAACCATATGCTTTTTGATTTATACAACAGCAATGAGAGTAGGGGATGAAAAAGATCCCGAGGAAGCAGATACCGTTGGAGCCACAACACTACGCACAGAGCACATTAAGATAACACCGGATGGTATACTGTTTGATTTTCTCGGCAAAGATAGTATCAGATGGAAAGAAGAGATAAAGAAGAATGATAAAAATAATCAACTATATACAAATCTTAAAAAAATCATAAAAGACAAAAAGCCAAAAGAAGAGATTTTTGGCAATATCACATCACGTCAGGTGAATAAATACTATTCTAGCATATTAGAAGGATTGTCTGCGAAAGTGTTTAGGACATATCTTGCGTCCAAAGTGGTAGCAAAATCACTCAGTATGAATAAAAATGTCTCATCAGAGTCTGCGGCTAAAAAACTCTATTTAGCAAAGATATCAAATCTTGAAGCTGCTATTATGTGCAATCATAAAAGAACCATCCCAAAGACATTTGCAAAATCACTTCAAAAGAAGAAAGACACCCTCAAAAAGATAAAGAACAGTAACACATGGAGGAAAGCAGAGATATCATTACAGGCGGCAAAAAATTCCAAACCAAAGTCAACAAAACAAAAGACTGCCAAGGTAAGTAGAATTCATAAAGCCAAAATGATGATTAAAAAACGTAAAGAAAAACATGCAGAGAGATTAGAGAAAGCACAGTTGCAAATTAGTCTTACAGAGAAGACCATGGATTATAATATTGGTACGTCACTTCGAAATTATATCGATCCACGTATATTCAAATCATGGTCTTCAGAGGTAGATATGCAATGGGAGAAACTCTATACATCTGCCTTGCAAAAAAAATTCCTATGGGTAAAAGAAGAAAAAGGCAAATGGGATAAAGTATCAGGATTATATTTATCTGATAAATAGTTAATAAAACGGGCCCGACCGGATTCGTATACATGGTGGGTGCGAAATCAAAAGTTTGAAAGTTGATTCTAGTAAAGACATCTAAATATCACAGTGAACTATTGGGGTACCTTTGAACCCCTATATTTTTTTATTTTTTAATAGTCCAATTTTGTAGAATTCATCATATAATGTAATTCTAGTTGTATTATATTTTAGGTAAAATTTCACTATTTTAACTAGAAGCAAACACGACTACTATCATCATCTAACCCTAAATCTGGTAATCTATCTTTAAGAGTATTATACATATTTGGAATAAATGACAACAAATCCTCAGATCTCTCATAAGACTCTGAAGTAGAAATAGGATACTATGAAAATCAATTTCTAATATAGATATATGTTCATATTTTATATTTTTATCATGTAAACTCCTATCATAATCGATTCCAATACTCCGATTTTTCTTATGACTGAGTCTATAAAATAACCTACGGTATTTTGTAACATCAAAATTTTCATCTGGCACATCAGATCGGATCCCACTCAGTAGGAACAAATACAACACCCCATAACAAGATAAGGATATTTTCACGCAAATTTATTGCATCACCAATTAATTCTTCATAATTAATTTGAAAATTTTTAGCTGATTGAAGTCATTTGGCTTTTTATTGAAATAACTAACAAAGGACCGTTATTTTCTGAAAATAATCGCAACGTCTACTATTTTTGGTGCATATACCCCATATAGCTTGACATCTGTTTTTACTTCAATATCATCTCTTTCAGGCTACATACTTTCAAGTAGTCTTTTATAATAAAATTTAAGAGGTTTTAAGAACAATCTACTGTTAGTTGCTTCAACTGGATTGGGAACATCAATATACGTTTTTTTCATAGTTTCCAATACCTCGTCTTCCAATTCACCCAATACGATCACCCATGTGATTTTTTAATATGTTGTTATTTAAAAATATTGTAGATCATCATAGGATTTATAGATAGAATTTAGTGGATTTAGGTAATACAATGGTACTTACATTAGGTATAATAAATTAAAGTCTGTTTTTTATTTTTATGCATGATGATACTTTTTGTACTATTTTTTACTATACCTACAGGTCTATTGTATGATTTACCCACAGGTTTTATGGATACAGTCTTTTTTACCCATACGTTTCATCAGCCTGTCTTTAACCGCTTGGTAACCACTTTTCTTCGTTCAGGAGCATCCGTATTTGTTATTTTTATATTTTTACTACATCTTGTAGATGTGTGAACAATAAATCATAGAAATTTCTTTACAATCATGTATCCTTGAGTGTGTGCATTATCATAGTGTCTTCTGATAGTTTTCTCAAAATCCATATCTAATCTTACAAGTGATTTTTCTAATTCTGGTATTTGTACACTATATTCTTTATTTCGTATAATTAGTTTTTTGAGATAATCTTTGGGTGGTAGTGCCCCCAATTTCTTCAAATTACACTTTTGACACACAAGAGTTAGATTCCATATATCATCCTCTGCGATATAATCAAATGGAATTACATGTTCGACATGAGTTTGTCTTTTATCTGAAGAAAGAGAACATCCACAGTAAAAACAATCAGGGAAGAAAGGTTCCAATAACTGTCGATATTTAGTTAGATTTCCTCTGGGAATTTTTTCACCATCTGTTTTTAGTATTACTTTTGGAAGTCCAACGTTCCGGCTTTCAAGAAATTTTGCCCATTCTAATATAACGGATCTCATCAATAAAACATTAAATTTTTTCAAGAATTGCATTGCATTTGGATTTAGATATATCCCATAATCTAAATCTACGTATTTCTTATTTGAATTGACAACTCTGGCAATTTTATAATCAAAAAATAATTTAGATTCTACAGATTTGTTAACTTTGACTTTTTGAAATCTCCATACAACGTTATGAAAGCATTTTTTTTCTATTTGAGCAACACATCTTGAGATTTTTTTAGGTTCCTTTACCTTTATTTTGTTAAATGTTTGTGGATAGTATGGTTTTGTAAATTCACGTTCTATAATAGTCACTATTTCAGGTTGTTTATTACGTTGTGATGCATGTTTCATCTTTAATTTACATACTTGGGTCCAATAATATTTTAAAAAATATGCTGCAATAGTTGAATAATCTATATGTAATTTATCATATCTGTTGCTATAATCTAATAGAAATCTAGCCATTGCAAATTTGTAGGTGTTGTCTTTTACGCTCATGCCTATTATGTTTAAAAAGACTCTCTCAAATTCATCATCAGATGCAATATCGAAATTCAATAGTTTTATGAATAATATGGCTCTGTCATAAAGTTTTCTCAAGATTAGACCACTAGTCTCAAATTCATCATAAATGATTTCTGCATACTATAGACAATTACTCCGAATACCATGATTTACCCACATGTTAATGTAATTCGTATTTATAATTACATAGCATTCTCATCATGTTGTGTAAAATGGCAGGAATAGATTCATCGATGGGAAATGAATCAACTGGGATATCACATACAATAGATACAAATTGAATCTATCTAAAATTTTAATTCAAGCCATATGATTTAAGGAATTTTGATGTGTGTCAATACAGAATATTTCTCGCTATTCAATGTATGAAAACTGTTAAAACCAATACAGGATTAATCAACACATACTTGTCAAACCTTATTCATAGTCCAATATTTGAATATGTTAGAAAGTATTTTGAGTGTAGTGATCCTCAACTAAAAACAATATTCATCTTTGCACCATATATCAAGACTGCTACTTTGGATAGACTGTTGTATAACATACATAGTAAAGTAGTCATAATTACTACTTGGAATATACATGATTTCCAATTTGGTTCATCAGAACTTGAACTTTACCCATACTGTAAAAAACACAATATCAGTTTATATGTAAACTCTGATTTACACCTAAAGATTTATTCAGTGAATTTAGAGAGTGCAGTACTTGCCACAGGTAATATAACAAACAGAGGAATGTTTGTAGATGGCAATCATGAAGCTGCAGTTAAAATAGAATGCCTAGATTACAAAGATTGTCTAGTTTTTGAAAAAATTCGAAAAGAGTCAAATCTAATAAATGATTATATCTATTACGAATTAAAAAAATGGGTTGGTGCCAATCCAATAAAGAAAACTCTAGAAATAAACCTTGAAGATGTTATTCCTCAAGTTAAAAAAGATTGTTTTTTAATCTCAGACCTACCAATGACACATAATGTAGATGACCTCATACTAGGATATACAAGAATTATGCAGGGTAAAGAACCATCAGAGGATTCAAACACATCTGCGTGTATAATTCATGATATTGTTAATTATGGAATTAATTTAAATTTATCAAAGAATGAATTTGTTAAAACGTTAACTAGAGAATTTTTTTCACACCCATTTATTCAGAAAATCAATGAATTTATTGCTCCAGAAGCATACTTTGGTAGAATAAAAGAGTGGATACAGAATAATTGTACTGATGTACCTGTTCCGAGTAGACGTGAACTTACTGGAAATGTACAGGTATTACTAGAGTGGTTTGAGAAATTAGGAAATGGGGAATATAAAATTGATAGACCACATCATTCTCAAAGAATATACAAAATTAAATAGAAATTACTTGAGATTCTATTTCCAATATTCTGTAAAATATTCATATACAGTATCAAGCCCACCATACTCTGTAAGTATATTGTCAACTACATCTACTAGTGTAAATACAGTAGTACCCCCAAGCTGTGGACCTCTCATTCCACGTCCAATCATTTGACCATATAATACAACAGACTTTGTTGGTCTAGCAATTACTACAGCATCAATTTGAGGTACATCAAAACCAGCAGTAAATACATTGTAATTAAAAAGAAATTGTATGTTGCCATTTTGGAATTTGTGTACAACATCTTTTCGATATGCTTCAGGGCTAGTACCATCAACATAAGCAGCAGGATAACCACAAGTATCAATAAAACTTGCTAATAATTTTGATTGATGTACACTACCACAAAATACTATTACCCTCTTGTATTCATCAGTCATTTTGAGTAAACGTAGTATGATCTTAAGATTACGTTTTTGATCATTTGCAATTGTTTCTAAAAGTCCATCTGGAAACTCTAATTCATAATTCCTACCTATCTTTTCCCATTCTTCTTTTGTCAATGTATATTCTATTTCAGGGTTTAAAACCTCTCTTTGACATCTAGCCAACACACCTTTTTGTTGAAGATGTTCAATTGTACCTCCTTCATCATCAATTCCTATTATATTAAAATTAAAAAATGATCCAAGAACTTCATTTTCTTCAATCATTCCAAATCCTCGTCCTGGTGTTGCAGTAAGCCCCATAATACGAGTTTGTCTTGTACGTCTTTCTTTGAGTTTGTTAATTGTGTCTGAATAAGTTGGAGTTATTGCAATATGTGCTTCATCAGTAACTAAAAAATCAGCCTTGAGTTTAGAGTTATCATCTAGTGACGTCCTAACTTTTTGATACATTGCAACTGCAAATGCAGAACTTTCCAAACATTTAGGAATAGGAACTTTTCCCCAAATTCTGTACGTTTTGATTGAGTGTTTCCCAAGATGAGACCAAACACGAATAAATGCATCCATAGCTTGCTCACAAAGTTCTCTACAATCAGCCAACCAAATTACCTGCCGAGTTTTGTTGTCGTTTAAAAAATGAGATATTATCTCCATCGCAACCCTTGTTTTTCCAGCTCCAGTAGGCATATGTATTAGAAATTTTGAATTTGGATTTTTGATTATATCAAGAGCTCTAAATACAACATTTGCCTGATAATCTTTTAGCTGTTTGAATGGATCATCATGACACATTATATCACGGGTTGCAAAAACATCATCATTTTCTAATGGAATTAAATAGTCTCGATATCCAAATGCTTCAATAAAGTCACGTGTATCAGAATTATTGCCCCAATGAAATGTAGCTAGTTTATTTCTAAACTCTACAGTTTGTGTTTCTTCATATGAACCATAGTTTATTTTAATTCTCTTTGCAAAATCAATAATTTGATTACTAGGTGCCCCAAGTAGAAGTTTTTTTCGAAATGAGGATTGTCTGTATTTATCTAAGTTTAGAGAGTGATGTAATTTGGCAAGTAATTTTTTGTCATTAAATATAGGAATAGGACGATCCGAATCAATTTGTGTGAATAAAAAATGGTATGCATTAATAAATTCTTTTAGATCAGATTGTAGTTTTTCTATTTCAAGATACTCATTTAACACAAGAATCACATACTATTTTTCTAACGTACTATTGATATTTTTGTGTAAATAATATGTCCAATCATATATCAATTTGTCAATCACATCTCCAGTTATTTGACTTTTTTCCATATCCATTTGTTTATGAGCAAGCACAAATGATGCAATAAATAATTCCATAGTACTTTCAATATCTTGTCCTAAACTCTCCAATTGTTCTTTCGTATATGACTCATCTTTGGATAATTTTTCAGTTAGATCAAATAACTTTTCAAAGAAAGGGTGTTTCATATTCATCTTAATAAGTGATGTACTGCCACGTGTAACTACATCTATAAAGTTACTACGTGGATCCATCTCAAATGATTTATAAAAAGTCACAGGATTTTGTGAAAGTTTTTCCAATAATATTTTTTGTTCAGCTTCTTTTTTTACTCCGGATTCTCGAATTAAAGTATCAATTTCAGTACTCGTAGGTGTATGATCTGAACTATTTTTTTTCAATGTTTCTTCTGATGGTTTTGTTCCAGACATAGTACCACCGGTTTTTTTCCTGACATCATCTTTATGTGATTTCCATACTCGTCGTATTTCATCTCTAAAATCATATATTGTAGGGTTTATTGCATCTTGTATTTTTTTTCGAAGCTCTGTTATTGGTCTTGCACCTACTTTGATATTTTTAATTGAAAACCAATGATCTAAATCTGCATCAAATGCTATTTCACAACCCCAAAACCTATCCATATCAATGAATCCTTTATAATGACTTGAAGTTTTATCTGTAATCTGATAATAAGGCAAATGTCCATAAAATACTTCTCTGTCATTTCTTAGTATAGAAATTCCTTCGTTGTGAGGTACATGACGCTTCCTATTGTCTGTAGAGTTACCTGTTCCTCGTTCTTTTCTCCAACTTTCAGGCAGAAGAGACATACGGATGGTAATTTTTTTCTGTTCTGTGGATTTAGTAGGGATAGGATCAAATTTATGAGGTATCTCAAGCAAAACAATCTCTGATTCAGGATTAGAGGTTTCTTCGTTGTATTGAGTACGAGTAACATATAATGGATTTAAAGCAGAGATTTCTCTAGTTTCATCACCATCATCTAAAAAGATATATCTTTGATTTGGATTGTCAATAACTTTGCTATCTTTGATTATTTGTTGTCCAATAAATTTTCTATACGTTCTTCCTATCCAAACTATCATTTCATCAATAGCCGCATCCTCACGATCCCAATTTTTCCATATAACTAAAGTACCATGATCGGCTACAAGATCTGCATACTCTCGTGGAACTTCTACAGGTGTAGGCGGAGGTATTTCTGCATCATCATAATCTTTCATTTCATCTAAATCTAGATATGTAAAATTCCACCCTCCACCTTTGGGTTTAGAATAAACTTCTATACGTGTACACTGTGTAATAGCCCCTAGCGTCATTCCAACACCAAATCTACCTATGCCATCACGTTGGTTATACCTAGCTGAAAATCCTAACTGCATACATTTACCAAGTGTATCAATATCCATTCCAACTCCATCGTCAGCAAAGGCAATCTCTGTCATATCATATTTGTTCTTTCTTACAAGATTTTTTTTGATTTTTATCTTGATATTCTTTGCCTCTGCTTGAATAGCATTGTCAATAACTTCACCAATAGCAGATACCGTATTAAAATCAGAATCACGAAGTGATTGAAGTGCCCTTCCTACATGCACTGGTTTGGTCATAAAATTTAAATACAAATATAGTTTAAAAACTTTTTTAGACACTATTTTGAAAATTCAATTTCTATATTATTACATGGAAATTTTCTTTAAATATTTAATTGATGAATAAAGCACATCTGTGGCAATTTTGATTTCTTCATCGGTATTGAATCTACCACACCCTATACGAATAGATGTATGTGCCTGTTCCTCAGTTAGACCCAGAGCTAAAAGAACATGAGATGGTTCTACCATCTGAGTTGTACAGGCAGAACCAGCAGATATAGCAATCTTTTTTGAAACAGAATTTATTATAGCTTTTCCATCGATTCCATCAAATCGTAAATTTAGATTGTGTGTAAGTTTTTTTGTAGGATGACCATTTAGTTTTGCACCCACATCAGAGAGTTTTTCAAATATTTGATCAGTCCATTTTTGATATTGAATATTTTCACTATTCATCTTTTTTTGTGCAATATCGATTGCCTTTGCAAATCCTACTATTCCAGGTACATTCAAAGTGCCAGATCGAATACTTCGTTCTTGCCCTCCACCATGTATCAAGGGTTCAGATTTTACTCTTGGTTTTACACCACGTACATAAAGAGCACCAATTCCTTTTGGACCATAAATCTTGTGAGATGAAAATGACATTAGATTGATGTTAAGTTTTTGTACATCTATATTTAGATGACCTACAGCTTGAGCAGCATCAGTATGAAATAATATGTCATTATCATGTGCAATTTTACCGATTTCCTCTATATCTGCAATGGTTCCAATTTCATTGTTTGCAAACATTATCGAAATTAAGACAGTCTCATTCGTTATAGAATCAGATAAAGAATCTAGGTCAATACTGCCAAAATTATTCACAGGTAAATAAGTCACTTTGATGTCGTTTGATTCCAAATATTTGGAAGTATCCAATATTGCTTTGTGTTCAGTACTGCATGTGATTATATGATTTCCACGATCTTGGTTTTTTCTCATCACACCTTTTAGTGCAAGATTATCTGATTCAGTAGCACCTGATGTAAAAATAATGTCATCCATAGGTGCGTGTATCACATGTGCGATACTCTCTCTAGAGGTTTGAACTACATTAGATGCATCATATCCATATGAATGATCTAGACTAGACGCATTTCCAAAAACTTTGGTAAAATAAGGAATCATTGCCTCCAAGACCATAGGATCAGTAGGCGTGGTCGAATGAGAATCAAGATAAATTGAATCGTTAGAATTCCCATCAGAATAAGGTGTCATATAATCTTCCTACAATTTTATCCACATCTAACTTAAATTCATCGATTGAAAAAAGTTTTAGTTTCTTTTTCTTAACAGAACTATAAAGTTGTAAAACGTGTTTTGGACAATATACAGTAAACATAAAACTGAAATTACTTATCGGCATAATTAGAAATATATCCACTTCTTCAATCCCATTATATGCCTTAAAAAATCCAGGAAAATCATTATATTCTAGAATGCCAAAATCAACAAATAAAAGCATGACAAATATTACGTTCAAAATTATATGAAGACACATAAAGATATTATCAAAAGGTATTCCATAATATGTGAAAAGCATTATTTTGCTCCTTTAGGCATAGAAGATGATTCAGCTACTTGCATTTCAGTCAGAAAATTGTATATGTCAAACATATTATTGATTCTTTGTTTTACAGATATAGCACCTCGATTGAGATGAGATCTTGTCATTTCAGTCAGATATAATTTTGGATTAAGATTATCTTGTCTCAATCTATTGATCATAAGAGCAAGATACATGTTATAATTTGGAAAAAATAGTTGTGATGGTAAAAATTCTGTACCAGATTTATTATATTCGTCAGGATTCGGAATACCCTTTTGTTTTATCGATAGACATAGTGAAAGTCGTCCCCAAGATTCAGAGCCAATACCAGTACTGTTCTTTAACATACCAAATAGATGTGTAGTTCGTGAGCTAACTTTAATTTTATCAAACTGCAATTAAATCACCTCCACTTTTATCAAAATATGTTCTATCGATAACACTACAAGCATTTACTGCATCATGTTTAATTAAACCAACTTTTGAAATGTAGGGTTTTAATGAGTCGTAATAAGAGTTCACAATTTCAGTGTCTGTTGAAAATATAATTATTTGATGTGATGCTTGAGGGTAGAAATTATCAACTAAATTTTCCCGATGTTGTTCATCTAGTCGAGCAAGTGGTGTATCTATAATAAATGGAAATGGGTGTCCAGAAGTTTTGGCTAGACCCCAAATGATTGCTGTTGCATACATTTGTAATTCACCTTTTGACAATTTTTCTTTTTGTATTTCAACATCATTTTTTTGATATAATGATATATTGTAAGTTTCAGGATCGATAGATATTCTAGTAACTAACCAATCTTTGTGAAAACACTTCTTGATTCCCTTAAAGATGTTCAATTCTAGTGTTTTAATTTTTTTTTCACGTAGTTTTTGTGAATAGTCTTCTAGTACTTTTTGAATACTCGGTATCATGTCTAATCCTCGTAGTTTTCTTTGATTCAAATTTCTTTGTGATAAGCATTTGCGAATTTTACTATTTAATAACACCAACATTGATTTTTTTTGTGATTCTATTCTTGTTATAGTCTGTAACTCATATTCCATTTCTCCTATTTCTAGAGTTATTTCTTTAATAGCAGAATACAACGGACCAATTTCATCTTGTTGTGGTATGACTTCTAATTTGGCGGACAGTTCTTTTAATTGTTCAAGATAGTTTTTATGCGATTCGGATTGTGCAAGTATGACCTCATATTTTTGAGATAGCATAGACTGTATTTTTTCTTGCAATATTTTCATGTTAACAAGAGAAAAATCAAATACTAATTTTTGTTGATCAGATATTGATTGAAGTTTGTTGTCAACTATTTTTTCAAGACGAACAAGTATATCTTTTTTTGTTTTAGGTTTGTATGAATCTAAAAATGGTTTAAGTGATTTTACAATATAGTCAAAGGCATCATTTAATGTATCACTTTCAAAATTCTCCTTGATCTTTGTGATATCACACTGAATTTCATCTTTTATTTGTTCCAATTGATCAGATATTATTACAAAAGGTAGATCAGTCTCAACTAAATGTTTTAATATATTTTCACGATATGATATATGTTGTTCAAATTCTATCTTTTCATCTAATAATTTTTGTCTATTCTTTGCAAAATCTCCACCTAACTTGAAGAATTGTACTTCTTGCAATTCTAAATCATTGTGTCGTCTAGTTATTTCTGTGTTTAAAAATATGCGTTTGTCGTGTAGTTCATCAATTTTTTTTTGAATCAGAACTTTTTCTTTATTGGATTTTTCCAATTCTGATAACACCTCAGACTCAGAACTATCAGAATTCCGTAAAAAATATAGACCAACATCATCATACAATTGTTTAGATATATTTAGCCCAAGTATACTATCAAATGAGGATTTAATGTATTGGTTTTCGTTGCTAGACATTGCTAGATCTTGTATTTTCTCACCGTCAAAGAAGAATAAATCTGCTATGGTCTTTGGAATCATTTGATTTATGAGTTGTTGAAGGTGTGATTTTTCAAGATTCAACGAATGATATCTTTTACCGTTTAATGGTTTTTTACATATTTTCAAAAATTCATCAACTTTTCCTTTATTATTTTGCCAAGAACGAGTAACCAAGTACTGGGTAATTATACCGTTTTGAGCATATTGAAATTCCAATGTAATTGACGCATCTGGAGAACTAGTGCTTTTGTTTACATCTCTATGAAAAAGTCTGTGGATTTTTTCATGATATTGTTTTTTGTTAATCTTGTTTCGTCCAAAGTTTTCGCCATATAGACATAATGGAATTGATTCAAACAAGGTGGTTTTACCTGCACCATTAATTCCACCGTATAAAACTATAGGTTTCTCAATAGTTGTAGTAAAATCAATTTGGTTAGAACCACGGTATACTCCTATATTATCAAGTATGATTTTACTTAAAAGCATTAGGTTTCACCTGATTATTTTCGTCTAGTTGTGCAAATAGATCTTTTCTTATCTCATCAATATCATCACGCCATTCCTTGGAAAGAATTTTTTTAATTTTCTCAAAGATCTTTGCATGATTAGAATTATTTTGTAATTCAAACTCTGAATTTAATAACCGACTTACAAGTTTGTACGGTACATTATGACCATCGCAAACAAGTTTTAGTATCTCTTGTTCTTGCAGTCCAAATCCACCCATATTGTCAATTGGAGACTCTAGTGAAACACCAATTATATCATGATAAATTAGATATGCGGTGTTTTGCCAGTCACCGTCTTCCATTCTCCAAATTTTTTGTATCTCATGTATTTCATCTTCAGATATTAGTATCATATCAGGTTCATGTTTTTGTATTTTGACCTGACCCTCTAGAAGTTTTGTAAGATATTCTTTTCTAAATTGTAATGTATAGGGTCCAGGAGTATAATCAGTACCATTAGTCTTTAGTTCAACTAGTCCATTTCTACGAGTAATCTGACGGATTTTAGGCCAAAGTTTTGGATCTTGGGTCTTTTTTAGTTCATAGCGTAATTCGGCAAGTGGTTCCATCCATTCATGTCCGTTTTCAATCATACTATCAAGAGATTTTTGTTTATCAACCACAGTACATGTCCAACATCCAAACCTACCACTACCACAAGAAGGTGTACTGGTATCTACCACTAATGGACACTCACTTGCATTGGCATCTTGATATAATGCAAGAAGATCTCGATTGTTGTCACCCCAAAGATTTGGTACCTGCAATAGATAGTTCCATACGTCATCTGTCTCAAAATCAACAAGTGGTGTATAAACATAAGTTTGAGCAAATTTTTTATGGTGACTCAAAACACTATTTTCTATCTCTAACATATTCATAGATTGTTGTCTAGTCGAACTCTCACTTTTACGAGTGCCTAGTAAAACAATCACTTCGCCATATTCAGATACTCGTTCTTTTATGAATCTGTCTGCATTTGCAATTTTTAATAAATCTGTACACCACCTAAACATAGAAGTAGGTGCAGGATATCCCAGACCTAATATTCTAACCCAAAAAGTGTCTGAAATAGGAGGTCTCAAAAGGTTGGTAGATATCGGAATATGAGATTTTTTAGATGCTTTTTCCATCTTATCTAATGAAAAAGTTATACGCTTAACTATCTGTGGAGATTCAACTAGTGTATCAGAAGATACAATGTATATTTTTTTATCAAGTTTTTCAACAGGTAGTTTTGATAATGCATTCCACACAAGTTGAACCATACATGTAGAGTCTTTGCCTCCACTATACCCAAGAATCCATGGACGAGAGTCATTTAGATAAACAGTTTGAATTTCTTTGTAAATACTCTTGACTGTACGTTTGCTAAATACAGATTCGGTCATTTTTGATACCTCTTTAAATCTTCAGGAATCTTGATTTTACAATGTTCCAACATCACACAAGATCCCAACATAATACCGATGGTTGTTCTAACCATCTTTCTGCCTAGTATAAGATTACCTTCCCATACAGAGTTGTTTCTAGACCAATCCAAATTAGATAGGGCAAGTAGCTTTTTCTTCCAAGTGGTTGGATGTCGTTTGATTGCAACTCTGCCTGTGATTCCTAGCGAGTTTAAGCAATTTGTATGACCATGTACATAATTTTCACGTAGTTCATCAGGCAATATGTTACCATTGATCAAAAGTTGCCATTCAGGAAGAGTTTTAGCAATATAGTTCCAAAATTTATGTATGGTATCTTTTTGTGTTTTGTTTAGGACGTGTATGGATTGTTTACCAAATATTTTTTTGGTTGCATCAGAGATTCCTCCAAGTGTAAATACTTCTTTTGCATGTTTCCCAATAGTTGTTTTTTCCAATTCCACTCGATCTTGAAATATTTCAAGTGTCTCGGCAAGATCCACAATAAATTGAGAGTACTTGTCACGTTTATCATACAAGATATTAAGTGATTTTGATGGTTTTACAGCATTTTTGTTGAGATCAGCAAACATTTGTTGAGATCGTTTCAACCCCTGATCATCAAAAAAGACAACAGATATAGTCTCATTACCCAATTCTGGTTTCTCCATTAACGCATGTTCAATAGCTTTACGCCTATGTTGTCCGTCGTTTATCAAAAGCTTTGATGACATATCTATATACAATCTTCCCAATTTTCCATTTGGACCCAAATGGGGTACAGGGATAAAGTTCATGTTACCATCAACTGAAGCAGCGAGTGATGAAAAAATATATTCATCAGGATTACTTAAAATATAATTTTTCAGATCAGGGATTCTAGAGGATCTAAGAATTCGTTGAGCCCTTAATTTTGGAGGGATTCCATGCTCGTTGAATATGAAAAGTTTCGGAATTATCTTCATAGGACATATTACTACATAATACTCACGATTGGCCTGAATTCCACGTATTGCATCAAAACCATATGTTTCAGAGATCGATTCATTCATCATAATCAATTACCTATTTAGATTTATAAAACAATCTATTGCAGTATGTTATATGACATTGGCAGTATATTTATTAAGTATAGACACATATCATTTAGAATTCTTTTTTAATAATGTCTAGATCCTTTTTATTCAGTTTTATTGAGAAAACTGCAGCTTCTGGATGTAATGCACCTTTGGCCATAGGATGAAAAACTATTTTGACTTCGCTACCTTCTTTTGTGATGTTGACTGGACGATTTCCAATTATTTCTTTTACCACATATAATTATAAAACACATCATTAATAGAAGTTTTGATTTGTGGTTCTGTTACATCATAGGGTGTTGCCATTATATATTTAACAATAATTCAGACATATTCACACCCTTCATAATTCTTCGATTTTCTTGTGATCAACTTTCAACCATTTTTTAAGTTCAGAGTGATTTTTTATACGATTTGCCAAATCAGAGTCCTTAACAAGTATTTCAAATATACTATACACACAATCACCATAATCAGGATCACCCCAAGACAGACTACGTAATAATCGTGGGTGATTTTCAATATCAAAAATACAATTCATATCATAACCAAATTTTTTCCAATCGGCATAGCTAAAAGTAGCAGAAGCCCACTCATATGCACCGTTAACTAAATCACTAAGTTTCAATAATTTTTTCTTAACTAACCATCATAATTAGTTTTAGTGTAAACTCCATAGAGGTAAAATCATACATTATATGAATTTTATTTTCATAGTATACATTTAATCATTTAATCATTTATTCAGATCTTTATTTTTCATGGTAATATGCATGAGATAGTTTGCAAATACGAACTTCCATATTTTAAATACAATTTATTAATTTACTATGCATATGACTTCTGTAATTACAGATGTTTACTCAAAGTTGAAATTTAAGGTTAGGCAGAATGGTGAGGACTTCCACAGAATGAGACTACTTAGATTATCATATTTATCTTGGATTGTGTTGGAGTCAAACTTTCTCTTTATTCAAAGTTTGGAAACCAATCTTTGATGTATCTATATTGTTCTTCTACATCTAGACTTTCGGCTCTAGGAGTCGAGCTTCGTATATAAAATAATTTTCCTTTTGACGTGCTCAAATACAAGGGTTTGTTAGAAGGGAGAATCTGTATCAAACAAATAGTTTTATCGTTAATTTTACGAAAGTGTATCTTCATTTTTCGATCTAAAAATATTTTATCTTTAATGAAATTAGCAAATTGATCTCTCATATTATTTGCAAAGGAATCAGAATAATCAGTAAACCCTCCAAATTTAAGATCTTTTTCCAATCCACATATTATACCTGAAGAATTTATACCAAGAAATAGAAAACCCCCATTGGAGTTACCAAATGCAGATATAGCTGTGGCCACAAACTTTATGGCAGATTTTTGCAAATTCTTTACAATTTCGAGATCTTTGTTTGATCCAGTTAAATAATTCTCTATCTGTAATTGATAATGATAAAATTCTTTAAACTCATGAATCTGATCTTCGGTTTTTGGTATTTCTTTTGTTTCTAGATCAATAAATTCATAATTTGATGTTGTCGTTGATTTTTTATTTTTATTAGTTTTTGATAATGTTTTAACTCTTCCAATTTCGCCGTTTTCAAGCATAACTTTTATTCCATGTGGATGGGTTTCAGAGGATGTCAAAAAATTTTTCACAGTTCCAATTGTGAGTTTTTCCGTTCCTTGATTTTCTTTGGTTACAATTTCTACTTGCATACCAATTTTAATTTGGCTTTTTTTAGGAAAGTATTTGATTCTTGAATCATTTAATATGGCCCATATATATGACGAACCACGTATTTCATTACTAATTTTTCCAGGACCACCAACTAAACCCATCTCAAACACTTTTTTAATTTGTGATTTTGGAATATTTTGATCTGTTCTGTTTGTTATTAAAGAGTTTTTTAAGATAGAGTATGTAAAATCAAGACCACTCTTAGTTTGAAAATGTTCTCTCTCATTTTGACAAATTCTGAGCCAACAATGTTCAAATGACATAGTTTTATCATATAGATTGCTGTTAGTAAATATTTCTAGTCATAACAAGGACACCACAAATTTACTTGAGTTTGGCTAAGTTCTCATTAATCTTTATTCTTCTTTTTGATAGATATTTTGTAGTATCCTTTGTGCTCATAAACTTTGTACAACTCAGGATATTTTCTACATAGTGTTTTGTCTGTTTGTCATATGTCTTGTCAAACTCATTTATTGCCTTGGACAGATTTTCTAAATTGATGTTTTCTAGATTATCTTTTTGACCTATGAAAAACTGATTTTGTCTGCCAAGATGTAAATATCATTTTCACCGTTTATTGTTTTATGATATATTCCCATACTATCCATACAGGGTAATGTTTAAATTAAAATATTTATCATGTTTGGATGGTAATAATGATTCAAAATCACACCTTTAAAAAAAGTAAAAATACAAGAGCAACATAACAAATAAAGTCACCTAGAGGTACACGACAAACAAAGGAATACTTGCCGAAGATATAGTAAAAGAAATGCGTGAATCATTTACACGCTCTGAAGTACACATAGACTCGGAGAATGAACAAATCGACCCAATATTAGAGCAGAAAGAACAAGCACAACAAGTTATTGAAAACGCAACACCAGAAGAACCTGATACAATGCTAAAAGCACTCAGAGAGCAGAATACTGGTAAGATGCAAGTCAACGCGTAGTAGATGACCAACAAGATGAACTACTTATCAATCAAGTTTGGGAATTTGTAGGAATATTTGTAAATGGTAAAGATGTACTACGACATCCAGTTAGAACAAAACAGATGTAATGTGTTTACAAGTTTAATCTAAACTTTGAGTGGACTCAAACCCATAGTTAAAACGGGCCCGACCGGATTCGAACCGGTGACCTAACGCTCCGCAAGCGTTCGCACTATCCATGCTGTGCAACGAGTCCAAAAAGACATGATTATAAATTTTTAAAAGTGTTTACAAGGGAATTATAAAGATTATTTTTCACGAGTAAATAAGAAATAGCCAACAAGACCACCAAGTACACCTCCAGTGATTGGTGCAAGCCAATACATCCACTGATACTCCCATAGACCAGATATCAGTGCAGGTCCGAAAGAGCGTGCAGGGTTTACAGAAGCCCCAGTTAGAGGAACGCCTATTAAATGAACAGCCAATACAGCAGCACCAATGGCAAAACCTGCCCAACCAGGTGTGGCTTTTTTATGTACGACCACCATGAATATGGTCAATACTAGAAAGAAGGTCAGAATAATCTCTACAGCAATTCCTGCCAACACACTTTTATTAATTAAATCACTTGGACCACCATGAATTCCATATCCAACATCTTTGGCAAAGTCTGGCAGTATAGCTGCAATTGCCGCAGCTCCAAATGTGGCTCCTGCTAATTGTGCACCAATATATCCAATAGCATCTTTAACACTTATTTTTCTTGCAATAAGCATTGGAATAGTAACAGCAGGATTGATGTGAGCTCCAGATATGTGTCCAAATGCATATACCATAACAGCAACTATACCTCCATGAGCAAGTGCAATAAATAATATAGATTCAATTGTTAATCCTAGAGCATATACGCCAACAGATAACACAACGGAAGCAATTCCAAAGAATGCAAGACCGAATGTCACTATAAATTCAGCTAGCCACGCTCGTAAATTCACCATTATATAATTCAAAAATAGTCACAATATAAACTAACATTATATTAATTATACCCCAATCATATTACTAATCATGCTTAAAGAGGGAGATAAAATTCCAAAGTTCAAACTAAAGAACGCAGATGATAAAATTATATCCTCAGAAGATTACATGGGGAAAAGACTTGTCATTTATTTTTACCCCAAAGATTTTACCCCTGGATGTACAAAGGAGGCAGATGGATTCTCATCTAAATATCCAGAATTTGAAAAATTAAATGTTGACATCATAGGGGTGAGCAAAGATAGTGCCAGTATGCATAAAAAATTCTCAGATAAAAAGAATATACCATATACACTGCTCTCAGATCCTGATGCGACTCTCGCAAAGAGTTTTGGGGTATGGGGTAAAAAGAAATTCATGGGAGTCGAATACACAGGTATGATGCGAACAACATTTCTAATAGCCGAGGACGGACTAATATTCAAAGCATACCCAAAGGTAAAAGTATCAGAACACATAGAGCAGGTGTTAAATGAATGGAAAATAAAAAAAATAGTAAAAATCTAGAAACCTTTTGGAAGTGTACCGCGTTTAGCTTTTGGTGGTGGCATTTCTTGTACTTGTGTTTGAGCATCGCCTTCTGGAATTGTTATATTATAACCATTGAAGTTTTTACCAACTGGATGAAACGCCATACGTTGTCGTGTTGCAAAGTATTGATTTGATGCAGCTGTAAAACCTGTAACATTGACTTTTTGCATATTCCAATCACCAGATTTGGATGTACCACGTAGTGCATGTCGGTTTGCCCATGCTCGATTATTTTCTGGTACATATCCAGTAGTATGTTTTTTATACTCATTCCAATCTTTCATTGGAACATTTTTCCATGCATCTTGTTGTGAACCAAGATTAGATGTGGTATTTTCATCAGAAAGTTTAGGTTTGGTTTCTGCTGGAGGTGGAGTCATACCTTTTGGTAATGTACCTTTTGGCAGTGTACCTTTAGTTTCTGCTGGAGGTGGAGGTGCAGGTTTTGATGCAGTCATACCTTTTGGTAATGTACCTTTAGGCAGTGTAGGTTTAGTTTCTGCTGGAGGTGGAGGTGCAGGTTTTGATGCAGTAGTACCTTTTGGTAATGTACCTTTTGGCAGTGTACCTTTAGTTTCTGCTGGAGGTGAAGGTGTAGGTTTTGATGCAGTAGTACCTTTTGGTAATGTGCCTTTTGGCAGTGTACCTTTAGTTTCTGCTGGAGGTGGAGGTGCAGGTTTTGATGCAGTCATACCTTTTGGTAATGTACCTTTAGGTTTTGCCGCAGATGTTGTAGTTTGTGTACCGATTTTCTCATCAAGTTCACTAGTTAATTTTGCCAACTGGGCTTCAAGATTTGCAAGTTTTTTTTCCAAATCTTTCTTTGTCGTCGCTTTTTTTGTAGCCATATATCTTTTCTAAAAACTAGTTATTTATTAGATTTTGGTTTACAGGGCAATATTATCAACAAATTTGAGGAAAAACGTGTCAAATTACCCATCGAATACACATATTATCATCATTTTATTATATAAATCAGATTATTCTGATCATATGTTTATAATTAATAAGTAAAAAACACACATCACAATCAGGTATAGTGAGAAAAATTTACAAGAAAAATAATACTCATCTAGTCATACTTTGAGTTTTGTTAAATCACCCCCCATGTAATAATATAATCACTAGTAGATACAAGATAATGTTATAAGATAGACAATAAGACTCAATGTTATGGATGATTTTGAAAAAGAATACCCAGATTTTGATTGGAAGAACATACCTGCATACAAACACCCATTAGGAAAAAACTGTCCATGTCCAAAACACGAATACGTCAGAGAGCAGATTAATTTTGCAAAACAAATGGGAAGTGAGGGTAATGATGCACGAGTTACATTAAAATTTTGTCCAGATCACTATCGTGTATACATGGAAGAAGTCATTCCAAGTATGCCTTTAAAATATAAAATTCTTACAAAAATTGCTTTGAAGATTGGAGCCATACGGATTGAACATTTAACATATATGCAATCAGAGATTTGTTTTTACTGCAAATTTGGATCGGGTGGTTTTGATCGTAAAACAGAACTGCCACCAATTGAATAAATCACATAGGATCTATAGTAAGTGATGGTCTATTGGTAGTATCATGATGACATGTTTTTTTACACAAAGGACAACGCTTCCTGTCTAAAAGAATACACTGACACGTATGATTAAGCATGTATTGTTCGGCAGCCTTTGTATACTCACCAGTCTCATTACAAAAAGTACAAGGTGTGTTAATTAGTAAAATTACACCCTTGCCATCACAAATTGGGCATGTCTCATCAGCCACGATAAATCACAATTAATACTACTTATAGAGTTTTAAATAATTATTCACGAATTATAGTTAGGCTTATACTTGAAATAAATTGTTAATATCTCATGACAATAGTGGATTTACACCAATTCATTAAAAAACTCGAAGAGAATAATGAAATTAAAAAAATTTCAACTCAAGTAGATACAGATTTAGAGATTGCAGAGATTTTACGCAGGGTAGTTTATCAAAACGGTCCTGCCATATTATTTGAGAACGTCAAGGGATATGATATGCCAGTTTTGGGTAATGTATTCGGATCCATGAGACGTCTTGAGATTGGACTTGAGACTAGTGACTTTACAGAGATTGGAAATAGAATAGCAGATATGACTAGAATGGACATGCCTACAAATCTATTAGACAAAATTAAAAAACTGCCAGAGCTATCCAAAATGACAGAATCATTTCCAAAATCAGTGAATAGTGGCCCAGTAACAGAAGAGATTATTAAGAATCCAACATTCAGCTCTATGCCTATTATAAAATCATGGCCAGAGGATGCAGGAAAATTCATAACGTTTGGTCTTGTGGCCACAAAACATCCTGAGACAGGGGTTCGAAATCTTGGAGTGTACAGAATTCAGATCATTAATGACACACAAGCATTGATGCATTGGCAGAAACACAAACGCGGTGCACTACATCATGATTTGATAAAGGACAAGGGTGGAAAGATAGAGGCAGCCATAATTATTGGGGGTGAGCCGGCGACAATATTTTCAGGAGTAGCACCAGTGCCAGAAGGATTGGACAAGTATCTGTTTGCAGGAATTGTTCAGAGAACAGGAATCAAGACAGTAAAGTGCAAGACAATTAATCTAGATGTTCCAGCAAATGCTGAGATTGTAATTGAGGGGCATGTAGATCCTAATGATTTACAAGATGAAGGTCCATTCGGAGATCATACAGGATATTATACACCTAAAGAACCATTTCCCACATTTACCATAACAGGAATGATGCAACGTAAAAAACCAATATATCATACCACAGTTGTAGGAAAACCAATTCTAGAAGATGCATTTATTGGCAAAGTAATAGAGAGATCATTTCTTCCATTAATCAAAATGTTTCATCCCGAAGTAGTAGATTATTCAATGCCGCCGGCAGGTTGGTTCCAAGGTATGGCCATCATATCGATAAAAAAAAGATATCCAGGACAGGCAAAAAAAGTAATGATGGGATTATGGGGTATGGGACAATTAGCATTAACAAAAATGTTTGTAGTAGTTGATGACAGTGTAAATGTACACGATATCAATGATGTCATATGGGCAATTACAACACGTTGTGATGCTGCAAGAGATGTCATAATTATTGATAATACACCAACAGATACACTAGATCCTGCATCACCACGGGTAAATCACGGCTCAAAACTTGGAATCGATGCAACACAAAAGACATCTGAGGAAGGCATGCAAAGAGAGATACAAAAAGAAGTCGAAATAGATGAGAAAACAAAAAAACTAGTGGATTCTAGATGGTCAGAGTATAACATATCATAAATGACAAGTCTAAATTATACCACATTGTAAAGATTATCTCGTTCCTGTACAGTATAACCAATTTGATTTATAGAGTGTATTATTTTTTGTGAGGACAGTTCAGTTGAACGTGCGCCGGTACAAGATACCACTTCCTCACCAATCAATGTGCCGCCAAAATCATTTGCCCCATACCTCAAGGCCATCTGTGCCATACCAATTCCATTTGTAAGCCATGAAGATTGGATATGAGGTATTAGACCATCAAACATTATTCTTGACACTGCAATCATTTTAAGTAAAATTGTACCACCGCTACTAGTAATATCAGGATCAACTTGTTGCATAGGGGTATTATTTGGCTCAAAACTCCACGGTATAAACGCCATAAATCCATGTGTCTTTTCTTGTAATTGTATAATTCGATACATGTGTTCTGCAATGTCTGCGTTTGTCTCTACATGACCATACATCATTGTTGCAGATGAAGGAATATCCAACGAGTGGGCCTCATCCATAATTCGAATCCACTCATCAGAGGTAATTTTTTTGGGACTAATGATTTGCTTTACTGAATCAGTCAAAATTTCTGCTCCAGCTCCGGGAAGTGACTGCAGACCTGCATCTTTTAGTCTAGATAAAATCTCAAAGGTAGATGATTTCTCAACACGTGCAATCATGTCAATTTCAGATGTTGATAATGCATGAACTCCTATCTGAGGGAATTTTTCCCTAATGTTTCTAAACACATCCTCATAATACTCTATACCAAGATCAGGATTATGTCCTCCTTGAAATAATACCTGTCGAATCTTAAACATCTCCCATGATAATTTAATTCTAGTCATTATATCATCAAGTGATTCCGTATATGCATCAGAGGCACCAGGGCTTCGATAAAAAGCACAAAATTTACAATCAGTTATACAGACATTTGTATAATTTAAAATTATATTACTAATAAAAGACACATTCATGTCAAACTGTTTTTTGGTAAGATAATTTGCCACCATACCTAAAAGATAGACATCGTCAGATTCTAGCATACGAATACAGTCATCTTGACTAGGTCTACTACCCAACAGTGAGGACTCGAGTATGTCTTGAATGTCGCTAGTATGTATAGATTCAAGAAGGCTCAAAACAATTACCATAAATATGATCAATATTTAATTCTTAATGACAAATGTGGTATTTTAGATGTACAAAAATCCATAGATAAAACATATTTTGAGTTTATTCAGATTTCTAGAGTGAAAAATATGATTAATTATTAATTTTATAATTTGCACACATAATTGCAATCTCAAATATATAAAATAATAGAAATATTCAAGTTGTAATTATATGACAAGTATTCAGTATTAATATTACAAGCAAATAGGTTTTAAATAGGCAATACTCTTGTTACGCTATGGTAAGTGGTAAAGATATCAGAATGAGTAGAATTTTAAAGGATGGTAAGATGTTGTGTATTCCAATGGATCATGGAATATCAAATGGTCCAATTAAGGGATTAGAAAACCCACAACAACTCTTAGACACGTGTCAAGACAAAGGGCTCACTAGCGTTATAGTAAATAAAGGAGTGTTGGCATCTATTAATAGTCCTCTTAAAATTGGAACATTATTACACCTATCTGCAAGTACGTCACTATCAAAATATCCCAACAGAAAAATGATAATTGGAAGCGCACAAGAAGCAGTTGCAATGGGAGCAGATGGAGTATCTTTACATATTAACATTGGAGGTAATGAGGAACCAGAGATGTTGGAACAGTTGGGATTAATGGTAGAGGAATGTCACAAAGTCAGTATGCCATTATTGGCAATGATGTACCCTCGTGGTGAAAATATTACAGACCCGCATGATCCTGAAATTGTAGCACATGTATCACGCATAGGTGCAGAATGTGGTGCAGATATTGTCAAGACAGTATACACAGGGGATATGGATTCATTTGCTAAAATAGTAAAGAGTACACCTGTACCAATAGTCGTCGCAGGAGGGCCTAAAACAGAGACAGATTTAGAATTACTACAGATGACATATCAGATAATGCGTGCCGGTGGAGCAGGAGTCACATATGGCAGAAACATATTTGCTCACGAACACCCTGACAGAATAGTCGAGGCACTAGCTGATGTAATATTTCACAACAGATCTCCAGATGAGGCGTTGAATAGAATTGAACAAGGGTAGAGAATTAATCATAGAACCACGAGGATCAAGGGAGAGTATAATCAAACTGCTCGCACTACTCAAAAAGGAGGGAATAGGCATGGTCCACACAAATCCAAAGAATGTCTCAGGTTCACAATTGAAAACAATGCATACATCACGAAATTCAGATTATGTAATTATTAAAGAGGGAGAGACCATACCACGTAAAAAAAAAATAGGCAGATACTTTCTTGTAACATCAAACAAAGACATTGATAAAATATTTCGCGCTGCAAGCAAGGGGCTTGATTTTGTTTTAATAGAAGTTAAGGATTGGAAGATCATCCCACTAGAGAATATCATTGCCAAACTACACAATATTCATACAAAAATATTTGCACGTGCCCACACAGTAGCAGAAGTCAGAAAAATGTTTTCAATTTTAGATATCGGTGTTGATGGAGTGATATTTGCAACATCTTCAATTAATCATGTTCAAGAAGCAATGTTATATCTAGGTACAAAAAACATGCGTCTTGTAAAGTCAAAGATTACAGATATCAAAGAGGTTGGAGATGGAGAACGTGTTTGTGTGGATACTGCATCCATACTTAAAAAGGGAGAAGGAATGTTGGTTGGAAACAAATCAAATTTTTTGTTTCTAGTACACAATGAATCAGTTGGCTCATCATTTACATCGCCCAGACCATTCAGGGTAAACGCCGGTGCCGTACACTGCTACACACTATCCCCTGACGGTACTACGAAATATCTCTCAGAAATTGAGTCCGGAGAGGAGGTAATTATTTTAGGCACTAGTGGAAATGCACGCAGAGTAACTGTTGGTAGAAGCAAGATTGAGCGCAGACCAATGCTTATGATAAAATCAGTGACAGAAGATGGAGAACACGGTGGAATTATAGTCCAGGATGCAGAGACCATACGATTTGTAAAACCAAATGGCAAGCTAGTATCAGTCACACATTTGAGAAAAGGAGACAGTGTTTTAGTTTATTCAAAACAATCTACAGGTAGACACTTTGGAATGGAAGTTTCTGACGAATACATACTAGAGAAATGACTAGTTTGAACACTTGTGTATCCATCGCGGTCAAATCTAAAAAAAAACTTTACAACGATACCATTACTTGTTTAAAAAAATCAAAATATGTGGAATTAAGATTAGATCATCTTCCACCAAAAGATGTTCAGATCATACTAGAAGAGTTGGGACCCAAGTTGTCAAGATGTATCTGTACACTACGACCAAAACGTGAAGGGGGTAATTTCACACAGAGTGAAAAAAAGAGAGTAGAACTGTTAAAAATTATTATTGGTTTTAAACCATATTTAGTAGATATTGAATACAACACACTCAATAATTATACATCATTATACACACTGGCAAAAAAATCAAACATACTAGTATCATGGCATGATTTTAAAAAAACTCCAAGTGTATCATTATTAAACAAGAGACTAGACAGTATGCAAAAAATGTCAAAAAATATCAAGATTGTTACAATGTGTACCAAACCAATTGATGCGTCATTAATCATATCATTATATGGCAAAGTAAAAGCAGATACAAAATTAGTAGCGTTTGGCATGGGCTCAATGGGCAGAATATCCAGACTGTTATGCCTATATTTGGGAAGCCCATTTACATATGTAAGTTTAGGCAAAGCGGTGGCACCGGGTCAATTCAGTCTAGCAGAGATTATACCGCTTTTAAAGAGGAGATGAGTATTGGTCAAAACATATGCAGTTATCGGTGATCCCATTAATCACTCATTATCACCGACGATTCACAATGCAGTATTCAGAGACAAAGACATGGATTGCACATACATTGCATATAGAATTCCAAGAGATGAATTAGTAGAAGGAATTAATTCATTGAAAAAAATTAACATATCTGGATTCAATGTTACCATTCCTCACAAAATACAGATGGTAAAATATCTCGATGTGATGGATGAAAATTGTACTATAACTGGCGCGTGTAATACAGTATTGAATAAAGACGGTACCCTGAAAGGGTATAATACAGATGTGGCAGGATTTATGGAACCAATATACAGACGCAATATATCAGTAAAGGGAATGTCTATTTTATTATTGGGTGCAGGAGGCGCTGCCAGAGCAGTTGTGGTAGGATTAAAAAAAGAGTCTGTTGGAAAGATTTGTATTGCAAATCGCACAGAACAGAGGGCAAAAGAGTTGGCAGATTTTGCATCAAAATTTGGTGTAGAGACTGAGATTCGTACACTAAATAATGTATCAGGTATTGGATTCGATATGATCATAAACTCAACATCTCTTGGGTTAGCAGATGAGGTCATACCAATATCAAATGATACAATACAGAGTAGTAGTATAATTTATGATTTGGTATACAAGCCAATCAACACTGATTTTATAAAAAAAGCCAAAGAATCCAAGGCAAAAATAATTTATGGTTATGAAATGCTACTAGGTCAGGCAACACGTGCATTTGAAATTTGGCACGGTATCAAAGCACCATATGATATAATGAAGAGATCAATACTTGGTGTTCAGCCCTGATTCGTGTAAAGAGTGTTGTACACGGAACTGTATCCATCGTAAATGCGATTGCTACAAAAAAAGGCTCAACTCTGGGCATCGCATTGAAGACAACCGTAATACTAGAGGTACAGGAAGGAGAGGGTTTGAGCATCACATCTGAGAATAAAACAATTAGTTCACGTCTAATTACTAAAACTGTTCAAAGGGCAGTGTTGAGAAATAAACTAGATAACAATCACATACATTTGGATATAAAATCAAATATTCCAACAGGGTATGGATTGAAAAGTTCAAGTTCCATCTCATCGGCCGTATCCATGGCATGTCACAAGGCATTTGATAAAAAAACAACCGATGAAAAAATACTAAACGACGGAGTGCTAGCCTCAAAGGATGCCAAAGTGAGCATAACAGGTGGATTCGATGATGCTTGTGGATGTTATTATGGAGGATTTGTGGCAACAGATAATGCAAGAATGATTACAACAAAAAGGGAGAAGTGTAAAAACGATTTTGCAGTAATTTTAATTCCCAAAACAAGGCGTAAGAATCCTAAAAAACTCGTTCAGGTCAGACCAGCTCTGCGACAAGCATGGAGTCTTGCAAATAAAGGTGACTGGTATAATGCCATGATTTTAAATGGTTTAGCAGTGTCTGGAATTTTAGGAGTAGAATCAAATATAATTACAGAGTTGTTACAAGCAGGTGCTCTTGGAGCATCCATATCTGGAAACGGACCGTCGGTTGCAGCAATATCTAAAAAAAGTAGTATACCTAAAATTAAAAAAATATTTCAAAGGTATGAAGGAAGAATTTTAGTATCGGCGTTAAATAATACAAAGGCAAGAGCATATGAACTGTAGTGTTGGAAAGAGTAAACTTTATGGCAATTTAACATGCCCCACAAACAAGAGTTATACGCACAGAGCCATATTTATGGCATCATTATCTGATGGGAAAAGTATAATTCAGAATCCTTTACTATCACAAGATACCATTGCAACAATAGAGGCATGTAAGGTATTTGGAGTAAATATTCAAGAGTCAGATAGTGATTTAATTATTAAAAATTCTATTACATCCACAGTGCACGCCGCTGTAATTGACGCTGAAAATTCCGGTACAACAATCAGGATAGCTGCCTCCATTGCAAGTCTAATCGATGGAAAATCAGTCTTATCTGGTGATCAAAGTCTCAAAAAACGACCAATGAAACCACTACTCGATGCGCTCGAATCAATTGGCGCAAAGTGTACGTCAGATGATGGTAAACCTCCCATCACAGTTACTGGAAAAGTACTAGGCGGATCAGTCAAGATACAGGGGGATATTTCTAGTCAATTCATAACATCTCTATTAATAATAGGCGCAAGAACACAAAAGGGATTAACAATACAAGTGAAAGGAGAACTAGTATCAAGACCATATCTAGATATGACGATATCTATGATGAAAAAATTCGGAGTTGATGTTGATGTGATAGAGCCATTTAAAAAATATCACATCCCTGCACAGATGTATAAACCAACTACACTTGTCATTCCATCAGATTTCTCAAGTCTTGCAATATTATTAGCTGCTGCCGTACTTTTAGGAGACAAACTCACAATAAATATCAAAATGGGAGGTACACCACACGGCGATGAGGCATTTATAGATATGTTGGAGAGATTGGGGGCAGATATTGTTCTAGTAAATGATACAATTACTACTGCATCACCAAAATTATTCCAAGGAGGAACGTTTGATTTAGGAGATACGCCGGATTTATTACCTGCGTTAGCAATATTGGCATTAAAGAGTACAAAACCAATAAAAATCAAAAACGTAAAACATGCCAGATTTAAAGAGACAGATAGAATAGCAGTTTTATCAAGTGAGCTTGCAAAAATTGGACTAATCATAAAGGAGAGCGAGGACGGTATGACTCTGGAAAAAGGTGATCTGCACGGAGCACATTTGGATGCAAAAGGAGATCATAGATTATTCATGGTATTCTGTATTGCAGGTATGTATATTGGAGACTGTACGGTATCAGACCCAGAGTCAGTTGGAGTGTCATATCCAGAATTCATCTCAGATATGAAAAAAGTTGGTGGAGAGATTAATTAATTCACATGTTTTATTGTAAAAATCAACAAGATATCAAAAATTATGGGAGATGAACTAAATGATAGATGCAACATTGTGAATAGGCACGATATAATTATTCACAAACAATTTTTAAACATGATTATACACAAGAAAATAGGTTGTCATCGAATTCTTTAGGACGTAAATTAATTTTAACTAGTTTTGGAGAGAGTCACGGCAAATGTATTGGAACCGTATTAAACGGGTGTCCTGCAGGACTTGAGTGAAGTGAAAAAGACATACAACCCATGTTAGATCTTCGCAGACCAGGGCAATCTGCAATAACCACACAAAGAAAAGAAAAAGATATCGTAGAAATAATATCAGGTGTATTCAGAGGATATACCACAGGCGCTCCAATTACAATGATAATTTGGAACAAGGATAAAAAATCAAAAGATTATGATAATTTGCAAAATAATCTACGACCAGGTCACGCAGACTATCCTGCTATGATAAAATATAAAAAATTTAATGACTATCGTGGTGGTGGAAGATTCTCTGGCAGACTCACAGCAACTCATGTAATGGGAGGGGCAGTTGCAAGAAAATTATTACAAGAGATATCCATAAAGGTATATTCTTACACAACACAAATTGGCAAGACACAGATAAGATCCACACCATTAATAATCACACCAAAAATGATATTCAGCAATGATACTCGATGTCCCAACAAGGCAGACGCAAAAAAAATGTATCAAGAAATCATATCTGCACGAAAGAGCGGAGATACGCTGGGTGGAATAATTGAATCAGTTACGACTGATCTGCCAGTTGGAATGGGAGAACCCATATTTGGATCTCTTGAATCAGAACTAAGTGCAGCAATTTATTCAATACCATCAGTTAAAGGAGTAGAATTCGGATCAGGTTTTGACGGTTCAGAGAAAAGGGGGACCGAAAATAATGATTTATACATTAAAAAAGGCAAAAACATCAAAACTAGTACAAATAATTCAGGAGGCATACTTGGAGGACTTTCCATTGGAATGCCTCTTAAAATGAGAATAGCTTTCAAACCAGTCTCCTCTGTAGCACAAAAGCAAAAGACCGTCAATATAAAAACTGGTAAATCTGCAACACTACACATCAAGGGACGACACGATCCATGTGTAGTTCCAAGAGCAGTACCGGTCGTAGATGCTCTCGTATCACTAGTACTTGCAGATCATGCATTAATTGGTGGTTTCATTAAACAGGTACTATAACATGGAAGATATAGATTCAATTCGTAATGAAATTGACAAAATTACACAAGAGATGATTATTTTATTTAAAAAACGCCTAGAATTATCACAGAAGATAGGTATTGCAAAGAAAGATGTAGGAAGAAAAATCATTGATAAAACCAGAGAAGAGCAATTATTCAATAAAATGCAGATACTAGTCAGTGAAATTGGTTTAAATAAAGCAAGTGCTGGAAGGTTTGTTAATTTTTTGATTAATGAATCAGTAAGAGTACAATCAATTAAGAATAATGCACATTTGTCAATATTTTACAAAGCAAAAGAGATGGAAAAAAATGGTAAAGATATGATACACATGGAGATAGGTGAGCCAGATTTTATGGCGCCCAAATCATTACAAAATGCATTATCGGATGCATACAAATTAGGATTCACAAAATATGGTATGCCTCAAGGAGATCAAACATTACTTGAAGAATTGGCAAAAAAGCACAAAGTCATGCCAGAGAATATAATAATTACTCATGGGGGAAGATTCGCAGTATTTGCCGCAATCACTACTCTGTTAGTTCCTGGCGATGAGGTAATAATTATAGAACCGGCATGGTCTGCATACAGACAATGCGCAGAATTTGCAGGTGTTAAAACTAAAATAATAAAGACGAGTATTGAGGAGTGTTGGGAGCCATCATTAGATGACATAAGAAAAGCGACAAGTATCAATACAAAGATGATAATACTAAACTATCCAAACAATCCAACAGGTAAGATTCTCTCAAACACAACTCTAGACAGTATAGTTAATTTAGCAAAAGAAAATGATTGGTATATACTCAGTGATGAGGTTTACTCTACATATACATACACTGCTTTTAAAAGTATACTAGAATATAATTATGAGAAAGGTATCGTTGTAAATTCATTTTCAAAATCTCACGCAATGACCGGATTTCGAATTGGGTATGCAATAACACATAAAGACATAATACAAAAAATGGTAAAACTACAAGCATTATGTATCACGAGTGTGTCAGAGCCAATTCAATACGCAGCAATTAATGCAATAAATCAAGATACAAGTAACAACCCTAAAATAATTAAAAATCGAATGAATGAAATAATCAAAATTGCTAAAAAAGCAAATTTGAAATTCACCGTTCCAGATGGAGCCATGTATTTATTTTTAGACATGGGAAGAAATGGTTCAGAATTGGCCAACTCTTTGCTTGAAAAAGGTTTAGCAGTAGCACCCGGAGAGGGATTTGGAGAATATACGAATTTTGTGAGGATATCACTGTGCTCAGATGTAAAGGAACTAATATCAGGCATGAAAATGTTAATTGAAATATGAAAAAAATCACAGTAATTGGAGCAGGGGGAAGAATGGGTAAATGGTTTGTAAGGTATTTCCTCAAGACGAAAAAATACACCGTCACAGGATTTGATTCTCAAAATAAAGTCAGTATCAAAGATTGTATAGTTGGAAAGTCACTTGTAAGTTCAATTTTAAGTGCAGATTTTGTATTTTTATGTACGCCAATAAGACAGACAGCTGAGGTCATAAGACTCATATCTAAAGAGATGAAACGAGACGCATTCATTATTGACATTGCATCGGAGAAAACAAAAACATCATCAGCCCTATCTAAAATCCCATTAAAGATTAACCCAATTTGTATTCACCCAATGTTCGGACCCGGAACACAGAAAGTTAACGGACAAAATATTATCATAATACCAATTAAAGATGCAAAAAAAGAGTTGACAGTAGTCAAATCATTATTTGCAGGGGCAAACTTTGTAACTACAAATGCACATGAACACGATAAAAAAATTGGATTAATACTTGGTCTTACACATACAATTAATCTAATACTAGGAAGCATAATTACTAAAGATGAAAAACTTCAACTCATTGAGAAAATGTCAGGTACTACATTCAAGGCACATCGAGTACTAGTAGATGGTCTAACTTCTGAATCACCAGAGATGATTGAAAGCATTATGTTAAATCCAGAAATGCGCAGATATGCTGAAGAATTTTGGAAGGAATTAGGCAGAGTTTTGACCATAATTCAAGAAAACAAGACAGACGAATTGTTAGATTATATCAAAAAATGTCAAAATGACATAGCAGATCATACAGATACGGCAAAAGCATCAAAAAAACTATCTAGTATGACAAGTAGTATAAAATAAATCACATATTACTCTAGCAATACATCAGATTTAGAAGAGATGTTGTCATGTTTAGTAGACGGAGTAGATTTTCTTTGTTGTGGTAGCATAATGTATACACATGCGCCACCACACATTGTACATGGAACATTATTCCCAGGATGTTGTCCAGTTCTTGCATGAATTCTAGCTGCAGCTTCAGGATCAATAGAGAGTGCCAATTGTTTTTCCCAATCAAGTGTTCTACGTGCAAGAGTCATGGCAGCATCCCATTTGATTGATTTCTCACGTAGTTTGACAAGATCACCGGCATGAGCTGCTATTCTATAAGCAATTAACCCTGCTTTGACATCCTCCACATTAGGTAGTGCCAGATGTTCAGATGGTGTAAGATAACACAATAGATCAACCCCCTCACTTGCAGATACGGCAGCTCCTATTGCACTTGCAATATGATCATGACCAGATGCAATATCAGTTACTAGTGGACCCAATACATAATATGGAACATTACCAATCAAAGACTTTGCAAGACGGACATTGGCTGCAACTTCATTCAGCGGTACATGACCTGGACCTTCCACCATGACTTGTACATCACTTTTGTGTGCAATTTTTACTAGTCTGGCAATATTGATCATCTCTTGTACCTGTAGCTCATCGTGTGAATCCAAGATAGAGCCTGGTCTTAACGCATCTCCAAGACTAAAGGTAACATCATATTTTTTTGCCAACTCTACCAAATAATCAAAATGCTCGAAATATGGATTTTCTTTATCATTTTTCAACATCCATGCCGCAGTAATTGTCCCACCTTTACTTACCACGCCACCATGTCTGTTCACCTGTAAAATACGCTTTGCAATATCTTTAGTAATTCCAGAATGAATGGTGGTATAATCGACACCGTCTTTGACATTATTCTCAAACGCATGTAAAAAATCATCTTCAGACATTTCAGTAGGGGCCTTTCTGGATTGTACGGCCTTGTTGTATGCCTCATAAATTGGAACAGTGCCAAAAGTAATTGGTGCGTTACTCAACAATACACGTCTGATACTTGCAATATCGCCACCATCACTCAAATCCATTATGGTATCAGCATGATACTTTACAGCAATCTTTGCTTTTTCAACCTCACTTTCTTGATCTATGTTTAAAGTAGATGTACCAATGTTTACATTTACCTTGGTCTTTAATCCCTTGCCGATCCCCACATTGTGAATATCTTCCTTTCGTACATTATTACTTGGAATTATTATAGAACCATCGGCTATTCTAGAGCAGAGCCAATTTGTAGAGACATCTTCATCTTTGGCAACCTGTTTCATCTCATTAGTAATTATGCCACGTCTAGCTTGACTCATTTGTGTAGTCATATAAGGAGAGTTGATGCATAGTATCATTTAAACACTAATGTTATGTAGTCATTCAGGTTTTATTTTAACATCAATACAGACAGCTGAAAATCTTGTCCAATGTAAAAACACATGTCACATAATCAAAATTCATCAAGAGAATTTAACATTTAATATTACGAATATTATGTATAATTACCATGAACATACTAGTTGTAGGTGGCTCAGACACTTCATCGGCTTCAGGAATACAGGGGGATGTCAAGGTATTAGCAGAACTCGGAGTGTATAGCCCATCCATAATTACAGCGGTCACATCTCAGAACACCGTTAATTATCACTCTACACATGCATTATCAAAGCAAGTAATCGGGGACCAATTTCACTCCATACTGAGTGATTTTAAAATTGATGCAGTAAAGATAGGTATGGTGTATAATTCAGAGATTATACAACAGATACACTCAGAGATAAAAGATTTAGATGCTCACATCATACTAGATCCTGTAGTAAAATCCACCACTCAAGGAGAATTGATTAAAAGTGAGGCCATTAATCATTATAAAAAATTACTACTACCCTTGGCACATTCAATCACACCGAATGTGTATGAGGCATCAATCTTGACTGGTTTAAAATTACAAACAAAACAAAACGTCAGACAAGCAGCCCAATTAATTCTAAAAATGGGTGTAAAACATGTAATAATAACAGGAAATGAGTTTGAGGCAGATACAGTATCGGATTTAATCGCCTGGAAGAATAATGAAAAAATATTATCAAGTAGAAAAATAAACACAGAAAATAGAGGCGGGGGATGTCGATTTGCCTGTGCACTTGCCACACAATTAGTAAAGGGATGTGAAATTATAAGTGCTGTAAAATTTGCACAAAAATTTACCATTTCATCAATTAAACATGCGCAAAAATATACAAACGGTACAAGTATAGTAGAATCACCATCTAATAATCATGTAAAATTATCACTTGCAATTGAGGATTTCCTCAATATTAATCACGTATCAGAAATAATACCAGAGTGTCAGACAAACTTTGTCTATTCAAAAAATAACCCAAAATCGATATCAGACATACTTGGCATAAATGGCAGAATAGTCAAAACAGGGGATACAGTCATGTGTGCAGGAGAGTTGATGTATGGATCATCAAAGCATGTTGCATCAGCAGTACTGGCAATGATGAAAAAATTCAAAGATGAAAGATCTGCTGTGAATATAAAATTCAGCGAGGAGATTATAATTCGTGCAAAAAACGCCGGTCTAATAGTTGCAAAATATGACAGAAAACTCGAACCGGCAGACAAGAGAATGAAAGAAAATAATACAATATTTTGGGGAACAACAAATGCAATTAAACATGCACAAGAGGCACCAGAACTAATATATCACATGGGGGATTATGGTAAAGAGCCCATGATATTAATTTTTGCAACAGAACCGTACAAAGTAATTTCAAAGATCAACAAACTAGTATTATGATTTTGTTAAATAATATAAATACTACAACGAGTAATTAATCGTATGAAAGCAGTTATACTTGCAGGAGGGCTTGGGACTAGACTGTTACCGTACACTACTATTATACCAAAACCAATGTTTCCATTAGGAGGCAGGCCAGTGTTGGGGCATTTAATAGAATGGTGTAAAAAAAATAAAATAAAATCCATAGTATTGTGTACAAGTTATTTGGGAAAAACTATTGAGAATTATTTTAAAGACGGTAGTGAATTTGGGGTAGATATCCAATACGCAGTGTCGAATAAACCATTATCTACTGCAGGACAATTAAAGTCTGCACAAAAGTATCTTGAGGACACGTTTGTGTGTATGTATGGGGATTCCATTTATGGGTTTGATTTAGCAAAAATGATCTCACAGCACAAAAAAACTAGAGCGTTTGTAACAATGAGTCTTTTTGAACATAAAACAGATTTACAGTATGGGGTGATAGATACGAAAAACGGTCTTGTGACAGACTGGGCAGAGAAACCAACCATAAAATCAAATATCAATATGGGGTGCTATGTACTGAATTATGATTTACTAGACATGATACCGGCAGGTAAAAAATATGATATGAATATTGTGATAAAAAGGGCAATAAATTCAAAAAAAAAGATATCTAGTTTTATGATAAAAAAAGGCTTTTTAGATATAGGAGATATAGAGTCTTACAGAAAAGCTCAAAGTGTATTTGAAAAAAAGACAAAAAGGTAGATCTAGTTGGAGCAGTGTATAATCAGAAAAATCAAACTGACAGATATTGAAAATGGGTTATTAGATATATTAAAAATTCACAATGGGGAGAAGACAAATCTAAGCAATACACTAATGAAGATTATCAATAATCTAAATCATATAATTTTGGTGGCCGAATTGAATAATACCATAATAGGATGTATAACATTATTCATTGAAACAAAATTTATTCACAATGGAGGACTGGTATGCCACATTGAAGATATTTACACAAAAGATTCAAGATCAGAGACTAGTATCACATTGATTAAAGAGGCATTAAAGATTTCCAAAAAGTATGGTTGTTACAAGTCGATACTTGATTGCAGTGATGCGTCAAATTCTTTTTATGAAAAACTTGGATTTAAAAAATTTGCCAATAGCATGAAAATTGAATATTCACAATAAATCTTTTTTTGGAAGTCTATGTTTAATCTTCAGTAACGATACACCTGTAATAATAACAGGTATTGCTATAATCATGAATAGTATAGGAAGTATCAGAGTAAAGCCGTCAAGATACTGTGGATCAATTTTATCTAAAAGCGTAAAACAGTAATACATTCCTAAAAATAATATAGATCCGCCGACGATAATAATAGAACCAATTGATTTAGAACCATATCTTTTTGACATTATAAATGACACACCTGTGAGAATTAACCCCGGAGCCGAACCAATAGATATGAATTGTAGTATTTTAGCCGAAGTATCAAATCCTATCAATAATTGTAAAACATTATCGGTTTCTGATTCAATCATAAAATGAAACAAAGAAGCAATTTCACCAACAAACATTGCAAATAGAGCCATACCTGCAAGAGCGATATATCTTTCAACTGCCATGAATAATCTTTAATTGTTTAGTAAATAATTGTAAGCATTACTACACACTAGGATATTATCTCTAACAATATTTTGTTAAAATCAGGTTTTGTGTTGAGATTTAAAACATGTAAAATATCTAAATCAGTATCTATGTCAATCATGATTCTGTCACAGTATAACACATTACTGTATTTTGTGTTTAGTCTACCAGAGTCTAGGTGAGTTTTAAAACCTCCCATATCATACAAGGGTGGAATGACTCTACACGGAGTTCTAATTAACGCGTTTGTTCCATCAAATTGTCTAGATGGTACAATCAAAACGGATTCGGGTTTGATGAATTGTGTTAAAAAATCCAAATCTTCAGTTTGAATTAATGGAATATCTTGCGGTAAAACTATAGATGTGGAACAGTTTTTCTTTCTCAAGTATTCATCGGCCTGTTTTATCGCATCATTTACACCAGAATCGGTTTCCATTCTTATCTCTGTCACATTAAATTTCTCCCCAATACTCAAAGCATTAGAATCTGCAGTTACTAGCAATATATCATCAATTTTATCAGACGAATCAATTGTCCCAAGAACCTCTTTTAGCATCAATTCAGATAATTGTATCTTTTGACTAGTGCTCAGAGTTAAACGACTTTTAGCGTGTGAAAATGTTTTTACCGGTACAATAGCAGATAACAAGTCAGATACATTGTTTGGTGATAAATGACGCTAATTTTTGTTCTGCACTTGGTGTATTCATTATAATTTTAGTATGAAGCACATCCATATCTAAATCATTAATCTTCGAGGTAAGTGATTTATCTTTGGTATCAATAATTATGGTTTTACACACATTAGAATACATACGTGCTAAACCATAGGATGAGACATCTATACCTGCAGATTTCATGTAATCACCTGCAGGTCCACTAATAGCAGAATTGCCAATTAATGGGCTTATTGCAACAACACGTTTTCTAATTTTAGAGAGCTCTTTTTGTATTCCCTTGATTTGAAGTATTGGACCAATACTAGTAAGAGGGTTTGCAGGTGCAATTATTACTAGTTCTGAATCGTGTAGTGCATTAATCACATTTGGGTTTGGACGTGCCTTGTCTATTCCCATATAATCAATACCTATTATTTTGTCTTTACCTCTATACTTTACCCAATATTCTTGTAGATGCATCTCACCTTTTTCAGTATTAATTCTAGTTTCAATTACATTATCAGTAACAGGCATTATATTTACATTCACAGCAAATTTTTCACACATCCAACGAGTAATATCAGTAAGGTTTTTTCCATCTTTTAGCATATTAGTTCTAATCAAATGTGTTGCAGTATCGCGATCACCAATTCGGAACCAACTATCTTCTCCAAATATTTCCATTTGGCGTATAAAATTAAAAGTATCTTTTTTAATTCCCCAACCACGTTCTGTATCAAGCAGATCTGCCATACCATACATAACCGTGTCAATATCAGGACAAATATACATACCATACAACCAATAATTATCACCAACATTTGAAATCACATTTACCTTATTTTCTACAGACGCAATTCCACGAATTATTTTAACAGAGCCAGTACCGCCAGCAAGAATTGTTATCATTTTAATAATTGATCAAACACTACTCATTATATAATCCATTACTACTCGAATTGCTCACAATATACAAATATTATTTTTGACAGAATAATATCAAGTAAAGGTTTATTAGATTAACATAAATTTTTAAATTCTGTGTTTAAACAGCTTGGAATATTTTCAACACTGTTAATCATAATTTCTATGAGTATGACACCTGTTTTTGGAGCACAGTTTTCCACTAGTATAGAACCTCTAGAGAATAGTGCACCATTTAAAGTAACATTCCAAAGAACATTATTCTTTTTGTATGAAGAGGGTGGTATTTGGACTAGTCTACAATCTCAGAATTGGGATACACAGATAATCGCAGATTACAGTGATCCCAAAGTAAGAGAATTGGGTCAAAAAATCACACAAAATATCCAAAGAGATGGAAGTAGTGTCAAAATTAATGATTTAACTGTAACGTATTCAGCACTAGCTACAGGTCGCGCATCGGCACTATCCATAGATTATAAAATTATTTTAACAGGAACGATAACTGATCATATAATAAGAGAAGAACAGGGAGCAGATATTCCAGCTTTGATTGATCTTGCGTGGCGTGGAATTTCAATTGACGAATCGGTAGTAATTAATGATTTAGAGATAAATTTACCAAAATCAGTTATTGAAAAAAATATACCAAATATCTATGCCACTATTAATAATGAAGATGCATTAGAGATCCTATCTACACCGCTAATTAATTCAGATGATGTTAAAAATCAACCACTTACAAATTGGCATAAATTATTTGATGCGACAGGAATTAACGTCGATGCTCAACGAGCTGGTTTATCTGATGAAATTTTGGGCAAAGTTTTCACAAAATTCACAATGGGTGAAAGTAGTTTTAGAGAAGGCAGACAGGTAGAAAAGATAATCGAGGCAGTATTTACACTAGACAAAGAATATGCAGTTAAATCAGTAGAGTCAGCTAGTACTGCAGAGATAACACTATTGGGATTTGCAATTCCCACATTAATAGAGAATACTGAGGCAATAGGGGTAAGTAAAGATGTCTCTAATGACAAAGGAGATACATCTACAGGTGAATTTCCAATAGCAATCATTTATGGTATGGCAGGAATGGCAGGGATAGGAGCAATAGGTATTCTTTTCATTAGTAGTAGAAAATTAAAGAAAGAGGGGAGTGAACAAACAGGAATTGACCCACGCGATCTACAAGGATTTCAAACTAGCTCATCTTCTGGCAGCTATCAAACGAATAGAGGAGAGGCACAATTGAGAGACGAATCAGAGTATCAACAACACAAAAGTGTGTATACAGAGGACAAACCTAAAAATTCCAATCGCGGCACAATGCCAAAAGGTTGGGATTAATAGCGTGTGCTGGTCGTAACCCTCCTTTTGTTTTAACGATATTTCGCTATGCGGTCTACCCAAGTCTTTAGTGTAGGAGTTTAACTTTGTTTGACCTTGCTCTATGTGGGACAGATATTTCATTCTTTAATGGAAACCTCAGGTTTTGCCATCACAGTTTACCAAATCAGATAATTTTCTGTTCTGTTACCGATCATCTCTGATCACTCATCACTGAATCACACACCTACAAGAGGGAGGAGTTTCCTCTGCCGTAGCAGCGTGTCGTTCACCAGCTCACGCATAATTACAAACAGATATGTATAATTTTAACATTACGATACATCCTGTAAATTGTAAGATTAGATGTTTCTACAACATAAACTTGAATTGACGGACAATGTACAATATTATATAATCAAGGTATAATACAATACTCGATAAAATCACACCCATAGAATCAAAAATAGTATGAATCAACAAGTAGAAAAGTTATGAAAATAATCAGAGATTTAATGGAATGACATCTAGATCATTTTTGGACACACCTTTCCACAGACCAACCATACCCTCCGGTTCTACATCTACAACATTTGTGATTTGCTGAATTTTTATTGTATCTGGATTTGGAGGCATCCACAACATGGCCATATAGTCACCTACAGAGCCAACCACATTTGGAGATGCATCAGTAATTTTTCCCTCAGAGAACCCACCACTAACTAAAGATTGTATCGCTTTATCACGAAGATCCCCTCTACCATGAGTAAAGAGATAAACGGTTTTAGATGAATCTACATCCATGACTACAACATTAAGAGTTTGGATATAAATGATTCAATTTAACACAAACATACAGATCTGATTTGTAACTTTAGAGAATCATCTCCAAGAATCATCTACAAATATCACATCTCCTTGAAACATACTAAACAATACTCTGGTCTTGGAAATCTCACTAACTGGAACATCAAATATATTCACATCTAATACTAAAAGATCAGCATATTTTCCTACATCCAGTGAACCGGTTGTATCATCTTGACGCATAGAGTATGCCGCATTAATAGTATATGCTCTAATAACAGAATCTAAATCAGGCATACTTTTGTGATTTTTAGACAATGCATTTTCAATTCCTACAAAAGGATCAAGACTACCTACACTCCAATCACTGCTCAGAGTAGTAACAGCACCAGTATCATGAATGGAGCGTGGATTTGAAAAGTAGGGTAAACAATCAACACCAATCAAAGGAATCATTTCATATTCAAAATCAGGTAGTGCAAAAAATCCAGATGTTTGAAAATCTGCCACTACACCAAGATCTGCAAATCTATTCACATCATCAGGATGATACAATGTTATGTGTGTTATTTTATGTCGTGCCCCAACATCACCATTAATTTTCCGTGCATTTTCAATCGCATTCAAAGCATCACGTACAAATCTATCACCACTAGCATGTAGATGAAAATCAAATCCAATTTTTTCAAGTGTTGTGATATATTTTGTTAATCTTTGTTCATCAAAGTAGTTTATTCCAAACGTAGAGGTAAAATTTGTATCATTAGAATATGCATTTATCAACTTTGAGGTGCCATGACTAAATTCGCCATCAACATACATTTTGATTTGGGTAAGACGGGGATTTGAAGAGTCATTATATAATGATGCAAGATGATTAATTTGTGCAGAGTCATCAAGATGAGGATATGCGTAAAGCGCAAGAACCACGTTGCCAGTTAGTATATCATCAGAGCCGGCTGTCTGCCATAATTTATGATGATTACGATCTAAAAATACACGAGCCTCTGTTATAGAGGTAATTCCATTAGATGCCAACATATTCATTCCAGATGGTATACCGGCATAATTTGCATTATCAGTTTGTAGACTAGATGCCAGAGCAATACTCATAACGACATCTCCAAGATTATCATATAGAATACCATTAGGAATGGTAGTATTTTGTACAAAGCCCATAAATCCACCTGACGATGTTGTAAGGGTGTCATTATTCATTATTTTTTGTAAGGCCAGAGAATTTACCCAGTGTGAATGTGAGGTAGTCTCCATTATAATTGCAGGATTATTTGGAAATATATCATCAAGTATGATTAATGGAGACTTTGTATTGCCAAAAAGTGAAGAGATGGAATGACCATATCCTACTATCCAATCTTCATTAATTAATTCAGGATTACATCCAATCAGAGAGTCAATAATTCCATCAATGTCATCTTGTGAATCAATTATACACATATCGATTAATGATGCAGATTCTAAAAGGTGTAGATGGGAATCATGGAATCCTGGCAGTACCAGTTTACCATCAGAGATCAATCACCTCTGTGAAATTATCAATTAAAGACATAACGTCATCATCATCTCCGATAAATGTTATAATACCATCAGTAATGGCCAGAGACTGAAAAGGTAATTCATCAAAGGTGTAGATGATTCCATTATACAGTACGGTATCAGCTGAAATGATGTTACCGTATTCTAGTTTTACCCAGTCCCGCTCTAGGAGAATCTCTAGAGAAATAGGACTAATACATATAGGGATATTCCCGTTTGTTTTAAACACCAAAACTAATTCACCACTACATATTACATCCGTATATGATGCTCCATGATTCTTAATAGCAGAAAAAGGTAATGGAAGAGTTGCATTAGCATCTAAAACAAGAGAGGTGATAATTATTACAAGGATAACATATTGAAGAATCATGAATTATACAAACCTAAAAGACGAATACATCACATCATTGAATCTCTTTCTTGACCGTTATGGTGCTAATTAGAGGATTGTAAATGTGCAAGTCATCGCACATTTGTCGTACTCTATCTTCAATGTTATCTGAATCTGAATCAATTGTAAATTTCAAAGTCTTGGCAGTTCTAATGCTAGATACATTCATGTTGCCATACCGTAAAACTAGATTATTCAGTATACTTGTGCCTTCAGGATCACTAATTTCTGGCTTGTTTTGAATTGTAACAACAACGGTACATCCCAACACAAGATGTAACAATATCGCAAAGTATTAAATCTTTTTACACAAAGTTCTGTTAGAATATGGATTGATATTCGTGGTTCTGTGTAATATGAGTTTGGTAATTCTTTCTATTCACTTTCGAGTGGCAGTGATATATAAAACCAGTATCCAAAAGAAAAACTAACACTTGATTACAGATATTTATAAATTGTTATTAGATGAAATACCGCAAATAAAGAAAAATTGAATGAATAGTTTAAAATCGATTAGTTTGTTGTCTCTGTAGTTCTTGGAGTAGACTTTTCTTTCAGCAGACGTTGTACTAGATACTTCTGCTCTACTACCAATAAAAGTCCGACCATCTGATCTTTTACTGTCACTGTCTTTTTTACTTGGTTTTGATTTTTCTACCATAATTTAAATCGTCTCAATAACTATTTAAATCAGGTCTTGATGGGTTTTGTTCAAAATCAGGGACATTTGACAGGGCTGTTAAATCAGGGACATTTGACAGGGCTGTTAAATCAGGGGTATGAAAATTAAATTATTATGACTTTAATTCGTGTGCATATGTCCCGAATTTAACACTAGATTGAAAAATCCTGAGTCTTGAGCAGTATAGTTATTATTAACAACCAGTTTATGTGACATTCTGACTATTGAATATCATATTGGAATTTATAATAGAAAGATAACACATCATCATGAAGAGAATTAGATATTGGAAATTAACTGCTGAAGAGATAAAAAAAATTACTTATGATACTGCCAAATTATTAAACTGGGAGATCAAGGCAATATTAGACCCAGAGGATGCAAAATTTGTAGGATTGTTTTGGTACAAACATGGAAATCCAGTAGACTATGAGTCAATACCAGGAATAGCATTCTACCATAACAATATAACAAAAGACATGATAGATGATGTTACAAAATTTCTCCAATCTAAATTTAATGGTACTGTGAAAACCAAAGGTGAACGTATACTTTTGTCTCATTCAGATGAGATAACAAAGAGCACAGATATTGCCAATCTAGCCGAACAAGTGGATGAGAAATTTCATACCATGTCAATAATAACACTAGAGTTTGAGGGAATGGATACAGAAGAGCAACAAACAACGGGGTTACCAGAATCTAAATTGCTCCCCATATCATAAGAATTTACCAAACACCTAAAATAGATAAAAGTATAGCAATCATGAAAGAAAATGTCCGATTTGGACCATATTGCAACACATCTTGCAGAGTTGAGAAAACGTATTTTGCGCCTAGTCGTTATAGTTGGTATCATAACAACTCTCATCTTAACATTACACTTGAATGAATTTGAATATTCGGGAATCACATTATACTATCCAACAATAGAGCCGTTAAACAACATTGCAGCTCAAGTTACATCATATATGAAGGCAAATCTTGTTCCGCAGGAAGTTCAGCTTATCCAGACAGCTCCAGGACAAGCTTTCTTCTCCCAAGTGTACATAGCAGTACTTATTGGAATCACAATATCCATACCCATATTTGTAAGAGAGGCAATAGGATTCATCCGTCCAGCCTTGAAGGAGAGAGAGATTCACATTAGTAGAACAATAACTATACCTGCAGTTGGTTTATTCATCACAGGATGTCTATTTGCATACTATACCGTAATACCATATATTCTTGATTTCCTTTACAAATATGGAGCGTCAGCTAATCTAGTAACATTTCTTAATATTATGGATTTTGTGTCATTTGTTTTACAGTTTTTACTGGCATTTGGATTATCATTTCAATTACCACTAGTCATGTATGCGATTACCATAGCAGGAATAACAGATGAGAAATTTTGGAAGAAAAACATCAGGTATGCTATAGTAATTATAGTCATATTCGGAGCTGTGGTAACTCCAGATGGTAGTGGGGTCACTATGTGGTTCATAGCAGGTCCCATGATACTTTTGTATCTATGTGGAATAGTGGCAGTGAATCGACACGTGAATAGAGAGACAAAAGATACCAAACTCAACACTTAAATCTTAAATCAAATCATGTATGCTAAATGCTTAATCTATTTGGATTCATAGCTGGTCAAGAATGGATATTTGTGATTATTATCGTAGCCGTATTCATATTTGGAGCCAAAAAAATACCTGAACTGGCAAAGACGTTTGGAAAGGCAAAGGGCGAATATGAAAAAGGTAAGATAGAGGGCGAAGAAGAATTAAAGAAATTCAAAGATTCAGAAAGATAACTAGTCTTTTGGATTCCATGGTTTGTATAAATTATGAGGTATGTCAAATTGGTCAAGGCATTTTCCAACACAGTGATTAATTATATCATCAATAGATTCCGGTTTTGTGTAAAATTCAGTCACCGGTGGAAGTATTATAACACCAAGACGTGCAAGTTTTAACATATTCTCCAAATTTATGGCGCTCAACGGTGCTTCCCGTGTAACTAAAACTAGTTTTCTAGATTCTTTTAATGTGACACCTGCTGAACGAACTATGAGAGACTGATCAAAGCCATTTGCAATGGCAGACAGAGTCTTCATACTACATGGTATTACTATCATACCATCTGTATGATTTGTTCCACTAGAGATCACAGATGCCATATCTTGATCACTTGAAGAATAGGTAGCAAGGGATTTCACATATTCAATGTTAAAGTCGGTCTCCATAGATATGCATTTTTGAGCCCATTCAGACATTACAAGATGTGTCTGTGCAATGTTCTTTAATGCTTCAAGAATTCGGATTCCGTAAATTACACCAGTGCTTCCAGTGATACCAATAACCAATTTCAACGTATTACTAGAAAGAAGTAGTGTATAATTTAGACCTTTCAGACATTAAAAATCATCCATGTCAGAGTCAACATTCAGTTTATATTCTAAATCATCAATCAATTCAAGAAATCTCTCTTTGCTTTTTTTACTCAAAATATCAGGAAATTCACTAATCGTATAAACAAGTTGTTCTCTAAAACTAGGAGGGAAATCCCCACCGGTGACTAGTAATTGCTCAATTACAAAATTGGATGTTAGAGTACAGACAGTCTCTTCCAAACCAAGATCTGATTCACTTATCGGTCTACGATACAAAACAAGAGGCATATTATTTTTCATCACAACAAGAGATCCTTTTTTCAATAAATTCTCTAAATGTTTTATCTGCCACGCATCAAGACTAATTTGTGGTACCATAATATCAATTATCATTATACTTTAAAAGATATATGGAATAATTGAGATTAAAGATGTATTAATTGAGATAAATACGAATCACTCTATAGAAATTCTTAGGTTAATACCATCAATTTCTTCTTGTTTGTATTCTTTACAATTATCAGAAAAAGTAATATCCTTTACACGAACAAGATACTTTAATTGATCAACTTTATCATATAACATCTCTACATACTTTTCATCTAAATCTAAGATGGATGCCTTCGATAAGATATCTGTGGGGTCGAATCCGCGTTCCTTACGCAGAGACTGTAGACGGCGTGCAATGTCACGTATCAATCCCTTTGTAATCATTTCACCATTACGTACTTTGGGAATTATTACAGATACATCATCCTTGCTTGAATACGCATGTTGTTTATCACCTATGACATTAATCACAAAATCATCAACATCAAGAGTAATAGATTCCCCACCCACGTCAAACGTATATGTATTATTTTTTTGAAGAGATGATACAATTAGATCATGTTGTGATTCTTTGAACAATTCACGAACAGCACTTAGGTGCTGTTTCACCTTCGGTCCAATTCTAGCCATGTTGAGTAATAACTCACAGGATACTGGAAGTTGCTGTTTTTGTAATGTGATAAATAATTCTAAACCAGTTGATTGTGAAATCTCAAAAATTTCTATCTCTTCAATATTTATTTGTGATTTTAACAATTCAATTAAATTAATCAATTGTGATTTTTTTCCAGGTAAAACACAAATGTATGCCTTCTCTAGTGGCCATCGTCTTTTTAGATTAGCAATCATTCTAACAGATGCAGATACAGATATTATCGTCATCATGATATCAAATGATTCTTCCATGGACGGATTTTTCAAAGATGTATCGGGTCTTGGCCACTGACCTGATAGAATACTAGAGACATTACCAAAGACAGAGTTGTAAAGATATTCTGTGATGAATGGGCATATTGGATGTAATAATATGTCAAGTGTATGCAGAGTTGTACCGAGGACAGAGTATATTGTGAATCGTCGTTGTTTTTGAGTGTCATCCTCACTCCACAGATGATCACGTATCATTGGGATGTATCCCTGACTCATGCTACCAATCAAAAAATCATCAATGCTTTTAATGGAATCATTAAATCTGCATTTCTCATTATTACTAGTGACAAGCGATATCAGAGTTTGTAGTTTGGATAACAACCATACATCTGGATATTGAATGTCATTTAGTGAATCAGGATCTGCACAATCATATTTGTCATACTGTGCATTTTGAGTATAAAATAGATGCATGTTGTATAAAGTATTTAATAATTGATATGGACGTGACATCATCTCTTTTTTATCAAAATTTAATGGCTCAATTGGGCTTGTCTTTCCCATGAGGTATAATCGAAGGAGATCGACTGATTGTTCAGATAGAATGGAGCTTGCCAGTATTACATTACCTTTACTTTTGCTCATCTTGTTGCCATTTTTGTCCAGTACATGTCCTTGGAACAGAAAAGAGTTGTATGGTGAAATTGAATCATTGTGAAATATTACATTCTCAATTAGTAGTGTATATGCCCAACCACGTGTTTGATCGATTCCTTCGGTAAAAAATGGTGCAGGGATGTAATTTTTATAATCTTCATCAGTAAGTGAAGATCGTGGAGCAGCACCGCTGTTATGCCAAGTGTCAAGTACATACGGTTCCCGAATGGTATCATTATTACATTTTTCACATTTTATTTTTACATTATCAATCCAAGGACGATGTAATTCAAAGTCAGATCCGTCTGGTAATTCAAACGCAGCATTTACAATCTCCTCTCTAGAATAAAACCACATTTTATGATTACACTCAGTACATACCCACACAGGCAATGGGCTGCCCCAAAAACGTTCACGAGAGATACACCACGGATGCCTCTCTTGTATGATTCCAAGAAATCTATTTTTAGGAGATTCAAAGAAATACTCTACCTTGTTTGCCGCATCAATTGCACGATTCTCAAGTCTGTCCAATCGATAAAACCACCCTTTTCTTGCAAGCCACACAATAGGATGGCCCGAACGCCAACACAGTGGATACTTGTGTTTAATGGTACCATACTTTACCAAGGCGCCTACACTTTTGAGATCTTCATGAATAATAGAATCGGCATCACGTACAAATAGACCAGAGTACTTTCCTGCATCCTGCGTGAATTTTACTGCATCGTCTATTGGGCAGAATATTTCAACATTACGTTTATTCGCAACTTTAATGTCTTCCTCACCATTTGCCGGTGACATGTGTACAAGTCCTGTTCCAGTATTTACATCCACAAATCCCTCAGATACAGATATGTGATAATTATCAGAATGTGCAAGTCTCTCCAAACTCGGAATAAATTCCAGTAGTGGATGCACATATTTGATTCCATCTAAATCAGAGCCTTTTACAGTCTTCTGTGTTGTATATTCTATATCAATCTCTTTTGCAAAATCCTCCAGCCGTGTTTCACCAACAATCCACACCTCATTGTTTGTAGAGATATAGTGATAAGTCTCATCAGGATTAATACCAATCATAGCATCAGTAATTAATGTGAATGGCATAGTCGTCCACACAATAAAAAATTCATCCGAGTCTTGTAATTTCACCTTGTAGTATAATGAAGGATTTTTGATCTGCTCATAACCTTGATTTACTTCTGCATGACTTAGAGAAGTTTGGCAACCCGGACAGTATGCAATTACGGTATAATCTTCATACAGTATATTATTTTGATTCGCTTGTTTGAGTAACTGCCATTCTTTTTGAATGTAATTGTCATGATGTGTCCAATACGCGTTATCCGAATCAAGTGAAACTCCAAGTAGTTTATCGGCGGCAATCCATTCTTTACTAAATTTATCCACAATACTTTTACACGTCTCTACTAATTTTCCCAGACCAACCGAATTAATAATCTCAGATTTTCCTCCAGTAATACCAAGTTCTTTTTCAGCTTGCAACTCTACTGGCAGACCCTGAGTGTCCCAGCCACCATTGAATATTACATGATTTCCACACAGTGTATTATAACGATACCACAAATCCTTTATCACCCTACCACGTAGGTGACCGAGGTGTGGTGAACCATTCATAGTCGGTGGACCCTCTATGAACATTATTTTTTTACCAGATTTCGCATCCACTATATCATCAATATTTAGAATCTCAATACAATCTCTAGTCTCCGACTCTATTTTTTTAAAATTATATGCTTTTTCTAATCCCAATAATGTTATTGTCAGTTTTCATATATTAACATCTTTCAGCCCTTTGATAAATAGGTCTAACAATCTTGCACTCAAATCCAGCAAAAAGCATAAATTCAGAGAGAGTAAATCGACAAAACGCCCAAACTTGATATATATATCATTCAGATAAAAACACAAATCATACATTTGGACTAGAATGTGACTAGACAGAAATCTTTTGTACAAGATGTGTAATAATTCATAAAATGATAAATGTTATAATCTTTATACATACTCTTCTCAAACACTTTGAAATTCAAGATATTTTTCAATTTTCAATCCTAGAGAAAAAATATATCTATGATGGTATAATCCAATTATTCATTCTGTGTTATAAATTGCTAAATTATACATATAAAGTAAAATATGAGATTTAATCATTCGTAAATCAAGATACATTATATCTTTAATAGGTAAAACAAGTTAGTATGTTCAGAGATGAAAATAAATCAAAAACAAGACCCAGGTTATGAAACAGTATCTATAGACTGTGTTGGATTTGCAGATCCTTATGCAGTAGAAGGAGTGCTAGTATTACGTACAGAGAGCGGAAAAGAATTTCCAATACGCGCGTTTTCTGGCGAAGTTGCAAAACACATTTCAGATTTTTTAGAAAATAAAGAAGAGTCAGTACCAACCATTTACAAGATGGTTCTTGAGATGTGTGAGGAAAATGAGCAAACGTTGGTAAAGGTAAAGATTTATGATGCAGGCGGAGATATGCTACGTGCAAATTTGTATTTGACAGGTAAAAAAGATGTAATACTACGAAATTATAGGGCATCAGATGCACTTGCACTTGCTAGCATCTACAATATTCCAATTTTAATAAGAAGATCATTATTAACTGAAAAATTAGAAGTTTAGGTAATTATTTTCTCCAACTTGTCCTCAGAGATGGCTCTACGAATTTCCATTGCAATTCTTCTTCCAACCCCAAAGGTCTCACCATATTGGTATTTTGTATAGGGGGATGTTGTAGAAACTATAGGATTTCCCGGTACACGTAAGGATACATCATATACGACAAATTTGAGATCTTTAGTAATTACACTTTGTAATGAAAACGGTCCTATTATTCCAGGTGGGTATTCTTTTTTCACGGCAGTTACAAAGTCATCACCCATTTTGAATACTTTTTCAAGTAGTGATTCTCGTATACTTGCAGGGGTGTGACCCACTTCAATATTTTGCGGTTCAATGTTAAAATCCAATTGTTGCTTTGCAGGAAGAGAAGTGTAATCATTCAAGTCAGTTTGCAGCCTTCGTTCAATACCTATGAAATCTACTTGATCTGATATTGGGGTATAGAAAAAATTAAAATTCATGTATGTTCCAAGCACAAATTCTTCGATTTTAGATTTATCCAAATCTTGCGCAGTAATTCTACCCTGATCAATTAAGAGTTGAGATTTCTTCTCAAAGTCAACAACAGAGTTTGCTGTAAAAAATGCCCGCTCAAGTTTACGTGTTTTTTCTTGCACCTTGACAATTACAGGACAGTCAATGTCTTTATAATTATTGAATATTCTAGGATGTGGGATTCCTGCTTTTTTTAATAAATAATACTGTCCCTTGGTATTATCTCTCTCCTCTGCACGAAATAGAGTTCGATTTCCAAATATTGGAATTTTAAAATCATTCTCAATAGTGTCATAGCCCAAATACGCAACAAGTGAACGATGCGGTACGATCAAAGTCTGTGTCGCCAACATTTCATTTTGTATATTCAACATATCAGAAAATTTATCTAAAACACGAATTTCATCTGCAATTCTTCTGAATCGTCGATACGGCACATCTCTGCCTTTTTGACAATATACTATAGTTTTGAAATTTTCATCCTTTGCACCATCCATAATTTCTAATGCAGAGTGACTTCCCAACACCCCAATACGCAAGTTTGAATATTGTGATATGTCATGTTTCATACTAGTCATCAGACTCGATTTAATTTTAGTTTTTCCAATATAGCACTCTGGAAAAACCAAATACTAAATCAATCATGATATAATTACACATCAAATCTAGACGACCTCGACAAAATAAAAACAGGGAAAATAAATTTATAATAATTATTAGTGATTAAAAATATTGGTCTATTATCATTTTGAACTTGTAATGTCAGGTGGGATTTTACTAGTAGTAATGTTAATCTCTGGAATCGTACTGTGGTATAGAAAAAGAGACTTGCCAGAGAAAGAATATACAGATACTGAAGAGAGAGATAACAAAGAGAATTAGAGTGCTTGAAACTCTTCACTCCATTTGTAGTATGCACGAATCATATCAATAGATACACTTGGTCTTCTTCTAGACATGACATATTTGAAATCTTCTACCATGATACTACGAGGTATGATTGGCTCCTCACCTTCAACTGGTTCATGATAATCTTCAGCGTCAAACATTTCATGTACAATTTTGAGTTGTGCAGATTGACAGATATCTTTAATATCACTTCCGCTATACCCCTCAAACAGTTTTGCCAAATCTTTACTTCTCACTCGTACATCCTTTTTAAGTTCACACAAGTACAAATCAAACAAACTTGCTCTTGCTTCAACAGATGGAAGAGACACACAGATTCGTTTTTGGAATCGTCTAAGAAATGGCCAGTCAAGACTCCAAGGTTTGTTTGTCACTCCAATGACATACAATAACAGGTCCTTTCCTTTACCATTAACACCATCCATCTCTGTGAGAAATTGATTTTTTGTACGAACCTCACCACCAATCTCATTATTACGAGCACCAAGCAGAGAGTCAATCTCATCGATGAATAAAATCACAGGTTTTGACTCTTTTTGTGCATATCCACGAGCAATTTTGAATAATTTCGCCACATTTTTTTCTGCCTCTCCGAGCCATTTACTCATTAGCGCAGCGGCATCCACATTTATGAAATACCCATCAATCTCACTGGCAGTTGCAGCGGCAAGTATAGTCTTACCACATCCTGGAGGGCCATACAAGAGTAATCCACGTGGCCAACCCAATGGGAATAGATCTGGTCGTTTTGTAGGATATACAATAGATTCACGTAATCCATTCTTTGCATCATCCAATCCTATTACAGTATTCCAACTAACATCAGGTTTCTCTTTCATTATTAATGCATCAAAATCAAAACAATCTTTTTGATCTTGTATGTTGGAGGATTTTTGTTCACTAGTTGTGTTACTGTTCACAACCGGTTCAACACCATGAGATGATTGTAAAGCCTGAATTCGTTTCTGATACGCAGTAGTTCGCTCTTTATAAATTGGATTCAGTTTGCTTCCAGGGTACAATTGTATTAATTTGACCAAAGTGTCTATGGCTTTTTGATAATTAGTGATCGCCATTCCGCGTACTCCCTGAGAGTCACACTTGATAACTTCTGATGCATATTTACTAGCGCTATTCTCTAGTTGTTGTGGTGCAAGACTCATATTAACTGATTAGTAATTCTTTTAGCATATTGTAATAAGCCATTGTCATTAGTTGTTTGTGAGTTGGTCAAATTATTTTGCACTACATTCATGAATTCACATGAATTAGTCACAATTACTCTTCGGATTCCACTTTGGTGATGTTGTGGATATGCCTCTGAGTATCATGAATATCCTCAATCAGAGTCTGAACGTTTAACATGTGCATCTCAAAATCATCATCCAAATGACTAACAGAGGTCGAAAAGGTTTCTGCAGCGTCAAGAACATCTAAAAGTATTTGGTGTAACAGGTGTTTATTTTCATACTTTATCACAAGGGAATTTAGGGTAGATAAAATTTGATCTAGAATTTCAAAATCTTTTAAATCCATAGAATCAAGAGCAGGGAATTCATTTTTTTTTAATTTATGCTTTACCAACTTTTGCAATTCTAACAACATTCCAGATTCAGAAGTTTGTGACCAATTTTCCACATTTAACATAAAAGAAAAACACAGATTAACAAATGGATCGAATAATTTCAGTTATACTATCAATTTTACCTTACCAAGTATGATATTGCTTTGCCGATTATGCTTGGTAAAATCAAGAGATGAACCAGTTAGGATAGATGCGTCAATCACAATACTTTGCAATAGAATACATAATACACGGAATAGGTTTTTACTAGTTTGATTTGAAGATATGGACAGACCTGCAACTTGAACAACACGAATAAGTGGAGTAAGATTATTGACTATATCATTCATGTTTTTTATAGACTTTAATGTGTGCATGATGATACCATATAGCATATACACCTGATCGTCTTTAGCAGTATCTTGTTTATATGATACGTTACACATAGCGTCACCTATGAGATTCATGGCACTGGTAATCCTAGATGTCATGGATTGACAAAATGGGGTGTATAATTGAGATGAGACAAGTGACATGGTATCATTTAGCATTTGTAGCATATTAGGAGCACGTATTGATGAATCTAGTCACTACGGTGACAGCATATATAGATACATGTGATTTTGATTAAAAATTTTGAGTTGATGAATAAAGGAATTTGTCTCAACACTTTACCAAAGAAAAATTAAAAGATATATCATGAATAGAGAGCTGACGGTGAGTCTTGAAGAATTTGGTTTGAGTAGTTATGAGGCACGTGCCTATGTGACTTTGATATCCAAAGGAACAATCTCGGTCAGTGAATTGGCATATTATGCAGATATACCACGAACCAAGACATACCACACACTTGGTCGTCTAGAGAAGAAAGGATTAGTATTACTATCCAAAGGAAAGCCCATTACGTGTAGTGCAACATCTCCTGAGGAAGCATTCGATGACATAATTCAAGAGCAGATAAGCAGGGTAAACTCTATGAACACTCTAGTCTCAGACTTTAAGAAAATTTATGAAAATAACAGAAAGGTTAAAAGCTCTAAAGATACAATGTACATGCAATTAGATTCGTCAGGTATATTGGAGCAACTCATAAAAATGATAGACGGTTCCACAAGTTCTATTGATATTATGGTCGATTCGTTGGGATTGAGTTTGATTGCAAATTGTAAAAAACAGTTTTTATCAGCTGCAAAACGTAAAATCCCAATAAAAATTCTAGTAAAACCCAAACACATAGAAATGAAAGAATTTACTCTACTTCCAGCACAGGCAAATGTCAGATTATCCAAAGTAACTCAAAATTGTTTTGTATTTGATCAAGGACAACTGTTAATCATTAATGAAGATAATGGCAAGGGGGCCATGTTNTCATCCACAGATACACTAGTGACTGTAATGTATTCACTATTTCAATCCCTCTGGAATGACACGCTAGATACAAAGGCACTTTCAGATATGAGTGGAAAGCGTGCAAAAGAGATATACGAAATAATTAATCTAATACAAGAACAGGGATTTCAGCATAGTCTCAACTCTGAGGGGAGAAACATACTAGAGTTGTTGGAGAAACACGGAATTAATCTAAAAACAAAGACATTAGAGGAGATGGTTGAGATATCAGACATAATACTCGATATGACATGCTCAGGTAATGTAAGTTATGATCAAAATAGTCAAAACATAATCATTGACTCTATGCGTAATAATGGCAGCTCGCTGCCTTGGGCACATATGATGCAAGAATTTTTACATCAAAAGAAATGTACAACAAAATTTATTCGAAAAAACACAACTGATGGTGAAAAGGTTAACATAAAAATTTTAAAATCTAATAGTCATACAAAACAATAATTTGAGGAAAAGAGTTTTGAAGTGTAGTAATGATTTGAGATTAACCATACTTGAAAAAATAGGCATATATTCAGCGAGATTCTCTATTGCAGAGCCCATCACATATCTAAGTACAAAGGAAGTTTTAGATGCTCCAAAAAAATACACCCAAGGTCGAAGAACATCAGCATACAAGTATTATGGAGTATCATATTTGGAACATAATAGAATATTTCTCAATATCAGAAAAATACCAGATATGATCATACTTGAGGATACCATTGTACATGAATTAATTCATCTAAGATTTCCATATCTTAGTCATGGGAAGTATTTTAACAAACTAGTGCAAAAAGGTCTAGGCGGAGGTGTATTCAGGCCACGTAAAATTAAACATGCCAAATCATCAATTATACACGTATGAGATAAGTTATTATAATTTCAAAAAAAATAAAATTATGAAAGTAAACATACTACTTGGAATCATATGTTTCATATATTCTGGTGCAACAGTTGTTGGCATGATAATAGATAATGCAGATTATTGGCTAATCTACGATATAATCGCAATAATATTCTTCCCAATAATTGGATTTCAATTAATTAGAATGATAAAGCCTTAAATTGACATACTCGATTTTACATATTATACAATGAGCGAAGATTACGTATCAATTTGTAACCTTTGTAAAAACCCCGTATCCAAAGCAGATCTAGAGTATATCAATGGTACAAGTTATCACATAAATTGTTTAAAGAAAGCAGATGAAATAATAAAACCGGATCAAAATACATTGGATAAAATCAACATGATTAGACTAGATATTATCAAAATAAGAAATCTTCTTGCCAGAGGATCAAACATATCAAAGAGAACACAAAAACCGGCAAGACGAACTGTGTCCAAGGCACGTACAACTAGAAAAGTTAAATCACGAAAACCAGCAAGACGAACTGTGTCCAAGGCACGTACAACTAGAAAAGTTAAATCACGAAAACCGGCAAGACGAACTGTGTCCAAGGCACGTACAACTAGAAAAGTTAAATCACGAAAACCGGCAAGACGAACTGTGTCCAAGGCACGTACAACTAGAAAAGTTAAATCACGAAAACCGGCAAGACGAACTGTGTCCAAGGCACGTACAACTAGAAAAGTTAAATCACGAAAACCGGCAAGACGAACTGTGTCCAAGGCACGTACAACTAGAAAAGTTAAATCACGAAAACCGGCAAGACGAACTGTGTCCAAGGCACGTACAACTAGAAGAAAATCTCAAACGAGTATACAGAGAACAGATAGAAAAACATCATTACAGTCAAAAAAATTGATCTCCTTTAAAGTTAGAAAAAAAGTAATCTAATCATATTCAAAATCTTACAATGAATCATTAATCACAAGAGTTATTGATAGTGTGAAATTAAGTATATTTGTCATGCAGCTCGCACAATCCACATTTACACAAGCATGTAAAGAAATAACTCAAAATTTATATGAGATTAATAATATTACAAGCACACTTGCAAGGCAAGAGATTAAACGAGTTTGTGCAAAGTATTCATTAACTCGTATTCCAAGGAATCATGAAATTCTATCCCAAGCTGATCCAGACGCCTATGAATCATTACGCACAGTGTTGATAAAAAAACCCATAAAAACTGCATCAGGTGTTGCAGTGGTAGCAGTGATGCCACAACCTTTTGCATGTCCGCATGGCAGATGTACATATTGTCCAGGAGGGGCAGAAATCAATACACCAAATAGTTATACTGGAAAAGAACCTGTAACAATAAATGCAATTGAGCACATGTATGATCCTATAAAACAGATCACATCAAAAATTGATCGTTTAATTTCATGTGGACATAATGTAGCAAAGTTGGAAATCGTTATTGTGGGGGGGACATTTCTATTTATGCCAAAGGACTATCAAGAGCATTTTATAAAATCATGTTATGACGCATTAAATGGTTTTATATCCATCACACTAAATGATGCAAAAATAAATAATGAGCATGCAAACATACGTTGTGTTGGATTCACCATAGAGACAAAACCGGATTACTGTAAACAGACACATGTAAATTCAATGCTTGAGTTTGGAATTACGCGCATTGAGATTGGAGTACAATGTCTACAAGAGAGAGTATATAAGATAATTAATCGCGGTCATACGTACAAGGATGTTGTAGAGTCATTTCAAGTAGCCAAAGATTCAGGGTACAAGCTAGTTGCACATATGATGCCAGGACTACCTACAATGTCTCCAAAAGATGACATTGCAGATTTTGATAAATTATTCTCAGATGAGTTACTAAAACCAGACATGTTGAAAATATACCCCTCGCTAGTTCTAAAAGACACCCCTCTATATTCAGATTACACTAGTGGCAAATATACACCATATTCAGATGATGCAATGATAAATGTGCTTGCAACTATAAAAAGCAAGATACCAAAGTGGGTTCGAATAATGAGAATACAACGTGAGATATCACAAGATGAAATAATCGCCGGGCCTACAAGAGGAAATCTACGACAGTTAATTCATCAGGAATTAAGACGTAACAATAAATCATGTAAATGTATACGTTGTAGAGAAATTGGTCTGCAAAAGACAGATATTTCAGACATCACATTAAACAATATTCAGTATGCATCATCTGGAGGGACAGAAACATTTCTATCTTGTGATGATTCACAAGATAGAATCTATGGTTTCTTACGATTGCGTAAACCAAGTAAAAAGACAGCAAGACCTGAAATTAATAAAGACTCGTGTCTAGTTCGTGAGTTACATGTCTATGGCACATCTCTACAACTCGATATGCACAATAAAGGTGTCCAACACTCAGGAATAGGTAAGACACTTTTATCAGAAGCAGAAAAGATAGCCGTAGAGCAATTTGATTCAAAACGATTAATGATTATTAGCGCAGTGGGAACACGTTTGTATTATAAAAAATTAGGTTATTCGTTGAGAGGACCATACATGGAGAAGATACTATAATGGTACGCGATAAAATTATTGGTCGTGGTACTTGGATTGACAAGTTAACTCATGAGATGATACTACGTGAAAATACACTAGGTCGAGACACTAGCATGCTAAATGTCGAAAGTGGTCTTGGCGCCTCTGGTATTCCTCATGTTGGTAGTGTCGGAGATGCTGTACGCGCCTATGGTGTAAAACTTGCACTAAACAACATAGGATATGACTCGAAACTAATCGCTTATTCAGATGATATGGACGGACTACGCAAAATACCTTTGGGATTCTCAAAGGATTTAGAAGAGCATTTAGGAAAACCAGTATCATTTATACCAGACCCACTAGGATGTCACAAATCTTTTGGTCAACATATGAGTAGTCTATTACTTGAAGGACTAGACATGCTCGGTATAGAGTATACATTCAAGAGTGCAAAGGAATCATATGAGAAAAAATTATTTACAAAACAAATTCATACTATTCTATCTAACGCAAATTTAATTGGTGAAAAAATCAACGAGCTTGTAGGACAAGAGAAATTTATGCAACGTTTACCATACTTTGCAGTATGTGAAAAATGTGATAAAATTTACACAACAACAGCAAAAAAGTATAACCCTGATAAGAAAATGATAGAGTATTCATGTCTTGATGCCAAAGCTGGCGATAATATCATACACGGGTGTGGTCATGTTGGAGAGTGTAGTATAGAGAACGATCTTGGTAAATTATCATGGAAAGTGGAATTTGCTGCTAGATGGAGTGCGTTTGATATTAGATTTGAGGCATATGGTAAAGATATTATGGATTCGGTTCGAGTTAATGACTATATCTCTCAAGGTATACTAAATCACGCACCACCATATCACGTTAGATATGAGATGTTTTTAGATAAGGGTGGGAAAAAAATATCAAAATCTGCAGGTAATGTTCTAACTACACAAAAATGGCTACAATATGGCACTCCTCAATCTTTACTATTATTATTATACAAAAGAATAAAGGGTGCAAGAGAATTAGGATTTGAAGATATTCCAGATTTNATGAACGAATATGATATAATTGAGGACATCTACTTTGGTAAAATAAAATTAGAAAATCAAGACAAAATGATTTCAAGCAGAGGATTGTATGAATATATCAATTTGGCAATACCTCAAAAGACGTCGTCAATTCACATAAATTATAATTTACTAATAGAGCTGTGCCGTATATTCAAAGAGGATAGGGGGCGACGCGTAAGTGAGAAATTGATAAATTATGGAATAATTTCTAAATCCACATCAGAAATTGAGGAAAGAATCACTCTGGCTGGAAATTTTGTGGATGATTTTAAAGAACTACCTAGTAAAGAGATTCAAATTGACGATTCCCTTAGAGACGCATTATACAAATTAGTTCAAATATTAGACAAGCAAGGAGGAGACGATTTACAAAATGATATTTATCAAATAGCAAAGAGTAGTAATATTCCTACAAGAGAGTTTTTCAAGATATTGTATCAAATTTTACTCGGAACTGATCGTGGACCTAAAATTGGACCATTCATTGAGGATGTAGGCAGAAATAGAATCATCGCAGATGATAAAGAAGATGATATAATGGCACACAGAGAACATAATTCACGTGGGGCAAAAAGTGGATTATTTTTAATCATACTTGGAGCCATGCTGTTCATATTATCCACTACATATCTTTTAGATTCACCATCCATAGGGCAGCCGGCGGTAGTACTAGGTTTCATAATAGGAGGGATTGGTTTTTATCTAAATTTTAAAAATAGAAGACAGGATAAAAAGTGAGTTTATGGAACTATTCAAAAAACACAGTACAGAAGAAAATTTAATAAAAGAAGATGAGGACACATTAAAATCACAATTAGATGAGAAACAAAAACAGTTTGAGTCATTAACTAGTAAATTATCTAGTGTCAAAAAAGAGTATGATGTATCTGTTGAGAGTTTGATTAGTGTAAAAAAAGAGATAATTGATATTATTCGTGATAATCAAACAGTAAAAACAAATTATAATTCACTAAAAAAAGAATGTGATTTTGTGAAACAATCTTTAGCACAGATTAATACAGAGTATGCAGAAAAGTCTAGCAAAAATAACGCTCTTCAAGATGTACAGAAGAAATTAGATGTATTGAATGACACATTTGAGCAAAAAAAACAAGAGTCTAGTTCTTTTCAAGAATCCATAGGTAAATTAAAATCGCAATTAATCCGTTTAGAATTTGAAAAAAAACAAATGAATTTACAAAATGACAAACTAGCTCAAAAAACAAAATCACAAAAAAATGTGAAAATGAGTGGTGCACAATTTGAAAAAATAGATATTCTTAATAATCAATTATTAGAAATGAAAAAAACATCTACATTATATAAACAAAAAAATATTACGTTGAATGATGAAAAATCGCAATTACAAAAAAAGATCAAAGTCTTGGAAAATTCTAAAACAAGTATATCTAATCAGGCACACAGTTCAAAGTCTGAAAAATACGATTCAGAGATTAGTTTGAAAAATAGTCAATTACAAAAACTTGTCACAGAAGTAAAAGAATCAAGTAGACAAAAGGACACATTACAATCAAATGTAAAGACACTTTACAATACTATATCTCAAGAGGAGCAGAAATTAAAGATTTTAAATGATAAAAATAAAAATTTAGAGATATCGATAAAAAAATATCAAGATATAAAGACAGAATTAACAGATTCTAACGCAGTGTATGCAATGCGTGATATTATAGAAGAATACAAAAAGGAGGTCAAACACCTTACCGAAGAACTGAATATTGCTAAACGATATCAGGGAAAACAAAAATAATTCTAGTCATCTAGATAATGTTTTTTCCAGATATTTTTAATCACATCTTCAGAAATACCAATGTCATACAGGGGTGAATGAATAGGCTCTATCACATCCACACTGGTAATAATTATATCATTTATAGAACTTTTTATCCCCATTATTTTATACTCTGATAAAAGATTTTCATACTCAAGGCTAGTTTTATCTAAAAGTTTAGCATTACCAATGAATCTGTATCCACGTCGTAAGAGAGGATCAATTATGCAAATCTCTACCATACCACCATTCATTAAATTATGACTAGTACGTGGAGATTTTATATCCGCAAATACTAATTTGTCTTTTCTCCAAGGAATTATTGTACCCCGTGGAGAGATACATGGATGATTATTCTCAGAAATACTTGCAACAAATCCTAAACGTTGATGCAGAATGAATTCTTTAATGTCTTTAGATATTACAACCATTATAATTTACCAATTAATTTATCTCATAAATTCTGCTGCGATGCCATAAAATAGATAAAATGCAATGCCGCCTCCAATTATTCCAACCCAAATGCCAATTGTTTTCAAAGGTATCATAATGTTGTTAAAAACTAATTTAATATAAAACTTTTAGTGCTAAAATTCATTCCATACTTTTCATTATTCCATTTAGGACAAGAATACACTCATCATCATCACCCCATATTATATCTGTATTAAACGAGTCTAATGCCAGTGGGATTAATTTTAAATGATAACAAATATTATTCTCTGCAAAAAAAAACGCAGGACATGAACAGTATTTGTTTTCTGGGTCTACCCAATATTCTTCATTTTTGCCAACAACCGTCCAAATTTTTCTCCAACTTGGCATAAATATATGAAGTTTCACACCCTTGTTGAATAAAAGTTTCTCAATATGAACATCATCTGTCATTTATGAGCAAAATACTGTATAGCCATATTTCTAATTTCCCACCTAGTTTGTTAATTGACTGACATTACATCTCATAACTGTAGGTTTTAATTATGGGATTTGATATAATTTTTTTGTGTATAGCGGAGAATTAGAGGTTCAAGCCAAACGAAAAGCTATTGCAGTACTTCAAGATGAAATTAATCGTATACTAAATGCCTCAAGACAGCTATCAGCATTACCAGAGTTTATAGTTAAAAAGAAAAAATCTGACATCAAAATGGCGCTTGAGCAGATATCTAGTATTGAAGAAGAGGTTGAGAACCTTCGTAGAAAAATAACTAGAGAAGTAGCAGATGTTGGAGGTCTCATTATGAATCGTGAAAATTTATTAAATACAGCTTATACGATGGATGAGATCGCCGGTTACATTACAGGAATATCATTTAAACTATCCAACATTAAATCTACGACTTTGAAGAAAAATAATCTGGGGACAGAGATTACAGAGTTGATTGATCTAGTAGTAGATCAAATTTATAAATTAAATGAAATCATTCGCACTCTAAATAATAATACAGGTGCTGCTATTGATTTGGCACAAGAGACACAATCAATTGAGCGCGAAATTGATATCAAGTATCGTAAGATGACAATAAATATTTTAAATAATCTAACAAACAACACTGAAATTTTATTAATGAAAGATGTTGTAGAGGGAATCGAGGAGATGGCAGACAAGTGTCAAAGCGTATCTGACTCTTTTATTTTATTGGCCCTGAGTCTATAACTTGAAAGGCAGTCTTGTAAATAATCGCATCATTGTATGGGATATTATGGAATCTCGTCAATTGTTTAAACAGGGATATTATGGAAAACCAATTGGAATTGCAAAACCCAAAATTGACGAGATAGATGTTCCTCTAATACTAGATCTTATTGAGGGATTATACCTATTGGAGAGCTCTATAATAACCATTTATGACTCTAGGAAAAAACTAGGTAGGCAGAAACTATATGATTTGTGTGAGAAAGAGTATCATGATTTTTCTAAAAAATATATGGTATACAAGGATTTTAGAGAAAAAAAATATATCGTAACTCCCGGAATAAAATTTGGTTGTGATTTTGCAGTATATCAAAAGGGTCCAGGTATTGATCATTCTCCTTTTTTGATTCAGGTATATTCTAGAAGTGACAAAGTTGTTGCAACAGATATTGTACGTGCAGGAAGACTTGCAACATCTGTGAAAAAACAATTCATTCTAGCAATTCCGTATAGAAATTATATAGAATATGTTGCGCTAGATTGGTGGAGAGCCTAGAGGGATTTTATATGCCCAGCTATGATATCATAAATCAGGAATAATTCTTTTGAGATGGTAAAATCATATAGATTTTTCCACTTACCATATATTCGGACTCCAGAATTTGTGGGTTCTACAAATAAAATTCCATCATAGGGAGTTTGTTTTATAATCATGTTGTTTAGGGATGTGTCCTGATTTAAAATATATGCAAGTTTACCACCATCCCAAGATACAGCAGATATCTGTTTTTGTGCAAATCTGCCTCTGGTGTGTAGAATAGTGTTTGCAGTATAATCTAGTACTTTATTCTTCACATCTTTTTTTACAATATAATGAGCCATGAATTTATCTTGGGCCCCCCATGAAGAAATTATAGAGTTTTGCATGTTATCCCTTTTGTAAGATTTGAATTATATCTATATTTGAATTTTGTATATCTAGTGTACCATGATTTGTAATCATTCGTGGGGCTTGGGTAAAAGTTCTAGCAAAGTACTCATCATTCTCAACGTAACTAGTACCAAGTTTATTCGGTGTGGATTTTACAGATATATTAGATAGATAATCGGCAAATATCTCAGATTGTGTTTTTAAATTAATAGTATCAGATTCGTCATCTTGCATATATCAGATAATTAATTTTCCCTTAATTATATCATACCACTGTGGTCAAAATTAGATTTGAGTGAAATGATTTTATGTAAGGAATTTAAGATACGAGTTTGACAGATTTAATTTTTTTATGTAGATAAACAAATGCCAATGTTGGTAGACCAACATAAATTAGCAAGTTGATAGCAATTACAAGTAATCCCAAAGCCAACACACTATTCTCCGAGTCATCTGCCATCGTCATTATAGAGACACTAGAGAGTAGAGGATATAGAATAGTCTGAATTATTTCACGCAGTAGAGGGTTTTCACGCTCAGCATCTGCAATTACAGGTGAAAAGGTGTAATAGATTTGGTTGAATGATGTTATGAAGGATATTCCAGGTAGACTAGTCATTAAAGTTGTATCACGTATCTCTCTGAGCATTTGTACTTGTTGTGAAAGCTCAGTTCCATATACTGCTGTTGCGATTAGACAACCACCTTCAGTAGTGGTAGTAGTAGAGTTATCATCCTTTATGGTTTTATCATCCATTATGGTTTTATTGTCCATTATGGTTTTATTATCCATTATGGTTTTATTGTCCATTATGGTTTTATTGTCCATTATGGTTTTATTGTCCATTATGGTTTTATTGTCCATCATAGTATCATCATCCATCATGGTATCATTATCCATCATAGTATCATTATCCATCATAGTATCATTATCCACTATGGTTTTATCGTCCATTATGGTACCGGTAGATGTAACAGGTAATGTAGAATCAAAAGTGATGGAACCGGTGGGTTGAGAAACATCTACTAATTTTTTTTCACTTGTAAAGAAAGTATTAGAGTATACACTAGCCTTTACAGATACTAAGCGTTCATCAGAAGACACTAGACCCAAATAGACGGCTCTATCAGAGTAGGGCTGTGTTAGGGAGAGTTGAGTTGCAATTACCCCTAGTTTGGAACTACTAATAGTAACAAAAGCATCATCAGATGATGGGCTAGCAATAATTTCAACTAGTTTTTTATCATCAGCTACTTCCCAAGATACTTTGTGAATAATAGCCTCTACAATTATTGGGGCTTGACCACCAGTGAATATACGATTTGCGCTGCCACCTCCTCCTCCTGAGCTACTGCCACCACCACTACTAGTAAATGGAATAGGTGCAGGTGCTTGAGTACTAGTGGTACTGGTGGAAGATGTTAGAGCAAAGGTGGATAGGTGAGTGGTGTAAATTGCTACATGAGTGTTGTCATCTACAAAACATTCGTTTGTGGAAGTAGTGGTTAAAAGAGTATTAATTTCTGCGATATTACTAGTACCACAGGATGATATCTGGGTTGGTGTAGAGCCAATAGTATTTACATAATATATATTATGATTATTTCCACCTTGATTTTCAAATACAATAGACGCAACTGTATCACCTAGGTTGAGATCAATTGTTACATCTCCCAAAGTTATAGCTGTAACCGTTACATGACTAGTAGTAGTCTGACCTACAGTTGTAGAGGGTATAGTAATAGTAGCAGTACGTGGTGCAAGGAATTGCGAATCCCAAGTACCATCATGAGTAATAATAGTACTAGTAGGTATCATGACTGTAATGTTATTTATAGATACAAGTTTGGCACTTAATCCTGCAGTGATATTAGTAGTGTTGGAAGTAGAGGCGATATAATTGATAGTAATATTTTGATGTTCAGGTGTAAGAATTAATGGTGCGTCCACATGAATAGTGGCAGGAGATAATACCTGATCGTCTGATGAAATGATGTTTTGGACGTTGAATGATGAGTTATTAGTAAGTATATCATTATTTGCAACATCTACAATTGAATTTGCGTTAATAGTCACTTGAGGACCACCAACCGACCCGATAAAAACGTTAAATATAGATTCGGTGGCTGTGCTGTTAAAAGTTAGAACTAGAGTAGGATTGTTTGTATAATTAATATTAGAAGGGAAAACGAATCCTATAAGCAATTGTGATGGATTAGTTATACTTACATTTTCACTAAATGTAATGGATAGGGTATGTGTTTGAGCATCATATACTGGAGTACCAACGACTGTTGGGTGAATAGTATCACGAACAATTACAGTTCTATTCACTTGGGTGGCATCATTTCCTGATGAATCAACAGAGTGGTATGTGATGGTGTAATTGCCTATAGTATTTGTATCTACAGTGTCACCACGAATAACGATAGGAGAGTCATCATCAGTAGTGGCGTTTTGCTCAGAGTAGGATGAGCCAAGTTCTACATAAACAACATCATTACCATTCAGTGTGATTACTGGGGGAGTAGTGTTACGAACAACTATAGTTCTATTAACTTGGGTGGCATTATTTCCTGATGAATCAACAGAGTGGTATGTGATGGTGTAATTGCCTATAGTATTTGTATCTACAGTGTCACCACGAATAACGATAGGAGAGCCATCATCAGTAGTGGCGTTTTGCTCAGAGTAGGATTAACCAAGTTCTACATAAACAACATCATTACCATTCAGTGTGATTACTGGGGGAGTAGTGTTACGAACAACTATAGTTCTATTCACTTGGGTGGCATTATTTCCTGATGAATCAACAGAGTGGTATGTGATGGTGTAATTGCCTATAGTATTTGTATCTACAGTGTCACCACGAATAACGATAGGAGAGCCATCATCAGTAGTGGCGTTTTGCTCAGAGTAGGATTAGCCAAGTTCTACATAAACAACATCATTACCATTCAGTGTGATTACTGGGGGAGTAGTGTTACGAACAATTACAGTTCTATTCACTTGTGTGGCATCATTTCCTGATGAATCAACAGAGTGGTATGTGATGGTGTAATTGCCTATAGTATTTGTATCTACAGTGTCACCACGAATAACGATAGAAGAGTCATCATCAGTAGTGGCGTTTTGCTCAGAGTAGGATTAGCCAAGTTCTACATAAACGACATCATTACCATTCAGTGTGATTACTGGGGGAGTAGTGTCACGAACAACTATAGTTCTATTCACTTGGGTGGCATCATTTCCTGATGAATCAACAGAGTGGTATGTGATGGTGTAATTGCCTATAGTATTTGTATCTACAGTGTCACCACGAATAACGATAGGAGAGCCATCATCAGTAGTGGCGTTTTGCTCAGAGTAGGATTAGCCAAGTTCTACATAAACAACATCATTACCATTCAGTGTGATTACTGGGGGAGTAGTGTTACGAACAACTATAGTTCTATTAACTTGGGTGGCATTATTTCCTGATGAATCAACAGAGTGGTATGTGATGGTGTAATTGCCTATAGTATTTGTATCTACAGTGTCACCACGAATAACGATAGGAGAGCCATCATCAGTAGTGGCGTTTTGCTCAGAGTAGGATTAACCAAGTTCTACATAAACAACATCATTACCATTCAGTGTGATTACTGGGGGAGTAGTGTTACGAACAACTATAGTTCTATTCACTTGGGTGGCATTATTTCCTGATGAATCAACAGAGTGGTATGTGATGGTGTAATTGCCTATAGTATTTGTATCTACAGTGTCACCACGAATAACGATAGGAGAGCCATCATCAGTAGTGGCGTTTTGCTCAGAGTAGGATTAACCAAGTTCTACATAAACAACATCATTACCATTCAGTGTGATTACTGGGGGAGTAGTGTTACGAACAATTACAGTTCTATTCACTTGTGTGGCATCATTTCCTGATGAATCAACAGAGTGGTATGTGATGGTGTAATTGCCTATAGTATTTGTATCTACAGTGTCACCACGAATAACGATAGAAGAGTCATCATCAGTAGTGGCGTTTTGCTCAGAGTAGGATTAGCCAAGTTCTACATAAACAACATCATTACCATTCAGTGTGATTACTGGGGGAGTAGTGTCACGAACAACTATAGTTCTATTCACTTGGGTGGCATTATTTCCTGATGAATCAACAGAGTGGTATGTGATGGTGTAATTGCCTATAGTATTTGTATCTACAGTGTCACCACGAATAACGATAGGAGAGCCATCATCAGTAATGGCGTTTTGCTCAGAGTAGGATGAGCCAAGTTCTACATAAACAACATCATTACCATTCAGTGTGATTACTGGGGGAGTAGTGTTACGAACAACTATAGTTCTATTAACTTGGGTGGCATTATTTCCTGATGAATCAACAGAGTGGTATGTGATGGTGTAATTGCCTATAGTATTTGTATCTACAGTGTCACCACGAATAACGATAGGAGAGCCATCATCAGTAGTGGCGTTTTGCTCAGAGTAGGATGAACCAAGTTCTACATAAACAACATCATTACCATTCAGTGTGATTACTGGGGGAGTAGTGTTACGAACAACTATAGTTCTATTCACTTGGGTGGCATTATTTCCTGATGAATCAACAGAGTGGTATGTGATGGTGTAATTGCCTATAGTATTTGTATCTACAGTGTCACCACGAATAACGATAGGAGAGCCATCATCAGTAGTGGCGTTTTGCTCAGAGTAGGATTAGCCAAGTTCTACATAAACAACATCATTACCATTCAGTGTGATTACTGGGGGAGTAGTGTTACGAACAATTACAGTTCTATTCACTTGTGTGGCATCATTTCCTGATGAATCAACAGAGTGGTATGTGATGGTGTAATTGCCTATAGTATTTGTATCTACAGTGTCACCACGAATAACGATAGAAGAGTCATCATCAGTAGTGGCGTTTTGCTCAGAGTAGGATGAGCCAAGTTCTACATAAACAACATCATTACCATTCAGTGTGATTACTGGGGGAGTAGTGTCACGAACAATTACAGTTCTATTCACTTGGGTGGCATTATTTCCTGATGAATCAACAGAGTGGTATGTGATGGTGTAATTGCCTATAGTATTTGTATCTACAGTGTCACCACGAATAACGATAGGAGAGCCATCATCAGTAGTGGCGTTTTGCTCATTATATGTAGAGTTTATGCTTAGTGTTATGGTACTATTGCCATTCAGTGTGATTACTGGGGGAGTAGTGTCACTAACAATTACAAACCTATTCACTTGGGTGGCATTATTTCCTGCTGAATCAACAGAGTTATAGGTGACGGTATAATTTCCCACGAGAGATGAATTTACAGTGTCACCACCAATTGTTACTAGAGAGCCATCATCAGTAGTGGCGTTTTGCTCAGAGTAGGATGAGTCAAGTTCTACATAAACAGTAGCATTACCAATTAGTGTGATTACTGGGGGAGTAGTATCTGATGCATTAGAAATCATTACAGTTCTAACAACTTGGGTGGCATTATTTCCTGCTGAATCAACAGAGTTGTATGTGACGGTATAATTTCCCTTGAGAGATGAATTTACAGTGTCACCACCAATTGTTACTGGAGAACCATCATCAGTAGTGGCGTTTTGCTCATTATATGTAGAGTTTATACTTAGTGTTATGGTACTATTGCCATTCAGTGTGATTACTGGGGGAATAGTGTCACTAACAATTACAAGCCTATTCACTTGGGTGGCATTATTTCCTGCTGAATCAACAGAGTTGTATGTGACGGTATAATTTCCCTTGAGAGATGAATTTACAGTGTCACCACCAATTATTACTAGAGAGCCATCATTAGTAGTGGCGTTTTGCTCAGAGTAGGATGAGCCAAGTTCTACATAAACAGTAGCATTACCAATTAGTGTGATTAGTGGTCCAATAGAGGTATTGGTGGAAGATATTAGAGCATAGGTGGATAGGTGAGTGGTGTAAATTGTTACATGAGTATTGTCATCTACAAAACATTCGTTTGTGGAAGTAGTGGTTAAAAGAGTATTAATTTCTGCGATATTACTAGTACCACAAGAGAAAATCGAGGTTGGTGCAGAGTTTGTAGAATTTGCATAATATGCACTATAATTATTTCCGCCTTGATTTTCAAATAAAAGAGATGCAACTTTGTTTAGGTTAGAATCAGTGGTTGTATCTCCCAAAGTTATAGCTGTAATCGTTACATGACTAGTAGCAATTTGACCTACAGTTGTAGAGGGTACAGTAATAGTAGCATTACGTGGTGCAAGGAATTGCGAATCCCAAGTACCATCATGAGTGATATTAGTACTAGTAGGTATCGTGACTGTAATGTCATTAGTAGATACAAGTTTGGCATTTAATCCTGCAGTGATAGTAATAGTATTGCCAAAAGAAGCAGCAGTATAATTGATAGTAACATTTTGATGTTCAGGTGTAACAATTAATGGTACGTCTATATGAAGAAGTGTAGGAGACACTACCTGATCGCTTGATGTAACGTTACTTTGGACGTTTAAGTTTTTTCCTACATTCAGCTAAAGCATTATTTGCAGTATCTAAAACAGAAGCTGTAGGGAAATATACATTAGCTCCAGAACTTGGTTGTAGATTTGTGTTAATCACATTTTCAGATATACTGTTATTAAAAGTAAAAACCAAAATAGGATTGTTTGTAGAATCAACATTAGTAGTAGTGAATGCTCCTGCAATTATACCCAATCGTGGTGAATTAGGTATGATTACATTTTCACTAAAGGTAACAGTTAGAGTATGTGCTAAAGTATCATATATCGGAGTACCAACGACTATTGGGTTAGTAGTGTCACGAACAACTATAATTCTTTTTACTTGAATGGCATTATTTCCTGCCGAATCAGCAGAGTCATACGTGATGGTATAGTTGCCCAAGGTATCAATGTCTACAGTGTCACCACCAATGACTATTGCAGAGCCATCATGAGCGGTGGCGCCTTGTTCAGTATATGCACTGCCTTGCTCTACGTAAATAATAGCACTACCATTCAGTGTGATGATTGGAGCGGTTCTAGGTACAACAGTAGCGCCAGATCTATCCTGCGCTCCAGATACATTAAAGAAAGTAGAAGGTGAGTTTTGATTTGCATACTCTGTTGCAATCCAGTCTGCAGAGCGAGCAGTAGATGATAGTCGGAATTCATCGAATTTGCCATCAAAGTAGAAATCACCTTCCCAATTGGATCTTCCGATATAGTTTGACGCTCTATTCACATCATAAGATGTATGCACAGCACCACTAGTAATTGAGGTACCATTTTTGTAGATAGTTGCTGTACCTGATGATTCATGTACAACTGTAAAGTATGCCCATTGACCTTCCTGTAGAATATCACTAGCTGTGACACCCCGAGATTCGTCAGTCTGTAGCACTTCATATCTTAAACTCTCGGTATTGCTAGTGGTAGCAATTAGAATATTGTCTTGTGCCTCACCATTGCCAAAATCAATGATTCTAGCCCCACTTTTAATGATATCAATATTTGCCCATATTGAGATGGTAAAGTCTGTATTGTTGAATAGACTACCTGCCAAGTCTGGAAGTTCAAGATAAACACCGTTGTTTTCGTCCACTCCATCAAAGTTTATTCCATTACCAATTTGTGCAGCTGACTAAATCATTAAAGTCAAAGTCAGTATTGCCTATAGACTCTGGTGTTGCATGACAATCATTCCCTGATGAGTCTAGTATAGAGTGTGCACGAAAAGTGGATTGATCCATGTGATAAATTATTTCATAGTCTGAATCCCAAACATCAGGATATGCAATGGGTGACGCTGTTGAGACATTATAATACATGTAGAGTGTGGTATCACTGGTATTGCTCAAAGTAGGTAGACGAACCCAAGCTACTAGGGTACCACCAAAAGCATCATTAGTAAATGATACAATTTCATACTCTAAGAGGGTAGTGCCATCAGTAGTAGTGAATCTTATATCTTGTCCAGCAGATTGAACATGTATAGAATTAAGATTTGTATCATTTATAGATATTAAAGCTGTGAAATTTTCATGATTTCCAATTACTTGGGATGAATCCATAGTAATCTGTAGTCTTGTGTTCCAAGAGGCACCTAGTATTTGTTGAACAACTACAGTTCTATTAACTTGGGTGGCATTATTTCCTGATGAATCAGCAGAGTGGTATGTGATGGTGTAATTGCCTGCAGTATTTGTATCTACAGTATCACCACGAATAACGATAGGAGAGCCATCATCAGTAGTGGCGTTTTGCTCAGAGTAGGATGAGTAAATTTCTACATAAACGACATTATTACCATTCAGTGTGATTACTGGGGGAGTGGTATCTGATGCATTAAAAATTATTACAGTTCTAACAACTTGGGTGGCATTATTTCCTGATGAATCAGCAGAGTTGTATGTGATGGTGTAATTTCCCACTAGAGATGAATTTACAGTGTCACCACCAATTGTTACTGGAGAGCCATCATCAGTAGTGGCGTTTTGCTCAGAGTAGGATGAGTCAAGTTCTACATAAACAGTAGCATTACCAATTAGTGTGATTACTGGGGGAATAGTGTCACTAACAATTACAAGCCTATTCACTTGGGTGGCATTATTTCCTGCTGAATCAACAGAGTCATAGGTGACGGTATAATTTCCCTTGAGAGATGAATTTACAGTGTCACCACCAATTGTTACTGGAGAGTTATCATCAGTAGTGGCGTTTTGCTCAGAGTAGGAATGAGTCAAGTTCTACATAAACAGTAGCATTACCAATTAGTGTGATTACGGGGGGAGTATTATCTGGTGCATCAGAAATTATCACAGTTCTAACAACTTGGGTGGCATTATTTCCTGCTGAATCAACAGAGTTGTATGTGACGGTATAATTTCCCATGAGAGATGAATTTACAGTGTCACCACCAATTGTTACTGGAGAGTCATCATCAGTAGTGGCGTTTTGCTCATTATATGTAGCGCCAACAAATAGTGTTATGGTACTATTGCCATTCAGTGTGATTACTGGGGGAATAGTGTCACTAACAATTACAAGCCTATTCACTTGGGTGGCATTATTTCCTGCTGAATCAACAGAGTCATAGGTGACGGTATAATTTCCCACGAGAGATGAATTTACAGTGTCACCACCAATTGTTACTGGAGAGTTATCATCAGTAGTGGCGTTTTGCTCAGAGTAGGAATGAGTCAAGTTCTACATAAACAGTAGCATTACCAATTAGTGTGATTACTGGGGGAGTATTATCTGGTTCATCAGAAATTATCACAGTTCTAACAACTTGGGTGGCATTATTTCCTGCTGAATCAACAGAGTCATAGGTGACGGTATAATTTCCCATGAGAGATGAATTTACAGTGTCACCACCAATTGTTACTGGAGAGTCATCATCAGTAGTGGCGTTTTGCTCATTATATGTAGCGCCAACAAATAGTGTTATGGTACTATTGCCATTCAGTGTGATTACTGGGGGAATAGTGTCACTAACAATTACAAGCCTATTCACTTGGGTGGCATTATTTCCTGCTGAATCAACAGAGTCATAGGTGACGGTATAATTTCCCACGAGAGATGAATTTACAGTGTCACCACCAATTGTTACTGTAGAGTTATCATCAGTAGTGGCGTTTTGCTCAGAGTAGGATGAGCCAAGTTCTACATAAACAGTAGCATTACCAATTAGTGTGATTACTGGGGGAGTATTATCTGGTGCATCAGAAATTATCACAGTTCTAACAACTTGGGTGGCATTATTTCCTGCTGAATCAACAGAGTTGTATGTGACGATATAATTTCCCATGAGAGATGAATTTACAGTGTCACCACCAATTGTTACTGGAGAGTCATCATCAGTAGTGGCGTTTTGCTCATTATATGTAGCGCCAACAAATAGTGTTATGGTACTATTGCCATTCAGTGTGATTACTGGGGGAATAGTGTCACTAACAATTACAAGCCTATTCACTTGGGTGGCATTATTTCCTGCTGAATCAACAGAGTCATAGGTGACGGTATAATTTCCCACGAGAGATGAATTTACAGTGTCACCACCAATTGTTACTAGAGAGTTATCATCAGTAGTGGCGTTTTGCTCAGAGTAGGATGAGTCAAGTTCTACATAAACAGTAGCATTACCAATTAGTGTGATTACTGGGGGAGTATTATCTGGTGCATCAGAAATTATCACAGTTCTAACAACTTGGGTGGCATTATTTCCTGCTGAATCAACAGAGTCATAGGTGACGGTATAATTTCCCATGAGAGATGAATTTACAGTGTCACCACCAATTGTTACTGGAGAGTCATCATCAGTAGTGGCGTTTTGCTCATTATATGTAGCGCCAACAAATAGTGTTATGATACTATTGCCATTCAGTGTGATTACTGGGGGAATAGTGTCACTAACAATTACAAGCCTATTCACTTGGGTGGCATTATTTCCTGCTGAATCAACAGAGTCATAGGTGACGGTATAATTTCCCACGAGAGATGAATTTACAGTGTCACCACCAATTGTTACTGGAGAGTTATCATCAGTAGTGGCGTTTTGCTCAGAGTANGGAATGAGNTCAAGTTCTACATAAACAGTAGCATTACCAATTAGTGTGATTACTGGGGGAGTATTATCTGGTTCATCAGAAATTATCACAGTTCTAACAACTTGGGTGGCATTATTTCCTGCTGAATCAACAGAGTCATAGGTGACGGTATAATTTCCCATGAGAGATGAATTTACAGTGTCACCACCAATTGTTACTGGAGAGTCATCATCAGTAGTGGCGTTTTGCTCATTATATGTAGCGCCAACAAATAGTGTTATGGTACTATTGCCATTCAGTGTGATTACTGGGGGAATAGTGTCACTAACAATTACAAGCCTATTCACTTGGGTGGCATTATTTCCTGCTGAATCAACAGAGTCATAGGTGACGGTATAATTTCCCACGAGAGATGAATTTACAGTGTCACCACCAATTGTTACTAGAGAGTTATCATCAGTAGTGGCGTTTTGCTCAGAGTAGGATGAGTCAAGTTCTACATAAACAGTAGCATTACCAATTAGTGTGATTACTGGGGGAGTATTATCTGGTGCATCAGAAATTATCACAGTTCTAACAACTTGGGTGGCATTATTTCCTGCTGAATCAACAGAGTCATAGGTGACGGTATAATTTCCCATGAGAGATGAATTTACAGTGTCACCACCAATTGTTACTGGAGAGTCATCATCAGTAGTGGCGTTTTGCTCATTATATGTAGCGCCAACAAATAGTGTTATGGTACTATTGCCATTCAGTGTGATTACTGGGGGAATAGTGTCACTAACAATTACAAGCCTATTCACTTGGGTGGCATTATTTCCTGCTGAATCAACAGAGTCATAGGTGACGGTATAATTTCCCACGAGAGATGAATTTACAGTGTCACCACCAATTGTTACTAGAGAACCATCATCAGTAGTGGCGTTTTGCTCAGAGTAGGATGAGTCAAGTTCTACATAAACAGTAGCATTACCAATTAGTGTGATTACTGGGGGAGTATTATCTGGTGCATCAGAAATTATTACAGTTCTAACAACTTGGGTGGCATTATTTCCTGCTGAATCAACAGAGTCATAGGTGACGGTATAATTTCCCATGAGAGATGAATTTACAGTGTCACCACCAATTGTTACTGGAGAGTCATCATCAGTAGTGGCGTTTTGCTCATTATATGTAGCGCCAACAAATAGTGTTATGGTACTATTGCCATTCAGTGTGATTACTGGGGGAATAGTGTCACTAACAATTACAAGCCTATTCACTTGGGTGGCATTATTTCCTGCTGAATCAACAGAGTCATAGGTGACGGTATAATTTCCCACGAGAGATGAATTTACAGTGTCACCACCAATTGTTACTGTAGAGTTATCATCAGTAGTGGCGTTTTGCTCAGAGTAGGATGAGTCAAGTTCTACATAAACAGTAGCATTACCAATTAGTGTGATTACTGGGGGAGTATTATCTGGTGCATCAGAAATTATCACAGTTCTAACAACTTGGGTGGCATTATTTCCTGCTGAATCAACAGAGTCATAGGTGACGGTATAATTTCCCATGAGAGATGAATTTACAGTGTCACCACCAATTGTTACTGGAGAGTCATCATCAGTAGTGGCGTTTTGCTCATTATATGTAGCGCCAACAAATAGTGTTATGGTACTATTGCCATTCAGTGTGATTACTGGGGGAATAGTGTCACTAACAATTACAAGCCTATTCACTTGGGTGGCATTATTTCCTGCTGAATCAACAGAGTCATAGGTGACGGTATAATTTCCCTTGAGAGATGAATTTACAGTGTCACCACCAATTGTTACTGGAGAGTTATCATCAGTAGTGGCGTTTTGCTCAGAGTAGGATGAGTCAAGTTCTACATAAACAGTAGCATTACCAATTAGTGTGATTACTGGGGGAGTATCATCTGGTGCATCAGAAATTATTACAGTTCTATTAACTTGGGTGGCATTATTTCCTGCTGAATCAACAGAGTCATAGGTGACGGTATAATTTCCCACGAGAGATGAATTTACAGTGTCACCACCAATTGTTACTAGAGAATCATCATCAGTAGTGGCGTTTTGCTCAGAGTAGGATGAGTCAAGTTCTACATAAACAGTAGCATTACCAATTAGTGTGATTACTGGGGGAGTATTATCTGGTGCATCAGAAATTATTACAGTTCTAACAACTTGGGTGGCATTATTTCCTGCTGAATCAACAGAGTCATAGGTGACGGTATAATTTCCCATGAGAGATGAATTTACAGTGTCACCACCAATTGTTACTGGAGAGTCATCATCAGTAGTGGCGTTTTGCTCATTATATGTAGCGCCAACAAATAGTGTTATGGTACTATTGCCATTCAGTGTGATTACTGGGGGAATAGTGTCACTAACAATTACAAGCCTATTCACTTGGGTGGCATTATTTCCTGCTGAATCAACAGAGTCATAGGTGACGGTATAATTTCCCACGAGAGATGAATTTACAGTGTCACCACCAATTGTTACTGGAGAGTTATCATCAGTAGTGGCGTTTTGCTCAGAGTAGGATGAGCCAAGTTCTACATAAACAGTAGCATTACCAATTAGTGTGATTACTGGGGGAGTATTATCTGGTGCATCAGAAATTATCACAGTTCTAACAACTTGGGTGGCATTATTTCCTGCTGAATCAACAGAGTTGTATGTGACGATATAATTTCCCATGAGAGATGAATTTACAGTGTCACCACCAATTGTTACTGGAGAGTCATCATCAGTAGTGGCGTTTTGCTCATTATATGTAGCGCCAACAAATAGTGTTATGGTACTATTGCCATTCAGTGTGATTACTGGGGGAGTAGTGTCACTAACAATTACAAGCCTATTCACTTGGGTGGCATTATTTCCTGCTGAATCAACAGAGTCATAGGTGACGGTATAATTTCCCATTGAGAATGAATTTACAGTGTCACCACCAATTGTTACTGGAGAGTTATCATCAGTAGTGGCGTTTTGCTCAGAGTAGGAATAGTCAAGTTCTACATAAACAGTAGCATTACCAATTAGTGTGATTACTGGGGGAGTATTATCTGGTGCATCAGAAATTATTACAGTTCTAACAACTTGGGTGGCATTATTTCCTGCTGAATCAGCAGAGTTGTATGTGACGATATAATTTCCCTGGAGAGATGAATTTACAGTGTCACCACCAATTGTTACTGGAGAGTTATCATCAGTAGTGGCGTTTTGCTCATTATATGTAGCGCCAACAAATAGTGTTATGGTACTATTGCCATTCAGTGTGATTACTGGGGGAGTAGTGTCACTAACAATTACAAGCCTATTCACTTGGGTGGCATTATTTCCTGCTGAATCAACAGAGTCATAGGTGACGGTATAATTTCCCTTGAGAGATGAATTTACAGTGTCACCACCAATTGTTACTAGAGAACCATCATCAGTAGTGGCGTTTTGCTCAGAGTAGGATGAGTCAAGTTCTACATAAACAGTAGCATTACCAATTAGTGTGATTACTGGGGGAGTATCATCTGGTGCATCAGAAATTATCACAGTTCTAACAACTTGGGTGGCATTATTTCCTGCTGAATCAACAGAGTCATAGGTGACGGTATAATTTCCCATGGAGAGATGAATTTCAGTGTCACCACCAATTGTTACTGGAGAGTCATCATCAGTAGTGGCGTTTTGCTCATTATATGTAGCGCCAACAAATAGTGTTATGGTACTATTGCCATTCAGTGTGATTACTGGGGGAATAGTGTCACTAACAATTACAAGCCTATTCACTTGGGTGGCATTATTTCCTGCTGAATCAACAGAGTCATAGGTGACGGTATAATTTCCCACGAGAGATGAATTTACAGTGTCACCACCAATTGTTACTGTAGAGTTATCATCAGTAGTGGCGTTTTGCTCAGAGTAGGAATAGTCAAGTTCTACATAAACAGTAGCATTACCAATTAGTGTGATTACTGGGGGAATAGTATCTGAAATGTTGTTAATTACAGATTGGTTTACAAAGTTTTCTAGTGTTATGTCTGTACTTTGAGTAGAGTGTATTCCACCACTAGTTTTATTATATGAGATAGTGACGGTATAATTTGCAAAGAGAGTTCCGTTTATAATCAGAGTAACAGAGGAAGAGTCAATTGTTACTGGAAATATACCAGCAGATCTACTAGTAAGAGTAAAGTCAGTAGTAGGAAAAGTCGAATAGTTAATGTTTTCACTAAAAGTAATTGTAATAATAGAACCAGCTGTATCGGTAATAGCAGAAGTTATTACTATACTTCTATCTTCAGGTGCAGATATACGAACAACTATAGTTCTAGTTACCTGGGTGGCATTATTTCCTGCTGAATCAACAGAGTTGTATGTGATGGTGTAATTGCCTACAGTATTTGTATCTACAGTGTCACCACCAATAACGATAGGAGAGCCATCATCAGTAGTAGCGTTTTGCTCAGAGTAGGATGAGCCAAGTTCTACATAAACAGTAGCATTACCATTTAGTGTGATTACTGGGGGAATAATATCTGAAATGCTGTTAATTACAGGTTGATTCACAAAGTTTTCTAGTGTTATGTCTGTATTTTGAGTAGAGTTTATTCCACCACTAGTTTTAGTATATGAGATAGTGATGGTTTCATTTGCCAAGAGATTTCTGCTTAAATTCAGAGTAATTGAAGAGGAGTTTGATGTTATGCTATCTATTGTAGCAGATGTACCAGTAAGAGTAAAGTCTGTAGTAGGAATAACCGAATAGATAATGTTTTCATTAAAAGTAATTATAATGTTATCACCTTGTGTGTTGGTAATAGCAGAAGTTATCACTACACTTCTATCTTCAGGTGCAGATATAGTAAAGAAAGTAGAAGGAGAGTTTTGATTTGCATACTCTGTTGCAATCCAGTCTGCAGAGCGAGCAGTAGATGATAGTCGGAATTCATCGAATTTGCCATCAAAGTATTGATCATTTACCCAATTGGATCTTCCGATATAGTTTGATGCTCTATTCTCATTAAGAGATGTATGTACGGTATCACTAGTAATTGAGGCGCCATTTTTGTAGATAGTTGCTGTACCTGATGATTCATGTACAACTGTAAAGTATGCCCATTGACCTGTCTGCAAAACATCACTAGCTGTGATACCATCAGAGCTGGTACCCTGTCGCATATCATATCTCAAATGCGGGTTAGTGCGATGGGCAGCAATTAGAATATTGTTATTATCCTGACCATTGCCAAAATCAACGATTCTAGCCCAATTTTTAAGGACATCAATATTTGCCCATGCCGAGATGGTAAAGTCTGTATTGTGAAATAGACTACCTTCCAAGTCTGGAAGATCAAGATAATCTCCGTTGGAGTCGTCTACTCCATCAAAGTTTAGTCCATTACCAATTTGTGCAGATACTAAATCATTAGATTCAAAGGGAGTATTGCCTATAGACTCTGGTGTTGCATGACAATCATTCCCTGATGAGTCTAGTGTAGATTGTGCACCAAAAGTGGATTGATCCATGTGATAAATTATTTCATAGTCTGAATCCCAAACATCAGGATATGCAATAGGTGACGCTGTTGAGACATTATAATACATGTAGAGTATGGTATCACCGGTACTGCTCAAAGTAGGTAGACGAACCCAAGCTACTAGGGTACCGGTAGTGATATTATTAGTAAATGACTCAATTTCATGCCGTAATATAGTAAATCCATCACTGCTTGTGAAAATAATATCAGCACCGTTAGGTAGAACAGATGAATTGTTCAAAGCAGAATCAGAGATACTTACTAGAAGGGTAAAGTTTTGAAGAGTTGTAGTTATTTGGTTACTGTTAATAGTAATTTTCTGTCTAGTATTCCAATCAGATTGCAGGAGATCAGAAAAGACATCATTAATCACAGATACATCTTGGAAACTAGATAGAGCGGTGTTTTGGTAATTGAGTGTGGTTGATGATGCTGCACTAAAACTCAAGCTGACGCTTTGACCAAGGTCTATTGTAGAGTTTAGTGTTAAAGTAATGGTATCATCAGATGCGGTTGCCGAAACTATACCAATACTAGTTTCATTAAGAGTAAAGTCTGTAGTGATGAAATTAAATGAGACTAGATTGTGAGAGAGAAAAAGAAGAATAGAGTCACCAAGTTTGTTTGTGTATATAGAGTGAACAGAAAAGACATCAGCTAGAACATTATTGTTTACAGGTAGTAATGAGAAGGAACCTACCACCAATGGTACAGTATCATTTATCACACCTGATCCCTGTACATATGATAGAAGAGTGGTTTGATTAAACAGGATATTATTATTTAGGTTAAGAACTAGAGTGTTAGCAATTGTAGTAATGCTTGAAGGAATAGTGGTAGTACCATTGGTAGTTATCGTAAAGTTTGATTCAGATACACCAGTCAGAGTAATATTATTAGCAAAGGTAAGAATTATCGAGTCACCAGAGGTACTAGTATTGACTGATGTAAACTCCAAATATGGAAGTATAAGATTATGAACAAGTGAGCCATTAACAAATGCTAGGGCAGTACCGTTTTGATCATTAATGGTAGTACTGGTACCACCAGTATTGTTGTAAGATAGTGTAAAGTTTTGTCCACTAGGTATTATACCGCTAATAATTAGATCAATTACATTACTACTAGTAGAATTAAAACCGGAAACAGTAAAACCAGTTTTGTTGAAAGTAAAGTCAGAAGGTGATGGATTATTCAGTGTGACAGATTCATTAAATGTCAGAGTGATAACACTTCCAAGTAGATTAGTGGAAGCATTAATAATAACAGGTGGTGTTTGTGGAATATTATTTGCTACAACTAAATCGACAAAGTCTGCAAGAAAAGTGCCGCTTGTATCTGTTATTCCATTTGATGTCACAGATTTAGAGTAATTCATTCCAATGGTTTCATTTGTTAAAATATTGGTTGTTGTCATATCAACCATATTATTACTAGTCTTGGTAAATCCAGTTATATTTATAGAATATGTAGTGTTGAAGGCAAAGTCTGATGGTACTGGGTTTGATAGTATTATAGTCTCATCAAATGTTAGAGTAATTAGATTACCCAAGTTGTTGGTAACTGCACTAGTAATAACAGGTGGTGTTTTTGGAATGTTGTTATTCACAGGTTGATTCACAAAGCTTTCTAATGTTGTGTTGGTATTTTGAGTAGAGTTTATTCCACCACTAGTTTTAGTATATGAGATAGTGATGGTTTCATTTGCCAAGAGATTTCTGCTTAAATTCAGAGTAATTGAAGAGGAATCAGATATAATTCCAGATATTGTAGCAGATGTACCAGTAAGAGTAAAGTCAGTAGTAGGAATAACCGAATAGATAATGTTTTCATTAAAAGTAATTATAATGTTATCACCTTGTGTATTGGTAATAGCAGAAGATATTACTACACGTCTATCTTCAGGTGCAGAGAAAGTTAAGAAAGTAGAAGGAGAGTTTTGATTTGCATACTCTGTTGCAATCCAGTCTGCAGAGCGAGCAGTAGATGATAGTCGGAATTCATCGAATTTGCCATCAAAGTAGGAATCACCTGTCCGATGGGATTTTCCGATATAGTTTGATGCTCTATCCACATCAAGAGATACTTGTCGGATATTACTATTAATTGAGATACCATTTTTGTAGATAGTTAATTCACCTGATGGTGTTTTATGTACAACTGTAAAGTATGCCCATTGACCTGTCTGTAGAACATTACTAGTTGTGAGATTCTCAGCGGTTGTAAACACAAGTATTTCATATATCAAATCCGTGGTATTTTCACGGATAGCAATTTGAATATTGTGTCTCTGAGCATTGCCAAAATCAACGATTCTAGCCCAATTTTTAAGAACATCAATATTTGCCCATACCGAGATGGTAAAGTTTGTATTGTGAAATAGACTACCTTCCAAGTCTGGAAGATCAAGATAATCTCCGCTGGAGTTGTCTACTCCATCAAGGTTTAATCCATTACCAATTTGTGCAGATACTAAATCATTAGAGTCAAAGGAAGTAGAGCCTGTAGATAGTGGTGTTGCATGACGATTATTCCCTGATGAGTCTAGTGTAGATTGTGCACCAAAAGTGGATTGATCCATGTGATAAATTATTTCATAGTCTGAGTCCCAAACATCAGGATATGGAATATGTGACTCTGTTGAGACATTATAATACATGTAGAGTATGGTATCACTGGTACTGCTCAAAGTAGGTAGACGAACCCAAGCTACTAGAGTACCGGTAGTGATATTATTAGTAAATGATTCAATTTCATGCTGTAATATAGTAAATCCATCACTGCTAGTGAAAATAATATCAGCACCGTTAGGTAGAACAGATGAATTGCTCAAAGCAGAATCAGAGATACTTACTAGAAGGGTAAAGTTTTGAAGAGTTGCAGTTGTTTGGTTACTGTTAATAGTAATTTTCTGTCTAGTATTCCACAAGGAAGGTAGATTAATAATTTGAGCATTATTAGTGATTGGTTGATTTGTAAAGTTTGCAAGTGATAAATTATTTACGTTTGTAATACTACTAGTTGTTTGACTATATGATAGTGTTAATGGTAATGCAGGTAGAATGTTAGAGTCTAGTGTTAGATTGATGGCAGTGTCATTATGTTTAGTTATACTAGTTGTGGCAATACCTGAAATATTTACTGCAAAGTCAGTTGGAGAAGTGGTACTGGTAAGATTGATTCCTCTATCAAAGTTGACAATTATGTTGTTACCTTGCTGGTTTGTATAGGCGTTAACAAAGATTGGGGGTGGTAGAACATTATTAGTGATTGGTTGATTTGTAAAGTTTGCAAGTGATAAATCATTTACGTTTGTAATACTACTAGTTGTTTGATTATATGATAGTGTTAATGGTAATGCAGGTGGAATGTTAGAGTCTAGTGCTAGATTGATGGCAGTGTCATTATATCTAGTTATACTAGTTGTGGCAATACCTGAAATATTTACTGCAAAGTCAGTTGGAGAAGTGGTACTGGTAAGATTGATTCCTCTATCAAAGTTGACAGTAATGTTGTCACCTCGCTGGTTTGTATAGGCGTTAACAAAGATTGGGGGTGGTAGAACATTATTAGTGATTGGTTGATTTGTAAAGTTTGCAAGTGATAAATCATTTACGTTTGTAATATCACTAGTTGTTTGACTATATGATAGTGTTAATGGTAATGCAGGTAGAATGTTAGAGTCTAGTGTTAGATTGATGGCAGTGTCATTATGTCTAGTTATACTAGTTGTGGCAATACCTGAAATACTTACTGCAAAGTCAGTTGGAGGAGTGATACTGGTAAGATTGACTACTTTATCAAAGTTGACAATTATGTTGTCACCTCGCTGGTTTGTGTAAGCACTAACAAAAATTGGGTATGATGGAACATTATTAGTGATTGGTTGATTTGTAAAGTTTGCAAGTGATAAATCATTTGTATCTGTAATATTACTAGTTGTTCGATTATATGATAGTGTTAATGGCAATACAGGTGGAATGTTAGAGTCTAGTGTTAGATTGATGGCAGTGTCATTATGTTTAGTTATACTAGTTGTGACAATACCTGAAATACTTACTGCAAAGTCAGTTGGAGGAGTGGTACTGGTAAGATTGATTCCTCTATCAAAGTTGACAATTATGTTGTCACCTCGCTGGTTTGTATAGGCGTTAACAAAGATTGGAAATAATTGAACATTATTAGTGATTGGTTGATTTGTAAAGTTTGCAAGTGATAAAGTAGGGTGTAGACTATTAGTGATATTTGTGCCTGTATCGTTGTATGATAAAAGTGGAGAGTCGTCAAGAGATAGGGTAGAGTTTAGTGAAAGAATTATAGAAGTTGCATTATTACTAGTTATACTATTCACAGAAGCAGATGAATTAATTATAGCAAAGTCGCTAAGGAATGTAGTATTACCTACTGCAATATTTTCAGAAAATACAACAGTAATATAGCTACCAGATGTATCAGTATACGCGCTACTAAAACTAGGAGGATACAGAACTACATTATTTATTACATTAACAGCACTAATGAAGAAAGTATCGAAACCTAAAGTCATTATCAGAGGTACATTAGGTGTACTAGATTTACTATCAAAAATTAGACTAAGACTAGTAGTAGGAAGTATGGGCGGAGATACATCAATGGTGATAGTATTAATGGTAGCATTAGAAAAATTAATTATGTTATAGTTTGGAGGATCAAACATAAAAGATGAATTTAAATTATTTATATTCAGCTGAATCTGTGTATGTGAGAGTGTATAGATTGGTAGTAGGAGGCACAGATAAAGTTATCGTATCACCATCAATATTAGTATATGGAGCTTGTGCTTGTCCAAAAGCAGAACCTAGTGGAAAGAGCAAAGTGGCAGAGAGAACAACAATAGCAGTTAAAGATAGAATCATCATAGGCGAATGACAGTAATTATGCAATATTTATTAAAAATGAAAAAATGATTTATAACTGTTTGTCTAGTGATCAGGGCATACATTCAGATTCTCCTTGAGCAATCTAATAACATATCTTTGATATTCAGGTCACATCCCCTACAAGTCAAATAACACATCATCAATATACCAATACCCTCATTCATTTCTCATTAATCATTCATCCTCCGACTTGGACGAATAACCACATCTAGCAATTCACATTCGATAGGCACTGGTGTTTACACCATCGTATTCTAGAAATCAAACTAAATTAAGAGTATCTATCTCTAATTTACATTCAAACTGTTCTTGTGTGACATTCATGTAGGAATTAATAATTTATAAGATATGCCTCATTATCACATCGGAATCAATTGTATCTAAATACCATATTTTACAATACAGGTTTTGTATCGTGACATGTAACTGTTGTATCTGATATATATGTAATGATATGATTTCGATATCTCACAGTATATGAGCCCAACAACGATGAATATTGGAAATATTTTATATACAACATATCACAAACTGCTACTTGTTTACACATGCATAGAACTGTTTTGAGTAATGTGTAGAGTTGTAGTTATTTTATATATCATATACATCATGAAATTAAAATGCTTTGGGAAGTCTCCTTTGTGTTTCATAACAAAAAATCTAGTATCACACTTGGATCAAAATATTTGTATTTTGATCTACTCATAATAATATTTTCACTAATAAATAGCACATTGGAAACTTGAATACTTGATGTATGGAAATGTGACATGTAATTTCAGAAAAATCCAACATATCATTCAATGGTATAAGTGGGCTTCAAACTGATGTGATTTTAGTATTAATAATTCACAAATTTTCAACTATTAAATACTTTGTAAAATTTTAGTATATAACAAATTCATCAATGAGAGAGGTTTGTATTTTTCCTAAATCTAAAAATTCACATCTTGAAAGAGACACAGTAAGACAAGTATAATAAATTACAGTGAGATGTAAAGACAAGAAGGATGTCATTGCTCTATATGCTGTATAACGCCACTACCCAATATTCTACTAGTCTGAGATTCTGGTTTCAACACAATACAGATTGAATCAGATTCTAAAACAAGTGGTCTCTCAGTCTCAATTGTCACAGGGGATATAGAGATGAATCGTGCAAATCTTATCTGCAAACCAACACATACAAGACACATTTGATTTATACTAATCTCTTTGGTATAAAATGGGCTTTTTTTCAAATCAAGATGAAAAGTTTTTGTCACGTTTAGAGAACAAGAGGCTAAAATATCACCACGATTAATATCTGTAGATTTTATTCCCTTGAGAGATAATCCTACACGTGCAGGACATTGCGCCACTGTACAAGGATCATCATGCATCTGAATAGATTTTACCATTACTTTTTTACCAGATGGCAATAATACAAGGTTATCATATTGTTTTAATTGTCCTGTCATAACTTTACCAAGAACAACAGTTCCAACTCCTTTAACCTCAAAAGAGTGATCAATTATTATTTGTAGGTTTCTATTCGTGTCAGAAGAGACTTGTGGGAATGACATCATATGTGATTTCAAGTCATCTTGTTTCACTAATTCATATCGTTCTAAAACAGTTCCACGAATCATAGACAGTAATTTTGTTTCATCAACATCAAAACTATGACAAAGAATACCTTGTGTCATGTTTAAGGAGTCAAGTGCAATTATTTGCTCACCAGTAAAACGATTTAGTTTATTTACATAAAAAATGATATATTCAGACATATTTATGGCCTGAAGCAGAGGTTGAATTTTATCAGGAAATCCACTTGGAACAATCCATGTACGCAATACGTCAGAGTCTTTTTTATCATATAGCGTCAGATCAGTACTAGTACCTTTTTTACCAAATTGAGTTGCAATATCATGGTTAGACAACAAGGCAAAATTTATGGAATACATACAATAATGAATAGATTACAATTAATTTAAGCTATGGAAAAGACCAAAGAGTAGATATGTCACTAATAAATCTATGATTCTCAACATCAAGTTTTTTATGTACAAATCCATTTTCGTTTTTACCGCCAAACAATCCTAACGGTCTGCTAATTTGTCTAGTATTATGAGCATATTTTAAAACAGAATCATTAGAAGAGTAGTAATTAAGAATCCCACATTTAGTGGTATTTTTAATCATATCACCATATAATACAGATTGTGTGATATCAGCAGGTAGTGATGAACCAAATAGATATGCACGCTGGACGGCGCCACACACATTCATCCTTGAGAGATTTTCAAGTGTACTAGATATCACCAATGAACCTAGTGAATGTCCCAATAGACGAATCTTGACTGTTGGTGAATGGTTTTTGAAATTTATAATAAACTGTGCAAGATTTTTACCATTTTTTACAGCAATTTTTTGACCAATACAAAGGGCGTGTTTTTCATATTTTTTCAAGTGGGCCCCACGAGTATTAGAATCATAAGTAAATCCGACAATTGGATATGTGTATCCTAATTGTTTTAATCTTTTCTGCACTAGACTAAATTTTTCCCTAGCACTAGCACGATCGTTACGTAACCCATGAATTACCACACAAAATTCATTTACATTCTCAAGATGAGTAAACTGCTTTTTTAATGATAAATTATAAGATTTCTTGTTTAATTTAACACCACTAGATAAATCATAGAAACCACGAGTACTAATTGTTGGAATCATTTTAATTCAGATTTACGCATATTGATATCGTCTTGTTCAACTTTGGCAAACAGGGGAGAAGATTTTGAGACAACGTGACCTGGAGAGATAGATAGACTGGAGGCATTATTCCATGACACATCAGATACTAGGTCTGAAAGATTCAATTGTTCCCAAATTCTCTGGCTAGACTGTGGAAGGATACAGTGTAATAGTATTGAGAGACACCTTACAGCATTTACAGATAGATATATGCAGGTAGCAGAGCCTACACCACCCTTCCAAGGTGAAGAATGTTGAAAGTATTGATTAAAGTAGGCAGAGAATTTTAAGATCCTTTTCAGTGCATGATTTAGTTGACTATTTTGTACCAAGTCTGCCACAATTGTAGAAATATTCATAATCTCTTCTCTAGCCTCTAGATCTACAGAAGTCATGTCATCGGGTTTTGGTACTAAACCACCATATTCCTTACAGGTGAAACCTAGTGTTCGATTTATGAAATTTCCAATATTTCCAATGAGTTCAGAATTTATTCTCGACGCAAAATCATCCCAATCAAAGTTTAAATCATTTTGAGAAAATGGGGTAATAAATATTAAATAAAATCTCAAATAATCTGCAGGGTAATATTGTAAAAAATCACGTAAACCCACATACCAGTTTCTACTCTTTGAAATTTTTTTATTTTGTAATGTTAAATGTCCTCGTGTTGGAATATAATCAGGAAGTTTAAATTTTTCATCAACCCCCATACGTATAGCAGGGAGGAATAAATAGTGATGATATACAATATCTTTTCCAATAAAATGATAAATGTCTGCAGAATTCCAAAATTTTTCTCCATCCTCTCCAATGGATTCTAAATATTTTATAGCCGTTGAAATGTATGCTAGGTGATTATCAAACCAACCATAAAAGACCTTATCTGCACCCTCAGATGCAGGAATAGGAACGCCCCAGGATATGTCACGTGTTATATCCCAATCCTTTAAACCCTCTTTGATCCAATTCCGTACATAATTTTTTACATCACTCTGTAGGTTATCATTACAATCAAGCCAATGATTCAATTTATCTGTAAAATGTTCTAGTTGAAAAAAGTAGTGTAGTGATTCTTTCTGTGTTGGTGTTTTACCACATATAGCACATTTTGGATTGAGAATTTCTTCAGGAATTCTACCACAACTCTCACACAGATCAGAGTATTGATCTGCAACTCTACAGTGAGGACAGGTTCCCTTTACATACCTGTCAGGTAGAAATTTATCATCTTGTTTACAATAAAATTGAGATATTATTGATTGTGTTATGTGTCCGGCGTCAGATAATTTGGTAAACACGTTTTGAACAAATTGGTTATTCTCATCAGAGCTAGTATGATAAAATAAATCAAAGTTTATGTCCAACTTGGCAAAATCTTCAGCATCACGTTTATTCCATTCAGATACATACTGTTCAGGGGTTATACCTTTTTTTTCAGACTGTAGTAAAATAGGTGTACCATAATCATCTGAGGCACAAAAATAGTATGCTCGTACATCATTTTGTTTTAAAAACCGTACCGTTACATCAGCAGGAAGATAAGTCGATGCAATATGTCCCAGATGAATCTCACCGTTGGCATAGGGAAGTGCACTTGTAACTATAACTCTTTTTTGCACGAATAAATTAATTTAATCTAGTCTAATAAGGTTACAATAAATCAAGATGATTTTTTCTTTTATCGTAAAATAAGAATATCATTCGTAGATGAACAAAATATCACACAATATGAAAAAAAGCCGGGATTTATGGTATCTAGGTAGCATAATATTGATTATAGTCATAATCACTACACATCATATCCCTAAAGAGGTGTTTGGGGATAACAGCATACACATACCTGCAATTCTACTTGAAAATAATACATATCAGGGAACTATTTATCTGGAAAAGAGTGCAAACAAAGATACCATAATATTTCTTACATCATTAGAACAAGATTTGGTAATAGTCCCACGTAGTATTATAATATCACAAGGAGTAAATCAGGGAATGTTTGAGGTGGAGACATTACGCAGTGGAAATGTGACCATTGTGGCATCAATAGATGGAAAAACTATACGTACCAATTTTGCCATAACATCAGGGTATAGAGATAATTTCAAACTCGGTACATATACATTTCCTTTGATAAAAGCAGATCAAATCATAGGTGTGGTATATTTACTAGATATTAATGGTAGACCAGTATATTCAGACAGTGATATAATAGTAGACATTACCTCAATAGGTCCAATTACTACTAGAAATAATATCTATATTTTAAAGAATCACACTCACGCAGTATTTGAGATTGATGTTGAGGGGAAGGGAGAGGTATTTGTTTCAGCAAAGAATGTTGCGCCAAACTTGACAAGTCTAGAAAAATTCAGAGATGAGATACGAATATCGTTATACATTGCACCAAATATTTTAGCCCAAGGAGGACACGGGTATGCCATAGTATCTATTGAAAAAAATGATAAACCATTCATACCAAAATTGCCAATACGAGTCTATCTGACATCAAATAATACTAACGTGGTAGATTTATCAAGGCAGATAATGCCAAAAGAGCAGTCATTATTAATAACGGATGGAAGTAAAATCACAGATATTTATGCAAAAAATGAGGGATTTGTAACTATACATGCGATTAGCCCGCATATCGGCACTGCCAAAGCACATGTTCGTGTAGTTGAATCGACACAAACAGGCGACAATTTACAGAATAATCAAATAAAATTATGGGTGTATCCTAATGTGACATCAGATAAAGCATATGGAATAATTTCACTATACACCACGAATGCAGAGGACTATACAATCATTCCCATACAAAATGCAGAGAAGAATATATTTCTAGCATCACAGGGTTTACTACATAAACCAATTGTAAAGTTTTCCCCCACTAGTTTAGATAGGCAATCCATCATATTTGATATAAATATATCAGGTTTTGGCAATCATACACTAACTGCAACAGGAAATGATCTAAAAGAAGACAAAACATCACTAACAGCAATTCCAATGTCGCATGATGTGTATGAATTTAAAATCATACCACTACCTGTACACATATCAAATGAAATACAAGATTTAGCAATAATAGCGATAACGGATGAAACTGGATCTGTAATAGATGCAGAAATAAATTTCGGAGAATTTCCATCTATAGATGTAACACATTCAGATGGACTTGAAGATGCAATCATTACAAAATATAAAAATACAGCAATAATTTCCGGTATCATACAGAATCAGTTTAGAATGACTATATCTTTTACAGACATAAAATCTACAACTAAAATTATACAGCCAAGATATGATTCTACAAATATATCGTTATGGATTCCGAAATATACACACGCCGGTGAGAAATTTCCCTTTACGATTCACAAGGTAAACACAGATGGAACACCTATCAAGAGAATTGACGACATTCAGTCATGGTCTGCCACGCATAAAACTAGATTTATTGATGGAAATTTCATAACAGACGCAAAAGGTATCATTACCATTACCGTACATACTGATTCAGGCATTGCAACTGCCAGTACTCACACATCTATTAATCAAATGTCGCTTGACGCAAATTTTGAGGATACTGTAAGGGTGAATGATTCGACTAGTTTGCGCATACTAACATCAACAGACAATGTAGACATTAGCCTAGATACAGACATACCACATGAAAAAGTAGAAGAGAAATTATTTGTGTTGTATCCAAAAAAAATTGGCATACATGATGTAATAATTATAGCAAAAAAATCAGGGTTTGTAACACAAATATTTCCAATTCAATTGAATGTAAAAAATTTGGCGTATCTATCATTACTTGCACAGGATTCAGAGGGAAATAATCTAAATGTAGTAATAAATCTAGGTAACATGAATGATACATTAAAAACGCCAATAGAGTATTCAGCATCTACGAAAACTAGGGTTATCTTTCCACCAATACACATTAAAAATGGATTAGAATACACATTTGATAAAATAGTAATTGATGAAAAACAAATAACAAATAAATTATATTTAGAACTAGATTCAGATACTATAATACTTGCAGTGTATAAAAAGAAATTGAAAATTGATATTACAGATGGAATTATAATTAATGACACCATTAATCATTTGTATGGGGATACAATCACAATACGACCAGACGAAAAATCATTCATATTCATATTGATTTATAAATCATTTTTGAGATGGGATGGACTCCCAGTAGGATATGACACCAAGTTGGCAAAACAAGAAATCAATTTACAGCAAGACTTGAACATCAGAGCTATTCATGACACAAATTACACAGGAATCATGATTGTTGGTGGAGGAATAGTAACCATAATTGTATCAAAATATTTAGGGTATGACATATTTGCCAGAGTAAACATATCACTGCATAAATTAATATTTCGCATTAGAATTATACATAAAAATAAAGGAGATGTCAATTAAATAACATGCCTATGACTAATGACATCATAATGGAATTAAATAAAATTACAAATCTAGTTCAAAATAAAACAACTATAACTGAAGAAGAGATTGAGCAGATTAAACACATCTTTAAAAAAATCTTACAAAAGAATCAGACATATAACACAGATGAAATTAAATCATGGTTTGAAAATGAAGGTAGTTGGTCGAATAAAGAAAGTATAACTAGAATTGTCAATTTATCACACTACTTGCAAGACAAATATGAACAAAATAATAAATTAAACATGATGAAAGATAGTTGTGATTGTGATTAGGTGTCCAACTGTTTTAATAGTGTATTTATAATAGACGAGTTTTGTGTACGCTCCTTAAGAATTTCGTCTAGACGAGATGTATCTGTCATATCTTTAGAGGAGATAATCTCCAAATATTCATCATCTAGATTTTTATTATTTTGAAACTGTTTTATAATTTCAAAGAGAATTCCAATAACTTGTTTTTGTGTTTTAATTAATTCATCCTTTTCTGAGGACATGAATTAATCACCAAAACTGCCTTTATAATCTTTTCGGATACGAACATAAATTCTAGCTGAAAAAAAATTTTAAAAATAATAGATCACCAACATCAGACCAGCAAAGAATTGAAAATGTCTTTAAAACTTTAAAATCACATCCATTATTACAATCATACCGTACACAAATACCACATTCCATCTACCAATAGGATGAAAAGTTAAAAATCAAAGAATTGTTTGCAGTACATTCAGGTCAGATACACACACATATAGTTTTTATCAAATTTAGTTTGTGTGTCAGTAATTATTTTCATAATATCAGAATCTGAGTTTAAACTTTGCACTAGACATATCATCAGATGTATAATTATCTAAGCACATCGAGACCAAATTATAAAACAGAGTCACACGGATTGCCTCATGTATAATCATTGGATATCAGAGGGAATCATTTTTAGAATAATCACAAAATAACTATAATTCATAACAGATTCGGAACAAAGATTTAATTTCCCCACTCCATACATGGTATTTGTTCAAGACGAATTATACCATTAAATTTATTAAACAATTCAAAATTTACGGGCATCGCCTTCAAGTACACCAGAACCATTGTGTATTCAATCTATATGTTTTGAAAAATCATCAGAGGTTTCAAACTTGGATTCACAGTATGCACATTGAAATTTTTCTTCCATGTTTTATACATACCAGTATGATATTTAATAATTGATGTAATTATTGTGGTGTAAAGCCATGATAACCGCCTGTTTGAGTTGCAGAGTCATTAAATGATGGCTCAAACAAAGATATTAAATATTCATCAGGATCTAAAACTATAGCATTCTTGCCTGCATCACGCTCTACGATATCTCTGTAAATTGTGATACCGTTGGACTTTAATTCCTCAATGGCAGATTTTACATCCCCTACTAGAAATCCAATAGAGATCCCATTCTCAATAGAACCACCAATGTGTTCAGCAGTAAGTGAAGCAGGGTGTAGACTCAACAAGGCCCCAGTGGTGCCCAAGTCCACCCATGTTCTTCGTTGATTTTTTATTGGCAGTCCCAGAATCTCATGATAAAAATGAACAGATTTGTCCAAGTCTTTAACTGCCAAGATTACATTCCCAACTTTTTTTAATTGCACGATAACATATGGTATAACCTTGTTAAATATTTTTGTATAAGAATTCTATGGTGTGGTGTTTGACAATCATGGTTCTATAAAGTAATCGAGGGATAATTATTATGTATTATCATAGATTGATTTATGGGGATATGATTAAAGCGTGTTCTGTCAAATAGACTAGGAATTGTAATATTCCAGTACAATTACAATCTTTATCTAAATTGCTTTTAGAACAAATCAAAAAGCGTTCTGCTATATTTGGCAATACCCCATCACCCAAAGAAATGAATAGTGGATCAACACGAGATCCAGGTCAATAATCATAAAATGATAGACTGAAAAGTGCCGAATTTGAAAGTGTGATTTATCATATTCTGAGACCCTAACTTTAGTTTCTTGAAAAGATGCTCATTTTGAATAGAGGAATGTTTTTACTAATCCCTTGATAACTTTACAGAACCACAATCATAAAGATTAACATAGAGATGGAGATAAAATACAAGTATGGCAAATACAAGATATAGTCAGGAGATAGAGATCAGAGGACACATTATAGATTCTGCAATTTTAACGAAAATTTATGATGGTATAATGGATCTAAATGGAGAGTTTGAGGCAAAGGACATCAAAGTAGGCAAAATGAAAAATGATGTTAGTTTTGCTAAATTAATAATTTATGGAAAAAACAAAAGACATCTAGACAGGATTTTAGAATTTGTATATAGGAATGGGGCGACTGCTGTAACTGTAAAACCCGTAATTTTAAAAAGCGCCTCAAAAAATATGATAATGCCAGACAATTTTTACAGTACCACCAATAACAACACACAAGTTTTTCTAAACTCAAAATGGATTTCTGTGGATAATATAATGATGGATAAGTGTATTGTAGTTAAGAGTGGTAAAGCATCATGTGTGGCTATACGAGATGTGAAAAAAAATGATAAAATCATAGTAGGGGATAGAGGAGTACGAGTGCAACCGCCTCAAAGACCAAGAGGAGGCGTAGAGGTCTTTGAGTTTATGGGAAGTAGTAGTTCAAGTGAGAGACCCACACACCACATTGCAAAGAATATGGCCAAAGATATGGCAATGATTCGAAAAAAAGGGGGCAAAATAATTCTAGTTGGAGGTCCGGCAATTATTCACACCGGAGTCTCAGATGTAATCGCATGGATGATAAAACACAATTACATAAATGGTGTTTTAGCAGGCAATGCTCTAGCAGTACACGATATTGAATACGCTACACTCGGTACATCATTAGGAATGAATATGCACGATGGAACTCTAGCAGTTCGAGGACATCGCAATCATATGGATGCTATAAACAGTGTATTTAAGAGCGGTTCAATAGCAAACATGGTAAAATCTGGAAAATTAAAAAAGGGCATCATGTATGAATGTATAAAAAACAGGGTACCATTTGTGTTGGCAGCATCAATTAGAGATGACGGACCACTGCCAGATGTAATTGTGGACATCACCAAAGCGCAAAGAGAGTATAAAAAAGTGTTAAAGGGTGCAGACATGGTAATTATGGTATCTACAATGCTCCACTCTATTGCAACTGGAAATATGTTACCGGCGAACACCAAAATAATAGTGATTGATATTAGTCAGCCCACGGTGACAAAATTAATTGACAGAGGAACATGGCAGGCATTAGGAATTGTATCAGATGTCGGAGCATTTTTCCCAATCATTTTACAAGAATTAAAGAAAATGCATAGATGAATAGTTTGGCTAGTTATTTAGTAGAGCAGACAGAATCCAAGACAGAGTTTAGCGTAAGGAATCAACGCAGTAGACTCAAAATCATTCCATATGTTGGTTGTAAATCAGGATTTGCTCATATTTTTGATGCATTAATATCAAAAGATACGTCTGAAAATATTTACGATTTATTTGGTGGCGGTGGTGGATTTACAATTTATGCGTGTAATCGTTTTGGATCAGAACGAGTAACATACAATGATAATAATCCAGTTTTGGTAAATTTTATGACTCAATTACAGAAATCCCCACATAGATTATTTTGCGAATATGAAAAGCATCGTAAAAATTCTAGCCCAGAGTATTATCTCAAAGTAAGAGGTATGAATATCAAAAAGGGTGTTACAGCAGCAGGTAGATTTTTTTATCTCAGTAAGAATGCATTTTCAGGTAAAATTAGATTCAACTCACAAAATATTTTCAATACACCTATGCGTAAAAATACCCCATGTCCAAAAATAAAACGAGATGATATAATAAATATCAGTCAAGTTTTAAAACACCTTACAATAAAAAATGAATCGTATGAAAATTTTATAAATTTAAAACAAAAATTTATTTATCTATATCCACCATACATTAATAATACAAATGGGCATTACAATAATATTTTAGAAAAAAGTGAATTTATCAAGTTTGTCAAAAAAATAAAAAAAACAAACAAAGTTATGATATCAGAGCAAAATTTACCTCAGGAATTAGATCTCGTAGATTTTAATATTTACAACATATCATTATACAGATCACTACAATACGTTACACAGAATAACAGCAAAGAGATCATAGGCATTAATTACTAATTACACTCATCACTTAATCTAGAAATACGTCTCACAAGAAAGAACGGGCTGTAAAGTAGTATAGGGATAGATATTGCAATGAATAATGTTTGTAGTTGGCCTAAAACAATACTAGCAGTTATTCCAGCGATGGGACCTAGAATTAAAGATACCGCAGATCCGGCACATGTAGGACAGGCGATGAAAAGTCCTGTTGCCGCCCCAATACTACCAATACTACGTCTTTTTTTCGATATACTGTTTGCTGCAAACACAAGGGAGACATTCAAGGCGACAAGGTAAGAGACTATAATTTGTAATAATAAATTGATAGGAATAATTTGTAGACCAACATGTTCTGTGAGATAAATCAGTATCAAGGGCATATACCCTACAGTATCACAGCATGGGATTAATTCTACAGAGGGAATATTTACCCCATAGTGATATGAGAAAACTAATTCAGGTTGATATACCAACGTACCGGATAAAAATGAGAAAAATACGCCATAAATAAATATACAAGATACAAATATTTTTCTAGATTTATCATTCCAAGTAAGAGTAGCAATTTTGCCAAATAATCCCAGGGTATTATTTTTTTCCTTGTGAAATTTATACATACCCAATCCAATTAGACCAAATGCTGCAAGAAAAACAACATAAAACATAAAGGCAAATCGTTGTATGGAATCAATAGATTGTGGTACCAGTTTACTTGGGTCTTGATATTTTGTATATAATAGAAACAAGCATGTTATAATTATAAATCCTGATATAACAAAAAACTCACCACGTATGGTGAATCGTCCCCTCAAAATATCAATCATAAGAAATTATTCATAGACGGTTATTTTATTCTTAAACCTGTGATTTTCTATACACTAATGGACTAGAGTCTATGCCCATGTCTTGCAAGGTGGAGGAAAACTCTGATGTATAACCGTGAACGGTATACACCTTGGTGGCCTCTGAGGCCTTTACCACATGAATTAATTCATTAAAATCACAATGATCACTTAGAGGAATTTTATAATTACTAATCCCAAAAGGTGTAGATACTGCCCATCCAGTAAAATCAATTACGATTGCATCATACCTAGACTTTACCACCTTTACAAAACTAGATGCGCCAGTATCCTTTGGGGCAATCATTACCCAAGGTTTTTTGCCTAAAAGATTATTTCGTTCAGCTGCTAAATGACCACAACTAGATTTTAAATTTACGCCCAATTCAATATACACATCATTAATTAATTTTATAGAATCATGATAGTATAACGGATCCCAATTTGAAAACATTTCACTTAAAATCTGAGCCTTACCTAGTTTGTATCCTAAAAGTACAACAGGTTGACCATTCGAATATGCTTTTGAAATTATTTTATTTACATCATTTTTAATTTTAGATATTGGTGGAAAAACAAATTTGGGTTTACCAAAAGTAGTCTCAATAATTAGTGTTTTACATTTGGGTATTGTTGCGGCCTGTAAAACTCCGCGTGTTCGCGTACAAATATCACCTGTATAATAAATGTCGTTGAATAATAAACCTCTTGAGCCCAAAATATGTCCATTATTAATTAATTGAAAATTAGTATAATAATCACGATGATCACTCATCTTATATTTGCGTGATAACGCAAGTCGTCTTGTTTCAACGGAAGATAAAAAAATACCCGTATCACCACGTGGCAGGTGATCAAGATGTGCATGAGATACAAAATTGATTCCCTCCTCAGACGAATTTTTCGGATCAAGATGAACAATGGTATCATCATATTTACACACTATACCGTTAGGAGTAGTACGAAATTCTACCATATGTCAAGATAGAGATAATTTGATATAAATTGCAGTATAAGCAGAGTGTTAATCCGTATGTTAAACTTGGGCATTTTAATCTCAGGCATGGGAAGTAACATGGAGAGTATACTCAAATCAATAAAGAGTGGAGAGACTCGAATCAATCCTGCAATAGTGATATCAAATAAATCAGGTGTTAGAGGAATTGCAATTGCTAAAAAATATAATGTAAAGACTGCAATAGTGGAAAGTGTTGTGGGGGAGTCTCGTATGAATTATGATATGAGAGTAGTAAAAATATTAAAGAGAAATAAAGTCACACCAAAAAATGGACTAGTCTGTCTTGCAGGGTTTATGAGATTAATCAGTCCAGAGTTTACTAGAATGTATAGAGATAGAATACTAAATATTCATCCAGCATTATTGCCATCATTTCCAGGACTACATGCGCAAAGACAGGCTTTAGAGTATGGGGTAAAGTATACAGGATGCACAGTACACTTTGTGGATGAGGGCGTAGATACAGGAAGAATAATTATTCAAGACGTAGTTAAAGTAGAAAAGAACGATACTGAGAAGGTACTATCTGCAAGAATATTAAAAAAGGAACACAAAATTTATTCCAAAGCTATTAGATTAATAATTGACAAGAAAATATAGTTTGTTTAATAATTCAAGGGGTTAATCACGAATCAAGTCATTATTAATCAATTTCCACAAGTATGTCCAACGCTTAAAATGGGATAGTTGGAATAATTCAAAGTGGAATAGTTGAAATTAAATAACATATAAAATGTACCCAAGTATTGACAGGCGTAAAAATAGACGGATTGGAGGTCGCACGTGTTGTCAAAACACGTGTAAAGGAGGCCGCAGAGCAATTGAGATTAGATGGGACAAATCCTTGTCTTGCCACCATTTTAGTTGGGGACGATGCATCTTCTGCAACATATATTACAAATAAACACAAGGCGTGCAAAGAATGTAATATTGATACGAGGGATAATAAATTACCAGCAAATATCACACAAAAAGATTTAGAGATTCTAGTAGACAAGTTGAATCGCGATGATTCCGTACATGGGATTTTAATTCAAATTCCACTACCAAAACACATAGACGAGTTTGCAATCATGTCCAAAATTTCACCATTAAAAGATGTCGATGGACTTACCATCCATAATAGTGGATTACTAGACAAAGGCAAAGCAGCTCTCATAGCATGTACACCGTTGGGGATTATGGAATTATTCAATCATTATAACATAAAACTAGAAGGAAAACATGTAATAATTATAAATCGTAGTAGTTTGATCGGTAAACCATTACATCATTTATTATTGAATAGTAATGCAACAGTTACAACGTGTCATTCAAAGACAATCAATATCAAAGAATTGTGTAAAAACGCAGATATTATAATTACAGCAGTCGGGGATAGAACAAAATTTACTCTCAAGGCAGATATGATAAAAGAGGGGGCAGTAATTATTGATGCGGCAATTACAAGATATGATGGTAAATTGACAGGGGATACAGATTTTTCACAGATTATAGAGAAAGCATCGTTTGTAACCCCGGTACCAGGTGGGGTAGGGCCAATGACAGTTGCAATGCTATTAAAGAATACAATAACAGCAACATCGTTGTGTAATAGACTTGGCCGATTCTAAAAAAAATGCATTAAGAAAGATGCTTCTAGAGAAGCGCGATGGTATATCTGCAGAGATGAAAGTCATCACAAGTAGACAGATTCAAAAAAAGATTCAAAAGATTAAAAATTATGCAGAGGCTACAAGTATTGCAAGTTATTATCCAATAGGAAGCGAGGTTTTAACACAATCCATAATGCAAGATATACTCTCCAAGGGTGTTAAATTATCACTTCCTAAAATCATAAATGGCATGTTGGAGTATCGACAGGTCAGTGATTTTACACAGATGGAGATGGGTAAATTTGACATTCCAGAGCCAAGGGCAGACGCAAAACTAGTTGAGGATATCGATGTCATACTAGTTCCAGCGGTGGGACTATCAAGAGACGGGAATCGTTTAGGATATGGACGTGGGTATTTTGATAAATTTCTTGCACAAAATGATGTAACATCAATTGCATTATCATACTCTAAACAACTAGTCGGTAATATTCCAACAGATGATACAGACATTCCAGTAAACTGGATTGTGACAGAAGATCAAATCATCAAAATATAACACCAATATTATAATTATACACTTGAAATTCCAACATGTATTACAGATGTGTTGTATGTTTTTTTGTACAGGTACAGTTTAGTGTGTCTTCAAGGACCATCTACTCTTCCAACACTCGTTATTATATAACAAAATATTTTGCGTCCTTGTGATGTGTTATGAGAGCAGCTGTAGATTGCTCAGGAATTAGTTGACCAGATTCTGTCAAAGTTATACCAGATTCTCTCAAAGAGAGCAGTTTGTCTAGTGTATGATGTTGTGTGATATCAGGGCAGCTGAGATACCCCCAACTGAAACGCAGTCCTCGATTATTAATTCCCAAATCACTACGTATTTTATCATTTGTCCATTCAGTTAGAGCCTCGGCAGTCTCAACGGCAAGTCCATGAAGATAGTACGCATCCGTATATTGACTTTGCTCATTCATATCATCAAGTATTTTGGTTATGCCTGCCCCAATAGTTACAGCTTGCATTGCTATAATATCATTAGAGCCGAAATAATCTGCAAGACACAAATGTTCACTCTGTCTTGATCGTGGAAAGTCAAATTCTACAGAATCATTACCGTTGTCAACTATAAGAATATTATTTTTTGCATGACATTCAAAGTATCCATATACTACACTAGGCTGAAACCACCCCTCATTCAAAACACGTTTCTTCCACGTATCAAGCAAGACCTCATGTTCTTTAGATACAGTAGAGGAGACATTCCCACGAACCCCCCATGATAATTTAAATAATGATTTAAGATTTAGCCTATCCCAAATCTTAATCAAATCGATAGAATCAGAGTCTAGACGTATGATTCTATCTTCAGGTAGTGTTGGAATTTCACTCATGGGTTTAATTGTACTATGAGGAATATTGCCTGTAGAGGGTACAATCACATCTTCTCTCCACGCATTCATCTTCTCTACCCATTTATTCACGAATGCCTGTTTATCATCAGAAAGAAGAGTATCTATTATCTTCAATCCATCAAACATGGTATTACAATAAAATGCACCATGCTGATATAATTCATCTTGCTTGGCAATACGAGCAATTTGACTAGAGGTCACAGCAGCACCACCACATAATACGGGAATTTTCAAATTATTCTTTTTAGCATACTCTATGAAATGTTTCATCTGCTGAGAGGTGTGTACAAGTAGTGCAGACAGACCAACTGCATCAGCATCTGTCTCTTTAATTTTATCTACAAATTTTTGCAATGGAACTTGTCTGCCTAAATCATAAACCGTGTATCCATTATTCTCTAAAATAGTCTTTACTAAATTCTTACCAATATCGTGAACATCACCATAGACTGTTCCAAGAACAATCTTGCCTTTACTCTCTACACCTTTCTGTTTTACTAGATATTTTTCCACCTCAGATACTGCTAATTTCATACATTCGGCAGATTTCAAAACAAATGGCAGTATCAAATCTCCAGAGCCGAACAGATCACCTACCTCTTTCATTGCAGGAAGCAGGCTTTGATTTAAAACAACAATTGCAGCATCATGTGTTTCAGCTTGTGGAATATTCAACACCAGAGAGTCATTAATCGTCTCAAGTTTGTCGGCACGTGAAAGCTGATCTGCAATGGCTGATACCACATCATTACACAAATTATCCTTTAGCCTGTGAAGAATTCTATAATTTGCACGTTTCATCACTGGCCATGTGGGATCAACATCTGTGGTGACAGACGCAGAGCTACCAATAGTTGCCCCCTCAAAGTGAGAGATTACATCAGATAATGCATCATCGTGCTTGTTGAATATGAGATCTTCGGCTAGTTTACGTTCGTCAAGATTAATCTCAGCGTATGGAATGATCTCTTTGACGTTAACGATGGCCGAATCAAGACCACTTTGTATTGCATGATGCAGAAATACAGAGTTGACTAGTCTGCGCGTTGGAGGAGAAAGACCAAAGCTGATATTTGATAGTCCAAGTGTGGTGTATGATTCAGGTAGATGTTTTTTGACTAGCTTTATACCCTCAAGAGTATCGACTCCAGCGTTTAAAAATTCATCTTGACCTGTTCCAAGAGTAAATGTAAGTACGTCAAATACAAATTGATTCTGTTGTAAATTATGTTTTAAACCTCTTTGAAATAAGAGATTTGCAGTATCTAATTTTTGCTGAGGAGTTTTTGCCATGCCATCAGGTCCAATACACATTGCAATTGCAGGAACACCGTACTGATGCATGAGTGGAGCGAGTTTCTCAAAACGTGAGCCATCACCTTCAAGATTAATTGAGTTTATCATAGGTCTGCCAGGAATGCATTCAAGTGATTGTTTTATCACATCCGGATCAGTTGAATCAATTACCAAGGGAGCTGCGACCTCTAGACTAATCTGTTTTACAAGTCGAGTCATAAAATCTGATTCATCTGTGCGTTCATTTGTTGCAACACATACGTCCAGACAATGTGCTCCTTGCTCTACCTGAAGACGTGCCAGATCAACCAAGCCGTCGATATTATCTTCAAGTACTAGTTGTTTTGCTTTTTTGGAGCCTTGGGTGTTTAATCTTTCACCAATTAGTAATGGCGGTGGTGTTTGTGCAAGTGTAATTGCATTAAGTGCAGAGCTTAATCTAGGAATCATAACACATGATTTGTAATGAATAGTAAATTAATATCAATTGCCAATGGATTCGTCCAGGATTGTACGTAATTGAGTAATGTGTTGGGGTGTAGTACCACAACAGCCACCTATTAGTTTGATGTTAGGGTATGAGGAGAGAAACTCTGCCATTTTAGATGCCAAGTTTGTAGGATCCATTTTATACACAGCAACACCATCTTGATTAACTGGCATTCCAGCGTTGGGTACAACAAGTAGGTTGTGGGAGGTATTCTCATCTAGCCATCGAATGCTTTGCTCCATTTCTATGGGACCAGTAGAGCAGTTTAACCCAAATATGTCAATTCCCATTCCAGATACTGTTGTGTATGCAGATTGAATACTAGTTCCAAGTAACATCTTGCCAAACTGATCTAGTGTAGTATTTGCAATCAGTGCAACGCGCTTGTCAATCTTTTTCATAGCCATGTGAGATGCAAGAATTGCCATCTTCACTTCCAGTATATCTTGACTAGTTTCAATAAGTAATGCATCAACACCACCTTCAATTAATCCAAGAGCTTGAAGATAAAAAGAATTTTTAATTTCTTCAAGTGGGGTTTGACCCAAATCAGGATTGTTTGAACTTGGCAGTAATCCACTCGGACCCATAGAGCCCAAAATATATTTTGGAGTATCATATTCTGATACGACACGAGTAGCAAGTGAGGCTATGGTCTTGTTAAGTTTTATGGTATCATCACTCATGTTATACTCGGCAAGTTTGATTACACTAGAGCCAAAAGAGTTGGTCTCAATACAGTCAGCTCCGGCGTCCAAATAATTTCTATGAATTTGTTCTATCCATTCAGGATGAGTCAATACAAGACCGTCGTTAAAGCCATCATGTCCATCAGGAAAGTCAGTAGAGGCAGGATGTAACTTTTGAATTTCAGTACCCATTGCACCATCAATGAGGAGGGGTTTTTCACCAAGTATGTCAAGTAGAGGTATCTTGTTCATGATATCACAAGTTAAAGTCAATTACTAAAAAAACTTTAGTAATTAGGCATCGTATAGATATCGAGGCTCAGAATAAATCCTACTTTATACTATGATTGTTATAATTATTATACATCTTTTTCAAAAGTAAAACAAGTTTATAATATTTTGTGTATAAACAATAATCAAATATTGATTAAAATTTCAGATTCTCTGAACGTGAATAGGCTTCGCTATTCATAATACTACTGATCATAACAATAATCATAAACGTACATATAAAATAACCATGACGGTGGAGTTTGAATATTATACTAAAAATGATTTTTCAAATTATACTGGAAAGGAGATATCTATTTTGGGAGAAAAAATAATTGTCAGTGGAACTGATTTTACCAAAGTCTATGAATCTGCAAAAGTGAAATCTGGTAAACATGAACCCTTGTTTACATTAATACCAAAGATCAATGAGACTTTAATTTTCTAGATTGTATATTTCGTTAAAAATAAAACACTCACAGTAACTAGTTTTTTCATATACTAATGATAAGATTGGATCTAGCATAATATCTAGATCTAGAGTTGAGACGAAAATAAATAATGATTTAAAATCAATACGATTAGCAATGTTGGTGGATTCAAGAGTAGACACTTCTTTTATTCCATTACACATAGCTGATATTTAGATAATAAACTTGGTAAACCCATTGAGGCAAAAAGTGCGTCAGGACCATTTATGATAAAGAAAGGAACGATGAATGTCACTCATAAAGGGCAAATTCCAGTAGATGTTCCCATACAAGAACTAAAAGGAAGAAATCAACAAGATTATGTTTTATTGGTGAGAATTGGATCATTTGCTCAATTTAATATTACATCTAGGGGAAAACAAAAAAATACACTTAAGAAGTCCAAAGTCAGGTTTCAATTCTTAATCTCGAATCATGCTCAATTTTTAAAAGAATTATTTTATACCTCTAATTTTATAACCCAAATTTGTATACTCTTTCTCTCTTCTCAAGTGATTTAGGAATATAGTGCATACTCAAATATTCAAATATGTGTTCGGATACCTTGTACGAAACAAGTCTCGCGTTCTACACAATACCATAGAATGGGTTCTGTTCAGTTTGCTAAACCCATTCATGAGTGATTGAAATGAATCTAATATCAAAAATAAAATTTCAACAAAATATACAAACTAGTCAAATCACAGGATGTTTTATGTTAGTATTACCTATCACATCTACTGTTACTGTGGATTAGAAATGTTAACTTTTTCGCACATATGGTTTATCAATTGTACAAAATGCATTACCTGTTAATTTAATTTGTGATCCTTTATGGGTATCGGTCATTCTTATCAGTTGTGGTTTAGATATTTTTCTACCTTGACATATTATACGTTCACCATGGATAGAATCTCCCAAGTTGATCCGCGTTGACATATTACTCGTGTTTTTCCATAAATCGTCCTTGTTGTTTTAATTCAGATATTACATCAACAACTATTTTTAAATCTAAACCATACTTTTTACATATATCACTAGGGTAAAAAACTTCGCCAATTTTAATTTCATGTAGCAGTAATTTTTTGACCTCTGTTTTATCTAATTCAAAATTATCCATATTAATTGATTCCACATAATTGTCTGCTAAGTTTTGTTGAATGAATCGTGTTAGTGATTTATTCTCCAGTAATATTCTTGTAAGCAATGTATTTAATTCTAAATATGCATGAAATAAAGAATCTACAGAATTAATATTTTTCTCAGACATTTCTTGGTTTAGTTGCTGTAATCTTTTTTCATCATATTCATATAATATATCATCTCTCGATAGATTTTGAGGAGATAAAATTAGAATTCATCCCCCATACGCAATATTCTTTTTCTTGATTTGTCAAATTTTTGCCATATTGTAAGTTGATGTAACGTAGTAGTGTAACGTAATTGCTTAAGACAGGCATATAGAGTGGAAGGATTTTTGTTAGGATATGCACCCATCACAGATTTCAATTCCGATAAAATCTCCGAATTCATCTTTATTTCAATCTCTTTTGGAACTGAATAATTTCTAAACATACCTATAAGATTGCTAGAAACGCTTTCTAAAATTTCACTAATAAATACTTCATCTTCAAGTTCAAGATTCCATGAAAAATTTACTAAATCGTGAGAAATTCTAGAAGAAGCTTCATAGTTTCGATTATTCATATTTTCATAAATGTCATCCAATCTTTCTATGAACACAGTTTTTACATCTTTCATGTCTACTTGTGTACGTTCCATTTATTAAATATTTACAAAATGAATTCTATAAATTTTGTAAGACATATTGGTAGAGAATACAAATGAAATACTACTCAGGTCTCACAAACTGAACAGAATCATAGAATGATACTTTAAAAAAGAACTCGTATCAACAGGTATCATGCTACCATCATTAAAATTAATAAAACAGATGCGGATAAAATTGGGCATTACACAAAAGGCATTAAGCGATATGGTTGGAATTAGCAAATCAATGATGAATCAGATAGAGACTGGGAGATTTAGCACAGGTTATGATACGGCTAAAAAAATCTTTGACTGTCTTGCAACAATGGAGAGTAAATCATCACAGAGAACAGTTTATGAATTATGTAGTAAAAAAATTGTATCGATTAAACCAACAGATACTATTAATCATGCTATAAAAATTATGCAAAAATCATCGATTAGTCAGATTCCAGTATTTGATAAACTTGTAGTAGTAGGTCTAATCTCAGAAGATCAGATAATGTCACACCTGTCAGAGGACAAGAAAATTAAAAACATCAAAGTAGCAGAGATAATGATAGAGCCACCACCAGTAGTTAGTCATTTAACACCAGTTCAAGTGCTAGCACCATTAATGAGATTCTCAAAATGTCTTTTGATATCAAAGAGTGGTGTCATATCAGGAATCATAACGGCGTCAGATACTCTAAGATTATTAGAGTGAGCATAATTCGGCAAGCACGCCACCAAGAGATTTAGGATGAAGGAATGTCACGCGTGTTCCAGCAGAACCTGTTCGAACTTTGCCAAGAAAAACAATTCCGCATTCTGTCATTCTACTCACCTGAGAATTAATATCATCTACCTGAAGGGCAATGTGGTGCAGTCCCGGACCTTTTTTATCAAGGAATTTCTGTATTGGACTATCACTAGATGTAGGCTCCATCAACTCAATACGAGAGTTTTCAAGATGAATAATTGCAATTTTGACACCCTCAGAGGATATAGTTTCATAATCAATCTTATCAGTACCTAGCACCATGGAATAATGTTTTGCAGATTTCTCTACATCATTTACTGCAATCGCAATGTGATCGAGTCTCAATTAAAACACTTCTCTTGGTTTGTATTGACCAAACACTTCTCTGAATGTGTTACTAATTTCACCAGTAGTAGCATATACTTTTGCAGCACGAATAATATATGGCATGAGATTATCTTTACCCTCTGCTGCATTTTGAAGTTTCGATAGTGCAGTATTGACTTTAAGTGTGTCACGTTTAGAGAATAATTTCTTTAAAGCAATCTTTTGTTTCTTTTCTATAGAATCATCTATTCTTAATATATCCAGACTAGTTTCATCCTCATCTATGAATTTATTCACACCAATTATTACTCGTGAATCAGAGTCTATCTCTTTTTTGAGACGATACGCATTTTGACGAATCTCTGATTGAAAGAATCCCTTTTCAATGGCTTTGATTGAGCCGCCCATTTTTTCAATTTTTTTGAGATACTTCCAAACTTGAGACTCTATTTCATCACACAGAGATTCTAAATAATGAGAGCCGGCCAATGGATCTACAGTCTTTACAAGTCCAGTTTCATTTGCAATTATCTGCTGTGTTCGAAGTGCGATTTTAGCAGACTCTTGTGTTGGAAGAGCAAGGGCCTCATCACGAGAGTTTGTATGAAGGGATTGCGTGCCGCCAAGTACAGCGGCCATTGATTGTACTGCAACACGCACAATATTGTTATCTGGCTGTTGAGCAGTAAGTGATTCACCGCTTGTCTGTACATGGAATTTGAGATGTAGTGATTTTGGATCTTTGGCACCAAACTCTTCTTTGAGAATTTTAGCATAAATACGACGAGCCACTCTAAATTTGGCAACCTCTTCAAAAAATTCTATTGTACAACAGAAAAAGAAAGATAGGCGTGGTGCAAAATCGTCGATCTTCATACCTCGATCTAGACACATTTGGATATACGCTTTAGCATTTGCAAGTGTAAATGCAATCTCTTGAACAGCAGTAGAACCTGCCTCTCTCATATGATATCCGGAAATTGATATTGGGTACCATTGTGGAATATTTTTTGCACAAAAACTAATCATATCTCCAACAAGTCTCATAGAAGGAGTCGGTGGATAAATGTAGGTGTTGCGTGCAATATACTCTTTGAGGATGTCATTTTGTGTTGTACCTCGAAAATCTTTTCCAGTGAATCCTTGTGACTCACCTACTGCCATATAGTAGGCCAAAAGTGTAGAGGCAGTTGAATTTATTGTCATCGAGCTACTAACTGTACCAAGAGGTATTTTGTGAAAAGCAGTCATCATATCTTGAAGTGAAGAGATTGAGACACCAACTTTGCCCACCTCACCTTCAGCATAAGGAGATGCGGCATCATGACCCATCTGAGTCGGAAGATCAAATGCCATGCTAAGACCGGTCTGTCCCTTGTCTAACATGAATCTAAAACGCTTGTTTGTAAGTACAGAATCTCCAAAACCAGTATACTGTCGCATGGTCCAAAATCTGCTTCTATACATGTCGGAGTGTATTCCCCGTGTGAATGGATATTTACCAGAGTCTTCTTTAGGTCTAGATTTTGCGTTTTTTTGATAAATACGCTTGATTGGAATAGAGGAATCTGTTACAAAAGATTTATCGACTACCAAATTACTTCACCAAGGTCTTTGTGATTCTCTGAGCTGCGCTAAATGGATCTAGTTTATTTCGTAACACCATATCTAAATATTTTTGATATGTAACGTTAGAGTCTAACACTGAATCAATTAATTCACGTGTATTATTTAAAACAATATCCCGCAATTCTGTTTTTAAACGATTCATGTGTATTACACCCAGATTATCTTTCTTTTTTTCATAAACAGATTGAATTATAGTGACTAATTCAGATATTCCCTTACCCGTTTTAGCTGACGTCTTCAATACATGTGGATTAGCATCATGAGATCCCACATAATCTCTAACAGCATCATACAACTGTAATGCTCCAGGCAAATCAGATTTATTTACAAGATAAATGTCACCAATCTCTGTCAATCCAGCTTTAATGGTCTGTATGTCATCACCAGTATTTGGATTAAACACAACTATTGTGACATCAGACACATCAGATATTGAAACCTCAGTCTGCCCTGCACCTGCACTCTCAATTATAATAGGATTGAATTTTGCATAATTTAAAACTCTGATACAATTTCTAATAGAGTGTGATATTGCGCCAGTAGCACCTCTAGATGCGATACTACGAATATAGACACCGCTATCAGTAGAGCACCTCATGCGTATACGATCTCCCAATATCGCACCACCGGTTATGTGACTTGTTGGATCTATAGCTAGAATTGCAGGATTGAGTTTAGATTTTTTAAATCCAGTGATTAATTTATCGATCAAACTACTTTTACCAGCACCAGCAGGTCCAGTAATTCCAACAATCATAGAAGTTAGTGGTTGTTTGAATAATACTCCAAGTAGTGGTTTTATACTTTTGGGATCGTTCTCTATTTGAGTAATTATTTTGGCTATTACTCCACGATCTCCAGATCTAATCTTAGATTCTACTGTCATGATTAAACACGTAAACACTTACAAAAAAATCTTAGTCTGAATAGTTGTGAAAATATGATATATTTTATTAAAAATGACTAAAACGTGGATTTTTGAGAGAATTTTTGTAGAGTATCATATAGAAATTTTAGTCTAGACGAAAATTTAATACACGATACCACATTCACATACACGGTTATACATGATAACTTTAAATTCTGTGAAAGTAAAATTTTACATATGCTTTTACCAGCAGAGATCGAGTCTAAAACATTAATCCCTGCGCTTCGCGCGATTTTGGCAAGAAGGTTGGCAAACAAGTATAAAGTAAAAGAAAATCTCATATCAAAAATGTTGGGAGTGACACAAGCTGCAATTAGTAATTATATCAGAGGAATCAGAGGCGATCCAAAGTTGATTGAAAAACTATTAGCAGAAAAACAGATTGCAGAGATGTTGGAGGAACTCGCAGAAAGATTAGCCTCAGATTTAGCATATACACCATCAAGTCTTTCAAAATTTATCGGATTATGCAATTATATCAAATCAAGTTTGATAATTTGTGACATACATCACAACTTGGAATCAGATATTGATGAACGGGTATGTAAAGAATGTGAAAGTATGTTGCTCAAAGGTCCCGGGGCAATCTAGTTTCCAGTCATTCGTATAGTAATTATTGATAACATTTTTCCTTGTTGTGGATCTAGTTCACTGTCCACCATTACATTAGCAATCTTGCAGTTACCTTGACGTATTTTTTCATTTAAGATATTGGCAACAGAGACGGCGTTTGGTATCAATTGATCTATACCGTGTATAGTTATCTCTTTATGTGTGCGTAAGAGTTCTGAGGCAAGATAGGCATCATTCATTACAGGTGTATCGTGGGCATAAAAGATATTAGAGTTTGCTAATTCATTTTTACTACCATTTATCACTGATTCAATTTGTGCCAATAGTTATCAAAAAATTTTAAGTGTTTTAAATCTATCCGTATCTAAGAATCATAAATTATTTATCATACCAATCAAACAAATCGCTAAACGTTTAAAAGATGGTCGTTAAGTAGTTGCATATGCAGACAGCAAAATTTATTTTTGTTACAGGCGGAGTAATGTCTGGACTTGGGAAAGGAATAACAGCATCATCAATTGCAAAACTTTTACAATTAGACAACTACAAAACATCTTGTGTAAAAATTGATCCCTACCTAAATTATGATGCAGGTACAATGAATCCTGTAGCTCATGGAGAAGTCTATGTGACAGAAGACGGCGGAGAGTGCGATATGGACTTGGGAAATTATGAGAGATTTTTAAATCAAGATATGCCAAAGTCGCATAATATTACAACTGCCCAAGTATACTCATCAGTCATTAATGATGAAAGAGAGGGGAAATATCTGGGGGCATGTGTACAGATTATTCCACATGTAACAGATGAGATTAAAAGAAGATTGTATGAAATAATTGAGAAAGAAAAATTGGATATTCTTGTCGTAGAGTGTGGTGGAACAGTTGGAGATATCGAGAGTTTGCCATTTTTAGAGGCCATGAGACAGATTAGGTTTGAGGAGGGTATGCAAAATTCAGTATTTATTCATGTTACGCTAGCACCAATACTAGATGTTGTCGGAGAACAAAAATCAAAACCCACACAGCATAGTGTGCAAGAGCTGCGTAAAATAGGAATTCAGCCAGATTACTTGGCAGTAAGATGCAAAGAGTCATTACATGAAAATGTGAAAAAAAAGATTGCTTTATTTTCTAATGTGGAAGAAAAAGATGTTTTATCATGTCATGATGTTGAATCAGTTTTTCAAGTTCCACAATTATTACATAAACAAGGCTTAACAGAATCAATTTTTAAAAGATTCAAACAGGTGAATAATAGAGATTTGAAAAAATGGGAAGAGTGGAATGGAATTACAGATGCAATGACCAAAGAGTATAAACAAGTAAAAATTGCTCTAGTTGGAAAATATGTTAGTCTTACAGATAGTTATGTCAGTGTCAATCAAGCATTGAGTCATGCATGTTCTAGTTGTGATAGAATGATAAAATTAGATTTTATAGATTCAGAGACAATACAAGATCTCAATATATTGGCAAAGTATGATGGTGTGGTAATACCAGGAGGATTCGGAGTTCGAGGATTTGAGGGAATCATAAACACAGCTCAGTATTGTATGGAAAAGAAAATACCATATCTAGGAATTTGTTTTGGATTTCAGCTTGCAATAGTTGCATTTGGTAGAAAGTATTGTAATTTAACAGACGGTAATTCTACTGAAATAGATAAAAATACAAATCATAAGATTATAGACATACTACCTGAGCAAAACGGTGTGACAGATATGGGAGGCTCACTAAGGCTAGGCGGTAGTCAAATTAAGATAAAGACAGATTCAAGGGCACAGAGAATCTATGGAAAAGAAATTATTCAAAAAAGACACAGACACAGATATGAATTTAACACAAAATATGATGATTTATTTACAAAAAACGGAATGATTTTCTCTGGAAATAGTATGGATGGAAAGAGGATGGAGATTTTAGAAATTACAGATTATCCATTCTTTTTTGCTACACAATTTCATCCCGAATTTAATAGTAGACCAGGGTATCCTGAAGAGTCATTTGTAGAATTTATAAAAATCGCATCAAATTAAATCATAGTATAGTTTCATAAATCCTCTGTCTGCCATCACGTTGTGACAATTTACGTCGAATATATCCTTTAGATACTAGATGGCTCAAAGCAAGGCGTATTGTTCTGTCAGGAAGTAGGGTTTTTGCAGATAATTCTTTTTTAGTTAATTGGCCTTCATACTCTAATGTTTTAAGTAAAAGTTTGAAACTGGGGGGCATTTTCAATAAATCATCTGCTAGTTGGACTTTTTTAGCGAGTACAGATATGGTAGTAGCTTTTTTATCAAAACGTACTAAATGTCGTGGTGTGGATTTTGTACACACAACTTTATTTTTTACAACAACACGACGTATTCCATCTAGTACTACATCACAATGAATTGAAGAGTAGATATCATCAATCAAAACAGTACTAGAATCAGATACCACAAGAGGTCTTCTCGTCACATCAATAGAATTTACAGGAACGATGCCAAATACTTTAGAGTCTTGAAATAACATTGGACCGCCAGCAGACATAGAGTATGCAGAGGATCCCAGTGGGGTAGACACTATTATTCCATCACCACTATCATGCCATACATTTTGGTCGTTTATACTCAGAGTGTGTTCCATCATAACTGCGCTTTTAGATGGAAATATAGCAAAATCATTTAGTACATGAAACGTATTCTTGTCATCAATAGTCACATCAATAGATGGAACATGTTCAGTATGGTAATTTTTTTTTTTCAAACGTGGTAAAAGTGTATGAAAATTTTTCAAAGATATTTGAGTTATAATTTCATTACTGTCAGATTCAGCTATTCCTAAAATTGGTGTTGCCAAGTGTACAACATCATGAAAATAGTTACGTAAACCTCGATCACCACCGAGTGTAATTATATAATCAGATTTAATGTTAGATGTGGTCACTCTAAATGATTCAATATTATGTTGAGCAAGAATTTCTTCAATCTCTCTAGTATGAAGAATCTTTGATTCGTATATACCAACTTTCACAATAATTAAAAGAATTTATACAATAAAAGCTTAGACATGTCTAAATTTTATAGTATTATAAAAGTAGACGGCATTGGTTTCAATTATTTTGCGTTTAGGTATCTTATCAAGACCTATTTTTCTTGAATCCAATGCAGCCTGTCTTGCACCTGCCGCAAAACACAAGGCCCATAATTCATCCTTTTCATTCAGATATGTGGAGGCAAAAGATGAGCAAAAGATATCACCGGCTCCAGTAGTATCTATTACTGAAATATTAGGAAACGACATAGAGTATACACGATCTCCAGTTAACATTGATATGTTTTGTGGATCAATAAATAAAATAAATTTAACATTTTTTTTTTGTAAAGGTTTGGTATCAGTTATGTCATTATAGAAATTAGAATCTACCCTTACAGCAGTAATATCAGAGAGATCAGGTATTTTATTCACATATGAGACAACATTATTCGAATCTACATTACGGTTAAAACCTTGAGGATCAAGAAATATAAAGTTTGATTTCTTTTTAACATCAGCGAGTAATTCGGGGGATATTTCATCTAAAACTGGACTGACAAGTATTCCATCACTATCTTGACACACAGAAGTTATTGGTTCACAACGATTCAAAACATACAGTGTCCTTGTATAATTATTAATTAATAATTTGAATCTTGTAGTATTGACTGTAGATGTAGAATCTTTGAGGGTAATGTTGTAATTATCAAATATTGTAGATTTAAAATCTGGACCGAATTTTGTGTATAGATTTACATCTACACCCAAGTTGTGAGCAGTAATCCCACAATAACATGCAGAACCACCAGCGTGTTCAAATGAACCGTCATGCAGAGATATAGAATCCAGAGTACAATGTGAGTAAACAGATAGTGATTTAGTCATATGATAAACTAATTTTGGTTATAAATTTAGTCGTTTTGCACATATTTGTCTATAGAAATGATATATTCCACAGTAAGCATTTATGGCTAAAAATAAGGAAAATTAGAGTTTATATTCTCTGCAAAGTGGAAGTAAATCTTAAAATTTTAAACTACTAAATACAGTACTTGGACCAAAAAAATCATAATCAATAAGACAAATACATAATCAATAATTTATAAAATCTCAAAAAAATATATTTCAATAGAACAAAGATGTAATTGCTTGTCAAGATAAAAACGCAAAGGAATCTATGAGGGGAATACACAAATCACACATACACAAGACAATGATCATTTATAAAAGATAAAAAAATATAAAAATAATTGAAAAATCAGTCTTTGGTGGAAATTAAAAATTCGTTAGATAAAATGGAAGAAACTGGCAAAGTCAATATGATCATACTTGATGGTCTTAACAAATTACGGCAATTGTTAAAAGAACGAAAATTAGAATGGTTGAAAATCCAACAATCTGACGGTTTTTATTTCTATCAGGTCATACGTAATGTAGAATTAGTTTTAGACAAAATGGAATACCGTTTTAAAAATTCTCAAAAAGCAAATGATAATCCAAAGATTGCAAAGGACTCTTTGGTATTATTACAACCAATAGAAAGAATCCTTGAAACAACAAACGTATTTACAATAAATGAACAAACAATAAATCGTGTATTAAAAAACACACAACATCTACGCAATGTAGCATCGAGTACAAACCTCATAGAACATTTAGAGACAAATATAGAATCAATTGATAAAGAACAACTGAAACTTCAATATACAAAGTTGATAGAAAACTTGAGCATTAATAGGTAATTGTGGACATCAATGCAATGTATAAGATAATACCTGATACTAATGTGATTGTGTCTGCTAGTATTTTGGAAAATCTTAAAGATATTGGAATTGTAAAACATACATTTTATGATGAATCAATTCAATTATTTAGTTTATTCAAAAAACAAACTCCGCATGTAGAGGGAATAGCTATACCAAAAGTGAAATCAGAGTGTTTTAGAGTTTTATCACAAGCAGTAAAGGACACATTTGTACCAAAAAATATGTTGGATTTAATAATGAAAGAGAAATTCTATGATAATGCGGTTAGTATCATAAGTTCATCTGAACATAAAATGCGAGGTTTATTATCAAAATTACGAAAAACTCAATTGGATCAAGAACAAATTACAAAAAATCTCCATAATGTGAATCATATGTCAAAAAATTTAAAACAAAGTTACGATAAAAAATACAAACGAAAAGATTGGAGGCGTAAAGAAATCAAAAAGCGTGCTAAACCCATAACTAGCGAGCCTAAATGGCAAGAGGAACAAAAAAAGGAGGTTATTGATGCTCATGGTGAACAGGTAGGACAAGAATCAAAACAGCTTGAGAGATTCGTAAAAAATATCCAAATACATCAGATCAAGAAATACTTGCGCAGGTAATTACTTTCAAAATATCGCTTAATGATCCTAATTCTAATATTTTAATCGCATCGTCAGATACAGGATTTTTCTCACCGTATCACTACTCTGGAGGTACATCTGATACAGTAACTATGCGTATATGGAGTGAATTTGGAATTATATGTGATCATCCTAGACAAATATTCAAATTGTCAGGCGGAATAATATAATAATGATTTTAAATTCATAGATGGTAAACATTGATACAATATACACATTTTTGATAAAATATATTGGCGAAAACGAATTACCTTGTTTCATTGACGTATTTGATTCATCATATGTAGGATGGCAACCAATTTATCCATCATAACATCACAGAACTCAATCTAAACAAGATTATAAGTAGGCAAAATTAATGTTGATACATGCCATTAAAACGTGCTAGTAGAGGAAGGAAAAAAGGAGGAAAGGGGTCTTCAGGATTTGTACAGTGTACAAACTGCGGACAGACAGTACCAAAAGATAAGACAAAAAAAGTGACGTCTAGATTAAATCTTGTAGAGCACACACTAGCAAAAGAATTACGTGCTAGTGGAGCATATATTGCAACACCGAAAATTCTAAAATGGTATTGTATTTCATGTGCAATTCATTTTGGCATATTAAAAATTAAATCAGAGTCATCAAGAAGACAACGTGGAAGATTACGTTAGTCTAGTTTTTTAGCAGAGATAATTATTCTTTGAATAAAAGTTATTCCTGCAATTATACATATTATGATCATGGCATAATTCATTACATCCATAACACCGACAATGGATCCAACAATTCCTACAAGTGCAATTACAAGTAGTCGTTCTGCACGCTCACCTATTCCAACACCTTGCAACATTATTCCTAAAGATTCTGCACGTGAACGAGTGTAACTTACTAGAAGAGACAACGATAATGCAAGAATCACTAGTATTGGTTCGGCCAACTGTCCAACTAGAATACCTATAAAAATTACAACTTCGGCAATTTTATCAAATATAGAATCTAAAAACGCACCACTCTTTGTCGTGGTTTTGGTGATTCTAGCCACTTGACCATCTACAATGTCAAAGAATCCGGAAACAAGTAGCAAAACACCACCTAAAAGTAGAGACGATTGTACATCAAATCCATATACAATACCAGACACAAGTGCAATTACAAGTCCGACAATAGTCCAAAATGTTGCAGGTAATTTTGTTTTTGCAAATCCTCGGCCAATCTTTTCAAGTGCTGGTGATAACGAATCACGCATATTATTGAGCATATACTGTATTGAGAATAGTGTATGGTTTAAATATTCATAGCTAGAATGGTAGACAAAATTTTCACTGCAATAGAGGATGTCGAACCATTATCACGTAATGGATTGAGTTCAACAATGTCTGTACCTATAATGTTTCTTTCTTGCAAAGAATATATCAAGTCAAACAACTCTCTTGGTGTAACACCAACTGCTTCAGGATTTCCAACACCAGGTGCAAATCCTGGATCAATAACATCTAAATCAAAACTAGTATACACAGAATCAAAGACACTACTCATATCAGTTAACAATTTAGTTGCTTTATTATCTCGAATATCATCATCAGTAATAGTTTTAATATTATTTGTTTTTAGAAATTCCAACTCTTCATGAACAAATGCCCTAGCACCAACATGAATAATATTCTCTGAACCGTGTTTCTCTACTAATCTTCTCAGATACGATGCATGGTTAAGTGGAGTTCCAGCATATTCATCTCTTAAATCATAATGCGCATCGAACACAATAAAACCAGTGTTAGGCGGCATGCTATTATAAACTCCAAGGGTCAGTAAATGCTCGCCACCAAGTATGAATAGGTTTTTAGATTTTTTTGTATCAAGAATACTAGATACTGTTTTGCTAGTCATCTCCAACATTTCAGTTGCAACTACAGTATGATTTAGATTTCCCAAGTCATCTATCTGAACTTTTTCTAAATCCACACCAAATTTTGGATGAAAAATTTCAATATTGTTAAATGACTCTCTTATTGCATTTGGTCCAAAACGTGTACCTGGTAGATAAGAATGGGTAGAGTCAAAAGGAATGCCCAGAACGGTGGCAGTAGGATTACCAGTCTCAGAGCTGGTCAATAAAGGATCTCCACTGGTGTATAGATCTAGAAAACTCATGTGTATTATACCGCCGTTTGTGGTCTCATAGATAAGAGCCGGGGCTGGTTCAGAGCGACTCTAGGCTTATCACCAATTTCATCTTGGATTTTTTTTATAAAATCATCAAGTTTTATAGTCAAGATGTTACCTGATGTCCTATCCCTCACGCTCAGATCATCAGATGATACCTCTTTGTCTCCAATAACCAACAAGTATCGAACCCATTCCCTCTCTGCATCACGTATACGTTTCCCAATACTTTGTATTCGATCATCTAAATCAACGCGTATATTTTCATGTGATAATTTGTTGGCCAGATCATCACAAAAATCTACAAAGTTTTCAGATAAGGGTATGAGGCGGACCTGAGTGGGGGCCATCCACAAAGGTAGTTGAGGTCTAGTACCCCTCTTTGCATCTTGAGCTGCCATTTCAAGCAAAACAAAGATTACCCTCTCAATTGCCCCTGATGGAGAATTGTGTAAAATTAATGGTGTCTGAGGGTTGTTGTTTTCATCAATAAATTTTATTCCAAATAAATCACCATTCTCTACATCAATTTGATCAGTAGATAATGCAGAGGCCTTGCCAAATTCATCTATGTAGTTAAATTCCCATTTCAACACAAAATAAAAAAACTTGTCATCCCACATCTCTACAAGTATGGGTTTTCCATGTTTTTTTACAAGATCATTTACTAGTGTTTTATTATCATTGTAGAAATCATGTGTAAGTCTAACGGCCATCTCATATTTATCAGGTGCAATGCCAAGATTATTCAATACATCTTGTGATAAATCAAAGCGTTTTTCAATTTCAGAGATTGCCTGTGGTAAATCTCTACAAAACGCATGGCAGTCAGGCATTGTAAATGCACGTAATCGTTTGAGCCCTACCAATTCACCGGATTGCTCTCTTCGAAAGCTATAACGAGTTAGTTCATACAGACGATATGGTAAATTTTTGTATGACATTTGAAAATCGTGTGCCATGAGAAATTGACCAAAGCATGCAGCAAAACGCAGAAAGAGGCTTTTGTTATCCGAAGTTATATTATACTGTCTAGCAGGAAACCGATTAAAATATTTTAAAAGAGCAGGATGATTCACATCATACATTATTGGAGTTTCAACTTCATATCCACCATATTTTTTGACTCTTTCAGTCACGTATCGTTCAATTTGAGATTTAATTAATCTGCCATTTGGATAGAATCTAATATTACCCTGATCGGATGCAGGTTCATGTCCAGCTATGGATAATCGTCTCATCAATTCAATATGAGGTGGGCGTTGAGATGTGCCACGTTTCTTTAATGATTCATATTTTGCTAGTTTTTCAAGATTGGTATATTTTGCAAAATTAAAATCTGAAACTGGTATCATGATACCCTCAGGAGTAAGAATATACCATGAAGAAGATAATTTGGATTCAGAGGCCATGGCGCTAGATTCAACAGAATCAGGTTCTCTGTCAGGTATTCCTCCAACAATGTGTATAGAGTGTTCCGCTAGTGGATGACCTTTAACCTTGATGGTGTAAGATTTGTTCCATCCAAATGGAGCTTTGTGGGTTTCTACCTCAGAGAGATGTTCCATTAGTGTGTCAAGTATTGGCAAGACTGCAGATGGTTTTGCCAAGTTTGAGCTAAGATGGGCAAAAGGATACAAGAGTAAACGTGTACATCCAAGTTTTTGCATGTATGCAATAATATCATGTGAGGCAGTTTTTGCAGTAGAGTTATCATCGCCACTCTCCACACTGATAAATGCTACCACAAGATCTTGTAGATTTACTTCCTTCGGTTCAATATTATCGGCAATTTTTATTTCTTGTTTTATGGGCAAGTATTGAATGGAATCACAGTGTTGTGCTAGGATTTGCATGTTTTATCATAATTTTAATTAATGAATAAATGTTATGAAAAACAGGTTCCTTGTTGGATTTGTTGTCATAGACGATGTCAATATGAGTCATCTTTGAATTGCGATATGAGCCCTAGTTTTTGATATTCTCAGGAGTTATGAGATACGTATCGTGTCTACCAACTAATAATTATATAGTAATAATTAGCAAAACATTTTAAAAAAACATCAAATTTGTATTATTAATGGCAAAGATTCCACCACTACGATTAAAGAAATATGACACAACACAGAAGATCATGGAGACTTTAACAGACAGTGAGTCAAGAGTGATTGTATTCAGTATTATAAAATCAGCAAAAGCTGCATCAGATATAGCAACAAAGTACAACATTCCTCAAAGTACAGTGTATAAAAAATTAAAAGAGTTGGAGGATTTGGGATTGATCAGAGTAGACGAATATAACATCACAGATAGTGGGAGAAAATATAAAATGTATAAAAGTGTGATAAGACAAGCAGTGATTACCATTTCAGGAATAGAACCATCACTAAAAATCACATCGAATTAGAATCAAGTAGTTATCAGATTTAGTTTATTACTATTTGATGCATTTTTCACTTCAAGTGCAATTCTGCGTCCCATGCTCATAGGGAAATCATACATCAGTGTAGTGTATGGTGAACCTTCCATGTAAATATTGGTTCCAGCTACAATACGTGCAGAAAATTCAAAGGAGTAAAATGTAGCATCAGCATCATACACGCCTTCAATACAAAAAGGTCCATTCATACCTGGCGATACAAGCATTTTTGCAGTATCTACAAATCGCTCACCCATATCATAGACTTCTTGAAGAAGTGACTCGCGTAAAACCATAGGAGTGTTCCCTATAACATTAAAAGAAGACATCATGTCGGTGTGCTGTTGCTTTGCAGGGATTCTAGACAACCCTTCAATATCAGATTCAAGTCGTCTATCGGCACCAAAAAACTCCAATGTGTCAGTTAGTGGAGAGAAGAAATATTGCAAGTATGCAAGTACACCAGAGACATATTTTTGAATATACATTTCATCATAATTAGCAATCAGACCTTCAGATATCAAGACATCGCATTGTCTTTTAAAATCTTCAAAACTAGAGGTCATAAAATAGCCTTTCCCCCCTGCACTCCGTGTCGTTTGGCAATAACCAAACTGTCAATATCATTAGGCTGTATTGAATCAGGTACACGCAACTTGGCCTCTTTCATCAATTTTTCTTTTAGGAGACGATCAGATTCCCATCGAAGGAATGTGTTTGTTACCAAAAATTGGTACGTCTATGGACTCTATCTGTGAATCTGTCATCTGTGCAATCATTGTACCGTGAGGTATCAGGATGGCATCCTCCTTGTGTAGTATGTCTTTACATTTTGGTTCCAGTATGTCTAAAAATGTGTCAAACTAGAATTGAATCATCAATAAAATCAAATCTTCGATACAAAGATTCACGTTTTTTCTCACAAATTAGAATAGACTTTTGACCTTCATCATCCGCACCCTTCAATACCTGCAATGCACAATGAGAACCAAGTGTGGCGATAGACAATATGATATGATTAGTATCATCACTTTATGTATATTACCAATTAGTATTATAACACATTATTGAAAAATCACACCACACTAGACAAGAATATTACATTTCAAATTAACGTGTATTTTGTTGTAATTTATCAAATTTTGACCACAGACTACCCAAAAACAGAGGTGCGCATAACCAAAATATAGTAACACCAAGAATTGATGCAATTCGGAATTCATGTGGTCCCTCGAAGATTGTAAATTCAGCGTCAGGAAGCAATAAGAAAGATATTGCGATTATTATTGCGTAACCGAATATCGGAAAAATAATTTTTTTCTTGAAAATTGAATTTAAAACATATAATACAAGTGCAGATACACCAGAAATTCCAACTAGTGAGAAATACTGTGCCACGCGAGTATCAATAGTTTCAGGATCATTAGAGCCAGGTAGTTGAGAAGGATATTTCAGGAATGGTATGAAAAAGATCACCAACCACAATATACCTGCAATGATGAATGCTTTACGAAGTGGGTTGGCATTCATTTTATTTAGAGATAATGCATAGACAATACCGAACAATGAGCCCATTCCAATTCCTAAAATGCCACCTGCTAAGATTTGACCACCCTTTTGCCAGTTCCTATATGCATCATGTTCAATCCAGATCTCCAAAGTTTCATCCAATCCCTCAACAACAAGGGAGTTTTGTACTTCATCATATATTGCCTTATCCAAGTATGGTTCTGCTGCAAATAGATTAAATGTACCATGTATAATGCCAGCTGAAAAACCAGACACTAACACTATGAACAGAAATGTCACAGTCTTCAACTAGTGTCACCTAGTGACATGGAAAACCGGCTGCATGTCTCATATCATGAGTAAGCTCATGCAGATATTGTACATCAAAGGCATCGGCACCTTGAATGATACTAAAAATATGGCCCTGATCAAATCCGGCAATAAATATACCAAATATACATAAAGATGCCAAAATAGTTAGAGCAAATTTAGAGATCGGTGTACTAAAGGTAGTTAGTAATCCATTTTCTAGCATTTAATGACACACCACAGATTAAGTATTTAAATTATTGTATATAGATGATTCAATACCAAAAATTAATCAGTATTGATCAGAGTATTATTTTTGAAATTTACTTGACAGTAAAATTGGTATTTCTGAGGGACGTTTTGCAACAGGAATATTTGCTTTATTAAACATGGCAATTTTGGATTCAGCAGAGCCATAATCACCATAAATAATAGCACCTGCATGACCCATTCTTTTCTCCTTGGGAGCTGCACGACCAGCTATAAACGCAACAGTGGGAACAGTAAAGTCAAAATCGATTATTCTTTGTGCAAGAAGTTCTTCTGCATCACCTCCAATTTCACCTACAATTACCAAACCCTCAAGATTTTTTATTTTACGTATAATTTCAAACATATCAATAGGTCGCATTCCATTGATCGGATCACCTCCAACACCAACAGTGATTAGTTGACCGAAACCAGCAGAAGACAAACTATTTGAAATTTCATACAACAACGTTCCACTTTTAGATAATACAACAATATTACCAGGAGTAAATGGTTTTACAGGCATTATGCCAAGTTTAATTAAATCCGGAATTATTAACCCAGGAGTGTTTGGACCAATCATCATCGCATCTTTCTTGTTTGCCAATTCCAACACCTGCATGGTATCAATAACAGGCACATGTTCTGGAATGGCAATTAATAATTTTATGCCTGCGTTTAATGCATCCTGTGCAGCACCTAGAAAAAGNGGGGCAGGTACAAACATTACTGATATTTTAGAACCAGTTTTAGAAACGGCTTCTTTCATTGTATTGTAAATTGGAACACCATTGAATTTTTGTCCACCTTTTTTTGGAACAACGCCTGCTACAATATTGGTACCATATTCCATCATAAGTTTAGTATGCACTGAACCAAAACTACCAGTAATTCCCTGAATTATTACAGGTTGATTATTAAAATTTGGATCGCCTCTCTTACCTCGAAGTAAATGAAAAATATCAGTCATTTTAAGCGCCTCTTTTTGCAACTGCAGCAGTTATTGCCTGTTCAATATTATCGTACAGTTGAATTTTTGTGTCCTTTAACATCACTTTTGATTTTTCAGATTCAGTCCCCATTAAACGAGCAAAGACTTTAAGATTAATCACACCATCATCATATGCCTTGATAAAGGCCGCAGCCACAGTAGTAGTCTTTACGATACCACCATAAAGATTGATCAAGATAGATTTCACATGTTTCATTTTAGATATCAACACCAGAGCACGATATACAGATTCAGTTGTAGCCCCACCACCAACATCTAAAAAGCAGGCAGGTTTTCCACCATGATCAGACAACATGTCAAGAGTGGCCATTACAAGACCGGCTCCATTACCAACTACGGCCACATTACCGTCCAATTCAACAAGTGTAAATCCATATTTCTCTGCACTTTTTTCAGACTCAGTCATATCATTATATTTTGCAAGCTCTGGGTGTCGAAAATTAGAATTGTCATCAGTGATAACTTTACCATCAAGTGCAACTATATCACCATCATCTAATATTGCAAGTGGATTAATTTCTACCAATTCACATTCAGCACTTTTTGCCAGTTTGGCTAATTTTTTCAAAAACTCAACAATTGTAGATGCATGTTTACCAGTAAGGTTCATCTGTTTGGCAACATCTTTTGCAACATTTTGTGGGACTAAACCTATTGGGATTTCTTTTACAATTTGATTTTTAACAGATTCAATCTCAACTCCACCGTCAGATGACGCTATAATCGTATAGCATCGTTTTCCACGATTTAAAAATACAGATAGGTATAATTCTTGTTTTATGTTTGCCATTTTTTCAAGAAGAACAGCTCGTGTTTTTTCCCCTTTTATGGTCATATCTAGAATGCGAGTATATTTTAAATTAAATTCATCATCGTTTTTACACACCTGAATGCCACCAGCTTTACCACGACCACCAACTGGAACTTGGGCCTTGATTACAAATGGATATTTTAAAATTTTTGCGTGTTTCTTTCCTGTGGTAATATCAAAAGATGTTTTACCATCCAAGACAGGAATATCAAATTTTTTAAATAGTTCCTTGGCCTGATATTCTAATAACCGCACAACATCAAACCAAAAACACTATTTATAATCGTAGGCGTATATAGACAACAGCTGTATAATGCCATACAGAATGTATAATGTTTAGAATTTGAGTAAAGATTAAACACTTGATCAAATGTTGTGTAAATAGTGCCGCCCTCACTCAGCGTGGTAGAGCGTCGGACTGTTAATCCGTTGGTCGCCAGTTCAAGTCTGGTGGGCGGCGCCATCAATTATTTTATTTGTAAAATATCATCGTATGATTTGGGCACAAACAAACGCATTTTATGGATTAAATCGTGTGCAGATGTATCTATAACATATGTGATTGCATAATCTTTATCATTACGAATACTACGTCCAAATCCTTGAAGTAATTTTATTAATGTAACATATTGATACCACAAAGGTTGCTTGGCAGCTTTAATTTTTGTACGTTCATCTGCAAGAGAAGGATATGGCGTCTTTAGTATTATTTGAAATCTAGATAAATCATCTTTTAAATCCACACCATACCAAAGTGATGGAGATACCAATACTTGTGGAGCAGATGTTGTTACGTGTTGTCGAATTATTTCCTCACGCTGTTGTTCAACATCACCATGAACCATTTTTAATCGACTGGGATCTGATACATGGTCAAATAGATCAAAACATTGTTTTTTATTTGTGGTCAGAATTAGACCTTTTTCGTTGGAATGAAGTTGTAATAATTCATTAATCTTTTGATAAATAACAGCATATTCAGAATTGGTAGTATTGTAGTTTAATTTTTTTAAATTTAAAAACTCTATTTTTCGATGTTTTGCAGCAAATGGTGATTTTGAAACATCAATAAACGCACATGTAGATTCATCAATTCCCATAGTTTTACAAAACATTCGTTTATTTATGGTCGCACTGACAAATATGTTAAATTTTGCATCAAAAAATTGATCAGTGTATCTGGATATATTTATCGGTTTAACATGAATCACATTTATTTTGTTAGAATTATCAGAGGTATACTGGGCAACTAAATTTTCTGCGTCCAATCGAATTTCAGTCAAGAGTGAATCCATTTTATCTCGCCGATATTCATAGATGTTACGTTGTGGATCAGTCTCATCATTCTTGAGATCATTTGCACGTTTATCATACTCATCACCTAGTACACGGATTAGATTCTTGATGTCATCTATACCTTTTATATCAAAATTGTCAAAATCAAGATTGACGTCGTTTAAGTATCGTTGGGTAATATCCGAGCCAATAAAGTCAATTATTTGACTCTCAATTTCATGAGCTTCATCAGCAATTATGCAATCTCTGTCCAGATATTCTTGAATACCTTGAGAGTATTTTCTGGTCTGAAAGTAACTAGGGTAATTAAATATCGAATGTGTTGCATTTAGTGCTCTGTATTTTTGTAGATAATAATGACAAGTGGTTTCATCCGGTATCGATACAATCTCAAGATCAGTGCCTGCGTGTGTGACGGAGAAAATGTTTTTTTCAGGTTTATACTTGCATTGTATTGTTTTGTCAGTACCGTCATTACCACGTTCAACCCATGAACATACACCCTTGCTACAACTCAAAGTAGGATCATTTGCGGCTTGTTCATATGTTAATTTTTGTTCATAGTACAAATCAAGACAAGGAAAATTTGATTTTCCTTTTACAGGTAGAATAGATGGAAAATCTTTGGTATATTGATCCTGAAGAATTTTTTGTGCGGTAATAATGAAAGAGGAACCAATAGATTTTGCACTAGCTACTGCAATGTGGCTTTTTCCAATTCCTGTAGGGGCACATAGAATAATATTTCTAAAATTAGATTTTACAGCATCCTGTATATCTTGTAAAATTGTTTTTTGTTCAAGACGAGGTACAAATCCAGTTGGAAAATTATCTAAAAAAGATTCACTTATCGACAATATATCATTACAGAATATAGATACATTAAATCCTATTGTTGTAGATGTGATACAAAATAATCACACAGAGAAAATAGATTTTGTGATTTAAATTTGGCAAAGTGTTGATAAAATTATGATTATTCATAGAATGATTATCGGTCTAATTATATCATCAATGTTGACAACTATTGCGTATGCAGATGTATGGATACCTGAAGAATCTAGAGGTGAGTTTGTGGATGCAAATCAACATTTCACCATGGTCGGAGCTATAAAGAATAATGAATCAGTGTCAGTTATTCCAATAATTCAAGTAAGTATAGATGAAAGACTCGAGACATTTACCATATCAAACATAGAACCGAATTCAGAGATACCATTTAAATTCAAATTTTTGAATGAGAGCGACATAAAAAGTGTGGCAGTGCAGCTAGAATTTACAGTCGTAAATGAATCAACCAAGACGGTGAGTGTGATTTATGATGATACGCTAATTATTCATGATGACGGTCATCTAACTGGAAGAATTTACAACTATGGAGATGACGCTGTACGGAATATTGAGGTTTTAGCTCTGATTCACGGAAATAACTCAGTGTTGGATATGGGAAGATCAGACAAGATATCAGTCATAGAATCAAATGAGATTATAAATTTTACAATGTATCCAGAAAATGGCATAAAGAACATATCATATTATAGTTGCTTTGCAATTGGGGATTTGAGCATAATTAATATCACCGTAGATAGAAAAGGCGTAGATTATAAATTCAGGTATGATTCAGGAGTTTGGTTTGCTTATGGCAAATTCAATGAAAATGGCGATAATGTAACATTATACACATACAATAGTTGGCCTGCTGTGATGAGTGCAAATATAGAATTACCAATAAATTCAATTTATGAAGAATTTGACATTGTAATTGATGATGCAGAAATTAAAAATTTTCAAAGTTTAGATGAGCATGGGTATTGGCACTTGATTTTTTCAATACAACCACATCAAAGTGGTCAATTAGTAATTTCTGGATTCAAAGACCATGATGGAACGTACACGAAAAATATGAGTTTAATAGAGATTCTAGAAAAATTTGATATTTCAAAATCCACAAAAATATCTAAATTCAAATCAGAGTGTATGGATAACAGAGAAAGTGTTTTCCGTCCCAGTGGAAATCCAATCTGTGTATTTCCATCATCAATTCCCACATTGCTTAGTCGTGGTTGGTCTATTTTGAGTTGAGTTTAAAAAAGAAATCTTTTATGCTAACAGAATCAGTCTCAATGAGTTCTGCAATTTCTAGGTGTTCTTCCTTAGTTGGCTCTCTCTTGCAAGTTGCATGAAATACACTAAGAGCAGATCCCATCATTTCACCAACAAAAAAACCACATAAAAAATCGCCGGTATTTTTACAACCCCACACATCTTGTATACGATTAGAATCTCCAGCAGTTTTGTACAGTTCAAGAGTAGTCTCTATAAGATTCGCAGTTTGTTTTTTAAATTCAGGATTTAGCGCCATTTTACTAGGACTCTATTGAATCGATTTTTTCAAAACGATAGATACCATCCAGAAATACACGATGATCTTTGTTTTTTACTTTGGTAGCCTGTGCAATATTGGCGGCAGTTTGAGTTACATCCGTAAGTATATACCCAGTAATTATTACATCATCACCTTTTGGTGTTACTTTGACATTACCCATTATTCGTGAGGTTCTCATTGCACGTTCACCTTGGAAATTTTCAATCAATACAAAATCATCTTTAGTTTTAACAGTAATAGGGAAATGAGCAAAAACTATCTTCATTTTTATAGTATATCCAGTAATAACACCACGACATAATTTATCCACAATCGAACGAGATGTGTTTAGTATTGCATAATCTTTCTTACGACCACTTACAGAATTTAGTACAACTTTATCATCAGAGACATCAATATTGACAGGGATTTTTCGAAAACTTTTGTATGCCATTCCAAGTGGGCCGGTAACATTCAGCATACGTTTGTTCAGTGTTATCTTTACACCCTCAGGTATGACAACAGATACAGTTAATTTTTCAGATCTAATAGACATATCCGATCAAAAATCCCCCAATTCCTTTATTGGCAGCATCATGGTGTGACATAATACCTTGATTAGTTGTAACTAGTAACATTCCACGATAGTATGATGGAAGGTATTGCTGCTCCCAACGTGTGTATTCATCTTTACCTACACGAAATCGTGGAGATATAGCACCACATTTAGTAATTTTAGCTAATAATTCAATCTCAAATTTGCCACCACGTTTATCAGCAATGTGTGTATACTCACCAATATATCCATGTTCACGCAATACATCTAAAACTTTTACTGCGAGATTAGACGTTGGTAATATTATACATTTATGCTTACGACGAGCTTCGGTATTATACAAGGTTACAAATAGATTGGCGAGGATATTAGTTGCAGGCATCATTCATCACATATTTTTCCTAAATCCCAAAGAGATTGCCACTTCTCTGAAGCAACGCCTACATAACAGAAGATCATATTTTTGTATCACAGCAGTATAATCGCCACAACGCTTACACCATTTAGAACCACGGCCAAAATCATGTTTTTTCCTTCCTGTAAATTCATAGGAACGATCTTTAACCATTATACTATTGCAACTCCAAATTCTTGTGTTAGATAATTTTGTGCGTCTTGTTTTGTTATTAGATGTTTTTTACCAATATGAGATTTATGTCTACTACGGATTCGAATGTTAAAGCCAGGTCGAGTCATAGATATTGATACATTAAGACCCAGAATTCCAATTTGTGGATCATATTTTATGCCAGGAATATCTATGTGCTCCAGTATACCAAATGAGACGTTTCCAAAATTATCAAAAGATTTACCCTTGAGATTATTGCCTATTGCCTCCAAGAGACGTTTCAACAAATCTTTAGCATCTTGACCACGGACGGTAACGGCAACCCCAATTGGTTCACCCTTACGTATACCCCAATCACGTTGAGCAGCTTTGGCATTACGAGCACATGATTTTTTACTAGAGATTTGATCCATTGCACGTTTTGCAACCTCAATTGAATCACCAGAGCGTCCAACGCCCATATTCAAGACTACTTTGTTAAGATTAATTTTTCTCATTATATTTTCAGTTTCAGCCATAATCATCACTCTATTTGTATTACTGGTTTTCCCTTACCAACTACTATAACTATATCAGTAGGAATATTAATTTCTCTACCCTTTAATGATACCACAAGACGCTTTTGTAAAATAAATGTGCCATCGTGAATTTCTTTTATTGTGCCCATTTGACCGGCGTTTAGTCCACGAGTTATAGTGACCAAAGATCCTATTTCAAGTGGTAATACATCAAGTATTTTTTGTTCAGGTACCTGAAGAACACATGTATCTCCAATGTTTACAGGTGTATCTGTACGTAAAGAACGACCATCATGAAATCCAATTTGTGTTAATCCGCCAGAAATTGTTGTTTTAGTTTTTACCCTACAAAGTTTTTTAGTTTTTTCACTAGCATCTATTGTTATTGGACGAAGTAAATATCCATCCTTTGGGACAAGACGGTAAATAGACGAATGATTTTCAAGCTCTACTACATCCATTAAACCAATAGAGTGATGAAGTGATTTTCGCACAACACCGTCCACTTGCACATAACCAGAATAAATGGCAGCTTTGGCCTCTCTCAGAGTTGAGACTAGTTGTAGTGTATTACGTAAGAAGACTGCAGTTGGGATAGAGCGATGTTTAGAGTGACTTCCTGGTCGTACTGTAATTACAAATCGTTTATCTTTTCGGGTAATGTTCCAAAACATAGGAGCCATTTGACGTTTGAGTTTTTTACTTCCAGATATACTGACCAAGATTAATCACTCTTCTTACCTTTAATATTTTCAGCGTTACTAGTAGATTTTTTAATAGTGGGTTTAGACTTGGGCTTTGGTGTGCTCTTCAAAGTAGGTTTCACAGTTTTGATATCCTTGGGTTTTGGGGTACTCTTTAAAGTAGGTTTTACAGTTTTGACGTCCTTGGGTTTTACAGTTTTAGGAGTAGATGTTACAGTGGCAGAGTCTTTAGATATCGGATCTTTATCATCAATAATATCACGTCCTTTCTTTAATTTTTTCATACGCCATTGATCATCAGTATTTAGATCAGTAATGACTACAGCTGATGCATGTATCATAACATCAAATTTTTCACCCTTACCTTTTTCTTTCTTTATACCATCAATAGCAAGTCTTCCATTAAGAGTAGACACTTTCGACACTTTACCTTGAACTTGTTTATATTCCCCACGTACTACTGTTACACCATCACCGGTTACAACACGTATATTTCGTGCATCATATTTTTTTCGTAAATTAGTAGATAGAGCACATGAAACTCCTTTACTTCGTTTGTTAAAAGTGGCCCGATAAGTTTGCATGTTGCGCATTTTTGTCGGTTTCATTTATACCACCGTTGATGCCAAGTTTGCAATTCTTGGCCATTTCTCTGATGCTTCTATTGCGACAGGACCTTTGATATCAGTACCCTTTACTTCGCCTTCAGGTGTAATTATAACAGCAGCATTGTCCTCAAACATAACGCGTATGCCATTAAGACGACGTACAGCATATTTTTGTCTGATTATAACAGCACCGTGAACTTGTTTGCGTAGTTCAGCTGGGCCTTTTTTTACCACTACATTCACAAAATCACCCACAGATGCAGCAGGGAGTCTAGATGTTCTAGTCTTTATCTTTTGAACCATTACAATTTCTAATATTTTAGCACCTGTGTTATCAGCACAAGTGATTTGGGCACCTATTGGGAGTGAGCGAGTCACATATGGACGAAATTCTTGAATACCTTTGGTAGATGATGTGCCCATTATTCTTTAACCTCCACTACAACAAAGGATACAGATTTGGCAATAGGACGACATTCGGCTGCAACCACATGATCACCTTCATGTACAACAAGATTAGAAGGCACATGAGCATGAATACTACTTGTACTACGCCCATATCTTTGAAATTTATCAAAATAAACTGGAATATCTTTTTGAATAGTAACAGTATTTTTCGATTTTACACTCATTACGGCTCCCTCAAATAATTTACCTCTAATAGGTAAGGTACCGTTGAAAGGATTATTTTTATCTAGGGGATCAATTTTCCCTGTGGTTTTAACTGGAAGTCCTATATTTTTCATTGTATAACCCTATTCCTATCCTGAGGTCTCTTTATAATTTTTTTGCCATCAACAATCACGTTACTACCATCTGGAAGTGTAAATTCAAATGTACACATAGATTTTGGGATTTGTTTATTTGGGTTTGTAAAGTGAAACATTGATTTTGTCTCAAAGGATACAAGTCCACACAATCCAACAAGAGAGTTATTTGCAGATTGTATAATTTTAGTGTGTAGTCCTATAAATTCATGTGCTAGAATATTTTGTGAGGTTATCAATTTCGTCTCAACTCATTTAATTGTGTCTTCATACGTGCAATATCACGTCGTAGAGGAGTTATTTTACCACTCTCTTTACGTATTGTACCCATTGCAGAATCTATAAGTAATTTTCTCAAATCAGCTCTTGTAGAGGTAATTTTCTTAATCAAATCCTTTTCAGACAAGGAACTGATAGATTTCATACTAATTCGAGTCATGTATCATCCCTAGCAGTGTTGTTTTGAACCATCTCTTGCGCCTCTTTTTGAATTAATTCAGATTCAGTTTGGACATCAGAAGTCGAATTATCTGTATTAGTGGATTTAGGTTTTGTTTCAGTGGATTCAGGCGATTGACTTTCAGCAGATTTGGATGATTTTTTAGATAACAATTCAAACTCAGGCACAAGGCGATCTTTGTGTGCTATTCTAATACGAACACCAATCAATCCCATTGGAGTTTGAACATGAGCAATATCTTCATTTACTATAACACTGGCATGATGTCCAGCACGTGGAAGTATACCAGATGTATGTTTTTCAAATGCAGAACGATCACCACGTAATTTACCAGATATTGTGATTTGAACACCCATTGCTCCACCATCCATAATCTGTCTCAATGTCCACATGGTGGCCCGACGAAAAGCAGTGCCACGTTTTAGATGTCCAGCCATACGACTACACATAACGCTTGGTGACAGTTCAGGGTGTTTGATCTCCTCAATAGATATTTGAGGATTCTTTACATCATATTTATTCTCCAAGGTTGCCGTTATTTCACGAATACCAGCACCCTTACGTCCGATCACAATTCCAGGTCTAGTCACATAAAGAGTAATTTTAGTTCCAGTTGGAGATCGTGCAATAGTAGTATGAGAGAAACCAGCCTCGCTAATAGTATCTCGAATATAATCAACTAATTGCATATTTTTATAGTTATCATTTATTATATTTTTTACAGCAGACAATTCTTCCCTCTATGCCTCCATTGCAACCATTTCAATATGCGTCATATAATTATTTTTTGGTGTAGTTCTACCCATAGCACGTGGAATGAATCGCTTTACTGGTCTGCCTTTATGAACCACAATATTTACAAGTTTTAAACGGTCCATGTCCATACCCTTGTATTCAGCATTAGATTCCAAATTATCCAAGAGTTTTAGAAATTCCTGTGCAGATTTTACAGGATAACGTCCAGACATCATTTTAGGATCAGAACGATGACCGACTTGATTTTTATATCTTTGAAAAGGTATGGCGCGTGTTTTTTTCACTACTGCAAGCAAGTAATCACGAGCTTTTTCAATCTTTTTTCCCTGTAGTGAATGTGCAATCTCACGAGCATGTTTATGGGATATGTCTTTTTCTCTAGCAGATGCACGGATGTGGCGTGTTTCATCAAAATTTTGAAAAGCATAATCGAATCTACCCATAATAATCACTTTAACGGAACGTATAGACTGGAACGAGATGCACCTACGCCTGGAGCACCGTGTGATACTTTTTTGTTGGTTATCACATACTCCCCCAGAGAATGACCAATCATCTCTATGGATAATACAACGGGTTTAAACTCTTTTCCAGAAAATACGTTTACGGTTACTCCAATCATATATGGAAGAATTATTAAATCACGAATATGAGTTTTAATGATTTTTTTGCTTTTTCCATCAGCGGTGTCTTTAATTTCAGCAATCAGACTACGTTTAGAGTCATTAAAATTTGCGCGTAGTAAAAATCTACGTTGTCTAGATGGAAGAATTTTCAACAATTCGTCATTTGAGAGTTTTTGCAGTGGTTCTAGCTCTAATCCACGAAAATTAAATTTTTTTGCCATTTCTATACCACTCTACCCCAATTAACGACTTTAATAATCATTCTACAACATACCTATTTTTGAAGCTAAATTTCTAGCATTCTCTACAGACTCAAACTGAACGAATGCTTTTTTCCCAGATATTGTTCTCACTGTATTAACCTTGATGATAGTCTCGCCATAAAGAGTATTAATAGCCACTTTAATGTCAGATTTGGTAGAATCTAAACTTACTATAAAACACAGTTTATTTTCACGTTCAACAAGCTCGAACGTCTTTTCAGTAATATGTGGTTTTAATATAATTTTTGAAGCAAGAATCAGTATTCAATTTAATTTCGCCGCCAATTCAAGAAGTGGGGATTTGATTTTAGATATTGTATCAAGTGCTCCCTTTGTATATACAGTTAATCTTATTGTGTCAGAGCCAGGAGCTGAATCAAGTACGCTTAGATCAGAGGCCATCCGTACATCTACACCTGGAAATCCACCACATGCCTTTGTTAACATTTTAGAATCATTCACTACAAACAATACGCTTTTACCAACTTTTTTCCCTCTACCACGTAGTGCAGGTTTTCCAAATCGTACACGTCTAGATTCAAGTCGTTTAACATCATCTGTAAGATTTAAAGAATTTAAAACTTCTTTCATTTGTTTTGCAGTCTTTACAGATTCGATATCATCAGAAACAATTGGTGGAAAATCTTTAATTTTTTCAACCTTGTGTCCTCTAGATTCAACAATATCTTTAGAACTAGTCACTGCAATTGCAGAGCACAAGGCAAATAATTTTTCTTTTTTATTTATTTTTTTATAAATAACTTTTTCGACCTTTGGAGGATGTGCTTGTCTTCCACCACGTATAGATGCCACTTCGCCTGCTTGACCTTGTCGTCCACCGCCACCACCACGCATTTTCACTATACGAGATACACCACGACCAGTAGGAGGATCATTAGAGTCGGCAACAACATCCATGCCAGCTGTTGGATGTCTTCCCTGTGGTTGAAATTTATGAGTGTTTAAAATTTTGTATACATTTCGTATGACATCTTTTCTAAACGGGGTATCAAAGATTGGAGGAAGAGTAACAGTACCGCTTGATTTACCTGATAAATTTAGTATATTCATACAATCACTTCCAATACATTTGGCTTTGTAATTTTGGCAGGAACGTTTCTTGCCTGTGCTCGTAATTTGATTAATCTGCGATAAGTTCCAGGTACGGAGCCTTTGAGAATTATAAAATCACCAATAACATTTCCAAAATGTTTGTAACCACCAGCAGGATTAATAACCATTTTATCATTTTCGGTATTTCCAACTACCATAATTCTTTTGTTATATTCTACACGTTGATGGAACCCCATTTGACCAGCTCGTGGAACTGTATACATTACATATTGGGGAGATATTGGACCCAAACTGCCAAGCTCACGAACAGTTTTGCGGGATTTGTGCTGTTTTTTCTTCGCACCGTATCTCTTAATTACACCTTGCCAACCCTTACCTTTGGTAATTGCTCCAACATCAACTCTAGAACCATGCTCAAACACATCACTAAGTGTAATAGGTTTACCTAAAAGATTCTCAACATATTCAAATTGTTTTATTATATTACCGCCACTAATTGCAATCTCAAAGACATATGGTTTTTTCTGATCTAAACCCACATCACTAGGAGTGATGGTTACTAGAGCATAAATTTCTGCTATTCGTGGAAGTAAAAGTTTTGCTTTATCTAAAGCGTTTTCACCATTTTGAAATGACAGGTGTTTAGTAATTGATTTTGGGATGTCTGAAGAATAAACATCAAATTCAGCATGTCTGCCATTGCTATCTTTAGAATACCCTCTGACTCCAATCATGAATAATGGTGGAGTAACAATAACAGTACCAAGACTGACTAGTTGTTTTCCAAAATTGGCAGTCTTTTCACGATCATCAATACTTACAATCTGTACACATCCAGCTTTGAATCCTGCATGACCAAGTAGATGTGGTTCATTAGCAGTGTCACGGGGCCAAGTACGGATTCGTGCCTCCATACTCTGCGCACGGCCTCTAGGCAGATATGCTAAACTTCCTCTTCGTGGCTGACTGTGTTTTCTATGACCCATGAATGTTAAAAATCCCAATGTCCCTATTATATACTTATAAAGAAAAGATCAGAGAGAAGAAGATCATAGATTTTGTAGGGCATGCCAAATAGTAATAGAACCAACTAGTATTCCAATAGCCCCCACACATATTGCAACCAGCAAAAATCGTTTAGAACCTGACACGATATTTGAGAATATGGTGTTTTTAATTAATGTTAAGGGAAATAGTAGTAGTGAGAAATGTGCATCTACTCAACTATATCCGAGTCACCACCCTACGTATGCTCCTAAATAGGTATGATTCCATAAATTTACCAATTATGACTGTCCTCATTGGTTTATGTACATTTTATTTACTAAACAATAACACATTTACCAAAGCCACACATTACATATCAACAACTCGTTATCTATCATTATCACTGATGTTCTTCAATACCCACGCATGCGATAGTATACCCAAAACGTTCTCCTATAGGGACAAAATAATTTCCCAATTTTTATTTGTTCTTATCATTGTCATAAATATAAAAATACTTTTTACACTATACTAGTCCAAACAATCCCAATAACCAGTTCCAAAATCCTGTTGGCTTTTCTTCTATTACTTTACAATATCCATCAACTAGTACAGTACCACTTTCACATTTTTTTTCAGACATGGGTTTAGGATCTGCTGTTGATTTTGCAATCTCTTCGGTCATGGTAGTTGGGATTGTAGGCTTTTCAAATGTTGGTGCTGTTGGTCTTTCAAATGTTGGTGCTGTTGGTCTTTCAAATGTTGGTGCTGTTGGTCTTTCAAATGTTGGTGCTGTTGGTCTTTCAAATGTTGGTGCTGTTGGTCTTTCAAATGTTGGTGCTGTTGGTCTTTCAAATGTTGGTGCTGTTGGTCTTTCAAATGTTGGTGCTGTTGGTCTTTCAAATGTTGGTGTTGTTGGTCTTTCAAATGTTGGTGCTGTTGGTCTTTCAAATGTTGGTGCTGTTGGTCTTTCAAATGTTGGTGTTGTTGGTCTTTCAAATGTTGGTGTTGTTGGCAATACAGGAGATGATGATTGTGCATCTATGTTAGCAACAGATACTGATCCAAATAATACAGAGATGCAAAATACAGTTAAAAACATTTTGAGGTTAGCAGCACCCATATCAACTTTCACCATATTTCTTTTCTAGCGCAGTCAATTTTTCATTTAGATCTGCTAATACTTGTTGAGTTTTTTCAAATTTTTCATCGATTATTTGTAGTTCTTTCTCATATTGTGTCTGTTCCTCATCTGAAATAACGGGAGGTATTAATCCATACTTTACGTCTAATGTATCATATTCAGTTGTAATTTTATCAATTTCATCAGACGTCTTTCTAATTTCTTCGTCATAACGTGCAAAGTCTTCATCTGAAAAATCAGAATAAATTAAGCCATACTTTGCGTTTAATGTATCGTATTCAATTATGATTTTATCAATTTCATCAGACGTCTTTCTAATTTCTTCGTCATAACGTGCAAATTCTTTGTTTGAAAGATTAGGGATGTAAAGCCATACTTTGCATCGATTATGTCAAATTCTCGGATAGATTTTTCGTATTTTTTATTAATTTCTTCTAGTTCTTCACCATAACGTATGTGCTCTTCATCCGAAAGATCAGGGAGTGTAAAGCCATACTTTGCATCAATTATGTCATATTCCTGGATAAATTTTTCGTATTTTTCATCAAGTATTTGCAGCTCTTCATTGTACTGCATCTGTTCTTTATCTGAAAAATCAGGGAGTGTAAAGCCATACTTTGCATCAATTATGTCAAATTCTTGGATAGATTTTTCGTATTTTTTATCAAGTATTTGTAGTTCTTCATCATAACGTATCTGTTCTTTATCTGAAAGATTAGGAGATGTAAAGCCATACTTTGCATCAATTATGCCAAATTCTTGGATAGATTTTTCAAATTTTTCATCAATTATTTGTAGTTCTTTCTCGTATCGTATCAGATCTTTATCTGAAAGAATAGGAGATCTAATACCATACTTTGAGTTTAAGGTGTTAAATTCTTGGATAGATTTTTCAAATTTTTCATCAATTATTTGTAGTTCTTCATCATAACGTATCTGTTCTTTATCTGAAAGATCAGTGTATGTAAAGCCATACTTTGCGTGTAACGCGTCAAATTCTTGTATAGATTTTTCGAATGTTCCATCAATTCTTTCTAGTTCTTCATCATAACGTATCTGTTCCTCATCTGAAAAAGTAGGGTATGTAAAGCCATACTTTGTGTTTACTGTATCGTATTCGGCTGTAATTATATCAGTCTTCTCATAAGCCTTGTTGATTTCTTTATCATAACGTGCAAATTCTTCATCTGAAAGATCAGGGTATGTAAAGCCATACTTTGTGTTTACTGAATCATATTCGGCTGTAATTTTATCAATATCGTCAGAAACTTGTCTAAGTTCTTTATCATAACGTGCAAATTCTTCATCTGAAAGATCAGGTGATATAAAGCCATACTTTGTGAATACTGAATCATATTCGGCTGTAATTTTAAGAAGGTTGTTAGAGACCTGTTCGAGTTCTTTATCATAACGTTCAAATTCTTCGTCTGAAAGTGGGTTGTTTGTAAAGCCATATTTTGCGTCTATTGTGTCAAATTCGGCTTGAATTTTATTAAATTCGTCAGAAGTCTTTTTAATTTCTTCTTCATAACGTGCAAATTCTTCATCTGAAAGTAGGTTGTTTGTAAAGCCATACTTTACGTTTATTGTGTCAAATTTCCGAATAGATTTTTCAAATTTTTCATCAATTATTTTTAGTTCTTTATCATAACGTGCAAATTCCTCATCTGAAAGATTAGTATATGTACGGTCATACTTTGCGTCTATTGTATCAAATTTCTGGACAGTTTTTTCGTATTTTTTATCAATTATTTTTAATTCTTTATCATAACGTATCTGGTCTTCATCAGAAAAATCAGACATAAAGCCATACTTTGCATTTAATGTGTCATATTCGACTAAAACTTTATTAATTTCGTCAAAAGCTTGTATAATTTCCCCATTAAGTGATTCCAACTCTTGTATGTAAGAGTCATCATCGTTTGCAAATGCAGGATTCAAGATTATAGAAATTACTGAAAGGAGGCATACTGAAAATAAAAATGACATAGCACTATCATTTCTTTTTATTGCAAAGTGATTTCGCATCATCAATAATTTTGACGACAATTGTATTTAAGAATTATCACACAAGAGATTCTGTTGTGTGTCAAATCAAATTATTTCACACAAGAGTATCCCCACCCCCATCCACTCAGGTCTCTCTAATCTTTTTACTAGCCCAACGTTTCTCAAATATAAAATATGACACGATAAATTTAATGAAAATGTTGACAAATTTGTAATTTTAGTGACGAGAATTCATGTGCAAATATTATGATTTGATGTATAGATGAAACTTTTTCAAGATTCCCCACATAACTTTACACATGATTAAGCAAAAAATGGGTCAGGCAGCGTTAATTATTGATAAAATTCCCAACAATGCCTCTTCAAGTCGAACTGTTTTAGTTTGCTGATTAGGAAAGAAATTCAACATGCGTGAGTTTTGAATATTATCAAGTCGCGAGCCCAACATATCATGTATTCCACGACTAGTACTACCAAAGACTAGCAAGAGATTTGAATCATGATAAGAATGTAATATGCTGGGGGTACTAAATTTGCCTTTCCTAGAGGTTAGGATAATTTTTCCAGTCCACTCAGTAAGAAGAGAATACAAATTATTTCTTTCTTTGACTGCATAACCTCGAAATTCCGAATGTTGTGATGGATCAACTTCTCTGATAGCAAGTGTTGGGTATTCTGATGTAAATTGTACCAATATTCTCTTTCCGGTTGGTTGTTTACCTCTATAAGGTATTTTTGTACCAAAACCTACATCTACAAATTTCTCATTTTTTGTATTCAACACTAAACCATCACGTATATCATTTTTTTTAATTTTTTTAACATTAGAAGTTACAGTATGATGTGGCGTTTGTAATGGGCTTAACACTCCAGCATATTTCAAATCATTAATTTTTGGAAATGCAAAACGGCGTAAAAATTGAGGAGTTTCCATGTAACGCAGTATCGTAGACAACAGGGTTTGATCATCTCTTGTACCTGTATCTTTGTAGATGTATATGGTATCTATTCCAAATATTGCACATGTACGACCGATAAGAGATATCTTTCTTGTTTTATCCACATGTCTATGTTCGTCCTCTAGTGAAGAGTCTGGAATTGCTATAGAGATAGTCATGAATAACGTTTATTTTTTAGCGGGGTATTTTTCTTTTGCTAGAGATACAAGTTTATCAACAGCATCATTTGATAAAATTTCAAATTTTGTATCAATAGTAGAGATTTTAGCAATACGTGTCTGCACAGATTCAGTCTTGTCCTCATGAGTCATATTAATGGCAGCGACAGATAATTGTAGTGCATCATCCATAGACAAATCCATCTTGTAGTGTTTCTCTAGAAAAGATGTCACGTCATCAGAGCCCGAACCAATAGCTACAGCATCATATTGTACAAATGTTCCACTTGGATCTGTAAGATATAATGTACTTTTACCACGATTGATTCCTGCAATAATTAATGCCACACCAAATGGACGTACACCGGCAAATTGTGTATATTGTTGACATTGATCTGCTAAATGTTTTGCAATTTCTTCAATGTCAACAGGTTCATCATAAATTAATTTATTACTTTGTGAAAAAAATCTAGCGTTATCTACTTGACTACGAGCATCTGGAATATACCCAGCGGCCGCAATTCCTACATGATCATCAATTTGAAATATTTTTTGTACAGTATCACCGATTTGGAGTTTAAGTGTTTTCTCCTCCACTGCCATTATTACACCATCATTACACGATATACCAACTGTGATTGAACCACGTCTGATGGTTTCAATGGCATACTCTACTTGGTATAATCTACCATCTGGTGAAAAAACAGTTATTGCGCGATCATAACCTTGTTGTGCTGGAAGCAATTTATGATAATTCTAATAGTGTTTAATTTAAACCGTGCTTGAAAGAGATTTATAGATGAATGACACAATACGCCGTCATGGTGTAATTAGTTGAAAATTACACATATGAATAAAAATGATACAGTCCTGAGAAATTCATGTTTAAGGTAGGATTTCATGGTCACAAAAATATACTCGCTATGCACTCTACAACAATAGAGATCACCAAGGATACAGAGCTGACAACAAGAGGAGATTGTATAGTTGGAGTGGGTGCAACTCATGGATGTAGAGACCTCCCTCAACATATCAAGGATAGGCTAAATGACCCAGATAAGACAATACGATTCACATTAGAGGTTGAAGATATAGAGTTTAAGATTATAGCTAGAGGATCTGAACAGTTGGGGTTGTCACATGAATCAGATATTGTAATTCGAACTAGTAATTTTACATGCCCTAGAACTATTGCCATAGGTGCAGATGGAGCTGCAGATAAAATTCCACGCAATATGATTAAAAAATTAAGAGATCCTCAAATGTGCGGTACATTGCGCATAGACATATAGATTAAAAATTAGCGTAACATGAAAAATAATTTTTTCCCTAAAAAGAATGCAGATATTATTAACATCGCAGCTAGAACACCGTCAATTATAATAGAATATGAAAAAGATAAACGTGGAGTAGGGTTTGGAAGAATGGTAGCATGTGCCTTACCACCCCAAATATTTATAGCATCAAGTGTATATCCATAATTAGGATTAATTGGAATTGTACAACCAAACTCACAATCTATATTTAATTTTGTATCATTTAGAAATAGTGTAGTAATAGGGTAAAATGTATCGTCAGGATGTAAAGTCAACACATCAGTATTTTGTGAAACAGTCAAGGTATTATTCAATAATTGATTTATATGAATTGTTAGATTTTTGACGTGAGTGAATTGATTTAGAGATAAATTTGAGATAAAATTGTTATTTTGTATAGATATGGTGTAAGGAGCACTCAGTATCATGCCAAGAAAACGTGGAGATTTTAAAATTGCATCACGATTATTTCTCAGATAATAGTCGTACCATTGAGCATCTGTGGCGTTATACGCAGGTACAGGAGTGTTTTGACTAGCATTACGATCATAAAAATAGACAGCAGTCTTGAAAAAAGGTACAACAAAATTATCTTTAGAACTAGTTGTAGTAATATCTGTAGAATATGTGCTGTTTTTAATAATTTTAGCTAGTCCAACATCATTTGTATCATACAACGCTTTGTCTGATAAATAATCATCAATGTACAAGACGCCTGATCTCATATGTGGAGTTATTTGGACGATCGTAGAATTATTATTTGAACCTGTACGTTGTATGCTCAAATCAGTTCTAAATATCGTGTTCGGTTCAATTGGTAATTTAATGGTGTTATGTACAAGCCATGTAACATCCCGTCCAGCAAAATCAAGAGAGGATAAAGTAGAAAGTATGGTAACGTTACGATATTCAGTGCGTTGTAATTGTTCTCTAATATCATTAATTGTGTAATAAATAATAGCATACCCATCGTGATAAAACATTCCACTAGTATCCGAATACACAAAATGATCAAATGATTCATTATTTGGTGAATAATTAAAAGGGGCAGATCCTACCCAAGAGTTATTTTTTAAATCACTCAAAATATGTATTTGTGTATTGTACAAACCATATGATATACTATGCACATTATTTATTTTGCTTCGTCGTTCAGGATAAATTTGATCATTATCTAATACCCCAAGATATTTCAAAGCAATTCCAAATCTATTCTCATCTGCATATTGGTGTCCATCTATAAATGAGATAAATGGATATGATTTGAATTTAGGATTGTATTTTACAACATAAATCGTTTCATCAGATTGTATTTTCCACAATGTTTGCTGTATGTTTTGAAGGGTAACAGTATGTATAACATCATGTACACCTAGAAAATCATGAGATGTGGCATTATGAATGGTGTATCCGTCGGCGTATTGATAATGCTTGGTAGGTGAGGAATAGTTGTTGAAAGATACTGTGTGTGGACAGTTCAGAGCAGAGCATCTAAATTCATACTCAGTATTCAAGGGTTCAGCAGATGCAAGCAGAGATACAGACAAGGTTTTCAACCTCTCATTCTTCCACGGATAAGATATTGTATGCTGAGATACAATTGGATCATGTAGATAAAATGTATCATCTAGATTACGAGAATCATAACCATCTGAATCTTGTAGTGTCACAAATTCAACATTTATTTGAAATTGTGATACATCTACTAATTTAGGTTTGAATGATATAGTTGCCTGATATAGAGTCCAACCACATTGCCAACGTTCATGTTTAAAACACGAATATCCTTTTACGTGTACTTTTTTTATAATTGAACCCACATTACTATTTGTAGCATCAATTGGTATTTGAAATATACCAGAATTACTTTTAGAACCCAAATCACCATAAATTATATGATTCTGAATCCTCAAGAAATCTATGTGGAACACACGACTGCCTTAGACTAGTATAGGATGATAGGTGTAATGGACATGGTTGAAAAAAATCACAGTGTTGGTTTGCCGTATACCAAGTTAATATGACATATGTAAACGCATCACCAGGATAAAATGTTCCGTCAGGGTTATTTCTGTTGCCACCATTATAAGAAATACTGTTAGTGGTAATAGATGCATGCACATTACAGGGATAAATGATACTAGATGGGCTTGAATGAAAAATACTGCCACCTGTAACTACATCATGATACAATACATCACCATACACTGAAAGGAGAACACATGGAATTAGACACATGTGTATTAAAAAAATATAAAATACAACTGTCATAATTCGCTTTAAAAATTAAAATATTTAACGTAAAATATGCTATACATTATTAGAGGAACCATAGCGATAATCATATTTGTAATATACGCATACATGGATATCAAAGAAAGAAAGATCGGTGTGGTCTGGTTTTATGCGTCTGCAGGTATAGGATTATCATTATACATACTAGATTGGGAAGATGTTGATTTTCTAGCTATCACATCACATAGTTTATTTTTGATTCTAACATTGGTGATTCTACTTCGATATAAAAAAATGGCTACAGGGGATGTGTATAGTATTCTAACGTTAGGAATTATACTACCAATTGTAGAAATTGGTGATTTAGGTATACTTTCAAATCTATCAATACAGTGGAATTTAGAAAATATTAGTATTATTCATTTGCCCATACCAATTTTAATATCAATCATAGGATTAGGATTTGTAAGTTTATATCATCATGGCATGGTTTTATTTAAAAATCTAAAAAATGTAATAAAGGGTAATAAATTTCTAGAAGGATTTGACATGTCAGAGATACATAGAATTTATGCAATATTTACAATATACAAGAATATCAATGATGATAAAATGGTAATTCCAATTGATGTAAAAATGGAAGATAAATGGAAATTAAATTATGATTTAATAAATCAGAAAACATCTAATGATGATGCAGAATTAAGATGTGCTGCAAAGGATAGATATGTATGGCCAATACTTCCAGTAACACCATTTATGCTCGGAGTATTGTGTTTTATCGTAATTGATCTTTACATATAGAGTTTTGCTGTTCAGTAAAGTAAGAGATTATTGCTAATAAAATAATTTGAAAAGAATGAGGGAAATGTTCAGCTGAATTTCTCAGAGAAATTTTCAGAATATATGTCATCAAACAGATTATCATTATACAGATTTGCAGATTCATAGAAACCTTTCCCAAATATACGATCCAGATAAATCTGTAATTTTACTGTCATGTGTATTATATACGATATACATATATAAAATAATATGTTTTTGGCAATTCTAGTATTAAATTTAGCACGAAAGATAATCCCAATTACCATTTCTACACAAAATATTATAAACACCAAAACTAAAAATGACGATTCCAAAAGTAACCAGTGGTATAATTATGAAAAGTTTGGTTAACAATCCCATATAATATGGTAAATAGACCAGTATAAAATCTAGACAATATACAAGATGTCATGGTATGAAAGTAAATATGCCACGGGCGGGACTTGAACGCACGACGACTCGGTCTTCAGCCGAGTGCTCTCCCGGGCTGAGCTACCGTGGCATAGTGTAGTTTTTAAAAAATGTCAATTAAAGTATATCTAATAGATTTTGTATAACTATAAATTTCAAATTAGTGCTTAAATAACTAGAGATCAAAAATATGAACGATGTTTAGTATCTAGTGATTAAAAATTGAAATATTAAACAAAGACAAAAAAACTAATCAGATGTATCTTGAGAACGAGATTCTTCAAGATATGCACGACGTTCTTCTAATTCAGCATCTTTGTTATAGTCAAGTACATCATCAACTACAACAATTCCTATACTACTCAAGTCATCATAATTTTGAAATTTTGTTGAAGATTTCAAAGTGGGTTTTGGAGACGATTTATGATTTGTTGATTTTGATTTTTTTGTAGATTTAGACTTTATGTTTGGTGTTTTGCTAATCTTAGATTTTTTTGTTTTACCCTCAAGATTAATTTTTTTAGATTGTTTGACAGAGGTGGACTTGGTAGATTTTTTTGGTTTTGGCTTTGTAGATTTCTTCTTTGATGCTGATGAATGTTTTATACGATTCATAATTAGGATTTTATAAAAAACTATACTTTTTAAGTATTTAGAATAAAACCCCTAAATCATTAAAATACTATATAATCTAACGCTACTGCGTCACTGATTAATGTTGTATGACGATCATTTGTAACATATCCATTTTTTATATTTACAGTAGGAACCCAACGATTACTAGAACTATAATGACGTTTTTCTTTCAATTCTTGTTCAATAGAGGCAATATCAAATTCAGACTCCTCAACGGTTTGGGTATCAAGATGCTTTATAGTTACAAGAATTTTATCTGCCTTTACACGATCACCAAACTTCCATCTTAAAGGTGAAATTTCATCAGAGATTTCAACAATTTTGATTTTTAACTGCTTAGTTCCCATCATATCATGACTAATCAATACACGTTCATCAATAAATTCTTCAAAATCACGCTCTGATTTATTGTGTTCAGGTATAGAATCAAGTAAAGATTCCACCACTGGATCAACATCGGGGGTTTGATCTTTATCATCTACCATGTTAAATTATATCCCTGGGGGTAAAAAAAGGTTACAAATACACAAGAATATAGCGTGCACAAAAATTAGAGAAACGGTACTTTGTAATTTTTCAAATCAATTTTCATTTGTCGTTTACTATTCACCTCATATACATCACCATCATACGTACAGGTATAGTCATTTATCGCATAATTTACATCCCAAATTTTATAAAATTCTCGTAATTCTCTGGGTTCATATTGTCCAACACCCACACGTCTTTTTGAGATAAATTTGAATGCAAGTAGAACAATACGTTTTTTATACACAGTGAAAGATTCGGCAATGTTAACACACCTAATAATTTGATGAGCTGGGACTTGTAGCGAATCTGCAGTTCCAGATTTTGCCTCTCCCACAATTAGTGTTTTTTTTATGTTGTTAATAGCAATGATATCAGGTAACCCAGTACTTGGAGAGCCCAATCTAAAAGCATGCCAATCATCGAGTTGTCGAAATCGTTTTACCAAGGTATCTTCCCATGCATATCCACGTGTACGACGAATTTTAGCAATTCTGCGATTATTTGTCGTGTATTTTACCATATTCTAACGTGAATTACAAATGAGTTTTAAATAAACCAAAGGTAATTTAATAATAACCCAATCTAAATTATTGAAATTTCTAATTTAAGGTTATAATAATCTGTAATTCTTACTCTTTGACCAATTTTTATTAATTTTGGAGGATTTATCAATTTACCAAGAATTCTTATAGATTGTTCAAATTCTACTAAACAAAATACATCATTATCAGATTTAGAGTGAACCAGTATCACACCCTGTTGTGTAGTGTACTGAGTNAGTCCCCCCAGACAAGTGGTACAAAAACCCCAAGTTGGCCAAATAATTACATTACATTTTGAACATTTACCATATGTAATGGAATTATTGTTTTTCATGTTTCCAATACCAAAACAGTTGATGACGTAGCTGCCGCAGACATGTTATGTACAAGACCCACAGTTGGATTATCCACTTGTCTGCTAGCAGCTCTGCCTTGTAATTGTAATGTTATTTCTGCTACTTGAGATACACCAGTAGCGCCAAGAGGATGACCAGATCCCAAAAGACCACCACGAGGATTAATTTTATTATCTCCAGTGTCAAGCAGGGTTTGACAATATGACATCCCATTACCATAATCTGTTAATCCTAAATTTTCAATAATCAAGGGTTCAAATACAGAGAACGCATCGTGAACTTCAGCAACATCTATACGTTGAGGATCTTTTTTAGCCATAGTAAAAGCAGATTTTCCAGCAGAAATTATTGAATTAGGTTTAGTAAGATCTTTAATTTTTGTAAATCTGGCAGAGTGCGTTTTTTGACCGATACCGGTTATCCATACAGGTTTTTGATGTAAAGATTTAGCAAGATTTTCAGAGAGTAGGAGAACAGCACAGCTACCAGTACATGAACGTGAGCAATCTAGGAGATTCAAATCATCAGTTATAGATTTAGAATTTAATACATCATCTATAGAATATGTTGTAGTAGACTGTGCATAAGGATTTTGTTGAGCTTGTTTATGATTTTTTACAGGAATTGTAGCTGAATCTTTTTGTGTAATATTATATTTTTCCTTGTATGCATGTGTAAAAATTGATGCCCAAAACTTAGGATGAGCGTATTGACTACGAGACAAATCCCAATCAAGTACTAATCCAGGATTAGCAAATTTATCTGCACCCACAACAACAACCGCATTTGCAAGAACTGATTTTATGTATGAATATGCCGATACAATAGCATTAGTTCCGGAACTGCATAGATGTTCAACTGTATGAGCAGTCTGTGGAGATATTCCAATAGATTCAGATATTATCGCACCAAGATACTTGGAGTGGTCATTTGTAGATACCAAAAGAGTATCAACATCATCTTTGGAGAATTCAGGACAGTCAGAGAATAATGCTTTGACAGCATCGAGCATAATAGATTCTACAGAATCATCAGATTGTGAGAATTTACGCAATCCACATGCAGATATGCCTACTTTGCTCAATCACATTCACCAGAAAATGTGGATGAAAATAGTTTAAACGATTCACAAGTGTTATCAACGGGATTGAACTGTAGTATGGGATGAGTGATTCCTGCATTCGTAAATTTAGAAAGTTGGCTTGGACATGTTTGTGGGGTTCCACAAATGGCCAAATCAGACAACATCGAATCAGGAATTAATTCATGAATGTTTGATAATCCAGTGCGTTGATATTCATCATATATGTTACAAGTTATAGTATCATAGCCATGTTCTGATAAAAATTTACGATATATTGAACCAACCGCTATGTAAAATGCCAATGTTTTCTTGCCACGTACTGTTGCTTTTTCTTCATCATCAGATACACAAGTTATAATTTGACATGCAACATCAATTTGTCTTGTTTTTTGTAATTTATCAACAAAGGAAGATAATCCAGATAATGGTCTAAGATAAAAAATTACGCCATCAGCTTTATTCCAAGCTGAATTTAATCATGTTATCATTAATGGCAGACTGACATATATTGGAATATTTTGTGGTTTGGTTAGTAGTACGAAATTTTTTAAATGAAAGAATTTTCCAGTAAAAGTAATTTTTGATCCAGATAATGCAAGACGAATTATATCAATGTATTCGTTCATACGCGATAATGGCTGTTCAAATTTTAAACCATGAAGATCTTCTACAATTGATAAACTGCTAGTACCAAGTCCAAGTAGTAACCGTCCTTGAGAAATACTATTGACAGTAGCAGCACTCATTGCGATCAGAGTAGGACTCCTAGAATAGATATTAACAATAGAGGAGCCCAAACGAGAAGACAATCTACTAGATAATGAGCTCATCATGCTAAACGAGTCCACACCCCATGTTTCAGGTATCCAAACCGTATCAGGTCCAGGCGATTGTATTGTATCCACACAAGACAATACATCAGAAATTGACAACAATGAACCGAGACTGTAGGATACCCTCATGAGGTCAATGTTGAATGATAGGTATTGTAAAGGTATTGAATAGAGTCAAGGGGCAGTATCAGATATAGTCAATCCAAATACGCCAGATTTAGCAGCATTATACAAAGAAAGGGCACTCAATTCATACTGAAATGCTTCTTGAAATAAATCATCTGAACGTATCTTGTAAGATTTATCACCAGTCTTTACCCATTGCACTAGTGCCATATCGCTTTGAATTTGAGATTCAGTAGATAGTTCAAAGAGGGCAACGGCCGGCTGAAATGTAGTAGGTGGCATAAGGATACCATATTCATTTAACAACACATTAAGATTTTCAAGATGTGTTTCAGAGTATTGAATAAATTCTTGCGTACTGGGATCACCTTCTTCCCATTGTGAAAAAATTGAGTCAAATTCTAATTGATTAACTTTAAGTTCAGATTGTATGGATTGTAATTGTACACCAAATTCAAAACCACGTTGTTTTATTTGATCAGTAGAATAAAAATAACCAATTATCGCAATACTGAATAAACAAACAAAAGATACAAGCCAAATACGTCTGCGTGTTTTTCTTTTCAATCTACATATATGCCAGCACTATCTGTTTTTAATTCTATTGTCATTACAGTTCCGCTGATAAATGATTCATTACGAATTGTTCGCACTCGCCCAACATCCAAATGATATGGCCAAATTTCTATAACAATTTGATCCACTTTTACATTTTCAGGAGCATCAGTGAGAACAATATCCTCTTTTAAAATTCCATATTTTTTTAATTTCTTAATTGTGTGCTCAACTAGAGGCACAGGGTTATTGTGGTTGATAACCCACACAGTTCCTTCATAATTAATTTTATCCATACGCATAATGTAAATTCGATTAGAATATGAGTATTTTCATATTATTTTATCTGTGTAGATATGCATCTATTTTCAAATATTATGCGATGAATAGATTGAATGTATAAGAAAGTAGGATAATATTTACAATCTATTATTTAGATTCACTACTACGTTTGAAACTTGATTTTTTAGAACCGTCAGATTTTGAGGAATAACTCTTGTAATTTGATTTATTATCACTTTGATCATGATTTCGATTACCACTAGATTTATCAAATCTTGAGCCGCCTCTGTAACCGCCACTAGAACTTCCGCCTCTGTAACCACCACTAGAACTTCCGCCTCTGTAACCGCCACTAGAACTTCCGCCTCTGTAACCACCACTAGAACTTCCGCCTCTGTAACCACCACTAGAACTTCCGCCTCTGTAACCACCACTAGAACTTCCGCCTCTGTAACCACCACTAGAACTTCCGCCTCTGTAACCGCCACTAGAACTTCCGCCTCTGTAACCACCACTAGAACTTCCGCCTCTGTAACCGCCACTAGAACTTTCGCCTCTGTAACCGCCACTAGAACTTTCGCCTCTGTAACCGCCACTAGAACTTTCGCCTCTGTAACCGCCACTAGAACTTTCGCCTCTGTAACCGCCACTAGAACTTCCGCCTCTGTAACCGCCACTAGAACTTCCGCCTCTGTAACCACCACTAGAACTTCCGCCTCTGTAACCGCCACTAGAACTTCCGCCTCTGTAACCGCCACTAGAACTTCCGCCTCTGTAACCGCCACTAGAACTTCCGCCTCTGTAACCGCCACTAGAACTTCCGCCTCTGTAACCGCCACTAGAACTTCCGCCTCTGTAACCGCCACTAGAACTTCCGCCTCTGTAACCGCCACTAGAACTTCCGCCTCTGTAACCGCCACTAGAACTTTCACCTGGTTTAGAATCTCGTCTACTGGATCTACCTCTGCCAAAACCACCACTTCTAGATCCACCATTACGATAATCACGTCCACCAGATCTGCCTCCACGATAACTTCCATCTCTACTTCTTCCGCTACCTCCACGACCAAAAAATCTACGACTAAGATCACGTTTGAGTGGATATACTAAATCAATCTTTATTCCCATTTCTTCATTTAAATCACGCAATGTGGCCTTGATTTGTTTTTTTATTATATTGAAATCACCGATAGATGAGTAAGATACAAGGGTTATAGCTTTGCCTTCAGCGCCAGCTCGTGCAGTTCTGCCAATTCTATGAAAATAAATCATCTCTTGATTTGGCACATCATAGTTTACAACTAGTGCCACCATTGGAACATCTATACCACGGGCAGCTACATCGGTAGCAACTAAAATATCAGCATTACCTTGCCTAAATTTAGTCATTGATTGTTCACGTTTATGTTGTGACATATCACCTTCAATTCCAACAGCAGAGTAATTTGCGTGACGCACCATATGAAGAACGTCTCTAGTTCTGTACTTCGTAGAGCAAAATACAATAGTTTGACCAGTATTGTCTTTTATAAAATTAAGCAGGTGTTGTTCTTTTTCCCTATCTTTAATGACAAGGTACGATTGATTTATACCCTCACCACTCAAATCATCGGCGTCAAGTAGGAATTGTTTTGGATTTTTAAGATAATTCTCAGAAAGGCGTAGTATCGGAATAGGCATTGTAGCTGAAAACAAAGATACAGTTCGTTTTTCTGGCACAAGATTTAAAATAAATTGAATGTCATCAACAAATCCCATATCTAACATGTTATCAGCTTCATCTAAAACAACATGTGTTATATCATTAAGTTGTATGGAACCACGTTTAATATGATTGATTAACCGTCCAGGGGTTGCAACGAGAATATCCAAACCTGCATCAAGTGCATCCAATTGAAGATTCATACTCTGTCCACCATAAATTGTGGCTATTTTTACACCAGTATATTTACCAAATTTACGAAGTTCGTTTGTAATTTGTAATGCAAGCTCACGGGTCGGTGCAATAACAAGACCATTGATAATTTTGTTGGGTTCTATATTATTCAACATAGCTATTCCATAAGCTCCAGTTTTTCCAGTACCAGTATGAGCTTGTCCCACTACATCACGTCCTGCAAGTATTGTAGGAATTGAAGCTTCTTGTATAGGGAATGGCGTTTCAAATCCTAAATCCTTGATGGCATCAAGAATAGACTGTTTTAGTCCCAATTCATTAAACGTGGTCATTTTTTTTCATCTTCCAAGCAATGACAGAAAAAGCTCGATTGCCAAATCCATCATTATTTTACAAATTAGATTTTAAATAGCCACTAATAAACCATTAAACGCAAAATCATAGCAGAATATTACACAATACTAGATGAATAATA